>CAWIAC010000028.1:0-21120 GCA_963833935.1 uncultured Actinomycetota bacterium | reverse complement strand
TGCCGAAGCTTTCAGGTGAATTCGCAAAGCGCGATGTTCCTCCGAGCCGCGCAACTGGTGGCCGACCTGCACCATCGTGCGTCGTTCGATACACCGGCACTGTTGCGTGAACTCATTGCGGGTGCTGCCGAGTCGGTGCCTGGCGCAGAATATGCGGGCATCACCGTGACGGAGAGGCGCCGCCGCAGCCAAACAGCGGCAGCAACCCATCACTATCCTGTCATGCTGGACGAGATCCAGGGTCGGTATCGACAGGGACCGTGCCTGACGGCGGCCGCCCTTCAAGACAGCGTCCGGATCGATGATCTCGACGCTGAAGACCGTTGGCCGCTCTACCGTGAAGAGGCGCTCAAGCAGACGCCGATTCGATCAATCTTGTCTTTAGGGATGTTCAGACAAGGCGCCACCATGGCCGCGCTGAACTTTTACGCGGAACCGGCCAACGCCTTCGATGACGGATCAGTCAACTTGGGCCTGATTTTCGCCACCCACACGGCGCTCGTTTGGAACATGATGCGGCGTGACCTGCAGTTTCGTAGCGCGCTGGTGTCTCGGGATGTCATCGGCCAGGCAAAAGGCAGGCTGATGGAACGTTTCGACATCGACGCGACTGAAGCATTCGAATTCCTCAGGCAGTTGTCGCAAGAATCCAACACCCCGATTGCGCAAATAGCCCAGCGGGTCGTGACCGGCGATCGTCCGCTTCTTGACAAGTATCCGCGCTGAACGCCGATCCCGTTGCGCGACAAGAAACCCCGGAAAACGCGGCTGGCAGTGCTCTCACCCCAATCTGTAGGCCGGCTGGGCCCAGGTGCGGACCAAGGACGGGCGGTAGCAGCGGTCAAAAGCGGGCCACTACTCTGGGCCCGCGTGCGCCACGCTCAACGCGGCGATGTCGCAGCGCGGACACGAGACATTGTGCGGAGGGGGTCATATTGTCGCTGATCCATCGGATTTCGGATACGCTCTCCGAAATCGCGAAGAAGGATGCGGTCAGGTGACTAAGCGGGGCACGAACGGTGCACCTCCTAGCAGGCCAGAGCTTGAAAAGCTAATGTCGGCCGATATGCGGGCGGTTACGGCACAGTCCGATCGGATAGGTCGCTATTTCGCGCGCCAGCACGACGTGAGCGGCAACGACTTTCACGCACTGCTGCACGTCATGGTCGCCGAAACTGCCGGCAAACCGTTGACGATGGCTCAACTGAGGCAGCGGATGGACGTATCCCCCGCTGCGATCACCTACCTGGTGGACAGGATGATCGACGCCGGCCATGTTCGCCGCGAATCGGATCCCGCGGATCGGCGCAAAGCGCTGCTTCGGTATGAGCAACGCGGAATGGAACTCGCGCGTCGGTTCTTCACCCCACTCGGTATTCACCTGCGCGCCGCGCTCGCGGACCTCTCTGATGAGGAACTGTTTGCCGCTCACCGAGTTTTCACCGCCATGATCACCGCGATGTCGACCTTCGAAGGTGAACTCGTTATCCCTCAACCGAAATCGTCGGCGACTGATAGCGCCGTAGCGAAAGACCTCGTCTGAAAATCGTTCGGCGCTTCAATTCGAGAGTTGCTGGCTCTGAACGACTTTCGCATCGATATCGCGGTTCGGCGCTGACCGGCCGTTCAGACGCCCCGGGCAACGGGCCGACGCAGATGCGCTTCGATCAAATCAGCTCCTCGCGCGACGCCGCCGGTCGCGGCGAAACCGGCTGCCACACGGCGCGCGCCGTCGGTCATGGTCATGGCTGTCCGAACGGATTCGCGCAGCGCCGGCACGCTGAGTTTGTCGGCCGGTAGCCGGATGCCACAGCGAGCCATCTGCACCCGGCGCGCGACCTCGGCCTGATCGCGAGCGAACGGAACGACGCAGACCGGCACACCGCGGTCGAGGGCCTTGACCGTCGTGCCCATCCCGCCGTGGGTGATCGCACAGCACGCGCGATCGAGCACCGCACCATGCGCCACGAATTGGCGCACTGTGGCGTTCGCCGGAGTAGGCAAGCCCTGAGGCACCCCCGCCGGAAAGGTCGCGACAACGTGCACCGGTTCGTCGGCCAACGCCTGCAAAGCGGTGCACGCCAGCACGGTGTCGGCCTGCTTGAGCGAGGATGTGCTGACCAACACGATCGGCCGGTCGATCGATGCGACCCATTCGGGCACCGGCGCAGTCGCAGGCTCGAATACGCAGGCACCAACGAGGTGAACCGCATCGCCCCAACCGGGATGCGGATACTCGAACGGCTCGCCTCCAACCGCCAGCAACAGTGGTGCCCGTCGCATCAATTCGTCGACTGAACTGACCATCGGCGCCCCAACCGAAGCGCGAACAGCGTTCACCCGGGGCACGATTCGCCGGTCGAAGAGATGTGTCACGAACGGGCGAATCGACGCATCGCGCAGTCGGCCGACAACTCCGGGCAGTGGCCGCAGTCCCGGGCCGAATGGCGGCACACCGGACGACCGCAAGTACGGCGTGAACGGTGAGAACACCAGCCACGGCAGATCGCCCGCGTCGGCCACCGACATCGCGCCCCAGCAGTTCGCGTCGACAATCACCGCGTCGGGTCGCACCCGCTCGATGCCGGCCCGCAGATCCTCGACCTCCAATGCCGCCCGTCGGCACAACACGTCGATCGACATCTTCAAGACGTCCAACGCGTTTCGCGCCATCCAATCCCGTGCGACGATGGCCTCGATGCGAGCGTCGACCGGCTCGGTGTTGATGCCCGCGGCATGTGCTTTCGCAACGCCGGCCGACATGGTCCGCAGGTGGACCTCGTGTCCGCGCTCGGCCAACTCGCTCAGCAGCGCGGCGAGCGGAAACAGATGTCCGAGCGCCGGCGAGCCGTAGGCCAGGATGACAGCCATATCCGACGACCAAACCCGACTACATGATCGGCGTGACGCCGACGTAGCGCAAGGCCAGTAGATCCGCTGCGCCGGCTCCGTGCAAGCAGATGCGTAGTTCGTCGATGAACCGCTGCAGCCAATCCACCACGGCCTCCGTGGATTCGATCGCTGACGCGAGCAGCGGGCGGGCGATCGCCACTACGTCGGCGCCCAATGCGAGCGCTTTGGCCGCGTCCATACCGGTGCGAATGCCGCCGGAGGCGACCAGCGGGACCGCGGGCAGCGCCTCGCGCACCTCCACGATGGCCTGCGCGGTGGGTATGCCCCAGTCGGCCAGATCGGGGTAACGCACCTCGCCGTAGCGAACGAGTTGCTCCACGCGCGACCACGACGTACCGCCGGCGCCGGCGACGTCGATCGCGGCCACCGGCAGCTCGCCGGACTGACCCATCAACTCCGTGACCGCCGAGGTACCGATTCCGTGGCCCACTTCCTTGAGGAGCACCGGATACTGCAGTGCACCAGCGACCTCCCGCAGCCGGTCGACCGAGCCGGAGAAGTCGCTGTCACCATCTTGCTGGACGGCCTCCTGCAGCGGATTGGTATGCACCGCAAGCGCATCGGCGCCGACGCGTTTCAGCGCTTTGGAGATGTCGTCAACAGCACACGCTGTCAGTTGCGCGAGGCCAATATTGCCGAACAGCAACACATCCGGCGCTACGTCACGGACGGTGAAGCTGTCGGCCGCCCGCTCTCCCAACGCACTGTCCAGCATGATCCGCTGAGAGCCCAACATCATTCCGATGCCGAGGCGTTGGGCGGCTGCGGCCAGATTTCTGTTGATCGTGCCCGACAGTTCGGCGCCGCCGGTCATCGCGCCGACCAATATCGGGGCGCGCAGGGGCACGCCGAGAAAGTCGGTGGACAGGTCGACGTGGGCGAGGCTGGTCTGCGTCAGCGCGTTGTATGGCAGGCGGTAGCGTTCGAGCCCGGTCGTGACACCGTGATACGCAACCTGGTCGTCCAGACAGACGTCAATATGGCGTCGTTTGCGGGTGGTCATCCCGTTCGAATCAGTTAGCACAGCACACTCACCCCCTCTTCGGCTGTTTGAGCAATTCGAGCTCATGCTGATACCGCCGCATCGCCTCGATCAACACGGTGAAGACCCGGCTGGCCGCCGACAGGTCGGCGTCGGGTAAGTCTGCCATCGCGTCGTGGGTGTGCGCTCCCAGCGGAGCGAAGAACGCTCGGGCCGTCGCGAGGCCGGATTCCGAATGCCGCAGGATCACCTTGCGTCTGTCGCCTGGGTCAGATTCCCGGGTGATGTGGCCCGAGGCCATCATCCGGTCCACCAGATAGGTAATGGCCGCGCCCGACAACCCCATGCGCTGGCGTAGTTCGCCGGAGGTGATCGGCGCCCCCGCGGTTTCGGCGACCATGACATGCAGCAGCGCGCGAAAGTCGGTGGGCCGCACGGCATACGCCGCAGCGAAAACTCGACCGATCTGTTCGGATTCGGCCGTCAATACCCGCAGATCAGCCGAGATCTGCGATTCAAGCGCGGCTCGTCCGCCTGCGGTCTCTTCGGGGCCCATGACGTGATTCAGTTTATCCATGTCCAACGATTACTTCAGTTGATTAATACTTAATCGACTGAAAGAATTGGCAGCACGTCGAAGGGATCTCGGATGAACAAGCAGACACTGGCCGCAACCACGCTTGGCGTTGCAGCGACTGCAGGAATGGGAAGCGTAGCCAGCAAGTCGGCGGTCACCAGGTGGTACTCGCGCCTGCGTAAACCCGGCTATGTGCCACCCGACGGCGTCTTCCCGGTGGCCTGGACCACGCTGTACACCGACATCGCGATCACCTCTGCGACGGCGATCGACCGGCTGCGGGCAGCGGGTCGCCATGGCGAGGCGCGCAACTACGCAATCGCGCTGGGCGCCAACCTCGTCCTCAACGCCGGATGGAGTTGGTTGTTCTTCAAGTTCCACAAGCTCGGGGCCTCGGCGGTGGGAGCTGCGGTGCTGACAGCCAGCAGCGTCGACCTGACCAGGCGGACCGCAGCGGCCGATCCGCGCGCCGGTGCCGCGCTGCTGCCGTATCCGCTGTGGTGTGCATTTGCCACCGCGATGTCGGGCCATATCTGGGTACTCAACCGACGGTGAGGCAGATAACCCGCTGATGCCCGCATTGTTGTGGTTCCGCCGCGACCTTCGACTGCGTGACCATCCTCCGCTGCTGCGGGCGGCCGCCGACAGCGACGAGGTGCTCGCCTGTTTCGTGCTCGATCCGCGCTTGGAGGCGTCGTCGGCCGACCGGCGGATGCAGTTTCTGTGCGACTCGCTGCGGCAGTTGCGGGACGACCTGGACGGGCGGCTTCTGGTAACGCGCGGTCAACCCGAGGAGCGCATTCCCGCACTCGTCAGGGAGCTCGAAGCGCCGTCGGTGCATGTCTCGGAGGACTTCGCACCGTACGGCCGACATCGCGACGACCGGGTGCGCGCGGCGTTGGGCGACGTCCCTCTGGTAGCGACCGGGTCGCCGTACCTGGTGTCGCCGGGGCGGGTAACCAAGGACAACGGCGACCCATACAAGGTGTTCACCCCGTTCTTCGGCCGGTGGCGGGAAATGGGGTGGCGGTCGGCGGCGCGATCCAGCGCCAAGTCGGCGCACTGGGTCGATCCCAAGCAGTTGGGCAAGACCGCCAAAGCGGTGGAGATACCTGACCCGGGCGTCGAACTCGACCTGCCCGCGGGCGAGGCAGCCGCCAGGCGGCGGTGGAAGAAATTCGTCGACCAGGGCCTCGAAGACTACGGCGACGACCGCAACCGGCCCGACCACGACGGCACCAGCCGGATGTCGGCGCATCTGAAGTTCGGCACCATCCACCCGCGGACGATGGTCGCCGATTTGGACCAGCGCCGCGCCGGCGCACGAGCATATCTGCGGGAGTTGGCGTTTCGCGACTTCTATGCCGCAGTGCTGCATCACTGGCCCGACAGCGCCTGGTGGAACTGGAACCGCGACTTCGACGCCATGAAGATGGATTCCGGCGCGAGAGCCGAAGAACGCTTCGAGGCCTGGAAAGCCGGCGAAACCGGCTTCCCGATCGTCGACGCCGGTATGCGTCAGCTACGCGAAACCGGCTACATGCATAACCGGGTGCGGATGATTGTGGCGTCGTTTCTGGTCAAGGACCTGCACCTGCCCTGGCAGTGGGGTGCCCGCTGGTTCCTCGATCGGCTGGTCGACGGCGACATGGCCAGCAATCAGCACGGCTGGCAGTGGTCCGCGGGATGCGGCACCGATGCCGCGCCGTACTTTCGGGTCTTCAACCCGACCGCGCAGGCCGAGAAGTTCGATCCCTCAGGCGATTACGTGCGGCGCTGGGTGGCCGAGTTCGCCGACGCAGACGGTGTCCGTCTGACCGAAGGCGACCGGCCGCCGGGCTACCCCGAGCCGATCGTCGATCACGGCGCGGAGCGCAGCGAGGCGCTGCGCCGCTACCAAGACATCAACTGAGGGCCGGTCAGCGGGCCGCTTTCTTGCGTTCGATGTCGGCCAGCGCGGCGGCCAACTCGGCGCGCTCGGCGGCCGACGTCTCCCACGCGAGCCGTCGGTTTTTCACCACCTTGGCCGGTGCTCCGACCGCGATCGAATAATCCGGCACATCGCCGCGGACCACGGCGTGCGACCCCAGCACGCAGCCCCGTCCGATGGTGGTACCGCGCAGCACGGTCACCTTCACCCCGACCCAGGTGTCCGGCCCGATCCGGACCGGGGACTTGACGATGCCCTGGTCCTTGATCGGCAGGTTGATGTCGTCCATTCGGTGGTCGAAGTCGCAGATGTAGCACCAGTCAGCCATCAGCGCCGAATCCCCGAGCTCGATGTCCAGGTAACAGTTGATGACGTTGTCGCGGCCCAACACCACCTTGTCGCCGAATCGCAGCGAGCCCTCGTGCGCGCGGATCGTGTTCTTGTCGCCGATGTGCACCCAGCGTCCGATCTCCAGCTGCGCCAATTCCGGTGTCGCGTGGATCTCGACGCCCTTGCCGATGAAAACCATTCCGCGGGTGATGATGTGCGGGTTAGCCAGCTTGAACTTCAGCAGCCGCCAGTAGCGCACCAGGTACCAGGGCGTGTAAGCGCGGTTTCGCAGCACCCACCGCAGCGAGGCCGGCGTGAGGAACTTTGCTTGGCGTGGGTCACGAAGATTCGATCCCCGCCAACGGCGATGGATCGGGGCACCCCACATGCTCGTCATGGCCGAAGAGCCTATCGCCGCGCCGTGTTGCATGGCGAAGCGGGCAACAGGCCTCGCGCGTCGACGATGCGCGCCCGCACCGCGGGGAGCCGGGCAATCGGACCTGTACGAGCCGGCACGGGTTACCCTCGCACCGTGCCCTGGCCGATCCCCCGCCGTACTGTGCGGCATTGGTCATCCGCGGTCTCGGTGATGGTTTTGGCAGTCGCCGTGGCGGGTTGCGGCAACACCGACTCCTGGGTCGACACGAAGCCCGCCCAGGGTTGGCCCGCACAGTACGGCGATGCGGCCAACAGCAGCTACAGCGCCACTCCTGGTGCCAGTGGCCTGACCCTGCGCTGGACCCGCTCGGTCAAGGGTTCGCTGGCTTCGGCAGTGGCGCTCAGCTCGCGAAACTTGCTTGCGGCGAACGCACAGACACCCGGCGGCTGCTCGCTGATGGAGTGGGAAAACGACGACAACGGCCGACAGCGTTGGTGCACGCGGCTGTTCCAGGGCGGTGGTATCGCCGGCCCGTTGTTCGACGGCTTCGACAACCTCTACGTCGGGCAACCCGGGGCGATACTCTCCTTCCCTGTCACCCAGTGGATCCGCTGGCGCCGCCCGGTCATCGGAATGCCCTCCACACCAAGGATTGTCGGGCACGGCGAACTGCTTGTTGTCACACACCTCGGGCAGGTGCAGGTTTTCGACGGCCATCGTGGCACTGTCGTCGGCAACTCGGTGGACCTGGTCGACAACATCGACCCAAGCGACTTCACCCGGGGGCTGTCGGATTGCCAAACGGCCCAAGCAGGCTGCCCGATCGCGGCGGCGCCGGCATTCGCGGCCTCGAACGGGATGGTGGTGCTGGGCCTATGGGAGCCGGGCGCCCCGGCGGCGGTGCTGGTGGGGCTGAAGTACCACCCGGGCCAAAGTCCGCTGCTGACCAGGGAATGGACGAGCAACGCGGTAGCCGCGGGGGTGCTGGGCAGCCCGGTGCTGTCCAGCGATGGAGCCACGGTCTACGTCAACGGCCGTGACGAACGGTTGTGGGCGCTGCACGCCGCCGATGGCAAGCCGAAATGGTCGGTTCCGCTGAAGTTCCTCGCGCAGACACCGCCCTCGGTGACACCGGGTGGATTGATCGTCTCGGGCGGCGGCCCGGACACTCGGCTGGTCGCCTTCAGGGACGCCGGCGACCACGCCCAGGAGGTCTGGCGCCGCAATGACGTCAGCCCGCTGTCGACGTCGAGCCTGGCCGGTCGGGGCGTTGGCTATGCGGTGGTGACTGGTGGGCCCGGTGAGGGCGCGCGGGGCATGACGCTGCTGGTCTTCGATCCCGGCAGCGGCCGCACCCTCAACAGCTACCCGCTGCCCGAGGCGACCGGCTATCCCGTCGGCGTGTCGATCGGCCGTGACCGGCGGGTGGTCACCGCCACCAGCGACGGCCAGGTGTACAGCTTCGCGCCGAGCTGACCAGCCGGAACGGCATCTTCACAACAGTCACACGAGTCGCTGAGGACGGCGGCGGCTGTGACAGCCTCCGGCCTAGGACGCCCTAGCTCTTCACCGACAGCGGCGGGACGGCGCTGCGCGGCACATGGACTTGGCTGGCGCCGGCCAACGACGGCAAAAGTTCACCCGGCGCGAAGTAGAAGATCAGCTCGTCGTCGGTGATGGCGAAGTTCTGATAGTGCGACGCGTCGAGGCCGGACCCGGGCAGGATCGCAGAACCCAGACCCGTCTGCCGTCCCACCTCGCGTTGCACGATCGGGAAAATCGCGTCGAGCGGTTTGGCATTCGGCGCAAAAAGCGTGTCGAAGGTGATCGCCTTCTGCGCTCCCAGGTCGTAGTTGAAGCTTTTGTAGAACGTGGATGGGCGCGGACCACCGAGATCTTCGAAGACCTTGAGCACCACGCTTCGGGTGCCGCCGGGCGGCCGGCCGGAGTGGTATTGCTCGGAGGTGACTTCCATCTGGTACGGGACATCGCGCGGGCCGGAAGTCTGCGACGACGTCTGCGCGACGCTGACGAATCCATCCCGGTTCTGGCTGATGAAATCGATCAGTGCCTGCTCGTCGGGATAGTCGACCGGAAACGTCATGTCCAGCATGTAGGTGGCCGAAGAGGCGTGCACATGACACGTCTGCCCATCCGGGAGTTCGCCGCCCAGGCTGGCGCATACCGAGTCCGCGGCCGCGACCGCTCCGCCGGGCCAGCCCAGCAGGGCTCCGGCCGCTATTAGCGCGGCCGACATGATGTTGCGCATCGGTCGACTTGCCCTCGCAGACTCAGAACGGCTGAAATGCCGCCTCGCAAGCCTACCTGGCTCCCATCAGGACGCGTGGCAAACGCCTTGCTGTCACACTGCCCCGCCAGCGAAAGACGATCATCTGAGCAGGTCAGCGCCCACTGCCCTGCTTGAACGGTGGCCGCCGACCCAGCAGGCAGTGCCTTAGAACAACGACGCGAGCTCGGTCCAAACGTATGCCCAATTCGTCTCTACCGAATTACCGCCGCCACGCATCCTCTGCATCATCGTCCGGCTGCGCCGTCACGACGGCCGGCACACCAGCGCCGTCCCCCGCGCCGCCGCACCCGAGCCGAGCCGGGTGATGACCACTGTCATCGATCGGCTGCCGCGCAGGCCCAGTCGGCGGCGCAGCGCATCGGGGTCCACGTCCACCCCGCGGACCAGGATCTCCAACGCCCCGCAGTCGAGCGCGCCGAGCGCTTGCCGTAGCCGTCGCTCGTCGAACGGCAACTGCGCAAGGACCTCGAATCCGCGCACGCCGGGCGGTAACTCGTCGCCGGACAGGTAGGCGATGTTCGGGTCGAGCTGCCACAGCCCATGTCGCGCGGCGTAGTGACGTACCAGACCCGCACGTACCACCGCGCCGTCGGGGTCGACGATCCACCGGCCCGCAGGCCGGACCGGGCAGTCGTCCGGTTCGGCGTCGGTGATCTGGTCGCCGCGGTCCAGGATGCTGGCACGCCGGCGCACGCCCGCCTCGGCCAAACCCGCCGACCACAGGCAGGCTTCCCGTACCGACCCTCGATAAGACGTCACCTCGATCTCACCGCCGAACCCGAGCCGCGTCACAGCATCGAAATCGATTCCTGGAGCGCACTTGACGACCAATTCCCGGCCTCGGTAGGCCTCGAACAGTCGGTCCAGCGCGGGCTGATAGTCGCGCGGATTGAAGCGCCGCCGCCCACCGCCACGGCGCGCGGGGTCGGCCAGCACCACCGCGTCGCGGGTTACGGGGTGAAGTGCGTCGGCGCGACACAGATCGACGGCCGCGCCGAGATTGTGCCGCGCCATCGCCAGCCGGACCGGATCGATGTCGCTGCCCACCGCCCGCGCGGCCGAACCGCGCAGCGCCGCCAGCTCGGTACCAATCGAACACGTCACGTCGTGAATCACATTGCCGCTCAACCGCATTGACCGATGCAACCCAACCGGTGCAGCGCTGGCCTGCTGCAGAGCTTCGTCGGTGAACAGCCAGTCGGCGGTGCCGGGCAGCCCGGATAGCTTCGTGGCAGCGCGCCTTCGCAGCAACACCGTTTCCACCAATGCCGGCGTCCGGTCGCCGAACTGTTTTCGCAGCGCGGCGATCTCGGTGATCCGGTCGGTCAGCGGAAGTGCTGCGACCACGCTCAACGCGGCAGAGCCCGCGTCGGATGTCAGGTAAGCAACGTCGTCGAGGCTGAAGTTCAGGACGGCTTGATCCCGGTGATCATCACGTTGTAGAACCAGCCCTTCGGCACCACCCGGCGCCACAGGTTCTCGTCAATCCAGCTCAACGTCTTCCAGCTGCTGAACGCGAACCTCGCCCAGCCCCCGCCCAGCCGCCCCGGTGGCACTGTCGACTCGAATGTGCGGACCGGCCAGCCCAACATCGCGGCGGTGAACTCCACGGTCGAGGTGCGAACCTGCACCGCGCCGGCGTCAGCGGCCATCCGCTCGAGGTCGCGCGGGTCGAAGGTGTGCAGATCAACGATCCACTCCAGGGCGGCCGCCCGTGAGTTCTCGTCGAGCTCGGCCTGGGGACGGCGCCAGCTGCCCAGACCGGGCAGCTTCACGGCCCGGATGGTGACGTTCCAGGTCAGGTCAGCCAGCGCACGAGCGTACCCGTTGCCGACGGTGGTCGGCTCGCCGGCGAACACGAACCGGCCACCGGGCCGCAGCACCCGAAGCACCTCACGCAACGACTGCTCGACGTCGGGAATGTGGTGCAGCACAGCGTGTCCGACGACCAGATCGAAGGTCTCGTCGTCATACGGGATGCGCTCGGCGTCGGCGACCCGGCCGTCGATGTCCAGCCCCAGCGACTGCCCGTTGCGGGTGGCGACTTTGACCATGCCCGGCGACAGATCGGTGACCGACCCGCGCCGCGCCACCCCTGACTGGATCAGGTTCAGCAGGAAAAAACCAGTGCCACAACCCAATTCGAGCGCACGGTCGTAGGGCAGCCGATGGATCTCTTCGTCGGGTACGGCGCCGTCGAAGCAGTCCCGCGCGTAGTCGATGCAGCGTTGGTCATAGGAGATCGACCACTTGTCGTCGTAGTTCTCCGCTTCCCAGTCGTGGTAGAGCACCTGGGCCAGCTTGCTGTCGTGGCGGGCGGCCTCAACCTGCTCGGCGGTGGCGTGCGGCTGCGGCGCCGGGTCGGTACTGGTCATGGTGGCCCAGCCTATCGGCCGCCCAGGCCGGCGAGCATCCTGGCTAGTCCCTGTCTAGGTTCCGGCGGGGCTCACGGTGACGGTGACAGTGCTTGCGCCGTTGTCTGAGGCGATGACGAGTTCGGGGGCGTTGCAGGCTGACACCACCTCGCCGCCGGTGACGCTGACCTGGTAGCCGTCCGGGAACTCGACGGCAGGAACCGAGATGGTGGTCTTGCTCCGTCCCGGGAGCACCATTGCCGATCAGAAATTCCCCGAACGTCGTGTTGATGACGTTGTCCACCTGCTCACCGAACGAGCTGTTGATCCAGTTCTCGATGCCCGCGTGCAGGGGGTCGTAGATGTCCTGCTGGAATAGGTCTTCCGGGGGACACCGTGTACGCGCTGGACGCGGCGGCGAGCGCCTGGTCGACACCTTGGGTCCCGACTCGCGCTGGCGATGAGGTCGCTGATCACGTCACCGAGACCGAAATCGTCGGCACGTGCGGTCGGCGCGGTCATCCCGAACGAAAAAAGGCCGCCAGCGACCAAAGCAGCACCTACTACCGACGTGCGACGCGCCACTTTGCAGGCCTCCAGCTGATGTGAGCGAGCTCGTAATACCGATCGGCTCTCAAATTAGGTAAAGGCTTTTCTCAGATTCTGTTAAGTCGCGTCTGTCGCCGGCGGCGGCCGCCACAGGTTGGCGGCGAACACGTCGAGGTAGCGGCGTTCGGCGGCGGACCGCTCCGCCAGAGTCAGCTCGTCGACGGCGTCGATCCCGGCTTTGGCCGCAGCAAGCGCGGCCCGGGGTCCGTCGACAAAACGGCTCGCCCAGGCCGCGGCGGCGTCGTACACGTTGTCCGGGGCCACCATCTCGTCGATCAACCCCAGCGCCAGCGCCTCTTCGGCGTCGAAGAATCGACCGCTGTACACCAGCTCCTTGGCCCGGCTGGCCCCCACCGTGCGGGCCAGCCGCGCCATGCCGCCGCCGTCGGGAACCAGTCCGGCCAAAATCTCCGTCGTGCCGAACCGCACATTGTCGCCGCTGACCCGCCAGTCGGCGGCCAGCGCCAGACCCAGACCGGCACCGAGCGCGTATCCGGTGATCGCGGCAACGGTCGGCTTCGGGATCGCGGCGACCGCCTCGACGGCGCCGCGGTGCTCACGGATCCAGCTCTCGGCCTCCGGCGCGGTCAGCGCGCGCAACTGGGGCATGTCGTCACCGGCGGAGAAAATCTCATGTCCGCCGAAGACGATGACGGCGGCGATGTCCTCGCGGCGGCTGACCTCGGCAGCGGCCCCCTCGACCTCTCGATAGACCTGCCGGGTCATGGCGTTGGTAGGAGGCCGCGAGAGCACCAGGGTTCCGACGCCTGGACGGTCCTGGCCCAGGTGGACGCTGACGAACTCGCTCAATGCCGCCATCCCAGTCCGCCGGCCTTTCGGGCCCGGTGATAACGGTCGGAGTCGAAGAACTCGAATATCCAGTTGTCGCCGTCGATTTCGAGATTCGGCTGCACGGTCACGATCCGACGTTCGACGGCCAGCGCATCGGCAACCGAGCGACCGGTCAGCGAGTCCAACTGTGTCCAGGTCGGCGGCAGCAGAAAGCACCGACCGGCTTCGAATTCGGCGATGGCCGCCTGCGGCGTCGCCCACTCCGCACGGTCGGATTCGGTGTTGTCCCCGTCGGCGCGCTGGCCTTCCGGCAACGCCCCGACGAAGAAGTAGGTGTCGTAGCGGCGGGTGCGTTCGGCTTCGGGGGTCACCCAGTTGGCCCACGGCCGCAGCAAATCGGCCCGCAGGACCAGGTTTTCCTGGCGCAGGAAGTCGGCGAATGACAGCGTCCGGTCGGCCAGCGCCTGCCGAGATTCGCGGTACGTCGATGCGTCGCCGACGATGCCGCTCGGGTCGTCGGCCGGGCCGGCGAACAGCACGCCGCACTCCTCGAAGGTCTCACGCGCAGCCGCGCACACCAGCGCCTCGGCCAGGTCGGTGTTGATGCCGAACCGCTGCGCCCACCACGACGGCGGCGGGCCGGCCCACGCGATATCGGCGTTACGGTCGCGGTCGTCGACACCGCCGCCGGGAAACACCACTGTTCCGGCAGCGAATTCCATTGCGGCGTGACGTCGCATCAGGAAGACGGCGATACCGTCTGGGTCCTCGCGCACCAGCATCACGGTCGCGGCCGGCCGCGGCGTCAACGGGACAAGCGAGTCGTCGGTCAAGAGCGCCTCCGGTGGGCCGCGCGGGTACGGGTACGGCGGGCGAAGTAACGCCCGTCGAGCACGTCCACCGCGATCGCTTGATTGAACGCCGCGGACAGGTTCTCTCCGGTCAGCACGTCGGCCAGTAATCCGGCCGCGACGACCCGTCCCTCCGACAACAGCATGCAGTGGCTGAAGCCGGGCGGAATCTCCTCGACGTGATGGGTGACCAGGACCAGCGCCGGGGCGTCGGGATCGGCGGCCAAGTCGGCCAGCCTCGCCACCAGTTCCTCGCGTCCGCCCAGGTCGAGACCGGCCGCGGGCTCGTCGAGCAGCAGTAGTTCGGGGTCGGTCATCAACGCGCGCGCGATCAGAATCCGCTTGCGCTCACCTTCCGACAGGGTTTCGTAGGTGCGGTCGGCGAGATGCTCGGCGCCCAGGCTTTCCAGCATGTCGACCGCGCGGTGGTAGTCGACGTCCTCGTAGCGTTCCCGCCAACGGCCCAGCACCGCGTAGCCGGCCGAGACGACCAGGTCACGCACCACCTCATCGCCGGGAATCCGTTGCGCCAGCGCCGAGGAACTCAAACCCACCCGGGAGCGCAGCTCCGACATGTCGACCCGGCCTAGACGCTCCCCCAGCACGTAGGCGACACCCGACGAGGGGTGCTCGGCGGCCGCCGCGATCGCAACAGCGACGTCTTGCCCGCGCCGTTGGCGCCGATGATCACCCAGCGTTCGTCGAGCTCGACTGACCAGGTCACCGGCCCGACCAGAGTGTGACCGTCGCGCCGCAACGACACGTCGGTGAAGTCGATCAGCAGGTCGGGGTCGACTGCCTCGTCAGTCGCTCGGTTCCACCTCGGATTCTTCGAATCCTCGGGTTTCACCTCCGGCTTCCGATTTGGGCACCCGACCATCGTGCCGTACCGCGGCGCCACGGCGGCTGCCGGGTCCGCGTGGGTAAGCAGACGTAAAAGCACCTCACGCATCGGCGTGCCGGGCTTTTTCGCCTGCTCGCGCGGCAGTTAATCGGGCGGGATGTCGACCCGCTCCCGGCCGTCGAGCGCGTCGGCGGCCTCGATCTCTCCGCGCGTCACGCCGAGCAGAAACAGCACGGTGTCCAGATAGGGGTGGCTCAGCGACGCGTCGGCGACTTTCCGCAGTGCGGGTTTCGCGTTGAACGCGATGCCCAGACCGGCTGCGGCCAGCATGTCGATGTCGTTGGCGCCGTCGCCGACCGCGACCGTCTGCGCCATCGGGACCCCGACCTGATGCGCAAAGTCCCTGAGCGCCTTGGCTTTACCCGGGCGGTCGACGATCGGGCCGATGACCCGACCGGTGAGCTTTCCGTCGACGACCTCTAACTGATTGGCGGCGACGAAGTCCAGCATCAGCTCGTGCGCCAGCGGTTCGATGACCTGCCGGAAACCCCCGGAGACCACCCCCACGTGATAACCGAGCCGCCGCAACGTGCGCAAGGTGGTCCGGCACCCGGGGTCAGCGTCACGTCTTCGGCGACCTCGTCGAGCACCTCGACGGGCAGGCCGGCCAAGGTGCCGACCCGCTGATGCAGCGACTCGGCGAAGTCCAGCTCACCGCGCATCGCGGCCTCGGTGATCGCGGCGACCGCGTCCAGGGCGCCCGCCCGGGCGGCGAGCATCTCGATGACTTCCTGCTGTATCAGCGTCGAGTCGACGTCGAACACGATGAGCCGTTTGGCGCGCCGCGAGAGGCTGCAGTCCTCCAACGCCACGTCGACGCCCGCGTCGGCGGCCACCCGCGTCAGCAGCTCCTGCAGCTGGCCGCCGCCCCCCGACGGCACGGAAACCCGCAATTCCAGGCCGGTGACCGGATAGTCGGAGACGCCGCGGATCAGGTCGATGTTGACGCCCAGTGCAGCCACCTCGCGCGCCACCGCGCCGAACGCTTCAGCGGTGATCGGGCGGCCCAGCACCATGATGGTGTGCGTCGAAGGCTCGCGGATGACCGGCAAATCGTCGCTGCGCTCAATGCTCACGTCCAGACCGACCGAGTGGATCGCCGCCTCGACTTGGTCGGAAAACCCGGCGCCTTCGAAGACTTCCACTGGCGCCGACACCGGCACCACCCAACGTCAGCCGGCCCCGGATCACCACCTGCTCGACGTTGAGCAAGTCAACGTTATACGCGGAAAGCACTCCGAAGAGCGCCGATGTCACACCAGGCTTGTCGTGACCGGTGACGGTGATCAACGCCGACACCTTGTGGGGCGTGCTCACCCCAGATTGCCGCCCAGAGCGGCCATTATGTACGAACGCTGACGTCGTCGGCTCGGGTGACGTCGCCGAAGTCCGAGGGGCCGTGGGCCCGGCCCACGTGCGCCTCGGCACACCGCTCAGCTCCACCATGTGCGGGTAGTGCAATTCGAACGCCGGGCGCTCGGAGCGGATGCGCGGCAGCTCGGTGAAGTTGTGCCGCGGCGGTGGGCAACTGGTTGCCCACTCCAGCGAGTTGCCGTATCCCCACGGGTCGTCGACCGTGACCAGCTCGCCGTAGCGCCAGCTCTTGAAGACGTTCCAAACGAACGGGAACATCGACACACCGAGGATGAACGCCCCGATCGTCGAGACGACGTTGTAGGGCTGGAAGCCGGTCGGTGTTCAGGTAGTCGGCGTAGCGGCGCGGCATACCCATGTCGCCCACCCAGTGCTGCACCAGGAACGTGGTGTGGAAGCCGATGAACGTCAGCCAGAAATGCAGCTTGCCCAAACGCTCGTCGAGCAGTCGGCCGGTCATCTTCGGGAACCAGAAATACACGCCGGCGAAGGTGGCGAACACGATGGTGCCAAAGAGCACGTAGTGGAAGTGCGCGACCACGAAATAGCTGTCGGTGACATGGAAGTCCAGCGCCGGGCTGGCCAACAGCACCCCGGTCAGGCCACCCAACAGGAAGGTGACCATGAAGCCGACCGAAAACAACATCGGCGTCTCGAAGGTCAATTGCCCCTTCCACATGGTGCCGATCCAGTTGAAGAACTTGATCCCGGTCGGTACCGCGATCAGATAGGTCATGAACGAGAAGAAGGGCAGCAGCACCGCTCCGGTGGCGTACATGTGGTGCGCCCACACCGCAACCGACAACGCGGCGATCGAGAGCGTCGCGTACACCAGCGTCAATTATGGCGAAGGTCGTCTTGCGGGAGAGCATAGGGTAAATTTCGCTGACGATGCCGAAGAATGGCAGCGCGATGATGTAGACCTCGGGGTGACCGAAGAACCAGAACAGGTGCTGCCACAACAAGACTCCGCCGTTGGCCGGGTCGTAGATGTGGGCGCCCAGATGCCGGTCGGCGGCCAGCCCGAACAATGCCGCGGTCAGCAGCGGGAACGCCAGCAGGATCAGGATCGAGGTCACCAGGATGTTCCAGGTGAAGATCGGCATCCGGAACATGGTCATCCCGGGCGCGCGCATGCAGACCACCGTGGTGATCATGTTGACCGCACCCAAGATGGTGCCCAGACCGGCGACGGCCAGCCCCATGATCCACAGGTCGCCGCCCGCGCCCGGTGAGTGGATGGCGTCGGTCAACGGCGTGTACGCGGTCCAGCCGAAGTCGGCGGCGCCGCCGGGCGTGATGAACCCACCCATGGCGATCAGCGCGCCGAACAAAAACAGCCAGAACGAAAACGCATTCAGCCGCGGGAACGCCACGTCGGGCGCGCCGATCTGCAGCGGCAACACCAAGTTGGCGAAGCCGAACACGATCGGGGTGGCGTAGAACAGCAGCATGATCGTGCCGTGCATGGTGAACAGCTGGTTGTACTGCTCGTTGGACAAGAACTGCAGACCGGGCGCGGCCAATTCGAGCGCGCATCAGCAGCGCCAGCAAGCCGCCGATGAAGAACATGATGAAGCAGGTGACCACGTACATGATCCCGATCAGCTTGTGATCGGTGGTGGTGATCAGCCGGTAAATCAGGTTGCCTTTCGGCCCGATTCGCGGCGGGTACGGACGACTGGCCTCGAGTTCTCCCAGCGGGGGGGCTTCGGTGGTCAAGAGCTCCTCCAAACATCGGGCAGGGCAACTGGGATCAGTGAAACACGAGTTTAGCCTTCGAGCGGGCCCGGCGACGGACTGGTCCTACAAACTGTCGTAATAGCCCGATGAACACTGTGGTTCAGCCGCTGCCGCCTCCATCGCTCAAGTGGGTTTCACCTGGCCAGATGTTACCGTCGGAGCCGTGCTCCTCAAGGGTGCGCGACGCGCGCTGGCCGCTACCGCCGCGGCAGCGACAGCAGCTGCAGTGTGCGGCAGGTTGCACGCCCACGCCACCCGTCCGCAGCAGATCGGCATCGGCGTCGGTCATCACCAGCACCACCCAGGTCGCCGGAGCAGGCGTTTTGGGCAACCAGCGGCGGCCCGACGAGTCGTGCGCGCCGCAACCGGCCGGCGCGGACGCCGGGCCGGCGACCCGGACCGCCCACAACGCGGCCGGGGTGCAGCCCGACACGGTTGAGGTGCCCGACGATCCACAGCGCATCGTCGTGCTCTCCGGTGATCAGCTCGACGCGCTGTGCGCGCTGGGCCTGCAGTCGCGCATTGTCGGGGCCGCGCTGCCGGACGGCTCCCCCGCCCAGCCGTCCTACCTGGGAACGGTCGTGCATCAGCTGCCCGGCGTGGGCACCCGCAGCAGCCCGGACCTGGCCGCCATCAAAGCGGCCAAGCCTGACCTGATCCTCGGCTCGCAAGGCGTGACGCCGAAGCTGTATCCGGCGTTGGCGGCCATCGCGCCGACGGTGTTCGCCGGGACTCCGGGTGCGGCGTGGGAAGACAATTTGCGCGCGGTGGGCGAGGCGACCGCGCGCAGCGACGCCGCGGGCGGCTTGATCGACGCCTTCATTGCGAAGGCGCACGACGAAGGCGCCGCGCACGACGCCACCCACTACCAGGCCTCGATCGTGCAGTTCACCGAGAACGCCGTCCGGGTGTACGGGGCCGACAACTTCCCGGCCAGCGTGTTGGCCGCCGTCGGCCTCGATCGCCCTGCCGCGCAACGGTTTACCGACAAGCCCTACATCGAGCTGGGTAGCACCGACACCGACCTGGCCAACAACGCGGACTTCTCCGCGGCCGACGGCGACATCGTGTACGTCTCGTTCGACTCGCCGGCCGCCAAAGACCGCGCCCCGACGCTCTTCGACAGCGATGCGTGGCGCAGGCTCGCGGCCAACCGCGACAATCGGGTCTTTGTGGTCAACAACGAGATCTGGCAGACCGGCGAGGGCCTGATTGCCGCCCGCGGCGTCATCGACGATCTGCGCTTCGTCAACGCCCCGATCAACTGAGCGGCGGTGTGATGTCCACCGCATCGAGAGAAATGCATAGCCTATCTATGCTAATGTTGGCTGTGTTCAATTGAATTCGATACTGAACCAAGCGACATTCACGAGGATTGCTGATGAGCACCGTTTCCGCTTACGCCGCCACTTCGGCGACTGAGCCACTGACCAAGACCACGATCACCCGCCGCGACCCCGGCCCGCACGACGTGGCCATCGACATCAAGTTCGCCGGGATCTGTCACTCCGACATCCACACCGTCAAAGCCGAGTGGGGTCAGCCCAACTACCCGGTAGTTCCCGGCCACGAAATCGCCGGCGTCGTGACCGCGGTCGGCGCCGAGGTCACCAAGCACAAGGTCGGCGACCAGGTCGGTGTGGGCTGCATGGTGAACTCCTGCGGCAGATGCAGCAGCTGCACGGCAGGGCTCGAGCAGTACTGCAAGAACGGCGCGACGCTCACCTACAACGCCATCGACAAAGACGGCACACCGACGCAGGGCGGATACAGCCAAGCGGTCGTCGTCAACGAGAACTTCGTTGTGCGCATTCCGGACTCGTTGCCGCTGGACGCCGCGGCGCCGCTGCTGTGTGCGGGCATCACGCTGTTTTCACCGCTGCGGCACTGGAAGGCCGGACCGGGCACTCGCCTGGCGATCATCGGCCTGGGCGGCCTCGGGCACGTGGGCGTCAAGCTCGGCGCCGCGATGGGCGCTGAGGTGACCGTGCTCTCACAGTCGCTGAAGAAGATGGAAGACGGTCTGCGCCTGGGCGCCAGCCACTACTACGCCACCGCCGACCGCGACACCTTCAAGAAGCTGCGCAGCAGTTTCGACCTCATCCTCAACACCGTCTCGGCGAACCTGAGCCTTGGCAACTATCTGAACCTGCTTGACGTCGACGGCACGCTGGTCGAGCTGGGCATGCCCGAGCATCCGATGGAGGTGCCGGCATTCCCGCTGGCGCTGGCGCGTCGCAGCCTGTCCGGGTCCAACATCGGTGGCATCGCTGAGACGCAGGAGATGCTGAATTTCTGCGCCGAGCACCACGTGACGCCCGAAATCGAAGTTATTGCAGCGGATTACGTCAACGAAGCTTATGAGCGAGTGCTGGCCAGCGACGTGCGCTACCGCTTCGTGATCGACACGTCAACTCTGTGAGCTAGCCCCCGAGGCGGCCGTCGTAGAGTCGTCCGCACCATCGCCGTGGGACTGGCCATCGATACCGGCCAGCGGCCAGCCCGCAGCGGCCAGCCTGGCGGCCACCCGCGCGATGTTCTCCGGACCGGCGTCGTAGTGCGTCATGTCGGAGATGAAATCTGCGATCACGTCACGGCTGACGTTGCGGTTCGACAGCTCTTCCTCGTCGATCGAGTCGACGACTTCAGTGATCTCGTCCTCGGTCAGCGGTGCGTGCCACGCTGCAGCGCCAGCAGTGCGAGGCGGTCGGGCCCAGGGACGCCCTCGGGGTAGCCGACCTGCAGCCAGCTGATCACTGAACGGAAGAAATTGGCTGCCGATGATGCCGCAGAAGATGGGGTTATCGCCACCTCACCAGTGTCACGGCTGCGGGGTCAGCGGCGCTACTTTCGCACCCGACTAATTAGACAATTCACGCCCCGTTCACGGACCATACGTCCACGGGTCGTGACAAGGCGACTCTGACCTGCAGATTCATCGAAGTGCGAATGGTCGACGGCCGCGGAATGAAGAGCGAGAAGCGCGATCACGTCGGCCCCTGAGCCAGGTGCGCGACATTGCGTTGAATCCGCCGCGAGTGCAGCAGCGAAATCGGCAGCAGGATCGCAGC
>CAWIAC010000027.1:0-12547 GCA_963833935.1 uncultured Actinomycetota bacterium | reverse complement strand
CCGTGTGTCCCATGACGCCAAGGGCACGCCCGCGCTGGAGGTCGCCCGGTCGATCGACAGCGCCGACGACGTCAACTACTGGATCACGCTCAAGTGGCTGGGCCCGGAACGCCAGTCGGTCGTGCTCGGCGGCGCGGTAGAGCCCATCGCCGGTTTTGGCTTGCGCGGCGAAATCCGCGGGTGGCCAGTGCGAAGCCCTGGCCACGGCAAGCGTTTCGGGTACGCCGGTGAGCGCAGACCGGGGGCCGAGGCGCGGGCGCTGTGAGAGGATCCGCTGGTGCGGCTGGGGTTACATGCGCTGGGTATCGGGGCGGGCGCACAGCGTGCCGTGATCGACGCGGTTGCCGTCGCGGCAGAGCAACACGGCTTCGCCACATTGTGGGGCGGCGAGCACGTGGTAATGGTCGACCAGTCCGCGTCCCGCTACCCATATTCCGCCGATGGCAAGATTGCGGTTCCCGCGGCCGCTGACTGGATTGATCCGTTGATCGGTCTGAGTTTCGCGGCCGCAGCAACCACGACGATTGGCCTGGCGACTGGGGTGCTGCTGCTTCCGGAACACAACCCCGTGGTGGTCGCCAAACAGGCCGCGACGCTCGACTTGCTCAGTGGCGGTCGGTTCACCCTGGGTGTTGGCATCGGATGGTCTCGGGAGGAGTTCGATACGCTCGGCGTTCC
This sequence comes from uncultured Actinomycetota bacterium, assembly GCA_963833935.1. Lineage (GTDB taxonomy): Bacteria > Actinomycetota > Actinomycetes > Mycobacteriales > Mycobacteriaceae > Mycobacterium. The sequence goes on along the minus strand of CAWIAC010000027.1, from coordinate 11,869 downwards.
CTTCGAACGCCGCGCCACTCGCACCGCCGAGTATGTCGCTGCGATGCGGACCCTATGGCGCGACGACATCGCCTCATTTGCAGGCGAATTCGTCCACTTTGAATGCGTGCGCCTCAATCCCAAACCTGTGCGCGACCGCCGCATCCCGATAATGCTGGGCGGCAACAGCGACGCGGCTCTGCGACGGGTGGTGAAGTGGGGAGACGGCTGGTACGGCTTCAACCTAGGTGACGTTGCGGTGGTCGCCGAGCGAGTCGCGCTCATTCGAAGATTGTGCGACGAGGCCGGACGTGATCCTGGCGACCTGCAATTGGCCGTCGCGCTTCAACACCTGCGGTATACCGACGTCCCTACGCTACGTGAAGCGGGGATCGACGAACTGGTAATCGTCGGCTCGCCACCCGACAACGTCCCCGCGATACCGGACTGGGTTGCCGGGCTGGCCGAACAGCTGGCCCTAGGCTCGCCGGACGCTGAACTTTGAGCGAAGCCCGAGGCAATATGGTCGGGCACATGCGTCGAATGCGGGCCGCCGCGGTGATCGGTTGCGCTTTGTTGCCGTTCGCGTCGCTGGCCGGTTGCGGGGCGGGCAGTGTCCGTACCGATGTGGTGATCGTCAACGCGGGCGAACCGCAGAATCCGCTGATCCCGACGAACACCAACGACAGCAACGGCGGCCGGATCGTTGACCGGCTGTTCGCCGGCCTGATGTCCTACGACGCCGAGGGCGCGCCCGCGCTGGAGGTCGCGAGCGCGATCGAGACGACCGACGACGTCAACTACCGGATCACGCTCAAGCCCGGCTGGACGTTCAGCGATGGCTCACCGGTGACGGCGCACTCGTTCGTCGACGCCTGGAATTTCGGTGCGCTGGCCACTAATGCTCAACTGCAGCAGAGCTTCTTCAATCCGATCGCCGGTTTCGACGAAGTGGCCGCGCCGAAACCGGCGACGAACACCATGTCGGGGCTCCGGGTCGTCGACGACCACGAATTCACCGTGCGGCTCAAGGGGCCGACGATCGACTTCACACTGCGGCTTGGGTTTTCGCCGTTCTATCCGCTGCCCGACTCGGCGTTCAAGGATATGACGGCGTTCGGGCAGCACCCGGTCGGCAATGGCCCGTACCGGCTCGCCGACGAGCGGCAAACCCCGGCCTGGCAACACAACGTCAAACTCGACCTGGTCACCAATCCGGGCTACCACGGCAACCGGATACCGCAGAACAAGGGGCTGCGGTTCGTCTTCTACGCCAACCTCGACACCGCCTACGCCGATCTGCTGTCGAGCAATCTCGATGTGCTGGACACGATTCCGCCCAGCGTGCTCACCGTCTACCGCAAGGACCTCGGCGACCGCGCGATCACCGCGCCGGCAGCGGCCAACCAGACGTTGGACACGCCGCTGCGGCTGCCGCACTTCGCGGGCGAGGAGGGCCGGCTGCGCCGACTCGCGCTGTCGGCGGCGATCAATCGACCGCAGATCTGTCACAAGATCTTCTCCGGCGCACGAGCACCGGCCCACGATTTCACCGCCAGTTCGCTGCCCGGCTACGACCCCCACATCGACGGCAACGACGCGCTGAGCTTCGACCCGGACCGTGCGCGGCGGCTGTGGGCGCAGGCCGATGCCATCTCGAAATGGACTGGACCGTACGCCATCGCCTACAACGCCGACGGCCCGCATCAGGAGTGGGTGGACGCGGTGGCCAACGGCATCAAAAACACTCTCGGCATCGATGCCGCCGGAGCGCCCCAGCCTACCTTCGCCGGGTTCCGGACCCAGATCACCAACCGAACGATCAGCACCGCGTTCCGGGCCGGGTGGCAGGGAGACTTCCCCTCGATGCTGGAGTTCTTGGAGCCGTTGTTCGTCACCGGCGCGGGCGCCGACGACGTCGGCTACTCCAACCCGCGGTTCGATGCGGCGATGGCCGCCGCCGAGGCCGCACCCGACCTGCCGCGGTCGTTCACCATCGCCAACGGCGCACAGCGAATTCTGTTGCGGGACATGCCCGTCGTCCCGCTCTGGTATACCGTCGCCGTCGCCGGACGGTCGCCGGCGGTCAGTCACGTCGCGCTGACCTGGAACGGACTGCCCGACTACGAACACATCGTGAAGGCCTGAGATGGGGTGGTATCTCGTCCGGCGCGTCGCGGCCATGGTCCCGGTTTTTTTGGGGGCCACGTTGCTGATCTACGGCATGGTCTTCTTGCTGCCCGGCGACCCGATCGCGGCACTGGGCGGCGATCGCCCGCTGAGCCCGGCGGTGATCGCCCAACTGCGCGCCCAGTACCACCTCAACGACCCGTTCTTGGTGCAATATCTGCACTACCTCGGTGGCATCCTGCACGGAGATCTGGGCCATGCCTACTCTGGGCTGCCGGTCAGCACCGTTCTGGCGCAGGCCTTTCCAGTCACCTTCCGGTTGGCGTTGATCGCGCTGGCGGTGGAGGCGTTGTTCGGTGTCGGGTTCGGGGTGATCGCGGGGCTGCACCAGGGCGGAGTTTTCGACGGCGTTGTGCTGATCGCCAGCCTGATTCTCATCGCGGTTCCGATCTTCGTGCTGGGCTTCCTTGCGCAGTTCGTCTTCGGGGTCCGGTTGGGCGTCGCCGCGGTGACGGTCGGCGACCAGCCGACGTTCGCGCGGCTGTTGCTGCCCGGCATCGTTTTGGGCGCAGTGTCGTTCGCCTATGTGGTGCGATTGACCCGCTCTGCGGTCGCCGGCAACGCCCACGCCGACCACGTGCGGACCGCCACGGCCAAAGGGTTGTCGCGGCCTCGGGTGGTGATCGTGCACATCCTGCGCAACTCGCTGATCCCGGTGGTGACATTCCTCGGCGCGGACCTCGGCGCGCTGATGGGTGGAGCGATCGTCACCGAGGGAATCTTCAACATCCACGGTGTCGGCGGCGTGCTCTATCAAGCTGTCACTCGGCAGGAAGCGCCGACGGTGGTGTCCATCGTGACGGTGCTTGTCGTCGTCTACCTGCTCACCAACCTGACCGTGGATCTGCTGTACGCGGCGCTTGACCCCAGGATTCGCTATGGGTGACGTGCTGCCCGGCGGCGGGTTGTGGGTCGATGCCTGGCGTGGACTGCGCCGCCGCCCGAAATTTGTGGTCGCGGCGATGCTGATCGCGTTCGTCGTCGTCGTCGCCGCGTTTCCGGCATTGTTCACCGCGGCCGATCCCGCCTACGCCAATCCGGACCAGAGCATGCTTGCCCCGTCGGCCACGCACTGGTTCGGCACCGACCTACAGGGCCACGACATCTATGCCCGCACGGTCTACGGCGCCCGCGCGTCGATCACCGTCGGACTGGGCGCCACCGTGGCGGTGTTCCTCGTCGGCGGGGCGCTGGGCGCGCTGGCCGGCTTCTACGGCGGCTGGATTGACGCGGTGGTCTCCCGCATCGCCGATGTGTTCTTCGGCATCCCATTGCTGCTGGCCGCGATTGTGCTGATGCAGGTCATGCATCACCGGACCGTGTGGACGGTGATCGCGATCCTCGCGCTGTTCGGCTGGCCTCAGATAGCCAGGATTGCGCGCGGCGCTGTGCTCGCGGTCCGCGGCAGCGATTATGTGCTGGCAGCGAAAGCGCTGGGGCTGAGCAGGTTTGGGATACTGGTACGCCACGCCCTGCCCAACGCCATCGGTCCGGTGATCGCGGTGTCCACGATCGCACTCGGACTGTTCATCGTCACCGAAGCCACGCTGTCCTATCTCGGGGTCGGGCTGCCGCCCTCGGTGGTGTCATGGGGCGGCGACATCAACGTCGACCAGATCCGGCTGCGGGCGGGCTCGCCGATCCTGTTCTATCCCGCCGGCGCGCTGGCCGTCACGGTGCTGGCTTTCATGATCATGGGCGACGTCTTGCGCGACGCCCTGGACCCGACGTCGCGGGCATGGCGCCCATGAGCACAACTGATGTGCCGTTGCTGCGCGTCGCGGGCCTGGAAGTCCGGTTCGGTGACGACGTTCCGGCGGTGCGACACGTGGACCTCGCAGTGCGCACCGGGGAAACCGTGGCGATCGTCGGCGAATCGGGTTCGGGGAAGTCCACCACCGCCGCGGCGATTCTGGGGCTGCTTCCGCCCGGTGGCCGAATTACCGCGGGCCGCATCGTGTTCGACGGCGTCGACCTCACCGTCGCTGACGGCCGACGGCTCCGATCTATCCGGGGCGCCGGCATCGGCTACGTGCCGCAGGACCCGATGACCAACCTGAACCCGGTGCTGCGGGTCGGCTTCCAGATACGAGAAGCTTTGCGCGCCAACAATCTCGGTGCGTCCAGAGAGCAGGCGGTCCAACTGCTCACCGACGCGGGGATGCCCGATCCGCGGCTGCGGGCCCGGCTGTACCCCCACCAGCTGTCCGGTGGAATGTGCCAGCGTGCCTTGATCGCCATAGGGCTGGCCGGCCGGCCGCGGCTGCTGATCGCCGACGAGCCGACGTCAGCTCTGGACGTCACCGTGCAACGCCAGGTGCTCGATCATCTGCAGTACCTCACCGGCGAATTGGGAACTGCGGTGCTGTTGATCACCCACGACCTCGCGCTGGCCGCTGAACGCGCCGAGCACTTGGTCGTCATGCACCAAGGCTCCGTTGTGGAAACCGGCGCAGCACAGTCGATCCTGCACGACCCGCAGCACCCGTATACCCGGCGTCTGGTGGCTGCAGCGCCGTCGCTGCGCGACACCTCTCCTGCCGTTCGGACGCGCCGGCGGGCCGCCGAATCCGCGGCCGAGCACGCGTCCTGCGACGTGTCGCAGGACGTCATCGTCGCCTCTTCGCTGACCAAGATCTACCGGTCTGCCCGGGGTGCGCCGTGGCGCAGGGCGGACGTGCATGCCGTTGAGAACGTGTCGTTTCGGTTGCGGCGGGCCACCACACTGGCGATCGCGGGCGAATCCGGTTCTGGCAAGTCCACTCTGGCGCGGATGGTGCTGGGCCTGCTGCAACCCAGCTCGGGCACGGTCGTTTTCGACGGCATTGACGTATCCGCGGCCGCATCGCTGAGCCGCGGCCAGACACTGGCGTTTCGCCGCCGAGTGCAGCCGGTGTTCCAGAACCCTTACGGCAGCTTGGATCCCATGTACTCGGTCTTTCATACCATCGCCGAGCCGTTGCGAATTCATCGGATCGGCGATCGCCGACAGCGTCAGCAGACGGTGCGCGAGCTGGCTGACCAGGTCGCGCTCCCGTCGTCGCTGCTGAGCCGGCGTCCGCGCGAGTTGTCCGGAGGTCAACGTCAGCGGGTCGCGATCGCGCGCGCCCTGGCGCTGCGGCCCGAGGTACTGGTGTGTGACGAGGCCGTCTCGGCGCTCGACGTCGTGGTGCAAGCGCAGATCTTGGAACTGCTCGCCGAGTTGCAAGCTGATTTAGGCCTGACCTATCTGTTCATCAGCCACGACCTGGCGGTGATACGTGAGATCGCCGACGACGTCATGGTGATGCGGGCGGGCCAGGTGGTCGAGCATGCGGCCACCGAGGACGTGTTCACCTCGCCGCGTCACGAGTACACCCGGCAGCTACTGGCCGCAGTTCCGGGCGCCGCTGCTGGCTATCCTGGCGCCGATGATTCCTGACCCGCTGGCTCCGCTGATGGAGCTACCCGGCGTCGCCGCCGCCAGCGAACAGGCGCGCGAGGCGCTCGGCCGGGCGCACCGGCATCGCGCCAACCTGCGACGCTGGCCGGTGACCGCAGCGGAGGCCGCGCTGCGGTCAGCCAGGGCCTCGGCGGTGCTGGACGGGGGCGGGCGAAAACTCAACGATCAACTCGACGTCTCTGCGTTGGGCGACCCGGTTTTCGCCGGAGCGCTACGCGTCGCCCAGGCGCTGGAAGGCGGCGAGACCAACCTGGTCGGGGTGTGGCAGCGGGCGCCGCTGCAGGCGCTGGCGCGGCTGCACATGCTGGCAGCGGCCGACCTGGTCGACGAGAGCCGGTTGGGCCGGCCACGCGCCGACGCCGATGTCGGACCCCGGTTGGAGTTGCTCGCCGAGATCATGACCGGCGGCACTCGGGCGCCGGCCCCGGTCATCGCGGCGGTCGCGCACGGCGAGTTGCTGACCCTGGCTCCGTTCGGCAGCGCGGACGGGGTGGTCGCGCGGGCGGTGTCGCGGCTGGTGACCATCGCGACCGGGCTCGACCCGCACGGGCTGGGCGTGCCGGAGGTGGGGTGGATGCGGCGGGCCGCCGACTACCGCGAGGCGGCGCGCGATTTCGCCGCCGGGACGCCGGATGGCATGGCGACGTGGTTGGTGTTGTCGTGCCGGGCCATGCGCACCGGCGCACAGGAGGCGCTGTCGATCGCGGAATCGCTCACTGATTAGGTTGCCGGAACCATGTCGCGGTGGGCGAGTCACCCGCTCGGCGGGCGGCTGCGACGAATAAAGCGGGCGGCGTGCCGAAAGATTTCGGTTCGCCGCCCGCTAGCACGGATCTCGGTTACCAAGCGTGCATCTATGGGCTGCGTGGGGTGGCCTCGGCGATCTTGCGACGCTTCCGACTGCAGCCCCACCCAAAGGGCCGTCGATGCCGTCCACTCTTCGCAATTACGCAGGCCCGCAACACTTCTGCCATTATCGCGGCTATGACTCCGCGTGGGTGCCGGGAACCGTGCTCGGTCGCTCAGCTTGGGAGGTCGACCCTTCTCTTCCGGACCGATCTTGGCCGTACCGAGCTTCCGTGAATCCTTTGTACTACGTGACCCCGGTCACATCAAGAGCCAATTGTCACCGAAATACTGAAGTGTTGCCGACCCGTGACGTCGAAAGTTTGCTGCACCGAGGCTGGCGAACAGCTACAGAGCCAGCCGGCGAAGCAGCGAATAGGTCAGTGCTCCGGCGGCCAGTGCGCTGATACCGACTGCGGCGGTCGTGGCGACGGCGGCTCCCGACGGCGCTGGGATGCGGTCGCGCAACGACACCGGCCTGGAAAACGACAGCACCTGCCAGCCGCGGGCGGACGCTTCACGGCGAAGGGCGCGGTCTGGGTTGACCACGCTGGGGTGGCCGACGACCTCGAGCATCGGCAAGTCGGTGATCGAGTCGGAGTAGGCGTAGCAATGCTCGAGCAGGTAGCCCTCGCGAGCGGCCAATTCGCGGATCGCCTGCACCTTGCCTTCGCCGTAACAGTAGAACCCGATCTCGCCGGTGTACTTGCCGTCCGCGACGACCATGCGGGTCGCCATCGCGTGGGTGGCTCCCAACGCTCGGGCGATCGGCGCCACCACCTCCTCACCGGACGCCGACACCACCACGACGTCGCGGCCGCAGAGCTTGTGGCTCGCGATCAGGTCTGCGGCTTCCGCGAACACCAGCGGCGTCACGATGTCGTGCAGCGTCTCGTTGACGATCGACTTGATCTGCTCGACGTCCCAGCCGGTGCACATGTTGGTCAGGTGGATGCGCATCCGGTCCATCTGGTCGTGGTCGGCGCCGGACAGCAGGAACAGGAACTGGGCGTAGCTGGACTTGAGCACGGCCCGTCGGTTGATCAAACCCTGCGCGAAGAAAGGTTTGCTGAATGCCAGCGTGCTGGATTTGGCGATGATGGTCTTGTCGAGATCGAAGAAAGCTGCCGTGCGCGGACCGGGATCGGGGGGCGCCGGCGAAGTTTGCTGGTCAGCGGCCGAGTCGGAGACGGTCACCGCCTCAGCATAGGGCGGTGCGTCGGCAAATCGCGACGGTGCCGGTAAAACCGCCGGTCAAAGGTGGTTTAGTAGCCCTCAGCGGCCGCAAGACTGTTGGTTCAGCTACTCAAAGGCCGTACTCATCTTTCGCAAACAACCCTTGCGCTGCGCAACACTCTCATGTGTATAGTAAGGATCACTCGGCTTAGCCGAGGGTGTATCAGCCCGACCCCCCGGGGCTGATACACGACGACCCTCGCCTCCTCCCCCCCTGGCGGGGGTCGTCCCTTTTGTCGGGTTAATTCTCAGCCAGGCTGTCGCCGGCGATTTGTACACAGATCCGTAGTTATTCACAAACCCCCGCACGCGACTGGCGGTGCGGGGTCGTGTTTGGGCACGGTGGGCCGATGACGATCACCGGGGCCCGCGGCATTCTCGCCGTGCTTGCCGAGCCCGCCTTGCGCGACGAGCTGGATCGGGTTGCGGCGGCCGTCGGTGTGCGAGTCGTTCACGCTGCTAGCGCATTGCCGGTGAGCAGGAAATCATGGTCGGCGGCGGCGGCCGTCGTGATCGACGAGGCTGCGGCGCGGGAATGCACACACAACGGATTGCCGCGCCGCGCGCACGTGATCGTGGTGGCCGGCAGCGACCCGGCGCCCACGACGTGGGCCGCGGCCATCGAAGTGGGCGCCGGGCATGTGCTGAGACTGCCTGCGCAAGGACATGATCTGGTCCGCGAGCTCGCGAATGCCTCCGAATCAGCGCGCGACTACGGTCCTCCCGGGGCGGTGGTGGCGGTCATCGGCGGGCGCGGCGGGGCGGGTGCCTCCGTGTTCGCCGTCGCGCTGGCGCAAGCGGCGACCGACTCCCTGCTGGTCGATGCGGATCCCTGGGGTGGTGGCATCGATCTGCTGGTGGGCGCCGAGACAACACCCGGCGTGCGCTGGCCGGACCTGTCACTGCAGGGCGGCCGGCTGAACTGGTCAGCCGTGCGCGAAGCGTTGCCGCAGCACCGCGGGATCAGCATGTTGTCGGGCACCCGGCGTGGGTTTGAAATGGACGCCGGCGCCGTGCAGGCCGTCATTGACGCGGGCCGCCGCGGCGGGGCGACCGTGGTCTGTGATCTTCCGCGTCGGCTGACCGAGGGCGCTGAAATCGCTTTGGAAACATCCGATCTCGTTGTCGTGGTCAGCCCCTGCGACGTGCGGGCGTGTGCCGCGACCGCGACGATCGTCCAGGTCCTCACCGGTATCAATCCCAACGTCGGGCTGGTGGTGCGCGGCCCGTCGCCGGGCGGCCTGCGAGCCGACGAGATGGCGACCATCGCCGCCGTGCCGCTGCTGGCCTCGATGAGGCCCTACCCCCGGGTTGCCGAGCAACTCGAGCACGGTGGTCTGCGAGTGAGACGGCGCTCGGCCTTGGCTGTCGCTGCCCGCCGAGTGCTTGCGGTGCTGCCGGTGCGTACCGCAGCGCCTGAGGGCCGGGCGGCATGACGGGGTCGCTCATCGACCGGGTGCGGGAGCGACTGGCCACGGAATCCGCGCCGCTGCGCCCCAGCGTGGTGGCCGACGCGATCAGGGCCGAGTCCGGTGGCGTGCTCGGCGACACCGAGTTGCTGGGAAGTCTTCGAACACTGCAGACCGAGCTGACCGGCGCGGGGATCCTCGAGCCACTCCTATGCGCGGCCGGGACGACCGACGTGCTGGTCACGGCGCCGGATGCGGTCTGGGTCGACGACGGAAAAGGCCTGCGGCGCACTGATGTTCGATTCGTCGACGAAGCTGCCGTCCGGCGCTTGGCACAGCGACTGGCACTGGCTGCCGGACGGCGGCTCGATGACGCGCAGCCGTGGGTCGATGGACAGCTGACCGGGTTGGGCACCAAGGGTTTCGCGGTCCGACTGCATGCGGTGCTGCCGCCGGTCGCTGCGGGTGGCACCTGCCTGTCGCTGCGGGTGCTTCGGCCGGCTACGCAGGACCTGTCCGCGTTGATCGCGGCCGGCGCCATCATGCCGACGGCCGCGGCACTCATCGACGACATCATCGCGGCCCGGCTGGCGTTCTTGGTGTCCGGCGGCACCGGCGCAGGAAAAACCACCCTGCTGTCGGCGATGCTGAACGCTGTGTCGCCCGACGAGCGGATTGTCTGCGTCGAGGATGCCGCCGAATTGGCGCCACCCCATCCGCACCTGGTCAGGCTCGTTGCCCGGTGCGCCAACGTCGAGGGCGTCGGTGAGGTCACGGTGCGGCAACTCGTCCGCCAGGCGCTGCGGATGCGGCCGGACCGCATCGTGGTCGGAGAGGTCCGCGGCGCCGAAGTGGTCGATCTGCTCGCGGCGCTGAACACCGGCCATGACGGTAGCGCGGGCACCGTGCACGCCAACAATCCCGGAGAAGTCCCCGCTCGCCTGGAGGCACTGGGTGCTCTCGGTGGGCTGGATCGCGGTGCGCTGCACAGTCAACTGGCCGCAGCAGTCCAGGTACTGCTGCATGTTGCTCGCGATCGGGGCGGGCGACGGCGCCTCAGTGAAATCGCCATGCTGCGTAACACTGACGGACGGGTGCGGGCGGTCACCGTGTGGCACGCGGACCGCGGACCGACCGACGAGGTCACCGGCTTGCGCCGCCTGTTGCAGAGTCGGACACCGTCATGACCGGACCGGTGGCCGCCGCGCTGGCGTTGTCCGCAGCGGCGCTGGTACTTCCGTCGTCACCGCGTCGACGACTTGCCGGCATCGGACGTCATCGGTTCCCGGCACGGCCCGCTGGCTGGATGAGCGTGAGCGGCTTGGCTGTGAGTGCCGTATTTCTGTCCCCGACAACGGTTTTCGCGCTCGGCATATTCAGCGCGACGATGGCCCTGCGCTACCGTCGCCGGCGGCGCAACCAGCGTGGTGTCGCGGAGGGCCGTGAACTGGAGACCGCGATCGACATCCTGGTCGGCGAGTTGCGGGTGGGCGCCCACCCGGCGCAGGCCTTCGCCGTGGCAGCAGACGAAACAGCCGGGCCGGTCTCCGACTCGTGCCGCGCGGTGGCCGCGCGTGCCCGGCTGGGTGCCGATGTCAGCGCAGGTTTGCGCAACATGGCCGTGGTCTCGGCGCTGCCCGCGCAATGGGATCGGCTCGCGGTGTGCTGGCAACTGGCGGCTGACCACGGTCTGGCGATGTCCACCTTGATGCGCGCCGCGCAACGCGACATTGCTGAGCGACAACGATTCTCGGCACACGTGAGATCTGCAATGGCAGGTGCGCGCGCGACCGCCACCATCCTCGCGAGTCTTCCGGTGCTAGCGGTGTTGATGGGCCAACTCATCGGAGCGCGCCCGGTGGCGTTTCTGCTGGGCGGGCACGTGGGCGGCTGGCTGCTGGTCGTAGGGCTGACGCTGGTCTGCGGCGGCCTGCTGTGGTCAGACCGCATCACCGACCGGGCGGTGGCATGAGCACCGCCGGCGACGATGCAGTGGGGGCGCCTCCAGCCGCGGACCGGCGAGGGGGACCCGGCGATGAGAAGGAGCGGCGCGCATGAGCACCGCGGCGATACTGCTGGCCGTGGCGCTGCTGGGCGGCGCCCGGCCGTCGGCGGTGCGGCTACGGGCCGACATGGCGGGCCGGGCGACGCGACCGCGGCGGCAGTCGGTGCGCGGCCCTGATCCGTTGGCCGTCGCGTCGAGCCTGGACGTGCTAGCCGTTTGCCTGGCCGCGGGCATGGCGGTGTCGACCGCTGCGGCGGCGACGGCACCGTCGGCGCCTCCGCTGCTGGCTCGGGTGTTGCGTCGCGCCGCCGACCTGCTGGCGCTGGGCGCCGATCCGGCTGTCGCATGGTCCGCACCGCCGGGACTGTCGTCCAGTTCGATCGACCCGCAGACCGAAGCCTTGCTGCGGCTGGCGCGGCGGTCGTCGGTTTCGGGTGTGGCGCTGGCCGAAGCGGTGGCCGCGCTTGCTTCGCAGTGTCGCCAGGACGCCGCACACGCGGCCGCCGCGGCTGCCGAGCGGGCCGCCGTCCTGATCGCCGGGCCGCTCGGCCTGTGTTTCCTGCCGGCGTTCCTGTGCCTGGGCATCGTCCCGGTGGTGGCGGGACTGGCCGGCGACTTGCTGCAGTCGGGTTTGCTGTGACGGCGCCTGCGAGCGCCACCTCGGATAACGAAAGAAGGAAAGATGAAGCTAATCGAGATTTTTCGTGTTCTCGAAGCGCGGGTGACGTTACTGGCGGTCGACGAGTCGGGGATGTCCACGGT
>CAWIAC010000026.1:0-22347 GCA_963833935.1 uncultured Actinomycetota bacterium | reverse complement strand
CCGAGCTGGCCGGCGAACTGGAGCGCAGGCGCGTTTAGCTGCGGCCGGACACCCACGCGGGCACCGGTAGTCACAACTCGCCGTACCATGGCCCAGTGACTTCGACGGTGGCACCGGACGCAGCGCCCGCTGCGCGCGAGGACCCGTCGCTGCAGTCCACCTCGGAGCGGACATACGAGGTCCGCACGTACGGGTGCCAGATGAACGTGCACGACTCGGAGCGCTTGGCGGGCCTGCTGGAAGCAGCGGGCTATCGGCGGGCGGCCGACGGCGCCGACGCCGACGTGGTGGTCTTCAACACCTGCGCGGTACGGGAGAACGCCGACAACAAGCTGTACGGCAACATCGCCCACACAACATACGCGTAAGCGCAGCAACCCGGACATGCAGATCGCGGTGGGGGGCTGCCTGGCCCAGAAGGACAAAGACGCCGTGCTGGCCAAGGCGCCGTGGGTCGATGTCGTCTTCGGCACGCACAACATCGGATCGTTGCCTGCGCTGCTCGAGCGGGCCCGTCACAATCAGGTGGCTCAGGTCGAGATCGCGGAAGCGTTGCAGGAGTTCCCGTCGGCGCTGCCCGCCGCGCGTGAATCTGCCTACGCCGCTTGGGTTTCCATTTCTGTGGGGTGCAACAACAGCTGCACGTTCTGCATCGTGCCGTCGTTGCGCGGCAAAGAAGTTGACCGCAGCCCCGACGACATTCTGACCGAGGTGCGGTCGCTGGTCGACAACGGCGTGCTGGAAATCACGCTGCTGGGCCAGAACGTCAACGCCTACGGGGTGTCATTCGCCGACCAGCGTCTAGCGCGCAACCGCGGTGCGTTCGCCGAGCTGCTCACCGAGCGGACGCATCGACGGGCTGGAGCGGGTGCGGTTCACCTCGCCGCATCCGGCGGAGTTCACCGACGACGTCATCGACGCGATGGCGCAGACGCCGAACATCTGCCCGGCCTTGCACATGCCGCTGCAGTCCGGGTCGGACAAGATGTTGCGCGCGATGCGGCGCTCATACCGTGCCGAGCGTTACCTGGGCATCATCGACCGGGTGCGGGCGGTGATGCCGCACGCGGCAATCACCACCGACCTGATCGTCGGCTTCCCCGGGGAGACCGAGGAGGACTTCACCGCCACACTGGATGTCGTTCGACAGGCCAGGTTCGCCGGCGCGTTCACCTTCCAGTACTCCAAACGCCCCGGCACCCCCGCCGCCGAACTGGACGGCCAGTTGCCGAAAGCCGTTGTGCAGGAACGCTACGGGCGACTGGTGGAGCTGCAAGACCGGATCGCGCTGGAGGAGAACCGCAACCACATCGGGCGCACTGTCGAACTGCTGGTGGCCACCGGTGAAGGCCGCAAGGACAGCCGCACCGCGCGGATGAGCGGGCGCGCGCGAGACGGCCGCTTGGTCCACTTCGCACCGGGCGGGCAGCAGGTGCGTCCGGGCGACATCGTCACAACGACGATCACCGGGGCCGCGCCGCATTACCTCATCGCCGACGGCGACGTCGTCACATACCGCCGCACCCGTGCCGGTGATGCACATGCCGACGGGAAACGTCCCAGCGGCGTCGGCCTGGGCATGCCGGCCATCGGGCAACCGGCCGCGGCGGTTCAGTCAAGCGGGTGTGCCCGATGAGCCGCACCGAGGGCGAATTCGACGCCTTCCGCGACGACATCGAAGCGGCGGAACGCCGTATAGCCCGCCAAATCGAACCGGGCACAAGGGCTTTGGTTGTCGCCATTCTGGTGTTCGTACTGATCGGCTCCTTTGCGCTGCCGCACACCGGTGACGTCCGCGGTTGGGATGTGCTGTTCTCGACGCGAGGTGCCGGCAAGGCGGCCGTAGCCCTGCCGTCACGCGTATTCGGTTGGTTGGCTTTGGTTTTCGGCGTCGGCTTTTCGATGCTGGCGTTGTTGACCCGACGCTGGGCGTTGGCCTGGGTGGCGTTGGCGGGTTCGGCGGTGGCCAGTGCCGCCGGATTGCTGGCCGTGTGGTCGCGGCAGACCGTGGCAACGGGGCATCCCGGTCCGGGCATCGGGCTGATCGTCGCCTGGATCGCCACCATACTGTTGACTTTTCACTGGGCGCGGGTGGTCTGGTCGCGCACGATCGTGCAGCTCGCCGCCGAGGAGCAGCGCCGTCGAGTCGCCGCGCACAAGCAGGCCCGAACGTTGCTGGAAACCCTCGACGACTCCGAGCGCGCCCAGCCGCCCGACGGCACGGAGTCGGCGGGCTCCGGCTAGCGCTTGCGAGTCAACGCGTCGGCGGCGGCGTCAGCCCACTGCCGCCACTGCTCGGCGCTGGCCTTGGCCTCCTTGGCCTCCTTGCTGCGTCCTGCCGTCGCGGCCTTCTGGGCCTGACGTTCAAACTGCTCGGCACGCTGCCGGAACTGCTCGGCGCGTGCCTGAGCCTGCGGGTCCGCCCAATCCGACTCGCCGGCGTCGCGGATCTTCTTCTCGACCGCGCGCAATCGCCGCTCGAGTTCGGCTGACTGCTCGCGGGGAGCCTTGCCGATCGCATCCCACTTCTCACCGATAGACCGCAACGCCGCCCTGGCCGCCTCATGGTTGCCGGTGTCGAGCCTTTCCGCCTCCGCCAGCAATGCCTCTTTGGCAGCTAAGTTCCCGTGGAACTGCGCGTCTCGCTCGGCGGTCGCGGCGTTACGGGCCTTGAAGAAAGTGTCCTGGGCGGCTTTGAAGCGGTGCCACAGGGCGTCGTCGACATCGCGGGCCGTGCGTCCGGCGGCCTTCCAGTCGGCGAGCAGTTTGCGGAACTCGGCGCTGGTGGCACCCCAATCCGTGGAATCGACCAGCGTTTCAGCCGTGACGCAGAGTTGCTCCTTGGCCTCACGGGCACCCGCCCGCTCGCGATCCAGTTCCGCAAAGTGCGATCCGCGTCGGCGGTTGAATGTTTCCCGCGCCGCCGAATAGCGCTTCCACAGCGCGTCGTCGGTCTTACGGTCCAAGCCGCTGATCGTCTTCCATTCGTCAAGGATCTCGCGCAGCCGGTCGCCGGCGGCCTTCCACTGCGTCGAGGTGTTGGCCAGTTCCTCGGCCTCGGTGGCCAGCGTCTCTTTGCGAGCGGTCTGGGCGGCGCGATGCTCGTCGCGACGGGCACGGTCGGCGGCGGCGGTGGCATCGGCCCGCTCGGCGATGCCGGCCAGCCGCACGGCCAGCGCATC
This sequence comes from uncultured Actinomycetota bacterium, assembly GCA_963833935.1. Taxonomy (GTDB): domain Bacteria; phylum Actinomycetota; class Actinomycetes; order Mycobacteriales; family Mycobacteriaceae; genus Mycobacterium. Next base: position 19,165 of record CAWIAC010000026.1, on the reverse strand, counting down.
GACATCTCCGAGCACATGTGCCTCCGGCAACGTCCCGGCCAGCGCTGCCGCGGTGGCTTTGATCTTGCGTGCATCGCCGGTACCCGCGGCCAGCCGTTCTTCCAGCAGCGCGATTTCGGTGCTCAAGTCGTCGAACCGTCGACCGAAGTGGGCGAACGCCGCTTCGACGTCGCCGGCCTGCCAGGATCCGATGACCCGCTCGCCGGCCGCGCTGATCAGCCACACCGTCCCGTCATCGTCGACGCGACCGAACCGGTGGGGATCGCTGGTCGGCGGTGAAACGATCGGATGAGGCTGAGGGCGGGGTGCCGGTCTAGGCCCGGGTCGCGGTCCGGGCCGTGGGGTGGGCCTGGGCGCGTTCTGCAGCTCGTCAGGCGTCATGAATACCGTCACCTACCCTTCGCGCGGTTGTTGGCCGCGCACCTGCCGCGCATTGCGGCGCCGTGGAACCTCACAAGTATTGAAGCAGCTTGCTGCGCGGAGCGTCCTGAGTTGGTGGCTCGTCCTGCCCGAGGACAGCTTTTTCTGTGTCAAGCTGCGCCGTGGCGTTAGCCGGATTTACCCCTGGTAGATGAAACGATTCGTGTTGGACCATGTGATGGAGGCACCGGCGGGGTTGACGAGAGGGTCTCCCGTAACCGACGGCCGGTCGTCGATCGCCCTAGGCTAATGGATGGAATTAACGTGAACGGGCGGTGAACGGTGTCTAATACGTGCTTCGCGGCGTTGATCGCGCTGTGCGCCGCATTGGCGTCCGCGATCGGGGATGTGATCCGTCAGCGCTCGGCTCAGGAGATCACCGACAAGCAGGTAGGCCACCTCGAGCTGTTCTGGTTGTCGGTGCGAGACACCCGCTGGTGGTTGGGCGGCATGGGTGCGGTGGCCAACTACAGCCTGCAGGCCGCGGCGCTCGCCCTTGGCTCGGTGATGCTGGTGACCGCGCTGCAGGTGACCTCGCTGTTGTTCGCACTGCCGATTTACGCGCGACTGGCCGGCCATCGGGTGACGCGCTGGGAGTGGATGTGGGCGGCGACGCTGGCTGCTGCGCTGGCGGTGCTGGTCACTGTCGGCGACCCGAGTGCCGGGAACTCGCGTGGTTCGTTGGGGATCTGGCTGGCGGTGGCCGCCGTGATGGGTCCGGCCCTGGTGCTGTGCGTGGTGGGCGCGCGAGTCTGGTCCGGTGGCCAGGCAGCACCGGTGCTGCTGGCGGTGGTGGCCGGCTCGTCGCTGGCGTTGTTCGCGGTGCTGACCAAGGGCGCCGTCGGGGCGGCGTCCGGCGGCTTCGGGGCATTCCTTTGCGCGCCCGAATCCTACTGTCTGATACCGGCCGCGCTGGCGGGAATGATCTTCCAGCAGTCGGCATTTCGCGCCGGTGCGCTGACCGCTTCGCTGCCGACGGTAACCGTCGCCAAGCCGGCGGTGGCCTCGGTGCTCGGCGTGGTGGTGCTCGGCGAGACGCTGAACACCAGCGGCCCGGCGGTGGGTGTGCTGATTGCCGCGGCGGTTCTGGTGATCGTCTCGACAATCGCCCTGGCCCGCGGCGAGGCGGCCACCATAGCGGCGGGCGCCGGGCGCGATGTGCTCGTCGTCGATAAAGCGCCGTTGAATTGTTAGCTGTGTCGCGCGGCGCCGGGGTCTTCATCCTGCGCCTCAGTACCGTGGCATGGAAGAGTTGGGGTTCGGCCCGAATCGAGTGCCGGTGAGGAGGTAGCCCGTGCCGAAGGCAGATATCGCCATACTGCTGGCGCTGGGCGCCGCGCTGGTATCGGCGCTCGGCTCCGTGATCCGGCAGCGCTCCGCGCACGAGATCGTCGACAGGCCGGTCGGTGCTTGGGAATTGTTCCTGCTGTCGGTGCGCGACACCCGGTGGTGGCTGGGCGCTGCGGCCGCGGTCGGCAACTACGCGTTGCAGGCCGCGGCCCTGAGCCTGGGGTCGGTGATGTTGGTGACCGCGCTGCAGGTGACGGTGTTGCTGTTCGCGTTACCGATCAACGCCCACATCACCGGAGTGCGAGTGCCCCCGTGGGAGTGGTTCTGGGCCGCATTGCTGGCTATCGCGGTCGCGATCATCGTCGCGGTCGGCAATCCGACGGCGGACCAGCAGCGCGCCCCGCTGTCAACCTGGGTGGTGGTGATCTTGGTGATGGGCCCGGCATTGGCGCTGTGCCTGCTGGGCGCCCGGATCTGGCCGGGCGCCGCCGCCGCGGTGCTGCTGGCGCTGGTGGCGGGTTCGGCCCTGGCGCTGTTCGCTGTGCTCACCAAGGGTGTCGTCGAGGCTGGCGAAGGCGGCGTTGGGGCGCTGCTACGCACGCCCGAACTGTATGCCTGGCTCGCCGTTGCGTTGGCCGGCATGGTGTTTCAGCAGGCGTCTTTTCGTGCCGGCGCGCTCACGGCCTCGCTGCCAACGATGACGTTGGCCAAACCGGTGCTCGGATGGATCCTCGGAATCACCGTGCTCTCCGAGGACCTACACGTCGACGGCGTGCACATTGTGGTCCTGGTGGCGGCGGTGATCGTGATGATCGTGTCGACCGTGGCGCTGGCCAGGGGCGAGGCCGCTGGCATGGAGGCGTTTGGTCGGCGGCGGCGGGCGAAAGCCACCGGGCAATCCCTGGCGCGGTCGGAACGTTAGTTTGATGGCGTGTTGAGCGCCATTGCCATCATCCCGTCAGCGCCGGTGCTGGTCCCCGATCTCGCCGGAGCCGCGGCGGGCGAGACGGCTGAGCTACGGGCGGCGATGGTCGCCGCTGTTGCCGCGCTGCCGCCGCTCTGGGTGGCCGTCGGGGTAGGTGCGGCAGACGGTGTTGTCGGGCCGAACAGCGTCGGGACCTTCGCGGGTTTCGGCGTGGACCTGACAGTGCGGCTTTCGCCGCAGGCAAGCGGACAACCGGGGGACTTGCCGCTGTGCGCGCTCATCGCCGGCTGGATCCGGGCTCAAGCCCAGCCTGACGCGTCGACGGAGGTCCGGGTCTACGACGCAAGTCACGACACCGACACCGCGATTGCCCTTGGCCGGCGGTTGCGCGGCGAGATCGACGCGTCGACCGAACCGACCGGAGTGCTGATCGTCGCCGACGGCGCCAACACGTTGACGCCGGCAGCTCCCGGCGGCTATCACCCCGAAGACGCCGACGTGCAGCTCGCCTTGGATGACGCGCTGGCCTGCGGCGACGTGGCCGCGCTGACCCGGCTGCCCGAGCAGGTCGGAGGACGGGTGGCCTTCGGCGTGCTGGCGGCCCTGGCCTCGCCGGTGCCGCGGTCGGCCAAGGAGCTCTGTCGCGCGGCACCCTACGGCGTCGGGTACTTCGCCGGTGTCTGGCAGCCGTGAGGCCGCTTGCGATCGTCGGGCCGACCGGGACCGGCAAGTCGCAGCTGGCCCTTGACGTCGCAGCGCGGCTCGGCGGCGCGACCGGCGCGGAAATCGTCAACGCCGACGCGATGCAGCTCTACCGCGGAATGGATATCGGTACCGCGAAACTGCCTGTCGCGCAACGCTTTGGCATCCCGCATCATCAGCTCGACGTCCTCGACGTCACGGAGACCGCGACCGTCGCGCGCTTCCAGCAGGAGGCCGCCGCCGACATCGAGGCGATCGCCGCGCGGGGCAAGGTTCCGGTGCTGGTGGGTGGGTCGATGCTCTACCTCCAATCGCTGCTGGACGATTGGTCCTTCCCGGCGACCGACCCGGCGGTGCGTGCGGAATGGGAGCGGCGGCTCGCCGAGGTCGGCACCGACGGTCTGCACGCCGAGCTGGCCGATCGCGATCCGGCGGCAGCGGCATCGATCCTGCCGACCGACGGGCGGCGCATCGTGCGCGCGCTGGAAGTGGTGGAGATCACCGGCCAGCCTTTCGCGGCGTCGGCACCCGTCATCGGCACACCGCGCTGGGACACGGCGATCATCGGATTGGATTGTGAGACAGAGCTTCTCGACGACAGACTGTCCCGGCGCACCGAGGCGATGTTCTCCCGAGGGCTGGTCGACGAGGTGGTCACGCTGCTCGAACGCGGGCTGCGCGACGGCGTCACCGCATCGCGGGCGCTGGGCTACGCGCAGGTGCTCGCCGACCTCGACGCCGGGGGTGACGGTGACGGCGCCCAGGAGCCGACGTTCATCGGCACGCGTCGCTATGTGCGACGGCAGCGGTCCTGGTTTCGCCGCGATCACCGGATCCACTGGCTGGACGCGACCGCTGCCGGTAATGCCGACGCGGCGCTGCGGGCCTGGCAGCACGTATCCTGAGCAGGTGATCCGCGCATGATTTTCGCCAAAGGCCATGGCACCCAGAACGACTTCGTCGTCCTGGCTGACGTGGACGCCGCGCTGAGGCTGACGCCGGCGGTGGTAGTGGCGCTGTGCGATCGGCACCGCGGCCTGGGCGCCGACGGCGTGCTGCGGGTTACCACCGCGGGGGCAGCGCTGGCCGCGGGAGTGTTCGATCGAGTGCCCGACGGCGTGCGCGCCGACGACTGGTACATGGACTACCGCAATGCCGACGGGTCGATAGCGCAGATGTGCGGCAACGGCGTGCGGGTCTTCGCCCACTACCTCAAGACCAGCGGCCTGGAAGGCCGCGATGAGTTCGTCGTCGGCTCGCTGGCCGGCCCGCGACCCGTCGTCTTGCACCGCGTCGATGCGACCAGTGCCGACGTCAGCGTCGACATGGGCAAAGCCAATCTGTTGGGGCCCGGGCACGTCACTGTGGGCGGCCGGGTGTTCAGCGGGTTGGGGGTCGACGTCGGCAACCCGCACCTGGCCTGCGTCGACCCTGCGCTGACGGTCGAGGCGCTGGCGGCGCTGGACGTCGCGGCGCCGGTGAGCTTCGACCACACCCGGTTTCCCGGCGGGGTCAACGTCGAGGTGCTCACCGCCCCGGTTGACGGCGTGGTGAGCATGCGGGTCCACGAGCGGGGAGTGGGTGAAACCCGTTCCTGCGGAACCGGAACCGTCGCCGCGGCCGTCGCCGCGCTGTCCCATGCCGGCGCGACCACCGGCACCCTGACCGTGCGGGTGCCCGGTGGCGACGTCGTCGTCACCGTCACCGAGGCCACCAGTTATCTGCGTGGGCCGTCGGTCTTGGTGGCTCGCGGCGAACTCTGCGAGGGATGGTGGCAGAACGCACAGCGTTAATTCGGGTGCGTGCCGCCACTTAGGTGTGCACCATGGGTATTGCCTATGACACATCCGGAATCTCCTGACTCGTCCTGGTCCGACACCCCCAGCACGGGCGAACTCGCGCTTGACGACCGTGCGGCACTGCGCCGCGTGGCCGGGCTGTCCACCGAACTCGCCGACATCTCCGAGGTCGAGTATCGCCAGTTGCGCCTCGAACGGGTGGTGCTGGTCGGCGTGTGGACCGAGGGCAGCGCGGCTGACGCCGACGCCAGCCTCGCCGAGTTGGCGGCGCTGGCCGAGACCGCGGGCTCTGAGGTGCTCGAAGGCATGGTCCAGCGTCGCAGCAAGCCGGACGCCTCGACCTACATCGGGTCGGGTAAGGCGCAGGAGTTGCGCGAGGTGGTGCTCGCCACCGGGGCCGACACCGTGATCTGCGACGGTGAACTGTCGCCGGCGCAGCTGAACGCGCTGGAGAAGGCCGTCAAGGTCAAAGTCGTCGACCGCACCGCGCTGATCCTCGACATCTTCGCCCAGCACGCCACCAGCCGGGAAGGTAAGGCACAGGTGTCGCTGGCCCAGATGGAGTACATGCTGCCGCGGCTGCGCGGCTGGGGCGAGTCGATGTCGCGGCAGGCCGGTGGTCGCGCCGGCGGCAGCGGCGGCGGGGTGGGTCTGCGTGGACCCGGTGAGACCAAAATCGAGACCGACCGGCGCCGCATCCGCGAGCGAATGTCGAAGCTGCGCCGCGACATCAAGGATATGAAACAGGTTCGCGACACCCAGCGCAGCCGCCGGCTAGGCAGCGACGTGCCGTCGATCGCGATCATCGGCTACACCAACGCCGGCAAGTCCAGCCTGCTCAACGCGCTGACCGGCGCCGGGGTGCTGGTTCAGGACGCGTTGTTTGCGACCCTGGAACCCACCACTCGCCGTGGACAATTCGACGACGGACGGCCCTTTGTGGTCAGCGACACCGTCGGTTTCGTGCGGCACCTGCCGACACAGCTGGTCGAGGCATTCCGCTCGACGCTGGAAGAAGTGGTCGACGCGGATCTGCTGGTGCACGTCGTCGACGGCTCTGACGCCAACCCGCTCGCGCAGATCAGCGCGGTGCGCCAGGTGATCTCCGAAGTGATGGCCGACCATCACGGTGATCCGGCACCTGAGCTGATCGTGGTCAACAAGGTCGATGCGGCAAGCGGTTTGGGGCTGGCCAAGTTGCGCCGCGCGATGCCGGGCGCGATGTTCGTGTCCGCCCGCACGGGCGAGGGCGTCGAGGCGCTGCGCCGGCGGATGTCCGAGTTGGCCGTGCCGACCGACACCGCCGTCGACGTTGTGATCCCTTACGACCGTGGTGATCTCGTCGCCCGGATGCATGCCGACGGCCGAGTGCAGGAAACCGAGCACAGCAGCGACGGCACCCGGATCAAGGCACGGGTGCCGGCGGCGCTCGCCGCCAGCCTGCGCCAGTTCTCGGCAAACGGCGGGCACTCGACGACGTCCGACTAGGCGCCTCAGCTCTGGTGTTCATCGGGGGCTGAACGCTGTGGCCGCGACGTTTGCAGCTCCGCTGAGCGTCCGCGGTTCGTCGATGCGAAAAAATCAGGGTTCTTTCAGGTTTCTACTACCTTGCGATAAGCCGACGCTTAAGCTTCCAGCCATCAGCGGTCGGCGCGGTGATTCAACTGTTCTGCATCCCGTCTTCTGTCTCGGGTGTGTTTGGGGAGGGAAAAAAATCATGGTGAAAATGCGCGTCGTCTAGGTCGGCTGGGCACGCTGGCAGTCGGATTGGGCATCGGGGCCGCGTGGGCCCACACACCGGTCGCCGCGGCCGACACGTCCAGCGATTGGTTGTCGACATTCGACGCTCTCCTGAGCGGCGTACCGGCAGTGGCGACACCGATAAACGTGGACATCTCGTTCGATGGCTACACGCTCTACGACGGCGGCGGCACTGCGGTCGCTAACACCGGCGCCGAGGGCAATGGACTGTACGACTTCGCGATCGCCTACGGCGCCGGCGCCAGCGCCACCGCCGAGGGCGGCACCGGTGACTACGCGTTGGCGTCGGGCACCAACGCTCTCGCCGAGGCGGGATCGCTCACCGCCACCTCCGGCAACAACTGGGACGCCGCCTACGACATAGGCAACAACGTTGACCCTTACCCCAATTCGCCCGACGGCGCGTTCGCCGGCGCCGGCAGCCTTTACGGCAAACCCGACAACGGCACCAGCAGTCACGACACCGCCATTGACATCGGCAACAACAGTGGTGGCGGAGATGGAGCCTTCTCCGGCGACGGCCAACTGTTCGCATATGGAGGGGCCGGCAACGGGGACACCGCAGACACCTTCGGCAACATTCTCGGGAACGAAGACGGGTCCGGCGCACTCACCGGCGACAACAACTACGCCGGCATGTTCGGCACCGAGACTGGCAACGTTGATGGTGCGTACTCCGGTACCGGCAACGGAAATGCCGCGATCGCCGACGTCAGCTACACCAAAGACTTCAGCGAGGTCGTCGCGGGCGATGGCAACAACAACTATGCGTACGTCTACGGTCCCGACAACAGCACTGCGTACGCCGGTGGCATCGACGCCGCCAACCTCGGTAACAACGACATCGCCTATGTCAGTGACCCGTTTAGCGGCGCCACTGGCCCGGCGGACAGCGCAGTCTCCGGTGGTGGCTTTAGCAACGACCTGGCCGAAGTGTTGTTGGCGCACGGCAACGCCACTGCTGACACAGCCAATTTGCTGTACGACATAATCTCGCTGTTCGGCACCTTCACCAACGGCTGACTCTAAAGTCACCATCGTCGTGGCGGGTCCGCGCAATGTGCGGGCCGGCAGTTCGCGTTCGGCGAAAGGACGGGCCGCGGCGGGTAGCACGCGATCTCGCTGGGGCCGGTCCCATCGGCGCCAGAAGCCTGCAGGGGATCAGGTTTCGGCTCGTAAGTGTCTCGCAGCTCGGGCGGGCTCGTCTGCCGACTCGTCGAAACCAAACGACAGCGCACCTTTGAGAAGCTGCAGGCAAGGGTCGCGTCGCCCCGCAGGGCCTCAGTTCTCGGCGACCTGAAACACCGCCGATAGCAGAAAGCGCCGGAGCCCCCCGCTCCGGCGCTTCTGCTGGTTCCGGTGTTTAGAAAAGACTGCCCAGGTCGGTCAGCACAGCGCTCAAGTCGGTGCTGAGGCCAGTACTCAGGTCGCTGAAGCTGCTGCTCAGGTCGGTGAGGACAGTGCTGAGGTCGCCAAGGCTGCTCGTGTCGGCGCTAAGCGAACTCAGCTAACCCTCGATGTCTCCGACCGCGAAGCTGTAGTCCGCGTTGGCGATCGACGTCAGATCCGAGTCGAAGGTCGAGGTGCCGACCGTAGCCTCGAGTTCAGGAATTGTGACGTCAGCGCTCGCGGGGATCGGCGGCCCACCAGTGGTGGTGAAGTCGGCGAGAATCGCCGTCTCCGACTCGGTAGAGGTGGCGCCCAACGATTGGTTGATCTCGTCTTCGCCGACCAGCGTGTTCAGGAATAGCCCTTCGAAGAGCCTGCTCTCCGCCCCGTTGAAGTCGCCGCTGTAGATGGGGCTTGCGCCGGTGGCGTCAAGCAGGGTGGTTGCCTCTGAGGTGCTAGTCGTCCCGGCTAACGCGTTGAATAGCTGCTCTTCTGCCCCGGTCGGTCCTCATACATCGTTGTAGAGCGCGGTGTCGAGGGTGCCCTCGTCGGACAGCAACGTGGTGTAGTCATCCACCAGCGTGACGTCGCGGTGCACAGTCGGCACGCCCTGCTGCGCCACTGTCGACCCGTCGTACGGCAGTGACCCCAAGAGTCCTGCCGCTGCGAGCGCCCCCGCCCCTCCCCATTGGCATCCGAATGCTCTCAGGCGGGATTAAGGTACCGCTTAAGCTTTGTGCGAGGAAAGTTATCGAATCAGAAAGTTCAAAAGTATTTTTCGCACGCTATTTAGGACTGTTCACAGTGTTTTCTGTGCGAACAACGAACGACCGCCGCGTTGCTTAATATCGAACAAGAATTAGCCAGCAGCAATTTAGCTGGATCGCAATCCATATTTCTGGCCTAGCTGACCAGTTCGCAGACGTGTTCAGCGGCCGCGGCGAGCACACGCTGCGACAGCTGTGCCTTGAGCTGGTCGAGTTGGGCCTCCTCGGCCTGTTCACGGTCGGGTTTGCCGGCGAGATCGATGAATTCGGCCGTGACGAAGCCCTTCCGCAGCAGCAGCGTCGCGGCGCGGCCGGCGATGATGACCTGGAATACGAAGCTCTGCAGTAGCCGCCCGCGATCAGGGCGCGCCAGCGCCGCGTCGACGGTGTATCGACCGTCGGTCACCGCACGGGTGACGGCTTCGAAGCCGTCGCGGGCCCCGGGTCCCTGAAAGGCGGTACGGATGACGACCGATCGTCGCTGCGGTGGCTGGTTGGGGGACAACGCGGCAAATGCTCGCTGCATCACCTTGAATGAGGTGGCCACGCCCACCGGGGAGTACGGCCCGGCGTAACACAGCATGTCGGTGTAGGAGAACTCGAGCAGTTGCCCGCGTTCCTCCACCAGGATCGTCTCGTCCACCTCGCTGACTGTATGCCCCCGACCCGGGACCCGGGCCACCCAACCATTTGGTTGGTATATCTTGGGCGGCAGAGTCCCCAACCCGCCGGAGGTCATCCATGGGTAGCGCCGTCAACTACCAGCGCACGCTGTTCGAACCCGAGCACGACTTGTTCCGAGAGTCCTACCGGTCGTTCCTGGAGCGCCACGTCGCGCCCTACCACGATGAGTGGGAGAAGGCGAAGATCGTCGACCGCGGGGTGTGGCTGGAGGCCGGTAAGCAGGGCTTTCTGGGGATGTCGATCCCCGAGGAGTACGGCGGCGGCGGCAACTCCGACTTCCGCTACAACACGATCATCACCGAGGAGACCACCTACGGCCGCTACAGCGGCATCGGGTTCGGCCTGCACAACGACATCGTGGCGCCCTACCTGCTGAGCCTTACCAACGAGGAGCAGAAGCAACGCTGGTTGCCCAAGTTCTGCACCGGTGAGCTGATCACCGCGATCGCGATGACCGAACCGGGCACCGGCAGTGACTTGCAGGGCATCAAGACCCGCGCGGTCAAGCAAGGCGACCACTACGTGCTCAACGGGTCTAAGACGTTCATCACCAACGGCATCAACTCCGACCTGGTGATCGTGGTGGCCCAAACCGATCCGGACGAAGGTGCGCAAGGCTTTTCGCTGTTGGCCGTCGAACGCGGCATGGAGGGATTCGAGCGCGGCCGGCATCTCGACAAGATCGGCCTCGACGCCCAAGACACCGCTGAACTCTCTTTCACTGATGTCGAGGTGCCCGTCGAGAACCTGCTCGGCGAAGAGGGCAAGGGCTTCATTTACCTGATGCAGAACCTGCCGCAGGAACGCATCTCCATCGCCATCATGGCCGCTGCGGCCATGGAGCAGGTGCTGGAACAGACACTGCAATACACCAAGGAGCGCAAGGCCTTTGGCAAGCCAATCGGCAGTTTCCAGAACAGCCGATTCGTCCTCGCCGAATTGGCCACCGAGGCCACGGTGGTGCGGATCATGGTCGACGAGTTCATTGCCCTGCACCTCGAGGAGAAGCTGACCGTCGAGCAGGCCGCGATGGCCAAGTGGTATGCCACCGAGAAGCAGGTACATCTGATCGACCGTTGCCTGCAGCTGCACGGTGGCTACGGCTACATGCGCGAATACCCGGTCGCGCGGGCTTATCTCGATGCGCGGGTGCAGACGATCTACGGCGGCACCACCGAGATCATGAAGGAAATCATCGGCCGCAGCCTCGGCGTCTAGCCCGGCGACGATGGAGAAACGAGTTGGCGTGATTCGGCGTTCTGGGCCGGGCCGCGCCGCGACAGCAACGATGCCGCCGTGGTGATCAACAAGATGACGACGATTACCGTCAACGACATCATCGTGCCCACTTCGGCGGTGAGCACCGGACGGCCGCCGTTGATGAGCGGAATGTTGTTGTCGTGCAAGGCCTGTAGCAACAGGTTCGCAGCGATGAAGGCCAAGATCGTCGCCAGCCCGTAGGGCAGGTACACCAGTCGGTTGAGCAGACCGTCGATCAGAAAGTACAACTGGCGCAGGCCCAGCAACGACAACGCGGTGGCCGAGAACACCAGGGCGACCTGTCGGGACAGCCCGAACAGCGCCGGGATCGAGTCGAAGGCGAACAGGACGTCTGCGCCGCCTACCGCGATCATGGCCGGGAGCATGGGCGTCATCACCCGGCGGCCGTTCTCGACGGCGAACAACCGGTCGCCGTTGTACCTTTCCGAGGTTCGCAACAATCGCCCGGCGAGGCGAATCATCAGTGAGTCCGGGCTGTAGCCCTCGGATCCTGGGCGTTTGGCAAGGTTGGCGGCCATGACCAGCAATACGATCCCGAACAGATAAAACGCCCAGTCGAAGCTCGTCACGAACACAGCGCCGAGGAATATGAAACCAATGCGTGCGATCAGTGCCAAGACGATGCCGAACAAAAGGACCTTCGGCTGGGCGACGCGGGGTACGGCGAAACTGCCGACGATGTAGAGAAAGACGAAGAGATTGTCGATCGAAAGCGCCTCATTGCTGACGTAACAGGCAAAATATTCGAAGCTCATTGACATCCCGCCGAAAGCCCAGACGCCGATGCCGAATGCGATCGCAATTCCGGCGTAGACCGCCGACCACAGCGCTGCGGTACGCAACGTCGGGGTGTGCATGCGGCGGACGTTGACGAAGTAGTCGAACACCATGATGCCGATGATCGCGGTAATAAGCGCGACCCAGATCGGTCCGGAAGTACCCATGTCCGCTCCGATTCGTTGGGCCGCGCCGCGGGGCCTGACCCCGATTTCGGAGCAACCTAACCCAAAACCGCACGAGCAAGAGTGCGACACCGACCAGCGTTGTGGACAGTAATTCCAATCACCGGGATATCCATTCCGTAGTGTCTCCGTATGAGTTTGCGCGCGTCGTGGGCCGCCGCAGAGTTGTGGCGGCCCGCCGGGCGGTTGAAACTGGGCCCAGGCTTCGGACTGGGCGGCCGCCGGGAGGGTGGATGACAGGGCAGCAAGGTCGATCTGGCGCGGTCGCGCGCGCAGCGCGTGGTCTGGCGGTACTGACGGCAGCCTTGACCTGGTTGGCGCTGCTGGCGCCCGTCGCGGCCGCGTCTCCGATAGGCGACGCCGACAACGCGATGACCGCGGCCTGGAAGGAAGCCGGCGGCGACACCTCGGATCTCGGCGCCAAACAGGGTGAGGCATATGCCGCGGGCGCGGGATTCGCCCAGGACTTCGTCCACGGCAAGATGTTCTTCACCCCAGCCACGGGCCCCAGGCTGATGATGGGCGCGATCCTGGACAAGTACGAAGCCCTCGGCGGCCCGGCGTCCTCCGACCTGGGTTTCCCAACGACCAACGAAACACGCGGGCTGGCGGGCCCCGACAGCCGGGTCAGCATTTTCGCGGCCAGCGACAAGCCACTGATCTACTGGACCGCCGACCACGGCGCGTTCGTCGTGCGCGGGGCGATCAACGCCGCGTGGGACAAACTGGGCAGCTCAAGCGGTGCCCTGGGCGTCCCGACCAGCGATGAAACCTACGACGGCGAACTGGCCACCCAGACCTTCAGCGGCGGCAAGGTGTCCTGGAACAGGCTGACCAAGGCCTTCACCACCGTCCCACCCGACCTGGCGAAGCAACTCGCCGACCTGCAGGTACCCGTTGATCCGACCGCGGACATCAACATGGCTTGGCGGGCAGCCGGGGGCGCCACGGGGCCGCTGGGCGCCAAGCAGGGCGACCAGTATGCGGTCGGTAGCGGCGGACTGGCCCAGAACTTCGCCGGCGGCAAGATCTTCTTCAGCCCCGTCACTGGCGCCAACGCCGTCGAGGCCGACATTCTGACCAAATACGAGTCGCTGGGCGGCCCGGGCGGCAGCGACCTGGGTTATCCGACCGCCAACGAGGCCGACGGCGGTTTCAAAACGTCCAGCCGGGTCAGTACGTTCTCTGCCAACGACAAGCCGGTGATCTTCTGGACTCCCGATCACGGCGCAGTCGTGGTGCGTGGCGCGATCAGGGCGGCGTGGGACAAACTCGGCGGCGCAACCGGCAAACTCGGCGCGCCGCTGGCCGATCGGACGGTCAACAAGGACGTCGTGACGCAGAAGTTCACCGGCGGGCAGATCGCCTGGAATCAGACAAAGAACACGTTCACCACCCAACCGGAGAACTTGGCGTCGGCGCTGTCCGGTCTGCAGGTGCCGGGGCAGAAGACGCCCGCCAATTCGGCGCCCTCTGGCGGCGGGGAGGCTGCGCTGGGCTTTCACTGGTGGTGGTTGCTGGTCGGTATCCCGGCGCTGCTGCTGATCGGCATGGCGGTGCTGGTGGCGCGGCGGTGGGGTCGCCGTCGTGCGGCGAAACGTGACAAAGCCCGCGAATCCGACGATTCGGGGGAGTCCGGCTACGACTCGGTCACCGAGGCGGTCTCGCAATGGTCGCCGGCTGACGGCGATGCGGCGCTGTCGGACGTGTCCGACGACTACCGGCCGCCACGTCGGACCGTGCGCCTGCCCAGTCAGCCGTCCAGCCAATGGATGCCACCGGTCCGCAAGAGCTTGGTGGATGAGCTGCTGGAAGACGAACCCGAAACGCGCGCTGAGGTTTCCGGCTTCGCGGACTTCGACCACGATGCCGACGAGGACTTCCACGAAGACTTTCATGAGGACTTCCACGAAGACTTTCACGAAGACCCCGACCAGGACCCCGACAACGTGGACACGGCTCCGACCGGGATTCCATCGCAGGGCGAACGGCGAGGCGGACGGCACGCGGCCGCCGGCCGCGAGGACCCCGATGTCACCGCGGCGGTACCGACACCGCGAATCGCGGCCGGGCAGCTGGCAATTCATCTTCCGATGGACGACCCGTATCAGGTGCCGGACGGATATCCGGTCAAGGCCAACGCGAGCTTCGGTCTCTATTACATGCCCGACAGCGCGCTATACGAAGACACGTTGGCCGAAATTTGGTTCGCCAGTGAGGAAATCGCACAGGCCAACGGGTTCCACAAGGCCGGGTAACCGACCGGGCCGCAGCGACGTCAGATCTTGCGGATCACCGTGACGACCTTGCCGAGCACGGCGGCGTCGTTGCCCGGGATGGGGTCGAACGCCGGATTGTGTGGCATCAGCCAAACCTGGCCGCCGGTGCGCTTGAACGTCTTGACAGTGGCCTCTCCGTCGATCATCGCCGCCACGATGTCGCCGTTGTCGGCCACGTTCTGCTGACGGACCACCACCCAGTCGCCGTCGCAGATCGCGGCGTCGACCATGGATTCACCGACCACCTTGAGCAGGAACAGCGCGCCCTCACCGACGAGTTCGCGTGGCAGCGGGAAGACGTCCTCGACGGCCTCCTCGGCCAAGATCGGCCCACCGGCCGCGATCCGTCCCAACACCGGGACGTAAGTGGGTTCCGGCAATGCGTCCGAGCCGGCGACGTCGGTGATGACCGGCGGCCTCGTCGCGTCGCCGGCTGAACGAACGTCGACCGCTCGAGGTCGGTTCGGGTCGCGGCGGAGGTAGCCCTTGCGCTCCAACGTGCGCAGTTGATGAGCCACCGAAGATGTCGACGTCAGTCCGACTGCATCGCCGATTTCCCGAATGCTCGGCGGGTATCCGCGACTGGTCACCGATGCGCGAATGACGTCCAGGATAGTGCGCTGTCGTGGTGTCAGCGCCGATTCCGCAGGTCGCAGGGGTAGGGCAGAGTCGGCGCCCGGGCTGTCGCTGTCGCTCATACGATCGAATTTAGCGCATTTGGCCGAAATATCAAACATGTGTTCGACGTGTGTCGCATTTTGATCCCCTGGCGGCACCCGGGACGTGTCGGTGCCCTGTCTTATCGTCTCCAGCGTGTGCAACAGTTCGATCACATGTTCGGTATTCGAACGCATTATCGATTACGCTTCGAACAAGTGATCGAACACAAGCTGACTGGAGGAACGCACATGATGCCCATCGAGACGATCTCGCCAAGCGCACCGATCCGCATGCGGCCGGTCCAGGTGCGTCCGGCCGGCCGCCGTGGCCGACCGGGACCTCGCGGTCCGCAACCGTCCAGACCTGTCGCTGCGCCGCCGCGTTACCGGGGCACCGGCGTGCTGACGTCGACGACGCCGCACCGACCGCGCCCGATCACGCCCGCTACCACGGTCACACTGGCCCTGCTGGCGGGGGCGATCACGGTGTGGCTCGGCCTGGTGGCGCATTTCGGCGGCATGTTGCACGCCGGCACGGAGCAGGCGGCGGCTCAGATTCCCGACCGGCTCGCCGTGGTGCGGGTCGAGCCGGGGGAGACGTTGCAGCATCTGGCGGCCCGGGTGGCACCCGACGCGCCGACCAGTCAAGTCGCCGCCCGCATCCGCGAGCTCAACGAGCTCGACTCCGCGGCGGTGACCGCAGGCCAGACCTTGATCGCGCCGGTCGGCTGACGGCCTCGCCGTGTACTGCCTGCACCCGCGTGCCGTTTACCAGGCGCGACATCCGGCGACGCTAGGCCCGCGACCGAGTGCGCAGGTACGCTCGTGGTGGTCTGGGACACCCCCACGTCAGAGCGGCGAAGGAGCGGCCATGCACTGCCCGTTCTGCCGGAATCCCGATTCCCGGGTCGTTGACTCCCGCGAGGCCGATGAGGGACAGGCGATCCGGCGCCGCAGGTCGTGCCCGGAATGCGGACGGCGGTTCACCACGGTGGAAACCGCGGTGCTGGCTGTGGTCAAGCGCAGCGGTGTGACCGAACCGTTCAGTCGCGAGAAAGTGATCAGCGGCGTCCGCCGGGCATGCCAGGGCCGTCAGGTCGACGACGACGCGCTCAACTTGCTGGCCCAGCAGGTCGAGGACACCGTAAGAGCAGGTGGGTCGCCGGAAATTCCCAGCCACGAAGTCGGCCTCGCGATACTGGGCCCACTGCGCGAACTCGACGAAGTGGCCTATCTGCGATTCGCTTCGGTGTACCGATCCTTTTCGTCTGCAGAGGATTTCGAACGCGAGATCAAAGCACTGCGCGCTCACCGCAAGGTCTCCGCTTCCGGTTGACCGGCCCGCTCGGGTCCGCAACCGCGCCGGATTAGGCTGACCGGATGCCGCCCGACCTGCATCCCGACCTGCGAGCGCTCGCGCCGTTGCTCGGTGAGTGGCAGGGCCGCGGATCCGGCGAATACCCCACAATCGAGCCGTTCGACTACCTCGAGGAAGTTATGTTTTCCCATGTGGGGAAGCCTTTTCTGGTTTACGGGCAGAAAACCAGGGCCGTAGCCGACGGGGCCCCCCTGCATGCCGAGACGGGTTACCTTCGCGTACCACGACCCGGTCAGGTCGAGCTCGTGCTGGCGCACCCGAGTGGCATCACCGAGATCGAGGTGGGCACCTACACCGTCGACGGCACCGCGATCGAGCTCGAGATGATCGCGACGCAGATCGGTCTGACGCCGACCGCCAAAGCGGTGACTGCTCTTGGTCGGCGCTTCCGGCTCGACGGCGACAAGCTGTCCTATTCCCTGCAGATGGGGGCGGTCGGACAACCGAAGCAGCATCACCTCGCGGCGGTATTGCACCGCAAAAGCTGAATGCCTTCGTTTCGCTGGACAATCTCAGAGGCCATACCGTGAATGTCCAAAACCATGTCTACCCACCACGTTCCCGCGTCGAAGCGCTCATGGCGGATGCGTCGGACACTCCCGTCGTGATGCTCAACCTGCTCAAATTCCGGGCGAAGGCGGCCTATCAGGACGGGCGCGCCAGCGAGCTGACCGGTCGACAGGCCTACGACCTCTACGGCGCGCCGATGCAGAACGTCATTGAACGCAACGGCGGGCGAATGGTGTTCGGCGGCGACATCGCGTCTCTGGTGATCGGCGAGGTGGACGACATCTGGGACACCTGCATCCTGGTCGAATATCCCTCCGCCGCATCGTTCGCCGCGATCGTGACGTCCCCGGAAGTGCTGGAGATCGGCGTCCACCGCGTCGCCGGGCTCGAGGGTCAGTTGCTGATCCGCCTCACGCCGTCGTTGACGACGCGACCGGCAACCTGAACCCAACCCTGAGGGTGTGCTGACCGGATCCCGGGCGGCGGCACGTTGTGGAGTTTCAGTTAGTTGTTGACTAGCGAGGCCAGGGCGCTGACGAATCGGACGCGTTGCACACCCACGGGTGATCCGAAGAATTGCTCGGCGAGGTGGTAGCCAACCAGGGCCATCATCACCGCGGTGGCGACCGCGTCGGCATCACGGGAGGGAATTTCTCCCGCTGCCATCCGCGCGCGTAGGTCGTCGGCACCGATCCGCGCTCCGCCCTCGGCCAAAGCTTGGTGGATCCGCTCGACATCTGGCAGCTGGGTGCCCTCTCGCACAAGCAACGCGATCAACGGCTGCATTGCAGCCAGGGAGTCCAAGGCGAAGGCGTACTCGGATGCCAGATCGCCGGCAGGCGCCGTCCAGCCGCGCCTGGCCTCGGCGCGATCGACCTCTCGCGCGACGACTGCGGCGAGCACGTCGTGTTTGGAACGGAAGTGGCGATAGAAGCTGCCAGTGCCCTTTGCAGGCCGGCGGCCTCCTCAAGATCGGTGACCGCCACGGCTTCGACTCCACGGG
The DNA here is from genome assembly GCA_963833935.1 of uncultured Actinomycetota bacterium. Classification (GTDB taxonomy): domain Bacteria; phylum Actinomycetota; class Actinomycetes; order Mycobacteriales; family Mycobacteriaceae; genus Mycobacterium. Next base: position 1,356 of record CAWIAC010000026.1, on the reverse strand, counting down.
ACACGAAGTTGTCCAGGGCGGGTTGAGGATTCGGGTACGGGTATCGCGTGCCATCTCTGCAAGATACCCCTTGCATTCTGCAAGAACACCCTTGCACAATAGGCGGGTGCAGTTGCCGTCTCCGATCCGCCATCCGGTCGACACCGCGACGTTGGCCTCCGCCGCGACAGAACTCTCCACAACGGGCGCCATCACGTTCCTCATCGACGACCATGAGCTCACATACACCGTCGAGGGTGGCACGATCCGCGCCCAGGAGGGCCGGGGCGATGGATTCACCGCGGTGCGCCTGACCGAACAGGCCTGGGCCGACGCCGTGGGCCAGGTCCGGACCTTCATCAGCCTCATGCTCAGCAACGAACTGTCCTTCGAGCGAGGCGGATTCGAGCACTTGGCGGACTGGGAACCGATTCTGAAATATCTGCACGCCGGATCCGCCCTACGATCCCGTCAGGGTGGACCTGGAGGGGCGAGATCCATTGGCCACTTTCACCCTAGACGCCGACGACGCTGAACTGCGGGCTCAGCTGCAGACCTTGGGCTACTTGCACGTGAAGGCTGTCTTCTGCACCGACGAGATGGTGGCCGCCGACCGCGAGGTAGACCGCCTCGCGGCCCTCGCCCGACCCGGCGACGAGCGGTCGTGGTGGGTCGGAACCGAGGAGGGAACAAGGACTCCGTGCCGACTGGTCTATACGACGCTGCGCTCACCGATACTGGCTGCGCTGGAAAACGACCCACGAGTTCGGCGACTGGGCACCCTGCTCGACCCGACGCTACGGGTGGCGCCCGATCGGATGGAGGGCTGCGCTGTACTGCTCAAGGTGCCAGGGGATACCAGCGGGCTGTCCAACATCCCCGGCATCAAGACTGTGGCATGGGAGGGCACGCGATCATGTGCCCGGCGGTCAGCGTCGGTATCCAGATCACCGGATCGGACTCTGCCACAGGCAATCTGCGGGTGATTCCCGGCAGCCACGGCCAGGCTGTCCACCACCGGTGGGAAGAACGGCTCGCTGATGTCCCGGTCGCCAGTATCGACACCGAACCCGGTGATGTCACCGTGCATATCCAGGACTTGATCCACGCCTCGCACGGCCGACCGGTGCAGGCGGGCGTCGCACCATGTACGTCAGCTTCTATCGCCTGAACTTTGGGACCATATCGGCCCGGGCCAGGCATTCAACGACCTCGTCCGCAATCGCACCGAGCAAGTCGCGCGCCTACGTTAACCGTGTTGCGGGCGGCGTACTTATTCGACTGTCGCTCAGCTCCTTTCAATAGGGTGGACGCGGGTCGGTCTGCGCCGACGCCTCGCGGCGGCGTCCACCGCGTCGCCGGGCTCGAGGGTTAGTT
>CAWIAC010000025.1:0-89382 GCA_963833935.1 uncultured Actinomycetota bacterium | reverse complement strand
AACGTGGACACCAAGGACGCCTTGGTCGCACGTATTCCGCTGGCCGCCATGGTGATCGCGCTCACCATGTTTGGATTGCTGTTCGCCTTCACGGGCAGCGTCGTGCTACCGCTTAAAGCGCTGATACTCAACCTGATCAGCCTGTCGGCGACGCTTGGCGCCATGGTGTTCATATTTCAGGAGGGCCACCTGAAGTGGTTGGTCGGCGATTTCACCGCGATCGGGACTCTCGCCGCACCGATGCCGGTGGTCATGTTCTGTCTGACGTTCGGTCTGTCGATGGACTACGAGGTGTTCCTGCTGTCGCGAATCACCGAGGAATATCGCGTCCATGGCGACACCAACGCCGCGGTGATGTACGGGCTACAACGTGTCGGCCCCATCGTCACAGCGGCCGCACTCATCATGTCGATCGTGTGCCTCGCGATGGCCGCGTCCCAGGTGTCGTTCATCAAGGCGTCCGGCGTTGGGATAACGCTAGCAATCCTGATTGATGCCACCCTAATCCGCGCAGTGCTCTTGCCCGCGGCGATGAGGCTACTGGGCAGCGCGAACTGGTGGGCACCAGCGCCGTTCCGTGCCTTGTGGTCGCGCACCGCGTCTGATAACGAAAGACGCTTACCGGCAAGTACTCCCGATGCGTCCCCAGAGCAGACTCCGGCTGTTGCGAGCGTGGACGGGAGTTCGATGTAGGAGCGCGGAATCGTGAAATTGCCGACTATTCCCCACCGTCGATCAGCGCCTCGGCCATCGCGGTGTGTCCTTCGAAGCCAAGCGATTCCGCCATCGCGCGATAGCGATCTCGATAGTCGCGGTAGGCAGCGTCGTCGCCGCGGGCCCTGGCCAGCAGGGCGCGCAGTCGCAGCAGCCAGATGTCGCATATCACCAGACCGTCATCGGCTGGCGCGGCTGCTAACCGCTCAATCGCGGCCTCGGCTTCGGCCCGATCATTTTCGGTGCCGCGCTCGAGCAGAGTCTCCACCAGAACACCGGTCGCGGGAGGGCCCGCACAACATGGTGCGCGGGGTGATGCGCACGGCTGTTCGGTTGGGGTCCTCGGCGGGCAGTGCGTCGGCGATCCTTTGGGCGCGCTCCCAACGTAGCCTCGATCCACGGATGAGCCCTGATTGCATGGTGGCTGTTGTTTGATCTTGATCGGCCAGGCTGTGGGTATGGGTGAGCTGCTAGTCTGCCCAGCTTTTCCTGTTTGTTCGGGTCGGGCCTTGCGGCCGGTGGTCAGGCAGGGGTAGCCATTGGTGGCGGGTGTCGTTTGAAGATGTTGCGCCACAGCCGAAGCCATTCGTCTGCCCTTTGCTCAGGTGCGCCTGTCGACTCGCAAGATCCTCCGTCCAGGGGTGAGTGAATTGATCGGTTGACGACAATCTTGACGACAACCGGACCGACAACTGCTCCCTTAACCACGGGAACCACAGTCCCAAATCACCGTTATCGTGCCTGGACACGACTCCTGCTCTCTCCTGGCAGTGTGGGGATCAGGGGGGTAAGTCTGCAGGTCGTCACCCACGACGAGCCTCACTGAGGGCGCGACATCGAAGCTGTTGAAGTCACATCCGGCGAGGGAATCACCTTAGGGCTCAGCCCATTTGACTGAGTGGAATCCGATCTGCTCGGCGTGGTGCGCCAGTCCCAAGCGGACGGACGGCATGGTCGTAGAGGCAACCTTTCAGGCATGACAAGCGGTAGTGGCAAATCAGAGGTGGTCATTGTGCCCGCCAGAACTCCGCGACTTCTGCGGCGATGGCGAGGCCCTGTTCATAGCCGCGCTCGACACCACCGAATGCGGCCGGCGAATTAGCCTGCCGCTTTCGTCGGTGGCCTGCCGGTGGGGTGTTGAATAGCTGGAGGGTGCTCCTGAACAGCTAGAATGCGAATGTCCGCGCTTGCGCCACTTGTTCTTGGCCCTGTCTAATGCTGGCAACAAACACGCCCACGGCCTTGTTCGGGCGTCATCGGCATTCTTGGGAACGTACGGGGCGCTGAGAACCTCTGCGAGGGTTGCCCTGTGGTCGTTTGACGTCAGCCGAGGGTCCAGCTGACGATGCTGGCGGTGACGATGATCGCGATGACTGTTCCGAGGATGGCTGCGATGGTCCAGCATGCATAGCCTTGCAGTGTGTCGCGGTCCATCAGCGCTGCCCCTCCTGATAGAGCCGGTTCGCGTCGTCGAACGAGATCGGCTGGTGGGGTAGCTGGACTCCGTCCGGGACGTGCAGTTTGCCGTCGGGGGTGATGGTCACCGACCGCTCGCGAAAGAGCGGGATGTTTTTGTCGGGGCAGGCGATCGGTGTCTGCGGTCCGCACAGCCCGTTCATGAAGTAGGACCGTCGCTGAATGTCGAGGGGCACGTGCTCGGGGTGTGGACTCCAGATGAGCAGGTAGGGCACATAGAAGACGATGAACACGATCACGTTGGTGAACCCGACGATGGCCATCAGCCGGATGCCGGATTTCGGCCCTTCGGCGATCCGCAGGGTGCCGGCTCCGCGTTCGGCGATCGATTCGCCGCGGTCGTTGATCGACCACCGCAGATACACCATCGACGTCAGCATTGCGCCGAAGAACATGCCTTCGACGAGTGGGTACTTGTAATAGTGATCCGGGAAGGCGACTGGGAGGTCCGACGGCGTGGCCAAATAGGTGTAGAGGCCGATCCGCATGAAACCGAATTCGAGCAGTGTCGCCAACACCACGAACAGCGCGTAGGTGGCACCAAGCAGGGCGGCGATACCCCACTGCGGATAGCGCCGCCGGAGCCGGCGCATCACGGCGCAGCCGAGCATCGACGTCGCGACGATCATGGTGCCGTACAGACCGCCGGTGAACAGCCAGGGCTCGGGTACTTGGGCGTCCGGCGTGCCCGGGGTATTCCAGCCGGGGATGCCGTTGGTCCACGACCCCATATTGGGAATCCACGCGTTGTAGCTGTAGGTGATGCTCAAGTAGTTGCCGAACGGATCCCAGAACCAGTACCAGGCGCACCAGCACAGAAACATCATGCCGTCGAACGACAGTCGGTGATCACGCCGCAGCGGCCGGATCACCCATCGGTACCCGAACACGAAAAAGGCGGCCCACTGCAGCGCAAGGAACACGACGATCGCGGTCTTCATCGCCGTCGGCGGATCGACGGGTCCCCGTTGGACCTGATGGAAGTAGGGCCCGGTGAGCCACTTGATGAGGACGTAAATCTGGAACGTCCACATCAAGGCACCGAGCAGCGCCCAGAACTTGATCGGGTTGGTCGTCCGCGGCGCCGCCGCAACCGGCAGTTCAGCGGACGGGATGCTCGATATGGCTGTGCGGACCGTGCTCACGATCGCCTCGCAAGGATTGATGGAAGCAGAAAATTGCGCTCAGGATCTGAAATTCACCAACTTTCGTGCATCAATGTAGTCTACGAAGAGGCCATAGGACAACTGTTGCCGTTCCAAATAGTTACAAATTGTCAGTTGTGTTAGCTGCCCGGAGACTTCCGCGGCTGCGAAGCCTCCGGCACCGTCTGTGCAGCCCTCGAAGATCCGGTCCGCACAGGGGGTAGGGCGGCCGTTCAAAGATGCCTTCGCGGGCTTCGGACCCGCCCCGCCATCCACTGGTGGGTCGATTCGCGGCCGCCCATCCACGCGGCGGGTAGGTCGAGCGTCACGGCCTCCGACACATAGTCCCCGCGAGCTTAAACGGGCTGTGAGCTGATGTTTCGAGCCCGCACATGCGACCCGCGGCCAGCCTTCGGATCTGAGTTTTGGCCGACCGGTGCTTTATCGGAGATACGCGCGGTGATGTATCGGCGAGCGAAACGCTTGAGAGCCGAGCCCGTCAAGCGCGGGGACATTTGACCCGGTGGAAGTGCCGCTGGACCGGACAAAAAATATTCGAACATGCTTAGAAAAATGTGTTACGGTGTGACGGCCGTCTCACAGAGGAGTGGAAGTCATGGAGAGTACGACCGCAACCGCGTTCACGCGGGTCCACCCGTATGCATCCGGGATCGTCAGGGCCGCGGCAGCCGACTACTGGGCAATGCTTACCGACTGGCCGGCGATTCTGACATGGATGCGGATCGAGAACGGACAACCGGTTCCCCTGACAAAGGTTGAGCTTGCGCCGGGGCATGAGGTCGGGCGCGTGCCGTGCACCCGCAACTGCTATTTCGACACCACACAGTTGCCGCCAGGGGTGGTCATCCCGCAGTGCGTGCCGGAGACGCTATTACATTTCGATCCGGTAGCCCGACATCTGTACTACAACATGGAGGGCGAAGGCCCATTCGGTTTGCGCAACTACCTTGCGACGACCGAGGTGGACGAGCTCGGACCTGAGAGCACCCGCGTTACCTGTACGGGCCGGTTCGACCTCCCGTCTGACGCGCCGGCCGATCTGGTCAAGGGCGTCATCGAGGGGGTCTATCACTCGATCATCCACGACATCGCCGCCGCGGTTGCGCGGTAGCGCGTCACGGGCGCAATTCATAGGCATCGTCCACGCAAGGCGACCCCTTCGCACCGAAGTACACCAGCAATCGGAGGCAACCAAATGACCACAGCACAGATATCCGGTACTGAGACCGCGGAGCGCCTGGCCATCCAGGAGTTGACCGCACGTTACGCGTTCTATGTCGACACCATGCAGATCGAGCCCCTGATGGAACTCTGGGTGCACGACGGCCCGGTCTTCGACGAGACCCAGATCGGGACCGGGCTCCACACCGGAGCGGACGCGATTCGCGCCTTCTTCCTCAACGGGGTGTTCGCCCAGCTGGACGCCGTTGTGCACTTCACCATGAATCACATCCTTCACGAATTGGACGACACCAAAGCCAGCGGCACATGCTCGGTATTGGTCGAAGGCGATCTCAAAGCGGGGGGCACTCTGCGCGCGACGGCCTATTACCAGGACACCTACGAGAAGGTCGACGGGGCGTGGAAATTCCGGTCACGCGTGACCATCCCGTTCACCAAGCCACAGCTCGGGTCACTCATGGTCGAGAGCTGAGCAATGTCCACTATTAAAAGTTCGCGCTCGCGACCGATAGCCCACGCCGTTGACGTCAAGCCGGAACCTCTGGTGCCGATCAAGGCCTGGGCGGCGTTCGGCGGGCTCTGGGTCGCGTTCATCCTCTACATCTGGGGTAAGTGGCTCCTCGGCCCCTACGCCACTCCGGTGCAGACCGGCCCGAGTATTCCGCCGGGGTGGATGTCGGTGGGCCTGATCGTCTGGCAGGTCGTCATGACCTCGGCGATGCTGGTGTTCTTCTACTGGTTCCTGATCCGTCCCTGGGTCCGCGAGCGACGTCTTACCACTGACGGGATCTTGTGTGTCGCCGGATTCCTGCTGTGGTTTGAGGATCCGCTCTCGAACTACTTCAGTCCGTGGATCACCTACAACTCCCGGCTTGCCAACGTCGGCTCCTGGGTCAACGTGGTACCCGGCTGGATGTCGTTCGGCGAACCCGGGCACCAACTACCAGAGCCGTACCTGCTGGAACCCGGCGTGTATGTCACCTTGTGGCTGACAGTGGCCGCGTTGGGCTGCGCGATCATGAGGCGAACCAAGGCTCGCTGGCCCCAATTCGGGCCCTACCGGCTGCTTCTGGTGTGTTTTGTGGTGTTGGCGGTCTTCGACGTAGTGCTCGAAGGTTTGGTGATGATGCCTATGGGTCTGTTCACCTACGTGGGCGGGGCGTTCCCGATCCTGTTTGCCAACGCCTATCACGTGTTTCCCGCCCACGAGCCGGTGTGCACCAGTCTGATGTTCACCGCCGTCGCCGCATTGCGGTATTTCAAGGACGACAGGGGATACACCTTCGTCGAGCGCGGCGCCGAGCACATCCAGGGGCCGACGCGCCAAGGGTTGTACCGGATGCTGGCACTCATCGGCGCCACCCAGATGTGCATGTTCGTCTTTTACAACGTGCCCACCGCGGTCATGGTTGCGACGCATGGCCGCGCGTGGCCGACGGATGCCCAGGAACGCTCCTACCTCACCGATTTCATGTGCGGGGACGGCACCGACCGGGCCTGCCCCGGTCCGGCGATTCCACTGTCCAAGCAGGACAGGTCGGCCCACGTCACGCCTCGGGGGACGCTCGGCGTGCCCTCCGGAACTGTCCTTCCGCCGCTCGTGCCGTTCGATCGCGGCGCTCCTGGTTACGCAAAGTGAGAGATGCAATCCGGTCATTCGATGGTAAGGGCACGCAGTGAGCAGAACTCTGGGTTTGATCGGTAGTGGGTTGATTGGCAGCAATCTGGCCCGCATGGCTGTGGCAGCCGAGATCGACGTGGTCGTCAGCAATTCGCGCGGACCCGAGACCTTGGCCGAATTGGTTGCCGAACTCGGCCCGCGGGCGCGTGCCGCGTTACCGGTCGACGCTGCCGAGGCGGGCGACATCGTGGTCGTGACGATTCCGTTGAGTGCCTACCAGGCGCTGCCCGCCGATGCGTTGGCCGGCAAAACAGTCATCGACACGAACAACTACTACCCCCAGCGCGACGGTCGCTACTCGGTGCTCGATGAACAACGACTCACCTCCAGCGAACTTGTGCAGCAACATCTCTCAAAATCTCGTGTAGTGAAAGCTTTCAACAACATTTCGTTCTTCTGCTTGCCCCGACTCTCGCGACCCGCTGGGGCAGGCGATCGAAGTGCGCTGCCGATTGCCGGCGACGACATGGATGCAAAATCCGCCGTTAGCCAACTCCTCGACGACCTTGGATATGATTCCGTCGATTTCGGCACTCTGAGCGAGAGTTGGCGAAGCGAGCCTGGGACCCTCGTATACGTCAACCCTTATCTTGCAAGTGATTTCCCGGATGGTACCGACCCAGAGGAGCTTCAGCGCTATCTCGCCTCACCCCCTATCCAATCCGCATCGTCAGACCGGATACGACACTTGATAGACAGCACTGAGCGGGTGCCTGCTGGCGGGCACTGGATTGGAGATACAGCAGACCTGAACGCCTCATGATCATGACCGGTGAAAGTCAGCCCGTCGATCGTCGCGTTCGAAGCCCGCGCAGCAATATGAGCGAAAGCGACTTTCCTACAGTACTTTTGAGAACAAAGGCCACTAAGGGACCCGGGCTCACGAGCCATCAGCCTGGGCCGTGGCCAACAAGCTCATCGGAGTCGCAGAAACTCATTTGCGAGCGATGAATGCACCACGCTGGCTACCCATGCCGTCAGCCCGGTGGCTGCGAACGCCGCCTTGGTCGACAGTCCTTCCCGGTCGTTAGCCGAACGACGGCGAGCGTGGCGGCGGTTGCCCCATACGGTCGTACGTTTGACGTCGATGATCGGGTCGGCCAGTTTGCTCCTAAGCTCAGCCCTTAGTTGATCGATGAGCACACCACTGAACGGAGTGGGAGATTGACCTGGCCACCAGCGGAGAGTTTCGCTCGGCCATTCGCAGCGAGGCCGTCCTACGGGTGATCCACAGTAGAATGGTTACGCAATCATGGACACGCTGAATGGTAACGCGCGCAGCAAGTCTGTGCGGACCCGCGAGCGGATCTTCGACGCTGCGGTTGAGGTATTTCGCCACGACGGCTTCGCCGAGGCGCGACTTGCCGACATCGCAGACCGGGCCGACCTTCAAACCGCAAGCCTCTACTACCACTTCGACTCGAAGGAAGCGCTCGTCGAGGCGGTCCTGTCACAGGGTATTCAGTACATTTTCGACCACGTCCGCCAGGCCGTCGAGGCCATTCCGGAGGCCGACCCGGCTGGGCGCCTATCAGCCGCAATCACGGCGCACCTAGAGGCTGCGTTTGACCCTGAGCATCACCGCGCCCCGACGGCGCGGTTGTTCGGCCAGATCCCGTCAACAGTGCGGCACCGCCTCGGTGCGCAAAACGAATTGATCACCAGATATTGGGAAGACCTTGTGTCGCGGGCGCAGCGTGCGCATCTGATCCGAACCGATCTCGACCCGCGAACGCTGAGCCTGCTAGTGCTTGGATCTTTGAACTGGGCCACCGAGTGGTACCACCAGGAAGGACAACCGATTTCCGAAATCGCCCGCCACCTCACGGCGATTCTTTTCACCACGCCGCTCGAGTCAAGGCTCGATCGGGACCCAGTTTCCCAACCGACGCTTAAGCTCGACCGAGTGACCGCGAAAGGGAAGTCGCGCCGAGGCAGGGGTGAGTTCACCTTGAGTGCGGTGATCGCTGCGGCTCGCGAGTGTTTCGCCGAGTCCGGTGTCGGCGCTACTCGCATGGACGACGTCGCCCAGCGCGCGGGCGTTTCGCGTCCTCACCTGTACGCCTTCGTCAAGGGCCGTGCGCAGCTGGTCGAGTTGGTGGCGTTGGCGCGGCTGCATGAACTTGGCGCGATTCTGGAGCAGCGCGCTCGTGACCTGGATGGCGATGTCGCCGAGGCGATCGTCGATCAGATAGTCGAGACCACGCGGCTCGGCCGCGACGATCCTGAATACTCATTGCTGGCTGACGCGATGCCGCGATTCGAGTTGAATGACCTGCTGGCCGGTGCGAAATCGCCTGTCCACGAGATCAACCGCAAGATCTTCGGGCCGTTGCTGGCCCGGGCGCTATCGGAGGGGCGACTGAGGTCGGATGTCCCGATGGACGCCATCATCGAATGGCTTCAAAGTGTTACTGCGCTCCTCGCCAGCCGCAACGACCTCTCCGACGAAGAACTGAGCGTGATGACGCGGCGGTTCGTGATCCCCGGTCTGTTCAGCTAAGTCACTACAAAATCTGAATGTTGTAGTCTAGGAACCTGGCTTTGCTGGTATAACCGCGCAAAGTACGCCGACGAATGACCGGGAAAGTTGGACACCGCACTTCGCAGCGGGGTGATCTGTCCCGATACTGACGATTTTTGAGACGTGAATCTAAGCGCTAGGTGGGCGTTCACGCGGAGTCGCTCGTCCTGCGAGCTGCAGGTGGCTTGCTAGACGTCGCAGCGGGTATTTCGCCAGACTCAAATGTCTACTCTGTGATCGGCCGCTGTAAGAATTGCTCTCGGCGCTGCTCTAGGCTCGTAGTCGAGGCGAAGGATGCTATCCAACAACATGATTGGAACACAAAGGTTCCCGTGATGCCCTCGAGCGGTAATTGCGTGCCCGGGTGCAAGTGTTGAAAGCGATCATCGCTGTGGCGGCATCTTGAGCTAAAGCGACGGCTGGCCCTATCGTCTGCACCTCGCCGCGCGAAACGTACGTGGACGGTTGGGATGCGGGCAGTCGCACCAACGAAATAATTCGAATCCTATTAGAATATGTGCTACGGTGTGACGACTGTCACTGAGACGCGCACCTGCTGTGCCACGTGATGGACCTTTCGCCACAGACATAGGAGACAATCATGTCCAGCCCTAGGCCGCTTGAGATCGCCGTGCCGATCACGACCACGTCATCGCGTTATGTCGCGCCCTCGATGGCGGCCGAGCAGGCGGCCATGCTGCATGCCAGCGGGCTGGTGGACTACGTGCAGACCTACGACCAGATCTCGGGATTCTTCCCGCGATCGCTGTGGGACACCAAGAACGCGCCGCTGGCGGCGGGTCTTGCCGACATCGATTCGCAGCACGATCCGTTCGCCCTGAGCACCTACGTGCTGGCCCATAACCCCGAGGCGGGCCTGATCTGCAGCACCGACGCCGTGCGTCGGGGTCCTGTCGAGCTGGCACAGACGCTGCTCTCGTGGTCGACAATGACCACCGGCAAGGTGATGCTGCAGATGGGTGCCGGCGAGGTCCGCCAGCTCAGCCCCGGTGGTTGGAAACGCTCCTGGGGACTGCCCCGGCTCGAGGACCAGCTCAAGATGTTCCACGCGCTCTGGGAGGCGGCCGATAGCCCGGCCAACCTGGAGGGCAACACCTGGAACCTCAACAACGCCTACCTCGGCGGGCAGCGCTCGGCGCACCGTCCCGCCTTGTGGACCCTGGGCGGCGGACCGAAGCTGATCGACCTGACCACGACCTACGCTGACGGCGTCAACGTCGCCATTCCCGCCGTGCAGTCCTACGCCGACGAATACGGCGAGTGGATCGACGCTCTGCGGGCCCAGGTGGCCAGTAAGGACCGCGACCCCGACTCGTTCGCGTTCGGCGGCTGGCCGGTGATGCTCATCCACGACGACGAGAACATCATCGACCGCGCGCTCGATAATCCATTGATCCGCTGGGTCGCGGCCATCTGGGGTCGGTTCAACAACCGCGAATGGGCCCGCGAAGGCGTCGAATCCGTGTTCCCCGAAGACTGGCACTACTCCGTCAAGTTCCGGCCGATGGCCACCTCGGCCGCCGAAACCGATGAGGTCATCAGCAGGACGACCCGCAAGATGGCCGAGAAAGCCCTGCTGTGGGGCACCCCGGCTCAGCTGGCCGACCAACTACAGCCCTTCATCGACCGCGGGGTGAGCTGGCTGAGCCTGACCGACTTCCTGCCGATCGTCCTAGAGGCCGAGGATGCCGCGCAATGGCCCCAACGCACCCTCGAACTCGCACGTCTACTCAAGAACGCCCAAACTCCCGCCGCCCTCACCGTCAGCGCCGCACACGCCACATGAGACGACGCAAGTTGGCCAGTAGGCGAGCCAGCTCGATGCCCCAATGGGTCGCCCACGTCGGGGTTGAACGGCTGGCTCTGGCAATCTCGGGATACCGCAAAACGTGGGCCTGGGCTCTTCGGCGTTCTTGCTGAAGGCATACGAGGTGAGATTTTAGATCACGGGTCATTGCAATGACCTCAGACGCTCGCGTCTGCATGAGCATCGCCTGGCGTGGGTTGTACTCGGCGATCCACGGGTTTGTCCAGGACGTACCGTCTCCTGCTCGTCCTCAGGTGGCTCGCCCCCCGAGGCGCTCATAAACGCGATCGTTCCACCGGCTGCCGACGGCGTACTGGCAACTGCAGGAACCAGACATCGACCGCCAGTGCTGACGACTGTCGGCAATTACGGTGTGGAACTGGAAGCCAGCGAACTGCGAACACCATCTCGTCGTGTCCTAGCGATGTCCTATGACACACGACCACCCGCCGACACGCGTGGGAGGCAGTGTGGGGGTCAGGGGTTCGAGTCCCCTTAGCTCCACCAAGAAACGCCCAGATAGATATCGGTGCCACGGTTAACTAAGCTCTAATCTTTGGCGGTCTAGGTACGCAGTGGGTACGCAGTGGATCGGATCGCCGCGTCCAAGTTGGCCGCCAAGCTGTCAAGATCCTCATCGAACAAATCGGCGTAGACATCGGAGGTCATCGACGCCTTGGCGTGGCCGAGCATGCGTTGCACCGCCTTGACGTTGGCGCCGGCAGAGATGGCCGGCGATGCCGCTGTGTGGCGCAAGTCGTGCGGCGTGATCGACGGGAACGTGTCGTCGGTCTTCTGGCACTTGGTCACAGCCGGCTCGAACACCCGGGCCCGCCAGTTGGAGTTACGCAACAAGTAGCCAGCGAGGAAAGATGGGCACCTCGCGCTTGTCCGTCAGTGCCGCAACGGCGACGACGACGATTTGAAGCGCACCGGTCGACACTACGCCGACGAATGTGAGCCAGCCGAGGTCGTTGAGCCGCTGAGTAATCGCTATGTCGAGCGAGGGGCGGTATGCGGCGGCCTGCCAGATCATCACCGGAAAGATGATCTCCAGGACGAGAAGCGCGCCAAGGAGCATTTGGAAGTACGCGAGGGGTGAGTACGTGCCCTCCATGCGTTTCAGCTGTATCGAGACGGCGACGCTCCAAGAACCGTATAGCGGGGCTGACAGCATCGTGATCATCAGCCCAGCTTGATTCTGAAGTTGTGCGCCTCGTAGGCAGCCGCGGTATCAGCCGCGCTCCTGTTCGGCGACGGTGGCGGCACAAATCCGGCGATGCCCCAGTGACCGACGACCAGAAGGATCAAGAAAAATACACCGCTCCAAGCGAATGCTCGCTGTGTTGAAACCTTTGTCAGCTGTCTGCACTCTGGTATCCGCGCCACATCGACACGTGGATCAGTCATGTTTGTATCCTTTCGACGGAATCAGGTGTGGCCGGGCGACGCACGACGATCGCGGTGATGATGCTTGACATCACGCTTCGATTGCTATCGCGGCGGAACCCTTTATGGCCGCTTTCGGGCGCCCAGGTCCCGCTGCGGGGCGGTAACCGGCTATCGATGACGCGGTTAGGCATGTGTCGCGGATGGTGCGAGCGCCCGTAGATCGGGCGTCCAGTGGATACCCGGACGGACTGGTGCGAGCCAGCCGGGCTCGGAGGCGAGGACGCGTGGAGCGGCTTGCAGACAGGTGGCCACGGCACCGTAGTAGCCGGGTTCACTCGACGGGTCCGCGGGGTCGACCAGATCGGTATTCGCAGCGAGTGACCCCTTGATGGAGATCCCCATAGTGACTGACGGGGTTCCTTCGATGCGCACACCGTAGTAGTGGGCAGGATCCATACCTGGAGGCACCATTTCAGAGCGGCCCAGCATCCAGTTGACCTCGGCGGTGACGATCGGCGTCTCCTCGCCCGCGCGGTACCCGTGCCAGACGTGGGTGAGCCGTCCGACGGTTCCGGCAGCGATGTTCAACGACGCGAACTCCAGATCGACTGGTGCGGCTGCGTAGTCGTGGTGCACTGTCGTGCGGTCGAGTCGAACGTCGATCCCAGCGGCCAGGCCGTAGAGGTTCTGCAAGCAGTAGTTGTCGGTCATCTGCGCGATCGCGGGGTTGTTCGCCATGGCATTGGGGCTCTTGCCGAATCCGATCGCTGAGAGCGTTGCCGCGTTGAACTGGCTCATGTCCCAGTTTTCGTAGATCGTGATGTTGCGGACGTCGGTGCAGATGCCCGTTAGCGTTGGCGCCATCCGATCGGCCAACCACTCGGGGTGGATACCCGTCGCATGAAACGTCGAACTCCCAGCGGCGCAAGCCGCTTCGATCCGATCGATGGTGTCGCCTGGGGCAGCGGTCGACGCCATCACATCGAGGTGATGGAATGGGTGCACTGATATGACGTTGCGTCCGGCACGCAAGAACCCGGTGATGTCGTCTATGGCGTCATACCGTCCGAAGTCGCGGGCCAGATGGATCACCACGTCGGATTCGATCTCGAGAGCTTCTTCAAGACTGGTCGTGGCTATGACCCCAGTCGGGTCACCGGACCCGATCAGCGCCGCGACATCCACCCCGTCTTTGTCCTTCGCGTATGCGAGCACGCCAACGAGCTCGAACTCCGGTAGTCGCAACACCTCGCGGATACAGATGTTCCCGAGGCCACCGGGTCCCCACACCAAGATCCGAATGGGTTTACTCATCATCGGCCACTGTCCGCCGAGGCACCGGCCAGCGCGGCCTGATGTATCACCGACTTGAGGTGATCGCACACTGTGATGCTGCGGCGCAGTGCATCTGGTCCCTCCTCGGCGGTCAGCATGGCGGGCATGACATCGAGGATGCCCACCCAGGTGACGCCGGCGTCGACGAACGCCTGGAGGTCGTCGGCGACCTTCTCGGGGGAGCCGTAGAGGTAGCTCTTCTCGACATGCGCACGGGTGGCGCGGCCCATCATCTCCATCGCCTCGGCTTCGCCGACCCGCACGGGCAGGAGGTTGTTGGCGTAGTGCCAGTCCTTGCCCATCGGAGCGGGCAGACCTTCGCGTTCCCAGTCACCTTGATTGATCCGGCCCCAGACGGTGGTGTGCCAGCGGGAGAAGTCGTGGTCGAGGGCACGGTCGATGACGGCGTCGTCCTCGTGCAGCAGGCACGGGAAGTATGCGGCGAACCCGAATTCCTCTGGATCGCGACCCTTTTCGATGAGCTTGCGTTTGAAGTGGTTGATTTCCTCGGCGGTGCGGTCGGGATCGCTCCACACCATCACGCCCATCGTGGAGAAGCCGTCGGCGTAGCTGGTCGCGGGATCGATGACCGTGGGTCCTCCGCCGAGGCCGTAGATCTTGGGGGTGTGGTTGCGGGCGACACCGAGCCACGCCTGATCCAATGTGGTGTATTTGCCCTCGAAGTCGATGGGCATGGTGTTGTTGGAGCGGAAAGCGTCGAAGATCTTGTAGAAATCCTCGTGCCGCCCCATCTTCTGCTTCGGGTTGTGGCCGAACGGCACCATTTGCTTCATCTCGCCCGCGCCTACGTGAAATGTCGTGCGTCCTTTGGTGATATTGGACAGCGTCATCATGGACTGCACCAGTTCGGCCGGATTGCGACGGATGGTGTCCAGACTGATCACGCTGTTGAGCTCGGGGGCGATCGCGGCGGCATAGGCGACCATCGGAAACCAGTCGGCGAACGAATCCAGGTCGGGCACCACCTTGGCCAGAGGAGTGCGATCCGGGGTCCACAGGCACCGCGGATTCCAACCGGTCATCTGATCCCAGAACTGCACGCTGTCGACCACTCCGGAAGCGGCGATCGCCGTGATGGTCTCGGCGAAGACCTCGATCGGAAAGTTGCGGTCCAGGACGACCGGGATCGCAGTTTCGGCGACACGTTGTGGCATGAAATTTCCTTCTTTTTCGGGGCAGGTGACCGGCAGTCCCGGTCGGTTTGTCGGCAAGGGTGGTCGAGCGTTGAGCGGCAGGCATCCGCAGGCGGTCAGGGCGGCGCGCCGGTGAGCCATCCTGGCGACGAATCCGCGTTTTCGGTGGCAATCAGCGAGATGACATGCAAGCATCGTTCGGCGGGAACAGGTGAACGCCGCCCGAGTTCTGCTGCCGGCGCGGTCTCAAGGTCGTCACGGCCGGCCCTCGAGTCCGGCGCTGGACAGCGGCGGTGATGCATTGCGGACCTTCATCTGTCCGATTAATTCCGGGGAGGGATCAAGTTTTTTGACGCAGACCGCGCGGGACATCAGCCACAGGTAGAGGAAGCTGATCGCGAAAGAACCTAGGGTCGCCAGCGTGGACCAGAACTCGCTGGCGCCCTCGCTGATAGCCACGAAGACCGGGATCCCGGCGGAACCGTGAACGCCGAAGAGGATCAAGGGCGCGAGCGGGACGAAAGCGATGGTTTGGATATCGCGGGTCAGGACGTACTTCTTGAGCAGGTAGAAGATCACGCCGGTGGCGACGACGACCGTAGAGTTCGCGACGACCCAGAACATCGGCATTCCAGTGAAATCCAGCGCCTGATGCGCCCCGTAGTAGTACCACCAGCGCAGGCCACTCGTGTGGGCGAATAGCGGCTCGAACGCGGCGCAGATAGCGGCCACGACACCCCAGAACTTGAAGAACTGGCGAACCGTCATTCCCGCCTCGAGACGCTTGATCAGCATCGGCACCGCGAACGAGAAGTAGAACATGTAGATCAGCCACGTTGCCCATGGCACGTGTTGGCCGAACCAGGTCAGCATCGCATCGTGTGCGCCGGCACCAGTTGTCGGATAGGCACATTGGGCGAGCAGATTGTTGAAGGGCTCATAGACAACGAGCAGCGCCGAGCCGCCGAAGACGTACACCGGCCACAGCTTCCCCTCGCGGCGCGCAACCACGACACAGTAGATCAGCGCCGCCAGGGCGAGGCCGCCGAACAGCAGATGCCTGATCAGTGACTCGGTATCACCGATTCCGAACACCGGATAAGGATCATGCATTGTCTCTCTCCCTCATCGTTTTTCGAGCGGAATGGATGCCTCGGGGGCGCTGGCAGCGGGGGTGGTTCTGGTCCTGTCTACGGATTGCGCCACGGTCAGAGGCTCACGCTGCAGGGTTGAGGGCCGCGTGAGTGGGTTGTCGAAGATGGCGTTTTCGATGACTACGGTGTCGGTGAATTCGAGGTATTCGATGATCTGGCCGCCGCTGATCGTGAACAGCTGGCAGTAGGCACCGTTGTACGGTTGACCGTTCTTGCCTACCGCGTCCGCGGTCATCATGCCCACCACCCGCTGTCCGTCAACGGAGAAGATCGACCAGTCGGTCGCGAACCGGGTCTGCTGTGGATCCAACGCGTCAAAGAGGACACCCAAGGTCCCCGTGATGAATTGATCCCGACCCGTGAATCTGCCTGAAACTGGAGTACTTCCGATCACGCTGGCGACGACATCAGGGTGAAAGGCACCAATCACTCCGTCGAAGTCGCCCGCCGCGAGCGCTGTATACCATTGTTCGACGACCGAACGGGAATCGTTCAAGGTTTTCATCGTGACGAGCTCACTTTCCTTGTGCAGACTCAGCTAGCTTTGGCGGGGGCCCAGAGTTTGATGGTGTGGCGGCCGGCGAGCGGTGTGAGGTCGAGGAATGTCTTGTAGCCCGGTGTTGCGGCCACGATAGCGTCGATGGCGTTGACACAGCGAGCCGCGGTCATCGCCATCGCGTCGGCGAAGCTGCTGCCGGTCCCGCCGGGCAGCGCCATCGGGAACTCCCCGACAAAGGGTGGGAAGGAATCGATTTCGACCCGGTACCCCCCGCGTTCGCCCACAGTCGGCCAGTCAGAGCCGATGTCGGCGCGCATCCTGGTGACGTGGTTGATAACGAACACCGGTTCGGCGCCGACCAGGCCGGAAACGCTGAAGCGGATGCCGGCGATCGTGCCCGCCTCAATCGTCATCCCGCCGGGTGTCGCGAAGGTTTCGGGTGCGAGGGCAACATCGACCTCGACTCCGATGTCGTCGATGGTGATACCGGTTGCCTCGGCGACCAGATAGGGCACGCCACCCCATAGGTTGCGCAGAGACTCAATGCCCTCGGGCGGCAGGTACTGGGGATCAACGCCAAAGCCGAGTTGGCGGAGCGTTTCGGCCTCGGTGTATTCGGCGTACAACAGGACCTCATAAGTTCTGATCTGGGTGATCTCGCCGACGGCGCCGGCCATTGTCAGGGGCAGCACATCGGTGAGGAACCCGGGGTCGAAGCCGAAGAACACGACGCTGCTGTTGCCCTTTCGACAGGCCTGGTTGAGACCGTCGAGGAATCCCCGCGGGTCCGCCAGGTGCCCGTAGTGGGTGCCCGAGCACAACGGGCTGATGACGTTCTTGCCGCCTGCGAGGATCGGAAGCAGCTCCTCGTACCAGGCCCGTGACGCCGAGCCGGGAACGCTGGGATCAGCCAGTGCGTCACGCGGCATATAAATCACGACGTCCGCATCGGTCGCCAGCAGCGAATCACCGTCACGGGTCGCCTTCACGCCCACAGGCGCAACCCCGGCGATCTGTCCGGCGTCCACACCCTCTTTTGCTTCGGTGACGCATTTGACCCCGACCAACTCGTAGGCGGGGTTGTTCAGCAGGTAGCGGAGCGCGAAGGCGCCGGTGTAGCCGGTGCCCCACTGGATCACTTTGGTCGGCATGTCGGACGTTCCCTTCAGTAGTTGGTCATCGGAGTTGAGACGAGTGCGGCGACGTCCCAATAGAAGACCCTTATTTCGACGATCTTGGAGTCGCTGAACTGGTAGCACTCCCGCATGGGAATCTCCTTGGTGGTGCCGTCCGGGCTCTTCCAGGTGGCGGTGACGTAGGCGACGGCGGTGTCGTCGTCGGCGAGGACCCCGCCCACCTTCAGTCCAGCAAGGTCCACGTACTGCGCGATCGTGCCGATGGCGGCGCCCACTTCGCCCAGGCCCTTGTAGGTGCCGCCATAGGGAAGAGATTCCGGCTCGATGAGCACCATGGTGTCGTGGAAGTTGGCCATCGCCGCGGCAGCGTCGCCGGCAGCCAGCGCCGCGTAGGTCGATCGCACGGTGTCGATGTTGGATTGCGCAGACATTGCGTGCTCCTTCTGCTGTGTTGGGGTGTCGCGTCGATCGCTACGTTGGAGTCGTTGCCGCGCAGCATGTCTCGCGTCGGATATCGGCGTCAGCTGTAGACGAGGCGTTCGGGGCGGGGGTCGTTAGGGCGCAGCATCGCCGACATTCCGCCGTCGATGACGAGATTGCTGCCGGTGATGTAGCTGCCGGCGTCGCTGGCCACCAGTTGGGCGAGACCCTCGACTTCGTGACAGTCGCCGAGGCGTCCGGCGGCGGTCATGCTGGCGAAGGACACCTCGAATCCGCGGACCGCGTCGATTCCGGCCGCGGCCTCAACCACTTTGAGGTGCTCTTTGACCATGTCGGTCAGGTACATGCCGAACACGATGGTGTTGACGGTGATGTTGTCGTGTCCGAGCTCGGCGGCGGCGGTGCGGACGAACCCGTTGAGTCCGGCCTTCGCGGCGGTGTAGACACTCATACCTTCCTGCGCTGAGCCGGCCAGACTGGTCGCCGAGGAGCTGAACATGAGGCGTCCCCACTTCTGCTGGCGCATGTGCGGCACGTAGGCACGCATCAAGGCGATGTTGGCGGCGACGTTGACCTGCATGACCTGGTCGAAGTTCGCATAGGTGATCTGATCGACCGGCTCGAACAGGTCCGCTCCGGCGTTTCCTATCAGGATGTCGATGCCGCCGAAGCGTTCGATGGTCGTGCGGGCGAAGTCGTCGACGCTGTCTCGGTCGCCGAGATCGACAGTGGCGTAATCGACGTGACCCTGGGGCGCCTCCGCGGCCATGTGGTCCGCTGCCTCTTTCAGTACCGATTCACGGCGGGCGGCCAGCACGACGGTGGCTCCGGAGCGGGCCAGTCCTCGGGCCATGAAGTAGCCCAGCCCGGCGCTGCCGCCGGTGACGACGGCGGTGCGTCCGGTCAGGTCGAATTTCTTAAACGCGTCGCTGGATTCTTGGCTCATGATGGGGCCTTTCGCTTCTCGTTGCGGGTTGGGTGCAGGTGCTGGTGGGATGCCTAGACCGGGACGGCTGCAGCGGTGATCGCGTGCTGGCCGACCAGGGGGGCTAGGTCGAGGAAGGTCTTATAGCCCGGTGATGCGGTGACAACAGCGTCGATGGCGTTGACGCAGCGCGCGGCCGTCATGGCCATCGCATCGGCGAAGCTGCTTCCCGTCCCGCCCGGCAATCCGAGTGGGAATTCGCCGACGAACGGTGGGAAGGAGTCGATTTCGATGCGGTAGCCGCCGAGTGTGCCCACAGTGGGCCACTCGCGCCCGATGTCTTCCCGCATCCGGGTGACGTGGTTGACGACGATGACGGGCGACCCCCCCGCGATACCGGAGACGCTGAACTTCATACCAGCGATCGTGCCCTCGCCGATCTGCACTCCGCCGGGACTGGTGAAAGTCTCCGGAGCCAGGGCGACGTCGATGTCGATTGTGATGTCGTCGATCTGCACCCCGGTCGCATCGGCGATCAGATGGGGCACGCCGCCCCAGCTCACCCGCAGCGACTCGATGCCTTCGGGGGGAAGTTCCTGCGGTCGGGCGCCGAATCCCAGCAGGGCGAGCGTTTCAGCCTCGGTGTAATCGGCGTAGAGCAGGATTTCGTACGTTCGGATCTGGGTGACCTCACCGACCGCGCCGGCCATCGTCAGTGGCAGTGCGTCGGTCAGTAAGCCGGGGTCCAGGCCGAAGAACGCGACAGTACTGTTGCCGGTCCTGCAAGCCTGGTTGAGTCCATCGAGGAACCCGTCGGGGTCCGCGAGATGGCGGTAGTGCGTCGCCGAGCAGATGGGCGAGATCACGTTCTTGCCACTGGCCAAGATTGGCAGTAGATCGAGATACCAAGTACGCGAGGGAGATTCGGGGACGCTGGGATCGGATAGGGCATCGCGTGGCATGAAGAGCACGATGTCAGCGTCGGTGGCCAGGAGCGCGTCGGAATCGCGAGTGGCGGCCACCCCGATCGGTGCGAGGCCCGCGATCTCTCCGGCGTCCCGGCCCTCCTTGGCGGCGGTGAAGCACTTGACCCCCACCACCTCGTAGGCCGGATTGTTGATCAGGTACCGCAGCGCGTGGGCCCCGGCGTAACCGGCCCCCCACTGGATGACTTTGGTGGGCATACGTCGCACCTTTCTAGCCTCATGCGTGGCGACCAGGCAGTGACGATGCGGCCGCGGTTCGCTGTGACAGAGCACACACTAGCCATTTATTAAATCCTCTGCAACTATGTGTCCACGGTTTAATATCATGTGAGTCGCAACGTCGGGATCCAAGTCGGTGGCCCCAAGGAATCTAAGTGCTTGCTGAGCAGTCGATTACGAGTGGCACGGCCAGTGTCATCTCAGGGCTTCCTACGGGTCTGGCGGCTCGCCGAGTGTGCGATGACACGGAGCCGTTCGGTCGTACCGTGTTGATCGAGGACTTATTGACGTCTCGACTATTATTTGCAACCGTGACTGGTACGGAGCGGCGACGACGACTGACCCAGTCCGAACGGGTTGCCGAGTCGGGTCAGCGGCTGATGGCCTCCGCCATCGAGCTGTTCGCGGAAAATGGTTTCGAGCGCACCTCGGCCGCGCAGATTGCCGATCACGCTGGCTACAGCCATGGCATGGTGAATGCCCGGTTCGGGTCCAAGGAAGCATTGGTCGAACAGCTGATGCACATCGAATACGAGCGCCGCATGCTTCCGCAGATCGATCCCGAATCCGGCATCGATGGGCTGCTTGACTGGATCCAAGCCATCCAGGACGAAATCAGCTCCGCCCCAAGTCACATGCGCGCGTTTTACACGCTGGTCTTCGAGGCGGTCGGGCCCATCCCCAGCCTGCGGCCTTGGGTCGAGGAATGGCTAACGCGATGTGTCCAAACAGCCACCGCCTGTCTCAACGCCGCGAACCAGGCAGGCCAACTGCGCGCCGACGTCGACATCGACGGAGAAGCCGAGCTATTCGTCTACTCCGGCGTGGGTCTTGGCTACCGGTACACCTACGACAGCGACCTGTCCGAGTTCAATCGATCGCTGGGAAGGTGGCGCGTCAGGTTTGAGAATGCACGCACGAAGAGGCGCATACGTAAACCCATATAGCCCGTGTGCGTACCTCCGGTCCTGATGCCTATGGTGTTGTCTGCGTGGCAAATTGGAAGCCCTTGCACTAGCGATCGAGATCGAGATCGCTGGATCAGTCGATGAGACGGGACTACGCCCATGACCACATCAGTCGTTCGATCGGTGAATCCGGTTCGCGTCGTACGGCCTCTGCCCTCGCCGCCCGGTCGCTGCAGTCCACTTCAGGCGCCACCTGCAACAACGCCAGGGCTTGGGGTGTCCATCTGTGGAGACTTCTTCGGGTCACATTCGACTGGGATCGCCGAACCCGCCCCACCGAATCGAAGGAAATCCCGATGACCGACAATCCACGAACTCTGGCGCAGGATGCTGCCCGCGTCATCGATGCAGGTATTGCTGCCGGCGCAGTCGGCAGACCCGCCGAGTCGCGCACCTGGCAACGACTGACCGGACGAACTGCGCTGGTCGTCGGCGCCGCCCGCGGCATGGGTGAAGCGACCGCTCGCCTGTTCCACGCCGAGGGAGCCACGGTCATCCTCGGCGATGTACTCGACGCCGAAGGCGAGGCCGTCGCCAAGGATCTCGGCGTCGGCGCGCACTACGTGCATCTCGATGTCACGTCCGAGACTGACTGGGTCCACGCTCATACGTCGGCCGAGAGGGAGTTCGGTGCGCCCGTGACCGCCTACGCGCACACCGCCGCCGTCGCGGGGATCTCACTCATCGCCGACTTGTCGCTCGACGAATATCGCAACATCATCGACATCGATCAGGTCGGAGTGTTCTTGGGCATCAGGTCGTGCATCGAGCCGATGACGCGAGCAGGCGGGGGCGCGATGGTGACGGTGTCGTCGATCGATGGCATCGGAGCACATCCGGGACTGGCCGGCTACACGTCGTCGAAGTTCGCAATGCGCGGCCTCACCAGAGTGGCAGCATTGGAATTGGGACGCAGTGGAATCCGCATCAACACCATCTGTCCCGGTGGTATCGACACTCCGATGATCCGGCCTCGCGACCTTGATCCCGAGGTGCTCGATCCACTGGCCAGGCAGGTGCCCCTCGGCCATGTCGGTGATCCGGGCGAACTGGCCCGTGCCGCGCTCTGGCTGGTGTCGGACGAATCGAGCTACGTGACCGGCACCGACCTGATCGTCGATGGCGGCGTGATGGCGCGCGTGCCGCTAGATATGTAGTAGCTCCACTCGGCGGGCCCAGTGCAGCTCGTACAGACCGCCGATTAGTCCCGTACAACTGGCTGCTCGCCGAACCGAAACCAATTGTCGCGCGTTCGGCGACAAACGAATTCGACAGCGACCACAGAGTGAGATGGACGGCGATCACGCCGACGCGGATGGCCAACCAGTCACGAGCGGATTGCTGAACGGGAATGCCACCTCAACTGGTATGCCGCGTCCAATTCTGGCCGATCGACCCATGCCGACGAGCAGCGATGCGTTCACTGCACAACCTGAATGGAGCCTGATGCGTAGGTATCATCTCGGAGAACTTGGCAGCCTCGACGCGCTGAGTGTGCGGGACGATGGAAACCGACCGCTCGCATCCGGAGAAGTGCGCGTCGGGATGCGCGCAGCTTCGCTGAACTATCGCGACCTTCTCATCATCCTCGGTCAGGTGCCGGGCGGGGGAACCAAGGAGGACGTGGTTCCGCTTTCCGACGGTGCTGGCGACGTACTCGAGATCGGTGAAGGCGTGGAGCACGTTGCCGTCGGCGACCGGGTCGTGGCGGTCTTCAACTCATGCTGGCTCGATGGCGCGGTCAAACCTGGCTATCTCGATGGCGCACTGGGCGGGGCGAGAGACGGAACATTGACTGAGGAAATGGTGCTGCGGTCGGAAGACTTGTTGCCGCTACCCGATCACCTGTCCTTTGAGGAGGGCGCAGCTCACGGCTGCGCGAGTGTCAGCGCGTGGTCATCGCTCCATGGCGGCCGTCCCCTCACTGCCGGACAAGACCGTGCTCGTGCAGGGGACCGGCGGGGTGTCGATGTTCGCGTTGCAGTACGCCAGGGCCGCCGGTGCTCGAGTGATTGCGACAACCTCGTCCGAATCCAAGGCAGAAAAGCTCAGAGACTTTGGGGCGGATCACGTCGTCAATTATGTCGAGAGGCCCGAATGGCAACACGACGTACGTCGGGCGACGGATGGACCCGGCGTCGATCGCGTCGTTGAGGTCGGCGGTCCTGGCACGATTCAACGTTCGGTCGCATCGACGATCGTCGGCGGCCACGTTGCGATCGTAGGCTTCGCGGGCGGCGCGGAGGGTGTACTGAATCCGTTGGCACTGATGGGCAAGGGCATCATCCTTGAGGGCATCGCCGTGGGTAGCAGAAGGCACTTCTCGGACTCGCTGCAACTGACCCGCCTGGCCGGGCTGCGCCCGGTGCTCGACGAGGTCTTTCCGTTCGAGGATGCGCATCGTGCGTATCAGCATTTGCTCGAACGCCGCCATGTCGGCAAGGTGATCATTCGGATAGGTTGAAACACCGGCACGTCGATTGGTCGAATCTCGCGACTCGCTATTGCGACGCCGAGTCAAACTATTGTGCTGCAACAACACCCGCAACTTTCCAGTCAGTCGGGCCCCGTTCGGCGCCTTATTTGGCCTTTAGCGCCACCCTCACCGTTTGCTCCACGGCGACCTATCAGCTGACGGGTCGGCACGAGTACTACATTGGCGCACCTATCGCAGTGCAGCGGATCGGACTGGTCGTCGCCCTACTCGCGTTGCTAGCGGGCGCTGGCATCGGGTGGTTCGTTGCCCAGATGCTCACCGACCATCCTCAGGCCATAGTCTCGAGGGTTTCGGCGGTGATCGGTATTGCCAGCGGGACGGTGAAGGGGATCACGTTCGAACACCATGTGGCGCGTCTAATCGCGGGGGTCGTCGCGGTTGTGCTGGTGCTGGTGTTGACCGCTTCGGGGCTGGGCTCGGTGATCGGCTGGGCGGTCCGACTGACGCTCGCGCAGATCGTCGCCGCTTGGGGCCTGCTGATTCGTGCTCTGCCGGTAGTTCTGCTCTCAGTGTTGGTGTTTTTTTAATACCGCCGTGTGGGCTATGGCAGCGAGCCTTAGCGCTGCCCGGTTCGGGTTGGCGCTGGCTATCTTCGTTGCCGTCGCGGCGGCTTTCGTCGTGCAAGGAACGATGGAGCACGCTAAGCCGACACTCATGGCAGCCACCGCGTCATCCCGTCACGCGGAGCGGCTGGCCGGCACACCATTCGAGCACCTGCCAGATCCCGACGAGTTGCGACCATTGACGCGGGGTGAGCGTTTCAACGTGGTCTTTGTCCTCGCGGCCACACAACTTGCACGTATATTCACGGTGGCCTTCGTCGCGTGGGCGCTGTTCTTCATCATGGGTCTCGTGCTGGTGACCCCTGAACTGATGCGTACCTGGACTCAACACACCCCCACTTACGGAATTCTGCTCGGTTATCCAATCCCGGTGCCGCACGCATTAATTCAGATGACTTTGTTTCTGGGTGCTCTCACCTTTATGTACGTCAGCGCGCGAGCTGTCGGCGACGGGGAGTACCGACACCAGTTTCTCGACCCGCTTATTGACGACCTCAAACTAACCCTGTTGGGGCGCAACCGCTATCTCACCTGCCTTGACACCGATTGACCTGCGAGCAACAACGAGGAGCGCAGGGAATCGCCGGTGCGCGTCAAGATCTGCGTCAAGATTAGAGTGCGGTGTGCGCTGCCGGTTATGTGCGCTCCGCTGTCATGTCCATCTCGATCCAGCCCTGGCAAGGGCCACTCGAGATGTCGGTGTGCATGACACCGGCAAGTGTTCCGTTGGCTTGGGGCGTGTAGCGCACAGTGGATCGGGCCGGACTCCATTGGATCGTGGTGTCAGGCATCATGCAGTCCCACTGGAAATCGCTGACTTGCGTCCAGGACGACCCATCCCAGGTGAATTGCACCGGTTGCGGAACCGTTGGGTTGGTCGGCGGAGGGCCGCTGACGATCGTGGCGATGCACTTTCCGCTTGTGCAGCTTGATCGGAATCCGTAGGTCTCGGTGTGCTGGCTCTCAGGCTGACTGGCCGCCACGCTGGTCCCATCTTTGGGACCAACCATGAACGTGATCGCGTACTGGCCGTTCCACGACGGATTGTCGGCGGAGGCAGTTGGAGGAAGCGACGTGGCGATGGCGAGCGAGGCGGCGCACAATCCGGCGAGACTCCTCAGACGGTGTGGGGCCATAGGTTTCTCCTTTCGGCCCGCAACGGCTCTGGAACTAGGATGCCCTGCGACAACTTGGATGCATACCCCACCCATACGTTGCCAGCATCTTCCAACGCCTCCTACACCGATTTGCCTCGGCGCTGCGCCGACCAGGCCAGGAAGCTGCTGGGCCTGTAGAACTCGCCTGGTGGTTGACGGCGGGCGGAGGTCCGACACAGTCAATCTCGTTGTCGCACAATGAGAAACAGGCAATAGCGGGGCCTGCCGGGATTCAACGATTGCTAATCCGTTGGTCGCGGGTTCGGGCCCACCTGCCCCTCGAAGCGGCGTCCGGCGTCAAATTACATAGGGCGCGATCAGAGCGGTCGCACCCAACACCACCAACCCGATCACGAATGCGACGATCGTAAAGCCCATCACCTGCCGGACATTGAGTTTCGCGATCGCCAGCAGGGGCAGCAACCAGAACGGCTGGATCATGTTCGCGACCCCCTCGCCGACGGCGACCGCCATGGAGATCAACCCGAGATAGGCCGGCGAGCGCTGACCGATCGCTAGCGCCGAGCCGACCGCGATCGGGCCCTGCACGGCCCAGTGCCCGCCGCCGGACGGCACGAACAGGCTGATGACCAACGAACCGATGAAAGTCAGGAACGGCAGCGTGTACTGGGTCGCGCCGCTCACGACCGCCTGGGCCAGCAGCGTCTGCAGCGGCTTGGCCGCGTGCGAGGGGAGATAACCCAGCAGGCCAACTAGGCCGCCGTATAGCGGATACTGCAGGAGCAGTGGACCAGACACCTTTGCGGCACCGGTGAATGCCCTGATGAACCGGATCGGCGTGCGGTGCAGCAACGCACTCGTGATCGTGAATAACATGATCATCGATGAGATGTTCAGCGCGAAACCGCTGATGCAGAAATAGGCAATGCCCGCGGCGAACACGAGGACATTCAGGATCCACAGGTTTTCCAGCCATTCAGCAAACGTTTTCCGGCCCTGCGCCTTAACCTCGGGCTGGTCCTCGTCTTCGAACACCGCGGGATCGGGCGCAAGGCTGCGCGCCGGCTCCATGCGCCAGATCGCGAGCGCGAGCAGCGCCAACACGACGATCACAGACAGCCAGCTGTAGGGCTGGAAGATCGTCAGCTCCAGCGGCACCGTGATGCCAGTCATTTTGTGGATCACGTTGATTGGGCTGCTGTTGTCCGTGTTCGCCAGCGCGATCGACGACGAGAGGCCCTGCGTCCAAACGATGAAGCCCATGAACGCCGCCGCGATGAGGTAGCCGAAATGCGCGTCGGTAAAGCGCTTCGCGACCTGCCGGGCGACCAGCGCACCGGCTACCAGCCCGAGTCCCCAGTTCAGCAGGGAGAGGACAGCGCTGACGCCGAAACAGAGGAGGGCGCCCTGGACCTGGTTCCTCGGCTTGCTGGCGGTGTAGACGATGGCCCGCTTCAGGACCGGCGCCTCGGCGAGCGTGTAGCCCGTCACAAGGATCAGGACCATCTGGAAGGCGAACGTGAAGATGTTCTGCGATCCCCACACACCGCCGTACCACGCCTTGAGCATGCCGCTGGGCGAGGCGCCGTTCACCAAAAGGGCGACCAGCGCGGCGACGATGAGGGTGAGGATGACGGCGAACAGATACGGGTCGGGCATCAGGCGTTCGACATATCGGACACACAGCTCGGTGAGGGATTGCATGACGCCGCGGCGTTTGGGTTTGTGTGATTCAACTGATGGCCTTGGCTGTTCGGGCTCGGCCTCTGGCGCTCCACTCGTGGCCGTTGCGTCTCCGCCGGTGGCCGAAGGGCCCTCGCTTGTGGCCTTCGGGTCTTCGTTCGTCGTCATTGACCTACCCTCGCTCGCATTCCCACCGTTGTCACTCGTGCGCTACAAGTGGATACACGATACTGAAAGTAATCCTGTCGCTGACTTACACACTTCTTGCGGTTCGACTAAATCTCCGCTTTGGTACTCTGATGTCGATTTGCCGTGCTATTTTGCGCGCATGTCTAATAGCGTCGTCAGGCATAGCTTCCCTTCGGTGGCCATGGCTCTTGCCGTTGTTATCGCAGCCCCTGCCTACGCGGACCCGACTAAACAGGCCCAGGGGCCGCTGGACATGCAAGTGGAGTTCTATTCGGACGGCATGAGACTAGGCCCCAGCAGCATCAAGCCAGCTGACTCGTACTGTGCCAAGAACGTCACGAACGCTGGATTCACCGTCGACAATGGCGGCAGCTCGCCGTTCGCTAAGTGCTCGTATAACAAGACCTGGGTGAACTACAAAGTGACGCTTGTATCGCCGGAGGAGGTAGCGGGCAAAGTGGTCACGGTGCATTTTGACCAGACCAGCCCGGTGGGGGCGGATTACGTGTTTGCCCCCACCCAATGCTCTGATGCAAGTTCCGATAAGATCCAGTGCTTGCCGGGCAAGTTGCCCAATTATGTGTTTTCAGCAGACATCATCGTGTGGCCAAACGCTGGCGGTTGACCCCGATCATTGCCGGATCACCGGGTGTACCTGCAGACTGCAAACGCCGATCGAGGTGGGGAAGGTGAATTCCATCGTTGCGGCCGGTGGTGTGACCCGAATGTCGGTGTAGGTGGGGCAGGCGTTTCCTGCGCTGTCGATGGCGGGTCCCTCGACGATCGCCCGGGCGCTGGCGCCGGATGCCAGCGCGATGCTCGGGGGCAGGTCGACCCCTGCGGGTAGACCGCCCAGGTATCCGCGGGGCGTCTCCTCGGCGGTAAGCACCGACACGCCGCGCTCAACATCGACGGCGGGGTAGCCGGCCAGCACGCAGGGCGCGGCGCCGGGTTTGAGCGCGAAATTCAGTTCTACTGAACGGTGCGACATTGCGGCGGCGGGGGATCCGGCGGTGACGTTGAGATCTCGGGCCTCGCACCTGTTGACCGGGGTCGGGCCGCTCGGCGAAACGGGTGCGCTGTGTTGTGCCGCTGCGTCAGGAGACGGCGTCGCGGTGTGAGAGCCGGTTTGTGAACATGCCGCGGCGGCAAGAACGGCGGCGGCTAACACGCTGACCTGGCATAAGCCAATACCGCGCTGTGTGGAGGCCGACCCGGAGCGGCGCGCCGCAGTGGCAAGGGTGGGTCCTAAGCGCATTGCGGTGCGCTGAGGCAGTCGTGTGCGAGCCGGAGCAAGCGCTTGACATTGTGGTCTTTATCGTTGGTCCAATCGCTGACGATCTTGCTGACCGCTTTGTCCCACTGTGTCTTGTCGGTGTCGTTCAAAGACCAGTACCGCATGGTGATTCCGCCGACCTGCTGCGCGGCAAGATGCTGCATCACGTAGATGACTCTTCTGTCGTTCCGGAAGTCGCCGGTGCCGATCGGACCGGTGTTGACCGTGAGCTTGGGTGTGGCCTTCGCGGCCACCGTGTAGGCGGCAACGAACGTGTTGAACAGGTCGTCGATGGTGTCGAGCGCGGTTTGTTGTGTCGTTGATCCGTCCAGCTTTTCCACCGCGACGGCCAGGATGTTGGCGCGCTGATTGGGCCGTTGGGCTCGGATGTCGTGCTTGACGTCGTCCAGCGTCATGTGTTCCCAGCCATCCCCGTAAAGCTTTGGATCGAGCGCGATCGTGCGGTGGACCTTGGTCAGGACCAGGGGTGTGGGATTACTCCCGAGCACGCCCGGCTTGCCGTCGGTGCGGGTGAGGTATCCGATGGCGGCCGCGTCCGCGAGTTGAGGCATGGACAAAGCCATGGTTTCTTCTTGCACCATGCCGTTGCCGAAGACCCCGCCGCCCAGTTTGGCGTTGGCGAAATCGACCCATACCTCGTCGCCCCTGTAGTCATAGAGGCCCTGCGGCTCAGCCGCACACCGTCACGGGATTGTTGTTGAAAGGATGATGAAAATACTCGGGGAAGTACCCGGGGTCGGCGGGTTTCTTGGAAGTGTCGAATCGATAATCCTCCGGGTGCGGCACCCCAGACACCGCTGCCTCGCTGGTGAAAGGCTGAGGCATCAAGTCAGCCAGAGCAGTCTTCAGGATCAACGCCTTCTTAGCGTGCCTTTGCTCCTTTGATTTATCCGCTTTTGCTTCCGCCTCGATTTTTTTGATCTCGTCCGTCAAAGGTCTGGGGAACGGGATGACGGCCGCTGACGAGCCCGAACCGGGGTCTGCTGGCAAGGAGCCTGTCGGGCTCGCGACTGGATCGTGCCCGGCCTGCCCGCAGCACGTCACCGCGGCGAGCACAGCGACTCCCGATCCAAGGGCCACCGCTGGCCGAAGAAAACGTCGATAACGTCTTGGCGGCTTCATTCCTGAACCACTCCTTGGTCGTCGCCCACGAACGCGGTCCTCAGGCAAGTTGACGGCGGTGACTTTCTGTGTGAACACGTTCGCGCCGGCGGGGCCGCGGGTTCAGCCTTCGTCCAGCAGTAACTCGATGTTGTCGACACTGGGTTGAGGGCACTCATTTTGTTCCGGTTGAGGAACGATGACGCCTTTGACTCTTCCAATCGCTCTCTTTATCACGTGATCTTACGGCTTTGGATTTCGATGTCTTTCCGCGCTTGGCTTTCCAATCTGCTGGCGTGGATCCGCAATTGGTTCCTGCTGCGGTTGTTCGCGGATTCGATACCCAGACATTTGCCGGCAACCAGGGCGGCGCAAGCCGACGTCGCGTGCAAGCAAGTTCAGCCTCTGCGGCCGGAGCGAGCCCTG
The DNA here is from genome assembly GCA_963833935.1 of uncultured Actinomycetota bacterium. GTDB lineage: Bacteria > Actinomycetota > Actinomycetes > Mycobacteriales > Mycobacteriaceae > Mycobacterium. The sequence continues at coordinate 59,728 of CAWIAC010000025.1, read as the reverse complement.
TCGGGTCCTTCGGTAGGACATGATGCCGTCCTCTCTCAGATCGACGATTGTGACACGGCATCAGCTCATTGTCTTTGTGATTGCGAATTGCGCAGTGGAGTTTGCCGTCGGCGCTTGCGGCCGCCAATTCCTGACCGACGCGTTTCGGAAATTGCCCGCGCCGGCCACCGCCGTTCTCCTGAGCGTTGGATTTGCCGCGCGGTGAAAGTCGATCCGCGGACCAACCAGATGACTGCGGCATGGCACTGCGGGACTTTCTGATGCGGACGCACCTCACGGCGGTCATGATCGTTGCGACGACGGACCGTTTGATCGGCCAGTCACAATGAGCAGGGGACAACGAGATGAATCTGTCACGAAGAACGTTCGCCAAGGTGGGGATCGCCGGTACCGTCGCGGTCGGCGCTGCTGGGCTGTTGAGCCTGCCAGCGTGCAGCGACAAACCGCCGTCGCGGATACCGCTCGCTGCGATACGGGCCCGAAGCGTCGTCCTGGTTCACGGCCTGTACGCGGACGGCTCCTCGTGGATCGATGTCGTACCGTACTTGCAGGCCGCCGGGCTCAACGTCGCCGTCGTCCAGAACCCGCTGACCACTCTCGCCGATGCGGCGGCCGAGACCCGACGGGTTTTGTCGCAGCAACCCGGTCCGGTGGTCTTGGGCGGGCATTCTTGGTCGGGAACGCTGGTCAGTGAGGTGGGGATCGAGCCGTCGGTCAGTGCGCTCGTGTACATCGCCGCTCGGGCGCCCGACGCGCACGAGGACTTTCCGGCGCTGTCCAAGCGGTTCCCGACGCCTCCGGCGTCGGCGGGCGTCGTCAAATCACCCGACGGATACGCCGAACTCGACGAGGCAACGTTTCTCCGCGATTTCGCCGGCGGCGTTCCAACCGATCGAGCCCGTGCGTTGTATGCCGTCCAGGGACGCAATCGGAGCACTCTGCCCGCTGAGCGCACGTCCGTGGCCGCCTGGCACGATAAGCCGAGCTGGTACCAGGTGTCCACCCAGGACCGGACCATCAACCCGGATCTCGAACGTTTCCTTGCCCAACGGATGGGCGCGCACACGATCGAACTCGATACCTCGCACGTTTCGCTCATCACTGCGCCCGAGCAGGTCGCCGGGCTGATCCTGGCGGCCGCAGGTATTTCGCAATACTAGGACTTAGGCGAGGACGCGATCGTTGACGGCTTTCTTTGCACATTTGAGCCCGCGCGGTCTGCTGGGTCGACGCACGACATCGCCTCGCCTGCGCCTAGCATCCCTGTATGAGAAGGGGTTCCGTCATCACATTCGCGGTCGGGTTGATCGTCGCATTGTTCGGTTCGATCTGGGCGCTCCAGGGGTTCGGAGTGCTTGGTGGTAGCCCGATGAGCAACACCACGACCTGGTCCATCATTGGTCCGATCACGGTGCTGATCGGCATCGTGATTGCGGTATTCGGTTGGCGGAAACTCTCGTCGAAATAGTGCTTTATGTCTGCGCGACGGTGAAGTCCACCGTGTGCCAGCCGGTGGCGCCATCGGGGACGGGACCAACCTGATCTGCGGTTTGGACAGCACCGGTATTGTCGGTGGCGCGCACGGAGATGGAGTGTTTCCCAGGGCTTTTCGCCTGCCAGGGGAAGCTCCACAACCGCCACGTCTGGTTCGAATAGCTCGCGCCCAGTTCAGCGAGCTGCCACGCGCCGTCGTCGATGCGGACCTCCACGGCCCGCACGCCACGATTCTGTGCCCACGCGACACCGCCGAACACCACAGGGCCCATCGGCACCTTCTGACCATCTTTGGGCACGTCGATCCGCGACTCGGTCTTGATGGGTCCACGCGGCGCCCAGCCCTGCCGCGTCCAGTACGCCTCCGCTTTGTCGAAACGAGTCAGCTCCATGTCGACGACCCACTTGGTGGCCGACACGTACCCGTAGAGCCCGGGCACGACCAGCCGGGCCGGGTAGCCATGCTCGATCGGTAGGGGCTGACCGTTGAGACCGACCGCCAGGAGCGCGTCGCGGCCATCGGTGAGCGCCTCCACTGGCGTGCCGGCGGTGAACCCGTCGATCGACGTCGAGAGCATCATATCGGCGTCCGCGTGCACATCGGCCGCCGCAAGCAGATCAGCCAGCCGGTAGCCTGTCCAGATGCCCGTCGAAATCAATTTGCCTCCAACGGGATTCGACACGCAGGTTAACGTCGTCACCGTTTCGACCACATCGAAGTGGGCGAGGTCGTCGAAGCTGTAGGTGGCTTCGTGGCCCACCATGCCGTGGATGCGCAGCTGCCAGTCGACGTGGCTGAGTTGGGGAACACTGAGTGCGGTGTCCACCCGGTAAAAGTCGGCGCTGGCGGTGACAAAGCTCGGTAACGCTACGGCGTTCGGTTGCACGTCGGCAGGTATTGGTGGGGCCGATGTGCGCGGTCGGGGAAGTGTGAAGCCGTTGCGGTCAGCGGCCACCGAATGCACCAACCGCGTGATGACCGCACCCACCACGCCACTCTACTACTCCGAATCCAAGCAATCCGAACATGACCAACCTGCGCCTGCCGATATCCGGCGCGTCACGGTCGGCTCTCTCCGCCGGCTCTCCCACGCCGGGCCAGAACCGACGGGTGAGCAAGCGTAGGGCCGCCACGCCGCAGGCGGCGCCGGCCACGGTGGGGATCGTGTCGAGTGCTGACGCACCCTGCCGCGACAGCACTGCGATGCAACCAAGGACGCCCGCCGCGGCGATCGCGACGCTGCCGAGCGGGCGTCGCTGAGTCTCTAGGGTCCCCGCGATTGCAGCGATCGTACCGATCACCACGAGCACGACGATGGCCACGAAGAGTTTGTCCAGAGAGCCCAGGCTTTGAATCGCCCATTCTTTGATGGGACCCGGTGTCAGGTCGACAGCCAGTGAGCCGATCGCAGTACGCGCATCGGCCCGAGCACCGAACGGGATGCCCACCAGCTGAGCTACCCCGAGCGAGAGGGACGCGGCGGCGACCCCTGCGATCATCCGCTCATTCGACGGGGCGACAGCCATCGGAGCTACTGTACGCGCGTTCCCATCAACGAACGCAAATACCTTGCCGTGCAGGCAAACCGGCGACATAACTGGCAGAGCCGGCCGCGGCGCACCCATCTACGACGAGGGCGGCTGTCACAGGTCGACCACTATGGCCTCGGCGGGCTGTGAACAACAGATCAGGATGTTTCCTTCGGCGGGTCGTTCCAAAGGTTCGGGGTCATAGCGGACAGTACCGGACAGCAGTGGGGTCTCGCAGTTGTGGCATACCCCTGTGCGGCAGGACCAGCGGGTTGGAACGTCGCACGCTTCGGCGAATTCGAGCAGGCTGCCGCTCGCAGGGCCCCACGGTGCGCAGATGCCGCTGCGCGCGAATTGAATGGCGGGGCCTGGACCGGGTGGTCCGGCGGGCTGGTGAGGAGCGATCGAGGTCGCCACGATCCCGGGCGTGAGTGCGGGTGCCGCCCCGAAGAGTTCAGTGTGGACGCGGGCGGGATCCATTCCGTAGGCGGCCAGGCCGACGCTGAGTTCGGCCATGAACGCCACCGGCCCGCAGAGGTAGGCGTCCCCGCTGCGGGGCAAGCCGAGTTCACGGAGCGATTCGATCGTGAGGCGGCCGTAGTCGGTGAAGTCGATACCCTGACGGTCAGCCGAAGCGGGGCGGCTGTAGAAGATGTGGGATCGACTGTGGGACAACTGGTTCAGCAGGGTACGGCTCTCTGCGCCGAAGACATGCTCGGAGGTGTCGCGGGCGCCGTGCAGCCACCAGACCTGACGGGCCGAGCGTGTCCTGACGAGCGCGTGCAGCATGGACAGCACGGGGGTGGCTCCGATTCCGGCGGACAGCAGGATCACGGGCGCGTCTGCGTCGGACAAGAAGAAGGTGCCACGTGGCGCGGCGACGTCGAGAAAATCACCAAGCTTGACGTGGGTGTGGATCAGTCCGCTGGCTTCGCCGTGTGGTTCGTGTTTGACGCTGATCCGGTATGCATCGGAGCCGGGCCGGTTGGACAGCGAGTAGTTGCGGATCACGGGGGGACCGCTCGGATCGGGAAACAGGCGCAGCGTGATCGACTGGCCGGGTAGCCATTCCGGTAGGGCGGTGCCGTCGGGGTCGGCCAGTGACACTGAGCGTACATATCGGCTTTCGTCCTGAACCGCAGTCACCTGGAGTGGGCGAAACCCGGTCCACGCCGGCGGTGGACTGCTCGCGGCCGCCGTCAAACCGACGTTGCCTGATCCTGGCTGTGCAACGGGTTGCTTGGCAAGACTCTGCAGGGAAGCCTTCCAGCCCGGGCTGAGCGCTGGGATGCGCAGGGCGCGTTGCAGAGCGTCTCGAGGATGCCCGGGCAGATAGAGCAGTGCGTCGATCTCGGCGACCGTGATCTGCTCGGGTCCGGCGCCGATCTTGACGATTTCCTGACCCGCCTCGACTTCGCCTTCGGTAATCACTCGGCAGTAGAAACCGGGTCGCCGGTGAGACACGAGCAGAGCAGCCATCCGGGGCTCGCCGATGCGCATGCCTGCGCGGTAACAGGTGACACGGGGTTGGGTCACCTCGAAGACCGCCTGCCCGATCCGGTATCGGTCCCCGATGCAGACCTCATCGTCGGCCAACCCCTCGACGGTCAGGTTCTCGCCCAGGAGCCCGGGCGCCAGGTCGTCGCGATGAAACTCCTTGGCCCAGTGCCGGTATGAATCGAGTTGATACACCAGGACCGCGCGGTTCTCCCCGCCGTGGCCGGCGAGGTCGCCTTGGCCGTCCCCGTCGATGTTGAGTCGCCGAACCATGCGGGGGCCGATGACGGGCGTCTTCCAGGCCCCGGTGTACACGGTGCGGTTATTCCAGGGAATCTCTTTGGGTAGGCCGATGTTCACAGACACCAGAGTCGCCACCGCGCACTCCTGCCTTTGAGGTTGATTGGTAGCTGATTATGGCTCAGCCGTAGCCAGGCGTTACGGGAGTTGGAACTTTTTACAGGGCGGGTCATCTGGCGTTCTACGCGATATCTGCCCCCGCGCGGCTGCGGACCAATGAGGCGGCCGTTGGATGCAGCCGCGGTTATCGATTTTGGGTCCCAGGCGACGGCCGGACGGCATGCTGTTGAAATATTCGCGCACCCAAACTGTTCTTGTGGTCAACAAACCTCTTCAGGGATGAAAGGGCGGCGTATGCTGCGGTTTTTAGCTTGGTGTCCGGGAAGCGGCCGATGAGCAAGCACTACGGGGAGATCGCGTTCACCGATGCCGTCCGCGACGTTCAGGACCGCTACGGCAGCGGCGCTTTCTATAAAGCCAAATCGATGCGGGCGCGTGCAGCCGAAGGCTCTGACGCCCTGACCGAAGACGCGCGCGAATTCCTGGGCCAGCGCGACGGTTTCTACCTCGCGACGGTCAGCGAGACCGGCTGGCCCTACGTCCAATTCCGCGGCGGCCCGGTGGGTTTCCTGCGGGTCATTGACGAACACACCCTGGGATGGGCCGACTTTCGGGGCAATCTCCAATACATCAGCACCGGCAACCTGGGGGCAGACGACCGCGTCGCACTGTTTGCCATGGATTACGCCCACCGCCGGCGGCTGAAAATCTTCGGTCACGCCCGGATCGTGAGCGTCGAGGATGACCCCGACCTCGCCGCAGCCCTCGCCGACCCCAGCTACGACGCCAAAGTCGAACGCGCCGTCATCGTGCACGTCGAGGCATTCGACTGGAACTGCCCCCAACACATCACCCCCCGGTTCACTGCGGCTGAGATCGAGCCTGCGGTGGCCGCACTGCGCAGCGAGGTGGAGGCGCTGAGAGCCGAAAACGCCGCCCTGCGCCGGACCCGGCAGTCCCAGCCGGGAACCTCCTAAGCCACAGCTGCCCACCTGGATGTGCTAACCGCGCCGACGCAACTGGACGGTCTAATGAATAATAAAAATGTTGCTCGCGACCGGATTCGGATGGTGCCATGATCACGACGCTCGGCGTGCCCTTGGTGCCTCGTCGACTCAAAGGCCGGGCAACACAGCCCCCGCCCACCGGACCCTTGGTTGACAGCTACGGGCGGCGCGCGACCGATTTGCGGGTCTCCTTGACCGACCGTTGCAATCTGCGATGCACCTACTGCATGCCCGCCGAGGGTCTGCCGTGGTCGGCCGCCGCGCAGCTGCTGCGACACGACGAAATCATCAGGCTGGTGCGAATAGGCGTGGCCCGGTTGGGCATAACCAAAGTGCGGTTCACCGGTGGAGAACCGTTGCTGGCCAAGGACCTTGACGAAATTGTCGCCGCGACAGCCGCACTCCGGCCGCGGCCGGAGCTGGCGCTGACCACCAACGGAGTTCTGTTGGCAGAGCGTGCGGAGGAGTTGGCCCGGGCCGGCCTGGACCGGGTGAACGTGTCGCTGGACAGCGTGGATTACCTGCGCTTCGCGGCGATCACCCGCCGTGACCGGTTGGCCGATGTGCTGGCCGGGCTGGCCGCCGCGCACGCAGCGGGTCTGCGACCGGTCAAGGTGAATGCCGTGCTGGACCCGCTGACCGGCCTCGATGATGCGGTTTCACTGACGCGGTTCTGTCTTGCCCACGACTACCAGTTACGGATCATCGAGCGGATGCCGCTCGATGCCGGACACCAATGGCGCCGTGAGTTCACCGTGACCGGGGACCACGTGCTGGGGGAGCTGCGACGCCATTCGTTCACGTTGGAACCCGATCCGGCGCCGCGGGGTCGGGCGCCGGCCGAGTTGTGGCGGATTACTGATCCCGCGACGGGCCGGACCGGAAAGGTCGGGGTCATCGCCTCGGTGTCGCGCCCCTTCTGCGCGACGTGTGACCGCACCCGGTTGACCGCCGACGGGCAGCTCCGTAGTTGCCTGTTCGCCATTGAGGAGACCGACCTGCGGGGCCTGCTGCGCGGCGGCGCCGACGACACCGCGGTCGAGGCGGCCTGGCGGGCGGCGATGTGGGGCAAACCGGCGGGCCACGGCATCAACGACCCCAACTTCGTCCAGCCGCCCCGGCCGATGAGCGCAATTGGCGGCTGAGGTGACCGACGAGGCGGGCCGCCCGGTCCAGATCACCGTGCGGTATTTCGCGGCCGCCTGCGCCGCCGCAGGGTCCGATTCCGAGCAGCTCACCGCGCGTCCCGGCGCCACGATCGGGGAACTTGTCGACAGCCTGGGGGGCCGCAACCCGGAACTCGCTCGGGTGCTGTTGCGGTGCTCCTTTCTCTGCGACGGCATAGCGGTGCGGGATAGGGCCAAACCGCTGCAGGGGGGCAACACGATCGATGTATTGCCGCCGTTCGCCGGAGGATAGTTGCGCCACCGTCGATACCGCGCCCTGACCGCCCGACGCTGTCGACACGACACTCCAATGCGCACCGTCACGCCGGCAAGTCTGAGGGGAGATCGCCCATGATGCCCGGATGGTGGGTATGGCTGGTGGCGGCCGCGCTCTACGTTGGGTTTCGTCTGTTCTATGACAATTGGCGCGGCAGGTTGACGCAAGAGGAGATCGACACCATGCTGGCCCGGGCCGAGGCGGCGGGTGCCGGCGAGGTCAATGACCTGTCGACCGTGCGCAAATTCCTCGAAGAGGATGACGGGCGGGAATTCGTCATGGTCAATCTGGTGCGGGTGCCCGACACCATGGTCACCGATCCTGATACCGGAGCGCAGGTGCCGGCCGTCGCGATGATGAAGGCTTATTCCAAGGCCTTCATGCCGCTGCTGCTACGACACGGCGGCCATCCGGCGCTGGCGACGAGGAAAGTCGGCGGCTACGTCGACTCCTGGATGGTGGGACCGGATCCGGGCTGGAGCATCGTCGGCTTCATGCGCTACCGCTCGCGCCGCGACATGCTCAAGATGGTGCTCGATCCCGCTTTTGAGGCCGCCCACAAATACAAGCCGCTTGGGGTCGCCGAAACCTTCTCCTTCCCGACCCAACCCTTCCTGCGCGCCTATGTCAGCCCGCGAATCTGGGTGTTCCTGATCCTCGCCCTAGCCGCGGCGTTTGCGCAGCTAGCCATCGTTGCCATCCGCTGAACCGACATTCCCCATCCGGGCGACCCGATCAACCCCGGCGGCGACCTGACCTCCGTGTCGTATTGCTGTCGTATGATGGCGACATGACCGCGACGAGCGATCGTGACGTAACCGCGACGCCGGCGGACCTCGACGCCCTGCTCGACCGGGTCAACGATGCGACCAAGCTGCTGCAGATCTCCACATCGATACCCGAGGAAGTGTCCCAGCTGGTGGACAGTTTCGGACCGACGTTGGGTGCAGCGACTCCGCTGGCCATGAGGGCCGATCCATATCTGTCGACGAGACTCTGGGCGGCGGCGTTCCGCGCCGACAACGCACTTCGCCACGACGACGATGAGGAACAACGACGATACGTGCGCGTTGCACTCGAACAATTTCGCCAGGCGTTGCGCGACATCACTGAAAACAGGGCGTACGACGATGAAGCGCCAGTTCGTGACGTGCTCAACAGAACATCGGAGACACTCGCCGCCCCGCAGAAGACCATCGCCGAATTGCTGGGCGTGTCCGTTCGCCAGCTTCAGCGTTGGCTGTCTCAAGATGGCTCCGACCCGCTGGCCAACGACGCCGCCCGCATCCGCGCCGTGGGTTCCGTGGTAAATCAACTCCGCCACGCATTCACCGGACCAGGCGTCGTGTCTTGGTTCGAACGAGAACATCCGGTGCTCAAGCAACGGCCCATCGAGATGCTCGAAGATCCCTTGTGCTATCCAGCGATCGTGGCAGCGGCGACGGCGGCTCGCGCCCAGACGGCATGAGATACAACGTATTCCGGCACGCGGCATACGACACGCCGTGGTGGGCGATCGCCAGCCCACGCGACGGTCGTTTCAACATCGCAGGGAAAGACACAGTCCAATATCTGAGTCTTCATCCGCTGGGTCCCGCGGCCGAGATGCTTCGCCATCACGTCGGGCCGACAGGCGATCCTGACAGCGTCATTCTGAATTTGTGGTCGGCCCTGGTCGACCTCGACGACGTCGTAACGGTGGATTTCGACGATTGCGCTGCATACGGTCTGACCGCCGATGAGCTCGTTGGCGACAATTACGCACCGACCCAAGCGCTAGCCGCCGCAGTCCGCGCCGCCGGATTCACCGCGATGATCGTGCCGTCGGCAGCACTGCCTGGCACCCACAGTCTGATCTTGTTCGGCGTGTGTCTGCTGCATCCCTACCTGTGGCAGCCACTTGCCCCCGAAGAGATACCCACCGGGCATATCACGGATGGAGGCCGTCCGGCGGCCGATGTTGCCACCGACGTCCGCTGGTTCGGTAGCGCCCATCGCGCAGTCCAACAGTGGAAAGCCACTGGCCACTATGACCTTTTCGACGATCCGACCCCAACGCGCTGGTGACGGCCGAGGTGCCGCCGGCACGCTTCAGGCTAAAGCGCGTTCTCTGGTCCTAGATCAAGCTGAAGCAGCATGCGAGCTCGGATGGTCGAGTTCGACGAGTTTCTGGGCAACGCGCGCCAGTGGCGTGTTGGAGTCCTGCGACAACCTCACCAAGAGGCCGAAGGCCGCCGCTGCGTCGATGTCAAAACGTTCCATGAGCATGCCCTTGGCCTGGCCGATCAGGTCGCGGCTTTCAATTGCGCGGCGAAGTTGCTCGTTCTCCCGGGCCATCGCCTGCACCTCGTCCTGGTTGGCACGCGCGGTGGCGGCCAGAGCAGACAGCACGTGGAGTTGCTCAGCGGCACCGAGTGTCGCACCGCCGGCGATGTTCTGCGCCAACGCCGACAACGCCTGGCCAAGTGAGGTGATCTCGGCTACGCGGAGCAGCACTCCGATTTGCTCGTCGCCTTCGTCCACCGAGGTGCACCCGCACGTCCACAACTTCGGAAGAAAAACGTCCGGATTCGCAGGAGCGGCGATGTCGTACCTGAAGATCGGCATGGCGTCGGTTCCGCGTCGGCGCATCGCAGACTCTATGGACACGAGAAGCTCAGACGAACCGCTGGCGTCCGGATCATCAGGGGCGTCGGGGAACACATCGAAAACGACGTCACCGAGCATCTCACCGCGCTGCCGCATGGAGACCTCTTCATAGGTCGCATTCGCCCCGCGGATCCGAAAATCGCAGTCGAGCAGGATCACGCCAACGTTAGAGTCCTTGGGCGTTACTGTGGCAGCAAGCGCATCGAAGCGATGCTCGTCACGCATTCGCGATAAGCGCCGATCCGCCGCCATACCGGATTTTATTTCCCAGGTCACCGCGACTGAAACATTAAATCTGTGCACCCCCATCCGGCCAGGAAGATGAGCCTCGGGAGAAGACGGGCGTGAACGGATTCTGTCGACGATCCAATTTGTCGGTTTGCAGACCGCGCCGCCACACGGATCGCGCGTGACCTGAGGCCGGTGTCGCCCGTCCGGATATCGACGCCGAGGCGATGGCCATGACGCTTGTAGGCGCCACGTTCCACATAATGGAGCACGACGTTCGCGCCATGTCCGCGGGCGATACACCGTCGTCGGTGTCAATAATGCGCTCATCGATGTGTGGACACGGTCTATCTACCGCGAGCCAGGGAGCTTTTCGCCCTGCTGATTGCGACGGTCGTCGCGCTAGTGACGATACTCGGAGAGTAGATCGCCCAGCGGATCGCCCCACTTCTCCAGCGCCAAAGCGCTTCTCCGCGTGTTCAATCCGCCTGCGCGCTTGCTGCCCGACGGTCGGAGATCTCGGATCGGTCGCAGGTCGAACTCGGTACCAATCGCTCGGCTGAGGTTGCTGAATTCCCTAGATCGGTGATGGGCCAAGTGCTTTCATGGATATCAACTTCGATTGACGGGGATCGCGCCCCTGGGCCCTAGGAGAGATGATGACCAAACGAATACTCACACTATGTGCCTGGGGCGGCCCAGCAGCCATCGTCGTCGCGCTGACCGGCTGGCTCATCGCCGGCGTGTTGCCCATCCCTTTGGGCTCGGAGAGTTCGGTGGCCCAGGTCGTCGCCTTTTACAGCCACGACACCCGCGTGCTTGCGGGGCTCGTGATCGCGTCGCTCGGCGTCTGCCTGGTCTTTCCGCTCATCGCCGTCATTGGCGTGTACATGGTGCGGATGGAGGGACGTACGCCGATCCTGACGTTCCTGCAGCTGATAACGGGCGCCGCGACCGGCGTCTTGCTCCTGCTGCCGATGCTCCTGATGGCCATCATCGCCTTCCGTCCCGACCGCAACCCTGAACTGACCGTCACATTGAACGACATCACGTGGCTGTTGTTCCTTACACCGATCGCGCCGTTCATGATCCAGAACGTAGCGATTGGAGTGGCCATCTTGAACGACAAGGACCAGACGTTGCCTCGATGGGTGGCCTACGTCAACTTCTGGGTTGCCATCTCGTTCATACCGGACCCGCTCGCGTTCTTCTTCCACAGCGGGCCCCTCGCGTGGCGCGGAATCTTGATTTTTTGGTTGGCTCTGACCACCTACTGTGTCTTCCTCCTCGTGATGGGACTGACTATTCGAAAGGCAATCAAGGAGTCGGCCGATCCGGACCTATCGTCGGTCGCCGCCGCAGGCGACATGACATCTCAGTATCGGACCGAACGCGAGATGCCCGAGGTCCTCTTGGGCACTTACGCTGCCGATAAGGTCCTAGTCCCGCGGCGGCCGGCGAAGGTCCGGCCAGGACACGTCCCCGGTGAGGCCCCCTCGTGTTCACCGCTCTTCCACCACTGCAATTCGCGCCGATGTCCTCTCGTGCACAATACTTTTGGACCGGCGGCTGCATAACGCGTGGCGTTAATAACGCAATGCCACCATCGAACGCATCGCCTGATACCGTCCGAAATCGACTGCGGCACTGCCGCCACCGGCCGTACATGGCGACTGTGCTTTCTCGGGGCCAACCAAAACCACCAGTCCCCAATCTTTCTCACCGATCCCGTCTCCCCGGAATGAGATACGCGGATGAAAATTGAGCCGCCGTCGAGGGCGAGGATCAAGGCGGAAACTCGCGGTCACGCGGATCGCGCCGGACCCTCTACGTGAGCGGAATTCTTGGTGGCCATCATCTCTGGTTCTTCGGGATGAAGGTGTTGCTGACGGGCATGGTGAAGCCGGGCGATCCCGGGCAGGGCCCGTAGGCGGTGTTCATATCCGGCTGCACGTTGCACAGGTCGTTGATCAGGTGCCTGGGGTAGCCGGCCGGGTAGGGCGAGGAATGCAAGCCGGCGGGGATCTGCACCAGCAGCAGTATCCACATCGACATTGCCGACAATGTGATGGTCGCCAGGATCGACGTGATGGCGCGACGCAACGCGGAGGTGCCGTCGGAGCCCCGTTCCGTGAGCGTTTCTCCGCGGTCGTTTTTGAAGTACCGCAACGACGCGATGGCGGTGAACACGAACGACGTGGTCAGGTATTCCGCCCACGCAAAGCGGTGATTGTCATCGAAGAACGCCAGCCCGGCAGGCGCGCCGGGCAGACCCCACAAGTTCAACAGGAACATCGGTGCTTCCAGGAGCAGGCAGACCAGAAAGGCGCCGGCGTACGTGCCGGCGATCAGCTGGGCGGTCGACAGGCTGGGCCGCCGGCGCCGCGCGGCACTCATCCCGGCGTTCAACCCCATGCAGAACAGCAGGATCCCGAACGGGTAGATCAGACCGATGAACACGATGGGCTGGGGCATCAATCCCGCCGTCGGATTCACCACCCACGGTGCATTGCCGGTCCAGGTGTTGAGGTTGATCCACTGGGAGCTGTACATGAAGTTCGGCTGCATCCAGTTGACCATGGGATCCCAGAACAAGGTGAAGCATCCCGCGACGATGAGGACGGCGTCGTAGGTGAGTCGGCGCTTGCGCCGACACTCCCGCACGACCCTGACCGTGAGTACGACGGCCACGACGATAATGGCCACCTCGTAGAGGTGAACAATCCACCGCGTCGGGCTGCTCGGGTCACGGAACGCGACGATCTGGTGCGGACCGTTGAGCAGCCATGCACCCCAGGTCCATAGCGCGTAACACACGATCGCGACACCGATCATCGCCAGGTAGTCGACTCCGGTGAGGCGCCGGCGGGCACGGGCGTCCTTTTCTGGCCGTGTGGAGTGAGACGTCAACTCGACCATGGGTGTCCTCATTCAGCGGTCAGGGAGTCGAGATCGACGACGGCGTTGGTCATGCGTTCAAGGTTCACCAGGGAGACGGCGTCGGGTTGCATCGCCGGTTGCAGCCTGCCGTGACCGATGGTGTACAGCCAGAAGATCAGACCGTGGAACACTTGCTGGCGGTACAGCTGCCAGGCATGGTCGAAACTGAGATCGGTGGGACCGCCGGACACCTTGAGCTGATCGAGGTAGATCTCGATGAGCTCGCGTTCCCAGGCGCGGCGGTCCGCCACGGTCAGCGCTGAGGTCATGGCGTAGGCGACGTCCATCGCCCAGTTCCCGCGGGTCAGGATCTGCCAGTCGCACAGTCCCATGCGACCGTCGCCGGTGACATACCAGTTGTTGAGGTGCACATCGGAGTGCACGACCGTCATCGGCTCGCGGGCATGGGCTTGCAGGGATCTCATGGCGGCGCTGTAGATCTCGCGGCCACGGCCGTGCAGTGAGCGCGGGACGACATCGGCGGCGCGCTCGAGCCCGACCAGGCTGCGCTTCTCGAAGCTGATCATGTTGTTGACGTCGATCTGGAACTTCAGTGAGGTGTTCATCCAGGCGAGGTCGGACTGCAGGCGGGGGCTGTCCCAGAATGTTGCGTGCAACGTGGCCAGCAGGCGCATCTGGTCTTCTGCCTTGGCGCGGTCCACGTAGAGTTCGGTGACGTTGCCGAAGGTGCAGTTTCTGGTCCTGCTGATGTCTTCGAGCAGGAACATCGAGCGGCCCGACTTCTGGTCCACCGTGGCGTAGTAGGCCACCGGGGTTTCGATCTTCAGACTCGGCTGGATGGTGTTGTAGAACTGCACCTCGGTGTACAGCGCGGCACTGGGGACTGTAATGAGGCGCGACGTCAGCTTCGGGGTCGCCTTGGCGAACACCTCGACCGGCAACCCGGCGGCTCGACCCGCCGCGTTGTAGGTGACTGTCAGCGGCGCCCGCGATGTTGAGCCCTCACTGCCCGCACCGACGGTGAACCCCGACACCCGCGCCCCGGGGTGTCGCGAACACAGCGCCGCAGTGAGCCATTCGTTGGTCAGCGCCTCCGGCGAGGTCGGCACCTCCGCCAAATCTGTCGGACGGCGAGGCCGCAGCTTCTCCGCCAGCACATGCCCGGTCAGTGACGCGACCTGCCAGGCCATCGCGGCTCTGGTGGCCAAACTTCCCGCCATCACGCAATCCTCTCCCGATCTGGTTTCGGTACCTCTGTTCAGGCCTGCGCAGGCAAGGCGACAGGGTCAACCGCGGACTGCTTGGCGAGCTTGCGTTGTTTGCGCTGCTCCATCAGATAGCTGTGATGCCCGGTTGCGACGGTGCAGATCCATACGACAAGGAAGGCCAATCCGATTGACAAGAACGAGGCAGGGTAGACGACCCACTTCGCTGGTTGGGTGTTGAGCACGTTGAACATCGGCCAGCCGACTCCCCAGTAGGCGGCTGCGACAGCCATCGGCACGATGAACGCCACAAGGACAACACGGATACCCGTCAGATACGGCGCCAGCAGATACACCACGGTTCCCGCGGCCATGCAACAGGCACCCCCCACGAAGGGCCACCAGATGGGGTAGCCAAAAATACGGAAACCCTGCTCGCCGTAGTAGTGCCACAGGCGCAACTGGATCGCGGGCGGCTCCAGCCCAAGCGCGCACCCGACCTCGATCGCATAGAGGGTCCACAGCTTGGTCGCCGGCCCCTTGTTTCGCATCCACTGGTAGCGCATCGCCGCGTTCAGCCCGAAGTACCAGGTCACGACGAACAGAATCATCACCGGAATGTTGCGTCCCCATACGTGCAACACGTCCGGCTGGTAGTGGATGGGCCACCAGACCTGCAGTTGGGCATCGACCAGAGGCTCTAGGAAGATGGTCATCGCCCCGCCGACCATGCACATCAATGGGATCAAGGTTTTGCCGCGACGGCTGGCGCGGATCGTGTAGACGATTGAGCCGACACAGATGATGATCTGCGACGCGAAGAACAGGTACTCCCAGATCTTGCCGAGGACGTGCAGATGGTAGGGCGGGTCCGGTGCCAGCTGCGGGGAGGACGCCAGCAGGTGATCGATGATCATGGAACTCCAATCGAGCCGATCCGCCGCCATTTAGATGGGACATTTTTGTCCCGTATAACACGGGACTGTCAGATGACACCACCCCGCCGACCTCTTGTCAAGGGACGAAATGTCCCGCGTGGCGGGGTTCGGTTCGGAAGGTCGTCAAGCACGAGCCACTGGCGTGCCTCGGTGCGGTGGCCGTTGAATTCCGTAGAGGGCGAACGTGGTGAGGCTGTCGAGCAAATCCTCGCGCGGCAGGGCCGCGCTCCCTCGTGGCATCAGCCAACTCTCGTTGGTGACGACACCGGCAGCGAGGGCGATCACAAAGCGGGTCCAGATCCCGACGTGCTCCGGTGGGACGCCCGTCGCACCGCCCAACTCGGTGGCGACCGCAGTGATCTCGTCGATGACCTCGTCGATCGCCGAAAATAGCTTCGCTCTGGTCGGTTGGTCGAGCACAGACCGCTCGGAGAGCACGGTCGCCACATACTCCTGGTGGTCGGCGAAATGATCGAAGATCGCCCCGACGAAGGCACGTTCCATCTCCCAGATCGAACTTCCGGCCCGAATCTGAGCCAACGCGACAGATCTGAAAGCTTCCAGAAAATCAACGAATGGAACCAACGCCGCCTCGGTCAGCAGCTCATCGCGACTGCGGAAATGACGGTACATCGCTGACCGAGACACGCCCGCCTCCTTCGCGATGGCGCCGAACGAGATCGACCTGCCCTCCCGAGCAGTGACATGCTCTGCTGCCTCCAGCAACAATCGGCGGTTCTCCGCGGGCCGCCGGCGCGCCGTTGCGTTGTTCGCCGTTTCCTTCGGCCTTGCCATCAGGCGAGCTTAACGAAGGCTGTTTTCCGACTCGTTGAACGAAGCCAACCCGGTCAGCCCGCCGGTGCCGGCAGCTGGGTCACCTCGGGTGCGACAGAATGGCCAAGTTGCGTGATCTTGGTGACGAAGGGCGACGTCATCGCCCGCACGAGTGCGCCGTAAGCGAGACCGAAGTTGATCTCGTCGCCGGCCGCGACAGGTTGATCGCCGAGGTCGACCACCAGGTGGTCGCTGCTCATCCCGAGGACCGTGATGCCCTCCGGCGGCTGCAGACCGTCCGGGTCCACATCCTGGCGACCGAGAGCAAGGATTGCTTGGTGCACGGTCCCGCTGCCGGTGCGGGCCGGAGCCTCGCCGAAGGCCGCCTGAGCACGATCTCCCCAAGGTTGAGCCGGTTTCGTGGCAACCTCGATGACCTCGGCAATCAAGGTGAAGGCGTCCGTGTGCAGGCCGGGTATCGGTGTCCGGTACAGCGGGTCGATGCCGATGAGGATGGCTTCGCCGAGTCGGAGCTCGTTGATCCGGCCGACGTCGTGGGTGTGCAGAGCCCAGTTCAGGTTCGCCGAGTTGCCGCCCGAGACGACGTCGAGCGAGATGCCGTGCAACGCCTCGATGTCGTCCGCGAGCCCGCTGAGGATGCCCATGTTCCGGTCGTCGGGCACGACACCGTTCTGACAAGCGAGGTTGGCGCCGAGGCCGACGAGCCGCAGGGACGAGTGACCTAGGACCGCCCGCACGGCCTCCGGGATGTCGTCGAGCGCGATGCCCTCGCGTAGGTCGCCCAGTTCGACCATGAGCACGACGGCGTGCATCCGCTTCTGCTGGGACGCCGCCTGATTGAGCGCCGCGAGCACGACGGCCTCGGTGTTCAGGCTGGCGTCGGCGACATCGACGACCCGTGCCACCTGGCTGAGCATGGGTGAGCGGACCAACGTGCGTAGCGGTGTTGGGTCGAGCCCGGCCAGCCGAGCAAGGTTCGGCACCCGGGAATCGCCCAGGCCGCCGGCACCGCCGCGTAGCATCGCCGCGCCGACTCCCGGCGACCCCAACACGGCCTTGGTGATCCCGGTGACCCGGATGCCCGTTGCGGCGAGCCGGTCAACCAGGATCCGCGTGTTCTGCTCAACCTTGTCGAGGTCGGTCTCGATCCGAAGCGTCACACCGGGGTGGTCAGGTCGGCGACCACCGCGAGCGCGGGGAAGGCCGTCAGCACCATGTCGACCAGATCCGAGGAGGGGCGCGTCAGTGGGTCGGTGACCGGAAGGCCGAGCTGCGAATGATGCTCCGAGATCGCGTTGCTGAGCTCGTCCTGCGTCATCTCCTCGTGGTTGATCGTGACCCCGATGACGCGGGTGTCGGCGAACGCCTCGATCAGTGCGATCTCGCTGGCCGCGGTCGGCATCGGCATCATCGGGAAGTCGCCGAGCACCTTGCGCTTCGGCGCGTGCTGCACGATCACGCCCGCCGGGCGGCTGCCGCGCAGGATGTGAGCCGACGTGATGTATGCGGGGTGGCTGAGCGCGCCCTGGCCCTCAACCACGATCACGTCAGGGTCCTCACCCTCGAACGCAGCGACGACCTGGTGCTCGACCTCGCCCGAGCAGAACTGGGGGACCAAGGCATCCAGCGCGACGCCGTACTTCCCGCCCTGGATCAACGTGGTCTGACCGGTGCCGACCATGACCGCCTTGATGCCCCGCGCATTCAGCGCCTGGACTAGCAAGGTGGCGGTGGTGCGCTTCCCGATCGCCCCGTCGGTACCCAGGATCGCGATCCTGGGACATGTGACGTCGAAGATGCGGCCGGAGAACAGGTGCAGTTCGCGCTTGTCCTTCGGTTGCCGGACATCGGTGATGGTGACGCCGGCGATCACCGCTGCTGCTACGAACTCCGCGTCGTCGTTGAGGAATTCGTGCAGGCCGTTGATGATGTGCATCCCGCGGGCGATGCCGTCGAGCAGTACGACCCGCTGCTCGTTCGACAGTAGGCCGTCGGCAGGCGCCAGCCCACAGATCAGATAGTCAGGTACGCGGCCGGCGTGGGAAATGGATTCGGCGAGCGATGCCAGCACCGGGATGCCGTTCACGGTCCCATCCAGGAGTTTCCCGGCATCGGCGCCAGCCTGGAGACTGTCGATCACACTGAGGATCTCGTACTTCTCCGAGTGCCGGACCAGGCCATTGGCGGTCTTGCCGTCCTGCTCGCCGAACTGGCCCTCGCAATACACGATCGCGGTGGAACCAGCAGGCAGCGCGAAGGGAGCTGCCGGAACGATCGACTCGCTCCGTTCGGACACGTCGAGAGAAGGGGTACCGCTGTGCGAAGACATAAGATCCTCTGAGAAGTCTCAGAAGGCGACGAGGTCGTGGCGGGGCGATGAGCCCAACGCGAGTGGTCTCCCCTGAGGGCCGGCAAGATTACCGGCATGTTAACCATACCCGATCGGTTCTGCCTGTCCTGCTTCCGCCGACCCCAGGCGGTGTTCCCCTTGTGCTGGCGATAAACGTGCGACCTATGCAACATGAGCCGAAACCGCGTGGTGAAGCGGTGAGCCATCGACCTGAGTCAAACCCCGTATGAAATGAGTTACATGCGATAGGCCCTGTGTAACGGATGTGGGACGGAGCGATCGGGCATAGCCACCGGCCCGCCTCGGATTCCGACCATCGAGCTAGTCGACCGTGTCGGACACTTCCTTGATCTGGAGTGCCCAGAGATCCTCGCGACCACCATCGTTGGCCGGCTTGCCGGGTGAGGTTTTGGCGGGCCCTCGAGCAGGTCGTGGATCGAGTCCCGCGGCGTGACGAAGCTCGGCGAGGAAGCTGCTCCGGTCGTGCCCCCGGACCAAATAGTGGCACAACGCGATCCGTACGACCGCCGCCGCCGCGATGTCCGGGTTCTCGCACGTCAGGATGTGGCGCATTCCTTCCGCCATGGACGGCAACACCCGCATCATCTGCGACAGCGAGTACTCCGGTTCCATATCAACGAGGATGGCGAGCGAATGCGAGAACTGATGGTCGACAATGAATTTCAGCGCTGCATCCACGCGATCGCGACCACGTAGTCCCGCGGTCGCGGCTGCGACGCCGGCATTGAAGTTGTCCTGTTCGTAGAGGGCGAAGGCCTCGAGAAGGCCCTCCTTGGAACCGAAGTGGCGGTACACAGTCGGCCGTGACACGCCCGCCTCGGCGGCCACCTCCAGCAGCTGAAGCTTCCGCCGGCCAGTACGCGACACGACCGCGAAGGTGGCGTCGAGGATTCGCCTGCGGATCGACTGCTCGGTTTCTGCCACCATGCGAGCCGCCTCCTCACTGCTTTACACGACAACGCTCAAATGTCACACTCAGCATACCCAGCACGCGGGTCTCGGGTGGATGTCCGGAACGCTGAGGCACACGTCTGCCCCACGGAGGTGACGGTCGATGAACCATGGGCGCACGCCGACGGTGGCGGTGATCGGCGCCGGGCCTGGGGGCATCGCTATGGGCGTGCGGCTAGCCGAGTACGGCTTCGACTTCACGATCTTCGACGGGGCCGGGGGCTTCGGCGGGACATGGCGCAAGAACACGTATCCAGGAGCGGCATGTGACGTGCCGTCGCACTTCTACTCGTTCTCCTTTGCGCTGAATCCACGGTGGAGTAAGACGTATGCCGACCAGCCTGAGATCCTGGCCTATCTCGAGCGCGTCGCGACCGAACACGGACTGAATGACCACTTGGTGCCCAGTAGCCGCGTGACGGCCCTGCACTGGTCGGACACCGATCAGCGGTGGACCCTACTCACCGAAAATGGCTCGGCGCGCGAATTCGACGTGGTCGTCAGCGCTGTGGGGATGCTCGACATACCGAACATCCCCGACATCGCAGGGGCCGACCGCTATCGCGGCCGCACCTTCCACTCCTCGAAGTGGGACCACTCGAAGTCCATCGCCGGCGAGCGTGTTGCGTCGGTGGGAACGGGCGCCAGCGCGATCCAGTACGTGCCCGAGATCGCAGCGCAGGCCGGGCACCTCACGGTCTTCCAACGCACCCCGATCTGGGTGTCGCCGCGGTTCGATGAGCCCTTCACCGCCGAGCAGCAGGCGGTCTTCGAGCGTAATCCCTTGGAGGCAAGGAAGATCCGTGATGCTGCCTTCGAACAGTACGAGATGGTCGACTTCGCCGAGGACGGCGCGCAGACTTCAGGAGCCACCGACCTTGCTCGCGAGTACCTGCACCGGAAGATCGCCGACGAGGAGCTGCGGGCCAAATTGACACCGTCCTACCCGGTCGGCTGCAAGCGCCCCCTGCTGTCGCGTACCTGGTTCCCGACGTTCACCCGCCCGAACGTCACCCTGGAAACCTCGCCGATCGTCGAGTTCACCGAGGATGGCCTGCGCACAGCCGACGGCGTCGAGCACGTCGCCGACACCGTGATCTACGGAACCGGCTTCAACGCAACGAATTACCTTGGCAGTCTTGACGTCCACGGTCGGTCCGGCAGCCGGTTGCGCGACGATTGGCGCGACGGCGCCGAGGCGTATCTCGGCACGCTGATCCCGAGCTATCCGAACCTGTTCACCCTCTACGGTCCCAACACCAACGGGGTCACGTCGATCATCTATGTCCTCGAGGCGCAGGCGCAGTACGTCTGCAGACTGCTCGGTGAGATGGGCCGGCGAGGCTTGCACACGATCGAGGTCAGACGCGAGGTGCACGACCGCTACAACGCCGAGATCCAGTCGGCCATGGCGGGCACCGTGTGGATGGCCAACTGCAACAACTACTATCGCCATCCCAACGGCAAGGTTGTCACCCAGTTTCCCTACCGCGGCAAAGTCTTCGCCGAACGACTCGCGAACATCGATCTCGACGACTACGACATGGCCCCACGGGTCGGCGATCGACATGAAGCCCTGCGGTGAGAGCGCCCAACGCGTGGGTCGTTGTGCGCCGAAATGACCTTAATCGCATATTGATTCGAGGAGTTTGATGCGCGCCGTTCACCACACCGCCATCGTCACGTCCGACGTCGAGCATTCGCTGCGCTTCTGGCGCGACGGTCTGGGCCTCGTCGAGATGCTGGATCACACCTTCACCGGCGACTGGCCGACGCTCTTCGACGCCGGTACCGACGTCCTGCGGTCGGTCTTCCTCGGCGACCCGGACCGTCCCGACTCGGGGATCGTCGAACTGGTCTACTTCGAGGGGGTCGACCAAGCGACCCCTAACACCAACGGCGGCCCGCGGCACGGCTTCTTCCTGCTGTCGCTGGAACGCGACGTCGAGACCACCCTGGCTGGTCTCGCCGAACTCGGGTTCACCGACGGCGTCCGCCGCATCTCGATGCCCGCTCCCCTCGGCGCCACCGTCGACATGGCGGTCGTCACCGCTCCCGACGGTGTCCGCGTCGAACTGATCGGGTCACCCGCGTGAGCGCCGTCGTGGTCGGTGGGGCGTCCGGCATCGGCCGTGCCGTGGTCGACCGTCTTCGCGGCGGCGATCAGAAGGTGCTGGTCTGGGATCTCGTCGGCGGCGACATCACCTGTGACATCAGCGATCCCGACTCGGTCGTGGCGGCGATGGCGCACACGCTGGCTGCTGCCGGCACACCCGATCGCTTCGTCACCTGTGCAGGAGTCGGCGCATCGGGGCAACTGTTGGAGCAGTCACCGGAGCACTGGCGCCGAGTCCTGGACGTCAACCTGACCGGAACCTGGCTCGCCATACGTGCCGGCGCGCGGGCCATGATCGACGCGGGAACCGCCGGCTCCATCGTCGCAGTGTCGAGCATCAGCGGCACGCTCGCCGACCGCGACATGGGCGCCTACTGCGTGTCCAAGGCGGGGATCGACATGCTGGTACGGGTGGCTGCCGCAGAATGGGGTCCGCACGGAATACGGGTCAACGCAGTAGGACCTGGTGTCACCCGAACGCCGATGCTGGCCAAACCCGAACAGCTGCCCGGGTGGGTCGAAGGTTTGACCGAGCGGACCGCACTCGGTCGTCTCGGCGAGGCCGAGGACGTGGCGGAGGCCATCACCAGCATCTTGGAGCTGTCCTGGGTCACGGGTCAGACCCTCTTCGCCGACGGAGGCCTGTCCTTGCAGAGCCCGATCGATGCCTACGGCCAGCTACAACGGCTTGTCAAGAGATCTCGCTGAGTTCCGAATCCGGCACGCTAGCAACGGTAGATGCGCTCCGCGTTCGCGGCGAACAGCTTGTCGCGGGCCTCGGCGCCGACTCCCGACGTCACGGCCGAGTAGGACGTGTACAGCTCGTCCCAAGTGCCGTGCATCCCGTCGACCGGAAAATTGCTCGCGAACAGGCAGCGGTCGACGCCGAATGCGTCGATCGTGTGCTCGAGCCACGGAGCCAGCACGTCGACGGCCATCGAACCCAGTGGCATGGCAAGGCCGGAAAGCTTGCAGAGCACGTTGTCACCAAGCCCCGCAAGGGCATTCATGCCGTCCGCCCACAGGGCGCGCTCTTCGTCGGAGTCGCTCCGCGGCCAGCCGGTGTGTTCGATGACCACGACCAGATCACCGAAATGCTCTAGTCCCTTGGCCGTTGCCAGCAGCTGGTCTGGATGAGTCATCACTTCGAACACCAGGTCACGCTCCTGCAGGGCGCGAAGCACGTCGGCCGAAGGAAGGGGGCCCTCAAGGGCTCCCATCGGACGGACGCCGCGAAAGCGGGGCGCCGCCATCTGCTCATCGATCGTGGCCACCGCCTCGGCCACCGAGTCCGTGGGTGGCAGCCCGCCGATGATGGCGTCGGGGTGGTCGTCGGCATCTGCTCGTCGGTCCAGCTCGAGGGTCTCAGCAATCGAGTGCCTGCCAGTGGCGGCAGCCACGTTGACGAGCTTCTCGACGTTCCAGCCGCCGGACTCGCTCAGATAGGTGGGCACGTCGAAACGACGGGACATCCCCGAGACGTCGCCCATGTTCAACTCCGCTCCGCTCGTCGACAGGTACGGATACCAGTCGACGCGGGCCGGGTCCCACAGATGTACGTGAGCATCGACGATGCGGGTGGGTTTCGATATCACCGAGGCTGCACCACCTCTCGGAGTGTGGCGTCGAACCATGGGGGTACCGAAGGTCCCCCGAAGCTGATGGTTCCGATGGATCGTGGGTGGCTGCGCAGCCCGAACCACCCTGCGCCCGCGACCAATTCGGCACCGGCAAGGCCGCCTGCCGCTGGGCTGCACGCCAGATAGGCGGCCAGCTCGGCGGGGATGTCTTCAGACTCGGCGCTGACGGCGAAGGACAGGACCAGATCGCCGGTGGCTGTTCGGCCGGCCCGGGCGAGCTGAGCTGAGGCCTGTGCTCGGCTGCGGTCGCCGGCGGTCGTGGCCCCGGTGATCGTCACCAGGCGGATGGGCTGCTTCCTGCTCGTGGCGAGTTCGGCCACGGCTCTTGCCCATTGGGCGTCAGCGCGGATTTGGTCAACGATGCCGTCATGCTCGGCCAGGATGCGCTCCCAGGCGGACGTCGCGCCGCTCGCGGGTGGGCGACCCGATAAGGCGACCACCACCGCATCCAGCTCGTCGAGGTCGGCCAGCGACGCGGGATCCTCGATCGGATGCGGCGTCACGCGCCGTGCCTCGAAAGCAGCGGCCACGGCCGCCGCGACCTCGGGCCGATCGGCGACGATCGCGCACGAACCCGCAGCGGCCGGGAGGTCGTCGACGGGCGCCTCGTCGAAGATCGATCCGAAGCGGGCGTTGCTGCCGCCGCCGCTTACCTGGTGGGCCTCGGCCGGGGCAAGGGCGACAGTGGTCGCGACGTCCAGCAGATGGCCGAGCGAGGGAACGTCATCGCTGCGCACCACCTCGATGAGCCGGGGCTCGTCGATCACCGCGGCCTCCGACCCGCCGATGAAGAGCACCCGACCCTGGCAGGACGTGAACGCGTGGTCCACCAGGTGAGCACCCAGCGGCCCCAGGTGTTCCGGTGCGGGCATGGAGCCCAGCGACAGCCCGCCCGTGGCCGCGCCGGTGGTGTGCTGAGCGCGGCCGAGCGCTGCGGCCACCATCCGGGTGGCGGCGATCGGCGAGATCGCGTTCACCACCACCCCCGCGGGAGCGTGTCGGCCCAGCTGCCAGGTGAGTGCGGCCACGGCGCGCTTAGCGCATCCGTAGGCGCCCGCGTCGGCCGCGCGCCAACCCGACCCGGATGTGACTCCGAGGATGCGTCCCCGCCCGGCCGCCGCCATCAAGGGCAGGGCAGCGCCGAGAACGTTGCGATAGCCGTCGAGGTGCACCGAAAGCACGCTGAGCCAGTCGTCGTCGCTGCCGCCGGCGAAGCTGGTGGGCCGGATGATGCCCGCGACGTTGACCACGGCGTCGAGCCCACCGAACTCGTCGGCCAGCTCCTGGAACAGTCGGCGGACGCCGGGCGCATCGGTGACCGACACTGCCGAGGCCCGGGCGGCACCGCCGGCCGCAACGATGCGACCGGCGGTGGTCTCCTCGGGCTGGGGGAGTCGTTCGGAGCCGTCGACAGAGACCAGCGGGTCAACGGTAACAACGAAAGCGCCTGTACGGCCCAGTGATTCGGCGATGGCCGCACCGATCCCGTTACCGCCGCCGGTGACGACGGCCAGCCGCTGCCGTTCGCTCACGCCAGTTCCAACCCGTCGAGTTCGCCAGCAGCGAGCCAGCTTTCGAGTAGGTCGCGGTAGGCGAAGAAGTCGCCGAACCCTGGGCCGAAGTTGGTGTTCTGCGCCTTGATGCCACCAGGGTCGCCTTCGTTGTTCAGCCGCGATGGCGTGCACGCCGACATGACGGCGCTGGGGTCGACGTGGGTATCGATGATCTGCCGAATCCAGTCGGCCTCGGCGTCGGCGCTCACGTCGAACACCTGATGGCCCTGCTTCTCAAGCAGGGCCACCGTGCCGGCGATGAACTCAGCGCCCAGCACGGCGAGTTGGGTGTAGTTGACGGTGACCACCGACTGTTGACCCGGGGCCGGCATCACGAACATGTTGGGGAAGCCGCGGCTCATCAACCCGAAGAGCGAGGCAGCACCGTCGGACCACTTCTCCGCCAGCGAGATGCCGCCACGGCCGACGATGTCGTGACCGACGCGGCGCTGCAGCGGCGTGACCTCGGCCTCGAAGCCGGTGCCGTACACGATGCAGTCGACCTGGTACTGCTGGCCGTCGACCACCGGTCCCCGCTCGGTAATCTCTTCGATGCCGGTGGGGCAGTCGACGAGGGTGACGTTGGGTCGATTGAACGCGTCGAAATACTCGTCGTGAAAGCACGGCCGCTTGCAGAGGTAGCGGTAGTACGGCTTGAGCGCCGCCGCGACTTCTGGGTCGCTGACCAGCGCATCGATCCGTGCCCGGTGTTCCTCCATGATCCCGAAGTCGATCTCCTCGGCGGTCCTGGTGAACTCCTCGACAGTCATGCCCTTGCGCCGTGGCGGGTTCTGCACCGCGGCGTAGTGGCGCGTCCAGCCGTCGTCGGTGAGGTCGGCGTCGACGTTGCGGCCCAACATGACCGACTGGAAGTTGTCCATCCGAGCCTTCTGCCAGCCCGGCTCCAGGCCCTCGGCGAATGATGGATCGGTGGGCCGGTTACCTCGCACCCCGATCGCCGACGGCGTGCGCTGGAAGACGTAGACATGCTCGGCCGATTCGGCGAGTGGCGGCAGGCACTGCAGCCCGCTTGCCCCCACCCCGACCAGTGCGACGACCTTGTCGCCGAGGTTGGTGAGCGCTTCGCCCGGACCGCCCCCGGTGTAGCCGTAATCCCATCGCGCCGTGTGGAATGCGCGACCGGCGAAACCGTCCATGCCGGGGATCGCAGGCAACTTCATCAGATTGAGGATCCCCACCGCCAGCACGTAGTAGCGGCAGGAGAGCGTGTCACCTCGGTCGGTGTGAACCGTCCACCGACCTGCGTGGTCATCCCACGTCGTCTGGGTGACCGAGGTGTGAAAGAGGGCGTCGGGGACCAGTTCGAAACGCTCTGCGACGGACTGCAGGTGCTGTCGGATCTCGTCGCCGAAGGCGTAACGGCGGGTGGGGATGTAATCGAGCTCTTCGAGCATCGGAAGGTACTGGTAGGACTCGACGTCGCACATCACCCCTGGGTAGCGGTTCCAATACCAGGTGCCACCCATGCCGCCGGCAGCATCGACGATCCGGATGCGCTCGACGCCGGCCTTGCGCAGGTGAGCGCCGGCGAGAATCCCGGCGATGCCTCCCCCGACGATCACCGCTTCGGGATCGTCGACGACGGGCGCTCGCTGCGCGACGGGGGTGAAGGGGTCCGCCCGGTATCCGGCGACGTACTCATCGTGGGTCAGGTCCCGGATGGCCGCGCGGCCGGGAACGAGGCGCTTGTCGCGCTCCGCGAGGTACTTGGCACGCACGGCTTCGGGGTCAAAGGCCACGGTCATCCCATTTCGACAGCACCATGCTGATGTTACAAACCATACGTTGGATGTAAACCGGGTATCTGCGAAAAGGCGTGCGAGTCCACTGCGTGGATTGTGTTGACGATGGCCTTATTGCACGTGGTGGCGGGTGAACCGATCGTTACGCAGGGCAATAGCCGTGTCAGTTGGGAGTTGCCGCGCGGCCCTCACTGCGTCGGGGGCCAGTACCGCGCGCGGATCTTGCGCTTGATCAGCTTTCCGGTGTCTTCTCGGGGCAGGTCGTTGTCGAACACGATGATCTTGGGTGCCTTGTAGTGCGCGAGATTGGTTCGGACGTGTTCGCGCACTTCGTCTTCGGTCAGGCCGGTCGCTTCCACGTGGGCGGCGACCGCTTCGCCGAACTCCTCGTCTGGTACGCCGAACACGGCTACGTCACGGACGCCGTCGAGTTCGAGCAGGCACGCCTCGATTTCGGCCGGGTAGATGTTCACTCCGCCCGAGATGATCATGTCCGTGCTGCGGTCGTTGAGGTAGAGGAACCCGTCGTGATCGAGGTAGCCGACGTCACCGATGTCGAGGTAGCCATCCTTCTCCATTGCGGCCCGCTTGTCCGGATTGCGGTGGTAGGTGAAGTTCGGCAAAACCGACGGTGGCCGCAGGTGAATGCGTCCAGATTCGCCTGCTGGCAGCAGATCTCCGTTCTCGGAGTAGATCCTGACGTCGGCGTCTCTGATCGGCCGTCCGACCGTGCCGGGGTGCGCGAGCCAGTCAGGGCTGTCACACGCCACGCAGGGACCGGTTTCGGTACCGCCGTAAAACTCGCGGACGATCGGCCCAAACCAGTCGATAATGCGTCGTTTCACTTCGGGCGGGCATGGCGCAGCGGCGTGCGCGACGGACTTCAGCGAGGAGACGTCGTACTTCTCCCGGACCTCGTCGGGAAGATGCAGTAATCGGACGAACATCGTTGGGACAGCTTGGAAGTGATCGATCTGGTGTTCTCCGATCAGTCGTAGTAATTCCTCGGCGTCGAAGCTTGCCATGATAGTCAGATCGATGCCGGCGGCCGCACTCACGAGCGCGTGAGCATTGGGCGCGCTGTGGTACATCGGCGCTGCCACCAGGGTTCGCATCCCCGGGGCCAGCCCGACTGTCTCGAGCAGCAACCCCGCAATGGCTTGCGCCTGCACGGGGTTGGACGGCGCGCGGACGATGCCCTTGGGTCTGCCCGTGGTGCCGGAGGTGTACACCATCGCCATCGGTGCCTGCCTGGGCGGTTCTGAGCATGGACCCTGCAGCGCCAACCAGTCCTCGTAGACCGGATGTCTTCCGGTCGGCGGTTTCGATTCCTGGGTGACTTCGATCAGTACCCGATCGCCGGCTACCGCCTCGGCGGTGGAGATCAGGCCGGTGTGGGCGAAGATCACTTTGCTATCGCTGTCATCGAGCAGATAGGCGAGCTCGGCCCCTTGCCAGTGCCAGTTCACCGGCACCGGTATCGCGCCGAGCATGCCGATACCAATGCTCGCTTCGATGAACGGAATCTCGTTGTGCAGGTAGATGGCGACTCGATCACCGGCCGTGACATCAAGGGCGGCAAGCCCGTTCGCCACTGCGCCGGCACGGGCGCGAACGTCTTCGTAGTCTCGAAAGGCGTCGCCACATCGAACGCCGGTCATCAGTCAGCGCTCCGG
Source organism: uncultured Actinomycetota bacterium (assembly GCA_963833935.1). Classification (GTDB taxonomy): domain Bacteria; phylum Actinomycetota; class Actinomycetes; order Mycobacteriales; family Mycobacteriaceae; genus Mycobacterium. The sequence goes on along the minus strand of CAWIAC010000025.1, from coordinate 31,611 downwards.
GTGGCCCGCCAAGTCGCGAACAAGTCGGCGAACTCGCTGCCGTGACTCGCTGCCGCCTGGGCGCCTGCTTCGAGGTCGGCCGCCCGCGCGAGGTCACCGTCGGCAGCCCCACGCAGCAGTCGTTTGGTCGCCAGCACCGCTGCGCGGGGGCGCGCGGCAAATGTCGTAGCGAGATCGAGCGCCGTCGCGAAGGCATCGTCACTCAGCTGGTGCACCAGCTTCATCCGCAGCGCGCGCTCGGCGTCGATCGGTCGCCCGGCGAGCAGTAACTCCAACGCAGCGCCCTCGCCGATGAGGCGCGGCAGCAACCAGCTCGCACCCATATCAGGCACGAGGCCCATCCTGATGAACGACGGGAACAGCGCCATCGTCGGGGATCCCACCCGGATGTCGCAGGCCAGCGCCAACGACATACCGGCACCGACCGCGGGGCCGTCGATGGCGGCGATCGTCGGCTGCGGCAATCCCCAGAGCATGTCGACGACCCGCATGTGCCGGGCCAGCAATTCGGCCACTTCGGCCTCGGGCAGCTGCGATAGCTGCTCGATCGAAGCGAAGTCTGCGCCGGAACTGAACGCACCGTTCGAGCCGGTGAGAACGACCGCCCTCACCGCGGAATCGGCTCTTATCAGGGCCAATTCGTGAGCCAGCCGGGCTAAGACCTCGAGGTCGAGCGAGTTGCGGCGCTCCCGGCGATCGAAGACCAGTACCCGTAAGCCCTCTGCCGGGTGTTCCACGCGCAGCCCAGCGTCGGTCGGGGCGGCTCGTGCCGCCGCTTCTGTGCTAGTCATACGATGCCTCCGAGCCTGAATGTTACGGGTCAACTGACCTGTCGTCTATATAGTGTGCTGATGGCAACGACTCCGGTTCGCGGCGGCGCTCCGCGGACGCAGCAGGCGCGGCGCGATCAGACCCGCGCCCGTCTGATCGAGGCGACCATCAGATCCATTGCCGATCATGGGTATCCGGCCACGACGACCAGGCGGATCGCGGAGTCCGCCGGCGCGTCGCTCGGGGCGATCGCCCATCATTTCCCGGCCCGAGTTGATCTCATCGCCACGGCGCTCGACGAGGTCGGGCTGCGAATGGAAGCCGAATTGCGGCCTCGCGCCGCCCATGCCGTCGGCAGCGCGCGCCATACGCCTGCGTTGCTCGACGTGCTCTGGAGCGCGTTCACCGACGACCTGTACAAAGTGTGGGTCAAGGTGTGGATCGCTGCCGCCGACGATCCCGAGCTGTACGCCGCGCTTGCCCCGCTGGAGCGGCCGCAATCCGCCGTGTTCGCCGCGATCGCCGCCGACGTCGCACCGAAGAACGTCCCGCGCGCCGAGTGGACGCGGCGGTTCAGCGTCGCGCTCGATGCGATGCGCGGGCTCGCGCTCACACTCGCCATGCAGCCTCGGACGACTCCTGTTCAGCGAGATCCCTGGCCCGACCTCAGGCGCGAGCTGACCCGCCTCCTCGACGGCTGATCATTGACCAACCTGTGGTGGGTTGTTGAACCCGGTGTGGCTGCGGATCAGTGGCAGCAATGCCGTGGTGGCGAAGCCGGGCGGTGCGGCGCAGACCGCGGGCACCGCATTGAGTACCTGCATGGCGGTGGCCACGCTGGCCGACCGAACGTGTTCAGCCATGGTGGCCGCGCGGGTGAAGCTGGCCAGGGCTAAGAGGTGAGCCCGCATCGAGGGGTCACCTTCGATGGTCAACGTCCAGCCGTGCTCGGGGGTGGGCCAGTGTTCGGGATACTCCCCGCCGACGGTCCACAGCGCCTCGATCTCGATGAGCGGCTCACCGGCGCGGCGGCCGGTCCAGATCCAGCGCTGGCCGGCTGTAGTGCCGGCCCGCAGCAGGTGATCGAAAATCTGATGGTCCTGTTGGGCTGGAACCGCTTCGACAGTGGCGGTGACCTCGTCGATGCCTGCGTTCAGCGCGTCGGCGAGAAACCAGACCTGCTCGGTGAAAATCCCGCTGTTGAACGCCAGGAACTCGTTCGCCGATGGGCTGATGTGCTCGACGGGTTGGCCGAATGCCATGTTGTCGAAGGTGATCGAGGTGCTTTCGTAGACCGACCAGTCCGCCCGTTCCTGCAGGGTGATCTTGTCGATCGTTCGGCTCATCCCCGACAGGGCCAGCGGCAGGACGCCGGACAGGTTACCCGGATTGAGGCCGCTGCCGTGCACCGAAGTGCCGCCGGCATCGCAGGCGGCAGCCACGCGGTTACGGTCTGCGCTGTCGATGCGGCGAGGGTGAAAGAGAAACGCGGTGGTGACCACGTTCTTGCCGCTGGACAAGATGGCGCATACCTCGTCGATGCTGGTATTGCGCGGGGTGTAGAGCACGCAGTCTGCCTGCAGTGCGAGGATCTCGTCGACGTCGGTGGTGGCTTTGACGCCGATCGGCGCACGACCGACGAGGGTGCCGATGTCCGTGCCGGCCTTGGCCGGCGAATACACCCGGGCACCCACGATCTCCAGGTCGGGGCGGTGGTCGAGAATCGTCGCGACCATCTCACTGCCCACGGCACCGGTGCCCCACCCGATGACGCGAAGTCGCTGAAGCGCCCCGGTGGAAGTCACAGGACGACGAACCACACGGCGGCGTAGTGACTGACCGCCGCGGCTGCGGTGAAGGCGTGAAAAAACTCGTGATAGCCGAACGTGTGCGGCCACGGGTTCGGCCAGCGAAAGCCGTAGAGGATGGCGCCGACGTTGTAGAGCACCCCGCCCAGAACAAGCAGTCCGACGACGATCGGACCCCCTCCGTCGAGAAGGCTGCCGGCGAAGCAGATCGCCGCCCAGCCAAGTAGGAGATACAGCGGTATTCCGACCCATCGTGGGGCGGATGGCCACCACATCTTGAGCGCCACGCCGGCGACGGCGCCCGTCCACACAATGGCCAGCACTTCGGCTCCGGTGCGGTGCGGCATCGCCAAAAGCGCGAAGGGCGTGTAACTGCCGGCGATGAAAACGAAGATCGCCGAATGGTCGAGCCGCGTCATCCACTTCAAGGCGACCGGATTGTGCCAGTGCTTGCGGTGGTAGACGGCGCTGACGGTGAACATCGCGACAATGGTGACGGTGTAGATCAGCGTCGCAATGAGGGCTGTGGGCGACGACGTGATTCCCGCTGCCGACACCAGCGCTAATCCGCCCACGATGGCGATGACCGCCGAGCAGAGATGGATCCAGCCGCGGGCGCGTGGCTTCCCGATGAGGTCGGCGACGGTGTCGGCCAGACCTTGCGGCAGGTCGTCGACAACCGGAGGCACCGGATCGCACACGGCAAAAGCTGCCGTCGGGTCTGCCCGGCGGGATGTCATGTGGTTTCGTCGCTAATCTGCGCGTTCAGCACGTCTGCCTATTCGGGCGGGCCGGTGACGGCAAGCCATCGCGGATCGCGACGGCGCAAAAGTGAGTGTAACTCCAGCGGCTGCCTCGTCGGGTATTCCCGCAGTTCAGATGCCAAAGGGCGCGGCTGCGCGCTCCGGCTCAGTTCTGCCGATCCGCCAGTTCTGCGACGAACCGGTCGATGAATTCGTTCAGTGGTGCCCGACCCGCGGGCCGGATGACGAACTTCGTCAGACCGGCGTCCAGGTAACCGTCGAGTTGGCGGTGCAGCTGATCCCAGCCGGCGGCGATCAGCTCGCCCGGGTCGGCGTCTGGACGACGCCGGCGCACGGCCGTCGCCAAGTCCGCAGGCAACTCCCCGTCGGCGACGGCCAACGAGATGCCGAAGTGATCAGGTTCGATCTGCCTGCCGGCATCGGCGGCGGCCCGTTCGATCGCCTCACGTCCCGCCCGCGCCTCGCTCGGGGTGAGGAAACTCCCCAACCACCCGTCGCCGAACCTGCCGATGCGCTGAAACGCCGCCGGCGCCGAGCCGCCCAGCCAGATGTCGAGCGGGTGCGCCGGCCGAGGCGCGACGGCCGCGTTGGTTACTGTGAAATACCGGCCCTGGTAGCTGGCCGCTCCGTCAGTCAGCGCAGCCCGCAACACGTGCAGGGATTCGTCGAACACCGCGCCGCGCTCTCCGTCAGGGACGACGAACAGTTCGCGCTCAGCGGGGATTGCAGATCGCAATCCGAAGACGGGGAGGACTCGCTTCGGCGCAACCGCCGCCAGCGACGCCAATTGTTTGGCCACCAGGACCGGATGACGCCCCGGCAATATCGCCACCGACGTGCCCACCTTCAACCGGGTCGTGCGGGCCAGCGCATACGCCATCCCGACCACCGGGTCGACCGCCGGCGCGTACACCAACTCGGAGAACCACAACGAGTCCACGCCAGTGGTTTCCAGATGATCCACGATCGAGGCAAGCTGATCAGGAGCGGTGTCCGCACCCAAACTGACACCGAATCGAATCTTCATTCAGGGCATCCCCTCTGCATAGTCCTGGCTGTCCCAACGCGGTCGCGGCCGGGTTTGTGCCCGCAGACGTCGCCACGACTCGGCGACGAATCCGCCGATTAGGATTTTTGCCACGATGCGCATTACGCTTGCGCGCGGTCCGTACCCCACTCAGGAAAATACCTATGCCTATTCAGAGCACTTTGCGGCGCCCACAATCCTTCGCCAGCGGCCGCACCCGTCGTATTGCTCAGCGGGTGAACGGCCCGATGATCGGCCAGTCCTTCGATATCGAAATCAGCCGCGACGCGGACGGATGGATGATCCGGATTCCCGAGATCGGCGGCACTGCCCGCGCCAGTCGCCGGGCCGCGGTCGAACTTGCCGCCCGGGAGTCCATCGCCATGCTGACCGGTATCCCGATCGGTTACGTCGCCGTCTTCGTCGCCCGCGAGACGAGTTAGCGTCAAGCAGCTTTCGCTGCGCGGGCTCAGACGGTCACCGTGAGCGGCCAGACCTGCCAGATGTCGTCGCAGTACTCGGCGATGGCGCGGTCCGACGAGAACTTGCCGCTGCGCGCGGTGTTCAGGATCGACATCTTCGTCCACGACTCGCCGTCCTGCCACGCGGCGCCGACCTGCTCCTGGCAGCTCACGTAGGATGCGTAGTCGGCGCACACCAGGAACGGGTCGTCGTGGCGGAGGTTGTCCACCAGGGGCTTGAACACCTCGGCGTCACCGTGCGAGAACGTCCCCCCGGCAATGAGATCCAGCACCGTGCGCAGTTCGTCGTTGCCGTCGATGTAATCGCTTGGACGGTACCCGTCGGCCTTGACCGTCTGGACTTCGTCTTCGGTCAGGCCGAACAGGAAGAAGTTCTCCGCACCGACCTCCTCGCGCATCTCGACATTGGCGCCGTCGAGGGTGCCGATCGTGAGCGCTCCGTTGATCATGAACTTCATGTTCCCGGTGCCCGAGGCTTCCTTGCCCGCAGTGGAGATCTGCTCGGACAGGTTGGCGGCCGGGTAGATCATGTGCGCGTTCTGCACGTTGAAGTTCGGCACGAACGCCACCTTCAGGAACCGGTTGACCTCAGGGTCGGCGTTGACCGTCTCGGCGACAGAGTTGATCAGCTTGATGATCCGCTTAGCCATGAAGTAGCCGGGGGCGGCCTTACCGCCGAAGATGAACGCCCGCTGAGGAATTGACAGCCCGGGGTTCTGTTTGAGCCGGTGGTACAGCGCGACGATGTGCAGGACACTCAGGTGCTGGCGCTTGTACTCGTGGATCCGCTTGACCTGAATGTCGAACAGCCAGTTCGGGTTCAGTTCCACTCCGGCGACGGATTGGATGTACCGGGCAAGGCGTGCCTTGTTGTTGCGTTTCACGTCGCGCCACTGCTGCCGGAATGACGCGTCGTCAACGAATGGCTCCAACCCGCGCAGGCGTCTGAGATCAGTAAGCCAGCCCTCACCGATGGTGCGGTCCAGCAGCTCCCGCAACCCGGGGTTGGCCAGCGCGAGGAACCGGCGTGGCGTGACGCCGTTCGTCTTGTTGCTGAACCGCTCCGGCCACAACTCGTAGAAGTCTTTGAGCACGCTGGCTTTCAACAGATCCGAGTGCAGTGCCGCAACACCGTTGATGGCGTGGCTACCGACGGTGGCCAGGTGGGCCATGCGGACCTTCTTGCCGCCGTCCTCGCCGATCAGCGACATGCGGCGGACGCGCTCGTCGTCGCCGGGAAACTTGGCGCGCACCTCGTCGAGGAACCGGCGGTTGATCTCGTAGATGATCTCGAGGTGGCGGGGCAGCGACTCGCCGAACATCTCCAGAGGCCAGGTCTCCAGCGCCTCGGGCAGCAGGGTGTGGTTGGTGTAGCCGAACGTCGCGACGGTGATCTCCCAAGCGTCATCCCAGCCCAGGTCGCGCTCGTCGACCAGCAACCGCATCAGTTCGGCGACGGCGATCGATGGGTGGGTGTCGTTGAGCTGCAAGGCGAATCGCTGGGGGAGCTCCCTGACTCCCGCGTCGGCGAGGTCGTCCATGATGTGCAGCACGTGCTGCAGCGAGCAGGACACGAAGAAGTACTGCTGCAGCAAGCGCAGCCGTTTGCCGGCCTCCGGCTCGTCATTAGGGTAAAGCACCTTGGTGACCGTCTCGGAGGTGACTTCGTCCTCGACGGCCTTGTAATAGTCGCCGGTGTTGAAAGCCTCCAGCGCGAACGACTCCACGGCGCGCGCGCTCCACAGCGTCAGCACGTTGCAGGTGTTGACGCCGTAGCCCTGGATGGGCGTGTCGTAGGCGACGCCCTTCAACAGCCGCCCCGGAACCCATCGGACGCGATCGTGGCCGGCGTCATCGGTGTAGTGCTCGGCGTAACCTCCCCACTTCACCAGGTAGTTGACGTCGGGTTTGGCGATCTCCCAGGGGTTTCCGTTGGCCAGCCAGTTGTCGGTCCGCTCGACCTGCCAGCCGTCGTGGATCTCCTGGTCGAAGATGCCGAACTCGTAGCGAATGCCGTAGCCGATAGCGGGGCGCTCGAGGGTGGCCAGCGAGTCCAGGTAGCAGGCGGCGAGCCTGCCGAGGCCGCCATTGCCCAGTCCCGGTTCCTCCTCGCAGGCCAGCACCTCGTCGAGGTTTTGGCCCATGGCCGCCAGCGCGGCCTTCGCCGCGCCCTCAATGCCCAGGTTCAGCAGGTTGTTGCCCAGCTGCGGACCCATCAGGAATTCGGCCGACAGGTAGCAGGTCACCTTGCGGCCGAGGTCGAGCGAGGTCTGCGTCGACGCCACCCGGCGGTCCTGCATCCGGTCGCGAACGGCCAGCGCCAGCGCGCGGTAGTAGTGCTCGGGGCGCAGGGCCGCGGCCGGGCGACCAACCGAGTAGCGCAGGTGATCGGTGATCGCCCGCTGCAGCGCGGGGGCGCCCATCCCGGTGCGGGAGTGCTCGACCAAGTCGGGCGGCACGGGGCTGGCGGATAATTTGCCGGACGGTGTCTGATCGACGTCGGTCATCGCGAGTCCTACTCCTTGTGGTGGCATCACTGCGGCCAGTCTCACCAAGGTGTCCGGGGCCGCTGCAGGCCGTCAGTCTGGCAGCGGTGTTTGCACGCCAGGCACGCACTTGACGTCCGCCAGGTGAACGCGAAACCACGTGCAGACGACGAAGTAGCCTCGCCTGTTGCACCTGCATTTGCATCCGACGCTTGCCTCAACGTGCCGACGGGTACACGGAGCCAACAGTGCAGGCAAGGAACGGTGTGACGACTGAGTTGGATTGTCCTAAGCGGATGGTGTTCGGACCGTGCGGAGGGGTGCGGCCAGACGGTCAGTGCGAGATGCGCCCTGGTGCCTGCGTGTTCGACGAGACAGTCCCGTGGTCCGGCCATCATGTTGCAGCGCAACATATTCGAGCGCCGTTGGTGTTGACCGACTTCAGTTGCAACCCGTTCGATCGGGTTGACGTTGCCGCGACCGCCGCTTTGCTGTTGCCCGGGTGTGATGCTGTCCTGGTAGGAGAACATCAGAACAAGCCGGATTTTCCCCCAACGCTGATGGGGTCATTGCTCCTCGACGCGGGTGTAACGCCGTGGATCACACTGTCGTGCCGCGATCGCAACCGGGTGGTTCTGGAACAAGAACTGCGTGGGCTGCGCAGCGTCGGCGTTGACACGGTGTTGTGCGTGACGGGCGACGGACGCGGTTACGACGTGCGGCCGGAGGTGACCCAGACCTTCGACCTGGACGGACCGCGCTTGGTATCGTTGGCGGCCTCGTTCGGAATGGTGGCGGCGGCGCCGGAGACTCCCACCGCTCCACCGGTGCATGCCCGTCCCGGCCGGCTGGTGCAAAAGCAACGCGCCGGAGCAAGTCTGGCGGTGCTCAACCATGTGCCCTTTCCGGACATCATTGCTGATTTCGTGAAAAGCGCACGCGCGGAAGGGTTGTCGATCCCCGTGATCGCCGCCGTCGCGGTGTTCAGCGACAGTGTGTCCGCCGCGGTGTTGCAAGGCTTGCCAGGTCTCGAACTCGATCCCGCGGTCACCGAGCAAGTGCTGGACGCGGTCGACCCGGTGGCAGCCGGGATCACCGCAGCCGTCGACGAAGCTAAGGCACTGTTGTCGATCGAGGGCGTCGAAGGTGTGAACGTCTCTGGGCTCGCCACGGCATCGGGTCCCCGCGTCGGCGCGGAGATCAAGGCGGAGGTCGGGCGGCGCATCCGGAAAGAGGCCTTATGAGCGAAGCGATGCACGCCGAGTTCAGCACGCTCGCCGAGTGGACGGCCGAGGTCGCCCTCGAGCTTGGTCCGGACTATCACATACCCGCGGGTTGCCGCGGCAGCGGTAGTCCGGCAGCCCTGGACTGGCTGCTCAGCCAGATGCAGGTGGTGGTGGGCGACGTGTTTTTGGATTGTGGCGCCGGTGTGGGGGGACCCGCGGCGTATGCAGCGCGGACGCGCTCGGTGCATCCGTTGCTCATCGAGCCCGAGGCGGGCGGGTGTCGTGCCGCCAAGCGTTTGTTCGGGTTCCCGACGCTGCGGGCAGAGGCTTCGGCGCTGCCTTTCGCGGACGCGAGTTTCGACGCCGCGTGGTCGTTGGGAGTGCTGTGCACGATGCCGGATCAAATCGCCATGCTCGACGAACTGCGCCGCATTGTGCGGCGCAGCGGGCGCGTCGGGTTGCTGACGTTTGTCGCACGCGACGACACGGCGGACGATCACGTAGAGGGCAACCATTTTCCGACGTCGAGCGGCCTCTTGGCGCTGACGGCGAAGGCGTCGCTGTCCGTGGAGCAATGGCTGAGCGCCGCCGAGCTCCCGGCGATCCCGGCGGCATGGAATGACCGCATCCAAGCGGTCGAGAAGGTGCTCGCCGATAGACATGGACACCGCGAGGCCTGGCAGCTGGCCGAGCGCCAAAGTTCAGCGATTGCACAGCTTCTCGACAGCGGGGCAGTAACCGCCGAATTGCTGGTGCTACGGCGCTCCGGTTAGATCTCGGCGCCGCGCGCCGACCAGGTGAAGCTGTGCATGTCCGGGATGCGCGGCGCCAGCGCAGCGGCGACGCTGCGTCCGATTCGATCAGCGTCGGCGAGCGGCGTCGCGGGGTCGAGGAAGCCTTCCACCTCGACACGCAGCGTCCGGCCGGTCCAGCGGGCTCGAGCGTGCGCGTGCTGGACACCCGGCACCTCGACGGCAACCGCTTCGGCGGTCGTGATGATCTCTGGGTCGATGCCGTCGAGCAGCCGGTGAGCGATGTCCGACGTTACCTCCCAGCCGACGTGGCAGATGAAGCCGGTGACGACGATTCCCGCGATCGCGTCAGCCCACGCCCAGCCGAGGGCCACGCCGATCAGCCCGAGCATCGCGCCGGCCGAGGACAACGCGTCCAGCCACGAATGCTTGGCATCGGCCACCATGGTTGCCGATCGGATCCGGCGGCCCACCGCCAGTTTGTAGCGCGCCACCAGCTGATTGCCCGCAATTCCCACCGCTGCTGCGGCGATGCCCCAACCCACATGAGCCGTGCCGCCGTGACGTAGCAGCTTGTGGACGCTTTCGAAACCGGCGACCAGAGCGCTGCCCCAAATCACTAGTGCCACACCGATTCCGGCGAGGTCCTCGGCGCGCTCGTAGCCGTATGGGTACCGCTCGGTGGGAAGGCGGCGCGATGCCCGAAACCCGACGAACACCAGGGCGCTGGTCGAGACATCAGACAAGTTGTGCAGCGCATCGCTCAACAGCGCTACCGAGCCCGACACCAGCGCGATGGCCAATTCCACCAGCCCGGTCAGCGCCAGCCCGACGGCGCTGACGGCGATGGCGCGGTTGGCCTGCCGGCGTTCGTCCTCATCGTCGGTGAGAGTGTCGAGGGGAAAGCTCGTCGCCGGGTCACGGACTCCGTTGATTAGATGCATACCGGCAAGGATGCCCGCCGCCGGCGGGATAGCAAAGGCCCGGTGGGCGGCGCGTAGCTCAATCGGGCAGCGCGCGGCCCGCGATTGACGGGTCCGGCTCGCCCAGCGCCTGCTGTTTGTCGCCGCAATCGAACGTGGCGATCAGGAGGCGCTGGGCGTCGATACGGGCACGCCAACCCGGTCCTAGTCCGGTCGTGCCACGATCACCGGTACGCGAACGGCTTGAACGACTGCGTTGCTGACCGACCCTAAGAATGTACGGGTCAGGGCATTCCGGCCGTGACTGCCAACCACGACAAGCTCTGCAGATTGCGATGCTTCGACGATCGCGCGGGCTGGTTTGTCACATACGAGCTGCTTGCTCACGGTCACGTCGGGATAGCGTTCCTGCCAACCTGCCAGCGCCTCGCTCATGAGAAGCTCTTCTTCTGCCTTGACCGCCGGCCAGTCCACTCCCGGAACGTCGATAAGCTCTTTGGTACTCCAGGCATGCAGCGCTATCAAGCCGACGTGGCGGCGCGACGCTTCGTCAAATGCGATCTCAGTAGCGAGCTCTGAAGCTGATGAACCGTCGACTCCCACCAGAACAGGAGCATTCGCGGGATGTGGTGTCTGCAGCTCTCCGTCGCGGATGACCGCCACGGGGCAATGGGCGTGCCGCACCAGTCCAGAACTGACCGAGCCGAGCAAACCGCGTGCCAAAGCTCCGCGGCCATCGGTGCCGACGACGATGAGGTCCGCACCTTCCGACCGTTCGACCAGCGTCGGGCCGGGGGCCGAAAACTGCAATTCTCCATTGATGGTGATCGGCGAAGGATCGCCCGTGATGTCATGGACGATCTTGGATGCATTTGCCAAAATTCCGCGGCCCTCAGATTTCTGCCATCCCGCCACCTCTTCTAGCAGCTTGGCTTGCGACCATGTCCGAGTTGCGGGGTCTTGCACGTGCAGCAAGTTGAGCGGTACGCCGCGCATGACCGCTTCGTGCGCGGCCCAACTGACGGCGGCATCCGATGCGGGCGATCCGTCGACGCCGACGACGATGCCGTAATGCTTTGAGGACATTTCGATTTCCTTTCGTCAGGCAGAACGCTATGTCGCACGGCACCGCCCGTCGTGAGGCTTTGGTCCCTACTTTTGCCGGTCGTTTGGACCTTTTTGGTGCTTTACCGGCCATCGAACCGACGGCCGGAGAGGCCGAATCACCTTCGTGGACATTGAATGTCTACTTGCAGTTAATGTTCCAGTTAACGCACATCAACTGTGTGCGCTTGACCTAAAGTGTGGTGGGGTCCTAGCGTCAGGCCGTGACGCATCGAACTGTCCCGCCGGTCACGGGCTGGCCTGCGGGGCTCGCCTCGATTGGGGCGATCCGATTCGCGCGCCGCTCAGCACATTTCGAGTCGACCGTCCGTTTCTACCGCGACCTGATCGGCCTGCCGCTGCGCGCCACGTTCGCGGAGAGCTATGGCAGCACGGGCGCGATATTCGGCTTGCCCGGATCCCTCCTGACCTTTGAGATCGTCGAGGCCACCGAACCGGTCGCAGTCGACAGCCATGAGCAGCTGTGCCTGTACTTTCCCGATGCGACCGCGCAGCAACAAGCGATGGCGCGGCTCTCGGCTGCGAACACACCGCCCGTCGAATCCCACCCTTATTGGGCGGCGACGGGAGCCGTCACCTACCGAGATCCCGACGGCCGCGAGGTCGTTTTCGCGCCGTTCATCTTCGGCGTCAACGAGCCGCCAGGAGGACATGCGTCGGGCGAGCACTGGAGCCCCTGAACAAGCGGAAGGCCACCGGGGTCGGTCCAGCCGGTGGCCATCCTGTAGTGCGTGCTCGTGGTGGGCTACTTCTTGAAGGCGTCCTTCACCTTTTCGCCCGCGTCCTTGAGGCTGGACTTCGCCTGGTCTAGCTTTCCCTCGTTTTCGGTGCTGTGGTCACCGGTCGCCTTGCCGAAGGTCTCTTTGGCCTTTCCGGCGACGTCGTCGATCTTGTTGCTCACCTTGTCGTGGGCTCCCATGGCTCCCGCTCCCTTATTTTCGGCTCTGCTGATCTGCGAACGTGTTAGTACCCGCCGCGGGAAGTGGTCAAACCAGGTGTGCGACATTGGCACAATGCAGGTCGCGATCCTCGACGACTACCAGAACGTCGCCTTGAGCATGGCCGACTGGTCGGATGTCGCGGCGCGCGCCGAGATCACCGTTTTCACCGATCACCTCGCTGACCAGGACGCCGTCGTCGAGCGGCTGTCCCCGTTCGACGTGGTGTGCGTGATGCGCGAGCGCACACCGCTGCCGCGTACCGTCATCGAGCGCCTGCCACGGTTGAAGATGATCGCCTCCACTGGGCCGTTCAACGCATCGATCGACGTCGCGGCCGCCGAGGAACGCGGCATCTACGTCAGCACGACCGGCGGCTACATAGAGTCCACGGTCGAACTGACCTGGGCACTGATCCTGACCGCCGCCCGCCGAATCGTCGACGAGAGCGTTTCGGTGCGCGGCGGTGGATGGCAGACATCGGTCGGCCGGCAACTGGGCAGAACGACGTTGGGCGTGCTGGGCCTGGGCCGGATCGGCTCCAGGGTGGCGCGGGTCGGACAGGCGTTCGGCATGGACGTGATCGCGTGGAGCACGAACCTGACCCCGCAGGCCGCCGAACAAGCCGGGACGAGCTATGTGTCTAAAGATGAATTGTTCAGTCGCGCCGACGTTTTGACCATCCACCTGGTGCTCAGCGCGCGTTCCCGCGGTTTGGTCGGCGCGGCCGAACTGGGACTGATGAAACCGACGGCGTTGCTAGTCAACACATCTCGCGGCCCAATCGTCGACGAGTCGGCTCTCGTCGACGCGTTGCGTTCGCAACGACTCGCCGGAGCCGGGCTCGACGTCTTCGACACCGAGCCGCTGCCGGACGGACACCCGTTGCGCTCGCTGGACAACGTGGTCGCCACGCCGCACATCGGCTACGTCGCCGAACAGGTTTATCGCACGTTTTACGGAGAGGCCGCCGGCAAGATCGCCCGCTGGCTCAGCCGCGTCGGCGAGCGCTGATCTCGACCCGCGGCGGCGGGACCACCACGCGTCGAAGAGGCCGAATACCACCGACACGATCGCGGCCAGCGCCCAGCCGAGCAAGATGTCGACGACGAAGTGCTCGGCGGAGTACACCAGCACGAAGGCCATCGCCAGCGGGTAAGCCACCAGCAGCGGGCGCCACCCTCGCCTGACCCGCCGCCACAGGAAGATTGAGATCATCGCTGTCAACGCGGCGTGCAGTGAAGGAATCGCCGCGACCAGATTCACGCTGGCCTGCCCGGAGTTGACCAGCGCGCCCGCCGACTGCAGATGCAACGTTCCCCAGCCCCGCGTGGAGATCCGCTCAACGAACCGGTGGGCGCCCGGCAGGCTGGTGTGCATTGCGCCCAACAGCCCGCCGTCGGGAACCCCTGCCGAGCTTCGGTACATGCAGTGTGGGTCCGACGGGCCGGCGGCGATGTCGGCCGGGGTGCACCGTGCGGCCGCCCAGGGCGGCGCTGCCGGCATGACGATGTAGACGACGAGCGCGGCGAATGAGAGTGCGACGAACCGCCGGATGAATGCAGCCCAGTCGCTTCGACTGTGCAGCCAGAGCACGCCGGCGACCACGTAGGGCAAGACGAAGAACGACATGTAGATGCCGCTGATGATGACTTCCCACCACGGTGGTTGCGGCAGTTTCAAGCGCTCCTGCAACCACACCGTCGGGACGGTGCCGAAGAACAACCACCGGTCGGCGTCGGGCTGGAATCGCCAGAGCGTGGGCGCTCCGAGTAGCGTTGCCGCCCCGCGGCTGAGGTCGTACAGCAGCAGCACCAGCGCGAAGGGAAGCCAATCGCGCAGGACCGCGAAAGCTGTGCGACCACGGCCGATGCTCGCGGCGATCAGCCCAATGGCGATGTAGAGCAGCAGCAGTTCGCGATTGAACGCCAGTCCGTCGGTCACGCTCCGGTAGGCCACCACCAGTATCCAGGTAGTGATGGCCACCCGCCGTGCGTGTGTGAGCCGACGCTCGCCGCCGGCCGACTCAACGTTGCCGGCGGCTTCGGCGTCCCGCAACGGCGCGATGGGCAGGCGTTTTACCCGGCTCAGCAACCTGGTCGTTGCGGCCTGCGCGTCACGCTTGAACAGCCGCACCCTGTGATCGGTTGTTACTGACACTCGCGCGACCTCGCCCGTTGCCGAATGTTTTCCATCCGTTCATTGTTATCGGGATGTGTCATTTAACCAAACAATCTGCGGAAAACGCTGTAATTCAGCGGCTTTGAACTAGCGCGAATGGGTGCTTCGTCAACTGGCTATGCGCAGGCTGTGAATTCGGTCTATACGGCGTGATCGGTGTGCTTCGACGGCGCCACGCGCAGTGCGTCCCATTGCCGTTGTACTTCGCGTTCTGGCGCAGAAGCGATCATGCCCGACGGCGCGAACATCGTTGACGGCACTGGTTCGTCCTCCGTCAGCGGTCTGCCGTCGCCGCGAATCACCTTGAATACCACGATGATTGCGGCCGCCAGCACAATCACCACAACGACGGCGAAAACGATCGAAAGGGTGCCCTGGATAAAGGTGTTCCTGATCACGTCTGTCAGCTGGCCAGGCGTCTTCGCCGAACCGAAGGCCGTCTTTCCAGATGCTTTGGCCGCGGCGTACTGAAAGTGCTGCGTCCAGTAGCCCACGTTGGGATCTGCAGAAAAGATCTTCTGCCATGACGCGCTCAGTGTGACCGTCAGATCCCATAGCAGTGGGACCCCCGGAATCCAAGCCCACTTCAAGTAACCCTTCTTGATGACGACGACGGTGACGACGGTCAGCGCGATCGCGGCCAGCAGCTGATTGGCGATACCGAACAGCGGAAACAGCGTGTTGATCCCGCCCAGCGGATCGGTCACGCCCATCAGCAGGATGCTGCCCCACGCCGCGGCCACGGCCAGGCTGCAGATCCATACGCCCGGGCGCCAGCTTGGGTTTCGCAGCCTGGCCAACGGTCCACCGATGTTGCCCAGCGCGTCGGAGAGCATGAAACGCGCGACCCGGGTGCCGGCATCAACGGCAGTCAGAATGAACAGTGCTTCGAACATGATCGCGAAGTGGTACCAGAACGCCTTGAGGCCCGCGCCGCCGAATACCCGCTGCAGGACTTCGGACATGCCGACTGCCAGCGTCGGTGCTCCGCCGGTGCGCGACACGATCGACTTTTCGCCCACGCTCGCGGCGGCTTGGCTGAGCTCGGCGGCGGTCGCGGGCGGACCCGACAAGCCGAGGTGGTTGACATAGTCGGCGGCGCTGGTCGCCGTGCCGCCGGTTCGTGCGACCGGGGCGTTCAGGGCGAAGTACAGATGCTGGTCGAGGATCGCCGCGCTGATCAGGGCCATGACGGCGACGAACGACTCGGTGAGCATGCCGCCGTAGCCGATCAGCCGCATCTGGCTTTCCTTCTCCAGCAGCTTGGGTGTCGTGCCCGACGAAATCAGGGCGTGAAATCCCGACAGCGCACCGCAGGCGATGGTGATGAACAGAAACGGGAACAACGAGCCTCCAAACACCGGTCCGTCCCCGCGTGCGGCAAAGCGCGAGATTGCCGGCGCATGCATGACCGGGTGCGCTACGCAGATACCAACCGCCAGCAGGGCGGTGGCCCCGACTTTCATGAACGTCGAGAGGTAGTCGCGCGGCGCGAGAAGCAACCACACCGGAAGCACCGATGCGATGAAGCCGTAGCCGATGATCAACCATGAGACCGTCACCGGCGACAGGTTCAACCATGATGCGCCCCAAGCTGTTTCGCTGACCAAGTCGCCGGAGGCCACCGCAAGCATCAGCAGCGCGAAGCCGATCACGGACACTTCTGCGACCCGCCCGGGGCGTAGAAATAGCAGATAGCAGCCCATGAATACGGCGATCGGGATCGTCGCGGCGATGGAGAACACCCCCCAGGGGCTTTGGGCCAGTGCCCGCACCACCACCAAGGCGAGCACCGCGATGAGGATCACCATGATGACCAAGGCCCCGACCATGGCGGCCGCGCCGCCGGTGGCGCCGAGCTCGTCGCGGGCCATCTGGCCAAGCGATCGGCCCCGGCGCCGGGTGGAAATCCACAGCACCAGGTAGTCCTGCACGGCGCCGGCGAACACCGCGCCGACGATGATCCAGATACTGCTTGGCAGATAGCCCATTTGGGTGGCCAGTACCGGCCCGACGAGGGGCCCGGCCCCGGCGATGGCGGCGAAATGGTGGCCGAACAGTACCCGCCGGTCGGTCGGCACGTAGTCGATGCCGTCGTCGATGACTTCCGCCGGGGTGGCGTGGTCGTCTCGCGGGTGGACGATCTTCGCCTCGATCAGCCGCGCGTAGAACCGGTATCCGATGACGTAGGTGCAGATCGCCGCCACGACGAACCACACCGCGTTGACGGTCTCGCCGCGAACGAAGGCGATGATCGTCCACGCGACCGCGCCGAGTATGGCGACCGCGCCGAAGAAGACCTTGTGCCCGATGCCGATGGGTGAGCGGTCAATGATGGCGACCGGCGGCAGGCCGGCATCGGTGTGGACGTAGCTCAGGTGCTTGCCATGGGTGTCGGGTGTTTCCGTGCGCTGCGGTCCTGCCACGGCTGCTCCCTCCCTGAATGTGCCGTCGGCCAGCTTATCCCCGGTGCAGTGCACGCACGGTGTCGATGGTGTCCGCTTGGTCGGGTCCCTTGTCGTCGCGGTAGCGCACGACGCGAGCGAACCGCAGTGCCACGCCGCCGGGGTAGCGCGAGGATGTCTGAAGCCCGTCGAACGCCACCTCGACGACCTGCTCGGGCCGCACCTGCACGACGTAGTCGTTGGTCGGGCCGACGGCAAGTTCCTGAAAACGCGCGGTCTGCCAGTCCAGCATCGCGTCGGTCATGCCTTTGAAGGTTTTGCCCAACATCACATAGCCGCCGGTGGCCGGGTCGAGGGCGCCCAGATGAACGTTGGACAGCTTCCCCCGGCGCCGTCCCGAACCCCACTCGACGGCCAGCACCACCAAGTCCAGGGTGTGCACCGGTTTGACCTTGAGCCAGCCCGCTCCGCGGCGACCCGCCGCGTAGGGCGCGGTCAGCGACTTGGCCATCACACCTTCGTGCCCCGCGGCCAGCGTCGTATCCAGGAAGTCGCCGGCGGCGACCGGATCCGAGGTGATCAGCCGATCGACCCGGTGCTGTGCGGGCACGATGCCGTCGAGCGCCGCGGCGCGCTCGCTGGTCGGTGCATCGAGCAGGTCGATGCCGTCGCGATGCAGGATGTCGAAGAAGAAGACCGACAGCGGCTGGGCGGAGCGGGCGGCCGCGACATCCACGGACCGGCCGAAGCGCGACCCGGTGACCTGGAATGGCCGCGGCCGACCGTCCGGACGCAGCGCGATGGCCTCCCCGTCGGCGATCAGCTCGCGGACCGGCAGCGCCAGGGTCGCCTCAACCACCTCGGGCAGACGCGCGGTGACGTCGTCGAGGCTTCGGGTGTAGACGGTGACGTGATCACCTGCCCGGTGAATCTGAACTCGGGCGCCATCCAGCTTTGCCTCGAAAACTGCTGTGCCGCCGAGCTTTTCCAGCGCCTCGGCTACGCCGGCGGCGGTCTGCGCCAGCATCGGGCCCACTGGTTGACCCACCCGCAGGGTGAACGCGTCCAGTGCGGCCGTTCCGCCGGTCAAGCCCGCTGCGGCAACCGCCGGCAGCTCGCCGCCGAGCATCGCCGCGCGCCGCACCGCGGCGCCGGGGATCTGCGCCGCCGCGGCGACCGCATCGGCCATCACGCCGGCCAGCGCACCTTGGCGCAGCTCGCCGGTCAGCAGGCGGCGCAGAAACGTCTGCTCGACTTCGGTTGCGGACCCGAACAATCCGGCGACCAGGTCTGCCCGGCGTGCCTGCGAACCCTTGCCGGACACGGCGCCGATCGCTGAGAAGGTGGCGTCGACGCCGACGACCGTCAGGTTCGGTTGCACCGCGGCAGGCGGGACCGACCGCAAGGCCGCCCAGCCGATGCCGATTTGGCGCTGCGGCAGCTCACCGGAAAGCCACGCCACCATGATCGCGACCAACGTGGGATCGGATTTGGCGGTGCGGAGCAGCTCGGCGATCCGCGCGGTCTTGGCCAGCCGCGAGGAGGAGCCACTCACGTCGACCGAGGTCGTCGCCACGTCGATCAGCAGCACAGCCCAGCTTTACACGCCTGGCCGACAACGTCACGCGCGGCCGCGATAACGTGCAGCTAGCGAGCAAGCGTGCAGCTACGCCCGGCGACGATGCAGAGCGCTCAGCGCGATGAGGAGGAGCCGGGCAATCGTTCGGGAACAGGGAGGTTTGGATGGAGATCAACGGCAAGAAGGTAGTCGTCATCGGCGGCGCTTCGGGCATGGGCCGCGCCAGCGCCGAGCTGCTGGCCGCTCGCGGAGCCAGTGTCACGGTGCTCGACCGCGAGGGCTCGGACGGCAAGGACGTCGCGGCCGGCATCGGCGGCGAGTTCTATCCGGTCGACGTGACCGACTTCGTCGGGACCGAGGAAGCCTTGCAGTCCGCGGTCGACAAACTCGGTGGCCTGCACGTCATCGTGACCACTGCCGGTGGCGGCATCGCGAAGCGGACGATGTCGAAGTCAGGTCCGCACGACCTCGAGTCCTTCCAGTCGGTGATCGACCTCAACCTGATCGCCTCGTTCAACATCAGCCGGCTCGCGGCCAGCCACATGAGTCATAACGAACCGGAAGACGAAGAGCGCGGCGTGATCATCAACACGGCGTCGATCGCGGCGTTTGAGGGCCAGATCGGGCAGGTCGCCTACACTGCCGCCAAAGCCGGCATCGCCGGTATGTGCCTGACCATGGCGCGCGACCTCGGATCGCTGGGCATCCGCGTGTTGGCCATCGCGCCAAGCCTTTTCGCGACCGGGTTGACCAAGGGCATTCCGGATGAATTCGCGAGCGCGCTGACCAAAGACGCCGCGTTCCCGAAGCGTCTCGGGCGTCCGGAGGAGTACGCCAAGCTGGTCGCGGCCATCGTGGACAACCCGATGCTGAACGGCCAGTGCCTGCGACTGGACGCAGGGCAACGGTTCGCGCCGAAGTGATGCGGTAGCCGCCGTCGGGCCCGACCAGCCGGTTGGGAGGCGGGCGCAGTTAACTAGACTCATGCCAATCGGCCGATGGCGTCCAAGAGGAAGGCCCGCGAATGGGTATCGCACTGACCGATGACCACCGCGAACTCGCAGAGGTTGCCCGTGGTTTCCTGACTTCGCAGAAGGCGCGTGCGGCGGCGCGGTCCCTGCTCGACGCGCCCGAAGAGGAGCGCCCGCCATTCTGGCAGGGCATCGTCGAGCTCGGCTGGCTAGGCCTGCACATCGACGAGGATCATGGTGGCTCTGGATACGGTCTGCCCGAACTCGTGGTCGTTATCGACGAACTCGGTCGTGCGGTGGCGCCTGGGCCATTCGTGCCGACCGTCATCGCCTCGGCGGTCATCGCCAAAGACGCTACCGCCCAGCAGAAGTCGCGGCTGTTACCGGGACTGATCGACGGGACCGTCACCGCAGGTATCGGCCTGGACGGCCACGTACGGGTTGACGACGGGGTGGCCGACGGTGACGCCGGCGTGGTGTTGGGCGCGGGTCTGGGCGACCTGCTGCTGGTTGCCGCTGGTGACGACGTGCTGGTGATAGAGCGTGGCCGCGACGGCGTGTCGGTCGAGGTTCCGGAGAACTTGGATCCGACCCGTCGATCCGGGCGTGTACGGCTGCAGAACGTCAGCGTCAGCGATGACGACATTCTGCCGGGAGCGCGGGAGTCGGCCCTGGCGCGCGCGCGGACACTGCTGGCCGCCGAGGCGGTCGGTGGGGCCGCTGATTGCGTCGACGCTGCCGTCGACTACGCCAAGGTGCGTCAGCAGTTCGGCCGGACCATCGCCACTTTCCAAGCGATCAAGCATCATTGCGCGAACATGTTGGTCGCCGCCGAGGCGGCGATCGCCGCGGTATGGGACGCCTCGCGGGCGGCATCCGAGGACGAGGATCAGTTTCGGCTGGCCGCCGCGTCAGCGGCCACTCTGGCGTTTCCGGCCTATGCCCGCAACGCGGAGCTGAACATTCAGGTGCACGGCGGCATCGGTTTCACCTGGGAGCACGACGCGCATCTGCACCTGCGCCGAGCGCTGGTGACCACGGCCCTGTTCGGCGGCGACGCACCGGCGCTCGATGTATTCGAGCGCACCGCAGCCGGTGTCGCCCGGGAGAACAGCCTGGACCTGCCGCCCGAGGCCGAGGACCTGCGCACCAGGATCGCGGCCGACGCCGCCGAGATCGCCGCGCTGGACAAGGCGGCGCAGCGCGACAAGCTGATCGAGACGGGCTATGTGATGCCGCATTGGCCCAAGCCGTGGGGCCTGGCCGCCGACGCGGTGGAGCAGTTGGTCATCGAGGAGGAGTTCCGTACCGCGGGCATCAAGCGCCCGGACTACGGCATCACCGGATGGGTGATCTTGACCCTGATCCAGCACGGAACACCCTGGCAAATCGAGAGATTCGTCGAAAAGGCGCTGCGCAAGGACGAGATCTGGTGCCAGCTCTTCTCCGAGCCCGACGCCGGCTCGGACGCGGCATCCATCAAGACCAAGGCCACGCGGGTCGATGGCGGCTGGAAGATCAACGGGCAGAAGGTGTGGACCAGCGGGGCGCACTACTGCGCGCGTGGCCTGGCCACGGTGCGCACCGACCCGCAGGCGCCCAAGCACGCCGGTATCACGACGGTGATCGTCGACATGAAGGCGCCCGAGGTTGAGGTGCGGCCACTACGGCAGATCACCGGCGGCTCGGACTTCAACGAGGTGTTCTTCAACGACCTGTTCGTGCCCGACGAGGACGTGGTAGGGGAGCCCAACACGGGATGGACGGTCGCCCGGGCCACGCTGGGCAACGAACGGGTCAGTATCGGCGGCAGCGGAGCGTACTACGAGGGGCTTGCCACGCAGTTGGTTCAGCTTGTCGGGGAGCAGCCGGATCGGTTGGCGGGCGGGCGAAGTCGGCTGGGTTCCTACCTCGCCGAGGAGAATGCCCTGCGACTGCTGAACCTGCGTCGTGTCGCGCGCAGCGTCGAAGGAGCGGGCCCGGGTCCCGAAGGCAACGTCACCAAGCTGAAGTTGGCCGAGCACATGGTCGAAGGCGCGGCGATCATGGCCGCGCTGCTGGGGCCCGAGGTCGCGGTGCTCGACGGGCCCGGCGCGCTGTCCGGCCGGCTGATCATGGGCGCACGCGGCATGGCGATCGCCGGCGGCACCTCCGAGGTGACCCGCAACCAGATCGCCGAGCGGATACTGGGCATGCCGCGCGACCCGCTGATCAACTAAGAGTTGACCCGTGATGGGTCATGCAGTGCCAATCAGCTTGGGGGCTGATTTTTTTCGGCTGGTTCCGCGACGTCCAGGTGGTCTGTTCGGGGGTGGGCCGTGTGCTGCTTGTTCAGCAGAGGCCACCGGGGAATGGTGGCTGCCGGTCCTGGCTGGTCCTGCATCTGGTGATGCTGGTGGCTGGTGCCGGTTGACTGAACCCTCCCACTCTTGCTGGGAGGCCAGCCACGCCCGCAGGGCGTGGGCAAGTCGATAGTCAACGCGCGCGGTGCGCGGATCATCGGGGTCGGCGAGCTCGACGCAGGCTGCCAACATGGCCGAGGTGATGTCGCGATCCCTGTGCAGCCCGCAGTGGCTGCAGTGGTGTAGGCGCTGCGCCAGAGTTTTGGGAACCCGCGCACCGCATAGGCAGTGCTGGGACAGTGCGGTGGTGCGGGTGCCGGCTCGGTACAGCTGTCCGTTGGTGGCGGCGCACTCGGCCGCCAAGGCGGCGACAAGCATGCCGGGGCTAAACAGCGCAATCCGCTTGCCCCACAACCGCGCCCAGGTCGAGATACGGCAGTCCTCCACGGTGATGGTGTTGCCGTGGACGGCCACGATCCGTGCCGCGGCCTGCCTGGTGCTACGGGCCGTGGCGCGGTGCTCGGCCCGGATTGTGCGGTATCGACGCGAGAGGGTGTCATGTCGGTACCCACGCAGCGGCACTCCATCGGCGCGGGCCGCCCGGGCACCGCCGGGATTGGTGATCTGGCGGCCCGGCAGCCCTGTGGCGGTGCGGCGTTGGGCGCGGGCGGCCTGCCGTGTCGACGGGCCGTAATGGTCGGGGTTGGTGTTGCGCCGGGACCGATCCAACGCCTTGTGCCGGTTGCGGGCCTTCGTCGCGGCGCGGGCGCCGGCCTCCTGCTGGGCGGGGGTGCAGTCGATCTGATCGACCACCAGCTGCTCGGGACGCTTGGCCGGGAACGACGCCACCGCCAGGTTGGATACATTCGCATCCACCCCGGCCCGACGACCTGCCGGGATTTTCGCCCGGCGAGCCCGGGTGGCCGCGGATTGATAGCCCGCGTGGTGGGTCAGCAAGTGTGCGTAATACCGCCACCCGCCCGGTGCTTTACGGTCGGCGACGCGCACCAGGTCGATCTTGTGCCACACAGTGGGGTTGCCCAGGAAATGACACAAGTGCGCCCACTGGCGCGCGCCTTGGGGGAGCCGCACCGGCAGCACTAAATCGCCGCCAGGCAGGCCGGTAAAGACCACCGCCAACATCCCTGTGTGATCCGACTCAAGGACTGCCAGATCCCGCGGCAATGCCGGCGCCGCGGCCAACCCGTCAACCAAAGACTCCAGATCATCGCAGCACTCTGGAACCCCAAGACCACAAACAATTTTAGGCAGCCTCTTAGCCCGTCGGGCGCGGCACTCAAGCGGGCGCGAAGCGTGGTGCGCCGCCCGCGCCGAGTTCCGGCAAGGCGGTGACGCGCATGCCGCACCACACTGAATCTGGCTCACAGTCAACGATGTTCGCCGCCACGCGCAGTCCGCTCTGCTCGTCGAGCTCGACAAGGGCGATGACGTAGGGGGTAGGCAGCTCCGGGTTGAAGGCATGATGGTTGACCGTGTAAGTGAACACGCTGCCGTGGCCCGACACCGCCCGCGAAACCAGCCGACCGCCGCAATCGCGGCATGTGCCGGTAGCGGGATGGACCCAGCGTGCGCAATTGTCGCAGTGCGCGATCCGCAGCTGGGACGTCGCCTCAATCGACACGGGAAATACAGTACAGTCAGTTCGCTCTGGGTTGGTGTGCAGTGGGTTGGTCTAACGGACGGCGTAGATGAGCTACTTCGAAAAAGACGCGATCATTTCCGGCATCGGCATTTCGCGAATCGGCCGGCGCACCGGCATTCCCGGTCTGGACCTCACCATGGAAGCGGTCCGCGGCGCTGTCGACGACGCCGGCCTGGCCGCCGCCGACATCGACGGCATTGCCACCTTGGGTGACACCCCCGCCGCAGAGGTCAACGCCGCACTGGGCATCGAGGTGGCGGACTGCGGGTCGGGTTTCGGCACCGGTGGTCTGCTGAACCCGGTCATGTCGGCGTGCCGTGCGGTCTCCGAGGGCCACGCGCGCCACGTGGTCATCTACCGGACGATCCAGATGCTGGGCGGCACGGTCCCGGTGAAGCGGGACGAGAATGCTTCGGCTCCACCGCTTGCCCGGATGTTCGAGACGCCAGACGGCGCCGAGCCGCCCGCGGTCGGCCCGATGGACGATGTCAACGATCTCGTTGCCGCCCATGGGTATTCCGCCGCGAACTGGCTGGCACTGAACTGTCGCCGGCACATGGAGTTGTACGGAACCACCAAGGAGCAGCTGGGCTGGCTGGCGATCAACAGCAGGCGTAACGCGGCGTTGAACCCCCTTGCGGTGTACCGGGATCCGATGACCATGGCGGACTATCTGGGTGCGCGGCCGGTGTCCACGCCGTTCGGGCTGCTGGATTGCGACGTCCCGATCGACGGGTCGATCGCGGTGGTGGTGTCGGCCGCCGACTATGCCGGGGACTGCCCGCATCGCGCGGTGAAAGTGGAGGCGATCGGGGGCTCCGACGGCGCGGGCGGCTGGTTTCACCGCGCGGACTATCCGAAGATGGCATCGGCGGATGCGGCAGCGCAGATGTGGTCGCGGACCGATCTGAGGGTCGCCGATCTGAACCTCGCGGAGCTCTACGACGGGTTCACCTACCTCACCTTCGCCTGGCTGGAAGCGTTGGGCATCTGCGGCGACGGCGAGGCCGGTCCGTTCGTCGAGGGAGCCGAGCGGATCGCCTTGGACGGCGCGCTGCCGCTGAACACCTACGGCGGGCAGCTCTCGGCGGGCCGCATGCACGGCTACTGGCTGCTGCATGAGGCCTGCCTGCAGTTGCGCGGTGAGGCGGGGGAGCGGCAGGTGCGCGAGCGGCCCGAGGTTGCAGTGGCTGCAGTGGGCGGCGGCCCGATCGCCGGATGCATGTTGCTGACGTGCTGAATCACCCTCCGTGAGCCAGCAATTGCGTTTGGCCACAATGCGTTTCGTGCGGCAGCACTTGCGGATCCCAACGCCGAAGGGGCCAACGGTGGCCGGGGCCTCAGGCCTCGTCCGGCTGCACCGTTCGGGTGATGGTTGCGGGAGCTAAATTAGACGTCGCCAACTACATGCGTGGCCGCAGGCGTAGTAATACACAAGTGGAATGATGCACGGGCGAAATCGGCGGTTCTTCGCAATAGCGAGCAAGGATCAGCTACGGTGCTGCGATGCCAGGCCAGGCGTTGCGCGAGCGGGTAATCGATGTGGAGAACCCGCAAGCGGATTTTCTCAAGGGCCGGGCGTTGCGAAAGGCTATCTCGCGGAGCGCTTTGGCCGAACTGGTTCCCGGCCGCCGTACCGCTACCGACATACTGATTGCCCAGAACGCAGATCGGCTGCCCGAACTCGTTCCGCTGCGGTTTGCCCGGATGCTAGCCGATCCGTTCGCGTTCTATCGCGGATCGGCTGCGGTCATGGCGGCCGACTTGGCGGCGGGGCCATCAAGCGGAATTCATGTGGTCTGCTGCGGCGACGCGCACATCGCGAACTTTGGCATATACGCCGCCCCCGACCGGGTATTGGTGTTCGACCTGAATGACTTCGACGAGGCTGCCTTCGCGCCGTGGGAATGGGATGTCAAACGCCTGCTTACCAGCGCCGTCATCGGTGGGCGCCAGGCCGGTCACCGACCGAAAGTCATTCGCGGCGTTGTCGAGCGAGCGGCGCGCGACTATCAGGACGCACTAGCTGCGATCTTGAAGTTGAGCCTGCTGGACCGCTATTACCTTCGGTTTGAGCCCACGCTTTACCGCAAACGGCTGCGCCGTAGTGTTCGGTCGGTTGGCGACGCAGCGCTGCGGCGAGCGCGAAAGCGCACATCGGCACGGGCGTTCGCCGGCGTAATGACCGTTGGAGACGACGGTGTGCCGCGGCTGCGGGAGGACCCCCCCTTACTCAGGCATGTGGACGTCGGCTCCGAAACCCAGCTGGTCGACGCTTTGCGCGAGTACCTCACCGCAGTGCCCGCCGATATCGCGGTGCTGCTCTCGCACTTCAACGTGACCGACTTGGCGCTGCGGGTCGTCGGTGTCGGCAGTGTGGGCACCCGCTGCTATCTGGCCATCTTGACCGGCCCGGAGGGAACCCCGTTGGTACTGCAAATCAAGGAGGCCAACCGGTCGGTATTGGAGGAATACGGCGGCATCGAGCAGCCTTCAACCCTGCGCGATGCCATCGAAGCCCGCGGCCAAGGTGTCCGGGTCGTGGACGGCCAGCGCGTCCTGCAGGCCAACTCGGATGTGTTTGTGGGCACGACTCGCAACGACGGGCGGGACTATTACGTTCGGCAGTTTCACGATATGAAAGGCAGCCTCGACACCGCGCAGATGTCCTCAGAAGCTTTCAGCGAATACGTTGCGGTATGCGCTGTGATGCTGGCCCGTGCCCACGCGCAGAGCGCGAACGCCTCGCTGCTGGCCGGCTACGCAGGAAAGAACGACGACATACGCAAAGCCGTCATCGACTGGTCTTACGCCTACGCAGATAAGTCGCTTGACGATTACCACCTTCTGCGCGCGGCAGCCAAATCCGGCGAGATCGACGTGGCTGACGCCTGATGCGGCTGCGCTGCGCGAACGATCCCTGCCAACCGGTGGCACGGTCAGCGCGTCTTCACGCGCACGCGATGCCGTCGGGTGCGCCGTTAATGAAGTTGCACCGGCCGCCCATCAGCGTCTAGTGTCGGCGATCGTGCATCATCTTCTCGTAGTAGCCAGCACCCGCAGCGGGGTCTGATCCAGACCGACCCCCCGCTGTGGGTCGGAAGCTACTACCTGTCGGTCGCCACTTTCGACCAGAGAAGACCGGCACATGACAATCACCGACTTGCCCGACGCGGACATTGCGTCCGCTACCTTCGACTCGCCGACCTTCCGATTTCACGGCATCCCGCTCCCGCGTGGACTTCGGGAGGACGCTGACGCGATGTCCTGGAGCACATTCACCGCCACCTACGCGCCCAGCGCCGGGCCGCTGAGCTTGGGCCACTGGGAGTGCGCCGGCGCTGAGCGTCCCGCCAGCCGATGGGGATCTCAGCCGCAGACTTTCCGGGCGACGCTGGTTCTCGGCGATCGCATCGAGATCGCCACGGCGACCGCGACCGGGCCGGTCGCCGCGCTGACCGTGATGCTCCACGACCGCGGCGTCGCTATTGAGATGCTGCGGTTTCATCAGCTGCGCTCAGACGACGCCATCGCGACCTTCATCCAAGGCACCGATGGTTTCCGGGCCGAGTGGGCGATGGGCTGCTCGGCGGACCCGACGCAGTCGGCACTGTCCGCGGTGATCGCCTGCGCGAACCGGCTGTACGGCGACAGCTGATCCGGCTAGAGCGGGCGCAGCACGATCGGCATGCCGTCCATCGGGATCGGCATGCCGCCGTAGTCCCATTTGGCCTGGTAACCCGCGCGGGGCAACTCAAGCCGGTACCGGCGCAGCAGCCGGTGCAGGATCGTCTTGATCTCCAGCTGGCCGAACGTCATCCCGATGCACTTGTGCGCGCCGCCGCCGAACGGGGTGAACGCGTAACGGTGCCGTTTGTGCTCGCTGCGCGGCTCGGTGAACCGGTCGGGGTCGAATTTCAGTGGGTCCGTCCAGATCTCCGGCAGGCGATGGTTCATCCCTGGATACGCGATGACGTTCGTGCCCGCGGGCAGGTAGTAGCCCAGCAACTCGGTGTCGCGCACAGTCCGGCGCATCGCCCACTGCACCGGTGTCACCAGCCGGATCGCCTCGTTCATCACCAGATCAAGCGACTCCAGCTTTTCCAGTGACTCGATGTCCAGTGGGCCGTCGCCGAGCCGATCGGATTCGTCGCGGCAGCGTTCCTGCCACTCGGGGTTGGCGGCCAGGTGGTAGGCCATCGTCGTAGAGGTCGATGTCGAGGTGTCATGCGCGGCCATCATCAGGAAGATCATGTGGTTGACGATGTCCTCGTCGGAGAAGCTGTTGCCGTCCTCGTCCTCGGTGTGGCACAGGACGGTGAGTAGGTCACTGCCTTCCTTGCCGCGGCGTTCCTTGACGCGCTCACGGAAGTAGTTCTCTAGCAGCTCACGCGCCTGGAGACCGCGCCACCAGGTAAACGGCGGCACGCTGGTGCGGATGATCGCGTTTCCGGCGCGGGTGGTGACTGCGAAGGCCTTGTTCACCTTGGTCACCAGCTCGTGGTCAGTGCCGGGTTCGTGACCCATGAACACCATCGACGCGATGTCGAGGGTGAGCTCTTTCATTGCCGGGTAGAGCAGAAAACGTGAGTCGTTGACCACCCAGTCGTTAGCCACGACCTGCGAGACGACCTGGTCCATCTGCTCGACATAGCCGACCAGTCGGGAGCGGATGAACGCTTCCTGCATGATCCGCCGATGGAACATGTGCTCCTCGAAGTCGAGCAACATCAGGCCGCGGTTGAAGAACGGCCCGATCACCGGCACCCAACCCTGCTGGGAGTAGTCCTTGTTGCGGTTGGAGTAGACGATCTGGGCTGCGTCGGGACCCAGCGCCGCGACGCCCGGCAGGACCGGCGAGTCGCCGAATACCACCGGACCTTTGGTTTGGTACATGAATAGCAGGTAGTCCGGTCCGCCCCGCAGCATCTCGATGAGGTGGCCCAGGATCGGCAGGCCCCGATCGCCGATGACCGGCTTGAGCCCGCTCCCCGGTGGCGGATCCGCGAGCTTACGCGGCGTCCAGTCGGTGTTCAGCAGCTTCCGTTCGACCGCCGCCATGCCGGGAAAATTGTTGAACGATGGGGTTAGCCGGCGCTTGGCCTGATCGAGCAGGTACTGCTGGGTGCTGATGGTCGCCTTCGACACGGTTGACATTCCTTCTGGGGGCGTTCGCAGAGGGTGGATCGGCTGTGTGGCACGCGTCACCAACTGCCATCTTTAGGTTTGACTTGACGCCTGTCAAGTTTCCTTTTGGGTGTGGCGTAGTGCAAGGTCGAGGAGTGCGCAGCGAGCAAGGGGCCGATCGGGCGGCGGACGTTGCTCCGGTCGTGCCGGTTCCGCGGCGACGGGGCGACCGGCAGCGGCAGGCCATTGTGCAGGCGGTGCGTGAGCTGCTCGAGGAGAAACCGTTTGCGCAGTTGTCAGTGAGCACCATCAGCGATCGCGCGGGTGTGGCCCGTTCCGGTTTCTACTTCTACTTCGACTCGAAGTACGCGGTGCTGGCGCAGATCCTTGCCGACGCAACACGCGAACTCGAGGAGCTGACCGAGTACTTTGCACCCCGCGGGCCCACCGAATCGCCGGCGGCGTTCGCCAAGCGGATGGTCGGAAGTGCGGCGGCGGTCTATGCCCACAACGACCCGGTGATGTCGGCATGCAATGCCGCGCGCAGCACCGACGCCGAGATCCGCGACCTCCTCGACCAGCAGGTCGAGGGCGTGGTCCAGCAGATCATCGGGATCGTCAAAGACGAGCTGCGAGCCGGTACCGCCCACCCGATCAGCGACGACGTCCCCACGTTGGTGCGGATGTTGGCGGTCACCACCGCCCAGATGCTGTCGGGCGACACGGCGTTCCTGGGCGCCGACGGTGACGTGCAGCGTGGTGTGCTGGTGCTCGAGGCGCTGTGGCTCAACGCGCTATGGGGCGGCTCGCTCCCGACCTGACTAGGTCATCGCGCGTCGCAGCATCGGTCGCTCACGGGATGAGTAATACGCGACCCAACTGGGAGCTGTCCTCCAGGAACCGGTGGGCCTCCGCGGCCTGCGCGAGCGGGAATCGCGCAGCGATCGGAAGATGGATCTGATCGCGTTCGAAGAGATCGACGACCCGAAGTACGTCGATGCGGCGGGCTCCCCGAACGGCCAGCAGGCTGATTTCGCGCTCCAGCATCAGCTGGCCCGAAATCGGCAGCGTCTGGATGCTTTGCCCCGCACCGATGCAGTACTTGCCACCCAGGCGCAGCCGGTTGGCGGCGAAATTCATCAATCGCTCCTGGCCGACGAAATCGACGACATGGTCCACGCCCTGTCCACGGGTGATCGAGTCAAGCTGTCCGGCTGCGTCATCGAAGTCGTCGATGACGATCACTTCACTCGCTCCGAGGTCGATCAGATCGCTGCCTTGTGGGTCGATCGCGTGGTCGCGATGACCCTTGCCCCCGACAGAGCTGCCAGCCGCATGACCGCCATACCCATTGCGCCCGACGCGCCCAGCACCAGAACGGTGTCGCCGATTCCGACGTTGAGCCTGTCGCGCACCGCGCGGTGCGACGTGTCGAAGGGCCACAGCACCATCGCGGCCTGCTCCAGATCAGCAGACGGCGCCAGCCGAAGCCACATGGTGTGATGCCGCACCAAGTATTTCGCGTAGACCCGAGTGCTTGATGGCCGGGCAACGCCACCTTCGGCGACAAATTGCCAACACCGCGAGCGGCTTCCAGCGATGACGAGTCTTCGAGATGCGGCACGGCAACGACCGCATCGCCGATGGTCAAGCTCTCGACCGCTTTGCCTTCGCTATGACATGCCCTGCCGCTTCGCGGCCGAGTTGCTGGGTAGCGGCAGCGGGTCACGCCCGGGAATTCGGTACTGTGCCAGAGACCCGTTGCGGTACCGGATGTCCCAGCGTGACACGGAGGCGGCCGCTACCTCGACAACGACGTCTTCTGGTCCGCATGCGTCCAGTTGTAGTCGCCGTAACGGAGGACCTCAGGACCTCCGTACTCGAACATCCGTACTGCCGTTGTCTCAGGCGCTCCGATGCGTCATGGTGCGCTTCCTTACCCTCATCAACGTGCGCCGCTGCCAACCACCTCGTGTCAACTACAACCCAACCCACCGCAGTTCCAGCAGTAACTCGTGCAGGCACGCTGTCGTTCGCTAAGCAGGCAAGGCTTTGCTTCACGCCGCGCCAGGCGTGCGCTCACGCCAGCGCAAGCCCTCCTCGTGACTTGCACCTGCATCGTCCGCCCTCCTCTAAAGCCACACGCCTATCAGCCCACGCTGTTCCAGTTCACAGCGCGCGCCATCGATGTGCGTATACCGCGCGTCGCGCAGTTCCGCTGCAAAGCCCGTCACTCCCGCTCCTCACAGCGCGCCCAGCTTACCTTAATCCACCCGCAAGCGCGCTCGTTCTTTACACGCCACACCATCCCACTATATAACCCCCCATTCTACATACATATATAACAATATCTTATATTACCACCCCCCCTACCGCCGTATTGTCACTGCTGATGGCTAAGACGTTTCGTTCTGGGTTCGCGGGTAAGCGGTGTTTTATCACCGGTGCGGCTAGCGGCATCGGCCGGGCGACCGCTTTACGGCTCGCCAGCCAAGGTGCCGAGCTCTACCTGACCGACCGCAATGCCGACGGCCTGGCGCAGACGGTGGCCGATGCTCGCGCACTGGGCGCACACGTCCCTGAGTACCGGGCGTTGGATGTCGCCAACTACGACGACGTCGCCTCGTTCGCCGACGCGATTCACGCCAAGCACTCGAGCATGGACGTCGTGATGAACATCGCCGGGGTTTCGGCGTGGGGGACCGTCGACCGGCTCACCCACGAGCAGTGGGACAAGATGATCGCAATCAATCTGATGGGCCCGATCCACGTCATCGAGAACTTCGTGCCGCCGATGGTGGCGGCGCGCCGGGGCGGTCATCTGGTCAACGTGTCCTCGGCGTTCGGGCTGATCGGGTTCCCCTGGCACGCCGCCTACAGCGCCAGCAAGTTCGGCTTGCGCGGACTTTCCGAGGTGCTGCGCTTCGACCTGGCCCGGTACCGCATCGGGGTGTCGGTGGTGGTGCCCGGCGCCGTGCGGACCCCGCTGGTCAACACCGTCGAGATCGCCGGCGTCGATCGCGACGACCCACAGGTGAGGC
>CAWIAC010000024.1:0-31644 GCA_963833935.1 uncultured Actinomycetota bacterium | reverse complement strand
CGTTCAGCCACACTGTCTCTTTCACTTCAAGGCCGTTCCGACGTTCACCACACGGCATCCCCATGCTATGTGCCCATGCCGACACGCGATCGCCGGACAGTACCGTGACTGGTATGACCGTCCTGGACGATAACTACACCGGCCACGTCGAACCGGGTACTGCGGCCCGTCGCAGCCTGCCTGGCGCGTCGATCGTCAAAGCGTCGGTGGGCCCTATGGACAACAACGCCTACCTCGTGACGTGTTCCACGACCGGGGAGACGCTGCTGATCGACGCCGCCAACGACGCGGACGTCCTACTCGACCTGGTCCGCAATCACGCTCCGAAGGTGTCGCTGATCGTCACCAGCCACCAACATTTCGACCACTGGCAGGCGCTGGAAGCCGTGACGGAGGCGACCGGCGCGCCGACCGCCGCACACGAGATCGACGCCGAGCCGCTGCCGGTCACGCCGGACCGCTTACTGGCGGGCGGCGACACCGTCCGGATCGGCGAGCTCACTTTCGACGTCATCCATCTGCGCGGGCACACCCCTGGATCGATCGCGCTGGCCCTCGACGGTCCGGCTACCGGTGGAGTCACTCAACTCTTCACCGGCGATTGCCTGTTTCCCGGCGGCGTCGGCAAGACCTGGCAGCCCGGCGATTTCGACCAGCTGATCGAGGACGTCAGCACCCGGGTGTTCGACGTCTACGGTGACGCCACCGTGGTGTACCCCGGGCACGGCGACGACACGACGCTGGGCGCCGAGCGTCCGAGTCTGGCCACCTGGCGCGAGCGAGGCTGGTAAGCCGCGCGAGTGTCCCGCCAACCACCCTGCGCGCGAGCGGGGTTGGTGAATAGCAGCCGCGAAACGCGCTGCAGCACCTACTCTTAGCCGATGAGGGTGGGGATCGACTTCGGCACCACGCACACCGTCGTAGCGGTCGTCGACCGGGGAAACTATCCGGTGGCGTCGTTCGACGGTGTCGACACGTGGCCGTCGATCATCGCCGCCGACGCCGCCGGCGAATTACGCTTCGGTCTGGATGCCGCTGCGGTCCGTTACGACCCGGGTTGGTCGGTGCTGCGTTCGTTCAAGCGACTGCTCAACAACGCCGGGCCGGGGACCACCGTGGACCTGGCCGGCCGCAGTTATCGGTTGGCTGACCTGCTCGCGGGCTTTCTCGCCCAGCTGAAGACCGACCTGGAGCACCGTTCGAACGTCGAACTGGCGCCGGGTGAGCGGGTCCAAGCAGCCATCAGCGTTCCGGCCAACGCGTCCAGCGCACAGCGCTTCCTGACGCTGGACGCCTTCCTACAGGCCGGCTTCGAGGTGGTCGCTCTGCTCAATGAGCCGTCCGCGGCGGGGTTCGAATACGCCCACCGATACCGCGCGACCATCACCGCCAAGCGTGAGTACGTTCTCATCTACGACCTCGGCGGGGGGACCTTCGACGCGTCGCTGCTGAAGATGACAGGGCGGTTCAATGAGGTCGTCTTCAGCGAGGGCATTCAGCGCCTCGGCGGTGACGACTTCGACGAAAAGATCCTCAAGCTCGTCCGCAACGGGGCCGGGTTGCGCAAGCTGCCCGCAGGCACACGCGAACTGCTGCTCGAGGAGTGCGCGACCCGGAAAGAGGCCGTCGGCCCGAACACCCGGCGATTCCTGGTCGATCTCACCGCGGTCGGCAAACCCCCGTTCTCCTGCGCGATCGACGAGGTCTACGCGGCCTGTGCGGCGTTGGTGAACAAGACGATCGCCGCTCTCCCCCGCGTGCTGCATGACCGCGCCGGCGGCGACGTCGACTGGTCCGAGATCGCGGGCATCTATGTGGTGGGCGGAGCCGGAAGCTTCCCACCGGTTGCCCGGACGCTGCGCGCCACGTTCGACGAGAAACGCGTCAAACGCTCACTGCACCCGTTCGCGGCGACCGCGATCGGCCTAGCGGCCTTCCTCGATCGGGAGGCGGGATTCGCTCTCTCCGAACGTCTCTCGCGCCACTTCGGGGTGTTTCGTGAAGCCTGCGCGGGCGAGGACGTCTGCTTCGACCCGATCGTGCCCAAAGGTGCTGTGCTGCCCACCGCGGACCAGCCGCCCTTCGTCGTCACGCGAACCTACCGGGCGGTGCACAACATCGGACACTTCCGCTTCGTGGAGTGCAGCCGGTTGCGGGACGGCCACCCCGATGGCGACGTGACGCCGTATGACCCGGTGTTCTTCCCGTTCGATCCGGACCTCAGCGACGACCAGGATCTGCCTCGCCGGCCGGTCCGGCGAAGCGACGATGGCCCGGATGTCGAAGAGCGCTATGTGGTCACACCTGCTGGCGCCGTCGAAGTGACACTCACGACACGCCCGGACCGGCTGAGCCGGACCTTCCGTTTGGAGCGCCACGACCTGGCCAGCGCGTAGCGGTGACGTCGCGGCGTCCAGATCGGGAGTCCAGGCGCGTGTCCGAGCAGCCGGCGATGGGCGCCCAGGGCCCGTAGTCGGCGGTGTCGATCACCGGGTAGACGCGCGACCCGACCGTCTACGGGGTGGTGTGCACGATCAGCACGTCCACCTTGGCCCGGCGTGAGACGTTGGCGGGCACCGATCCGAGCAGGCGGCCCGCGATCGTGCTGAGGCCGACGTTGCCGACGACGAGCAGGTCGGCGTTGACCTCCTCAGCGAGTCCGACCAGCGCGTCGACAGGGGCGCCGACAATGGACCGCTCCTCGATATTCTTGGCGCCCGCGGCGTGGGCCCGATCCCTGGCCTCGCGCAGGATCGCGTAGATCGGGGCGCTGCCCGACACCTTGTAGCTCTCGTCCTTCAGTGCATCAGCGGCACGCGGATCCTCGTGTTGGGGTAAGTACGCCGTCGCGACGATAAGCTTCGCGTCGGCCCCGGCGATGGTGCCTGCCTTCTCCACCGCGCGCAGCGACGAATCCGAGCCGTCGGTTCCTACCACCACGGTCCGATAGGCGCTCATTTACCCTCCCAGGTGTCGGTTGCTACGCCAACCCAAGACAGTAACGCTTTGCCGCAGACAGATGGTCGGATTGGGTCACGGACCGCGGTAGGCGTTTTCGCGCAACCGTCGCGGCGCGGCGCGCTCGGCGGGACCGACCGCCCCAGAATCGTCTCCAGCTAACATCGGTAAAACCATGAAATCTCTTGATGCGCAGACTATTAAGCTGACCGCGGATCGCGGACGCTCGAGCGGCCGGCACCGGCTCCACTGGGCACGGCGGTTTGTGGGCAGGTCAGACGGGTAAGCAGGTTCACCAAAGGCCCCTTACAGTGACACGCATCATGGTTGCCACGACAGTCGACGAACCCAGAACCGCGCTCGTCGCGGTTGACGCGCGTCCACGGCCCCGCGGCAGGCTGCTCGATCCGCTTGCGATCGCGGTGCTGGCGGCCGTAATCGGCGGGGCCGCGGCGAGCCGGCCGTCGCTGTGGTTCGACGAGAGCGCGACGATTTCTGCCTCCGCCAGCCGCTCGGTGCCTGACTTGTGGCGGCTGGTGGGCCACATCGACGCCGTACACGGCCTGTTTTACCTGCTCATGCACGGTTGGTTCACCCTCGTGCCGCCGACCGAGTTCTGGGCGCGGGTTCCTAGTTGTCTGGGGGTGGGGATCGCGGCAGCCGGTGTGGTGGTCTTCAGCAAGCAGTTCTTGCCCAGGACCACGGCGATATGTGCGGGCATCGTGTTCGCGGTCCTGCCGCGCGTGACGTGGGCCGCTGTCGAAGCCCGCTCGTACGCGCTCACAGCGGTCGCCGCGGTCTGGTTGACGGTGCTGCTGGTCATTTCGATACGGCGGAGCCGATGGTGGCTGTGGCTGCTCTACTCGCTCGCACTGATGGTGTCGATTCTGCTCAACGTCTACCTGGTGTTGCTGGTGCCGGCCTATGCCGTCGTCACACCGGTGCTCCGGCGCCGCAAATCGGTGATGCTGTGGTGGGCGATCACCTCGGCGGCCGCGGTGGGCGCGTTGACGCCGCTGATGCTGTTCGCGCACGGCCAGAGCTTCCAGGTCGCCTGGATCAGTCCGCTGAACTGGCACAGCGTGCTCGACGTGGTGCAGCACCAGTACTTCGACAACAGTGTTCCGTTCGCGATCCTGGCGGCGGTCGTTTTCGTTGCCGCGCTGACGGTCCGTTTGACGGGTCGATGGCACTCGGCCGGCGATACCCGCCGGGTGCTGATCATCTGCGCGGCGTGGATCGTCATACCGACCGCTGTGAGCCTGATCTATTCGGCGATCAGCGATCCGTTCTATTACCCGCGGTACCTGTTCTTCACCACGCCGGCGATGGCAGTCGTGCTGGCTGTCTGCATCGTGTCTGTTGCGCGCACGCCGCGATGGATCGCGTTGGTGCTGATCGTGCTCACCGCGGCGGCGTTCCCGAATTATCTTCTGTCGCAACGGCAGCGCTACGCCAAGGAGGGCTGGGACTACAGTGACGTCGCCGACGTCATCAGCGCCCGCGCGGCACCCGGGGATTGTCTGGTGGTCGACAACACGGTCGGGTGGCTACCCGGGCCGATCCGGGCGTTGCTGGCGGCTCGTCCGGCCGCCTACCGGCCGTTGGTCGACCCCGGCCGCGCCGGGCGGGCAGCCGACCGTGGCACCCTCTGGGACGGCCACAAGGCGGTGTGGCTGCTGAAAGATCAACTGAACAAGTGCACGGCGATATGGGCGATCTCCACCCACGACAAGAAGTTGCCCGCCCGTGAAAGCGGCAAATACCTGCCACCCGGGCTCGTGCTGTCACGCGCACCCGCGTATCTGACGCCGAGGGATCTTGGCTTTCACATCGTCGAGCGCTGGCAGTTCCACCGAACCCAGGTCGTCAAGTTGACTCGCTGACTCGTTGGCCTCGCCGCCGAGAGGACAAGTAATTTGGCGGACATGCAGATCTGGCTTGCTGACCCGCTGTTCGGCGGCGCCGGGCAAAGCGGGCGGCACCTCGTCGAGCTTCTCGCCGCCTTCGGGCTGACGGCGCTGATTGGCCTGGAACGCACGATCCAGGGAAAGGTCGCGGGACTGCGGACCCAGACCATCGTCGGCACTGCATCAGCCATGATCCTACTGGTCAGTAAGTACGGCTTCAGCGACGTGCTATCTGCGCAAACCGTTGAGCTGGACCCGTCGCGGGTCGCCGCCCAGGTCGTCTCGGGCATCGGCTTCTTGGGTGCCGGGATCATCATCACTCGGCGTGGTGCGGTGCACGGGCTGACCACCGCCGCGGCGGTGTGGGAGTCGGCCGCGATCGGCCTGGCGGCGGGAGCGGGTCTGCTGCTACTGGCGACCGCGGTAGTGGCACTCCATTTTGTCAGCGCGCTGGCTTTCAATGTGGTGGAGAGGCAGCTGAACGCACGGCTGCGGGGCACGATCCGGCTGCACATCATCTACGACGGCGGGCGGGGAGTGCTCAGGGCGATCTTGCGCGTGTGCGGCCAAAGGAACTGGCAGCTAACCGAACTGGATGCCGACGACGGCAGTATCGATCGTGATCAGGTCGGTGTGAAGATGACGCTCTCAGGAAGCGGGATCGTCAACGCGGCACAGGCATTCAACGACATCGAGGGCGTGTCCGCCGTCTTCAACGCCGACGACGAGCCGGACTAGCGATTCTTTTGCGCACGAGCACAACTCAGCGCAGTCCCCGCGTGGCACGGTAAGCGGCCAACGCACCCGCCGCGCCCAATGCGGCGAACACCGCGAACAACGCCCGGGCGGCCATCACGACACCGCCCTGCGCGCTGTTGACGACGACGCCGGCCAACCCCGCACCGAAGGCACCGGCGATCACCTCAATCATGTTGATCGCCGCAGCGGCCGCTGCACCTTCCTTCTCGTCATCGACGCAGTGCATCGCCCAGGCTGACAGGTGCGGCCAAGCCGCGCCGATGCCGATCCCGGTGACCGTCAGCGTCAGCGCCCACGTCGCGACGAAGCCCACCGACGCGTCGTCGACTTGAGTGACCGCGGTGAGGATCAGACCCAACGCAACGACCAGCGGCGCGAACACGACCACGCGGTTGATGACCGGCTTGCTGCTCAGCGAAGCGCTGAGAATCTCGCTGACGGCCCAGCCGATCGCCAGCGCAGCGCCCAGAAAGCCCGCCATGACGGGAACCAGATGCGCCAAACGTTGCCCGAACAGCGGCACATACATGTCGACCATCGCCGACGCCATCAGCACGCACAGGGTCAGATAGATCCACTTCAATGGCCCTGCGCCAAAAGCGCTGGGAGGCAATACCTTTACTGCTGCCCGGCGATCGACAAGCACGAAACACGCGACCAGGACCAGGCTGACCGCGAGCAACGCCGCGGTGACGGCGACGTTCGTCGGAACCTGCGCGACACTGATCGTCAGCGCCGCAGTCCCCAACAGCAGCAACGACCACAGCGGAATTTTCAGCCGCCTGTTGTCACCGGTGTCGACGCGGCCGGCTGGCAGCACCAATGGAACAAGCACGGCCATCGCGGCGGTCAGCACCGCCATAACGCCGAACGCCCAACGCCACAAACCGAACTGGGCGAAAAGGCCACCGGCCGTCGGTCCCGCCACCGTCGCGACACCCCACATCGCCGATACCAGCGCCGAAGCCCTGGTCCACAACGATCGCGGCAAGGCGGCGTTGATCAACGCGTAGCTCAAGCCGGCCAGAAGCCCCCCGGCGGCCCCCTGCAAAGTGCGACCGATCAATAAAACGTCCATGCTGGGAGCCACCGCACAGACCACGCTGCCGATCCCGAACACGAGCAATCCCAACAGATAGGACCACCGTGGGCCGACCCGCAGCAGTGTCGAGTTGACCGTGGCGGCTGCGACGACCGACCCCACCAGGTACAGGGTTGTCACCCAGGCATAAAACCGCTCACCGCCGATGTCGGCGATCGCGCTCGGTAGCAGGCTGACGGTCAGGAACTCGTTGGTCGCGTAGAGCGCCACGCCACCGGCGAGCAGCGTCGAAGTCCCCAGGAATCGGGGACCCAGCAGTGTGCGCCAGCCGTCGTCGGCTGTCGCGCCAAGGGGAGCGCTCACTTCAGGCCGGCGGCGTCCATCCCGCGCAACTCTTTCTTCAGGTCGGCGATTTCGTCGCGGAACCGCGCCGCCAACTCGAACTGCAGGTCACGCGCGGCGGTCATCATCTGCTCGGTGAGGTCTTTGATCAGATCGGCGAGCTCAGCCCGCGGCATGCTCGCGGTGTCGCGACCTTCGAACACCCCGGCGCTGACCGCGCGGCCGGGCTCGCCCTGTGCGCGGCGCCCACGCGACGCGTTGCGGCCGGAGCCGCCGACCTGGACCGCACCGGTCGCCTCAGTATCCGCTGCCTCGCGATAGACCTGGTCGAGGATGTCGGCGATCTTCTTGCGCAGCGGCTGCGGGTCGATGCCGTGGGTTTCGTTGTAGGCGACCTGCTTGGCCCGCCGACGGTCGGTTTCGTCGATCGCCTCTCTCATTGAATCGGTGATCTTGTCGGCGTACATGTGGACTTCGCCGGACACGTTGCGTGCGGCGCGGCCGATGGTCTGGATCAGGCTGCGCGACGACCGCAGGAAGCCCTCCTTGTCAGCGTCGAGGATCGCGACCAGTGACACTTCGGGCAGGTCTAGGCCCTCTCGCAGCAGGTTGATGCCGATGAGCACGTCGTAGTCACCCAGTCGCAGCTGGCGCAGCAGTTCCACCCGTCGCAGCGTGTCGACCTCGGAGTGCAGGTAGCGCACCCGGATACCCAGTTCCAGCAGGTAGTCGGTGAGGTCTTCGGCCATCTTCTTGGTCAGCGTCGTCACCAGGATCCGCTCGTCGGCCTCGGCGCGCTTGCGGATCTCGCCGATCAGGTCGTCGATCTGGCCCTTGGTCGGCTTCACCACCACTTTCGGGTCGACCAGACCGGTCGGTCGGATCACCTGCTCGACGAACTCCCCGGCCGATTGGCTCAGCTCGTAGGGACCCGGGGTTGCCGACAGGTACACCGTCTGCCCGATGCGGTCGGCGAACTCCTCCCAGGTCAGCGGCCGGTTGTCGGTGGCCGACGGCAGCCGGAAGCCGAATTCGACGAGGTTGCGTTTGCGCGACATGTCACCTTCGTACATGCCGCCGATCTGCGGAACCGTCACATGGGATTCGTCGATGACCAGCAGGAAGTCCTCCGGGAAATAGTCCAGCAGCGTCGCGGGTGGCGTGCCGGGCCCTCGGCCGTCGATGTGCCGCGAGTAGTTCTCGATGCCGGAGCAGAACCCGACCTGACGCATCATCTCGACGTCATAGTTGGTCCGCATCCGCAGTCGCTGGGCCTCCAGCAGCTTGCCCTGACCCTCCAGCTCGGC
The DNA here is from genome assembly GCA_963833935.1 of uncultured Actinomycetota bacterium. Taxonomy (GTDB): domain Bacteria; phylum Actinomycetota; class Actinomycetes; order Mycobacteriales; family Mycobacteriaceae; genus Mycobacterium. The sequence goes on along the minus strand of CAWIAC010000024.1, from coordinate 23,326 downwards.
GAGCCGCTCGGCCAGTTCTTGCTCGATGGTGGAAATCGCATGCGCCATCCGCTCCGGGCCGGCCACGTAGTGCGTGGCCGGGAAGATACGCAGGGAGTCGACCTTGCGGACCACGTCGCCGGTCAGCGGGTGCAGGTAGTACAGCGCCTCGATCTCGTCGCCGAAGTACTCGATGCGGACGGCCAACTCCTCGTAGGACGGGATGATCTCGACGGTGTCGCCGCGCACCCGAAACGAGCCGCGGGTGAACGACAGGTCGTTGCGGCTGTACTGCACGTCGACCAGCAGCCGCAGCAGGCTGTCGCGGGGTACCTCGGTGCCCACTGCCAACTCGACCGAACGGTCCAGGTAGGACTGCGGCGTGCCGAGGCCGTAGATGCAGGACACCGAAGCCACCACCACCACGTCGCGGCGGGACAGCAGCGACGACGTCGCGGAATGCCGCAGCCGCTCGACGTCGTCGTTGATCGAGCTGTCCTTTTCGATGTAGGTGTCGGTCTGCGCGATGTACGCCTCAGGCTGGTAGTAGTCGTAGTACGAGACGAAGTACTCGACAGCGTTGTGCGGCAACATCTCTCGTAGCTCGTTGGCCAACTGTGCCGCCAGTGTCTTGTTGGGCGCCATCACCAGGGTGGGCCGCTGCAGCCGCTCGATGAGCCACGCGGTGGTGGCCGATTTTCCGGTACCCGTGGCACCCAGCAGCACCACGTCTCGCTCGCCCGCCTGAATCCGGCGTTCCAGCTGGTCAATGGCGGCCGGCTGATCACCCGCAGGCGCGTAGGGGCTGACCACCTCGAAGTGCCCGCCGGCCCGGACCATCTCCTCGACCGGACGGTATTCGGAGTGCGCAACCACGGGATGCTCGGTAGCAAACGCCATGTCCACCAGGGTAGAACCCGCCACCGACACCCGCCGCCGATGCAGGTCAGCAGCCGGCCGGTCAGCTGTGCTGGCGGGTCCACACCCGGGTGCCCGGGTCGCATTGGATCAGATGTCCGTCCTCGGACATCGACATGCTGAACACCGGTGTGCCCGGTTCGTCGCACGAGGTGCCGACCGGGTGCGCCCCGGTGGTCGTCGGCGCTTTATCCCAGGTGTTGCCCTCGCATACCACCTGCGCGTTGGCCGTGGAATCGTAGGCGACCTTGTCGACGTCGCCGCACGGGCCGCCCAGCACCGCCGGCATCGAGGTTCCGACCGGCGTGGCGGTGATGTTGGCCGCCTGCGCCGGATCGGCGACGGTCACGTCCGGCGGGATGTCTCCGGTGCGGGTTGCCACCACCGGGATCCGCAGCGTGGCCCCCTGCGAGCCGCACTCGTTGCCCTGCACCGTCTGGGTCTGAACGCCGCGCAGCGTGCCGTCCGGTTCCGGGGTCAACGACCACACCACCGTCTCGGACTGCGTGACTGTCGGGCCGCCGCGCGTCTTTTGGCACTGCACCTGCAGTTGCCGCGGCTCGCCCTGCCAGTGCCCGTCGACGAAATGCAGAGTGCTGGTGTTGCCGGTACTGGCGGTCTTCGGCGTTTGATGGCTGGCGTCGTCCAGCTTGGTCGCGGTGGCAGCGCACCCGGCCGCGGTGCACGCCGACGAAAAGGCCCACCAGCTGGTGGCCCCGCCATTGGTGCGGATGACGCCGTTGGACGTCTGCTTCGCGCGGTCGTAGTCCAGTCGGTAGCTGCCGTTGATGGGCGGGGCGGCGATGGCTGACGCAGAGGAAGCCGACGGCGTCGCGCTCACGCGCGGTGGTGACGCGGAGCTCGCTTGAGGTTGGTCGTCCCAGGAAAAGAATGAGATCGCCCACGTCACGGTCAGCGCGACGACCATGGTGACGATCATCGCGATGGCGATGCCGACTTTGAGGGAAGGCCGTCGGCCGACTTTGAGCATGCCGGCGCGGCGCCGTGGCCGCGACCTCGTCCCGAGGGCGCCCAACGTGCTGCCGTGATCGCCGCCGCGGGAGATGCGCTCGCTGAACGCAGCGGCGAATTGGCGGCACCGGTCGAATCTGTCCGCGGGATCCTTTGCCAGAGCTTTGAAAAACACGTCGTCGAGATCTGCCAGGTCGGGGCGATAATCGCTCACTCTGGGCAGTTCTGCGTGCAAGTGCTGCCCGATCACCGCGACCGGGTTGGCGTTCCGGTACGGCGGCGCACCGGTGAGCAGGTGGAACGCCGAAGCCGCCAGAGCGTACTGGTCGGCGCGGCCATCCATGTTCGTGCCGACGAGTTGCTCGGGGGCCGCGTACGCGACGGTGCCCACCGCGACGTTGGTTTCGGTGATCCCACTGATATCGGCGAGTTGGCGGGCTACGCCGAAGTCCGCCAACAGGATTCGCCGGTCGTCTTCTTCTGGGTGGGTAAGTAGGATGTTGGCGGGTTTGACGTCCCGGTGCAGCAGCCCTCGAGCGTGGGCATAGTCGAGTGCGCCGGCGACCGCGGTGACGATGTCGCAGACGTCTGTCTCCGGCATCCCTGCCCGGAAACGCTCCCGCATCAGTCGGGCCGCGTCGGTGCCCTCGACGTAGTCCATCGCAATCCAGAGGTGACCGTCGAACTCTCCGCGGTCGTGCACCGCGACGACATGGGGATGCCACAGCGTGGCGGCCAAGTCAGCCTCGCGATTGAATCTCTCGCGAAATTCAGGGTCGGAGGTTGTCCCCTCAGTCAAGACCTTGAGCGCGTCAAGACGCGGCAAGCGGGGATGCTTGGCCAGATAGACGTCGGCCATCCCGCCAGACCCCAGCGGACGCATGATGGTGTAGCCGGCAAAGGTGGTCGGGGCGGCCAGCACACTGCTCGGCGCATCGTCCCTACCGGGCCGACGAATGTGCCCGGACTCCCGGCGAGGCCGCGACGCGATCAGTGGTACCCGGGTCAGTAAGCGGGTCACCGCCGAATGCGGAAGCGACGCGTAGCCACGCTGCAGCAGGCTGCGGGCACGCGGGGGCTCCGCGGGCGGCCCCGACTGGGCGTCCCAGCGCTGTGTCGCTCTGGTCGCCTCATCCATCTGCTCTTGCCCCCTTCCCGTCCACACAACAGCGCGTTTCGACCACCACGCTCCCAGTTCCCCCGCCGCGGCACTAAGCTTTCGAATCAGTTGCGGCCCGGACGCTTTGAACACCCGGCGCGGTCGAATACGGACAGTTTCCTTCTCTTCGCAATCGTGCCGCCGAACGTGGTGAGCCCCTGTTGTGCCGCATATGAAACCGCTGTGAATCGCGGCATCGACGTAGTTCGCGGCAGGACACAGGCGAATCACAGAGCGCACCTAGGAGGCCTGGCTGGATGGGAGTCGATACTGGGGTGGTGAGTCGACCAGCCCCGCCTCTGCTGACCATTTGGCACGACGGCTCGGAACGTACCTTCGCGCCAGGTCATGACGTCGTCGTCGGGCGTGACCTGCGCGCTGACATCCGGATCGCCGATCCGCGGATCTCACGCGCGCACCTGATCCTGCGCTTCGACCAGGGCAAGTGGGTGGCCATCGACAACGGATCGGTCAACGGGACCTTCGTCAACGGCTACCGCAGACCGGTGGTCGACATTCACGACGGGCAGAGCATCAACGTCGGCAATGCGGGCGGACCCCGACTGACTTTCGAGATCGGGCGGCGCCGCGGCAAAGGGGGTCAACCCCCGGGAAGTGCGTCTCCCCGCGACGCGCACTCGACCGTGTCGTGGTCGACACCCGCCCAACCCGGTCCGCCCGCCGACTCGCAGCATGGGCCCGCCCGGTCGGCGCCGGCCCAGCCGCCACTGCGCCCCGCGCCGCCCGTCCGACGCCCGCAATCACCGTCGGAGTATCCGACCAACGTCCAGAATCCACCGCCGCCGGCCGGACCGCCTCCCAACGAGACCACCGTCGTCAACGCGCGGCCCGCGCCACCGCTGAACCACGTCCCGCCCACCGAAGCCACCATGCTCGACGTACGCGCGGGTGATGCGATGAATCTGGCGACCAGATTCGTCAAACTGCTGTCGCCGAGATCGGGGCCAGCCGCGAAACCTGCCGGCTCGGTGACAATCGGTCGGGCAACCGACAACGACGTCGTCATCCCCGACGTGCTGGCCTCCCGATATCACGCAACGTTGACCCTGACCCCGCTGGGCACCGAGATCCGCGACACCAGCGTCAACGGGACGTTCGTCAACGGCACCCGGATCGGGTCGGCGATCCTGGCCGAGGGCGACGTGGTAACCGTGGGCAACGTCGACCTGGTGGTCAGCGGTGGTCTACTGGTGCGCCGCAGCGAAACCGAAGCCGCGACGCGCACCGGCGGCCTGGAGGTGCGCGGCGTCCAGTATGTCGTCGACAACGGCAAACAACTGCTCACCGACATCTCGCTGACCGCGCGCCCAGGCACACTGACCGCGGTGATCGGCGGATCCGGCGCCGGAAAGAGCACCCTGGCCCGCTTGATCGCCGGTTACACGACGCCCAGCTCCGGCTCGGTGAGGTTCGAGGGGCACGACATCCACCGTGAGTACGCGTCGCTGCGCAGCAGGATCGGCATGGTGCCTCAGGACGACGTCGTGCACCGCCAGCTGACGGTGAATCAAGCGCTGAGCTATGCCGCCGAACTGCGCCTGCCGCCCGACACCAGCAAGGCCGACCGGGCCAAGGTCGTCGCGCAGGTGCTCGAAGAACTCGACCTGACCAAGCACGCCGGCACCCGGGTCGACAAGCTGTCCGGCGGACAACGCAAACGCGCCTCGGTGGCGCTCGAGCTGCTCACCGGCCCGTCGCTGCTGATCCTGGACGAACCGACGTCGGGCCTTGATCCGGCGCTGGACCACCAGGTGATGATGATGCTGCGCCAACTGGCCGACGCCGGTCGCGTCGTGATCGTTGTGACGCACATGCTGTCGTACTTGGACATCTGCGATCAGCTGCTGCTGGTAGCACCGGGCGGGAAGACGGCGTACTGCGGGCCGCCGGGCGGCATCGGCGAGGTGATGGGCACCACCAACTGGGCCAAGATCTTCGGTCAGGTTGGCGCCGATCCAGACGAGGCCAACCGCCGGTTCCGCGAGCGGGAACAGCAGCAACCGCCCCCGCAGACGGACAAGCCGGTGGACCTGGGCGAGCCGGTGCACACCAGTGTGCGTCGGCAGATCTCGACGATCGCGCGCCGACAGGTCCGCCTCGTCGTGGCCGACCGGGCGTATTTCATCTTCCTGGCGTTGTTGCCGTTCATCCTCGGCGCTCTGTCGCTCACGGTTCCGGGCAGCACCGGATTCCACGTTCCCGGCCCGCATGCCGCGACGCCCGACGAATCGGCGCAGATCCTGGCCTTGCTGCTGCCGGCTGCCGCCTTCATGGGCACAGCGCTGACGATCCGCGACCTGGTCGGTGAGCGCGCCATCTTCCAGCGAGAGCAGGCGGTCGGCCTGTCGACCACCGCCTACCTGCTGGCCAAGACGCTGGTGTTCTGCGGGTTCGCGATTCTGCAGTCGGCGATCATCACGTCACTCGTGGTTGCCGGCAAGGGCGCGCCCGCCCGCGGAGCGGTGCTGCTGGGCCACTCGACGGTGGCAGCCACCGCCGAGTTGTTCATCACTGTCGCCGGGACCTGTGTCGCGTCGGCCGTCCTCGGTCTGGCCATCTCTGCGCTGGTCCGATCCAGCGAGCAGATCATGCCGTTGTTCGTGGTCGCGGTCATGGCGCAGCTGGTGTTGTGCGGCGGGATGGTCCCGGTGACCGGCCGGCTCGGGCTGGACCAGCTGTCGTGGCTGATGCCGGCGCGTTGGGGTTACGCGGCGGCGGCGTCGACGGTGGACGTCCGGCATCTGGTGCCGGCCACTCTGCTGCCCCAGGACCAGTTCTGGCAGCACACCCGACACTTCTGGTTGCTCGACATGGGCATGCTGGCCGGGCTGACCGTGTTCTTCGCCTGTTTTGTCCGCTGGAAGATCCGACTCCGCCGCTAAGCCGAGGTGACACCATCCATCCGCCCAAGCACGAGACGTTCGACCTGCGTGCCCGCACCAACACCGATCCGAAGGGCATCGTGCGGGCCGTCGACGACTACATCGTTCGGCCATGGGGTCTGTACCTGGCCCGCCCCACACCCGGCCGCGCACAATTCCACTACCTCGAGTCGTGGTTGTTGCCGGCGCTGGGCCTGCGGGCCACGGTTTTTCATTTCAACCACGGCCACGGACGCGACCACGACTACTACCTCGACATCGGCGAATACGTACCCGGCCCGGCCGAGTGGCGGTCCGAAGACCACTACCTCGACCTCGAGGTCCGTACCGGCCGCGGCGCGGCGTTGGCCGACGTTGATGAATTATTGGAAGCCACCCGCCACGGCCTGCTCACTCCCGAAGTTGCCGAACAGGCCGTGCGGCGTGCGGTGCACGCCGTCGACGGCCTGGCCCGTAACGGTTATGACCTCAACGTATGGCTGACCGGTGACGGCATGCCGCTGACGTGGCGCGGCATGCCGAAACCGTTGCAGCACAACTAGTTCATACGGCCAGCAATCGCTCGAAGAACTCGCGGTAGTGCATCAGAGCCATTCGCAGGTCTTCGGTCGATGCCTCCTTGCCGCGAGACCACTGCTCTTCCAGACGCGAGCGCGCCTGGGTAAATCCGGTGGTGAGCTGCTCGACCAGGTCGGAAACAAGGACGTCCGCCTTCTGGACGCAGTCCTTGGGGTCGTCGACGAAGGCCGCCTGAACACCGGCCCACCGCGCACGCAAATCCGCGAGATCGTCGCCGGCGAAAAGTCTTTCGTCGGCTAGAGATTCGCGTTGCGCGCTCGGCTGGTCCGCCTCGACGACGTGGGAGCCGGTCTCCGTTGTGTCGGCAATGGGCGCGCCGGTCTCCCTTGTGTCGGCGACGTGGGCGCCGGTCTCCCTTGTGTCGGCAATGGGTGCAGGGTCGGGCGCAGCGGCCAGACTCTCATCGTCGATCCGCGGTGCATCCGCGCCAGGGATGGCCGCTTCGTTGCCCGAATCGTGCAGTGCTTGTTGTTCATGGGTGGTCATGCGCTTGCCTCCTGTGCTGTGTCCTTATCAGTTGGGGTTTCGAGCAATTTCTCAAACAACGCCCGGTAGTGCACGAACGCCTCCCGCTGTTGCTCGGTGTCGGCATGATGCTGCTCGACGATGACACCGTGGGCGGCGCGGTAGTTGTCGACGATCTGCGGGTGATCGACCGAGATGTCCGCCGCCCGCTGTTCGAAATCGTCGACGGGGTAACCCCGTTGCCGCATCACCTCAGTCACCAAACGGTCGGCGACGCCCACGGCGGTCGCGGGGTTGTCCACGAACCCGGCCTGCACCTCCTGCCAGCGGGCGGTGAACTCCGAGAGCGCCGACGGCGTAAGCGGAACGATGTCGAGCTTGCCTCGCTTGCGTTCTCGCGTAGTGAGTTCCCGCACGGCACCCTTCTCGCTGCCGGTCTCGGATACCACGCGCTCGTACTCACTGCCGTAGTGCTGTTTGAGCCGCTTCGTCTTTGTACGAAAGCTGACCATGCTTATTGCGACAATCGCCGCGACAACCGTCACGAGGACGGCGACTCCGATCAAGATCCATTCCCAAGTAGGCATCACAGACTCCTTTCTGACTTATGCCTAATAACCCGTCCGACGATGGCCCAAACGCGATTTTGTGAGATGCGGCACAAGACGCCGAGTCGTGGCAACGCGTTTGCGGCGGCTCAGAAATAGTGCCGCCGGCCGCCGATCGCGCGTCCGGTGCTGCCCAGGACGGCCAGGATCGCGCCGACCACGAGCAAGATGATCCCCAAGGTCCACAGGATGGAAATCTTGAGCAGAAATCCCGCGATCAGCAGGATGATGCCGAGAACGATCATGATTTGAGCCTTTCCTCAGTTGGTGGTTGACCGATGTTCGGGTCGGCCCGCCCGAAACCAGTCGACCACCCGTAAGGGGGGTACTGCTACACCCCTAGGGAGGTAATGTCTCCGGCATGCCACAGCCATCTCGCGCGCCGATCACCGTTGCGCTCGTCGATGACTACGACGTCGTCGTCAAAGGTGTGGCCAACATGCTGGAGCCATACCGCGACCGCATCCTGGTAGCCGAACTGGACTCCAGCGTGTCCGTCAAAGACGAGGTCGACATCGTCCTGTACGACTCATTCGCCCAACCCGAATCCGATCACGAAGAGATCGGCGTCCTGGTGGCTAATCCCCGCGCACACCGAGTTGTGGTCTACACCTGGAACTTTGACCCCGAACTGGTCCAAAGCGCGCGGCGACACGGCGCCCACGGCTATCTGTCAAAGACCCTGCCCGCGCGCGAGTTGGTCGCGGCCTTAGAGGCCGTGCACTCCGGTGAGGTGGTCGTCACCGACGCGCCAACGCGGACACGCGGCGCACCCGGGCTTGACTGGCCCGGCCGCGGCGAAGGTCTCAGCGAACGCGAGGCGGAGATTCTGGCGCTGATCACCCAAGGCATGAGCAACGCCGACGTCGCGCGGTTGACATACCTGAGCCCCAACACCGTGAAGTCGTATATCCGCACCATTTATCGCAAGCTCGGCGTGAGCAGTCGCACCCAGGCCGTGCTGTGGGGCGTCAACCACGGGTTCAGGCCCGACCATCATCGCATCGAACACTGGCGCGGCGGTCCTTAATCTTTAGGCCGCCAACCTGATGCGTCTGCCCACGCCCACGCTCGGCGGTACGCATCGATAAACCACGGCTCCTTGGCGGCGAGATACCGCGTGATGTCAGCCTCGGGCGCCGCAGCCTGCTCAGCGTTGCGTTTGACGGCCAGATATTCTTCCCGCACATCGGGATTGGCCGCCAGCCAATCGACGAACAGCAGCGCGAACTGCTGATCGGGCCAGCCGTCGACGCGCAGATGCACGTTCGTCGGCCGGCCGGGATCGGCTGAGCCATGAATCCGCTTCTGCCACAGGCCCGAGTCGTCGTCGTGGTCGTAGCGGCTGACGGTGCTTCGCGGCTCGGGTTTGCCGAGGTCCGCGATGATGCCCTCGATGCGCGGGTAGCCCGCGGCCAGCAACGGCTCAGCGAGTTCGTCTGCCGCCGAGAGTGATTCGACAGTGACCTGGACGTCGATGGTGTCCTTGGCGTCCAGGCCCAGGACCGCGGTCGACCCGATGTGGTCAACGCGCAACGCCTTTGCCCCGCAAGCGGTCTTCAAACGGTTGACGATGCGTCGCGCCTGGTCGGGCCAGGTCGGATCGGCCGGCGCCAGTCGCGCCGGTACACCGACGACTTGGCGTGCGCTGATGTTGTGCGCGAACGGCAGGATGCGCCGATCCCATACCTCACGGGCAAGCTCGATCAGCGCCCCGGATGAACCCGAATTGTCCAGCCAGACATCGGCGACGGCGCGACGCTGCGCGTCGTCGGCTTGCGCGGCGATGCGGGCACGCGCGTCGGCCTCGGCCATGCCGCGGTGTTCGACCAGCCGCTTCACCCGCAATTCAGCATCGGCGTAGACCACGACGACCAGTGGGAAAAACGGCGCCATCCCGGACTCCACCAATAGCGGGATGTCCTCCACCACAACGGAGTCCGCCGGCACGGCGGCGATGATCTCGGAACGCCGCTTGCCGACCAGCGGGTGAACGATCCCGTTCAGTGTGGCCCGGCTTTCGTCGTCGCTGAACGCCTTGGCTGCCAAGGCCGGGCGGTCCAGCCCGCCGTCAGGCAGCAGAATGCCGTCACCGAACGCCTCCACGAGTGCCGCCAATCCCTCGGTGCCGGGCTCGACCACCTCGCGGGAAATGACGTCGCCGTCGACGATCACGCCGCCGAGCTCCGTAAACGTCGCGGACACCGTCGACTTGCCGGCGCCGATACCCCCGGTCAGACCGATGCGGAGCATCCGGTGTCGAGGCTAGGCGCTGCCCGCGAGCTTCTCCCGCAGCGCGGCGAGTTGCGCGTCACTGGCCAGCGAACCGCCACTCGGCTGGTCGTCGCCCGACGAGCCGTTGGCCTGCGGGCGCTCCGCAGCGGCAGCTTCGGCCTCCGCGAACTTCTCCATCTGCGTGGTATGCATCTTGTGCCTGCGCTCGGCCTCGGCGTAGCGGGCTTCCCATTCGTTGCGCTGCGTGTCGAAACCTTCGAGCCATTCGTTGGTGTCGGCGTCGAAGCCCTCGGGGAAGATGTAGTTGCCCTGCTCGTCGTAGCTGTCGGCCATGCCGTACTTGGCGGGGTCGAACTCCTCGGTGTAGTCCTCGTTGGCCTGCTTCAGCGACAACGAAATCCGGCGGCGCTCAAGGTCGATGTCGATGACTTTGACCATCGCGTCGTCACCGACGGCGACCACCTGGTCGGGCACCTCGACGTGGCGCTCAGCCAACTCGGAGATATGCACCAAACCTTCGATGCCCTCCTCGACGCGGACAAACGCGCCGAACGGCACCAGCTTGGTGACCTTGCCCGGCACGATCTGGCCGATCGCGTGGGTGCGAGCGAAGTGCCGCCACGGGTCTTCCTGAGTCGCCTTGAGCGACAACGAAACCCGCTCTCGGTCCATGTCGACGTCGAGCACCTCGACGGTGACCTCGTCGCCGACAGTGACCACCTCGGAGGGGTGGTCGATGTGCTTCCAGGACAGCTCGGAGACGTGCACCAGGCCGTCCACCCCGCCCAGATCGACGAACGCGCCGAAGTTGACGATCGAGGACACCACGCCCTTGCGGATAGCGCCCTTCTGCAGCTGGTTGAGGAACTCGCTGCGCACCTCGGACTGGGTCTGCTCCAGCCAGGCGCGCCGAGACAGCACCACGTTGTTGCGGTTCTTGTCCAGCTCGATGATCTTGGCTTCGATCTCTTTGCCGATGTAGGGCTGCAGATCGCGGACGCGTCGCATCTCGACCAGCGAGGCGGGCAGGAAGCCACGCAACCCGATGTCGAGGATCAGACCACCCTTGACGACCTCGATGACGGTGCCCTTGACGGCCTCGTCCTTTTCCTTGAGCGCCTCGATGGTGCCCCAGGCGCGTTCGTACTGGGCGCGCTTCTTGGACAGGATCAGCCGGCCTTCTTTGTCCTCCTTGGTGAGGACGAGGGCTTCGACTTCATCGCCCACGGAAACGACCTCATTGGGGTCGACATCGTGCTTGATGGACAGTTCGCGGGAGGGGATGACCCCCTCGGTCTTGTAGCCGATGTCGAGCAGGACTTCGTCCCGGTCAACCTTGACGATGGTCCCTTCGACGATGTCGCCATCGTTGAAGTACTTGATTGTTTTATCGATGGCGGCGAGAAAATCCTCGCTCGAGCCAATGTCGTTGACGGCTACTTGCGGCGAGGTGACGGTGGGACTCGGCATATTGTTGGGTTGCTCCGGACAGGTTGGGGTCGTAGGGACACAGCTGGTGTACCCGTCGAGGCTACTCGACTAGGCATACGCTGGCCAAACTAGCCTGGCGTGGCTGATGAAATCGCGCGGCTCGAGGTCAGGTCGGATGCTGCGATGCCGCGTCCGGCAGGGTCAGCGCGAGGCCGAAACTGGCCAGCACTGCCGAATCGAAACGGATCACTTCGCTGATCAAGTCACCGGTGAGGGTCAGAACGATAATGCCAACTGATCGCCACACGCCCGCGGCTGTATCGGCGGCGTACGCGGCAAACGCCGGCTGACCATTGGCTCGGCTGTAGACGACGCGCAGCGTCCGTGCACGCGGCGGAGACATGGCTGTGAAGAAGCGTGCGGCCGCGTCCCGCCCTTGATATTCGAACGGCATCGGCGGCATCTTGACCCATGCGTCCTCGCTGAGCAGGGCCACGATCCCGAGGACGTCGTGTGCGACGAACGCCCTGACGAATCGCTCGACCGTTCGCCTTTCGGCGGGCGAGCCGACAGCCGGCGGCGGCTCGCGCTTGTCGCGGTGTTCGAGGTAGCCGCGCAACGTCGCACGGGCCCGCTTGAGCGCGCTGGTGACGGAATCTTCGGTGGTGTCGAGGATGTACCCGACCTCGCCAGCACGGTAGCCGAGGACGTCGCGCAGGATCAGCACCGCCCGCTGCCGGGGCGGTAGTAGTTGAAGGGCGGTGATGAACGCGAGCGAGATCGCCTCACGTGTCGCTACGACGGCATCGGGGCCCGGGGTCTCGTCGGGAAGGTCGTCGAGCAAGACATCCGGGTAGGGCTGAAGCCAGCCCACATCGCCAATCCTCGACGGCTCCGGGGGTTCGACACCCGCTACCGTCGACGGCACCACGCGCCTGCGCGCCCCGGCCCGAAGCGCGTCGAGGCTACGGTTGGTCGCCACCCGGTATAGCCAGGTGCGCAGTGCGGCGCGCCCCTCGAAACCGGCCAGCCCTTGCCATGCCGACAGCAGGGTCTCCTGAACCGCATCCTCGGCGTCTTGGACCGAACCGAGGATCCGGTAGCAGTGCACCTGCAATTCGCGACGGTACGGCGCGACCAGCGACTCGAACGCCGTCGGGTCACCGGACCGGGCCAGCGCCAACAGATCTGCCGCCACATCGTCACTATCGCATCGCTTCACTCTTATGCCTCCGCATTTCGCGGTCTCCCAAATACCCAGACGTCGATCGGCAAGCGAACTGGGCGGCGAACAACCGACCAGTTTTTGGATGTCCAGGACGACTACATAAGGGACCGCACGAGTAAACAGATGAAGGGATCGATCAATGGCTGAGTTCATATTCGCTTATCGGGTGCCGCAGGACTACATCATGGGCAACGACGACACCAGGCGGGCGTGGCAGTCGTGGTTTGCCGAGCTGGGCGAGGATCTGCTCGACATGGGCAAGCCGGCCCAGGCCGCCGAGACGGTCGGCAGCTGCGGCAACGGAACCTGGCTTGGCGGCTTCTCGATCATCCGCGCCAACAGCGCCGAGGAAGCACTGCACATCGCCGGGCGCTGCCCCGGTCTTGCCTCCGGCGGCGGAGTTGAGGTCGGCAGCCTGGTCGATATTCACTGACCGCGTTCACGGCAATAGACACAACATCGTGTACGACATCAGACATCGGGTCGGCGTCTACGCATCGCCCCAAGAGGTGCTGTTCGCCGTCTCCACCTGCGACGGGGTCAGCACATGGTGGAGCCATGACGTTCGCGACGTCGGCGACGATCAGATGGCGATCCACTTCGGCCGGCCCGACCCGTCGGCCGTTATGAGCGTCCAGTGCCGCGCACTGACCTGCCTTTGGACGTGTCTGAAAGGACCCGCCGAATGGGTGGACACCACCATCACGTTCGACCTGCGCAGCGACGGCGACGAGACCGTCGTCGTCTTCACTCACGCGGGGTGGCGCGAACCCGTGGAGTTCATGCACCACTGCAGCACCAGGTGGGGCTACTTTCTGATGAGCCTCAAATCGACTCTGGAAGGCGGCCCTTCGACCCGCTGGCCCGATGATCTGCCGATCAGTTCATGGCGGTAAAACCCGCCTGGGCGAGGTCCACCACGGCTGCCGCGGTGAAGCGGGTCAGTTCGCTGACGCCTTTACGCCGGTACAGGACGGTGACGTCGTCGGGGACCGGCTGCAACGAATCGGAGTCACTCGGCGCCCTCAAGTTTCGTCAGTTCATCGTCGAAGACGGCGCTCACATACCGAAGCCGCTTGCCAAGGTCGTCGACCGCTTCCTGCCTGAGTTTCAACCCGTCGACGATGGACTCGGCCACGTGGCGAGCGTGGTCGGATAGCCCCGTTGCTCCGCAGTTGCAGCCACCATCGACCAGCACGCCCTCGTCATTCGTCTGGCGGGCGTGCTGGTCGATGATGCGGCGGACCAGTTCAGTGGGTTCGACCATGGCCAGAACTGCGGCCGGGTCAGAATCAGGCTGCGACGGGGTGGGTGCCGCCGTGGGCTACTTTCGCCAACTTCTTGGCATCGCTGCGGATGCCCAACCCGAATACGACTTCCGCGACTCCAAGGACAACCAACCAAATGCCGACCACGAAGGTCAGCGTGAGGATGGAGTGGAATGGGTAGGCGAGCACCACAACGCCTGCGATGATGCTGACGAGACTGAAGAAGATGGCCCACCCCCGGCCCGGAGTGCCAGGTTCGCTGAGCGCCGCACCCCCGGCGCCTACGCCGCGGAAGATGAAGCCAATGGCAATCCAGATGGCCAGCAGCAGAAACGCGTAGCCCTCGTCAAAATGCCTGAACGCCAAAACTCCCAGGATGATTGAGGCCGCCCCGCTGACGAAGCTTAAAATTCGGTGACCGCCTCCGGCGACCGGCAGGGCAAACGCCAGCAAGACCAGCGCTAAACCGGATGCCACCAGGTAGATACCGAACAACACGGCAGCCACAATGAGCGTAGGTCCTGGCCACACCAGAATCACGACGCCGAAAATCGCGGCCAGCAGACCAAATACAATCGTCGAAACCCACAGACGCTGAGCCAACTCAGCAGGTCGAGTAGTCATAGTTACAGCGTTTCACATCACGTTGCCGTCGGGGCGGCTTTTCTTCGACTCGCGTCAAATAGTCTGGCCATTTAATGCGCGGCGGTGTCCCAGCTGCGGCCATAGCCCACCGAGACTTCCAACGGCACGTCAAGCGGGTATGCGCCGCCCATCTTGTCGCGCACCAACGCCTCGAGCTGCTCGCGCTCACCTGCTGCGACTTCGAACAAAAGTTCGTCGTGGACCTGCAGCACCATGCGTGACGTCAGCCCCGCGGTCTCGAGCGCCTTATCGACCTCGATCATGGCGACCTTGATGATGTCGGCCGCACTGCCCTGAATCGGTGCGTTGAGCGCGGCCCGCTCGGCGGCCTCGCGGACTTGCCGATTGCTGCTGTCCAGCTCGGGGAGGTAGCGGCGGCGACCCAGCACGGTCGAGGTGTAGCCGTCTTTGCGCGCCTGCTCGACCACGTCTAGAAGGTAGTCGCGCACTCCGCCGAACCGGGCGAAGTACTGGTCCATCTGGACTTTGGCATCTTCGGTGGAAATCTTGAGCTGCGCCGCCAGGCCGTAGGCGCTCAAACCGTAGGCCAGCCCGTAGGACATCGCCTTGACCCGGCGTCGCAGCTCGGCCGTCACCTCGTCGATCGGCACACCGAACGCCCGCGATGCGACGAAGGAGTGCAGGTCCTCTCCGGTGTTGAACGCCTCGATCAGGCCGTCGTCGCGGGACAGGTGCGCCATGATCCGCATCTCGATCTGGCTGTAGTCGGCGGTCATCAGCTCCGCGTATCCGTTACCGACAACGAACGCGTCGCGGATCTGGCGGCCGGCATCGGTACGAATCGGGATGTTTTGCAAGTTAGGCTCGGTGGACGAGAGCCGACCGGTCGCAGCGATCGTCTGGTTGAAAGTCGTGTGGATACGGCCGTCTCCGGCAACCGAATTCAGCAACCCGTCGACGGTCACCTTCAGCCGGGTTACGTCGCGGTGTGCGAGTAGATGCTGTAAGAACGGATGCCCGGTTTTGTCGAACAGCGATTGCAGGGCGTCCGCGTCGGTGGTGTATCCCGTCTTCGTCCGTTTAGTTTTCGGCATCTCAAGTTCGTCGAAGAGCACCACCTGAAGCTGTTTTGGCGAGCCGAGGTTGATCTGCTTACCGATCACGGAGTAAGCCGCTTCGGCGGCATCGCGGATCTGGTCGCCGAATTGGCTTTGCAGCAAACCTAATTGGTCGAGGTCCACCGCGATCCCAGCGGCCTCCATGCCCGCCAGCACCCGTTGAACCGGCAATTCCATCTCAGCCAGCAGTGACGCGGAGTCGATGCGGGCCAATTCGGCGTCCAGCGCGTCAGCGAGGTCCACGACGGCGCGGGCCCGCAGCACCGCCGTCTGCACGGCTTGCTCATCCACTCCGTCGCTGTCATCGAGGAGTGAAAGTTGCTGTTGCTCGGATGTTTCCGCACGCAACTCACGGCGCAGATAGCGCAGCGACAGGTCGTCGAGGGTGAAGCTGCGCTGTCCGGGGCGGACCAGGTAGGCGGCCAACGCGGTATCGGAGCTGACCCCGTTCAGCGTCCAGCCGCGTCCGGCGAGGTCATGAATCGCCAATTTGGCCTCGTGCAATGCCTTCGGTTTGTCGGGGTCGGCAAGCCATGCCGCCAGCGCCGCGTCGTCGTCGGGTGTCAACGTCGTGGTGTCGATGAAGCTGCCGTCGCCGTCGGCAGCGGCGATGGCCAGCGCGGTCGCATCGCCGTCGTAGGGCAGATGCGTGCCCACCACCGCCAGCCCCGATCGCCGGCCGTCGGCGACGTGCTCGACCAGCCACTGCCCGACCGCGCCGGGCTCCAGCGCTCCCCCACGTACGTCGAATCCCTCGTCGACCTCGGGTTCGACGGCGGCCAACGTGTCGAAAAGCCGGTCGCGCAGCACCCGGAACTCCAAATGGTCGAACAACTGATGAATCTGGTCGCGGTCCCAGGGCTGCATCCGCAACGTGTCCGGCGTCTGCGCCAGCGGCACGTCACGGACCAAGTCGGTGAGCTCGCGATTCCGCACCACGCTGGCCAGATTCGCCCGCAACGCGTCACCGACCTTGCCCCGCACCGACTCGACGTCGTCGACCAGCGCTCGCAGCGAGCCGTATTCGATGATCCATTTCGACGCTGTCTTCTCGCCCACTCCTGGAATGCCGGGCAAGTTGTCGCTCGGGTCGCCGCGCAGGGCGGCGAAGTCGGGGTACTGCGCGGGGGTCAAGCCGTACTTCTCGACCACGGCCGCCGGGGTGAAGCGGGTCAGCTCGCTGACGCCTTTACGCGGGTAGAGCACGGTGACGTCGTCGCTGACCAGTTGCAACGCATCGCGGTCACCGGTGACCACCAGCACCCGGTAGCCTTCCTTTTCGGCCTGGGTCGCCAGCGTCGCGATCAAGTCGTCGGCTTCGAAGCCTGGTTCGGCCAATACCGTAATGCCCAGCGCCGCAAGGACTTCCTTGGTGATGTCGATCTGCCCATGGAACTCGTCCGGGGTGGACGATCGGTTGGCTTTGTATTCCGGGTAACGCTCGGAGCGGAACGTCTGGCGCGACACGTCGAACGCGGCGGCCACATGGGTAGGCGATTCGTCACGCAGCAGATTGATCAGCATGGCGGTGAATCCGTACACCGCGTTGGTGGTCATGCCGCCCTGGGTCTTGAAGTTCTCGGCCGGCAGCGCATAGAAGGCCCGGAACGCCAGCGAGTTGCCGTCCAACAGCATCAACGTCGGCTTGCCGTCGCCGGTCTGACCGGTGTGCGTCTTTTTTGTCGCGGTCCGCGCTGGGCTCACGGCCTCAACTCTAAAGCGTGTCGACCACTGTATTCGGCACCGCCCTTCTCGGGCATCCACGGTTCAAATGCCGCTGGTGCAGCGTGAACGTCGTTTCCCGCGTCTTTCGAGCTGGTTTCACCAGCACACGAATGAGTGCCGGTCAGCGCCGTCCCGTCGGCGGGCATTGGTGGCCCGGCCCCGTTGCTTGGGGGTCCGGGGATCCGAGGTGGTCGTGATGCATTTGGCCCCAGCGGGCGAGATTCGACCGCGGCGTTGCGGTCTCGATCGGCGGAATGCCCACAGCCGCAAGTAAACAACCGATCGGCCAGGTTGAGATCGCTGCGGATGGAACCGCAGGCCGGGCACAGCCTGCTGGACGGATACCAGCGGTCAGCGACGATGATCGTGCCGTCACGCCAGGCCTGTTTGTAGCTCAGCATCCGGGCGAACTCCGCCCAGCCCGCGCACTCGGAGTGGCGCGAGCCAGGCGATGGTTGGCCTGCATTCCAGCTACGTTCAGGTCTTCGATGACCAGCCGGTCGTGGGTCTTGACCAGCCGGCCCGATACCTGGTGCAGGAAATGGTGGCGCACATTCCTGACGTGGTGGTGGTGACGAGCCAACTTGGCGGCGGCGTCACGCCGGTTGCGTGACCCTCTCTTGCTTACGCGACAACGATTTCGCCAGTTGCCGTTGTCGCTTGATCCCGGCGGATCAGCGCCGACGGGGCATTGGTGATGCGGGCGACCTCGCGGCCGTCAACTCTGGCGGCGACCACAAACGCCGACAAACCGCGGTCGACGCCGACCCAACCACCATGATCGGCAGCGTCGCGAACGGGGTGCCGACGGACGGGGTGCAGGTCAGCAGCCTCGACGTTCAGTGACACCCACCAGCGACCCGCACGCTGGGTGACGGTGACGAACAAAATCCTGGCCCTGCCGTTGGCCAGCATGCGCCGCAACCGGCGAGTGTCATCGTGCACGGCGACTGATCCGATACCGGGCAACGTCACCGAGCGCTGCTGATTGTTGTCGCCAAGCCGGATCCCGTGCTGGGCGACCCTTTGGAGTGCCTATTGCGCAGCCGAAACGACGCCACGACGGTGGCTCTCTTCTTGAACCGCGGAAATCCCGACCCGCTTGCCCTTCCGCTTACCGGAGCGGGAATCTGACCAGGCCTTCAGTGCTCTTGCCCAAGTCGACGGCGGCTTCCTCGAATACCTGCTGACACACCTCGTTCCGCCAGCCCAATCCGGTAACGACCACCTCGGCGACGCCATCGCCGTCGACGGCCAAGACCCGCCCCGCGGCCTCGGTTCTCTTCCAAGTGTTGAACCCGTTTATCAGATCAAACCCCGTCCACGGCACCTCGACACTCGAGTTTGTTCTCCGTTCGCTGAGCGCGGTCTTCACCATCCGAAGACACTGATTAAACGCGAACCGGCCGCCCCCGCATGCCGCGCCAATACCTCGCGCTGCTCGACCGTTGGGCCAGGCAGAACCTAAACGTGGTGTGTCGACTCATCTCACCCGTGAGCTTCCCAGTACCCACCGACAACACCCTACGTCGGCAGACATGTCGGGCCGGCTGTCCACAACCGCTGGTCATGATCCGATCAGGCTGCGACGGCGCCAGCCGGCCAAATTGGAACACGTTTCAGTTTTTCGGCGAAAGTGAGTAATCTGGCCTGGTGCCAGAAGCCACCTGAGAAGGTCAAACCTGCAGTCGACGGCTGGTTCGCCGGTGACGCCGATGCGCCACACCTGATCGGCAGTAAGTGCCCGCGCTGCGCGACGTACGTCTTCCCGCCACGCGCCAACAACTGCCCCAACCCCGGCTGCGACGGCGATCAGCTCGACCAGGTTCCGTTGTCGCGGCGTGGGAAACTGTGGAGCTATACCGAAAACCGTTACGCGCCACCGCCGCCCTACCCGGCGTCCGATCCGTTCGAACCATTCGCTGTTGCAGCGGTGGAATTAGCCGACGAGGGTCTCATCGTGCTGGGCAAGGTGGTGGACGGCACCCTGGCCGCCGACCTGAAGATCGGC
Organism: uncultured Actinomycetota bacterium; assembly: GCA_963833935.1. Lineage (GTDB taxonomy): Bacteria > Actinomycetota > Actinomycetes > Mycobacteriales > Mycobacteriaceae > Mycobacterium. The sequence goes on along the minus strand of CAWIAC010000024.1, from coordinate 4,121 downwards.
ATGGACATGGAACTGACCACCATGCCGCTGTTCGTCGACGACGACGGCGTCGAGCGCATCGTCTACGCGTGGAGGATTGCATGAGCAGTACCCCCGAACCGCTCTACATTCTCGGCGCCGGGATGCACCCCTGGGGCAAGTGGGGCAACGACTTCACCGAATACGGCGTGGCCGCCGCCCGCGCCGCGCTCCGCGAGGCCGGATTGGACTGGCGGCAGGTTCAATTGGTAGCCGGCGCGGACACCATCCGCAACGGCTATCCGGGCTTTGTGGCGGGCGCGACCTTCGCGCAAAAGCTGGGCTGGAACGGTATGCCAGTCAGCTCCAGCTACGCGGCGTGCGCCAGCGGCTCGCAAGCCCTGCAGAGCGCCCGCGCGCAGATCCTGGCCGGCTTCTGCGATGTCGCGCTGGTGATCGGGGCCGACACCACACCCAAGGGCTTTTTCGCACCGGTCGGCGGTGAGCGCAAGAACGACCCCGACTGGCAGCGGTTCCATCTGATCGGCGCCACCAACCCGGTGTACTTCGCGCTGCTGGCGCGGCGACGGATGGATCTCTACGGCGCCACGCTCGAGGACTTCGCACGGGTGAAGGTCAAGAACGCCCGCCACGGCCTGCAGAACCCGAACGCCCGGTTCCGCAAGGAGACCTCGGTCGACGACGTGCTGGCCAGCCCGGTGGTGGCCGATCCGCTGCGCCTGCTGGACATCTGCGCCACCTCCGATGGCGCCGCCGCTCTGATCGTGGCCAGTGCCAAGTTCGCCCGCGAACACCTCGGCTCCCTCAACGGGGTGCCGTCGGTGCGCGCCGTCAGCACAGTCACTCCGCGCTACCCGCAGCACCTGCCCGAATTACCAGACATTGCAACGGATTCCACCGCTGTCGTGTCCGCGCCGGAGCGGGTGTTCAAGGACCAGATCATCGACGCCGCCTACGCCGAGGCCGGTATCGGACCGGAGGACCTGAGCCTGGCCGAGGTGTATGACCTGTCCACCGCTCTGGAACTCGACTGGTATGAGCATCTGGGACTCTGCCCCAAGGGCGAGGCCGAGGGGCTGCTGCGCAGCGGTGCCACCACCATCGGCGGGAAGATCCCGGTCAATCCGTCAGGTGGGCTCGCCTGCTTTGGCGAGGCGATCCCCGCGCAGGCGATCGCACAGGTATGCGAGCTCGCGTGGCAACTGCGCGGCCAGGCAACCGGCCGTCAGGTCGACGGCGCGAAGGCCGGCATCACCGCGAATCAGGGCCTGTTCGGGCACGGCTCGTCGGTCGTCGTCGCCCGCTAGCCCGCAACCGGGTCAGCTTGACGCATCCTTGGGAGCGTCCAGAGTTTCCAGAACGACTTCGGCGACACGCTTCATCGTGGTCCGCCGATCCATTGCGGCGCGCTGGATCCATTTGAACGCCTCCGGCTCGGTCATGCCCTGGTTGGCCTGCAGAAGGCCTTTGGCCCGTTCGACGAGCTTGCGGGTCTCCAGCCGGTCGGACAAGGTCTCGACTTCGCGCTCCAACGCCCGGATCTCGCTGAATCTGCTGAGCGCCAGTTCGATCGCCGGGATCAGGTCGGAGACGGTGAACGGTTTCACCAGGTAGGCCATCGCGCCGGCGTCCCGAGCCCGCTCGACGAGATCACGCTGGCTGAATGCGGTCAGCACCACGATCGGTGCGATGCGCTTGTGCGCGATCTCCGACGCGGCGTCGATGCCGTCGCGGCGCGGCATCTTTACGTCCATGATCACCAGGTCGGGATTGAGCTGTTCGGCCAGCTCGACTGCTTCCTGTCCATCGCCGGCCTCGCCGACGATGTCGTAGCCTTCTTCACGCAGCATCTCGGCCAAGTCGAGGCGGATGAGCGCCTCATCCTCAGCGATGAGAACCCGGCGCGGGGTATGGGCATCGACGTCGGTAACAGGGCCGGTCATCACAACATTGTGTCGTGAACCGCGCTGAACCTCGACTGCGGGGTTGTCAGTCGGCACCACCGGCCCGATCCTCTATGGTGGGAGGCCGTAGCCGGCAGGCCCTCGTATCCCAACTGGCAGAGGAAACGGATTCAAAACCCGTCCAGTGTGAGTTCGAATCTCACCGAGGGCACCCAAACTGTAGGGGCGTATCGAACAGGTAGAGGCGATTTTTAAGTTTGCACGAGGGCGTCATTTCCCCGTGCCCACATTTTGCCGACAGTTTCAGATAACTTGTCGGCAACTGCGGTGAAGTCGGAGTCTAAAAGGTCGGCGTAAACGTCGAGCGTCATCGCCGCTGAGGCGTGGCCGAGCATCCGCTGAACCACCTTCGGGTTCGCGCCCGAACCGATCGCCAGCGACGCCGCAGTGTGCCGCAAATCATGGGCCGTTACCCGCGGGAAGGTCTTGTCGGCCTTCTGGGATCGTTCGACTGCGCCGGACATCCAGGACTTCGTTGTGGGCGGCGCTAAGTAGCCGCCGTCCTGCGCCGGCCAGATCAGATCATCCCGGTCTTTACCTTCACAGGTTCGGAAAGCGCGCTACCGTGGCCGTCTGCGGGTGAATGCCTCTCAGCGGCAACCAATTTCGGCGTGGCCCACCGGTGAGCATACTTCCGCGATTGAGGCTCTGAGGACCCTTGGCCTGGCGATCGTAAATGGCGAGGTGTCTCATGACGGTTCGAGCGCACTGACCCGGCAGTTATTTGAACGCCCGCCGCCAGATCCGTTCGAGTTACCTGCTCTATAAGGCGTATCCGGACAGCCCGGACAAGATTGACGCCGCCGACCTCGGATCGGCAAGGTGGCTTGGGCAGTAGACGTCCGTTGATACGGCGACGAATCTGACCGCAGTTCTTCTAACCCGACCGGAAACTTGGTGGTACTCCGGATTGTCCTCGAAAATACCGTCATCTCTTCGTGTACCACGGTCTTGACGGAGGCGCCGCCATCGAGTTCGGCACAAATTTGATGGGCTCTGGCGACGAGAGCAGCCAAGTTATCGATGACGGGGATCTGATCTTGTGCGAGCAGCGCCACAAACTCATCCTGCTGGGGGTCGGCGCTTGCCGTGCCAGCGCAAACAATTGCGGCGGTCAGCACCACCGAGGCGCTAACCAGAGCGTCTGCAAGGCTGGTGATGCCAGTGCGCAAGGCAGGATTTCCATTTCTTCGGTGTTATCTGCTCGGTATCTAATTCAACCCGAGCGACGACAGGACTTCCATGCTTGGGTAAATTTCTGGGCGATAGTCGCCGTACACGCCACGGTCGTCGCCGGCGAGGGTCCACGCGTGCTGCTGATCAGCGCGGGCAACCAGGGCGGCGCGCATCTCCTCCCGGGCGTCGACGCGCCGCTCCACGTAGAACGTCTAGTGGGCCCTGAAATAGAGCTCGATTCTCACCGAGGGGGCACCAGAGGGCCCAAGCCCGCCGAAAGCATGGCCCGCAAAATCGCGCCTCAGCGCGTTGCAGGTTGGATGGTCCACATCAGTTCGGTGATGTCCGTAGCGCCGATCAGCAGTAGCCGGTCAGTGGCGCGAACGAACAGCGAATCGGATATCACGCTGCGAACCGGGAAGCCCTCGGCATGCAGCCAGTCGACGACCACATTGCGGGCGGCGCGCAGTGCGGTGACACAGTCGTGCGGCGGGGTCGCGGAATGTCCGGCCAGCAGCGCGGGAAGTTGTAGTCCGGTCAGCGTGATGGCGTTGGGGTGGCCGAGCATGGTGGCGAAGGCTGGGTTGGCGTAGACCACAACGCCGTCGAGTCGGGTGGCAAGCATGGGTATCGCCAATCGCTCCAGCAGGATCAGCGCGGGCAGCTGGTCGAGGTATCCCTCCGGCGTGCTCGGCGGGCTGCGGCGGCGTTCGATGCTGTGCACATTCACATCCACGAATTTGTCGTGGCCGTCGCCGGTGGTGTTCGCGTTCCGGAGCGCACCGGGACCCCTGGGAGCCTGGTTGTTTTGCCGCTCAGAATATTCGCGTGAAGTGGACATTGTGATCCCGGCCTGCAGTCGATCACTGTGCATGTCGGGTACGGAGCGGGTGCCCCTCGAGGTTTTGCGGCGAGCGCACGGCAGAACTGATCCCGGACCAGCTGACTTTCCAGCGCTGCTAATCTATCCGATCTGATCCGCCATCGGAGGGCGAACGACAC
>CAWIAC010000023.1:0-81125 GCA_963833935.1 uncultured Actinomycetota bacterium | reverse complement strand
CAGAAGTACCAGTTCAGCGTGTATAACTGGCCTTCAGCCGAATCGTGTCCCCGCTCACCCGGTGTCTCGAAACCCACCTTCTGTGTTTCTCCTCAAATATCGCATCACCACAGGAGCCTTTCACAGCCGGCACGATCCAACTGCGATCAGACTCACCACCCAGCGCGTTCGGCGAAAGCGTCGCGCACGGCGAGCACTTCAGGAGAACGCCACACCGCGTGCGAAGCGATTTACCAGGCGCTTAGGGCCCCGGGAGCTAGGGGTTGGGGGGTGAGCCGGCGACCGCCTGCTTTACGGACTTGCGGTGGTGTCGGCCCTGAGTTGGTCGATGTGTTTTTTGTAGTTTTGTCGTTCTTGCCAGGCGGCCCCCATCCCGGCGAGCATCTGGGGAGGCATGACTTCCATGGGGATGACGAGGTCTTCATTGACGGGCCAGCTGGGCAGTAGCTGGGGGTGGTAGCCCTCGGGGTAGTAGTCCTCCGGGGGAACTTCCTGGTCTCTGATGAATGGCTCCTGGATGTCTGCCCGCGTGGTCGTGGGCATGGGTACGACCAGTTGCCCGGTGTCGAAGTCGAACTGAGGGGCACGAACATTCGGATAGTCGGGCAGGACACCCTCGCGTACCCAGATGTCATCTTTGGTCACGTTGACGACGACACCGTCTGGCGCTCCGAAGTGGAACGGACCCTTCCAGTGGTGACGAATCTCGACCGTAGTCTCCTCATTCAGATACGGGTCGAAAGGCATGTGGCAGGTCATGAACAACCTCGGATTGGCGCGCTTCGCCAGATACCCGGCTGCATAGGCGGGGGTGTGGTGGGTGTCGAGGGTGTAGCGGCCCAAAAACGGCGGCACACCCTGTACGCCAGAACTGATCGCGCATAATTCGGCCTGTGTCTCAGTGATGTAAACGTCAGCCCCGGAGGCATATTCGGCGTCGAGCATCGACGGACGACCATCCCCGGTCCAGACCACGGAGAGCCCGTTCCACTCCAGCCGGTAGGCCGACGCGCCGTCCTTGGCGTGGGAACGCTGCCAGTGGATGACCCGGACACCGTCGTGCTCGTAGACGACGCCGCCGTTGTCACGGAAGTCGAACTCGGTGACCTCCACGTCGTGGCCGCGACCGACCGGGAACACTGAGAAGGCATCGAGATGCCAGGCCAGCATCTGCTTCATCCCCTCGACCATGTGCGCAGTGCCGAATTGCGGGGTGCGGCCCGATGGGCCGAAGACCCGCAGCGGCTTGTGCCAGCGCCCGGCCCAGCCACCGAACATGTACAGGTAGGGCAAGGCACCGAAGTGATCGACATGAAGGTGGGTGATGAACACCTTGTCGAGCTGATTCATGGCCAGACCGGCAGCGTTGTAATTGGCGATGGACCCCTCGCCGAGGTCGAACACGAAGTTGTCGCCGTTGCCGAGTTCCACGAAGATCGAGGTGTTCATCTGGCCCGGGCGGATCATGGGGGCACTGCCCATGAAGGTGATCCGCATTTCGTCGGGGCCAACCTGCTCGGTGCGCGGATACCAGTTCGCGGCACTCGCCAGTCCTGGCGTCGGGTTGATGCCCTCGAAAAGCAGACCTTCCTTCCACCGCCCCAGCGGGACGCCCTCGGTCAAGACTCGTTGCAACGCCTCGGGGGAACTCGGGTCACGATGATCGGTCATGGTCTTCCGTTCGTCGGGCCGAACGAAGATCGGGCGCCTGCCGACGCTACGCCGCCAGCGCGGTCAAGATCGCACAAACCAGAGACCTTGACCTAGCAGGCGTCGAGTGCCGCGTCTACAGCGGCGCGATCGATCGCCCGATCAGCGATGATCACCAGTCGTGAGACCGGGTCGTCCGAACCCCAGTCGTCGAACGGCGCGATGTCACTGCGTATGCCGACCGCCTGGACAAGTACGCGCTGCCGGGGATGCTCGCGGGCGTGAATGAAACCCTTGATCCGATAGACCGAGCCGGGCAGCTGTGCGATGCAATTCCGCAGGGAATCTTCACCAAAGGGTCGTTCGCGACGGTAGACCCAGCTGACGAATCGGCTTTGGTGGCCATGGTCGATCGCATCGTCGAGGCTGATCTGGGTTTCGGATCGCACCCCGAAAAGTACTGACGTGGGTACGTCAGCCTGCACAGTCTCGATCATCCGAACGCCGTCAAGTCGGTCGCGGACGAAGGCCCGCACGGCATCAACGCGTTGCCTGTCGGCCAGGTCGATCTTGTTCAGCAGGACCAGGTCCGAGCAACCGATCTGCCCGAAAACCAGATCGCGGGTCACTGGATCAGCGACTGGGTTGGGCAGCTGCTCGGCATCGACGACCGCGATGATCCCATCGAGGCGTAGCCGGCCCTGATACGCCGCATCGACGAACGTGCGAGCGATGGTCAACGGCTGGGCAACCCCACTGGCCTCCAACAAGATTGCGTCGATGTCTGCCTCAGCCACCAGAAGCGCGTCGATAGCCGCCAGCAGGTCATCGCGCACCTCGCAGCACACACAGCCATTGGCCAGAGTGACCTTCTGCGTGGCCAGCCCGGCGATCAACTCGCCATCAATGTCGATCTCCCCAAAATCATTGACCAGCACCGCGACTCGAAGACCGTGCCCCTGGGACAGGATTCGATTGATCAGCGTCGTCTTGCCTGCGCCGAGGAATCCGGTCAGCACCGTGACAGGGATCGGCGGGCCGTTCCCCTCGACGGACGGCATGCTCAGTAGCCGCTCAAGCTCGTCGTCACGCGTGGCTTCCTGCTCCACTGGTCAAACCACCTCTCCCGGGTAGCCTCCTGACACGGGACTAGGGATAGAGAAGCCGAGGCCGCCTACATATGGTCGGCAAGATGGCTTGGGCAGTAGACGTCCGCTGATACGGCGACGAATCTGACCGCGGTTCGTCTCACCCGACCCGAAATTCGGTGGTAAGACGGATCTTCGTCGAACATACCGTTCATCTCTTCGTGTACCACGGTCCCGACCGAGGCGCCGCCATCGAGTTCACCACAAATTTGATGGGCTCGGGCGACGAGAGCTGGCAAGCCATCCATGACGGGAATCTGATCTTGTGCGAGCAGCGCCACAAACTGATCCTCCTGGGGGTCGGCGCTTGCCGTGCCAGCGCACATAATTGCGGCAGTCAGCACCACCGAGGCGCTAACCAGCGCGCCTGCAAGGCTTTTGATGCCGGTGCGCACGGCAGGATTTCCATTTCTTCGGTGCCATCTGCTCGGTATCTCATTCAACCCGAGTGACGATGGGACGTCCATAGCCAGCTGGGGCTTTGGTCCAGGGTCAGGATGGCGTGGCGCGTCCGCAGCACAGGTCCCCAGATCGCGCAACAGGCTGTCGACGACGACAACACGGCATAGGCTAGGCGCACCATGTCCGACAGCACCATCAATGGCATTCCCCGGGTAGACCCCCGCGCCGGCCGTGCCGCTTGGAAGCGAGGCCTGGCGCGGCTGACCTCCACCAAGGCGGGCGCCGCGGTGCACCGGACGATCGCCGCTCCACTCGACGCTGCCGTCATGAAAATGACCGGTGGGCGGGCAAATCTCGCCGCGGGCGCTCTGCCGCTGGTGGTGCTGGCGTCAACCGGAGCGCGCAGCAGCCAACGGCGCGAAGTTCCGCTCGGATATTTCACCGACGGCGACGACGTGATCCTGATCGCGTCGAACTACGGCGGTAACCGGCACCCCGGCTGGTACCACAATCTGCTCACCCATCCGCAGTGCGAGCTGCACATCGGGCCGCGGGGCGGCCACTTCGTCGCGCGCGAAACCGAGGGCGCCGACCATGACCGGCTGTTTGAACTGGCAGTCGATTTCTACCCGGGCTACGCCAAGTACGCCGAACGCACCAACGGCATTCGGGCGATACGGATTCTGCGGCTCTCGCCGCGCTGATGGCCCTGAAGACGGTGCAGCTCAACGGCTAAACTTCGCCGTCAGACCTGCCGCCGCCGTGAAATGGGTCACCATCGCCCTCCGTCGGGCAGCCTTTCTGTCGCTGCGGCGTATGAGGCTGACATGCGGCAGACATCCACGATTCGGCCTCTTTTGCTCGCCGCCGCGAGCGGAGTGATCGCCGCGTCCGCGTTTGCCGCGCCTGCGCAGGCGAGCGCTACCGACACCCGATTCGACGTGTGCGCGGCACTGCGAAACGGCACGAGTCTTGCCGCGATCGAGACCACGCTCGAGGCTCGCAGCTACAGCGCATCGAAGGCCGGCACCTTCACCGGCACCACCATTCGTCAGCAGTGCCCGGATCAGGCCGCCAATGCGATGGCGCAGGCGCAGCGGGCAGGTGGGTGAAAACCCAAGAGCGCCGACGCGACTACTGCCCCGATCAGGTCGGGCGGAAGCCCAGCGCCACTCCGTTCATGCAGTAGCGCAGACCAGTCGGTTGAGGGCCGTCATCAAAGACGTGGCCCAGGTGCCCGCCGCACCGGCTGCATAGCACCTCGGTGCGAGTCATACCCAGAGTGTCGTCCTGCCGCTCCAGCACGGCATTGTCCAGCGCCTTCCAGAAGCTCGGCCAGCCGGTGCCGCTGTCGAACTTGGTGGTCGACGAAAACAGGTCCCGCGCACAGCCGGCACATCCGAAGATCCCCGACCGGTGCTCATCGTTGAGCGGGCTGCTGAAGGGCGTCTCGGTGGACGCCGTTCGCAGCACTGAGTATTGCTGGGGAGTCAGGAGTTGCCGCCACTCCGCGTCGGTGTGGCTGACCTCGAAAGTTCCGCTCGACGTGCTTGGTGCACCGGAGGCGGTGGAGTTCAGCAGTGACACCCCGCCGGCGAGCGCGCCGAGGGTCGCGGTTCCGAGCAGTACGCGCCGCCGGGTCAAAGCTGGCCGGGGTCGCGGGGATGTCGGTTCAGTCATGCTTCCAACGGTACGCGGGCAACACTCGACACGGCCTTCGGTCCAACCGTTAGGCTTTTGCTGTGGTGGCTAAGAGGTGCGGTGCCACAACCAAGGTAGGTTCGCGCCGATCGCCGGACTGCGTAGCGGCAGTCCGGGCGCAGCCCCACGCTCGCAACCAGCTATACGCCGACCGCACTGCGCGAGGGCGCCGCATTCTGAATCTGACTGCCACGATGGCTGTGTTCGTGAGCGCTGGCTTCGGGTTCGTTTACGTGTTCGCCGCGCCGGAGCTGTGGTGGACCGGCGTCGTCAATATCGCCGCCGCCGCGATCTATGCCGCCATCCCGATGCTGCACCGCTTCGGCGAGCTGGTCCCGCCGCTGACCTTCATCGGCACGGCCTTCGTGTCGATCTTCGCGATCTGCTGGTTCGTCGGTACCGGGTCGGGGCTGCAGTTCTATTTTCTGGTCGCGGCCTGCCTTGTCGTGTTGCAACTCGGCGTTGACCGCATCTTTTTGGCGGCGAGCCTGGCCGCGATCGGCGCAGGGTTGGTGATCGCCTTGCAATTCCTGGTCCCCCGCGACACGGGCGCCCAACCGGCATGGTCTTTGTCACTGACCTTTGTCATCACCACGATTTCGGCCTGCGTGATGGTGGTGACGACCGTCTGGTACGCGGTGCGCGAAATCGTTCGCGCCGAAGCGGCCATGGAACTGGAGTACGAACGATCCGAGGCATTACTGGCGAACATCCTGCCGGCCAGCGTCGCCGAACGGCTGAAAGACCCGGCGCGCAACGTCATTGCCGACAAGTACGAGGACGCCTCAGTCCTGTTCGCCGACATCGCCGGCTTCACCGAGCGGGCCAGCTACATGGCACCAGACGAGCTGATCCTCTTCCTGGACCGGCTCTACGGCGAATTCGACACGCTGGTGGACAAGCGCGGACTGGAGAAAATCAAGGTCACCGGCGACTCCTACATGGTCGTCAGCGGCGTCCCTGAGCCACGGGCCGATCATGTGGAGGCGCTGGCCTCGCTTGCGCTCGACATGGCCGACGTAGCAAGCCGACTGAAGGATTCGAGGGGCAATGCGGTGCCGTTGCGCATCGGGCTGGCCAGCGGGCCCGTCGTCGCGGGAGTGGTGGGCTCGCGTCGATTCTTCTATGACGTCTGGGGGGATGCGGTCAACGTCGCATCCCGGATGGAATCCACCGATTCGGTCGGGCGGATCCAGGTGCCCGAGGACGTCTACCAACGGCTGAAAAGCACGTTCGTCCTGCAAGAGCGGGGAGCCGTCGAAGTCAAGGGCAAAGGCCTCATGCGCACGTGGTACCTCATCGGACGCAGTCCCGGCAACGGTTTCGGGGGCGTGCCCGCCGAGGCAACCCAGGCAGCCGGGGTCTGACACGTCGCCTAAACGTCGCACTGCAGTAGCCGTTTGTGGGAAACTCCGGGAATGGAAACCACCGCAGCTCCAAAGTTGTTGCCGCATCTATGGAAGTCGACCCTGGTGTCCGGATTCCTGGCAGTCGCCCTGGGTGTCCTGGTACTGGTGTTGCCCGGAGACTCGCTCGTCATCGCGGCAGTGCTGTTCGGCCTTTACTTGCTGGTCACCGGTGTCGCGCAAGTCGTCTTCGCGTTCAGCCTCCATGTGTCGGCCGGCGGGCGAGTGCTGTTGTTCATCAGCGGCGCTGCCTCGCTGGTGTTGGCGGTGTTGTGCTTCCGGCATTTCGGACAGGGTTACGCGCTTCTGCTGCTTGCCATCTGGATCGGTGTCGGATTCATTTTCCGTGGTGTGGCGACGTCGATCTCGGCGATCAGCGATCCCCACCTGCCTGGCCGCGGCTGGCAGATCTTCCTCGGCTTGATCAGCCTTCTTGCGGGCGTTGTGCTGATCGCGTCCCCCTTCGAGTCGTTGGCCATCCTGACCCTGATCGTCGGCATCTGGCTGGTCGTCATCGGCGTTTTCGAGGTGGTGTCGTCATTCGGCATTCGTAACGCCTCCAAGCGGATCGGTACGGCTCTCGCGGATGAACCGCACAGCGCGGCCTGACTATTAGACGGGTATCTAGCTATAACGAGAGCTATCTACTACACTGCGTCGCAATAGTTGCCGCTGTCGTCAGGAGATGACGGATGAGCGTCGTCGATGTTTCACGGTGGCAGTTCGGTATCACCACCGTCTATCACTTCATTTTCGTGCCACTCACCATCGGGCTGGCACCGCTGCTTGCCGTCATGCAGACGGCGTGGGTCGTGACCGACAACGTCGCCTGGTATCGGCTCACCAAGTTCTTCGGGAAGCTGTTCCTGATCAACTTCGCGATCGGGGTGGCCACCGGGATCGTGCAGGAGTTCCAATTCGGAATGAACTGGAGCGAATACTCCCGGTTCGTCGGCGACGTGTTCGGCGCTCCCCTGGCGATGGAAGGGCTGGCCGCGTTCTTTTTCGAGTCCACCTTCATCGGATTGTGGATCTTCGGCTGGAACCGGCTGCCCCGGCTCATGCATCTGGCGTGCATCTGGATCGTCGCGATCGCCGTCAACGTATCAGCGTTCTTCATCATCGTGGCGAACTCCTTCATGCAGCACCCCGTCGGTGCGCATTACAACCCCGCAACCCGGCGCGCGGAGTTGCACAGCATTACCGCGCTGCTGAGCAATAACACTGCGCTAGCTGCTTTTTCGCATACCGTCGCCGGATCGCTGCTGACCGCTGGAACATTCGTCGCTGCCGTCAGTGCTTGGTGGCTGGTCCGTTCTGGAAAACCCGCAGCGGAACATCCCGCCGCGGAATCAGATGCCCGCACCATCTTCCGCCCGGCGGCCATCCTCGGCTGCTGGGTTACCCTGATCGCCACTGTCGGACTGTTTTTCACCGGCGACCACCAAGGCAAGCTGATGTTCGTTCAGCAGCCGATGAAGATGGCGTCGGCGGAGTCATTGTGCGACACCCAAACTGATCCGAACTTCTCAATCCTGACAGTGGGTACGCACAACAACTGCGACAGCATTTCCCGGGTCATAGAAGTGCCTTACGTGCTGCCTTTTCTGGCCCAAGGCCGAGCCAGCGACGTCACATTGCAAGGTGTGCGCGATATCCAGCGGGACTACCAAAACCGCTTCGGCCCAAACGACTACCGGCCTAACCTCTTCGTCACCTACTGGGCGTTTCGCGCGATGATCGGGCTGCTGGCGATTCCGGTACTTTTCGCGCTGGCTTCGTTGTGGCTCACCCGCGGAGGCCGGATCCCCGATCAACGATGGTTAGGCCGGCTGGCGCTGGTCACCATACCTACGCCGTTCCTGGCCAACATCTCTGGGTGGGTGTTCACCGAAATGGGCCGTCAGCCTTGGATCGTCGCGCCCAACCCCACCGGTGACCAACAGGTTCGGTTCACCGTCCACCAAGCCGTCTCACACCTCGCTTCCGGCATGGTCGTCACCTCACTGGTTACGTTCACCCTGATCTACCTAGTGCTGGCGGTGATCTGGTTCTGGCTGCTCAAGCGCTACACCGTCGAAGGGCCGCAGCAACACGACGCGGAACCGGCCGCCCCCCAGTCATCCAGCGATGACGAGGTGGCGCCGCTGTCTTTCGCCTATTAGGCCCGCTGACGGAAAGGAGCTGACCCGTGAAACTGCAAGAGTTGTGGTTCGGCATCATCGGAATGCTGTTCCTCGGGTTCTTCATCCTCGAGGGCTTCGACTTCGGCGTGGGCATGTTGATGGAGCCGTTCGCCCGCGTCGGCAAGGGCGACGCGGAAGCTCACCGCCGCGCTGCGCTGAACACAATCGGGCCGGTCTGGGACGGCAACGAGGTGTGGCTGATCACCGGCGGCGCAGCGATGTTTGCCGCGTTCCCCAATTGGTATGCGACAGTCTTCTCCACCCTGTATCTGCCGCTACTGGCGATCCTGTTCGGCATGATCGTGCGTTCGGTGGCGATCGAATGGCGCGGCAAGATCGATGACACGAAGTGGCGGGCCTGGGCTGACGCCGGAATCGCGGCCGGATCGTGGTTACCTGCCGTGCTGTGGGGCGTCGCGTTCGCCATCTTGGTGCGCGGGCTCCCGGTGGATGCCAATGGTCGCGTTGACCTTTCGATCACCGATGTGCTCAACGCTTACACCCTGTTGGGCGGTCTGGCCACCGCTGCGTTGTTCCTGTTCTACGGCGCGGTGTTCGTCGCGCTGAAAACCTCCGGCGCGATTCGTGATGACGCCCACCGCTTTGCTGTGCGGTTGTCACTTCCGGTAACCGCACTTGTCGGGGGCTTTGGGCTGTGGACGCAACTGGCCTACGGCAAGAACTGGACTTGGCTGGTGCTGGCAGCGGCGGTGGTCGCGCAGCTGGCGGCAGTGGCGTTGGTGTGGCGACACGTATCCGATGGCTGGGCGTTCCTGTGCACCGCCTTTGTGGTCGCCGCGGTCGTGATCCTGCTGTTCGGCGCGCTCTATCCGAACTTGGTGCCGTCCACGCTGAACAAGCAGTGGAACGTGACGATATACAACGCCTCATCGACCCCCTACACACTCAAAATCATGACCTGGGTGACCGCGCTCATGGCGCCCCTCACGGTCATATACCAAGGCTGGACGTATTGGGTTTTCCGGCAGCGGATTTCAACTGAACACATACCGTCCGCGACCGGCCTGGTGAGGCGCACGTCCTGAGCGGCAAAAGCCGGGGCCCCCTGGATCCGCGACTGTGGCGGGCATCCGCGGCTCTACGCCAGTTCCTGGTTGCGACAACGGCGTGCAGCGTCGTGGTCTCCGGTTGTGCGATCGGTTCGGCAATCCTACTGGCACGCCTCGCTTCCGGGGTCATCACCGACCCAAGCGCACACAACGTAGGCCGATGGGCGCCACTGCTGTCGACCCTGTTGGCGGTATGGGCGGCACGTGCCGTCGCGCACTGGTTTCAAGCCCGGCTAGGCCAGCGTGGAGCAAGCGCGGCGATCGCCGATCTCAGCGGCCAGGTGCTCGCGGCGGTCACGGCCCAGCAACCCCGCCTGTTGGCGGCCCAGCGCGATACCGCTGCCGTAGTGGTGACCCGCGGGCTCGACGCGCTGCGGCCCTACTTCACGGCGTACCTGCCGGCATTGCTGCTGGCCGCGATCTTGACCCCGGTGAGTACCGCTGTGCTTGGGCTCTACGACCTGAAATCGGCAGCGGTGGTTCTTTTTACCCTGCCGTTGATCCCCATCTTCATGGTGCTGATCGGCGTAGCGACCGCGGACCGTTCCGCGGCTGCACTGTCCGCCATGACCACTCTGCAGGCTCGGCTGTTGGACCTTATCGCCGGAATTCCCACCCTGCGGGCGCTCGGCCGTGCCAGCGGGCCCGCAACGTCACATTTCCGAACTGGCTGCCGCCCATCGGCGCTCGACCATGGCGACGCTACGGATCGCGTTCCTCTCGGCGCTGGTGTTGGAGCTTCTCGCCACCCTCGGTGTCGCCATGGTCGCGGTCGGTGTCGGTATGCGTCTGGTATTCGGTGGGATCAGCCTCACCACGGGTTTGACCGTGTTGTTGCTCGCGCCGGACATCTACCGGCCGCTGCGGCGCATCGGGGTGGAATTCCATGCCGCCCAGGATGGCCGCGCCGCCGCCGACACAGCGTTCGCGCTGATCGACGACTCCGCCCTCGCGGTCGCGGGTACCCGGACGGTTTCGGCGCGGGGCGGGGTTATCGTGCTTGACAAACTGAGCGTCGCAGGTCGTGATGGGCTCCGGCCCAATGAACTCAGTGGGTTGATTCAGCCAGGTCAGGTGACGGTACTGACGGGGGCGAACGGCGCGGGGAAAACCACCACGTTGGAGGTCATTGCCGGAATCACCCCGGCCACCGGGGGTCTGGTCACCGTGGCCGGCGTTGCGATAACCGATCTGGAACCAGCCGCGTGGTGGCATCAGGTGTCCTGGCTGCCGCAGCGCCCGGTGCTCATCCCTGGAACCGTCGCGGAAAACCTGGCTTTGTTCGGAATCCTCGCTGACACTGAAAGCGCCTGTGCGGCATCTGGATTCGATCACGTGCTGGCTGGTCTTCCGAACGGAATGGACACCCTCATCGGAACAGGTGGCGTCGGGTTGTCGCTGGGTCAGCGCCAACGCCTTGGCTTGGCCCGCACGCTCGGCTCGCAGGCGCCGGTCCTGCTGCTCGACGAGCCCACCGCGCACCTGGACGCCGCAGTCGAAGCCCGAGTGCTGCGAGCCATCGTCGAACGGGCCCGCGCCGGCGCCACCGTAGTGGTCGTCGGCCACCGCGATCAGGTCCTCGGAATCGGTGATCACGTCATCGACGTCGCCGGCGTCAGGGACACCCATGATGCTCGCGTCTGATCCCCTGCCGACCGCCGTACGACTACTCCGTCCGCGCGTTCCGCGACTGCTGCTGGCAATCGCATTAGGGGTGCTGTCGCTGGGCAGCGCTTTGGCTCTGGCCGGACTGTCGGCCTGGTTGATCACCCGCGCCTGGCAGATGCCGCCAGTGTTGGATCTCTCGATCGCCGTGGTGGCGGTCCGCACTTTCGCGATTTCGCGTGGCGTGCTGCATTATTGCGAACGGCTGGTCAGCCATGACGCCGCGTTGCGGGCCGCCGGCACCGCCCGCGCGCTGATCTATCACCGCCTGGCGCATGGGCCGGCCGACATCGCCGCTCGACTGCACAGTGGTGAACTGGTCGCACGAGTCGGCGCCGGTGTCGATCAATTGGCCGACGTGCTGGTCCGCGTGCTGCTGCCGTTCAGCGTCGCAGGCGTGCTCGCGCTGGCGGCGATCGTGGTCGTCGGGGTCATTGCACCGGCTGCTGCGGCGATCTTGGCGATCTGCCTTATGGCCGCAGGCATTCTCGCGCCATGGCTAGCCTCGAAGGCGGCCGCCGTGCAAGAAGCGTTTGCACGCCAACACCATTGCGCCCGTGACGTGTCCGCGATGCTGGCACTGGAGCATGCGCCCGAGCTGCGGGTCGCCGGTATGTTGGATGACGTTGTCCTGGAGTCGCAACGCCGGCTGCGCAATTGGGGGGACGCCGTCGACGCCGCGGCCCGACCGGCCGCGTTCGCCGAGGCCATTCCCACCGCGGCGATCGGTGTCAGCGTGTTGGGCGCCGCGCTAGCGGGTATCGGAATGGCGGGCTCGATTGCACCCACCACGCTGGCCGTGCTGATGCTGTTGCCGCTGTCGGCGTTCGAGGCGACCACTCCGTTGCCCGCCGCTGCCATCCAGTTGACGCGATCAAGGCTCGCGGCGCGGCAACTGCTCGACCTGACCCCGGCTGAGGCTGCGGTACCGACCGCCGCCGACGGTGAACCGATTTCCTCGCTCACTGCCGGGCGGCTGCGCGGCACAGACGTCGTTGCCGCACACCTGGCTGGCAGCGCACCGGCCGCGGTGACGGTCGACCTGCCGCCAGGCGCCAGGCTGGCGGTCACCGGCCCCAGCGGCTCCGGTAAGACGACGCTGTTGATGACCCTCGCGGGTCTGCTGGCGCCGTTGAGCGGCGATGTCACCCTGGACGGAGCGCCGCTGCGCCTTTTCAGTGAAGACGAAGCACGTTCTGCCATCGGCTTTTTCGCCGAAGACGCGCATATTTTTGCGACCACCGTTCGGGATAACCTGCTCGTGGCGCGGGGCGACTGCCCGGACAATGAGCTGAACGTCGCGCTTCGCCGGGTCGGGCTGGGTGCGTGGCTGGCCGGTCTGCCGGACGGCCTCGACACCGTGCTGTCCGGCGGCGCCCAGGCTTTGTCGGCGGGCCAACGCAGGCGGCTGCTGCTCGTTCGGGCACTCATCTCGCCCGCGCGGACCGTGCTGCTCGACGAACCGACCGAGCACCTCGATGCCGCCGACGCCGAACCCATTCTGCGCAGCCTGCTGACTGCGCACGATGGCCTGATGGCTGCCGAGCGGACGGTGGTGGTGGCTACTCATCACTTGCCCAACGACATCTGTTGTCCCGAACTTCGCATCCGGGCTGACGGGTATCCTCGCAGTCGTCCACGACCTCCGATGAGAAGCGAGCCATGACCGGATCTCCGGATATGCCGGACAGGCGCGAAAACCCCGCGGGAACACCGCAAACCGGGCCCTCGTATACCTACCCCGATCCGTATCAGTATCAGCCCAGCCCATATCCGGCCGGGTATCCGCCGCCACCGCCCTACTACGGTTACCCGCCGGCGCCGATGGCGCCCAAAAATGGACTCGGCATCGCTGCGCTGGTGCTGGCGGTTATTGGCCTTGTCAGCGTCGCGACGGTGTTCCCCCCCGTCGTTCTGGGGGCTATCGCGGTCGTCCTCGGTTTCCTCGGACGGGGACGGGTGAAGCGCGGCGCGGCCAACAACGGCGGAATCGCGATCGCGGGCATCGTGCTGGGCGCGTTGGCGATCGTCGTCGGGTTGGCGTTCATCGCGATTTGGACAGCGGTGTGGAAAGACGTAGGCGGCGGCGACTACATCGGCTGCATGCAGAAAGCCGGCTCCAACCACGTCCAGCAGCAGCAGTGCGCCGATCAGTTTCGGCACAGTGTCGAAAGCCGGTTGAGCGTCACGTTGACGCCGACTCCGGTGCGCTAGATCAACGGGTTCGCCGTGGCCTACCGATGCGCGGTGGGGAAATACTTCACCAGGCCTTCTTGCACCACGGTGGCGACCGGCCGCCTGGTGCGGTCGAAGAAATAGCCGGTCCCAAGCCCGCGGGAGTCGGCAGCCACCGGTGAGGATGTGGAATACAAGACCCAGTCGTCGAAATTGACCTGGCGGTGAAACCAGACCGAATGATTGACGGTCGCGGCAAAGATGCGGTCGAATCCCCACGACAGTCCGTGCGTCGTGATGATCGAGTCCAGCACGGTGGTATCCGAGCAGTAGAGCATCGTGGCGGTGTGCAGCATGGGGTCGTCGGGCAGCACTCCGTCGGCCTTGACCCAGACGCGGTTGTAATCCAACTGGGCGCCTTTTTCCCGCATCACCCAGGAGGGGTCGTTGGTGTAACGCCATTCGATCGGTTGCAGTGCATTGACGAACAAAGGGACCCTTTCCTCGTAGCCGCGCAGCAGTTCCTTGATCGACGGCAACGTCTCCGGATCGGCGACATCGGGCGGCTGCACGTTGTGCTCGAGGCCGCGTCCACCGGCCAGGTAGGAGAGCATCACCGTCGCCAGCAAGATGCCGTCCTGCGTCACGTCGACGCGGCGGTTCGCGAAGCGACGCTCGTCGCGTAACCGCACCACCTGGAATTCGATGTCCTTGGAGATGTCGCCGCCATTGATGAAATGCGCGGAAAGCGCGTTGGGCGGCAGATCGCGGGTCAGTGTGCGACTGCCCGCCACAAACGACTGCGCCATCAGCAGGCCGCCGAATGTCCGAGGCGGGTTTTTGCTGGGGTGTGATCCGACGAAGACGTCGTTGCCGGTGTGATGCAGGTCGAGCACCGCCATCAGCTCGTCGAAGTCAGACACCGGCATAGCCTAGTTGCCCGGTTCCTCAGCCCTCCGCTTCGCGGAGCGCATCGTCAACGGGCGGCCTAGTTGCCGGCCTGTACCACATTTCCCTGCCGGGCTAGAGGTCTTCCTCGCCGATTCGGTGCACATGAATCATGTTGGTCGACCCGACGGTACCGGGAGGGGCACCCGCGACGATGACCACCAGGTCACCCCTTTTGTAGCGGCCGAGGTCCATCAACGACTGGTCGGCTTGGCGGATCATGCCATCGGTCGATTGAAAGACCGGGACGATGAACGTCTCGGTGCCCCACGTCATGGCCAGTTGGCTGCGTACTTCGGGCAGCGGGGTGAACGCCAGCAGCGGCAACGGGGTGTGCAGTCGCGCCAGCCGCCGAACCGTGTCGCCGGATTGGGTGAACGCGACCAGCGCTTTGGCATCCAGCCGCTCGCCGATATCACGGGCGGCATAGGAGATCACTCCGCGTTTGGTGCGAGGAAGGTGCGTCAACGGCGGTGCGGCCGTCGAATTATTTTCCACGGCGCAGATGATCCGGGCCATCGTCTGGACCGCGGCCAGCGGATATTTCCCGACCGAGGTTTCGCCGGATAACATCACCGCGTCGGCGCCGTCCAGCACGGCGTTGGCGACGTCGGAGGCCTCAGCCCTGGTCGGCCGCGAGTGTTCGATCATCGATTCGAGCATCTGCGTCGCCACGATCACGGGTTTTGCGTTCTCCCTGGCCATTTGGATGGCCCTCTTCTGGACCAGCGGCACCTCTTCCAGCGGCAGCTCGACACCCAGATCGCCGCGGGCAACCATGACCGCATCGAAGGCCAACACCACCGCTTCGAGATTGTCGACGGCTTCCGGCTTCTCGAGTTTGGCGATGACCGGTACCCGTCGGCCGACCCGGTCCATCACCTCGTGCACCAACTCGACGTCCGACGGTGAGCGCACGAACGAGAGCGCCACCATGTCGACGCCGAGCTGCAGCGCGAACTCCAGATCGTCGATGTCCTTCTCGGACAAAGCGGGAGCCGACACGTTCATCCCGGGCAGCGACATGCCCTTGTTGTTGCTGACCGGTCCGCCCTCGAGAACGGTGCAGACGACGTCGTCGCCGTCGATCTTATCGACCAGCAAGCAGATGTTGCCGTCGTCGACCAGAACGCGATCGCCGGGCAGGGCATCTTGGGCCAACTGCTTGTACGTGGTCGACACCCGGTCGTGGTTGCCCAGACACTCGGCCACGGTGATGCGCACGGTTTCGCCGTCGGCCCAGTACGTCGGTCCGTCAGCGAAACGCCCGAGCCTGAGCTTCGGGCCCTGCAGGTCGGCAAGTAACCCGACCGCGCGCCCGGTTGCGTTGGAGGCTGCACGAACCCGCTCGTAGGCGGCTTTATGGTCGGTGTAGTCGCCGTGACTGAAGTTCATTCTGGCGACGTCCATTCCGGCTTCGACCAGCGCTCTGACGACCTCGTCGGAGCTGGTGGCCGGACCGAGAGTACAGACGATCTTGCCGCGCCTCGTCACGACGAGTCAGCATAGTCGCGCAAGCTGATCATCTCGCGTCGGTTGTGGATTGGACAGCAGGCTAGCCGGTGAGCAGCGTCGGAATTAACGGGAATCCTGGCATGTTGCGCACGACTGTCCACGCCAGGGCCACGGTCGCGATGGTCACCGCCGCGGGAATTGTCAGCAGCGAGTTTCCGCGGCGGCGGCGCAGCAGAATCCATCCGACCAGCACCGGAAGGCCAACGAGCAGCAATACATTGTCGTTGACTGCTGCGGCGAGGTCGCCGTGTAGAACGTCATGGATCATGCGCAGCGTGCCGCATCCCGGGCAGTTCCACCCGGTCAGCAGCCGGAACGGGCACACGGGAAAGACCGAATCCGGGTTGTGCGGGTCGACCAGGCCGATGTAGACGAGCGCGCCCGCCAGGAGTGCGCCCGACCCCAGCAACCCGTACCAATGCCGCCGATGCCAGCGCGCGGCAGACCGGGTGCCGCCGTGCTCAGCCGGCGTGATCATCCGCCCTGGTCCGGCTGTGTCGTCGTCGAGTCGGTCGGTTCCGGGGCGTTATCCTCGTCCGGGCCGTGTGCCGCCGCATCCTCATCCCCCTCAGGCGCGTCGGCCACGTCCTCCGACTCGGGCTCAGGGGCCGCGGCTACCTCGACCTCGGGCGCGTCGACTTCAGCCGCGTCGGCTTCGGCGGCGATGGCCTCAGCGTCGGCGTCGGGTTGGTCGGCCGCCGTCTGCTCGGCCGTCTCCGCGGCGACGACGCCCGGGGACGTGTCCGCCGTCTGCGGCGTCTCCGGCGTCGATGTGGGCTCGGCCGCCTCTGGCGTTGATGTGGGCTCGGCCGCCTCCGACGCGGCGTCGGTTGTGTCCTCGTCAACTGAGTCCGGTTCGAGGAGCTCCGCGGCCGAGCCACTGAGCGTCGCCGGATCCTCGCGGCCCTTGGGCGCCAAGATCAGATACACCACCGCGCCGATGAAAACGAACGTCGCAGTGAAGGAGTTGATCCGGATCCCGGCGATATGGGTCGCGGTGTCGTCACGCAACAGCTCGATCCAGAACCGCCCAACGCAGTAGCCCGCCACGTACAGCGCAAACAGCCGGCCGTGCCCGATCGTCAACCGTCGATCCACCAGGATCAGCAGCGCGAATACCAATAGGTTCCAAAGCAATTCGTAGAGAAATGTTGGCTGGACGACCATGGCCAACTGCCCAGTCGACGTCCCGTCAAGCGAGTGGACATCGACGAACCCGGCCGGGTCGCGACGGTAGAAGATCTCCAGACCCCACGGCATCGTGGTCTCGTGGCCGAAAAGCTCTTGGTTGAAATAGTTCCCTAGACGGCCGATAGCCTGCGCGAGAACGATCCCGGGCGCTATCGCGTCGCCGAATGCCGGAAGCGGAATGCCGCGACGCCGGCAGGCGATCCATGCGCCCACGCCGCCTAGGGCGACCGCGCCCCAGATCCCCAAGCCGCCATCCCAGATACGCAGCGCTGCCCACGGCCCCGCGCCGCCTTCGCCGAAATACGTCCGCCAGTCGGTTGCCAGGTGATACAGCCGACCTCCGATGAGCCCGAACGGCACTGCCCACAGCGCGATGTCGTAAATGACACCGCGCTCGCCGCCGCGTGCCGCCCAGCGTCGATCGCCGATGAGCAGCGCGGCGATGATCCCGGCGATGATGAACAATGCGTACGCGCGAATAGGCACCAGCCAGATGTGCCACACTCCGCGAGGCGGGCTCGGAAAGTAGGCGATGACCGTCGTCGTCATGACGTGGAAACCCTTTGGCGCACACCGGCGGCGAGTTCTTCTGTCAGCGCGCGCATCGTCGTCAGACCGGCCGTGAGCGCGGTGACGAGCGCCGAACCCACGATGACTCCGTCGGCATAGCTCGCGATCTGAGCCGCCTGTTCCCGCGACCGCACGCCCAACCCGACGCCGACGGGTATCTGGGAAATCGCTTTGACCCTGCCCACCAATTCCGGCGCAGCGTTGGACACCGCGGCACGGGCACCGGTCACACCCATGATCGACGCCGCGTAGACAAAACCACGAGAGGCCTCGACGGTAGTCGCCAAGCGCTGCGGCGTCGAGGACGGCGCGACCAGAAAGATGCGATCCAACTGGTGCTGATCGGACGCCGCCAGCCAATCGTCGGCCTCGTCGGGAATGAGGTCCGGCGTGATCAAGCCGTGCCCGCCCGCTGCGGCAAGATCTCGCGCGAAGGCTTCGACTCCGTAGCGCAGCACGGGATTCCAGTACGTCATGACGACCGCGCGACCACCGGCTGCGCTGATCGCCTCGACAGCGGCAAACGTGTCGCGAACTCGCACACCCCCGCGCAACGCGACCTCTGCCGCCGTCGCGATGGTCGGGCCGTCCATACCTGGGTCCGAATAAGGCACACCCACCTCGATGAGGTCGCACCCGGATTCGGTCAGCGCCTTCATCGCCTCGATCGACGTCGCAACATCGGGGTATCCGGTCGGCAGATATCCGATCAGCGCCGCGCGGTTATCCCGCGCACACGCGCTGAAAAGTGCTGCCAGACCATTCTTCTCACTCTGCTCGACGGTCATGACTGTCCGGTATCCGGTAACAGGCCGAACCATTTCGCCGCGGTCTCGACGTCTTTGTCGCCGCGGCCGGACAGGTTCACCACGATGATTGCGCCGCTGCCCATCTCGACACCCAGTGTGAGCGCGCCGGCCACCGCGTGCGCCGATTCGATCGCCGGAATAATGCCTTCGGTGCGGCACAACAGCCGGAACGCATCCATCGCCTCGTTGTCAGTGATGGGCCGGTATTCGGCACGGCCGGTGTCCTTCAGCCACGCATGCTCTGGGCCGACGCCCGGATAGTCCAACCCGGCCGAGATCGAATGCGATTCGATGGTCTGCCCGTCGTCGTCCTGCAGCAGAAACGAGAACGATCCCTGAAACGCCCCCGGCGAACCACCGGTGAACGTGGCGGCGTGGCGGCCGGTTTCGACGCCGTCGCCAGCCGCCTCGAAACCCACTAACCGGACGCCGGGATCGTCGAGGAATGCGTGGAAGATTCCAATGGCATTCGATCCCCCGCCTACGCATGCGGTGACGACGTCGGGCAGTCGACCGGCCTGATCCTGAATCTGTACCCGCGTCTCGAGCCCGATGACCCGCTGGAAGTCGCGAACCATCATCGGGAAGGGATGCGGGCCGGCGGCAGTGCCGAAGCAGTAGTAGGTGTTCTCGGCGTTGGTAACCCAGTCGCGGAACGCCTCATTGATGGCGTCCTTGAGCGTCTTGGAGCCAGACTCGACCGACACCACCTCAGCGCCCAGCAGTCGCATCCGTGCGACATTTAGTGCCTGCCGCGCGGTGTCGACGGCACCCATGTAGATCACGCACTCCAGCCCCAACAGAGCGCATGCGGTCGCGGTGGCCACTCCGTGCTGGCCCGCACCGGTCTCGGCGATCACTCGCGCCTTACCCATTTTGCGGGCCAGCAATGCCTGACCCAACACGTTGTTGATCTTGTGAGAACCGGTGTGGTTCAAGTCTTCTCGTTTGAGAAATATCCGGGCGCCGCCGGCAAGCTCGCTGAGCCGGGTGGCCTCGTACAGCGGCGACGGCCTGCCGGTGTAGTGCACCTGCAACCGGTCGAGCTCGTCCAGGTATGCCTGGTCGGTGCGCACCTTCTCGTAGGCCGCGGTGACTTCCTCGATCACAGCCATCAGCGCCTCGGCCACGAACCGGCCACCGTACACACCAAAATGACCGCGAGAGTCCGGATCGTGGTGGGTGGGCTCGGCGATCGCGGCGCTGGAACGCGGAAGTTCGGGGCGCAATATGTCAGCCATCACGAACGCTCAACGCGCAAGCGGCTCATCGGATTGAACCCCTAGCGGGCCGGTTTGGGGCAAGACGGATGCTTACCCGCGGTGACCAGATCGGCGACGGCTGCACGGGGATTGCCGCTGGTGACCAGACCCTCCCCAACCAGCACGGCATCAGCACCCGCACCGGCGTAAGCCAGCAGGTCGGCGCGGCCGCGCACCCCTGATTCGGCAATCCGGATCACCTCGGAAGGCAGCCCGGGCGCGATGCGCGCGAAGCAATCCCGGTCCACTCTCAGTGTCCGCAGGTCGCGAGCGTTGACCCCGATCACCCGCGCTCCCGCCGTCAACGCCCGGTCGGCCTCTTCCTCGGTGTGCACCTCGACGAGTGCGGTCATACCCAACGACTCGGTGCGCTCCAACATCGACTCCAGCGCGGGTTGATCCAGCGCTGCGACGATCAGCAGCAGCATGTCCGCTCCATGGGCGCGGGCCTCATGAATCTGGTAGGGCCCTATCACAAAATCTTTACGCAGCACCGGTATTGACACAGCCGCGCGCACCGCATCCAGGTCGTCGAGGCTGCCGTGGAAGCGGCGCTCTTCGGTCAGCACGCTGATGATCCGCGCGCCACCGTCTTCGTAGGCGCGGGCGAATTCGGCCGGGTCGGCGATCGACGCGAGTGGTCCCGCCGACGGGCTGGCCCGCTTGACCTCGGCGATGACGCCGATGCCGGGTTCGCGCAACGCCGCCAACACATCCCGCGGTGACGGCACAGACTCAGCGGCCGCCTTGACCGCGGACATGCTCACCACAGCTTCGCGTGCGGCAACGTCGGCACGGACTCCCTCGATGATGGAGTCGAGCACGGTCGCCGAACTCATGCTGTCGGTTCCTCTCCCCGGGGGTCGCCGAATTATTCACGGCGTTCCTCCGAAGGGTAGCGACCGCCGGCGCGCGGT
The DNA here is from genome assembly GCA_963833935.1 of uncultured Actinomycetota bacterium. Lineage (GTDB taxonomy): Bacteria > Actinomycetota > Actinomycetes > Mycobacteriales > Mycobacteriaceae > Mycobacterium. Next base: position 60,510 of record CAWIAC010000023.1, on the reverse strand, counting down.
CCGTCACCGACCCTCGGTGTCAGATTCAGGTGGTGGATTGTCATCCGTTGGCGATGCCGTCGCTCCCGATTGGACCGTCGGATCGCGGCCCTCGTCGAGGGCGTCCCAGATCATTCGCTCCGACATCGGTGCGTTCGCGCGTTCGTCGCGCGACGCCATCGACCGGCGGGCGGCCGGCGTCAGGTAGCGCGTCGCGGTGCCGCCGGCCGAGGTCGCCGCCCGCATCAGCAGCACCGCGCCGACCAGCGTGCACACCGCGGCCGCCAGGGTGATCGTCGGCCCCGGGTAGTGCCGCTGGCTGCCCACCAACTCGAGCACCGGCACATGCGCGACGTCCGCTCCCCGCGGGGCCACATCCGGAAGTTCCAGCGTGCTGACCGCCAGGTATCCCGTTGCCAGGCTTGCCAGCGCCACCAGCACCGCGAGCGTGCGTAACGCCCAACCCCGCACCGCCAACGCGGCGATGGCGGTGGCCAGCAGCACCAGCGCCAGGGGGAGCAAGGCCGACGACCAGTCAGCGCCAGACACTGTGACGATTTGTGGCGGGCCCAACCCGTCGAAGGTGCGCAGGTCGACCCAGTTCAGCCGCGATGCCGCCCACAACCCGGCAGCGGCGCCCACCAGCAGGACCTGCGCTATGCGGATGGTCAACCGGCCCGACATACCGGGCCGGGCATCAGCCATCCCGGTCGGCATCCGGAGTGGTCAGCGTCTCCGCGGCGGCGATCGCGCTGAGCACCGCCCGCGCCTTGTTCGTCGCCTCGGTGTACTCGTAAGGACCGTTGGAGTCGGCCACTACCCCACCGCCGGCCTGGACGTAGGCGGTGCCGTCGCGCAGCAGGGCGGTGCGGATCGCGATCGCGAAGTCGGCGTTGCCGGCGAAATCGAGATAGCCGACGACGCCGCCGTAGAGGCCACGCCGCGTCTTCTCCACCTCCTCGATGAGCTCCATGGCGCGGACCTTCGGCGCCCCCGACAACGTTCCGGCGGGAAAACAGGCCGTCACGGCGTCCAGGGCGGTGCGTCCCTCGGCCAGCATCCCGGTGACCGTGGAGACCAGATGCATGACGTGGCTGTAGCGCTCAATATGGCTGTAATCCTCGACTCGGACGCTGCCGGGCACGCATACTCGGCCCAGGTCGTTGCGGCCCAAGTCGACCAACATCAGGTGCTCGGCGCGTTCTTTGTCGTCGGCCAGCAGCTCCTTTTCCAGCAGCTGATCCTCTTCTTCGGTCTGCCCGCGCCATCTGGTTCCGGCGATCGGGTGCGTCGTCGCCCGGCGGTCCTGCACCGTCACTAGAGCTTCAGGACTGGAACCGGCGATTGAAAATGCCGTTCCTCCTTCATCATTCGGCACGTGGAGGAGATACATGTACGGGCTGGGGTTGGACACCCGCAGCATCCGGTAGACGTCGATCGCCTCGACGTGGGTGTCCATCTCGAAACGCTGCGAGGGCACCACCTGGAATGCCTCGCCGCGCTCGATTTCACCGACCAGACGTTCGACGATGCCGCCGTACTCCTGCACCGTGCGTTGGGAGCGGTGGACCGGCTCGGGCCTGGTGAATGTCGCGACGGTCGAGGGCAAGTGCTGACCCAACGCGGCGGTCATCACGTCCAACCGCGCGATCGCGTCGTCGTAGGCCTCGTCGACACGTTCGTCGGTGCCGTTCCAGTTCACCGCGTTGGCGATCAGCGTGATGGTGCCTTCGTGATGGTCGACGGCCGCCAGATCGGTGGCCAGCAGCAGCAGCATGTCCGGCAGGTTGAGGTCGTCGACGGCGATCTCCGGCAGCCGCTCCAGTCGTCGTACCAGGTCGTAGGCGAAGAAGCCCACCATGCCGCCCGACAGCGGCGGCAGCCCCGGCAGCGCCGCCGTGGCCAGCAGCTCCAAGGTGGCGTGCAGTGCCTGCAGCGGGTCGCCGCCGGTGGGCGCGTCCTGTGGCACCGCGCCCAGCCACACCGCCTGACCGTCGCGCACGGTCAACGCCGACGGTGAACCGGCACCGATGAACGACCACCGCGACCAGGACCGTCCGTTTTCGGCCGACTCCAACAGGAAGGTGCCGGGCCGGTTGGCGGCTAGCTTGCGGTAGGCGGACAGCGGTGTCTCGGCGTCGGCCAGCACCTTGCGCGTCACCGGCACCACGCGATGCTCGGCGGCCAGCGCGCGGAAATGCTCCCGCGAGGTGGTGGTGGCGACAAGGTTGGCGTGCACGCAGCCATCTTCCCAGATGGCTGCGTGGCTCTGATCGCGACTGGCGTAGCGTCACAGCCATGAAAACCGGTGACACCGTAGCTGACTTCGAACTTCCCGACCAGACTGGCACCCCGCGCCGGCTGAGCGCTCTCCTGGGCGACGGACCGGTTGTGCTGTTCTTCTACCCGGCAGCGATGACACCCGGCTGCACCAAAGAGGCATGCCACTTCCGCGACCTGGCTCAGGAATTCACGGCGGTCGGCGCAAGCCGGGTCGGCATCAGCGTTGATCCCGTCGCAAAACAAGCCAAGTTCGCCGACGCACAGCACTTCGACTATCCGCTGCTGTCTGACACCAACGGCGCGATCGCCGCCCACTTCGGGGTCAAGCGCGGGCTTTTGGGCAAGCTGATACCGGTCAAACGCACGACGTTCATCATCGACACCGATCGCACGGTGCTCGACGTGATCTCCAGCGAGTTGAGTATGGACACCCACGCCGACAAGGCGTTGCAGACGCTGCGAACCCGCAGCTAGCCGGCGCTTTGTAGCATCACGCAATGCCGCTGAACAACGGAGATGTGTTCGCCGGATACACCATCGTGCAGCGGTTGGGGTCCGGGGGCATGGGTGAGGTCTATCTGGCGCAGCACCCGCGACTACCTCGCCGCGACGCCCTCAAGGTGCTGCCCGCCGCGTTGACTGCGGACAGCGAGTACCGGCAGCGATTCAGCCGGGAAGCGGACCTCGCCGCAGAGTTGTGGCATCCCCACATCGTCGGCATCCACGACCGCGGCGAATTCGAGGGACAGCTGTGGCTGTCGATGGATTATGTCGAGGGAACAGACGCCGCCGAATTGCTGCGCAGCCGCTACCCCTCCGGCCTGCCGAAGGCCCTGGCATTCGAGATCGTCAGCGCCGTAGCCGACGCATTGGATTACGCGCACCTGCGCGGATTGCTACATCGCGACGTCAAGCCCGCCAATATCCTGCTGACCGGCGACGACCCCCGAGGGCGACGGATCTTGCTGGCCGACTTCGGTATTGCCCGGCAGCTCGGTGACATCAGCGGTCTGACCGCCACCAACATGGTCATGGGGACGACGGCCTACGCCGCGCCCGAACAGCTGATGGGTTCTGGCATCGACGGACGAGCCGACCAGTATGCATTGGGCTGCACAGCTTTTCATTTGTTGACCGGCTCGGAGCCATATCAGGACTCCAGCGCGGCGGTGGTCATCACGCAACACCTGTCTGCGCCGCCGCCATCGATCGGCGAACGGCGCCCCGACCTCGCCGATCTGAACGACGTGATCACCAGAGTCTTGGCGAAACGCCCTGCGGACCGGTACCCGAGCTGCTCGGATTTTGCAGCGGCTTTGACCGGCCAACCGGGCATCGGAGCCGCCGGAACCGTGGCGGGCCGGGCGGCCGCAGGCCCGACGACGCCGGTGTCCGCACGGGCAGAGACCGCGCCACCGCGGCCGAAGCGTCGCCGGCTTCGGCCGGCGGTGCTGGCGGCCGCACTGGCGACACTGTTGCTGCTTGCGGTCGCGGGCGTTGTCGGTGGAGAAGTGCTGCGCCACAGAGCGAATGAACCGGCCAACGGCGCCACCGCCGACACGAATCAACCGGGCACGGCTGCTCCAGCGGCGCCGCCGATCCAGCTCACCAGATACATCACCGACGCCTCCGGCGTGCTCACCCCCGCGGGCCGGACCGCCGTGGAAGGCGCCCTCTCCAAGCTCTACACGCGGCACAATGTCCATCTCTGGGTGGCCTACGTCAGTGACTTCTCCGGCCTCACGCCTGCACGATGGGCCGAGGACACCATGCGCGCCAACGGATTCACCGATACCGATGGCCTATTGGCCATCGACACCGCCAACCACACCTTCGCATTCCGGCCCCCAGTGGTGATGACCAAAGGTACCGACGGAACCCGCGTCAACGCCGACATGATTAGGAAAAACCGGATTGCGCCCGCGGTGCGTCATGACGAATGGGCGCGCGCGGGAGTAGCGGCCGCCAATGGATTGGAAATCGCCGGCTGACACATCGCTGCCGGCGACGCTGCCTGCGACGCGATCAAATCCATCATCGCGGGGGCCGCGATCGGCGGGCTGTAATAAATACCCTGCGCGACTTCACATCCTCGGTCGCGCAGCCACTCCGCTGTTGTAGCGTCTTCCACACCCTCAGCGACGGTTGTGACATTCAGCGCGTGCGACAAGTCGATGACAGCTCGCACGATGGCCTCGGCGCGCGGATCGGTCAAGACGTGCCCGATCAGGTCGTAGTCGACTTTGACTTCATCGATGGGCAGCTTGCGCAGGTAGGTCAATGCCGAGTAGCCGCTACCGAAATCGTCAAGCGCAATGTGAATGCTGCATTCCCGCAAGGCCTCCAGTACGTCACGGGTTCGGTCGATGTTGTCCAGAATCATGTCTTCGGTGATTTCGATAATCAGCGAGTCGCCCGGTAATTCGTGTCGTGCCAAGGAATCGAAGATGCGCCCAGGCAGGGTGAGGTCTCCGACCAGAGGAGGAAACAGGTTGACGGCAACCGGCACATCAAACCCCTGGCGCCGCCATTGGGCGGCGTCGCTGAGTGCTTGGTCCAGTACTAAGTCGGTGAACGTGCGCATCAGGCCGTGTTGGCGCACCAATGGCAGGAATTGGTGCGGCCGGACGAGTCCGAATATCGGGTGCGGCCAACGAACCAGTGCTTCGGCGCCCACCACGGTGGTGTTCCGCAGATCGACCTTCGGTTGATACAACACGGTCAGGGCACGGTGGCTGATGGCCTGACGAAGATCGCTGAGTAGCCGCACCTCGACCAATCCGCCGCGAGGCGGTTGGATATCGGACGTCGGGAAGCCGGGGCCCTCGTCCCTTGCGTGCATGTCGGGACTGAAAGTCTGCAGGCCGCCCCCCAGCCGTTTGGCCGAGTACATTGCCATATCAGCGTGTTTGAGCAATTCGGAGGCGCGCAGGTCTGCGTCGTCGACGCAGCTGACGGCCAAGCCCGCGCTGGGCCGCATGAAGATGTCTTCGCCGTCGGTGCTGAACGGACGCTCGAAGGCCTCCATAATCAGGTAGACGATGAGATGCGCGTTCTCCCCTGCATCCTCGATGAGAACGGCGAATTCATCGCCGCCCAAGCGGGCCACGGTGTCGCCGCTTCGCACGCAGCCCAGCAGGCGTTGTGCGGCTTGTACCAGCAGTGCGTCGCCGGCGGGATGGCCCAAGTTGTCGTTGATGAGTTTGAAGTCGTCAATATCCATCGACAAGACCGCAACCGATCGGCGGTCGCGGTGGTACAGCTGGATCGCATGATCGAGCCGGTCATGGAACAGGACCCGATTCGCCAAGTAGGTCAGGGGGTCGTGTAGCGAACGGTCGGTCACGCTGTTCAGCAGCCGCCGATTCTCGGCGACCACCAAGAACTGCCGAGCCAGCACCGCGCAGATCAGCCAGGGCGCCGCAGCGAGTGCAGGGTCGGATTCCAGGGCGTCACGGAACTGGGTGAGTTCGAGAAAGCCGGCGATGGCCAGCGGAATGTAGGGCAGCCACATTGATGTTGGCGCGGTCTCCGACACCACCGGCTCGGGCGACGTCTGCGGCAAATCCGGCGGACAGTTGAGCGCAGCCACGCCCACCAGCACCAGCCCTGCCGGCCAGCCGAGGCCCAGGGGGCTATCAAAGAGGTAGACGTGCCGGGCGAGCAGATACACGTAGGCGCCGCCGGAGGCGGCGATCATGGTCAAGCCGATTGTCAGCACAGTCAGCGTCAGGCGCCAGCGGGTGTTTGCCCGAGCGAGCACCAACACAGCCACTGTGACAGTCACGACTCCTGACGCCGGGCAGGCGATGGACAAAAACTGGTCGACACCGCCGACTTTCGTCGAGGAATAGGCATGGCGAAGCACCGCCACCCACGCCACCACAAACAGCGACGCGGCGACGATCGTGCCGTCCAGCACCATCCGGAAGCGGGCAACACCAGGAGAACCTGCCGGGAACACAATCAATGCCACGCACGCGACCAAGGGAAATACCCAGAACCCGATCAGCGTCGCCGGCGGGTACAAGGGCTGGACGCCGCCGCGCCAGAACCGGTGATAAACCACCACAATCGCGCCGAACTCCAGGACAACCAGGCCGAGAGTCATCACCACCCAACCCTGGCGTTGCCGATCACTGCCCCGTCGTGCGGCAACTGCGGCACTCACTGCCGCGAATGTCGGAAATCCCAGCGCTGCCGCGAAGTGCAACGCGCCCAGCGCTGACGGGCCGCCCCATCCCGCTTGCAACCAGGTGGCGAACACGAGAAACGCAGCGGTGGGGACCGCCGCGATGAGAAGGAGACGCTGGAGCGCCGCCGGTAGTCGTGCCACTGCACCCATGGCCTATCTCCGGTGTTCACGAAGCGGCGCCTACGCCGCGGATGCCGATACGCTAGCAACAGGGCGGCCGTTTCGCCTGGACAACCACGCAGTTCGTCACCCCGTTTGCTCGGACATCGATGGCAGAAAAGATGGTCAATCCCAGCAGCGGTCGAAAACCCGGACTAAACAGCCGGTTATCCGGACAGAAATACCGGAGAGACCCGCTTTCAACCCACAGCGAGAACGTGCTGCTGACGTTGCCGTCAATGCCTGTGGGTTGCCAGACCAGTGAGCAATCGCATTCTTGTAGCAAACGTAACTATGCATGAGAACGACGTCCCTCCGCTGGCGCGACTGTCGCGGCGCTTTCACTCGCAGACTTCCCAGCACGTCGGCGCATCAACGGCAGATGGATCACGCCTACCGGAGGTGCCGCCGACCGCGGCGCCCTTCAGCCTCAGCCGAGCGCCGTTCAGCCGCAGCTGGTGCTCACCCAATCAGTCGTGCTGGTGCGCCCGGCCATAGCAGGCCCAGCAAGCTGGTCAGGAAGGGATCGATCACATTGCCCAGGGACGTTGGCAAGACGTCGGCGATCCCGTTCCCAAATCGGCGCTCGCAAAGAGGTCAGGGCCGAAGGCAGCGGCGAGGTCTTGGTCACCTAGCCCGGCCAAGGCGTTGCTGTCAGCGCCGATCACCGGCGGCAAAGTTGTCGTCGCCGTTGAAAGCAGTAGCACCACTACCGTTCTCCACGACGCTCGAGAGACCTGATTGGTCGTGCAAAGTTGTGAAGTGCATTACTTAAGTAGATGAAATACTTAAGATATTTAAACGTCAATCTAAGAGGAGCTTCGCGGCAATAGTTAGCGCGGAGCCCAGCGCAGGACATGCCATCGCGTGGCGACGCCGCCTGTCAGTCGTCTGGAGCCAGCAGCACGTCGGCGTCGAAACAGCTGTGGTCGCCCGTGTGACAGGCGCCGCCGACCTGGTCGACCACCAGCAGCACCGCGTCGCCGTCACAGTCCAACCGCACCGAATGGACCCGCTGGGTGTGGCCGGACGTGGCGCCCTTGACCCACTGCTCACCGCGGGACCGTGAGAAGTACGTGCCCTCGCGGGTTTGCAATGTGCGGGCCAGCGCCTCGTCATCCATCCAGGCGACCATCAACACGTCGCCGCTGCTGCGCTCCTGCACGATCGCGGTGAACAACCCCTCGGCGTTGCGTTTGAGGCGTGCCGCGATGCCCGGATCAAGCGTCATCGCACGGTGATCCCTGCTGCGGCCATCGCCTCTTTCACCTGCCAGATGGTCAACTGCCGGAAGTGAAACACGCTGGCGGCCAACACCGCATCCGCGCCTGCGACCACCGCAGGGGCGAAATGTTCGGCCGCGCCCGCGCCGCCGCTGGCAATCACGGGTACCGTTACCGCCGCGCGAACCGCCCGCAACATCGGCAGGTCGAAGCCGGCCCGAGTGCCGTCGGCATCCATCGAGTTGAGCAGGATCTCCCCCACCCCCAACTCGGCGCCCCGGGCCGCCCACTCCACTGCGTCGATGCCGGTGCCGTGCCGCCCTCCGTGAGTGGTGACCTCCCAGCCCGACGGTGTCGGGGCCGAGCCGGCCGGCACAGTGCGGGCATCGACCGACAACACGATGCACTGCGACCCGAATTGAGTTGCCAGCTCCGCCAGCAAATCCGGACGGGCGATGGCGGCGGTGTTGATCGACACCTTGTCCGCTCCCGCCCGCAACAACACGTCGACGTCGGCGACCGTCCGCACCCCACCGCCGACGGTCAGCGGGATGAACACCTGCTCGGCGGTGCGGCGAACCACCTCGAGCATGGTGGCCCGCCCTGACGATGACGCGGTCACGTCGAGAAAGGTCAGTTCGTCGGCACCCTCGGCGTCGTAGGCGGCGGCGAGCTCCACGGGATCGCCCGCATCCCGCAGGTTCTCGAAGTTGACACCCTTGACCACCCGGCCGTCGTCGACATCCAGGCAGGGAATGACCCGCACCGCAAGGCTTGTGCCGCAAGAGGAATCAATACTCATCTGGTCGTCCTACTGTGCGCAGCATCTCCAGTAGCTGGGCATGCACACCCGGGGCGGCGGCCAATGCGGATCGCGAATCGGGCGTCCACACATCACCGGCGAGATTGGTGACGATGCCACCTGCGGCCCGCACCAGTGCCACCCCGGCCGCGTGATCCCATACGTGATCGCCGAAACTGATGGAACCGCCGAGAACCCCGTCGGCAACATAGGCCAGATCGATGCCAGTGGCACCGTGCATCCGCAATCTCGACGACACCCTGCTCAGCTCTTCGAGCACCGCCAACCGGTACCGCCCGGGAAACCGGCCGCGCGAGTCGGCGTTGAAGGTTCCGACACCGATGATGGCGTGGTTCAGGTCCGATTGGGCCAACGGTGGCTGTGGCACACCGTTCTTCAGCACCGGACCGCCCGACACCGCGGCGTAGCGCTCGCCCATGAACGGCAACCACGTCAGGCCCGCCACCGGATCGCCGTCGTGCAAAAGGCCCAGCAGGATCGCGGCCATCGGCGAGCCGGCCGCGTAGTTGAACGTCCCGTCGACCGGGTCGAGCACCCAGACCCACGGCAAGTCCAGGTCAGCGCCGCCGAATTCCTCGCCGTGCACCGGGATTCCGGTGGCCAACACCAGCGCGTCGACCACCTGGCGCTCGATGGCCAGGTCGACTTTGGTAGCGAAGTCGTCGCCCCGCTTGCTGACCGCGGAATCCGCGCGATGACCGGCGATGAACGGCTTCGCGGCGGCGTCGAGGATCGCCGACGCTTTCTCCACTAACGAGGCCACGTGCACGTCGAGATCCATTGCGGCCCTAGCCTGCTACCGCTGCCAGTGCCTGCGGCAAACTGAATCGTCCGGCGTACAGCGCCTTGCCGACGATCGCACCCTCGACGCCGCTGCCGGTCAGCGTTGCGATGGCCCGTAAATCGTCGAGGCTCGACACGCCGCCGGAAGCGATCACCGGGATGTCGGTGCGCTCGCCGACCGCGCGAAGCAGTTCGAGGTTGGGCCCGGTCAACGTGCCGTCCTTGGTGACATCGGTCACCACGAACCGTGAACAGCCTTCGCTGTCAAGGCGTTCCAGCACTTCCCACAGATCCCCGCCGTCGGTCTCCCAGCCGCGGCCGCGCAACCGGTGATCACCGTCGACGATGTGCACGTCGAGACCGACCGCGACCTTGTCGCCGTGGTCGGCGATCGCCCGCGCGCACCACCGTGGATTTTCCAACGCCGCAGTGCCCAGGTTGACACGAGCGCATCCGGTCGCTAACGCTGCCGCCAACGAGTCGTCGTCGCGAATACCGCCGGAGAGTTCAACCTGCACGTCGAGCTTGCCGACGACCTCGGCCAGCAGCTCCCGGTTGGATCCGCGGCCGAACGCCGCGTCCAAATCGACCAGATGCACCCATTCGGCGCCGTCGCGTTGCCAACCCAGCGCAGCGTCCAGCGCCGAGCCGTACTCGGTTTCGCTACCGGCCTTGCCTTGCACCAACCGCACCGCCCGGCCCTCGACCACGTCGACGGCGGGCAACAGAATCAACGACACGTCATAACCCCTCAACCCAGTTGCTCAGCACGGCCGCTCCGGCATCCCCGCTCTTTTCCGGGTGGAACTGGGTGGCGGCCAACGGCCCGTCCTCGACCGCCGCCAGGAACGGCACCCCGTGGGTGGCCCATGTCAGCAGCGCCTCGGGTCCGTCCTCCCACCGCTGAGCGGCATAGGAGTGCACAAAGTAGAATCGGGCGTCGGCGTCCAGGCCTTTGAACAGCGCGCTACCGGGCGCCGCCGACACCACATTCCAGCCCATGTGCGGGATCACCGGCGCATCCAAACGCGTCACCACCCCGGCCCACTGGCCGCAGCCGTTGCTCTGGACCCCGAACTCGACGCCGCGGGCGAACAAGATCTGCATACCGACGCACACCCCCAGCACGGGTCGCCCGGCGGCGACCCGCTCGGCGATCACCCGGTCGCCGCCGATCCCCCGCAGCCCCGTCATGCACGCCTCGAAGGCGCCGACACCAGGAACCACCAACCCGTCGGCGGCCGCGGCGACCCCGAGGTCGGCCGTCACCTCGACCGCGGCACCGACGCGCTGCAGCGCGCGCTGCGCGGAACGCAGATTGCCTGAGCCGTAGTCCAGGACCACCACGGATTTGGTTCTCACAGCGCGCCTTTGGTGGAAGGCACACCCGACACCCGCGGATCGGATTCGACCGCTTGACGCAATGCCCGCGCGACGGCCTTGTACTGCGCCTCGGTGATGTGGTGCGGGTCGCGGCCATAGAGGACGCGGACGTGCAGCGCGATGCGGGCGTTGTTGGCCAGCGTCTCGAACACATGCCGGTTGATCACGGTGTGGTACGGCACCGAGCTACCGGCAATAGTGGTGTGCTGCAGGTGATCCGGCTCTCCGGTGTGCACGCAGTAGGGCCGACCGGACACGTCGACGATGGCGTGCGCCAACGTCTCGTCCATCGGGATGAACGCGTCGCCGAACCGGCGAATGCCCTTTTTGTCGCCAAGCGCCTGCCCCAGCGCCTGACCGAGCACGATCGCGGTGTCCTCGATGGTGTGATGCGCTTCGATCTCGACATCGCCCTTGGCGCGCACGGTCAGGTCGAAGCTGGCGTGGGTGCCCAAGGCAGTCAGCATGTGGTCGTAGAAAGGTACTCCAGTGTCGACCTGAACGACGCCCGTGCCGTCGAGGTCGAGCTCGACGACGATGTCGGATTCTTTGGTGGCGCGCTCAACGCGTGCGTGTCGGCCGGCGGTCATGACGCTCCTAACGGCTGGGCCAGCTCGGTGGCGGCCAAACGTGCACTGGCCGATAGGAATGCGTCGTTCTCGGCGGCCAGCCCCGTCGTCGCGCGCAGATAGCCAGGTATGCCAACGTCGCGGATCAGGACCCCCTCGTCCAGGTAGCGCTGCCAGGTGCCGGGCGCGTCGGCGAACCGCCCGAACAGCACGAAGTTGGCGTCGCTGGGAACGACCTGAAAACCCATGCCGTTCAGCGCCATGGTGACTCTCTCACGCTCGGCGATCAGGGTCGCCACGCTGCCCAACGTGTCGTCGGCGTGCCGTAGCGCCGCTCGCGCTGCGGCCTGGGTGAGCGAGGACAAATGGTACGGCAGCCGCACCAGCAGCATCGCCTCGATCATCGCCGGAGTAGCGATCAGGTAGCCCAGCCGTCCTCCGGCGAAGGCGAACGCCTTGCTCATGGTGCGGGTCACGACCAGTTTGGTCGGGTATTGCCCGATCAGCGCGACGGCGCTGGGCCGCGCCGAGAACTCACCGTAGGCTTCGTCGACGATCACGATTCCGGCTGTCGCATCCAGCAGCTGGTGCAAGTCGGGCAGCGAAACGCTCTGTCCTGACGGGTTGTTGGGGCTGGTGACGAACACGACGTCTGGCCGACGCTCGGTGATCGCGGCGACCGCGCCATCGACGTCGAGGTTGAAGTCGGTGGCGCGAACCGTCTCGACCCATTCGGTGTGGGTGGCGGCGGAGATGATCGGGTGCATCGAATAGGACGGGGCGAAGCCGATCGCGCTGCGTCCCGGACCGCCGAAGGCCTGCAGCAGCTGCTGCAGGATCTCGTTGGAACCGTTTGCCGCCCAGAGGTTCTCCACTCCGACTTGGACGCCGGTCTGCACACTGACATAGCCGGCCAGGTCGGTGCGCAGAGCGACCGCGTCGCGGTCGGGGTAGCGGTGCAGATCGAGCGCCGCATCGTGCACCGATGCGACGACGTCGTCGACGAGCGCCTTGCTCGGCGGGTGCGGGTTCTCGTTGGTGTTCAGTCGAACCGGAACCGCCAACTGCGGCGCGCCGTAGGGCGATTTGCCGCGGAGGTCACCGCGCAGCGGTAAGTCATCGAGCGACGGGCGGTCGGTCACTGTCCGAACCTTCGCTTGATCGCCTCGCCGTGCGCAGGCAGGTCTTCGGCGTCGGCCAGCGTTATGACATGCCCCGCAACATCTTTCAATGCCGCCTCGGTGTAGTCGACGACATGGATGCCACGCAGGAAGGTCTGCACCGACAGGCCGCTGGAGTGCGCGGCGCTGCCCGCCGTCGGCAACACGTGGTTGGAGCCGGCGCAGTAGTCGCCGAGGCTGACCGGCGAATACGGGCCCACGAAGATGGCGCCGGCCGAACGGATCTGAGCCGCGACCTGATCCGCATCGGCGGTCTGGATCTCCAAATGTTCTGCGGCGTAGGCGTTGACGGTGCGGATGCCCGCACCGATGTCGTCCACCAGGATGATGGCCGACTGACGGCCGGCCAGCGCGGTCGTCACCCGCTGACGATGCACGGTGGTCTCCAGCTGAGCGGCCAGCTCGGCGTCGGTGGCGTCGGCCAGATCCGCGCTGGGCGTCACCAGGACGCTGGCGGCCATTTCGTCGTGCTCGGCCTGGCTGATCAGATCGGCGGCGACGTGCGCCGGGTCGGCGGTGTGATCGGCCAGGATGGCGATCTCGGTCGGCCCGGCTTCGGCGTCGATGCCCACCCGCGAGCGGCACAGCCGTTTGGCCGCGGTGACGTAGATGTTGCCCGGTCCGGTGACCATATCGACGGGTAGCAGCTCGGCACCGTCGGTGTCCAAGCCGCCGTAGGCCAGCAGCGCCACCGCCTGCGCTCCGCCGACCGCCCACACCTCGTCGACGCCGAGCAGCCGGGCGGCGGCCAGGATCGTCGGGTGCGGTAAGCCTTCGAAACGAGCCCCGTAGCGACCTTGCGACTGCGCCTGCGGTGGGCTGGCCACCACCAGCGAGCCGACTCCGGCAGCCTGCGCCGGTACCACGTTCATCACCACGCTGGACGGGTACACGGCGTTGCCGCCAGGCACGTAGAGCCCGACTCTTTCGACGGGTACCCACCGCTCCGTGACGGTGGCGCCGTCGCCCAGCGTCGTCGTGGAATCCGAGCGGCGCTGGTCGGCGTGCACGGCACGACTGCGTTCGATCGCCACCTCCAACGCGGACCGGACGTCGCCATCCAAGCCGGCCAGCGCGGCGTCCAACTCGGCGCTGGGCACCCGGACCGTCGGCGGTCGCACCCCGTCCAACGACTCGCCGTACTCCAGCGCGGCTTCGGCGCCGCGATCCGCGACCGCGTCGACGATCGGACGAACCGTGGACAGGGCAGCCTCTACGTCCACTCCGCCGCGGGGTAACGCCGCCCGCAGCTGGGCGACGGACAGGTCAGCGCCCCGCAAATCGATGCGCGCCATAACGTTCACGCCAACCATTGTCCCAGAACAGAGCAACTGCATATCCGGCCGGTACAGTGGCCGCACCTGACGAAAACGGAGTCGCCATGTCCCGCAAGGACCATCCCAATAACGCCCCGGGCATCCCGATGGTTTTCCCAGTCTGGTTTGAGAACTTCCAAACCAAGTACCTCAATAGGGCAATGCGCCCATTCGCGCGCTACATTCCCGGTCTCTCGGTCATGAAGCATCGAGGCCGCACCTCCGGCAAGCCGTACGAAACCATCGTGACCGCCTACCGCAAAGGCAATGTGCTGGCGATCGCGCTGGCCCACGGCAAAACCGATTGGGTCAAGAACGTGCTGGCTGCGGGCGAGGCCGACCTGCACTTCATCCGCAAGGACGTGCACATCACCAACCCGCGGGTGCTGCCCGCCGGAAGTGACGGCAAGGGGCTGCCCTTCTTCGCCCGTCAGCAGATCGGCCGGGTCGCGGTTTTCGTCGCCGATATCGCATAGGTACGGCTAGACCGGATCGCCGCGGCTGAACACGGTCTTGCCGGTCATCGTCGGCCAGACCGACGGCGCGTCCTCCCACGCCACGACCCGTTCGACGACCGGGGACAGATCGCAGCCGTCCGCCAGCAAGTCGAGGATTTCCGGGATGACGGCGCGTGCGCTGACCCGCCCGGTGACGAATCGCACACCTCGGGTGTAGGCCTGCAGCATCGGTATTTCGACGCCTGCCTGGAAGTAGATCCCGGTGTCGGTGCACACCCCGTCTGGCCAGGTCGCCCGCAACGCCGCGGCCAGGAGCGACGGATCCCCGGACGTGTGCACGGTGACCGGATAGGGCTCCCAGGATTTGTCCGGTTTGGCCGCGTCGTGCACGACCGCGCCGAGTTTTTCCGCCGCAGCCAGGCGACCCGGGTCGGTGTCGACGTAGTCGACATGGCAGCCGAGCGCCCCCGCGAGGGCGGCCGCGTAGACCCCGATCGAAAGCCGGCCGATCACCAGCACGCGACGGTCCGCCGGGTCGAGGCCGGCCAGCTCCGCCCGGAACGGGCCGACCGCGCGCCAGCCGTCGGGAATGTTGTCCGAAAGCGAGGCGACGGCGATAGGGTCGACGGTCGCCGGAAGTGGGATCAGCATCGCGTCGGCGTAGGGCACCAGCACCAGATCGGACATGAAGCCGCCGCCGTCGAGGCCCGCGAGCGGACCCAACCCGTACATCGCCATCAACGGCACCGAACTACATGAACTCGTGACGCCGCGGCGACATTCGCGGCAGGTACCGCAGCTGATCTGAAACGGCACGACGACCCTGTCGCCTACCCCGACTCCGTTGACGGCGTCGCCGACTGCGACGACCTCCGCCAGTCCCTCGTGTCCGACCGCGTACCCGGGAGGCAGCGGGGCTACGCCGCGCGCAACCGCGACGTCGAGGTCGCAGCACGCCACCAGCAGGGGCCTGACCAGCGCCTGCTGCGGCTGCGTGATGTCCGGGTCGGGGACATTGCGCCACGCGTATCGGCCCGGGTCGTCGAACGTCAGCTGCCTCATCACTTCATTCTTGAGTGGTTATTCAAGTATTGTCAACCACGTGCCGAGACCTGATCGCAGCCGGGCCGCGTTGATCGAAACCGCGGCCAGCCTGTTCCGCCGTCAGGGCTACGCCGCAACAGGGCTCAACCAGATCCTCGACGCGGCAGGCGTCAAGCCTGGTTCGCTGTATCACCACTTTCCGCAGGGCAAACAGCAACTGGCCGCCGCCGTCGTCGATGGCGCCGGGGCCGCCATCGAGCAACTGCTGCGCAGATTTCTGGCCGGCGGTCTGCCGGTGGCCGACATCGTCGATCAGTGGGTCGACTTGCTGGTCGCCGGGCTGAGCGCCGATCAACGCGACGGCTGCCCTGTCGAGCCGATTGCCACCGAGTCGGTGAATGCCAGTCCACTGGTGCGTGCGGCGTCGGCGCGCGCCTTCACCGGCTGGTGCAGGGCGATCGAAGAGCGGCTGCACGCCGAAGATTGGCCCACGGCCGAAGCGGAAAGCGTTGCCGTTGCAGTGATCTCATTGATCGAAGGAGCACTGATCTTATCGCGCATCGCTGGCGACGCGCGCGCGCTGGAGGCCGCCAAACCGGCAGCGCGCCGCTTGCTCGGCCGCTAAATCGACAGCAGCGCTACCGCGCCTAAATGTCCAGACCGATGTCGAGCACCCGCACCGAATGGGTGAGCGCCCCGACGGCCAGATAGTCCACGCCGGTCCCGGCGTATTCGGCGGCGGTGTCCAGCGAAAGCCCGCCGGAGGACTCCAGTTTGGTCGCCGGCGAGCGGGCATCGCGGCGTTGCACCGCGATCTGCGTCTGCCAGACCGGAAAATTGTCGAGGAGCACCAACTCGACTCCTTCGGCCAACACCTCGTCGAGTTGCTCGAGCGAGTCCACCTCGACCTCGCACGGCAGGTCGGGGGCCGCGGCACGTACGGCACGCAGCGCTGCGACCACCGATCCCGCCGCGGCGACGTGGTTGTCCTTGATCAGCGCAGCATCACCCAAGCCGAGCCGGTGGTTGACGCCGCCGCCGACGCGGACCGCGTACTTCTGCAGGGCTCGCAGACCGGGCAGCGTCTTGCGGGTGTCGCGGATCTTCGCGTGGGTGCCGTGTACCGCGTCGACCCACGCCGCTGTGGCGGTGGCGATCCCGGACAGATGGCACACCAGGTTGAGCAAGGTCCGTTCGGCGGTCAGCAGGCCCAGCATCCGAGCCTCGATCGTCAACAGCGAGTCCCCTGGCTGCAGCCGCGCGCCGTCGTCGACGCGGTCGATCACCCGGTAGCCGTCGGTGCCGAGTACCTCGTCGAGCACCAGCAGTGCAACGTCCACCCCGGCGATGACACCGGGCTCGCGGGTGATCAGCGCCGCGGTGGTCGTCGCACCGTCGGGCACGGTCGCCGCCGTCGTGACGTCGGGCCCGTAGCGCAGATCCTCGTCGAGCGCGCGGCCGATGGTGGCGCGAGCCTCGGCCAGCTCACATGCAGAGAGGACCATCAGGCCACCGCTACCGGCTCCACGACCTGAACGCTGTCGTCGTCGGCCAGCCGGACGACGACGCTGCACGCCGGCGCGGTCGCCGCATCGGGGTGTTCGGTGCGGTGGTGACAACCCAGGCTTTCCTGGCGGGCCAACGCGGCCGCCGCCACGGCGCGAGCGGTGACGGTCAGCGCGGCGTCTTCGAGGCCGGCGCGAGTGGCGACGGCTTCCACCGGCGCCGCCGACAGCGTGTCGATCAACCGGTGCAGGCCATCGGCGTCGCGCACCACCGAGGCATCGCGGCTCATCGCCCGCTGCAGGTCGCTGCGGGCCAGCACCGCGCGGCCGGTCGACTCGACTGCGGTGGCGCGTACCTGCCCGACCCACGCGGCGTGCGCGGCCGCGGCCCGTCCCGCTCGGCCCCCGACGACCAGGCCTTCCAGCAGGCTGTTGGACGCCAGCCGGTTCGCGCCGTGCATCCCGGTCCGCGCGACCTCACCCGCGGCGAACAGCCCGGGCAGTTCGGTCTGGCCGTGGACATCGGTCACCACGCCGCCGCAGCTGTAGTGCGCGCCCGGGACTACCGGGATGGGCTGGCGAACCGGGTCGATGCCGGCCGCGCGGCACGCGGCGGTGACGGTCGGGAAGCGGCGTTTGAAGTCGTCGATCCCGCGGGCGTCGAGGAATACGCACGGCTCCCCTGTTGCCCGCAGCCGGGCGTCGATTGCGGCGGCCACCACGTCGCGTGGCGCCAGATCGCCCATCGGATGCACTCCCGCGGTCACCGAATTCCCTTGGCTGTCAACCAAAACCGCACCCTCGCCGCGAATGGCCTCGGTGACCAGTGGCCGACGGCCACCACTGCGCCGGTCGAACAGCATCGTCGGGTGGAACTGAATGAATTCGATGTCACTCACCGCGACACCGGCCCACAGCGCCAGCGCGACCCCGTCGCCGGTCGAACCCTCGGGGTTGGTGGTCGCGCCGAACAGCTGCCCGAGCCCGCCGGTGGCCAGGATCACCGACGGCGCATGAACGATGCCGATCCCCTGCCGACTGACGACCAGGACCCCGGTCACCGAACCGGCGTCGTGCAGCAGTCGCAGGGCTGTGTGTTTGGTGCGGATGTCCAGTGTGTCCGCCGCATGGTCGAGGGCGCGTTGCACCTCCGCGCCGGTGGCATCGCCGTTGGCGTGCACGATCCGTCGCCGGGAGTGCCCGCCTTCACGACTCAACGCCCAGCCGCCCGTCGACGACTCATCGAATCGCGCTCCGTCGCTGACTAATTCGGTCACAGCCCGGTACCCGTCGGCAATGATTGACGTCACCGCGTCGGGCTCGCACAGCCCCGCGCCGGCGGCGAGGGTGTCGGCGACATGCGCGTCGACCGAGTCGTCGGTATCCGGCAACACCACTGCGATCCCGCCCTGCGCATAATGCGTGGCCGTGCCACCCGGCTTGCGGCCCGCCTTGCTCAGCACGACGACCCGACGGCCGGCCCGGTGCACCGCGAGCGCGGCGGCCAAACCGCCTACGCCGGTACCGATCACGACGACGTCGGCACTCTCCTCCCAGGCCGGACGGATGCTCATTCGCCGCCGCCGGGCTGGCCGATCGCGATCATCCGCTGCACGCTGCGGCGGGCCCGTTGCGCGGTCTGCGCGTCGACGTCAACTTCGTCGGCGCCGTCGATCAGGCAACGCAGCAGCGCCGCGGGGGTGATCATCTTCATGTACTTGCACGACGCGCGATCGTTGACCGCGCGGAAGTCGACGTCGGGAGCGGCGTTGCGCAGCTGATAGAGCATCCCGACCTCGGTGGCGACCAACACCTGACGGGCGTGGGTGGCGCGCGCGGCGTCGAGCATGCCGCCGGTCGACAGGATCTTGACCCGGTCCTGCGGGAAGGCCCCCTCGCCGGCCAGGTACAGCGCCGATGTCGCACAACCGCATTCCGGGTGCACGAACAGCTCGGCATCGGGGTGCTTGCGGGCCTGCTCGGTAAGCTCGTCGCCGTTGATTCCGGCGTGCACGTGGCACTCCCCGGCCCACACGTGCACGTTGTCTCGACCCGTCATCCGGCGCACGTGCGCACCGAGAAACTGGTCGGGGCAGAACAACACCTCACGCTCTGCGTCGATGGAAGCGACCACGTCGACGGCATTGGACGAGGTGCAGCAGATGTCGGTGAGCGCTTTGACCGCCGCGGTGGTGTTGACGTAGGAGACGACGACGGCGCCGGGGTGTTCGTCTTTCCAGGCCTGCAGTTCGTCAGCGGTGATCGAGTCGGCCAGCGAGCACCCGGCCCGCTGATCCGGGATGAGCACGGTCTTGTCCGGGCTCAGGATCTTCGCGGTCTCGGCCATGAAATGCACGCCGCAGAACACGATGGTTTCCTCGGGCGCGTCGGCGGCGATCCGGGACAACGCCAACGAATCACCGACATGGTCGGCGACGTCCTGAATAGCCGGCAGCTGGTAGTTGTGCGCCAGGATCGTGGCGTTCCGCAGCTCGGCCAGCCGGCGAACCTCCGCCGCCCATCGCTCGTCACCGTCGACACCGGCGTAACCGGTGGGCGTGCTGGTGATTCCCGCGGCCAGGTCGCTTGCCAGGTCTTTTGACAGCGAGCCCGTGCGATTAAGGACCGTCATCGCCGTTCCTTTCGACCCTGGCCCGGTTTTCGACTTATAATCGAAAACATGGCACATGGTAGCACTGCGCACGAAGTGCTCGCAGTCGTGTTCCAGGTTCGCGGTCTGGGGCCAGACCCCAAGAACCAGACCCCCCAGCTCAGCGTCCTGCTGTGGCAGCGCGCCCGCGACCCGCAGCGCGGGGCGTGGTCGCTGCCCGGCGGTCGGCTGCGCCACGACGAGGACATGACGACGTCGGTGCGGCGTCAACTCGCCGAGAAGGTTGACCTGCGGGAAGTCGCTCATCTGGAGCAACTCGCGGTGTTCTCCGAACCCGAACGGGTGCCCGGCACCCGCACGATCGCGTCGACGTTCCTTGGTCTGGTGCCCTCCCCCGCCGTCCCGGAGCTGCCGCCCGACACCTGCTGGCACCCGGTCACCGCGTTGCCGCCGATGGCGTTCGACCATGCTCCGATGGTCGCCCACGCCCGCACCCGGCTGGCCGCCAAGATGTCCTACACCAACATCGGATTTGCCTTGGCACCAACCGAATTCGCCTTGTCGACGCTGCGCGACATCTACGGCGCCGCACTGGACTATCAGGTCGACACCACCAACCTGCAGCGGGTGCTGGCCCGTCGCGGGGTGATCAGCCCGACCGGCACCGTCGCGCAGTCCGGCCGGAGCGGCGGCCGACCGGCGGCGTTGTACCGCTTCACCGACTCCCGATTGCGGGTCACCGACGAGTTCGCCGCCCTGCGCCCGCCCGGCTCGACCTGACGTTGTGCCGCCTCGTCGGCGGGCCGACTGGATTCTTAAGGGCTTCTTAGGCAACAATGCCCCGATGGACATTGGCAACCTCGCAAGCGCAACCGGTGCGGAATGGATCGGGCGTGCGCCACACGAGGAATTACAGGCCAAAGCCCGCCCGCTGCTGCCGTCCGACGACCCGTTCCACCAGCCGCCGCCCGGTTACCAGCACGCCACACCCGGCACGGTGCTGCGTTCGCGCGATGTGGAACTGGCATTTCTGGGCCTGATCCCGCAACGGACCATGGCCACCCAGTTGCTGTATCGCACGACGGACATGAACGGCAAGCCAGAAGCGACCGTGACGACGGTGATCGTTCCAGCCGATGCCACTCCTGAACGTCCCTGCCCGGTGTTGTCGTATCAATGCGCGATCGACGCGGTGTCATCCCGCTGCTTCCCGTCCTATGCGTTGCGGCGACGCGCACAGGCCGTGGGCGCGGTGGCGCAGCTGGAGCTTCTGCTGATCACCGCCGCCCTCGCCGAGGGGTGGGCGGTGTCGATACCCGATCACGAAGGCCGCAGCGGAATGTGGGGCGCTCCCTACGAACCCGGCTACTGCATCCTCGACGGAGTTCGGGCCGCGTTGAGCAGCGAGCGGCTCGGACTGTCGCCGGCGGCGCCGGTGGCGTTGTGGGGCTACTCCGGCGGCGGGCTGGCGACGGCCTGGGCCGCCGAGCTGTGCGCCGATTACGCGCCGGAACTGGTCATCGTCGGCGCGGTCCTGGGATCACCGGTCGGCGATCTCGGCCACACCTTCCGTCGGCTCAACGGCGGCGTCCTGGCTGGTCTGCCGGCCATGGTGATCGCCGCGCTGGCCCACGTCTACCCCGACTTGGACCGGGTGATCAAGGAGCACGCCAGCGATGAGGGACGCGCGGTGCTGCAGCGGCTGGAAGGGATGACGACGCTGGGCGCGGTCATCCGGATGGTCAACAAGGACGTCAGCGTCTACCTCGACCGGCCGCTCGAAGAAATCCTGTCGATGCCCGCGGTTCAGCACGTCTTCGACAGCATCAGGTTGGGCGCCAATGTGCCGACTCCGCCGGTACTGATCGTGCAGGCCGTGCACGACTACCTGATCGACGTCGAGGACATCGACAGGCTGGCTGACGTCTACTCGGCGGGCGGCGCCGACGTGACTTACCACCGCGACGCGTTCAACGAGCACCTGCTGCTGCACCCGCTGTCGGCACCGATGGCGTTGCGCTGGCTCCAGGACCGGTTCGCGGGCCGCCCGCTGACGGACCATCTGATCAGAACGAAATGGCCGACGATGTTCAACCCGGCCACCTACGTCGGCATGGCCCGGCTGGCCGTGATCGCGGCGAAGGTGATCACCGGAAAGTCGGTGCACCGCCGCCCGCTATGACTGCGCGGGCGGGACGCCTCAGAGCCAGGGGTTGAGCACGACCTTATGCGCGGCGCCGCCGGCCTGCAGCGCCTCGAACGCGGCTGGGAATGCATCGAACGCGACCGGCGCTCCCACCAGCCCGCTCTCGGCGATGCCGCTGCCCGGCAGAAGAGCCAGCACCTGATGGAAGTCGGACAATGTGTAGGCAGCGTTGTAGCGCAGGGTCAGGCCCTTCATCGCGGCGATCGTGTGGCTCGTCATCTCCGGATCGAGGGACAGCCCGGCGCTGACCACGGTGCCGCCAGGTGCCACGGTCAGGATCGCCTGATCGATCAGGCCGGGGACTCCAGCGGTCTCGATAACGACATCCGGCGCGCCGCCGAGCGCCTCGGTCGCCTCGGCGGCCAGATCAGGCCCCTGGGTAAGGAACGCATCGGCGCCCAGCCGGCGAGCGACACCGGCCTTGGCGTCGGTTCGGGCGACCGCTGCCACGCGCGCGGAACCGAGGTGCTTGGCGAAGTGGACGACCCCCAGACCGAGCGCTCCCGCGCCGAGCACCAGCACGCGACCCGCCGATTGGACGCCGGCCACCGAAGCGGTGGCCAGGCTCGTGGCCAATGGCTCGACCAGCGCCCCCTCGACCGCCGAGAATCGCTCGGGCAGCTTCACGCTCGCGTGCTCGTAGACGGCGGCGAACTGGGCGAAGCCGCCGATCCGGCTCATTGCCTGTGCACAACCTTGCGGGATCCCGGACCGGCAATCCTCGCAGTGTCCGCACCCGGCGAACGTCATCGGCGCCACCCGGTCGCCGACCTGCAGCGAGATAACGCCCGGCCCGATCTCGATCACCTCGCCGCCATACTCGTGACCCAGCACCGCGCCGCCGACGAACAGCTCGTCGACGATCGGCCCGTACAGGGTGGGCCTGTCCCGCGGCCGGGTCAGCGAGATGTCCGTTCCACAGACACACGCGCGCTCCACGCGCACGACCACCTGCCCTTTTCGTGGCGTCGGGTCCGGGACCTGGTCAATGCGCAGACCCTGGCCGGGCCCGTTATAAACGGCGGCTTTCATCGGTCCCTCTCCTCGTCACTCAAGCAGGCTGCAAGCCGCCGTCCGCGGTGGTAACGACGGCCTCCGCCTCGACACGTTGCTCCTTGATGCACTTGAGCAGCACGACGGCCATGACGTTGAACCAGCTGCCAAACACGACGGCTGGGATCCAGAAGCCGAGTACCCCGTTCCACGCGAACGGGCCGCTGTGGGCGATGATCACGATCGCGCCCGGCAGGAACAGCGTGGCCACCCACACGTTGAAGTACCCAACCCAGCGCGGCATGACGGGCTTGGTTCCCTTGTCGCCGAATACCGCCAGCGCCAAGCAGATTGCCTGCAATACGGCGGGAGAGAATGCGCCGATGAACATCTGCCAGCCGAAGTCGGAGAAGAATTGCATCGTGTCCGGGTTGCGCTGGGTGGGACGGAAGGCCAGCGCCGCGTAGACGAACATTGGGATGACCACGAGCAGCACGTTGGCCGCGCCGAGCATCATCTGCGTGTAGGCGAGCGGCGAGCGCCGGCCGCCGTTCATTCGCATCATCTGCATCCCGATGCCGGCGGAGAACGGTGCCTGCAGGGCGCCCGCAGCGATGGTGATGATGATCCCGACCTGGATCAGCGTGGTGTGGTCTTCATAGAACGCCTGAACCTGCAGGGGTGTGTCGCCGGGGCCGTGCAGCGGCAGCAGGTAGCCCGCCACGAGGCCCCAGCCGACGAAGAACAGCACTGGGAACGCCAGTCCCGCATATGCGCATAGCCTGTCCTGCCAATCGTTGTTCACTGCGCCCTCCTCTATAGGGTGGTAGCCGTCCGGCGATCGGTCCCGATCCCGTCGATCAGAAACTCGAGCCCGGCGGCGAAATGTGCGTCGTCGGTGCGGTCGAGAAAGTCTTCACCGGCGGCGAGGATCGCCGGGTACTGGGCGCGCGGCAGCGCCGCCAGGCCGGCGAGCCGGCGGGCCGGCGGGACGCCGCTTGCGGCCTGCGCCGCCTCCTGCTGGACGAAGCCGATCACGAAGCCGCTGAACGCGGTGAACGCCGCCACAGCCCCTCCGGTGTCGAGGCCGGCATCGCCGAACGCCGTCATCGCCACCTCGGCCGCGCGGTAGGCGGCGTCCCCGTTGATGTGTTGCGTGGCGAAGATCTGCGCCAGCTCCGGATGTGCGCCGAGCACCGTCCGCAGACCTTGGTAGAGCCGTCGCAGCCGCTCCTGCCATGGCAGCGTCTCGTCAGGCAGCACCAGCAGGTCGAGGATGCGGTTGCCGATCGCGCCGACGAGCTCGTCCTTGGTCGCCACGAATCCGTACAGCGTCATCGTCCCGATCCCGCAGCGCTGCGCGAGCATTCGCATGCTCAGCCCCGACAGCCCGCGCTCGGCCACGATCATCATCGCCTCGTCGACGACCTTGTCGAGGCTCAGCGCCGCCGCCGCGGCCCGCCCCTGCGCGGTCCTAGCCACAAGCAGGAAACGTACGCGTACGTTTCCAATGAAGTCAATCGCGCGTTACACCCGCGGGGACGCTTACTCGGCCGACGGCGTGGACGGCGCTCGGCCAGTCTGCGGATACACCGTGTCGACGACCGGATACCCGCCGAGATCATCCCGCGCGGTCGCCGCGGCCGGTACCGCGTACACCAGCGCGGCGGTGGCCACCGGCAGCAGCAGCGTGCAGGCGATCTGCAGCCCAGACGCGCCGAAGAACACCGGCGGCGCTTCGGTGAAGTAGTACAGCGGGTGTTCATGGCTCACCGGCACCGCGGCGAAATCCACTGCGCCGTAGCGCAAGTGCGCCAGCAGCACGCCCACGCCGACCGCGGCCACGGCCGCGATCACCACACCTGCACACAGCCCGGTGAGCATCCCGGGCCCGCGATGCGGCCGCCACTGCCATGCCGATACGGCTGCGACTGCGGCAACGACGTTCAGCAGCCCGAGCATCAGGAACGCTGCGACGAAGAAATGATCGGACTCGTTACCCAGGTAGTCGTGCAGCCGTTCGCCGCTGTGGGTCAACGCCACCACACCGTGGAGTGCCGGCGCGAGCCACGCCCACAGGCCGCCGACGAGCACACCCGCGGGCATCAGTCCCGCCGCGACCGTGATGGCCGCCCGCCGTCGCGAAGTGCGCGGCGCGTTGACATTCTGCACGTCCGTCATCGGTGCGCCTCCAGGTCGGCCGAGTCCACCAGCCCGTGCCGCGAACATTTCGCCCACCAACCGTCGGGCCGAACCTGCACCACCATCCGGCGGCCGCATTCGGCGCAGAACCGAGGCGGCTCCAGACCCAGCCGCGCCGCCGTCGGCACCGCGCCGTCGGGGTCGTCGCGGCACGAAGCGCCCGTGTAGACGTTGTAGACGCCTGCACCCACGGGCCCAGGCAGATCACCGACCATCAACGTCTCGTTCTACAGGCTGGCGTTCAGCGCCTTGATCGGCATCTGCAAATCCTCGAGCAGCTCGAGATCGGCTTCCGCCGCGCGTCCCAGCGTGGTGAGATAGTTGCCGACGATCACGGCGTTGATGCCGCCCAGAATGCCTCGTTTGGCCCCCAGGTCGCCCAGGGTGATCTCGCGACCACCGGCGAAGCGCAGCATCGTGCGGGGCAACGCCAGCCGGAACGCGGCCACTGCCTTGAGCGCTTCGCTGGCCGGCAGCACGTCGAGGTCACCGAACGGAGTGCCCGGTCGCGGGTTGAGGAAGTTCAGCGGCACCTCATCGGGATTCAGCTCGGCAAGGTTGGTGGCGAATTCCGCGCGCTGCTCAAGGGTCTCGCCCATGCCGAGAATGCCTCCGCAGCACACCTGCATGCCAGCCTCGCGCACCATCGACAACGTCTCCCAGCGCTCTTCCCAGCTGTGAGTGGTGACGACGTTGGGGAAGAAGGAGCGCGCGGTCTCCAGGTTGTGGTTGTAGCGGTGCACGCCCATCGCGGCGAGCCGGTCCACCTGCTCGGCGGTCAGCATGCCCAACGAGCAGGCGATCTGGATGTCGACGGCGTCGCGGATCGCCTGGATACCCGCGGCCACCTGGGCCAGCAGCCGCTCGTCGGGTCCGCGCACCGCGGCGACGATGCAGAACTCGGTGGCGCCGGTCTTGGCAGTCTGTTTGGCCGCTTCAACCAAGCTGGGGATGTCCAGCCACGCGCTGCGCACCGGCGACGCGAACAACCCCGACTGTGAGCAGAAGTGGCAATCCTCCGGGCAGCCACCGGTTTTCAGGCTGATGATGCCTTCGACCTCGACTTCGGGACCGCACCAGGCCATCCGCACCTCGTGCGCCAAAGCCAACAGCTCCTCGAGCCGTTCGTCGGGCAGCTGCAACACCTCCAGCACTTGCTGCTGGCTGAGCCCCTCGCCACCCTCGAGCACCTGGTGACGGGCCACGGCCAGGATGTCGGTGCTGTCGGTGCCGGGTGTCGGCCGGGTCGCCGCCTGAGTCACCAGCTACTCCTTAGGTCTTTGTCCTGTTCACGCCCACGGGACGGAAGCGGCCACGGTCTCATCGCGGCCTGCGTTCAACGGTGCCCAGGCTAGGCTAGCGGTGTGCACCTGCACAAACGTGACGTGGTCGCCGGTGGGTACCCAGCAGGGGTTGGCCGTACAACGCCGGGAGTGACCGCTATTGGTTAGCGCACACGTCGAGTACCTGGCTCATCACTGGCTGTTACTGGCCGGGCCTGCGTTCTGCCGGCGGTGATCGTCGTCGGCGTCGTGCTGTACGTCGCCATCAGGGACAGGCGCACCCCCGACGAAGATCCGCAGGCTGCAGCTGGTGAAGCAACCTACGACAAGCGCGATTGATCCGCGCGAGCAGTAAAACGCGCGCCGCTCATTCAACGGCGTCCTCGTGCAGTTCCGCGAAAAGTTCGGTGTTGTGGCTGTAGTCGACAGGTACGTCGATGATGGTGATTCCGGGTTCGTTGAGGGATTGTGTGAGTGTTGCTTCGAACTCGACCATCCCACCGACTCGGATGCCTTTGGCGCCGAACGCCGCCGCGTAGTGCGCGATGTCGTAGTCGCCCAATTGCACACCCGACGTCCGCCCGTACTTGAGCTGCTGCTGGAACGCGACCATGTTATAAGCGTTGTCGCGCATGATGATGTGGGTGAAACTGAGCCCTCGACGCGTCGCGGTCTCCAGTTCTTGTGCGCTGAAAAGGAATCCGCCGTCGCCGGACACCGACACCACCTGTGTTCCCGGACGGACCAGCGCCGCAGCCATGGCCCACGGCAACGCGACGCCCAGGGTCTGCTGGCCATCGGAGAACAGCAGCCGACGGGGCTGGTAAACACGGAAGTGCCTGGCCATATAGATGTAATGCGAACCCACATCCGACGCGACGGTGGCGTCGTCGTCGACCAGGTCGCGGATCTTCAGGACAACCGCCGCGGGATTGAGACCGACGTCGGTCTGCGGGCGGCTTCGCGCCTCCGCGTCGATGTTCACCAGCGCGGCGCGCTGTTCCGCGATACCGGCGATCACGCCGTCGTCGAACCGTAACCCCGTTAGCGGCGGGATCATCGCGGTCAAGGTCGCGGCGATGTCGCCGCGCAATTCCAGGGCCGGCTGGTAGTGGTTGTCGATCTCGGCGGGAATCTCGTCGATGTGGATCAACATGCGAGCGGGACCCCAATTCCACAGCCGCGGGTCGTATTCGACCGGATCGAAGCCGACCGTGACCAGAACGTCCGCGTGGCTGATCAGGATGTCACCCGGCTGGTTGCGGAACAGCCCGACGCGCCCGACGAAGTGATCCTCGAGTTCGCGCGACACCACACCGGCGGCCTGAAATGTCTCGACGACCGGCAGATCGGTGACCGCAAGCAACTCGCGTAGCGCCGCGCACGGCTCCGGATCGCCGACCCGGATGCCGACGAACAGGACGGGGCGCTGCGCGGCCCGAATCAGCTCGGCGGCCTGCGCAATTCGGTCTGCGGGGGCAGGTCCCAGCCGCGGCACCGGCGACGGCTCGACGATCGCCGCCGACGTGGTAGCGACCGACACATCGGCCGGGAGCACCACCGCGGCGGCACCACGAGGTGCGGCAATCGCGGCGCGGATGGCGTTGGCGATCGCCTCCGGCACGTTGTCGGGGTCGTTGACCTCCCCGGTGTGTTTGGTGAACGGTTTGAGCGCCGCAACAGCATCCATCGACTGGT
Source organism: uncultured Actinomycetota bacterium (assembly GCA_963833935.1). GTDB lineage: Bacteria > Actinomycetota > Actinomycetes > Mycobacteriales > Mycobacteriaceae > Mycobacterium. The sequence continues at coordinate 32,616 of CAWIAC010000023.1, read as the reverse complement.
GGGTGCGCTTGAGCCGGTCGGCGCGCGCGACTGCCCCGCAGATGGCGACCATGGGATCTTGCTCGGTCGTCGCGGTGATCAGACCGGTGGCCAGGTTGGTGGTGCCCGGTCCTGAGGTGACCAGTGCGACGCCGGGCGTTCCGGTAAGCCGGCCGACGGCAGCGGCCATGAACGCCGCATTCTGCTCGTGGCGGCACACGATCAATTCCGGTCCGCCGTCGACCAGCGCGTCGTAGACGGCGTCGATCTTGGCCCCAGGTACGCCGAAGATGAATTGGACGCCGTACGCGGACAGCGTCTCGACCACGCGTCGGGCGGATCGGGCGTCGCTTCCGCTCACGTCACTCCCCCTCGGTGCGGCGGATCTGGGTATCCACGTCGTCTTTGTTCAACTCAGCGGCAAGGAATTCCGGTGTGCGCGGAAGACTCAGGTGCAGATCGGACCGGACACCGATCTGCACGGTGCCCCGGCTCAACCGGTAATCGAGGGCATGCCCACCGTGGTGGCGCTCGGCGTCGAGGAAATGCGAATGGTAGCCCGCCACCGAGATCCCTTGCTCATAGTCGGGCATCCGGAAACCGCCCAGCGTGCCCGTCACGTCGGTGAAGGTCAGCTCTTGTTGGTCTCCGGTGGCCTCGGTGAACGGTCGGTACGGCCGATGCTGCTCAGTCACCGTGCGAGTGCGCATCACGCTGAAATCGCCGGTGATACGAACGGCGACAATGAGGTTGGTACTCGGCAGCCATTCATCGATGCGCGCTTTGAGCTCGGCACGGTCGACGGGCGCCGACACGTCGAAGCGACGGTCGGCGGTGAACCAGGTGACGACGGCGAAAGGGGTGCGTTGGTCCAAATCGGCGACCTGTGCGCTGCCGTCGCCACGCAACTGATAACAGACGCCGTCGAGAACCAGCATCTCGCCGTCCAGACCATTGAACGTACCGAGGCCGAAGTCGCCGTGCCGCAAGAGTTCTCGGATCGTCACATCGCCGTCGTAGACACCATCGAGCAACGCCCCCATCGTAGAGGTCTGGAACACCTCGCTGCCATGGCGATGGGCGAGCATCGCCTGCGCCCAGCCGCGCAGGACGCCCGCGGCGGATTCGGCCGGCTCAAACGCCATCGTGGGCTCCATGCAGCGTTGCTCGTTGTTGAGGCAGCCAGGTGGCTACCGTGCACGAGAATCGTTGCGTTCATTCCGAAAGCCGTCAACCGCGGTCGCCGGAAATCGCGGCACATCTACCACCCGTTCATGTTGCGCGGCGGCTTCCGTTGATGGTGGGAGGATCCGCGATCGCGCTCTTCAGCGGTCTCACGATCACTGATTCGTTCCCCTGAGCTGCCGAAAATCTGACAGCATGGAATGGCTGCCGAGTCGGAGATGAATGTCTTAACTACCCCGGCGCATGCGGAGCGAGGTGGTGCACACGTGAACGGTATCTGCCGTGGGTGGCGCGAGAATGATCACTTTGATTGGTTAGCTCTCTATTTGAACACCCGCGGTATCCGGCTGATCTGGCGGGCGATGATTGCCGCCGTCATCTCGTTGATTGCCATCATCCCGACTACGGTGCTGCTCCGGCCGACCTTGCCGCACTACCCCGCCACGGTCATCGTGGCACCGGTCACTACCTGCTTCGGCGTGTTAGTGGCGGTTTTTTGGTTGGTTCGCTGGCCTACCCGCGCCCAATCGGTTGCGTTCGCGCTTATCGGCAGTGTCTGCGTCGCCGCGGCGTGCCTCGTACAAGGCGACCCGCGCTTGGGGCTGCTGGGGTGCAGCACATTCGCGGTACTCGGCGGCTACATCGGGTTCTTTCATACCGCCCAGGACATGATCATTAACTTCGCGATCGCGATAAGCACCGCCGCGGTGCTCGCGGTGCGCCTGATCCCCTACTACGACACCGTGCTGGCGGGCTGTGCGTTTCTACTCGTGCTGGTGCTCAATGTGGCGGTTCCGTTCGCGGTGCACTGGCTGGTCCATGCACTGGGAAGCGACTTGCGACATTCCAGCCGCGACATGCTCACCGGTCTGTTGATCCGCCGGGCCTTTTATCAGTCGGCTTACGCGCTGCTGCTGCGCCGCAGAGAAGGACCGAGCTATTTGGGCGTAGTGATGATCGATTTGGATGACTTCAAGCGGCTCAACGATACGTATGGCCATTTCACCGGGGACCAGGCCCTTGTCGCGGTCGGCGGTGCCCTTCGCCTCGCCTGCCAGCACACATCGCTGATCGCCCGCTTTGGCGGCGAAGAATTCGTCATCGCCGACACCTACCGCACCAACGACCTGCGCGACATCGCCGAAGAATTGCGCCACGCTGTTGCCGCCATTAACTACCCCGTCACGGCGAGCATCGGCATCGCCACCGCGCCGTTGGCCGCGCGCTTCGACCCAGCCGAGCGTGAACTCATCGACCGTCTGGTCAACCTCGCTGATACGGCCATGTACGCAGCCAAACGCGCCGGGGGAAACCAAAGCCACTCCACCCACATCCCGCACGCGGACTTCAAGGGCAGCTCCGCTTAAAGACGCAGCCACGCGGGTAGGCTCCTGGTCCGCCGAAGACCCTCGACGTCGGCGGGACCTTGGCATGAACGCGGGTCGCGGAAGTCACACGAGGACGCCCGGGGAGTCTCGGCGAGAGGATTTGTGACGATGGCGCGTCACCCGTGAGTCACTGCGAGTAGTGGGAGGCATCTGATGGGTGGTATCAAACTGGATCGGCGATCGCTGCTTGCCACGACGCCGCTGTTGCTGGCGGCGATCGCAGCCGGTGACAAGACCGGCACCCTTGGCGACATCACGTTGGCGCCGGCACCCGAAGCCGGCCCGGATCCGAGCCAGACGTTGGTCCAGCCGTACCCGGACATCACTTTCCGGCCCTGGGGCAACTTGCCGCCGCACAGCGGCGAAATGGCCATGCTGTAAGGAGATTTCAACAAGCCGGGGCCCTACTTGGTGCTGATGAAGTGGAATCCGGGTTGGTTCAGCGCACCGCATACATATGCCACCGATCGGATCCAGGTGGTGGTGCTCGGCACCTGGTTTGTCAACAGCGGGAATGATTTCCGGCCGCAAGACGCCGTTCCGGTCAGGCCCGGTGGCTATGTGAAGCGCACCGCGCGCACCGCGCACTATGACGGCGTACCGGCCGACCAGCCCGACCCGGCCGTTATTGCCATCTTCGGCCTCGGACCTGTCGACGTGCGGCTGGTCGACCCGAGCCAGCCGTCGTGGCGTCAGGTGTGACGACGCGGCAGCTCTTTCGTCAAGCGCCACCTGGGCTGGGCGGCTCGACGGCAAGCCCCAGCGTGCGCATCGTGCTCGCCAGGTGCATCCGGAGAGCCTCCTGGGTACGTTCGAGATCGCCGTCGCGCACCGCTTCAGCGATAACGCGATGCTCGTCCATGATCGTCGTGATTCGCTCATCGTGGATCACCAATTCACGGTTCATCCGCGTCTGACGATCGCGCAGTGACGAGTAGAAGCCGGCCACTATCGAGTTTCCCGACTCCTGAAGAGTGATGCTGTGAAAGGCGCGGTCGGCGTCGGCGAATGCTGGCAAATCAGATTTCTCGACAGCATCGCGCTGCCGTTGCAGCTCAGCCGATAGCCGCTCGAATACCGCTGCGCACGCCGCGGGCCCGCGTGCGATGACTTTGCCTGCGGCGAACTGTTCGAGAACCAGCCTGGCCTCGATGACCGCGCGGGCCTCTTCAGAGGAAACCGGCACGACGAGCGCACCGCGCTGCGGATACAACCGGAGCAGCCCTTCAGCCTCCAGCCGCAGGAAAGCTTCACGCACCGGAGTGCGCGACATGCCCAGCGCAGCCGCGACCTCGCCCTCGCTGATGAGTTCCCCGCCCGGAAAGGCTCCGGTCAGCACCTGCCGCTTCACGTATTCATGCGCGCGGTCTTTGGCCGCACCACCAGCCGGCTTGGTCGCCACTACTCCCCTTTTCCTGCAGCTAAGCCGTATCCCGCGTGTGTATATGACGGTATAGCGGCATGCGGTCGCCGCTCGTTAAGCACCGCTGTGACCGATGTCGCAGGCTCAGCATACTGAGATACAAGATAAACTCTAGTCATACGTAGTAAATATCCACGAGGTGCATAGCCGGGTGGTGTCGCCGGCCGAGTTTGTTCTTGCGCAGTGACGGGCAGCTACAACCCAATATCGCAACCACCGCAATCGCCAGGAGGGCACGCACATGAGTTCTGTCCCATCGATCACGCTCAACGACGGCAACGCGATCCCGCAGCTCGGTTTCGGTGTCTTCCAGATCAAGCCGGATCAGACCGCCGCCGCAGTGCGTTCTGCGCTCGAGGTTGGGTACCGCCATATCGACACCGCCGAGATGTACGGCAATGAAAAGGAAGTCGGCCAAGGGATCCGCGATGCCGGCCTGGACCGCGATGAGGTGTTCGTTACCAGCAAGCTCAACAACGGGTATCACCGGCCGGACGACGCGCGCCGCGCGTTCAACGCCACATTGAGCGCGCTGGGCTCTGATTACGTCGACCTGTTTCTGATTCATTGGCCGCTGCCGACTCTCTATGACGGCGACTTCCTTTCGACGTGGAACGTGCTGGAGGAGTTCGCAGAGGACGGCCGGGCGCGCAGTATCGGCGTATCCAACTTCCAGGTCGCGCATCTGGACCGGCTCGCCCACGGTTCGCACACCGTGCCCGCGGTCAATCAGATCGAGGTGCACCCGTACTTCGGCAACGAACGGGTGCGCGCCTACGACCGCGAGCACCAGATCGCGACGGAGGCCTGGTCGCCCATCGCGCAGGGCAAAGTGCTCGACGACGCGGTCATCACCGGCATCGCCGAAGCGCACGGCAAAACTCCCGCGCAGGTGGTACTGCGCTGGCACATCCAGCGCGACGACATCGTGTTCCCCAAGTCGGTGCACCGCGAGCGGATGAGGTCAAACTTCGACATCTTCGACTTCAACCTGGACAACGACCAGATGACCGCGATCAACGGCCTGGACCGTGACGAATCGGGCCGAACCGGCCCGAACCCCGACAAGTTCGACTACGTCCCCGGCTGACCACCCGGCGGCCGAGCCTCTCCGTAAGGGGCGGCGTGCAGTACGGCTTCCGCAGCTTAGATACAAGATAGATGCATTAGGTATACAATGATACGAGACGCTCACGAGGAGATGGCGATGCCCACCGCGAATCCACAAACTTCCATAAACCTGGATCCAACCGTGCCGGCGCCGATGACCGATGTCGCCGAATACGGGTTCGAGGGCCGATTCGAAGAGTGGGCCGACGATGCCCGCTACTTCGAGTACTCCAAAGCCGCCAACCCGATCGGCTCGGGGCACGCGCCGCAGGTGCCGATCGTTCAGTTCGGCCCCGAGCTCTACCGGGACCAGCCGACCGGCGTGGTCCCGCTGGATTTGTCGAAGGAACTGGGCCTCCAGACCGGCGCAGCGACCAGCCCGGCGCTGTTGGCCAACTTCGTGCGCATCCGCGCCGGTGAGCAAATCGACAGCAACCCCAATGCCACCAGCCAGCTGTACTACGTGCTCTACGGGCGAGGCTTTGCCGCGGTCAACGGCCACCGGGTCCAGTGGGAAAAAGGCGACTTTTTGACGCTGCCCGCCGGATCCCACACGGTGTTCTATGCCGAGGCCGAGACGGCCATGTACTGGGTGCACGACGAACCGCTGCTGCGCTACCTGGGTGCCGATGCGACCCGACCCAGGTTCCGGCCCACCAAGTTCCGCCGCGCCGATGCCGTCGCCAAGCTCGATGAGATCGCCGCCCGTCCCGGCGCCAACGACAAGAGCCGCGTCAGCGTCCTGCTGGCCAACTCCAACCAGGAACAGAACCTGACCATCACCCACGTGCTGTGGGCCATGTTCGGGGTGCTGCCGGCCGGACAGGAGCAGCGTCCGCACCGGCACCAGTCGGTCGCATTGGACCTGATCCTCGATGCGCCACCGAGCGGGTGTTACACGCTGCTGGGCACCCGGCTGGACGCGCGCGGAAACATCGCCGACCCGATCCGGGTGGACTGGCAGGCCGGTGGCGCGTTCATCACCCCGCCGGGCATGTGGCACGCCCACTACAACGAGACCGATACGCCGGCGCACCTGATTCCCGTCCAGGACGCCGGGCTGCAGACCTACCTGCGCAGTCTCGACATCAAGTTCACCCAGCGCCGCGATGCCGCGGTCGGCTGACCCCTGGTCAAACCGACGACGGTGATGATCTACTGACCTGCAACAATTTTGAGATCCCGCCTCGCTAAATTGAGTCCAACGATGTCCTCGACAAAGGAGAAGTTATGGCAAAAGTCCTGCTCGTGCTGTATCCCGATCCGGTCTCCGGCTATCCCCCGGTGTACGCGCGCGACGGCATCCCGGTGTTGCACGGCTACCCGGGCGGTCAGACGTTGCCAAGCCCGTCGGCGCATCGATTTCACCCCGGGCGAGTTGCTGGGCTGCGTGTCCGGCGCCCTGGGGTTGCGCACATTCCTTGAAGACGGCGGACACCAGCTGGTCGTGACATCTGACAAGGAAGGTCCGGACTCCGAATTCGAACGCGAGCTGCCCGACGCCGACGTTGTCATCTCCCAGCCGTTCTGGCCGGCGTATTTGACGGCCGAACGGATCGCCAAAGCGAAGAATCTCAAACTGGCCCTCACCGCCGGGATCGGTTCGGACCACGTCGATCTCGATGCAGCGATCGACCGCGGGCTCACCGTCGCCGAGGTTACGTTCTGTAACAGCATCAGCGTGGCGGAGCACGCCGTCATGCAGATCCTTGCGCTGGTGCGTAACTTCGTCCCCTCCCACCAGTGGGTCACGGACGGCGGCTGGAATATCGCCGACTGCGTCGAGCGCGCCTACGACGTCGAGGGCATGGACGTGGGGGTGATCGCCGCCGGCCGCATCGGCCTTGCCACGTTGCGGCGGATGGCCCCCTTCGACGTGAACCTGCATTACACCGACACTCGGCGACTGCCGGCGGAGGTCGAACACGAACTGGGCGTGACCTATCACCCCGACGCTGCGTCGCTGGTGCGCGCGGTCGACGTGGTGTCCATCCACGCGCCGCTGCACCCGCAGACATACCACCTGTTCGACGACAAGCTGATCGCGTCGATGCGGCGCGGCTCTTACATCGTCAACACGGCGCGCGCCGAAATCTGCGTGCGCGACGCGGTTGTGGCGGCACTGAAGAGCGGCCAGCTGGCCGGCTACGCCGGCGACGTGTGGTACCCGCAACCGCCGCCCGCCGATCACCCGTGGCGCGCCATGCCCAACAACGCGATGACGCCGCACGTCTCGGGCACCACGTTGTCGGCCCAGGCCCGCTACGCCGCGGGCGCCCGGGAGATCCTCGAGGACTTCTTCGCCGACAAACCCATCCGGGATGAGTACCTGATCGTGGCCGGCGGCGGGCTCGCCGGCACCGGCAAGGCGTCCTACACCGCGGGCAGCGGCGCCAGCCCCGGCAGCAGCGGTCGGTAGCTCAGCCGATCGGGTGCTCGACGCGGTTGGTGCCGTCCCAGCGGCGCAAACCCGCAAGGTTGCCGTGAATCTCTGATGGTTGGCCCGCCAGTTGGAAGGCCCGCTCGAGTTGGGGTCCCCCGACGCGGCGGGCCACCGTCACGTGCGCCGTCCACTGGCCGGGCAGGCTGTTCGGCAGCGGGCCGGGCACCAGATATGGGCCGCAGGTTCGGTGCACCTCGGCGTGCAGCGCGAGCAACTCGGCCGTCGGCACGATCAGGCGGGCCAGCACGGCATTGACGCTGCCGAACAGCAGCGGCACCCCGACGGTGCATGCCAGCGGCAGCCGCTGCGCCACCGGCCGCAACAGTGCGTCGACGTCCGGCGCGATCCGCTCGGCCACCGCCAGCGTGACGTGCGGGCGGCCCGCCGGAGCCCGACCGGGGAGTTCCGCTGTTGCCAGGTCATCCCAGATGCGGTTGACCGTCGCCTCGGTGACGCCGTCGAAGAGCAGCTCGATCGAATGAACCATCAGTGGACCAGCCCCCTCACCCAGCCCCGGTCGAAGGCGTGCGCGCTCATCACGGCGAACTCGCCGGCTTTCATCAGTCCCGCTCCGGCCGGCAACGCTGCCCGCAGCGGCGCCAGGCGCGCCAGCGCTGACCTGTTGGAGGTCTCCACCACTCCGGGCTGCAGCGGCCACTTGCCGATCACCAGACCAGCGCAGGAAAGTCCGCGCGCAGCAAGCGATTCCACCGTCAGCGCGGTGTGGTTGAGGGTACCGAGCTCGGCGGTGGCCACCACCAGCGCAGCGGCCCCCAGATCCGCGGCGATATCACGCAACGTCACACCCCCGTCGGCGAGTTCGACCAGCAGCCCACCGGCACCTTCGACCAGGGTCAGCTGCCCGGGACGGTCCACGGCGCGGATGAGCGCAAGGACGTTGCTGCGGCTGGGCAAGGATTTCCCGGCCTGCTCGGCGGCGGCCAACGGCGCCAGCGGCTGCGGGTAACGCGCGAGCCCGAACACCTTGTTCAGCCCGGTCAGCCGGGTCACCTCGGCGAGGTCGTCGTCGCCGGAGTCGGTGCCGGTCTGTACCGGCTTGCAGACCGCGACGTCGACGCCGGCGTGGCGTGCGGCCGACGTCAGGGCCGCGGTGGCGATGGTCTTGCCGACCCCTGTCCCTGTCCCCGTGACGACCAGGACCGTCAACGCCGTGCCGCGCCGAGTACGTCGGTCAGCACCGCGCGGGCCAGCTCGAGATCGTCGGGGTCCAGCGACGCGCGCGCGGTCAGGCGCAGCCGAGACGTGCCGGCCGGCACCGTCGGCGGCCGAAAGCAGCCCACCCGGACTCCGCCGTCGAGGCACGCGGCGGCGGCGGCCAGCGCCACCTCCGGCGCGCCGAGGATCACCGACACCACCGCCGACTGCGGCACGTCGGGTAAGCCACAGATCCGGGCCAATGTGGCCGCGTGCTGCAGTACCGCCTCGGGCCGCGACGGCTGCGCGCTCAGCACACGCAGCGCGGCCAGCGCGGCGCCCACCGCCGCCGGCGCCAAACCGGTGTCGAAGATGAACGGCCTGGCGGTATCGATGAGATGATCGCGCACCGCCGTCGACCCCAACACCGCGCCACCCTGGCTGCCGAGCGCCTTGGACAGCGTCGTGGTCATCACCACATCGGGCGCACCGGACAATCCCAGCTCGTGCAGCAAGCCGCGCCCGCCGACTCCGCGCACACCCAAGCCGTGGGCCTCGTCGACGATGAGCAGTGCCCGGTGCCTGCGGCACACGTCGTGCAGCTGTCGTAGCGGCGCCAAGGCGCCGTCGGTGGAAAACACCGACTCGGTGATGACGAGAGCCCGCTCCTCGACCCGCGACGCCAGCGCCGCGTCAACGGCGTCGATGTCACGGTGCGGGGTCACCACCACTCGGGCCCGCGACAACCGGCACGCGTCGACCAGCGAGGCATGCGAATAGGCGTCCGACACCAGCAGCGAACCCGGGCCGGACAAACCGACAACCGCGCCCAGGTTAGCGGTGTATCCCGATGAGAACACCAAACCCGCTGCGGCGCCGACGAATTCGGCGAGACTGGACTCGAGCTCCTCGTGCAGGTCAGTGTTGCCGGTGACCAGCCGCGAACCGGTGGCGCCGGCGCCCCAGGTACGCAGCGCGTCCACTCCGCCTTCGATGACTTGCGCGTGCTGCGACAGGCCCAGGTAGTCGTTGGACGCCAGGTCGAGTTCGGTGGCCACCGCGGAACGCGGGCGCAACCCGCGTCGCAGCCCGGCCTGCCGGCGCGCCTGCGCATGCGCCTCCAGCCAAGCCAACGGGGAAGTTTCGATCTGTGTCATCGCACTAGAGCCTACGAGAACCGGTCAGACCGGCCACCTCGACCATCGCCGAAGTGACCTGCGTGATCTCCGCCGGCGTGCAGATGAACGGCGGCATGGCGTACACCAGATTGCGGAACGGCCGCAGCCACACCCCGCGGTCCAGCGCCGCCGGCGTGGCGGTCGCCAGGTCGACGGGGCGGTCGCATTCGATGACGCCGATGGCGCCGCAGACCCGGACATCGGCCACCCCCGGCAAAGCCCGCGCCGGCTCGAGCCCGGTGCGCAGGCCGGTGCTGATCTGCGCGACTGCCGAGCGCCAGTCCTGGCCGAGCAGCAACTCCACGGCGGCGACCGAGACGGCGCAGGCCAGCGGGTTGGCCATGAAGGTGGGCCCATGCATGAGCGCGCCGGCCTCACCGGAGCCGATGGTGTGCGCGACGTCGGTGGTGCACAGCGTCGCGGCCAGGCTCAGGTAGCCGCCGGTCAGAGCCTTGCCGACGCACATGATGTCGGGGCTGACGCCGGCATGGTCGGCGGCGAACAACGCGCCGGTGCGACCGAACCCGGTGGCGATCTCGTCGAAGACCAGCAGCACGTCGTGCCGTCGGCAGATCTCGCGCAGATCGGTCAAGTAGCGCGGATCGTGGAAGCGCATCCCGCCGGCACCCTGGACTACCGGTTCGACGACGACGGCGGCCAGTTCGGGGGCGTGGTCGGCCAGCTGGGCCTCGAACGCTGCGCTGTAGCCGAGGTCGTACTCGCGGGGAACCTGCGGCGCGAACACCTGGCGGGCCAGGACGTCGGTCCATAACGCGTGCATCCCGCCGTTCGGATCGCAGATGCTCATCGGCGTGAACGTGTCGCCGTGGTAGCCCCCGCGCCAGGTCATCAGCCGCCGTTTGCCGGGCCGGCCGAGGCTGCGCCAATACTGCAGCGCCATCTTCACCGCGACCTCCACCGATACCGATCCCGAGTCGCTGAAGAACACCGTCTCCAGCCCCGCCGGTGTGATGTCGACCAGCAGCTGCGCCAACCGCGCGGCGGGCTCGTGGGTGAGCCCGCCGAACATGACGTGGTTCATCGTCGCCAACTGTGCCGTCATCGCGGCGTCCAGCACCGGGTGGCCGTGCCCGTGGATCGCCGTCCACCAGGAGCTCATGGCGTCGAGCACCTCGACCTGCTCGCCGTCGCGGACAAGTGTGAGCCACGCACCGCGGGCGGCGACCGCCACCAAATTCGGCGGTACGGCGCCGACGTTCGAGCCGCCGATCGTGCTGTATGGGTGCCACAGATGAGCCGCGTCGATTGCGCTGATCTGCTCGGGTGTGAGCCCGGGAGTCGCCGCGACCATAAAGACAGAGGGTAAAGCAGCCGATCGGGGCTCCGGCGGCGTTGCGCGTACGCTCGCAGAAACGCGGGATATCCGGCAGCATTGGCACAACCATGGTTACGCCGCAGCAGTTCGATTCCCCAAGTGACCACGCCCCCTCTCGGCCGCCGGTGCTACGGCTGCGACTGGTCCCGTGGGACATCTCCTGCCTGGTGGCGTTGCTGGTGCTGCTCGCGGCCGTCGTCTTCGGGACCGACTGGTACTCCTGGCTCTTCGGCTTCCTCAAGGACGTGTGCACCGGCGACACCTGCCCGCCGGTGCCCTTCGGCGTCGATTTCTACATCTACCCGGTGGTGTGGGGCGGGATCGGCGCGGCGATCGCGGCAGCACTGCTCGGGCCGTTCGTTTCCTTGTTGAAGGGTTGGTATCTGTCCTTCTGGCCGGTGTTGGCGATCGCGATCGTGGTGTTCAGCTCCGTGGCCGACGCGGCGCTGACGGAGTTCGCCGGCACCTACTGGCACGGCGAAAGAACCGTCGGCGACACGTCCGAATGAGAGCGAAATCACAACTGCGCGCTCACGATTGAGCCGCCCGCTAGCGGGCGGTCACCGTTCGGTCACGTTACGACAAAAAATTCTTCCGCGGCCGCGTGCAATGTGGCTGTCCCGATGATTTGTTGCCACAGTGTCTGTAGTGACTGTTGTGAATTCAGCGGTTTACTGACGGGGCGGCGTGCGGCCCCCAACGGGGCGGGCCAGCGCGGGGGTCTTTGTGGTGAACCGGCAGGAATGACGGCGTGTGCGCGAAGTCACCGCGCTGACGCCACAGAGAGGTGATCGACATGAAACGCAGCTACGCCGTCCCACTCGGCCTGTCCCTGTTGCTAGCTTTTCCGATGGTCAGCCCCCACATTGCCGGAGCTGACCCGGGTCCGACGCTGGTGGGCTACCAGCAGACGACCAATTACGTGATCCAGCGCGCACTTGCTCAGCGCGGTGTGCCGTTCTTGTACGGAGGCGGCAACCCCGCAGGCCCCACCCGCGGCACCGGGTTGAAAGCAAACGTCGTTGGATTCGACGCTTCGGGCCTGGTCCAATACGCCTATGCCGGCGCTGGCCTCAAGATGCCGCGAACCTCGGCCGAACAGTGCAACGTCGGCCGCAAAGTTGCGCCAGCGCAGGCACGCCCGGGCGACCTGCTCTGCTACGGCCCAGGCGGCACCCAAAGCGTGGCAATGTATCTCGGCAACGGGCAGATGATCGAGGCCACCGAGCCTGCCGTCACGGTTTCGCCGGCGCGCACCAACGGGATGACCCCCTACCTGACGCGAATCCTGGAGTCCTGACGGGCGGTGACCGCCGATCGTCGAGCACGCACGACGGCCGGCGGGTTAGGTAGATTGTCTGTCAATCATGATGATCGTCTCCCCGACCCGACCGGCCGCTGTGGGCTCCGCTGGGCCCGCGACGGAAAACCGGACGGCCGGACTCTACCGCCACGATCTCGACGGGCTGCGCGGCATCGCCATCGCGCTCGTCGCAATGTTCCATGTGTGGTTCGGCCGGGTCTCCGGCGGGGTGGACGTGTTCTTGGCGTTGTCGGGTTTCTTCTTCGGCGGCAAATTGCTTCGCGCAGCACTCAACCCGGTTGGGGGTCGAGCCGGGTCATTGTCTCCGGTACCCGAAGTGGTTCGGTTGGTGCGCCGTTTGCTGCCGGCCCTTGTGGTGGTGTTGGCCGCGTCCGCGCTGCTGACCGTCCTGATTCAGCCCCAGACCCGCTGGGAGACATTCGCCGACCAGAGCCTGGCCAGCCTCGGCTACTACCAGAACTGGGAGCTGGCCAGCACGGTGGCCGATTATCTGCGGGCCGGTGAAGCAGTCAGCCCGCTGCAGCACATCTGGTCCATGTCGGTCCAGGGCCAGTTCTACATCGCGTTTCTGGCGCTGATTTTCGGTGTCGCGTATCTGTTCCGGCGCCGGCTCGGTCACCGGCTACGCATCACGTTCGTGGCGCTGCTCAGCGCGCTGGCTGTGGCGTCCTTCGTCTACGCGATCTTTGCTCACCAGGCAGACCAGGCGACGGCCTACTACAACAGCTTTGCGCGGGCGTGGGAGTTGCTGCTGGGTGCGTTGGCAGGCGCACTGGTCCCCTACGTCCGCTGGCCGATGTGGTTGCGCACGACAGCGGCCACCGTCGCCTTGGCCGCGGTGCTGTCCTGCGGCGCGCTGATCGACGGCGTCAAGCAATTCCCCGGACCGTGGGCGCTGGTCCCCGTCGGAGCGGCCGTGTTGTTCATCCTGGCCGGCGCCAATCGGCACGCCGACCCCGCGACCCGTGACATGCTGCCGCTGCCCAACCGGCTGCTGGCAACGGGGCCGTTGGTGAAGCTCGGCACAATTGCCTATTCGCTCTACCTGTGGCACTGGCCGCTGCTGATCTTCTGGCTCGCCTACACCGGCCACACCCACGCCAACTTCCTCGAGGGCACCGCGGTACTGCTGATCTCCGGCGTGCTGGCCCATCTGACCAACCGATTCGTCGAAGAACCTCTCCGGTACCGGGGCGCTGCCACCGCCGCGTCCGGGTCAACTCCAGCGACGCCATGGCGAACCCGGCTGCGCCGCCCCACGATGGTGCTGGGCTCGGTGGTCGGGCTGCTGGGCGTGACACTCACCGCGACGGCGTTCACCTGGCGCGAGCATGTCAACGTCGAACGCGCCAGTGGCAAAGAACTCAGCGGCCTGAGTTCCAACGACTACCCCGGGGCTCGCGCCCTCGTCAGACACCTGCGAGTGCCGAGACTGCGCATGCGGCCCACCGTGCTCGAAGCCCAGACGGACTACCCACCCTCGACCCGAGACGGCTGCATCAGCGACTTTTCCAACACGTCGTTGATCACCTGCACCTATGGCGACAAAAGCGCCACCCGTACCATCGCGCTTGCCGGTGGCTCTCACGCCGAGCACTGGTTGACCGCGCTGGACATGCTCGGGCGCAAGCATCACTTCAAGGTGACGACCTACCTCAAGATGGGCTGTCCGCTGTCCACCGAAGCGATGCCGTTGGTGATGGGCAACAACGCGCCGTATCCCGAGTGCCGCGACTGGGTGCCCAAGGCCATGGCCAAAGTGGTGGCCGACCATCCGGACTACGTATTCACCACCTCGACACGACCGTGGAACATCAAACCCGGCGACGTGATGCCGGGGACTTACGTAGGGATCTGGCAGACGTTCTCCGACAACAACATTCCGATACTGGCGATGCGAGACACCCCGTGGCTGGTCAAGGACAGTCAGCCGTTCAACCCCTCGGACTGCCTGGCCAAAGGTGGCGATGCAATCTCGTGCGGCATCAAACGCTCCGTCGTGTTGGCCGACCACAATCCCACCCTCGATTGGGTCGGGCAGTTCCCGATGCTCAAGCCGCTGGACATGAGCGACGCGGTCTGCCGCGCCGACATCTGCCCGGCCGTCGAGGGAAACGTGCTGGTATACCACGACGCTCATCACCTGTCCGCTACCTACATGCGCACCATGACCAGTGAGCTCGGTCGGCAGGTCGGAGCGGCCACCGGCTGGTGGTGACGCCCCCTCCCGGCACCGTTGTGGCCTTCAACGCCCGGACGGCAAGACCTGGTCGGGCGCCGTTAAGGTCGAGAGATGCCCTCGTCCGATGCGGCCGCTGGTGCCGCGGCGACTCCACCCGCGCTGCCCACGGTATGGCCCGGGAGCAGCTACCCACTGGGCGCTAATTTCGACGGTGGCGGCACCAACTTCGCGTTGTTCTCCGAGATCGCCGAAGCAGTCGAGCTGTGCCTGATCGGCGATGACGGTCAGGAGACTCGAATCGGCCTCGACGAGGTCGACGGGTACGTGTGGCACGCCTACCTGCCGAACGTAGGCCCAGGACAGCGCTACGGCTTTCGGGTGCACGGGCCGTTCGAGCCGGCGGCCGGCCACCGATGCGACCCCAGCAAGCTGCTGCTCGATCCCTACGGCAAGTCGTTCGACGGGGAGTTCACGTTCGGCCAGGCGCTGTACTCCTACGACATGGCCGCCGCGGCCAGGGACCCGGCTGAGACCGGCACGCCACCGCAGCTGGATTCGCGCGGGCACACCATGACCAGCGTGGTGATCAATCCGTTCTTCGACTGGGCGACCGACCGCTCCCCGCGCACCCCTTATCACGAGACGGTGATCTACGAGGCGCACGTCAAGGGAATGACCCAGACCCACCCGGCCGTCCCCGAAGCGCTCCGCGGCACCTACGCCGGCCTGGCTCACCCGGCGATCATCGACCACCTCAAAGCATTGAATGTCACCGCGATCGAACTGATGCCGGTGCACCAGTTCTTGCACGACAGCCGGCTGCTGGAATTGGGATTGCGAAACTATTGGGGCTACAACACCTTCGGATTCTTCGCACCACACAACCAATACGCCGCCCACCGACAGGGCGGCGGTGCGGTGTCCGAATTCAAGTCCATGGTCCGGGCATTCCACGAGCAGGGCATCGAGGTCATCCTCGACGTGGTCTACAACCACACCGCCGAAGGCAACCAGCTCGGCCCGACGATCAACTTCCGCGGCATCGACAACGCCGCCTACTACCGCCTGCTCGACGAGGACCTGCGGCTCTACAAGGATTTCACCGGTACCGGTAACAGCCTCAACGCCCGCCATCCGCACACCTTGCAGCTGATCATGGACTCGCTGCGGTATTGGGTGACCGAAATGCACGTCGACGGCTTCCGCTTCGACCTGGCCTCCACGCTGGCCCGCGAGTTCTACGACGTCGACCGACTGAGCGCGTTTTTCGATCTGGTGCAACAAGATCCGGTGGTCAGCCAGGTCAAGCTGATCGCCGAGCCGTGGGATATCGGCGAAGGTGGCTACCAGGTCGGCAACTTCCCAGGTTTGTGGACCGAATGGAACGGGAAGTATCGCGATACCGTGCGAGATTACTGGCGGGGCGAGCCCGCGACCCTTGGCGAGTTCGCGTCCCGGCTGACCGGGTCGTCGGACCTGTACGAGGCGACCAGCCGACGCCCGAGTGCCAGCATCAATTTCGTCACCGCTCATGACGGATTCACGCTCAACGACCTTGTCTCCTACAACGAGAAACACAACGAAGCCAACGGCGAGGACAACCGCGATGGGGAGAGCCACAACCGCTCGTGGAACTGCGGCGTGGAAGGACCAACCGACGACCCGGAAGTCCTGGATCTGCGCCGCCGCCAGATGCGCAACATCATGGCGACGCTGATGCTGAGCCAGGGCACCCCGATGATCGCGCACGGCGACGAGATCGGGCGCGGCCAGCACGGCAACAACAACGTCTACTGCCAGGACTCCGAATTGTCCTGGATGGATTGGTCACTGGTCGACAAGAACAGTGAATTGCTGGCCTTCACCCGCAAAGCCAGCGCCCTGCGAAAGATACATCCGGTTTTCCGGCGACGCCGGTTCTTCGAAGGCCGCCCTATCCGCAGCGCCGATCAGGTCCGCGATATCGCGTGGCTGACGCCCGCCGGCCAGGAGATGACAGCAGAGGATTGGGACAGCCAATTCGGCAAGAGCATCGCGGTATTCCTCAACGGCGATGCGCTGCCCGAACCCAACGCGCGTGGCGAGCGGGTGGTTGACGACTCATTCCTGTTGTGCTTCAACGCCCATGACCATGAGGTGGACTTCGTCATGCCCCATGACGACTACGCCAAGGAGTGGACAGCAGTGCTGGATACCACCGATCCCAGCGGAGAAGTGAAGCTGATCGTGAACGACGGCGACGAGGTGTCGCTCCCCGGACGGGCCCTGCTTGTGTTCCGTAAGACGGCCTGATACATGGCTTTTCCGGTGCTGTCCACTTACCGGGTTCAACTGCGTGGCGCGTCGAGCGGCTTCGGATTCACCTTCGCCGACGCTGAGCAGCAGCTGGACTATCTCGACGATCTCGGGGTGTCGCATCTGTACTTGTCGCCGATCCTGACTCCGGTCAGCGGGTCGGCGCACGGCTACGACGTCTCCGACCCGACGACGGTGTCGGCTGAACTCGGCGGCCCGGAGGGTTTGGCGCGGCTATCGGCGGCAGCCCACGCTCGGGGAATCGGCCTGATCGTCGACATCGTCCCCAATCATCTCGGCGTGGACAAACCAGAGCAGAACCCTTGGTGGTGGGATGTGCTGCGCCACGGCCGGTCATCGACCTATGCGCCGTTCTTCGACATCGACTGGGAGCTGAGCGATGGCCGGATTGTGCTGCCACTACTGGGGTCTGACGACGATGTGGCCGACCTCGCCGTAGACGGCAACCTGCTGCGGCTCGGCGACCTGGCGCTGCCCATCGCGCCGGGCACCGGCGACGGCAGCGGCCCAGAAGTGCACGACCGCCAGCATTACCGGCTGATCGGCTGGCGGAACGGGCTGTGCGGCTATCGCCGCTTCTTTTCGATCACCTCGTTGGCCGGGCTGCGCCAAGAAGACCGCTCGGTCTTCGACACCAGCCACGCCGAAGTGGCCCGTTGGTTCGCCGAGGGACTCGTCGACGGGTTGCGCATCGATCATCCCGACGGCCTGGCGGATCCGTCAGGGTATCTGCGCAGGCTGCGCGAACTTACCGGACCCGACGCCTGGATCGTGATCGAGAAGATCCTCGCCGTCGAGGAGGCGTTGGATCCGACGCTGCCGGTGGCCGGTACCACCGGCTACGACGCGCTCCGAGAGATCGGCGGCATCTTCGTCGATCCGACAGGGGCGCCGGCCTTGGCTGAGCTGGTGGCATCCGCCGGCGTCGACTACGGCCAACTGACCGCCATGCTGGCCGACCTCAAAACCTCTTCGGCCACCGAGACGCTGGCCAGTGAGCTGGGCAGGTTGCGACGGTGCATCGTCACTGCGGCCGGCGCCGACCATCCGCAACTGCCCGCGGCGGTGGCGGCACTGCTGACGCATATCGACGTTTACCGCAGCGACTATCTCAGCCTGGCCGCGATATTGCCGGTCGCTTTGGCGGAAACCCAATACGATGCGCCCGAATTGGACGTCCCGCTGCGGTTGATCGCGACCGCGCTGGCCGACGGCGGCGAGCCGGCGGTGCGGCTGCAGCAGTTCTGCGGGGCGGTGACCGCCAAGGCGGTCGAGGATTGCCTGTTCTACCGCGACGCGCGGCTGGTGTCGCTGAACGAAGTCGGCGGCGAACCGCACCAATTCGGCGTCGGGCTGGCCGAATTCCATCAGCGCGCCGCCACCCGTGCCCAGCTGTGGCCGCAGGCGATGACGACGTTGTCCACCCACGACACCAAGCGCGGTGAGGACGTCCGGGCCCGCATCGGCGTGCTCTCGCAGGTGCCGTCGCTGTGGGCGGAGTTCGTCTCGCGATGGGAGGCCACCACCCCTTCCCCCGAAAAGGTGACCGGATTGTTCTTGTGGCAGAACATCTTCGGGGTGTGGCCGGCCAGCGGGGAGGTCACCGACGAGTTGCGCGACCGGTTGCACGCGTACGGCGAGAAGGCGATCCGGGAAGCGGCGTGGCACACCTCCTGGAATGACCCGGACGCCGCCTTCGAGGAATCGGTGCATCGCTGGCTGGACGCCGTACTGGACGGTCCGGTGGCGCGCGAGCTGACCAGGCTGGTGGTCCGGCTCCAAGAGCATGCCGAGAACGACGCGCTGGGCCAGAAGCTGCTGGCGCTGACCGCGCCCGGCATCCCGGACACCTATCAGGGCACCGAGTTGTGGGACGACAGCCTGGTCGACCCCGACAACCGGCGTGCGGTGGACTACACCGCGCGGCGGGAGGCGTTGAAGTCTCTGCAGCACAAGAAAATTCGCGTTGTCAAAGCCGCCCTGCAGGCACGACGCGCCCGACCGGACACCTTCCTGCGGGGCGGTTACCACCCGGTGCTCGCCACCGGATCCGCCGCCGACCATGTGGTGGCGTTCCGGCGCGGGGACGACGTGCTGGTCGCTGTCGTGCGATGGACGGTTCATCTGGAGCAGAACGGTTGGGGCGACACCGTTGTCACGTTGCCTGACGGCGCATGGACCGACGCGTTGACCGGTAGAGCGCTGACCGGGACGGTGGCTGCCGCTGAGTTGTTCGCCGAGATGACGGGAATTCTGCTGGAGCGCACCGATGCATGAGTTCGGGGTGTGGGCACCGAAACCGCAAACCGTCCGCCTCCACGTCGACGGGGATGTGTATCCGATGACGCGGGGCCGCGACGGCTGGTGGCGGGCCACCGTCGACGCGGCTGCGGACGCTCGCTACGGATATCTGCTCGACGACGATCCCACGGTATTACCCGATCCGCGCTCGCCGCGTCAGCCCGACGGCGTGCACGAGCGCTCACAACTGTGGCAGCCCGCATCCTCGGCGTGGACCGACGACGGCTGGACCGGCCGCTCGGTGCAGGGTGCGGTGATCTACGAACTGCACATCGGCACGTTCACACCGGCGGGCACCTTCGACTCGGCGATCGAAAAGCTGGACCAGTTAGTCGATCTCGGCGTCGATTTCGTCGAGGTGATGCCGGTCAACGCGTTTTCCGGCACGCACGGCTGGGGTTACGACGGCGTGCTGTGGTACGCCGTGCATGAACCCTACGGCGGACCCGACGGGTTGATCCGTCTTGTCGACGCCTGCCATCGCCGCGGTCTGGGGGTGCTGATCGACGCGGTGTTCAACCACCTCGGCCCGTCGGGCAACTATCTGCCACGGTTCGGGCCATACCTGTCATCGGCGAGTAACCCGTGGGGGGAAGGCATCAACATCGCCGACGCCCAGTCCGACGAAGTACGCCGCTACATCATCGACTGTGCGCTGCGCTGGATGCGCGAGTTCCACGCCGACGGTCTGCGCCTGGACGCGGTGCACGCGCTGGTGGACACCACCGCGATCCCCATTCTCGAGGAGCTGTCCGCCGAAACCGACGCGCTCGCCGAGCAGCTGGGCCGGCCGTTGTCGCTGGTTGCCGAGAGCGACCTCAACGATCCGCGGATGATCACTCCCCGTCGGGACGGCGGCTACGGGATGACCGCGCAGTGGGATGACGACATCCACCACGCCGTCCACACCGCGGTATCCGGCGAGCGCCAAGGCTACTACGCCGACTTCGGTTCGCTGGCCACCCTGGCAACGACGTTGCGCCACGGGTTCTTTCATGCGGCCACGTACTCATCGTTTCGGCAGCGGCGCCACGGTCGGCCACTGGACACCACGCAGGCCACCGGGATACCCGCCACCCGGCTGCTGGCCTACACCTGCACTCATGACCAAGTCGGCAATCGCGCGCTCGGGGACCGGCCGTCGCAGAACCTGACCTACGGTCAGCTCGCCGTCAAGGCCGCGCTGGTGCTCGGGTCTCCCTATACGACCATGCTTTTCATGGGAGAAGAATGGGGTGCGTCGACCCCGTTCCAATTCTTCAGCTCCCACCCAGAACCCGAGCTTGCGCGCGCCACCGCCGAGGGCCGCAAGAGTGAGTTCGCCGATCACGGGTGGGACGCCGACGACATTCCCGACCCGCAAGACCCGCAGACCTTTGCGCGCTCGAAGCTGGACTGGTCCGAACTCGACACCGGTGAGCACGCCCGGCTGCTCCGCGTTTACCGGGACTTGATTGCGTTGCGGCGCAGCGAGACCGACCTCGCCAACCCGTGGCTGGAGCATCTGATCGTCGACTTCGACGAGGACGCACGCTGGATCGTCATGCGTCGCGACCACTTGGCGGTGGCCTGCAATCTGGGCACCGAGCCGGCGACTGTTCCGTTCGCCGGCGAACTGGTGCTGAGCTCGGATTCACCCCGCGTTGCCGAGGAAAGCACTGCGCTGGCGCCGCATTCGTTCGCGATCCTGCGCACTGTGGATAACTGACTACCGGCGTCGCCCGCGGCCGCGAATGATGCGCGGATGAGCCATCACGAGCTGTTGCCGATTCCACCCATCCAGACCGCGTCCGATCCGGTGCATTCGGCCGAAGATCTGCGTCAGCGCTGGCGCGCGCTGATGGGACCGCTGGGCTTTGAGGAGCGGCTGCTGTGGTTCGGTCTGATCGGCTCTGATCGTTGCTTCACCCGCAAGCTCAGCAATGTGTCGATCCGCCCGCGACCGCGGGGGCGGATCGTGTGGAACCTCATGTCGGCGATGCGAACATTGCTCGATGACCTGGCACCGGGAACCACCGTGGCGTTGCTGCTGGCGGGACCCGGTCGCGGTCCGGTTACCTCGGTCGACTTGGTGTGGGCCAAGGCGCTGACGGACATGGCCGAAAGGTTCGCTGTCCCGCTGGAACCGATATTCCGCGCCAACGACGAATCGGTCGCACTGTTGGGCTAGAACAGGCCTATCAGGTAGCTTTCGCGTGTGAGTGAAATCGACTACGGCGCCAGAGCCCGTCTCGATTACATCGAAACGCAACTCAAGGCGCTGTTCCCCGACAACTACGTGCCTTTCGCGGAGGCCAGTACCTCCGGGATGCCGACCGCAGTAGTCGCGCTTGCCCGCGCGGGCAACATGATCGCCGCAATCAAGGAATACCGCAGCATCACCGGCGCCGGGTTGGCAGAGGCGAAGGCGGCTGTCGAAGCGATGCGGTGAGCGGCGCCCGAACCGCGCACGCGCCTACAGCAAGTAGCGGTAGGCCGGCGAGCCGGGTTCGATGGTTTCGATCTGCATCTCGGTCGCCCGCATTCGCTCCAGCAGGCCGTCCAGGCCGGCAGCCGAGCCCAACTCGATACCGACCAGTGCCTCGCCGGTCTCCCGGTTGTTGCGCTTGACGTACTCGAACAGCGTGATGTCGTCGTGGGGTCCGAGCACGCCGTCGAGGAACCTGCGCAGCGCGCCAGGCTCCTGCGGGAAGTCGACCAGGAAATAGTGCTTGAGGCCCAAGTGCACCAACGATCGCTCCAGCACTTCTCCGTACCGGGACACGTCGTTGTTTCCGCCGGACACCAGGCACACCACGGTGGAACCCGGCTCGATGCCGGATTCCAGCAAACCGGCCACCGCCAGCGCACCCGCGGGCTCGGCGATGATCCCTTCGTTTTGATACAGATCAAGCATCGCGGTGCACACCGCGCCCTCGTCGACCGTGGTGATCGACACCATGTCGCCCGCGGCGGCCAGCGCGGCGTAGGTCAGCCGCCCAGCCCGGCTCACCGCGGCACCGTCGACGAACTGGTCAACGTGATCCAGGGTCACCGGGCCGCCGTTGGCCAGCGCCGCCATCATCGCCGCCGCGCCCGCCGGCTCGACGCCCAGTACCGCGGTGTTCGTCGTCCGCTCGGCAAGGTAGGTCGTGATTCCGGCGATGCATCCGCCGCCGCCGACTGGGACCACCACCAGATCCGGCTCCGCGTCGAGCTGTTCGAGGAGTTCGACGGCGATGGTGCCCTGGCCGGCCATGGTGCGCGGATCATCGAATGGTGGCACCAGCGTCGCTCCGGTGCGCGCCACGTCAGCGAGCGCGGCCTCGGCGGCCAGGTCGTAGGTCGATCCGCCCACGATCAGCTCGATGAAGTCCCCGCCGTGGTAGCGGATGCGGTCACGCTTTTGCTTCGGCGTCTTGGCCGGGACGTAGACGCGCCCGCGCACTCCAAGCGCCCGGCATGCGTAGGCGAAGCCCTGCGCGTGGTTGCCCGCCGACGAACACACCACACCTGCGGCCAGCTCCTCCGGCGACAGTTGCACAAGCAGGTTGTAGGCACCCCGCAGCTTGTACGAGCGCACGGTCTGCAGATCTTCGCGCTTGAGGTAGACGCTGGCCCCGGTGGTCGCGGACAACCGGTCGGACAGCTGCAGCGGCGTGGGCATGACGACACCCGCGATTCGTTGTGCCGCCGCATCGATGTCGGCCGCTGAAAGGGGACGCAGCGGCCCACCGCCCCTGGTGCTCGGGCTCTGGCTCAGTTCGGCGGACACCGGTCAATGGTGCCACCAAACTGCGAGTTCACTGCACAGGGGTCAGCACAAATACCGGAATTTGCCGCTCGGTCTTCTCCTGGTAGTCGGCGTAATCCGGGTAGGCCGCAACCGCGCGTTCCCACCAGGTCGCCTTCTCGTCGCCGAAGACCTCGCGGGCGTCGTAGTCGTGGGTGACGCTGCCGTCCTGCAGCTCGACGCGCGGGTTCTTGACGATGTTGTGATACCAGACCGGGTTCTTAGGCGCACCGCCCAGCGAGGCCACCACCGCGTACTGCCCGTCGTGCTCGACCCGCATCAGCGGCGTCTTGCGAAGTTTGCCGGTCTTGGCGCCGACGGTGGTCAGCAGGATGATGGGCATGCCCTTCATGTCCGCGGCGTCGGTTCCACCGGATTCGGCGTACTTGTCGGCTTGTTCGCGAGCCCAATCCGACGGGCTGGGCGCATATTCTCCGGAAAGCGGCATGGCCCCCAGCTTACGATGACCCCCACACGGCGGCCCCACACAATGTTTCGGTCGAGGCGAAACGTGCGTACGGGCCTGCGCAGCGCGATCCGCACGTCAACCTGGTATCGATCCGATATGGAGCAACCAAGCCGGGGCGTCTGACGTGTACAGTCAGCGATCGACACTGGGACGCCTTCGGATCGTCCGATACCGTCACCGACCACACACCTCAATAATTCGCGCCGATCCACGCCCTCTCGCGCGTAGCCATCCACCAAGAGATCGGACGTGACACACGATGTTGCGGTACTCGGGCCCGCCCTGCCCGCGCGCCGTCGCACAGACAGTGCGGCACGCCGCCCTGATCCTGCCGGAAACCCGGTAAGCGTCGGTGGCCATCACCGAAGTACCTGAATACGCCCATCTCAGCGACGCGGATGTCGAGGCCCTCGCGGCCGAGTTAGACGAGATCCGCAGCGATATCGAGGTTTCGCGGGGCGTCAAGGACCGTGAATACATCACTCGCGCCATCGGTTTTCAGCGCTGGCTGGAAATCGCCGCGAGGCTGACCATCGCCGCGAGCAAAGGCAGGGTCGGCTGGGTCGTCGGAACCGTAGCGCTGGCCGCGGCCAAGTGCATCGAGAATATGGAGCTCGGCCACAACATCACCCACGGCCAATGGGATTGGATGAATGACCCGGAAATCCACTCCAATACCTGGGAATGGGACATGGCCGGGCTCGCGTCGCAGTGGCGGTACTCTCACAACTACCGACACCACGTCTTCTCGAACATCGTCGGTGTGGACGACGACCTCGGATTCCGGGTCTTGCGGGTCACTCGGGACCAAAAGTGGTCGCCGTACGCGCTGCTTCAGCCGTTGGGTGCGGTGCTGCTCGCGACAGCATTCGAATGGGGCGTCGCACTGCACGGCTTGAATTCAGTGCGAGAAGAGGAAAAAAGCGAGGTCGGCAAAGCCGCGCAGAAATCGGCGCTCATGCGCAAGATGGCCCGTCAGGCCGGCAAGGATTATGTTCTCTTTCCTGCGCTGAGCCGACGGCGGTGGCGGCGCACGCTGGGGGCCAACATCGTGGCCAACGGAATACGTAACGGGTGGGCCTACATCGTGATCGTCTGCGGCCACTTCGTGGACGGAGCGGAAAAATTCACCGCCTCAGTGCTGGACGGTGAGACGAAGCCCGAGTGGTATCTCCGGCAAATGCTCGGTACCGCGAACTTCGAGGCCGGGACGGTCATGGGGTTCATGACGGGAAATCTCTGCTACCAGATCGAACATCACCTCTACCCTGATCTGCCGCACAATCGGTACCCCGAAATCGCCGAGCGGGTGCGGGCTTTGTGTGTCGCCTACGATCTGCCGTACACGACCGGTCCGTTGCTCCGCCAGTTCCTGCTCACTGTGCGAACGATCTGTAAGTTGTCGCTCCCGGACAGCTTTCTTTCCGCTACCTCCGACGATGCACCAGAGACAGCGTCGGAGCACAGATTCCGGAATGTGGCGAACAGGTCACCGATATCGAAGCTCGGCGACGACGTGCGACGACGCGGGCTGGCGACGGCAATAAGAGCCCACCGCGACCGAGGCCTGTCCAGCGAGCATTTTCCTGCCTAGGTGTCGCGTTAGGCAAGTTGGGCTGTCGATGCGCGCTTGGGCTCGTGCACGTCCGGGCCCGGTTCGCTGGCGTACAACTCCTCGATCTCCCTGGCGAATTTGGTCGCGATCGGCCGACGTTTGAGTTTCATCGTCAAGGTGATCTCGTCGCCGCCCGGCTCCCACAAGGTGGGCAGTACGCGGAAGCGTTTGATCTGCTCCACCCGCGACAACTTCGCGTTGCCCTCGGCCACCCCCGCCGAAATCTGCGCGAGCATCTGCGGGTGTGCCGCCAGGGCCGCGGGAGAGGCGTCGGCGAGCCCGATCTGATCCGCATACGGGCCGACCGAGTCGGCGTCGAAGACCAGCAGTGCGGTGTTGTAGGGGCGGCCGTCGCCGATCGTGAGCATCGCACCGACCATCGGGCACGCCGCCAAGATGGTGGTCTCAATGTTGGCCGGTGACATGTTCTTTCCGGCCTGGTTGATGATCAGTTCCTTCTTGCGGTCCACGATGCGCAGATAGCCGTCGGCGTCCACCTGCAGAATGTCGCCGGTGTGCAGCCAGCCGTCGGAGTCGATAGCCTCCTCAGTCTTGGCCCGCTCGCCGCGATATCCCTTCATCACCAGCGGCCCGCGCACCAGAAATTCGCCGTCCTCGGCGATCCTTGCTTCCAGCCCCGGCAGCAGCTTGCCCACTGTGCCCAAACGCGCCTGGCTCGGATGGGTCACGCTGGCAACACAAGTCAGCTCCGACATCCCCCATACTTCGGCGATCGGGATGCCGATACCGGCGAAGAAGGCCAGCGTCTCCCGCGGAATCGGCGCCGCACCCGAGACAGACCACCTGATTTGGTCCAGCCCCAGCTTTTCTCGCAGCTTCGAAAGCACCAACTCGTCGGCTTTGTCCCATTCCGCCGCCGCCTCGTCGGCCAGTGGTTCGCCGGCGACCATCGCCGCGGCACGTTTCGCGGCGACGGACATGGCCCATTGCAGAGCCTGACGCTTGCCGTCGTCCGGCTCATGGGTAACGGCGAATTCGATTGCCGCCTTGAGCTTTTCCCAGACCCGGGGCACCGCACCCCAGGTGGTCGGGCGGGTGTCGGCCAGCGCGGCCGCAATGGTGCGAGCATCAGCGACCACGGTGACCTGAGCCCCGAACACCTCTTGGTTGTACAACGCCATCGTGCGGTCGGCGATGTGGGCCGTCGGCAGGAAAGACGTGACGCGATCGCCGAACTGGACACCCAGAACAGCGTCGAGGGCTCGGGCCTCGAACAGCAGGTGGGCGTGCGTCATCTCCACCCCTTTGGGGTTTCCTGTCGTCCCGGAGGTGTAGATCAGGGTGATCACGTCGTCGGGCTGTACCGAACGCCAAGTGGACTCGAAATCGAAGTCGCCCGTGCCCGCAGCGTAGAGATCATCCAGCGAGAGGGTGCCGTCCGGCGCACCGTCGATGCAGATGATGTGCTCGAACGTCGCCCCGCTGGCCCGGATCCTGTCCACGTACTGCTGCTCGCAGATCACCACCTTGGTACCGGCGTTGTCGAACACATACGTAAGTTGCTCTGGGGCAAGCGTGTTGTAAACCGAGAACGAGGTGGCACCGACGTGTTGAGCGCCCACTTCCAGTGGGTAGAACTCGATCCGGTTGGCCATCATCAGCGAAACGGTGTCGCCGCGGCGGACCCCCAGCCCGGCCAGGCCGGCCGCCACTCGGCGCACGTCCGCCGCGTACTCCCGCCAGGTCATCGTCTGGGTGTCGCCGGGGGTGCGCAGCGCGATGGCGTCCGGTTCTCTCGCCGCGGTCGCCTGGAACGCCTCGCACAGCGTCGTCGGCGGCTCGGATGCGGTATTCGAATCAGTCACGCAGCCGAGGCTAGTCCGGGAGTACGTTGCCGGTATGAGAATTGCGATCACCGAGTTGACACCTGTCGAACGGACCGCGTTCGTGACCGCATACGCCCGGGCACTCGACAGCCGTTGCCCCAAGCCGATACTCGGCGACACGATGGCCGATGAGATCGTGGCCAAGATCGACTACGACTTCCAGGCGATGGGCGTGCCGTCGAGCGCGGTGCGCCAGCCGCGCTGCGCGCCAAGATGCTCGACGATCGGGTGCGCCGTTTCATCTCCGAACACCCCGACGCCGTCGTTGTGGTGCTCGGCGCGGGGCTGGACACCGGCATGGTGCGGGTCGATCCGCCGGCAGGCGTGGACTGGTACGACGTCGACCTGCCCAACGTCATTGCGTTGCGAGACCAGCTGGTACCGGCCGACGACCGTGCACATTCGGTGGCGGCGTCGCTGGCCGACGACGCGTGGACCGACCCGATCCCGTCCGACCGGCCCACCATGCTGATCGCCGACGGGTTGCTGGCGTTCTTGACCGAGCCAGTGATCGTCAACCATGTTCCGCCACATCCCCAAGCATTTTCGCTCAGGCGAATTGGCGATGAACGGCTACGGGAAAGTCGGCGGGCTCAGCATCCTGGCCATGAAGCTGGCGTTCAGCGCCGTCGGAAATCATTGGGCCTACCGGGGTTTCGGCGACGCCCGGGTTCCGCGGCAATGGAGTCCGCGCCGACGCTGGTCGAGGAGACCAGCCTGGCCCACGCGCCGGAGGTCGACCAGTATCCGTTGGGCGTCCGCGTGTCGACCCGACTGATGGGGATGACCAAGGCCGGCGCCCGTACGGCGCGAATCCTGCGCTATCGGTTCTGAATCTCTAAAAGAAAGATGGCGAAAATGGCGGCAACACTGATCACTGGCGCGAACGTGTGGGACGGGGTCTCGGCCCACGTAGCGCCGCGACAGGTGCTGGTCGCCGATGGCCGCATCCAGCGAATCGCCGACAAGATCGAGGCGCCCGCCGACGCGCGGGTGGTCGACCTTCCCGACCACACTCTGACACCGGGTTTCATCGACTGCCACACTCATGTGACGTTGGCACCGCCGGTCGGGGTGCTGATGGCCCTCGACTCCAGCATCACCAAGGCGCTCAAGTCGCTGCCGGTGCTGCGGGACCTGTTGATGAACGGGTTCACCACGGTGCGTGACCTGGGGTGCGGCGACGTCGACTACCCCACCATCGACCTCCGCAACGCGGTGGCGGCCGGCCATGTCGTCGGACCGCGGATGGTGGTGGCACCGCACCTCATCTCAGCGCGCGGCGGCCACGGCGACTTCAGCGGAATGGTCGCCGACGAATACCAAGGATGCTGCAGGCCATTGGAATTGGCTGCCGCTGACGGCGGAGACGAGATCCGCACCAGAGTCAGGCAGCAGATCCGGGCCGGCGCCGACTGGATCAAGTTCGGCGCCACCGGCGGTTTCGCCTCACCGTCGGACGACCCTGGGCACGCCACTTACAGCCAGGAAGAAATGAATGTCCTGGTCGCGACGGCCACCGACCTCGACGTCCCGGTCACCCCGCACAGCTACGGGGACGAGGGTATCCGGCGGGCCGTGCGGGCGGGGGTACGCAGCATTGAGCACGGAAACCTCGCGTCGGCTCAGACGCTGCGCATGATGTGCGACGCCGACGTTTTCATCGTGCCCACCCAGTACGTGATTCTGTCCAAAGCCCGTCACGGTGAAAACGACCCGAACTGGAAAGATCTTCCAGAATATGCTCGGCGCAAATTCATGAAATATCGTGGCACGCTGCTGGATGCCGCGGAGGGGTTGGCCGCCAGCGACGTTCAGATCGCATTCGGAACGGACGCCGGAATGTTTCCGCACAAAGAAAACTGGCGCGAGTTTCCGACGATGGTTGACAACGGCATCACCCCGTTGCGGGCTTTGCGTGCCGCCACTAGCGTGGCCGCCGAACTGCTGCGCCTTGACGGTCTCGGGCAGATCGTTGAGGGCAAGATCGCGGATCTGATCGCGATGCCCGGTAACCCTCTTGTCGACATCAACGTCACCGGCAAGGTGGATTTCGTCATGAAAGACGGTGTGATTCAAAAGTTCCGGCGGGAACCTAGCCCCCCAGACAGCCCGGACCGAGCAGCGCCTTGAGATCACCCATCAGCGCCGGCGAGGGCGTCACCCGCAGCGATGCGTCCAGCTCAAGGGTGGTGATCCGGTCCCCGCTGATCAGCCGCAGATGCACCTGCGACGTGCCCGGGTGACGCGCGAGCACTTGCTTGAGCGCACTGACCTTGTCGATGGTGCACTGCCGTGTCGGCAGGCTGACCGAGAGCGGGCGATCCAGTCGTGCGTTGGAAAAGTCCGGCACCACAAGGTCGTTGGCGATCAACGAGATGCGGTCGTCGCGGATCGCGACCTTGGCGGTGACCAGGACCACCGCGTCGTCGACGATATCGCCGCCGACCGCGGAATAGGTGTGCGGGAAGAACATCACTTCGATACCACCGGTGAGATCCTCCAACTGTGCTGAGGCCCAGGGCATCCCGTTTTTGTTGACCCGCCGGTTCACCGAAGCCAGGAGACCGCCCACCTTCACCATGGTTTCGTTGGCGACGTCGCCGTCGAGGATCGACGGGATGGCGGTGTCGACCTGACTACTCAACAGATGCGCCACTCCGTTGAGCGGATGTCCGGACACGTAGAGGCCGAGCATCTCCCGCTCCAGCGCGAGTTTGTGCTTGTCGTCCCACTCTTCGTCGGGAACCTTGATCGTGAACACCGTTTCAGAGCCCGAGTCGTCACCACCGAAGAGGTCGAACTGCCCCATCGCCTCGGCCTTCTTGGTGCCCAGCACCGAGTCGACGGCATCCGTGTGCACCAGGAACAGCCCCTTGCGCGGGTGATTCAGCGAGTCGAAGGCGCCGGCCTTGATCAGCGATTCGGTGACTTTCTTGTTGCACGCCGCGATGTCGACCTTGTTGAGGTAGTCGGAGAAGTCGGTGAACTTGCCCTTGTCCGCGCGGGTCGCGATCAACGAACCCACGACGTTGGCGCCGACGTTGCGCACCGCGCCCATACCGAACCGTATATCGGTGCCCACCGACGCGAAGTTCACCAGTGACTCGTTGACGTCCGGTGGCAAAACCGTGATGCCGAGCTTGCGGCAGTCGGCCAGGTACACCGCGGCCTTGTCCTTGTCGTCACCGACCGACGTGAGCAGGCCCGCCATGTACTCGGCGGGATAGTTTGCCTTCAGGTAGGCCGTCCAGTAGGACACCAAGCCATATCCGGCGGCATGCGACTTGTTGAACGCGTAGTCGGCGAACGGCAAGATGGTGTCCCACAACGCTTTGATGGCCTTCGCCGAGAATCCGTTGGCCTGCATGCCTTCTGAGAAGCCCTCGAACTCCTTCTCCAGCACCTCACGTTTCTTCTTGCCCATCGCCTTACGCAAAATGTCGGCTCGGGCCAGGGAGTAGCCTGCCACCTTCTGCGCGATGCGCATGATCTGCTCCTGATACACGATCAGGCCATAGGTCTCGGCGAGGATCTCACGCAGCGGCTCTTCGAGCTCGGGGTGGATCGGTTTGATCGCCTGACGGTTGTTCTTTCGGTCGGCGTAGTCGTTGTGCGCGTTCATGCCCATCGGGCCGGGTCGGTAGAGCGCGATGACGGCGACGACGTCCTCGAACCCGGTTGGCTGCATGCGGCGCAGCAGGTCGCGCATCGGCCCGCCATCGAGCTGGAACACCCCTAGCGTGTCACCACGGCCCAACAGTTCGAAGGTGGCCGGGTCGTCGAGCGCGACGGATTCCAGGTCGAGGTCAATCCCCCTGTTGGCCTTGATGTTCTCCAACGCGTCGCCGATGATCGTCAGGTTGCGCAGGCCGAGGAA
The DNA here is from genome assembly GCA_963833935.1 of uncultured Actinomycetota bacterium. Classification (GTDB taxonomy): domain Bacteria; phylum Actinomycetota; class Actinomycetes; order Mycobacteriales; family Mycobacteriaceae; genus Mycobacterium. Next base: position 1,713 of record CAWIAC010000023.1, on the reverse strand, counting down.
GTCCATCTTCAGCAGGCCGATGGCTTCGCATGACGGGTAGTCCCAGCCGGTGATGATCGCGCCGTCCTGCGGCCGCTTCCACAGCGGGATGGTCTCAGTCAGCGGTTCGCTGCTCATGATCACCGCGCAGGCGTGCACGCCGGCGTTGCGGATCAGGCCTTCCAGCCCGCGGGCGGTCTGGTAGATGGTCCGCACATCGGGGTCGGTGTCGATCAGACCGCGGACTTCGGCGGCCTCCTTGTAGCGCTCGTGGCTGGGGTCGGTGATGCCCGACAGCGGGATGTCTTTGGCCATGATCGGCGGCGGCAGCGCCTTGGTGATCCGGTCGGCGATCGCGAAACCGGGCTGCCCGTAGTGGATTCGGGCGGAATCCTTCAGCGCGGCTTTGGTTTTGATGGTGCCGAAGGTGATGACCTGCGCTACCCTGTCATGCCCCCACTTGTCGGCGGCATACCGCACCATTTCACCGCGGCGGCGGTCGTCGAAGTCGATGTCGATGTCGGGCATCGAGGTGCGTTCGGGGTTGAGGAACCGTTCGAACAGCAGACCGTGCGGAATCGGGTCGATGTCGGTGATTCGTAGCACGTAGGCGACCAGCGAGCCGGCCGCCGAGCCGCGGCCCGGGCCCACTCGGATGCCCACCGACCGCGCGTAGTTGATCAGGTCGGCGACGATGAGGAAGTAGGACGGGAAACCCTTGGCGCAGATGACGTCGATCTCGAATGCCGCGCGGGCGGCGTACCCGTCCGGCGCACCGGCGGGAAACCGCTGCCGCAGACCGGCGTCCACCTCGTGGCGCAGCCAGGACGCCTGGTCATATCCGTCCGGCACCGGGAAGATCGGCATCCGGTCGCGCGGCGCCCACACGTCGGCGTACGAGCTCACCCGTTCCGCGATCAGCAGGGTCGAGTCGCAGGCGCCGGCCACCTCGCCGTCCCAGATCTGCCGCATTTCGGCGGCCGACTTGAGGTAGTAACCGTCGCCGTCGAACTTGAACCTGTTGGGGTCCGAGAGCGTCTTCCCGGTCTGCACGCACAGCAGCGCCTCGTGGTTGTGCGCGGCGTCGCGGGTGACGTAGTGGCAGTCATTCGTGGCCAGTGGCGGAATGTTCAGCGTGCGGCCGATCTCGAGCAGCCCGTCGCGCACCCGCTGCTCGATGGACAAGCCGTGGTCCATCAACTCCAGGAAGTAGTTGTCGGCGCCGAAGATCTCCCGCCATTTCGCCGCGGACTCCAGCGCCTCGCGCTTCTGACCGAGTCGCAGCCGCGTTTGCACCTCCCCGGACGGGCAACCGGTGGTGGCGATGATGCCTGCGGCGTGCTCGGCGATCAGTTCGGCGTCCATCCGCGACCACTTGCCCAGCTGGCCCTCGAAGGAGGCCAGCGACGACAGCTTGAACAGGTTGCGCAGACCGGTGGCGTTCTCGGCGACCATGGTCAGGTGCGTGTAGGAGCCGCTGCCGGACACGTCGTCGCTCTTCTGCCCCGGATCACCCCACAAGATGCGGCGGGTCTCGAAACGAGAAGCGGGCGCGACGTACGCTTCGATGCCGATGATCGGTTTGATACCCGCCGCAGTGGCCCCGTTGTAGAACTCGCTGGCGCCGAACATGTTGCCGTGGTCGGTCATCCCGATCGCGGGCATCTCCAGCCGCTGCGCCTCGGCGAGCATCGGCGCGACCTTGGCGGCACCGTCCAACATCGAATACTCGGT
>CAWIAC010000022.1:0-16029 GCA_963833935.1 uncultured Actinomycetota bacterium | reverse complement strand
CACCGCTGTCCAATCACGAGCTGCGGATGGACGACGATGTCTACCAGAGCCGGCAAGACCCGGCGCTGACCGTCGGATTCGCCGTCGCCGAAGGGGTGTTGGCGGGCTCCCATCTGCTGGTGTGGACGACGACGCCATGGACGCTGCCGTCGAACCAGGCCGTGGCCGTCAATCCCGACGTGACCTATGTGCAGGTGCGGGCCGGCGAACACCGCGTCGTGCTGGCTGAGGCCCGGCTCGCCGCCTACGCACGAGAATTGGGCGAACAACCCGAAGTGCTGGGCACCTACCGCGGCAGCGATCTGGTCGGCACCCGTTATCAGCCGCCCTTCCCGTACTTCATGGACTCGCGCAACGCTTTTCAGGTGCTCAGCGCCGACTTCGTGACCACCGACGACGGCACCGGGATCGTGCACTTGGCGCCTGCCTACGGGGAGGACGACAAGGAGACCGCCGACAAAGCCGGCATCGTGCCGGTGACCCCCGTCGACGCCAAAGGCCGATTCGACACCACCGTGCCCGATTACCGCGGCCTGCACGTCTTCGACGCTAACCCGCACATCATCCTCGACCTGAAGAATCACACCGGCCCCGCCGCCGCGAACGGCGCGGTGCTGATCCGGCAGGAGACCTACGACCATCCCTATCCGCACTGCTGGCGGTGCCGCAATCCGCTGATCTACCGCGCGGTTTCGTCGTGGTTCATCAAGGTCACCGACTTCCGTGACCGCATGGTCGAGCTCAACCAACAGATCACCTGGTACCCCGAACACGTCAAAGACGGTCAGTTCGGTAAATGGCTGCAGGGTGCGCGGGACTGGTCGATTTCACGAAATCGCTATTGGGGCACCCCTATCCCGGTGTGGGTATCCGATGACCCGGCTTATCCGCGAATCGACGTCTACGGCAGCCTTGACGAGCTGGAGCGTGACTTCGGCGTGCGGCCCGACAACTTGCACCGGCCCTACATCGACGAGCTCACCCGACCCAACCCTGATGATGCGACCGGGCGTTCGACGATGCGACGTATCCCGGATGTCTTCGATGTGTGGTTCGATTCCGGCTCGATGCCGTACGCCCAGGTGCACTATCCGTTCGAGAACCGCGACTGGTTCGACACCCACTATCCCGGTGACTTTATCGTCGAGTACATCGGGCAGACTCGCGGCTGGTTTTACACGTTGCATGTACTGGCCACCGCGCTGTTCGACCGGCCGGCGTTCAAAACCTGTGTGGCGCACGGGATCGTGCTGGGCAGCGACGGCCAGAAGATGAGCAAGTCTCTGCGCAACTATCCCGACGTCAGTGAGGTGTTCGACCGCGACGGCTCCGATGCCATGCGCTGGTTCTTGATGGCCTCGCCGATCCTGCGCGGCGGCAACTTGATCGTGACTGAACAGGGAATCCGCGACGGGGTGCGCCAGGTGCTACTGCCGTTCTGGAATGCCTACAGCTTCCTCGCACTTTACGCGCCGAAAGTCGGCACATGGCGGGCCGATTCACGACATGTGCTGGATCGCTACATCCTGGCCAAGCTGGCGGTGTTGCGCGACGAACTGACCGCCCAGCTGGATGGCTGCGATATCAGCGGGGCGTGCGAACAGTTGCGCCAGTTCACCGAAGCGCTGACGAACTGGTATGTGCGACGTTCACGTTCGCGATTCTGGGAGGAGGATCCTGACGCGATCGACACCCTGCACACGGTGCTCGAAGTGACGGCCAGACTTGCCGCGCCGCTGCTCCCGATGACTACCGAGATCATCTGGCGGGGGATCACCGCCGAGCGCTCAGTGCACTTGTCGGACTGGCCGCCTGCCGAGCTGTTGCCCGTAGACACCGAGCTAGTCGCCGCGATGGACCAGGTTCGCGAGGTGTGCTCGGTGGCGTCGTCGCTGCGCAAGGCGAAGAAGTTGCGGGTACGGCTGCCGCTGCCGAAACTGACTGTGGCGGTGGAAAATCCGCAATTACTGGAGCCGTTCACCGATCTGATCGCCGACGAGCTCAACGTCAAGAAGGTCGAGCTCACCCAGGACATCGACCGCTACGGCCGCTTCGAGTTGACCGTCAACGCCCGGGTCGCGGGTCCGCGCCTCGGCAAGGATGTGCAGGCGGCGATCAAGGCGGTCAAAGCCGGTGAGGGCGTCGTCAACCCGGACGGAACGCTGGCCGCGGGCCCGGCAGTGCTGCGACCCGACGAGTACAGCTCGCGGCTGGTCGCCGCCGACCCCGAGTACACCGCGCCGTTGCCGGGCGGCGGCGGGTTGGTGGTGTTGGACGCCACGGTGACCCCCGAACTCCAAGCCGAGGGGTGGGCCAAGGACCGCATCCGCGAATTGCAGGAGCTGCGCAAGTCGCTCGCGCTCGACGTCTCCGACCGGATCAGCGTGGTGATGTCGGTGCCGGCGCCACGGGCCGACTGGGCGATGACCCATCGCGATCTGATCGCTGGGGAAATCCTCGCCACCCGTTTCGAGTTCGGCGAGCCGGGACCGGGCGCTGCGGAGATCGGTGAGGGCGTGCGGGTGGCTGTCGCGAAGACCTAGCAGCCGCGGTTAGAGGTTTCGCAGCGCGCGCTGCGCGTGCGGCCAAAACGGCATCCCGGCGATAATCGTCCCTCCGGCCGCGATGAGGCCGACCGCTGCGTCGACGCTTTCGCGACCCTCGGCCGCCCAGTAGACGTCCTGGAGGTCGAGCAGCAACGCCAGCTCGTCAACGATCATCGCATTCGCGGACCCGAAGGCGATTGCGGCCGCGGGGTGGCGCCGTTGCCGCTCCGTTCCGCGCAGGCCCACCGCCGCCACGGTGGCCAGCAACGCGATACCAATGTTGTAGTGATGAAAGTGCCTGCCGCCCAAATTGATACCTCCACCGGAAGGGCCGTGGCCCGCGCGGATCCAGTGGGTGAGCCCGCGCAGGCCGGCGAAGGTGACGGTGAATGCCGCCCAGGCCAGTACGGTGGCCTGTTCGCCGGGCGCGAGCCGCGTCTGCCATTCCTTGCGCAGCCGTGCCCATCGTCGTTGGTTCGGCTTATCCGCATGCTCCGGCGATGCCCCCGTGTTACCGGCCCCGGTGTCCATTAATCGGCCTCAACGGCGCGCCAGCGCGGCCTGCGGCCATTGCCCGAGCCGCAGCGCAGTCGATGGCAGAGGTTCATCGCCATGATTGGAGACGGTAGCGCAATAGCATCGGTGATTGTGGATGGTCGCTGGGTGCTGCACCTGGACATGGACGCGTTCTTCGCGTCCGTCGAGCAACTCACCCGGCCGACGTTGCAAGGTCGGCCGGTGCTGGTCGGTGGGCTGGGCGGGCGCGGGGTGGTGGCCGGCGCGAGCTACGAATCACGGGTGTTCGGGGCGCGTTCGGCCATGCCGATGCACCAGGCGCGCCGGTTGATCGGTGTGACGGCGGTGGTGCTGCCACCGCGCGGCGTGGTGTACGGGGTCGCCAGCCGCCGGGTGTTCGACACCGTGCGCGCCATGGTGCCCGTCGTCGAGCAACTCTCCTTCGATGAGGCGTTCGGGGAGCCACCGGAACTGGCCGGCGCATCCGCGACCGACGTCGAGCAGTTCTGCGCGCAGCTGCGGCAACGGGTGCGCGACGAGACCGGCCTGGTGGCCTCGGTCGGCGCCGGCTCGGGCAAGCAGGTGGCCAAGATCGCGTCCGGTTTGGCCAAACCCGATGGCATCCAGGTGATCCGGCGTGCCGACGAGAAACGGCTACTCGACGGCCTTGCGGTCCGCAGGCTGTGGGGTATCGGCCCGGTCGCCGAGGAGAAGCTGCACCGGCTGGGCATCGAGACGATCGGGCAACTGGCCGCGCTGAGGGAAGCCGAGGTGGCCAACATCCTCGGTGCGACGATCGGGCCCGCGCTGCACCGGCTGGCCTGCGGGATCGACGACCGCCCGGTGGCTGAACGCGCCGAAGCCAAACAGATCAGCGCCGAATCCACCTTCGCGGCCGATCTGACCACGCTGGATGAGTTGCATGAGGCGATCGCCCCGATCGCTGAGCACGCTCATCAACGACTGTGCCGCGACGGCCGCGGAGCCCGGACCGTCACGGTGAAACTGAAGAAATCGGACATGAGCACCCTGACCCGCTCGGCCACCCTGCCCTACGCGACCACCGACGGTGCCGCGCTCGCGGCGCTGGCCCGGCGGTTGTTGCTCGACCCGCACCAAATCGGACCGATTCGTCTGCTCGGCGTGGGGTTTTCGGGCCTGAGTAACGTGCGGCAGGAGTCGTTGTTTCCCGACCTGGAGCTGGCGATGTCGGACACCGACGTGGGCGCCGAAACCGCGCAGCCGGCGGCGGACGCCACCGCGTCCGTGACGGGGCAGGCCGCGGCATGGCGGGTGGGCGACGATGTCACGCACCGTGATCTGGGGCATGGCTGGGTGCAAGGCGCCGGCCACGGCGTGGTGACTGTGCGCTTCGAAACCCGCGGCTCGGGTCCGGGCCCGGCGCGAACGTTCCCCGCTGGTCCGTCCGCCACCGGCGACATCGAGCCGGCGAACTCGCTCGACAGCCTCGACTGGCCCGACTACGTCGCCGCCCTTGCTCACACCGCGTCAGCGCAGGCGGTCGACGACGTCGCGCAACGGTAGCCGCGCTGCCAGCGCGGCCATCACCAACACCCGTGCCTGACTTGGCGGCAGTCCCGACACCATGACCGCTCCCGCGTCGGCGAGGTCACGGCCCGGGCCGTAATCGGGGGTTACGCGTCCACCCGGGACCCGGGTGGACACCGCCACCAGCACTCCGTTGCTGCAGTGCCGCCGTACCCCGTCGACCACCGCGGCCCCCGCATTGCCCGCACCCAGGGATTCCAGCACGATGCCGCGTGCACCGGCGGCCACACAAGCGTCCATGGCTACGGCGTCACTGCCCGGGTAGACCCCGATGATGTCGACCCGAGGGGCGCTCGCCGCGTTCAGCTCGCCCAGGAATGCGCGTTGCGTGGGCCGCTTGAGCACCCCGCCGTGCACGCTGCCGAGCAGTTCGCCGACGAAGCCGTCCTGGGTCGCCACCTTGCGAAGACCCATTGGCCTTAGCACGCGGCCGGCGAAGCACACCAGTACACCCGAATTGCGGACAGCGGAATCCGATGCCACCGCAATCGCGTCCCGCAGGTTTGCCGGGCCGTCGGCGTCGGGCGCGTCCGCGCTGCGCATGGCGCCGGTGAGCACCACTGGAACATCGCCGCCATAGCTGATCTCCAGCCACAGCGCCGTTTCCTCGAGAGTGTCGGTGCCGTGTGTCACGACGACGCCGTTGGCACCGCCTTGGGCCGCGGCCCGCACTGCCGCACCGATCACGTCCCAGTCGGGTGGGCCCAGTTGTGAGCTGTCCAGGGCCAGGACATCGACGACATCGACGTCCAGGCCGTCGGTCAATTCGGCGCCGCTTAGTGTGGGCCGCCGCGCCCCATCGGCATCGGTAGTAGTAGCGATGGTCCCACCGGTGGCGATGACAGTCACGCGGCTCATGCTGAGATCATCCCGTATCCGCGCGCGGCGGGTCGTCGCCGATCCCACTAGTGGATGATGGAGGAGTGACGGACCAACCAACGGGATCAGCGGAGTCGGTGACCGAGGCTGATACGGGCGGGGAAACTGAGGCTCCCGCACCGATACGTCGCCAGCCGCTGCTGCTGTCGGTCGCCGCGGTCGTGCTGACGCTGGACATCGTCACCAAGGTGCTTGCGGTCAAACTGCTGACGCCCGGGCAGCCGGTGCCGATCATCGGTGACACCGTGACCTGGACGCTGGTCCGCAATTCCGGAGCCGCGTTTTCGATGGCGACCGGGTACACCTGGATGCTCACGGTGATCGCGAGCGCTGTCGTCGTCGGGATTTTCTGGATGGGACGCCGGCTGGTGTCGCCGTGGTGGGCCGTCGGCCTCGGGATGATCCTGGGCGGTGCGATGGGAAACCTGGTCGACCGGTTCTTCCGCTCGCCGGGGCCACTGCGCGGACACGTCGTGGACTTCTTGTCGATCGGATGGTGGCCGGTGTTCAACGTCGCCGATCCATCGGTGGTCGGTGGGGCGATCCTGCTGGTCACACTCTCAGCGCTGGGCTTCGATTTCGATACCGTCGGCCGTCGGCGAGCCGACGACGCGGCTGCTGAGCCCGCCGAAGGCGTCGACGAAAGCTGATGACCGACCGGTCGATGGCGGTGCCGGAGGGCCTCGCGGGGATGCGAGTCGACGCCGGTTTGGCGCGCCTGCTGGGCCTGTCGCGCACGGCTGCCGCGGCACTGGCCGAGGACGGTGACGTCGAACTGGACGGGGTGCCGGCCGGCAAGTCGGATCGCCTGACGTCGGGAGCATGGCTGCAGGTGCGGCTGCCCGAGCCGCCCGCGCCGGTGGAGAACACGCCCGTCGACATCGAGGGCATGACGATTCTGTATTCCGACGACGATATCGTCGCCGTCGACAAGCCGGCGGGGGTTGCCGCCCATGCGTCGGTGGGCTGGACCGGCCCGACGGTGCTGGGCGGGCTGGCGGCGGCCGGGTATCGGATCACCACCTCCGGGGTGCACGAGCGGCAGGGGATCGTGCAACGTCTAGACGTCGGCACCTCCGGGGTCATGGTCGTGGCGATCTCCGAACGGGCCTACACCGTGCTTAAGCGCGCGTTCAAACAGCGCACGATCGACAAGCGTTATCACGCGCTGGTGCAAGGGCATCCGGATCCGTCCAGCGGCACCATCGACGCGCCGATCGGCCGTCACCGCGGACACGACTGGAAATTCGCGGTCACCACCGATGGCCGGCACAGCCTGACCCACTACGACACAGTCGAAGCCTTCGTCGCCGCCAGCCTGCTCGACGTCCATCTGGAAACGGGCCGCACGCACCAGATTCGGGTGCATTTCGCCGCGCTGCACCATCCCTGCTGCGGCGACCTGACCTACGGCGCTGACCCAAAACTCGCGAAAAAGCTTGGGCTGGAACGCCAATGGCTGCACGCCCGGTCGCTGGCGTTCACGCATCCCACCGACGGACGCCAGATGGAGATCCTCAGCCCTTACCCGCAGGATCTGCAGCACGCGCTGGATGTGTTGCGGGGCGACGGCTGAGGTCAGTTTCGCACCCGGCGCGGGTAGCTCTTTGCCTCGTCTTCCCATCCCTGCTCGACTCGGCCGATCTCCAGTGACAGCAGTGCCACAGTCGGGTTGTCGCAGTGCAGTTCGTGAGCAGTGCGGTATTTGGCTACTTCGCCGGTGGTGGGCAGGTGCGGCCGCAAACCTTCAAACCACTCGTCGCCGACGACGTTGGGCGGGTCGTGCTCGCGAGGTCCTGCAGCCCATTGGCGATAGGTATCCCGCGCATTCGACAAGCCCGCTCGCCAGCTTTGGACCGAGTCATGTCGCTGAGCGTGCAGGTTGGCGATCATCTGGTGTTTGTGTTCAGAGTTTGCCGCGAGCCGCGGCAACCAGGTGTCGGCCATCAATCCCACGATGCCCAAGATGCCTGCCGTCGACGCACCCGCGACCAGACCCATCAGACCCATTCCCGCCATGCTCATAAGGTGATCGTCGCACCAAGGGCGCGGTTCGGGCAGTCCGATCGGTAGCTATGGCTTGCGGGCCTCGACGAGAACTCGAGTGGCGTGCGCGACGAACGGTCCGTCAGCCTCGATGTGGTCATGCAGCGCGCGCAGCTGCTCGCGATAGCCGTCGACGGTGAAGCCCGGCACGGTCCAGACCACCTTGCGCAGGAAATAGATCACCGCAGCGACGTCGAAGAACTCCGCACGCAGCCGCTCGGTACGCATCTGGACGATCTGCAGACCGGCGGATTGCGCCTGCGCGCTTTGCGCGTCGGGGTGCAGCTCGGCCCATTTCTGTGGCTGCGGACCGATGAAATGCTCAACCAGCTCGGACATCGTCGCGGGCCCGATCTGCTGTGCGAAGTAGCTGCCGCCCGGCCGGAGCACCCGGGCAATCTCGGCCCATCGCACCATGATTGGGTGCCGGCTGGTCACCAGGTCGAATGCCTCGTCGGCGAACGGCAGGGACGGTTCGTCGCGGGTCGCCACCACGACGACGCCGCGCGGGTGGAGCAGCTTGGTGGCCAGCGCAGCGTTGGGCGGCCAGGACTCCGTGGCGACCATGGTGGGCGGGAAGGTCGGCGCGCCGGCCAGCACCTCGCCACCGCCGGTGTCGAGGTCCAGACCGGCCGAGGCCGTCGCCAACCGCCTGCTCATCAACCGTTGGTAACCCCACGACGGGCGTTCCTCGGTGGCACGGCCGTCCAGCCACGAGAAATCCCAGCCGTCGACCGGCGCCGCGGCGGCCTCGGTGACCAGATCGTCGAATCTTGCGGACATGGATGCATTGTCGTGGTCCTCAAGCCGCAGCGGAAACCCCGCCCCGCCCTGACAGCGGCCTGCCGACGCCGTTGGCTCAGGGCGCGAGCCTGATATGGCCCGGCGGCGCCGCTGGCGGTGGCGCCGGGCTCACCGGCTCTGGCGCAGGAGCAACTGGCGCAGGAGCAGGGGCAGGAGCTTGCGCTGGTGGTGCTTCTTGCGGCGGTGGTTCTTGCGCTGGTGGTGCTTCTTGTGGTGGTGCTTCCTGCGGTGGTGGTGCTTCTTGTGGTGGCGGTTGCACCTGTTGTTGTCGCTGCGGCGCTTGTTGCACGTGTTTTGGTGGGGGCGGGGGTTGCTGCGGCGCAGGCGCCAGTTGCTCGGGCGAGGGCGGCGGCTGCGCCGGAACCGGCAACGGCTTTGTCGGCGCGATTTCACCGTCGGGAACCGGTCCGACGAGCGAGGCGAGCATCAGGCCCCGGGACGCTTTATGCCCGTACCCGGTGACCCGGTATGTCGCGTCACCAGGCGGCGTCGTGCGATAAGCCGTGATGGAGGCGATCTTGCCGCTGTCGTAGGGGCAGTATGCCTGCACTGAAGCAATGACGAACTGGTTGATGGTTCTGGTGATCTGGTCGGCGGGGTTCAGGCGGGTGAGCGGATTTTCGTTGTAACCGTTATTCCTGATCAGCTCGACCAAGTCGCCGACCGACATGCCGCCATCGAGCTTGGCACAAGCTTTGTGCGCTGTCTCGATGAGGCTGTTCGCGTTGTCGACGGGGGGAATCTGCTTCTGGCCGAGGAGGTCGAAGAACTTCTGGTCCTGGCCTGGGTCGGCGGTTGATATGTCGACAGGCAGACCTGCCGCCGCGCCCAATAAGGCGACAGCGGCCATCGCGGCAGGGACGTGGCGGATGATTCCGGACAACATGGCCGGGTTTCCGTTCTGCTGAAGCCATCGGATAGCGAGCCTATGACTTCTAATCTAAACCGCCCGTGGCAATCTGGCAGATTATCCGGACTTGCGGTCGCAGGTCCGCCGAGCGTGGTCGACGCGAGAACCCAGGCCGCTAATTCGCAGCCGACGCACGCTCGGCGAAGTTTGAGGAGGCAGTCAGACGACCGCCTTGGTGTTTTCCGATGCAATCTCGCCGGCCAGCGGTGCGACGGCGCGGAGTATTTCGGTGATGGTGTCCGGGTGCAGGCCGGCCGCGCACAGTGAGTCGGCCAAGTGCGCAGCCACGATGGCGAAGTGGTGCATGGTGATGCCGCGGCCTTCATGCGCCTGCCGCATCGACCGGCCGGTGTAAGGGCCGGGTCCGCCGAGCACCGAGGTGAGGAACTCGACCTGCTTGGCCTTCACCCGCTTCATGTCCGCGCCGGCGTAGAAGCTGGACAGGTGGTCGTCGTCAAGCACACGGCAGTAGAAGTCCTCGACGACGACTTCGAGGGCGTCGCGACCGCCGATCTTCTCGTACAGCGAGGCGGTCCCGGGCTTGCGAAATCGAGCGAGCATTCCCATGCAGACAGCCGACCACGGGACGATTGCCCGACCGTTAGGGCGCCATCACCGGGCGATTACCCGGCGTAACAACCAGATTGCCGCAGAATCGCCTGAACGTCGCGGCGGTGTAGGACACTCGGTTGGGGAATCCAGGGCAATCACCAGGGGGAGCGAGAAATTCTATGAATCTGGGCGATCTGACCGGCCTTGTCGAAAAGCCATTCGCCGCCGTGTCGAACCTCGTCAACACCCCGAACTCGGCGGGCCGGTATCGGCCGTTCTACCTGCGTAATCTGCTCGACGCGGTGCAGGGACGCACCCTGCACGAAGCCGTTGACGGCACGATCACGCTCATCACGGGCGGATCGTCGGGCATCGGCGCAGCGGCGGCGAAGAAGATCGCCGGAGCCGGCGGCGAGGTGGTCCTGGTCGCAAGGACCCAGGAAAACCTGGACAAGGTCGCCGACGAGATCCGCGGCAGTGGCGGCACCGCGCATGTCTACGCGTGCGATCTGACCGACATGGACGCCATCGCCGCGATGGCCGACGCGGTGCTCGCCGATCTCGGCGGCATCGACACGCTGATCAACAACGCCGGGCGGTCGATTCGGCGTTCGCTCGCGCTGTCCTACGACCGCATTCACGACTACCAGCGCACGATGCAACTGAACTATCTCGGCGCGGTGCAGCTCATCCTCAAGTTCATTCCGGGCATGCGGGAACGTGGTTTCGGGCAGATTGTCAACGTCTCGTCGGTCGGAGTGCAGACCCGCGCGCCTCGGTTCGGCGCCTATATCGCCAGTAAGGCGGCCCTGGACAGCCTGTGCGACGCGCTGCAGGCCGAGGTCGTCAACGACGACATCAAGTTCACCACCGTCCATATGGCGCTGGTCCGAACGCCAATGATCAGTCCGACCCAGATGTACGACAAATTCCCGGCGCTGACACCCGATCAGGCCGCCGGTGTGATTGCTGATGCGATCGTGCACCGGCCCCGGCGGGCCAGCTCGCCCTTCGGGCAGTTCGCCGCCGTCGCCGACGCCGTCAACCCGGCGGTCATGGACCGTGTGCGCAACCGGGCCTTCACCATGTTCGAAGACTCGTCGGCGGCCAAGGGGGGCGAATCGGATAGCAGTACAACGGAATTCGACAAACGAAGCGAAACATTCCTCCGGGCGACCCGCGGAATCCATTGGTGAGGCGAACATGAGTCTTCCGAAACCGACAAACCAGGCGGCCGTCGTCATCACCGGCGCGTCCTCAGGCATCGGCACCGAACTGGCCCGCGGCCTCGCCCGGCGCGGGTACCCGTTGGTGCTGGTCGCCCGTCGTCGGGAACGTCTTGACGACATTGCCGACGACCTGCGCACGCAGTACTCGGTCGGGGTCGATGTTCAGCCGCTCGACCTGTCCGATGCCGGATCGCGCGGCCAGCTGGCGGAACGGCTTCGCACCGAACCTGTCGCCGGTCTGTGCAACAGCGCCGGCTTCGGCACCAGCGGAGTGTTCCAGACTCTGCCGATCGAACGGGAAAGCGAAGAGGTCGTCGTCAACTCGCTGGCGTTGATGGAACTCACTCATGCCGCATTGCCCGGCATGGTCGAACGGGGAGCCGGAGCGGTGCTCAACATCGCATCGATCGCGGGGTTCCAGCCCATGCCCTACATGGCCGTGTATTCGGCGACCAAGGCCTTCGTGCAGACGTTCTCCGAAGCCGTCCACGAAGAACTGAACGGAACAGGTGTGTCCGTCACGGTGCTGTGTCCGGGCCCGGTACCGACCGAGTGGGGCGAGATCGCCAACGCCGAGCGCTTCAGCATTCCGCTCGCGCAGGTCTCGCCGGGCGAGGTCGCCGAAGCGGCCATCGGCGGGATGTTGGCCGGTAAGCGCAGCGTGGTGCCCGGCATCGTGCCCAAGGCCGTCAGCATCGGTGGCCGATTCATGCCGCGCACTTTGTTGCTGCCGGGCTTACGCATCGGTAACCGTTTTCGCGGCGGGCCCAGTCACTGATGGCCGCTGTGGACGTGAAGGCCGACGTGCCGATGAAGCCGCAGGACATGTGGGATCACGTATCCGATCTGTCCCGGTTGAGCGACTGGTTGTCGTTGCACGAGGGCTGGCGCAGTGAGGTCCCCGACGAGTTGAGCGAGGGAACCCAAGTCGTGGGTGTCGCGCGGGCCAAGGGTTTCCGTAATCGGGTGACGTGGACGGTGACCACGTGGCAGCCGCCCAAACGGGTCGCCCTGTCGGGGTCCGGCAAGGGGGGAGCGAAGTACACGGTGACGCTGACTGTGTCGCCCACCACACAAGGGTCGAGCCTCGGCGTGCGCCTCGAGTTGGGTGGGCGAGCGCTGTTCGGTCCGGTGGGAGCCGCGGCTGCCCGGGCCGTCAAAGGGGACGTCCAGCAGTCGCTGAAGCAGTTCGTCCAGCTGTACGGCTAGCGGCGATCGCACGCGCGGCTCGGCCGTAGCGGCCGCCCCGCCGTGCCCGAAGACCGAATACATCAGGCGAAGGGCGGCCTACCAGCCGGCGCGGTCGCGGAAGTCGACGATACGGCCATGTTCGTCAGCAGTGTGCGTGCGCTCGGCTTCGCGATGTCCGTCGACGTCGCAGAGATTGTCAGCACCGTCAACGCGACGCCGGTGACGGTGCTAGGGCGCGTCTGACAGATCAGCGGTCCAGTGGGTGATGCATGTAGTACTGCGGCGGCGCGGTTGGCGTGGGTGGTGGCCTCCCCGATCCGCTCGCCCTGGCCCCGCACCCCGCTGGCGAACGCAGTCAGCACCGCGTTGAGCTTCGCGACGTCGATCTTGTCGATCACGCCGACCAGGTTCTGGAAGACGGTGTTCACCTCGGTGCTGACATACTGACGCGTGCCGACGCCGCCCCAGACTGTAACCGTGGCTGGCTGACCCGAAGAACTGATCCCCGGTGGGTTGTCAATGGCAGCCGAAGTCATGAAGTGATCCGGTCCTTTTCGGTGTGGGAGCTGGAGCGCCGAGCGTAAGCCAGTAGCTGTTGGTGGTCGGCGGCGATCTGAAGGACAGTGATCGGGATGTAGGCATTCATGGCCGCCGCTCCGAGTGCAAGGATGAGAAACACGCCCGCGGGCCAGGCTGCGTGTAACGCCAGGTAGGCCGGCCAGGTGCACAGGGTGGCACCGCCGAGGTAGACGCCCGGGATCACTGGGATGAAAAGCGATGCGCGCCAACCCTTTAGGTGTGGTGCGGCGAGGATAATCGCTGCGGCCATGAGAGCGTAGATGAAGCAGTTTTGCACCATGCTGGTAAACGGCAGACCGAGAATGCGGGAGGGGTTGTTGCCGTAGTATTCGAAGACTTTCCCGTGGATCGCCGACCATTCCATGATCCAGTCGAGAACCCCGGCGGTGATGCAGATGGCGATGATTCGGTTCATCGATACCTGCTTGAGGACCATCTGATAGATCGTCCAGGGGAAGATGAAGAACATTGCGCCGATCCCCAGCGCGCCCAGAGGGATAACGCGGCCCGAGAGTTCAAACAGCACCGCGGGAGAGTTCGACGCGTACTGGAATCCGAGTATCGCATCGATGTAGGGCTCGTTGGGTAACCATAGGGCGGCGCTGAGGAAAACGACGACGGGTAGTGCGGTGCGGAGTCGCACAGTTTCCCTGATAGCTAGTGCGATCGATGCGGCGACCAGCACCATCGTCGCACCGGAAAACAGCCAAAAGACGGTGTGACTGCCCGACAGTGGAGCAGGAAGGTCGAGAAAACCGGACGTTGCGATGTTGTGCATTGCTTAGCGCTCCTGAATGGCGACAGGCACGCCGCCTCGAACGATGGTGGAAAAGGAGAACTGCGGCGTGGCCCGCCAACCGGGCGGCACCGCGAAGTGGTAACGCTGGAATGCCGTGGCGAGGGTGTAGAGGCCAACCATGTACGCCATTCGCCACCCGAGGCAACGCCGAGGGCCGGCGCCGAACGGCAAGAACGCGTAGTTGTTGATGTGGTCGTTCAGGAAGCGACTGGGATCGAATTCGTCGGGCGCACGCCAGAAGCGCCGATCGCGATGCAGGGCGTAGCCCGAGATCCCGATCGTGGTGCCCTTGGGGATGAAGTAGCCCCCGATCTCGTCGTCCTCGGTCGCCGCGCGGGCGTTGAGGGGGAAGCCTTGCAGGCGCTGCGCCTCGTCGAAGCAGGCGCGTAGCCAGATGAGAGCGTCCCTGTCGTCGTGGGTGACTGGCGTCCGCCGAGCGCGTCCACTTCGGCGTAGGCCCGTGCCTGGGCCGCGGGTGCGAACGGCAGTTGTGCGAGCACCCATGACATCACTGCCGCAGTGGTTTCGTAGCCACCGATGATCAGACCCATGAGCTCACGCCGGATGTGTTCATCGCTGAGTTGGGAGCCGTCTTCGAAGTGGCCACCCATGACCATGCTTAAGAGATCGCCGTCGGGGATGGGATGACGCCGCCGATGCTCGACCATCTCATCGATGTAGGCGAATATCGCTGCCATCGCGGACGCGGTGCGCCGCTGGTAGGGACGCGGTATCTGCGGTGGGAGCGCCGTGGTGAACATCGCGATGGCCATGCCCTGCATGAGGTGTGCGAAGCGCTGGGCGAGCGGTTCCACGGTGTCGCGCGGTACGGGGACGGTGAACATGGTGCGCAGCATCACCGACATGGTCAGGACCGAGAATTCTTCCTGCATATCGACCTCGCCAGCACCGACGTACCGCTTCCATGAGTGCACGGTCTCGACGATCTGATCGATCATCAATTGGCTTAGGGCGCCAGGCCGCGCTCGGTGAACTTCGGGTTGAGCATCCGCCGCACGCTGCGCCACTCCTCGCCGTTGCCGCCGTGGAAACGTGGCGGCTCACGGAACAGAACGTCTTCGAACAGGGGCGGTTTCACATAGATCGACTGGCGGGTATCGTGACATGCCGGACGTGATCGGGATGGCTCACCAGGACGAGGTTCATGCCGGGGATCGGGACGCTGGCCACGTCGCCGTACTTCTGCGCAATCCGCTGTAGCGAACGGTACGGGTCACGGGCGATGGAGCCCGCCACGCCGAGCAGCGGGATGCCCGGCGGACCGGGGGACGCTGCCGGTGATCAGCGGAGCTGGACACCGGCCGTGCCTGCGCCGCGGGGTTGGTGACCATAGGATGGCAGTCTAGATAGGTTCTTATCAGATGAAAAGACATTTCTAGATAGGTTTTCTATAGGGAGCCCAGGGCTGATTCCGTGGCACCATGAGCCCATGGCGACACCCAGGTATGCGGTGGCCTGGCGGACAACGCACGGCGCGCGGAGCGGCGTAGGCGCCTGCACAAGGCCCGCTACGACCTGCTCGCCACCGGCGGCGCGAGCGCGGTCACCGTCACGGGTGTCTGCAAGGACGCAGGCCTAATTCCGCGCTACTTTTACGAGCACTTCGACAACCGCGAGGCCTTGATCGAAGCGATCCTCGAAACCGATGCCGAGGTGGTGATTGGCTACATCACTGAGAGCGGGTGGAACGCCCCCGGCGGAGTGCAACAGCGCGGCGAGGCCGCCGTCGAAGCACTCCTGAACGCGCTAGACGCGGACCCCCGTCGAGCCGCGCTCGGCCGCGCGACCGCGAGGGACGACCTCATCCTGCGCTACCGCTCGACGGTTACTCGTCGAATGACCGGAGAGCTGGCGTCGCAGCTCAACCAACTACCAGAGTTTGCCGGGCGCTCCGATCAGGTGATGGTGGCCACTTCTCTGATCATGGTCGGCATAAACCAGCTCGTGATCGATCGCTCTCGACGGGACTGCAACGTTGGGGCCCCGAGACTTCGTCGAGCTCGCGGTCCAATACGCACGAACGACGTTGGCGTTGGTTCTCGACCGTGACCCGACCCCGCCGGCGCGAAGTCTGAACTAGGGCGACTTTGATACATGGGCGACCAGCGACCTACGAGTATTGGGCAAAGACGGCCTTCGACAGAAGGACCGCGCAGCACCCCCGGAAGGCAGTTGCGCATACCTACGCGGACGGACTATCCGGGAACGGTCCGGCACGGAATGCCGACCGCTGGATTGGACGTCGCCGACGGCACCGATACCGACGTCGTCGCGCTTCGTTCGTGAGTCGGCAGGACCGCAAGACACACGCGCCGACACGCCGGGAGCGCGTCGGTGTGCGGTCATAGACTGGCGTCCCTATGAGTCAGTCGTTCGTGCACCTGCACA
>CAWIAC010000021.1:0-163587 GCA_963833935.1 uncultured Actinomycetota bacterium | reverse complement strand
CGCCGGGAGCCGAGCGATGGTCGCGGTGCAGCACCGCGATCTCCCACTGGTCGATGGTCGGGCTGCCCTTCCGAACGTCTGCGCCGCCTGATCGCGCATCGGGCGCAGGCCTGTTCGGCGCTGGCGTGCATCGCTGCCTCTGGTTCTCCCACGCGGTGGTGGCGATGCAGCGGCCCGACTCCACGGTCGACCAACAACGACAGGCCGACGCAGCCGTCGACCATGGTGAAGCGAGGGCATGACGACGTCGCGAATGTGCGCAATTCCGGTGTCGATGGACGACGGCTGCGCCTGGATAGTGGTGGAGCGCGCGTACATGAGCCACCCTTTCTCTTCGAGCCGAGCGTGCTCGGCTAGCAGCGCCCCGGCGGCGCCACCGGTCCTACCCACACCTTCCTCCGCCGGATTAGCCATGACAATGGGCAAATACGTACGCTGGACCGGTGCATACCGATGTCCTGGATGTGGACACCGCGCCTCCGCCGAATCGTCGATTTGACCGCGTCGGTGCGCGCCTTCTGCTTCCCGCGGGGCGACGGGCTGTGCAACGTCTTCGTCCCGCATGCGACGGCGGGTGTGGCGATTATCGAGACCGGCGCCGGTTCCGACGACGACCTCGTCGATACCTGGAAAGACTGTTGCCCCGCGACGACCGCTACCGGCACGCACATGGTTCGCACGGTCACGGCGCAGATCATGTGCTGCCGGCGATCGTTGCGCCCTCGGTGACGTTGCCGGTGCAAGGCGGCGAGCCGCAACTGGGCACCTGGCAGAGCGTGGTCCTGGTGGACCTCAACCGGGACAATCCGAGGCGCTCGGTGCGGTTGTCGTTTCTCGACGGTTGAATCGCCGTCGGAGTTCGTCGAGTGGTCAGGCGTCACCACCGGACCGATACTGTGGTGCGGTCTAAATAGGCCCGACAGAGCAGCGTCAAAAGGAAGCGGAAAAGTGCAGACACACGAGATCAGGAAGAGGTTCCTCGATCATTTCGTGAACGCGGGTCACACCGAGGTGCCGAGTGCCTCGGTGATCCTCGACGACCCCAACCTGCTGTTCGTCAACGCCGGCATGGTCCAGTTCGTGCCGTTCTTCCTCGGCCAGCGCACGCCGCCGTATCCGACGGCCACCAGCATCCAGAAATGTATCCGCACGCCGGACATCGACGAAGTGGGCATCACCACCCGGCACAACACTTTTTTCCAGATGGCCGGAAACTTCTCATTCGGAGACTATTTCAAGCGCGAGGCCATCCAACTGGCCTGGACATTGCTGACCAACAAAGTCAAAGACGGCGGATATGGGCTGAATCCGGAAAAGCTTTGGGCCACAGTTTATTTCGATGATGACGAAGCCGTGCAGTTGTGGCAGGAGATCGCCGGCCTGCCGGTCGAGCGCATCCAGCGGCGGGGCAAGGCCGACAACTATTGGTCGATGGGCATTCCCGGACCGTGCGGGCCGTCGTCGGAGATCTACTACGACCGCGGCCCCGAGTTCGGTGTCGAAGGCGGCCCGGAAGCCAACGAGGACCGTTACATCGAGATCTGGAATCTCGTGTTCATGCAGAACGAACGCGGCGAGGGCACCGGCAAAGAGGACTTCGAGATCCTGGGCTCGCTGCCGCGCAAGAACATCGACACCGGCATGGGAGTAGAGCGGGTCGCATTCCTGCTGCAGGGCGTGCACAACGTCTACGAGACCGACCTGCTGCGTCCGGTCATCGACACAGTGGCCAGGCGTGCACCCCGCCCATACGGAAACCACGGCACACCCGAAGACGATGTGCGGTACCGCATCATCGCCGACCACAGCCGCACCGCGGCCATCCTGATCGGCGACGGCGTCAGCCCCGGCAACGACGGGCGCGGCTACGTGCTGCGCCGGCTGCTTCGGCGGGTGATCCGCTCGGCCAAGCTGCTCGACATCGAGGGCCCCATCGTCGGTGAGCTGATGGCCACCGTGCGCGACGCGATGGGGCCGTCCTACCCGGAGTTGGTCGCGGACTTCGACCGGATCAACCGCATCGCGGTCGCCGAGGAAACCGCGTTCAACCGGACGCTGCAGTCGGGTTCGCGGCTTTTCGAGGAGGTGGCCGGGGTCACCAAGGCCTCCGGCGCGACCGTGCTGTCCGGTTCGGATGCGTTCACGCTGCACGACACCTACGGCTTCCCGATCGAGCTCACCCTTGAGATGGCCGCCGAAGCGGGCCTGCAGGTCGACGAACTCGGGTTCCGGGAACTGATGGCAGGGCAGCGCCGTCGCGCGAAAGCCGATGCCGCGGCCCGCAAGCACGCACACGCCGACCTGTCCGCGTACCGCGAGCTGGTCGACGCGGGGCCCACCGAGTTCACCGGCTTCGACGAGTTGACCTCCCAGGCAAGGATTCTGGGCATCTTCGTCGACGGCAAGCGGGTGCCGGTGGTGGCGCACGGGACCGAAGAGTCGGCCGGCGCCGACCGCGTCGAACTCGTGCTGGACCGCACACCGCTGTACGCCGAGTCGGGCGGGCAGGTTGCCGACACCGGCACCATCACCGGTACCGGCTCCGGTGAAAGCGCCAAGGCCGCTGTCACCGACGTGCAGAAGATCGCCAAAACTTTGTGGGTGCACCGCGTCAACGTCGAGTCCGGGGAGTTCGTCGAGGGCGACACCGTCGTCGCGGCCGTGGAACCCGGCTGGCGTAAAGGCGCCACCCAAGGTCACTCGGGCACTCACATGGTGCACGCCGCGCTGCGACAAGTTCTGGGGCCCAACGCTGTTCAGGCCGGCTCGTTGAACCGGCCGGGCTACCTGCGATTCGACTTCAACTGGCAGGGCCCGCTGAGCGACACCCAAAGCTCACAAATCGAAGAGGTCACCAACGAGGCCGTGCTGGCCGACTACGAGGTGCACACCTACAACGAGCAGTTCGAGAAGGCCAAGGCGATGGGCGCGCTGGCGCTGTTCGGCGAGAGCTACCCCGAGCGGGTGCGGGTCGTGGAGATCGGCGGCCCGTTTTCGTTGGAGCTGTGCGGCGGCACCCACGTGCACAACTCGGCGCAGATCGGACCGGTGACCATCCTCGGCGAATCGTCGGTGGGATCCGGCGTGCGCCGGGTCGAGGCTTTCGTCGGGCTGGAGTCTTACCAGCACCTGGCCAAGGAGCGGGCGCTGATGGCCGGGCTGGCCTCGTCGCTGAAGGTGCCCTCCGACGAGGTGCCGGCCCGGGTGGCGAACCTGGTGGAGCGGTTGAAAGCCGCGGAGAAAGAAATCGAACGAAACCGGCTCGCCGATGCGCGGGCCGCGGCCGCAAACGCCGCCGCCGGGGCGCAGCGCATCGGTAATGTCCGGTTGGTGGCGCAGCGGATGTCGGCCGGGATGACGGCCGGCGACCTGCGCTCGCTGGTCGGCGACCTCCGCGGGAAACTCGGCGACGACCCGGCAGTGGTCGCGCTGATCGCCGAGGGAGACGGTGACAGCGTGCCGTATGCCGTTGCCGCAAACACCGCCGCCCAGGACCTGGGCATCCGGGCCAACGACTTGGTCAAGCAGCTCGCGGCGGCGGTCGACGGTCGTGGCGGCGGGAAAGCGGACCTGGCGCAGGGCTCCGGGAAGAACCCGTCGGGCATCGACGCGGCGCTCGACGCGGTGCGGGCAGAGATAGCGCGGGTCGGCTGAGTGGACTCCTCGCACCGCCTGCCGGATCGGCCCGGCGGCGACGATCCCGGACCGGGGCGGCGGATCGGCATCGACGTGGGCAGCGTGCGCATCGGCGTGGCCAGCAGCGACCCGGACGGCATCCTGGCCACCCCGGTGGAGACGGTCCGCCGCGAGCGGTCGGGCAAGCATCTGCGAAGGCTGGCCGCGCTGGTGGCCGAGCAGCACGCGGTCGAGGTGGTCGTCGGTCTGCCGCGAACCCTGGCCGACCGCACCGGGCCGTCGGCGCGTGACGCGATCGAGCTGGCCGGCGAGCTGGCCCGCCGGATCGCGCCGATACCGGTCCGGCTGGCCGACGAGCGGCTGACCACCGTCAGCGCGCAGCGGTCACTGCGCCAGGCGGGGGTGCGGGCCAAGGGCCAGCGTAGGGTCATCGACCAGGCGGCGGCGGTGGCGATCCTGCAGGGTTGGCTCGACGAACGCCGTGCCATGCTGCCCGGGGAGGTCAACGGTGTCTGACGGCCGGGAGCGCGCTCAGCCGGTGGCGGTCGGGCCGCCGCGGCGAGCGCGCTCGCGAACCGAGCGGCTCCGCGCCGAGCGGGGGCGCCGACGCAAGCGGCTAATCCGGGGACTCGTCGTCGGCTTACTCATCGCTGTGGTGTTGGCGGTGGTGTTCGTCGGCTCCAGAATGTGGCACAGCTTCGGCCCGCAGAACGACTACGCGGGTGACGGCAAAAAGGATCTGGTGATTCAGGTCCGCGCCGGAGACTCGACCACGGCCATCGGCGAGACGCTGCACAACCAGGACGTGGTCCGGACCGTCAAAGCATTCCTCGAAGCCGCGGAAGGCAATCAGGCAATTGCGGCGATCCAGCCCGGTTTTTACCAGCTGCGCACCGAAATCTCGGCGGACTCGGCGGTGAAGCGGCTCACCGATCCCAAGAGCCGGGTGGGCAAGTTGGTCATCCCCGAGGGTCAGCAGCTCGACGACACCACCGACGTCAAGACGAACGCCACGACGCCGGGCATTTTCACCATGATCTCTGAGGCCAGTTGCGTCGAGCTGGACGGGGACCGGCACTGCGTCCCGACTACAGATCTGCGCACCGCGGCCGAAAAGACCCCGCTGGCCACGCTTTCGGTGCCGCCCTGGGCCATCGAGCCGGTCGACGGGATGCGCGACGATCATCGCCGACTCGAAGGCCTGATCGCGCCGGGCACACTGAACGTCAACCCGTCGGGGTCGCCGCAGTCGATCCTGGAGTCACTGATCAGCGCGAGCGCGCAGCGGTACGTGAAGTCGGGTCTGCTGGACACCGCGACCGCGATGAACATGTCGCCGTACAACGTCCTGGTGGTCGCGTCGCTGGTGCAGCGGGAGGCCAAGCCGCAGGATTTCGCGAAGGTGGCGCGGGTGATCTACAACCGGCTGGCCGAGCACCGCACACTGGAATTCGACTCGACGGTGAACTATCCGCTGGATCGCCGCGAGGTGGCCACCACCGACGGCGACCGCGCGCAGACCACCCCATGGAACACCTATCTCTCCGAGGGGCTGCCCGCGACGCCGATCTGTTCGCCGGGCACCGACGCGCTCAAGGCTGCCGAGCATCCCGCAGACGGTGACTGGCTGTACTTCGTCACCATCGACGGGCAGGGTACGACGCTGTTCACCCGCGACTACCAACAGCACCTGGCGAACATCGAGTTGGCCAAACGCAACGGTGTCCTCGACAGCGCGCGATGAGCGTAGCCGCGCGAAGCGCGGCGGCGAAGAACGCAATCAGGCCCCGCCCGCTAGGAAGGCTGCGGTGCTCGGTTCGCCGATCGCCCATTCCCGCTCTCCGCAGCTGCACCTTGCCGCCTACCGGGCGCTGGGCCTGGCCGACTGGTCCTATGAGCGCATCGAATGCGACGCCGACCAATTACCCGGCGTCGTCGGCGGGTTCGGGCCGGAGTGGGTCGGGGTGTCGGTGACGATGCCCGGCAAGTTCGCCGCGCTGCGGTTCGCCGATCAGCGCACCGAGCGGGCCGAGCTGGTCGGAGCCGCGAACACGTTGTTACGCACGCCCCACGGCTGGCGGGCCGACAACACCGACGTCGACGGAGTCGCGGGCGCCTTGGGCTCAGAAGGCTTCGTGACGGGTGCCGCGGTGGTGTCGGGATCCGGCGGCACTGCGCCGGCGGCGATCGTGGCGCTGGCGGAATTGGGCGTCACCGACATCACCGTCGCGGCGCGCAACGCGGACAAAGCCGCCGGCTTGGTGGAGCTGGCCCACCGGGCCGGTGTCGCGGCCCGGTTCTGCGACCTGAACGGCGGTGCGCTCACCGACGTGGTCGCGGGGGCGAGCGTGCTGGTCAACACGTTGCCTGCCGATGTCGCGGCGCGCCACGCCGAGGTCTTCGCCGGTGCGCCGGTGCTGCTGGACGCGATCTACGATCCGTGGCCAACGCCGCTGGCCTCCGCGGTGACCGCCGCGGGTGGCCGGGTGATCAGCGGGCTGCAGATGCTGCTGCACCAGGCGTACGCGCAAGTCGAACAATTCACAGGGCTACCGGCGCCGCGAGCGGCGATGGCGGCCGCGCTGCATTAGCCTCTCGCCCATGTTGTTGGCGATCACCGCCACTGTGGTGTTGGCGTGGTTGGCGGCACTGAGCTGGTACGACATCACTCAACGACGCCTACCGAACATGCTGACGCTGCCGGGCGCGGGTGTGATCGTCGTCGGTGCGGTCGCCGCTGGGCGCGAGTCGCCGGCACTGGTTGGCGCTGCGGCGCTGACCACCGTCTACCTGCTGGTCCACCTGCTGGCGCCCACCGCGATGGGGGCCGGCGACGTCAAGCTCTCGCTCGGTCTCGGCGCATTGTCCGGCAGCTTCGGTGCGGAGGTGTGGTCATTCGCGGCGATCGGCGCGCCGTTGCTGACCGCAACAATGGCGTCGATCGCGGTGCTGCGCCGGTCGGGGCCGACAGTGCCGCACGGCCCGTCGATGTGCCTGGCCACCGTTACGGCGCTCGGCTTAGCGCTGCTGTAGTCGTCGCGGAGCCTACTCTTGCTTCTCGTTCCACAGCTCTGTCACCACTCGCGACCGGATTTTTCACCGGCAACGCCGATTCATCATCACAAACCTGCCTGACCGAAGCCGTCTGACTCTGGAATCACGTGCTGGAAGTAGACACTCGGCGAATTCGGCGTCGGGTTGAAGGGCCCGGGCTGCCCGCCCCCGGGGAGTCGCCTGGATGGGCATCGGCGTGTCCTCACACGAAGAGGTGAAGCGCGCCCATGGTGTGGCCGGGGGTGCGGGCCGCTCGGCTATATCTGCTGTGATGCCATCACCTGCCTTTCACGGGGTTGTTGACTTGGGTCATGGGTTGTTCTGGGGCCGGAGGGCTGCGTTGGACGGCGCGGACGGGCTGCACTGGTCCGCTCCGCGGGCGGACCAGTGCACCGCTCGACCTGCCAGCCGACCGGGGCTCGAGGACGGCCCAGCCGGTGGCTGGTGGCGCCGGCTGCTGCCGGGCAGGGGTGAGCGCCGCACACAAGATGGCGTCGACGTCGGCGATCAGCGCCGCTATGTCGGGATCCAAGTACAGAATCTCCGTTTCCAGACTGCCGATTGTGTCGCCAGTCGCCGGCGCCGCGGTGTCGAGTTGCGTCATCATGGGCCACTCCTGCCACGCTCACCGGCCGATCAAGCGTTGATGACCCTGTGACCGTTGCTGCGGCCGATCGCGATCTTGCGGGGCTTGGCCTTCTCGGCCACCGGGATCCGCAGCCGCAAGACCCCTCCGTCGTAGGATGCGGCGATCTTGTCCGTGTCCAGGTTCTCACCCAGCACCAACTGCCGGCTGAATACCCCGCGCGGGCGTTCGGTGGCCAGCATCTCCCGGCCGGGATCAATATCGGGACGCTCGGCGCGTACGGTCACCACGTTGCGCTCGATATCGAGGTCCAACGAATCCTCGTTGATCCCCGGCAGATCGAATTCGACGACGAACTCCTCGCCCTCGCGCCAAGCGTCCATCGGCATCACGGCCGGACGGGCCGCGGTCCCAGACACCTGCTGAGTGAATCGATCGAGGTCACGGAACGGATCGGTGCGCAGCAGCATGGTCGCCACCTCCAACTCTCCAATCTGGTGTCAGCTATCGGTTAATGTATGCCACAAGGCATAGATTTGATATAGCACTTGTATGCTTCTTAGGCAAGACATCGGATAGATTTTCTGACACCATGCGAGGGGTATGACTAACGACCAGCAGCGCGGGCGCGGACCTGCACCTGACCAGGGTGTGTACGGCATCTCCGTGGTCGCCGAACTGTCCGGCGCACCCATCCAGTCGATACGACTCTGGGAACGCCATGGTCTGCTCACCCCGGCACGGACCCAGGGTGGTACCCGCCGCTACAGCGCAGAGGACCTCACCCTGATCGTCCGCATCACCACCCTGGCGGCCGCGGGCGTCAACATCGCCGGCATCATCCGCATCCTCGACCTCGAAGACGCTAATACCGCCCTACGCACCGCCCGATCTTCGCGCCGATAGTGGTGAGGCGCCACCCGCGGATGTGGCAGCGCATGGCAGTGCCGGTGGTGGAGTCGGCAGTCCCTGCGGCCGCACCATCTGGGCATGACAACCACATCGATTTCCGCCACATCCCGCCAGGCCGATCAGGCACGCTGGCGATCGATCCGCGCCGATCTCGTCTTCTGGACCGCCGTAGGCGCTGCCGTCGCCGCGCTCAGTGTTCCGCTCGCGCACTGGTGGCAGGTGTCTCGCACGGTGCTCCTCGTCGGCGGGCTGTCCTTTGTGATCCTCGGCCCCGTCCTGCTGCTAGGCCTGAACCGAATTCGCCGGGTGTCGCGTGGACTGGTGGCCGGTTTCGTGGTGTCCAATTTCCTGCTGGCACCGGTCACCGCGGCGACGGCCTGGTTCGGTTGGCTGGGGCTGAGCGCGACGGGCGACTGGGCGCTGGCCGACGCGGCAGCGGTCATGCTCGTGCTGGGCGTCTGGCAACTCGCCGCACTGCGGCGACCCTAGGCCGCCACGGAGGTGCGGCCTTTCAGCGCGGTCCGCAATCCGTAACGCTTTCCGCCGATTTCGCGCGGCTCCTGCTCCGGGAACTTTTTCTCGGAATGGGTTTCTGGCGCATCGTCAGGGGTCCCGCGCAGCCATCCGTTAGGCAATGCGAGCTTGAGGATGGTCCAGAACGACTGCCAGTACTGGCGCAACAGCGGCCCGGTCGTATAAGGCAAGTCGTATTTCTCGCAGACCGCGCGCACCCGGACACCGATCTCGGCATAGCGGTTGCTGGGCAGGTCGGGGAACAGGTGGTGTTCGATTTGGTAGCACAGGTTTCCACTCATGAACGCCATGATCGGACCGGCGTTGAAGTTGGCCGAACCCAACATCTGGCGCAGATACCACTCGCCGCGGGTCTCCTCTTCGTAGCTTTCCATGGTGAATTTCTCTGCGCCGTCAGGGAAGTGGCCACAGAAGATGACCATGTAGGCCCAGTAATTTCGAATGAGGTTAGCGATGGCGTTCGCCTTGAGCGTGTGCTTCCAGTTACTGCCGGCCAGCGCCGGGTAGACGATGTAATCCTTGCCCGCCTGCTTGCCCATCTTGGTGCCCATGATGCGTAGGTCTTTCCGTGCTTGCGCCCACGTCTTTTCTTTCTTCCGGATCTTCGCGGACTCGACATGGTGCAGCGCGACACCCCACTGGAACAGTGTCCCCAGCAGAAGGTTGTAGATCGGGTTGCCGATCATCCATGGCGCCCAAGGCTCGTCGCGCGTGACACGCATGATGCCGTAGCCCACATCGCTGTCCAGACCGACGACGTTGGTGTATTTGTGGTGCACGAAATTGTGCGAGTGCTTCCACTGCGACGACGGGCACGCGGTGTCCCACTCCCACTCGGTGGAGTGGATTTCGGGGTCATTCATCCAATCCCACTGGCCGTGAATGATGTTGTGGCCCAACTCCATGTTCTCGATGATCTTGGCCGACGCCAGGCTGGCGATACCCGCCAAGCGCGCGATTCTGCTGCTGCTCGCGAATAGCGCCAAGCGGCCGAATGCCGCGAGCCCGCGCTGCAACTGAATTGCGCGGCGGATGTATTGCGCATCGCGCTCGCCGCGCGATTGCTCGATGTCCGCGCGGATCGCGTCGAGTTCTGCGGCCAGGTCCTCCACATCTTGAGGACTGAGATGCGCGTATGCCTTGATATCGCTGATCGCCATGAGACGGGTTTCCTCTCAAACTTTGATGGTGCAGTTGCCGGATGCCGTTGAAATGCAGGTCTGTATTCGATCGCCGGCGCCGTGCTCCTGGCCCGAGCGAACGTCGCGAACGTGGCCCTCTTCCAGCGGCAGCACGCACGTCTGACAAATCCCCATTCGGCAGCCGAAAGGCATCTGGATGCCTTGCTTCTCACCCGCCTCGAGAATAGTTGTCGCGCCGTCGATCTCGATTGTCTTGTCCGATATGGCGAACGTCACCGTCCCGCCTTCGCCGCCTTTGTCGGTCGCGGCGATGTTGAACCGCTCCATGTGCAGCGCGTCATCGACGTTGTTGTCCTGCCACACTTTCTCGACCGCGTCGAGCATGGCCGCAGGCCCGCAAGCCCACGCCGAACGGTCCCGCCAGTCGGCGACGATGTCGTCGAGTTGGTCGAAATCGACCTTGCCGTCAGTCTCAGTGAGCTGAAGATGGAGTCGGTAGCCGCGCTGCTCCTGCTCGATCTCACGCAGTTCGTCGTGGAAGATCACCGCATCCTGGGATCCGGCCGAGTGCACGTGCACGATGTCGGGGAACTGGCCTCGCTTCCGCAACGATCGCAGCATGCCCATCACGGGGGTGATTCCACTCCCGGCGGTGATGAACAGCAGCGATGACGGGGGAGGGTTCGGCAGCGCGAAGTCGCCCTTGGGCGATGCCAGCCGGATGATGGTGCCCGGCTCGACGCCGTTGACCAGATGGGCTGACAGGAATCCCTCGGGCGTGGCTTTGACGGTGATCGAGATATCGCCGTCGCCGGGTTCGGGAACCGACGTCAGCGAGTACGACCGCCAATGCCAGCGACCGTCGATGCGCAGACCGATACCGACGTACTGTCCCGGACGGTAATCGCCCGAGAATCCCCAGCCCGGTCGTATGACGACGGTCGCTGAGTCTTCGGTCTCGGGCTTGACCGCAACGATCTCGCCGCGCAGTTCCCGCGCTGACCAGAGCGGGTTTAAGAGCGACAGGTAGTCGTCCGGGAGCAGCGGTGTCGTCGCCCGTGCGGCCAACCCGCGCACCATGTTCACCCACGATCCCGAGGCGGAGTCCACATCCTTCGCCGGAGATCTGGCCCACCGCACCAGAGTTTTCAAGTTCGAAGCCATGGACCGCCTCTCGTTTCGCGCCGATGCGACGCTGTGACCGTGATCACGACAAGGGGCTACCCTACTCACGAGTAAGTAAACCCCGGACGGGGTGTCGATTGGCTGAACGGGTCTGAGGATTTTTCGCGGTCGACGCCGGTCGTGGGAAGATGGGACACGTGTTGCGATGGACCACTGCTGGTGAATCCCACGGCCGCGCGTTGGTGGCCGTGGTCGAAGGCATGGTCGCCGGCCTGACGATCACCTCCGATGACATCGCCGACCAACTGGCCCGCCGTCGCCTCGGCTATGGCCGCGGCGCCCGGATGAAGTTCGAGCGTGACCAGGTCACCGTGCTGGCCGGGGTGCGCCACGGCGTCACGCTGGGCGGCCCGATCGCCATCGAAATCGGCAACACCGAATGGCCGAAGTGGGAAACCGTGATGGCGCCCGACCCGGTCGAGGCCGCTGAGCTCGAGGTGGCGCGCAATGCGCCGTTGACCCGGCCACGGCCCGGCCACGCCGACTACGCGGGCATGCTCAAATACGGGTTCGACGACGCGCGCCCAGTGCTCGAGCGGGCCAGCGCACGCGAGACCGCCGCCCGGGTCGCGGCCGGAACCGTCGCGCGGCAGTTCCTGCGGCAGGCGCTCGGTGTCGAGGTGCTTTCTCACGTCATCTCGATCGGAGAATCCACCCCGTACGACGGCCCGCCGCCGCAGGCGGGTGACCTGACGGCGATCGACGCCAGCCCGGTGCGCGCCTTCGACAAGGCGGCCGAGGCGTCGATGATCGCCGAGATCGAGGCCGCCAAGAAAGACGGCGACACCCTGGGCGGTGTGGTGGAAGCCGTCGCGGCCGGATTGCCGGTCGGGCTCGGGTCGTTCATCAGCGGTGACGCCCGGCTGGACAGCCAGCTGGCCGCCGCCGTGATGGGAATTCAGGCGATCAAGGGCGTCGAAATCGGTGACGGCTTCACCACGGCGCGTCGGCGCGGCAGCCGCGCCCACGATGAGATGTACCCGGGTCCCGACGGCGTTGTTCGCTCGACCAACCGGGCCGGCGGCCTGGAAGGCGGCATGACCAACGGCCAGCCGTTGCGGGTGCGCGCGGCCATGAAGCCGATCTCCACCGTGCCGCGTGCGCTGGCCACCGTGGACATGGCCACCGGCGACGAGGCCGTCGCAATCAACCAGCGTTCCGATGTCTGCGCGGTACCGGCGGCCGGCGTCGTGGTCGAGACCATGGTGGCTCTGGTGTTGGCCCGTGCGGCGCTGGAGAAGTTCGGCGGCGATTCGGTGACCGAAACCCGGCGCAACATCGAGTCTTACCGGCGGTCGGTAGCCGAGCAGGAGCCGGTCGACGTTCGGGCATCCGGGTAGCGCTGATGGCACCTAAAGCCGTATTGGTGGGGCTGCCGGGATCGGGCAAGTCCACCATCGGACGACGGCTGGCCAAAGCCCTGGGTGTCGCCATGGTGGACACCGATGCGGCGATCGAGGAGCAGACCGGACGTCGCATCGCCGACATCTTCGCCACCGACGGAGAGAAAGAGTTCCGCCGCATCGAGGAAGGCGTGATACGCGCGGCCCTTGCCGAACACGACGGCGTCCTGTCGCTCGGCGGCGGCGCTGTCACCACGCCCGGCGTGCGCGCCGCACTGGCCGGCCACACCGTGGTCTACCTGGAAATCAGTGCCGCCGAAGGAGTTCGGCGCACCGGCGGTAACATCGTGCGGCCGCTGCTGGCCGGGCCGGACCGCGCCGAGAAGTTCCGCGCGCTGATGTCGCAGCGGGTGCCGCTGTACCGGCAGGTCGCGTCGATCCGGGTAAACACCAACCGTCGCAACCCCGGCGCGGTCGTCCGCCACATCGTCTGCCGCCTAGACGACCCGAAACCGGTTGCCGCAGCGCGCAATCGCCGTCGTCCACCATGGCGCCGCACGCCGCCCGCCCAGCTGTCAAGCGCCGTCGAGCCCCGAACCGGGCCGCCGCCCACTCCCGCAACGCCGGCCGCGCTGGCCGCGGCCCGACGCGCCGAGGCCGGCAAGTGACGGAGAGTCCCGAACCGGTCACGGTGCAGGTGGCCGTCGACCCGCCCTACCCGGTGGTGATCGGCACCGGGCTGCTGGCTGAGCTCGGAGAACTGCTCGCCGGTCGGCACCGCGTCGCCGTCCTGCATCAACCGGTGCTGGCCCAGACCGCGGAAGCAATCCGAAACCACCTGGTCGACAAGGGGATTGACGCACACCGCATCGAAATTCCCGACGCCGAAGCCGGCAAGGACTTGCCCGTCGTGGGCTTCATCTGGGACGTGCTCGGCCGCATCGGCATTGGCCGCAAGGACGCTTTGGTGAGCCTCGGCGGCGGGGCCGCCACCGACGTTGCAGGCTTCGCCGCGGCGACCTGGCTGCGGGGGGTGTCGATCGTGCATGTGCCCACCACGCTGCTGGCGATGGTCGACGCGGCGGTCGGCGGCAAGACCGGTATCAACACCGACGCCGGTAAGAATCTGGTCGGCGCATTTCACCAGCCGACCGCTGTGCTGGTGGATCTCGCGACGTTGCAGACGTTGCCGCGCAACGAAATCGCGGCCGGGATGGCCGAAGTCGTCAAGGCCGGTTTCATCGCCGACCCGGTAATCCTGGATCTGATCGAGGCCGATCCGTTGGCCGCGCTCGAGCCGTCGGGGGAGGTGCTCCCTGAGCTGATCCGGCGCGCGGTCGCCGTCAAAGCCGAAGTGGTCGCCGCCGACGAGAAGGAATCGGAGCTGCGCGAAATCCTCAACTACGGCCATACCCTGGCGCACGCGATCGAGCGGCGAGAGCACTACCAGTGGCGCCACGGCGCAGCGGTTTCGGTGGGGTTGGTGTTCGCGGCCGAGTTGGGCCGGCTGGCCGGGCGTCTCGATGACGGCACCGCGCAACGCCACCGAAGCATCCTCACGTCGCTGGGCCTGCCGGTCGGCTACGACGCCGACGCGCTGCCTCAATTGCTGGAATACATGGCCGGCGACAAGAAAACCCGCTCGGGGGTGTTGCGGTTCGTGGTGCTGGACGGGCTGGCCAAACCCGGCCGGCTGGAAGGGCCGGAGCCGGCGCTGCTGGCGGCCGCCTATGCGGAGGTGGGCACGAGATGACGCCGCCGGCGACGATAGACAGAGCAGTGCGATCCGGAAAGGGCACGAGGAGCGGCGCATGACCACCGTCAACGTCATCAACGGGCCCAACCTCGGGCGGCTGGGCCTGCGCGAGCCCGACGTCTACGGCGACACCACCCACGACGACCTTGTCGCGCTTATCGAACGCGAGGCCGCCGAGCTTGGATTGAAAGTCGTTGTCCGGCAAAGCGACAGCGAAGCCCAGCTGCTGGACTGGATTCACCTCGCCGCTGACGCCAAAGAGCCGGTCATCCTCAACGCCGGCGGGCTGACGCACACATCGGTCGCGCTACGCGATGCCTGCGCCGAGCTGAGCGCACCTTTGATCGAGGTACACATCTCCAACGTGTATGCCCGCGAAGAGTTTCGGCACCACTCTTACCTGAGCCCGGTCGCGACCGGCGTCATCGTGGGCTGCGGCGTGCAGGGCTACCTGCTGGCCCTGCGGTATCTGGCTGGTCGCTAGTCCTTTTCCGGGTCGCCCTGAGTCTTGATGTGCTCGGTGGGCTCGGCGGTCTCGTGGGACGGGATCGCCTCGGTCGCTTGTGCGCTCGGCGGCCAGGGAATCTTTCCGGTCTTTTCTTCGCTGTGGGACGGGTCGACGGCCTCGGTGGTCTCTTCCGCTTCTGCGCTGTAGGCCGTCGGCGCCGCGTACTCCTGGCGTTCGGCCGTGGCCACGGCGGCTGGTTGTTCCTGCGGCCGTGCGCCATCTTCGGCGGTGGCCCGGTCGGAGCGGACCGCGGCGAACACATCGGTGTCGGCCCGATCCTCGTCGCCGCTTGGGCTGCTTTTCGGCTTGTAGGCACCCGTGCGGTCGACCCGCCAGCGGCCCAAGGTCACCCCGCTGATCGCACCCAAAAACACCACCAGGGCGGTGAAGGCCGCGAATGTGGTCAGCTCGTTGATCAGTCCGCCGACGTACAGCGATGAGTAGAAAATCGAGATCAGCCAGGTCACTGCACCGCTGAGCAGCCCGGCGACCAGTCCGGCCAGTAGCCACGTCATGGCCAGGTCGCCGCGACGATCCGGGTCGGGGTTGGACGCAGCGTCCTCACGGCCGTCGAGAACCCCCCAGATGACCACGCCGACGAGGAACAGAAGGAGCAGCACAATACTGATCAATGCGGCCTGCGTCTGCCAGACGTTGATCAGCGTTCCCTGGAACAGGCGAACCACGACCATCGCAGCGCCGAATACCAGGCCGCGCAGCATCCAGTTAGTCATGGGGCCACAGCGTAGCGAGTAGCGTCATCTGGCGTGACACATTCCCAGCGGCGAGCCGCGCTTAGCGCCAGAATCCGCGCCGCGGACCTGGACGCGATGCTGGTCACAGACCTGAACAATGTGCGCTATCTGTCCGGTTTCACCGGATCCAACGCGGGGCTGCTGGTTTTTGCCGACGACGACGAGCCGGTGCTGGCCACCGACGGCCGCTACCGCACCCAGGCCGCTCAGCAGGCACCCGACCTGGAAGTGGCCATCGAGCGGGCGTGTGGGCCGTATCTGGCCGGGCGCGCCGCGGCTGTCGGCGCGCTGCGGGTGGGCTTCGAGAGTCATGTGGTCACCGTGGACGGGTTCGACGCGCTGTCTGCCGCGCTGACGGAGGCCGGCAGCACCGAACTGGTCCGGGCCTCGCACACGGTGGAAGCGCTGCGCGAAGTCAAAGACGCCGGCGAGGTGGCGTTACTGCGGCTGGCCTGCGAGGCCGCCGACGCCGCGCTGACCGACCTGATCGCGCGCGGCGGGCTGCGGCCGGGCCGGACCGAACGCGAGGTCGGCCGCGACTTGGAGGCTCTCATGCTGGATCACGGCGCCGACGGTATTTCCTTCGAGACGATCGTGGCCACCGGGGTGAATTCGGCCGTCCCGCATCACCGGCCCACCGATGCGGTGCTGACCACCGGCGACTTCGTCAAGATCGACTTCGGTGCTCTGGTCGGCGGCTATCACTCCGACATGACGCGCACGTTTGTGCTGGGCAAGGCTGCCGACTGGCAGCTGGAGATCTACGAGCTGGTCAGCTCCGCGCAACGAGCCGGCCGGGTCGCACTCGAAGCCGGTGCCAGCCTGGCCGACGTGGACGCCGCGGCGCGCCGCGTGATCGCAGACGCCGGGCACGGCGGACATTTCGGTCACGGCCTCGGCCATGGGGTGGGGCTGCAGATCCATGAAGCGCCGGGGATCAACGCCACCGCCGCCGGAACACTACGTGCGGGCTCCGTGGTGACCGTGGAGCCCGGCGTCTATCTGCCCGACCGTGGCGGCGTCCGCATAGAGGACACGCTGGTAGTGGCGGACGAGACCTCCGGACACGCACCGGAATTGCTCACCCGATTCCCCAAGGAACTGGCGATCCTAGGTTAGCTTCAACGATCCACGCAGCTTGCCGGTCCATTATGGATTCGGTATCCCTGGTGTCAACGCTCCCGGTATCCCCGGTGTTACTTGCAACGCGGGTGCTGGTGGTCCCGGTTTGGGGATCGGTCGTCCCGGTATTTCCGGTGCTTCCGCTGGTCGCTCATCTGGCGGGACTCCCTCAGTCGGTAAAACAGGTTCGCCCCAAAAACCGTCCGGTGTCATGTGGTCTTTACAGAAATTCGTAGAGTTCATCACCACCATGTATTCCCTCCACAATCCTGGCGGGTTAGGTGCCGGTGCCATCGCGCCGTCTGGACAGCGCCACGTACAACTCAGAGCGCCGATACCTGCGCCACCGAATGCGAAGCTACCGCCGCCGCTAGTGGCTCCGCCGATAATGCCGTTGACGCCGAAACCACCTGCTTCGCAATGCATATGCGAGCCGTTGATCTCGGTCGGATAGTCGCAGAAGCCGCCTTGCGCGAACAAAGCGCCGCCACCGGACCCAACGCCGGGATACGGGCAGAGGTCGGCGTGAGCCCATCCAGCCGGGAGAAATATTGACGCACAGAAGCCGAAAAATACTATTGAAGCGCAAGTTATGATTTTCTTGATTCTTTTCATGCGATTCCTGTACTCCAAGTTTGGGCCCTACGCATTCGGATTCTGCTCCGTCCTATCGCCCAATGTGGTCCGTTTGATCCAGCTTGCTGGATGAACGAACGCTCAACTCGCGGTATAGGGATTGTGAAAGCGTGGCCCCGCGTAGGGGCTCACCGGCGCGGACGCGCGCGTCGCGGCCACGGCCCGGCGAGCATGCCGCAGTCGGCACGTAGCGGCGCACCCGGTCGATGCAGACCCCGGTTGCCCGACGGCTCAGCCGAGCCGCGTGGCGCGAAGCCACCGACGACGCTCGCAACCTGTGTTGCCACGCGCGTGCGGACCGGACGGACGCCGCTTACGACTGCTGACCGCGATCGGCGCGACGACGCAACCTGCGCGCGCTTCGGCGCATACCCCGGACTGCGTAGCCGCCCGCCACGACCGACGCCGCAATCGTGGTGATGAACACGGGCAGCCAGCTGTCCCGGTCGTGGTCGACAGACCACCAGACAATCGAGAAGAGCACCGTGCAGGCAAATAGCACGATGTCACGCCAGCTTCCTTCATAGGAACTGGCGGTGGCGCGCAGCTGGCGTGCCTTGTCCTCCGCCACGATCAATTCATCGATGCGGTCGTTGATGTT
Organism: uncultured Actinomycetota bacterium; assembly: GCA_963833935.1. GTDB lineage: Bacteria > Actinomycetota > Actinomycetes > Mycobacteriales > Mycobacteriaceae > Mycobacterium. The sequence goes on along the minus strand of CAWIAC010000021.1, from coordinate 145,817 downwards.
GCGCCGCAGCGCCTCCCGCCGGGCCGCCTCGATTTCAGGCAGTTGCTCGAGCAGCTCGAGGTCTTGTTTGATCCCCTCGCGCAGGTTGGGACCCCTGAGTTGCCCCACTGCGGCGCCGAGCAGCGCACCACCGAGGACGGGAGCCGCGCCCGCGGCCATCGCTGCCATACCGGGCATTGTGACCTCTACCTTCCCCGCCGGAACATCAGTTCATGGTGGCAAGGTTGTGCCAAAAATTCTTGAGGCTGTCGGTGCCGCCGAAAAGCGTGGTGAAGTTCGTCGAGTCGACGAGGACGATGTCGCCCGCGCGCTCGGCCGACGGCGGCATCCAGATCAACGCGTTGAATTCGGTGTTACCCGCAGCGGTGAAGGGGTGGGGCCTCGTGGGGTCGATCCGTTGACGGCCCAGCACCCGAACCGAGTCGCTCTCCGGAGCGGTGAGTTCGTAGTGCGGCAGGTGGGGATGGAAGTTGAAGGTGGTGACGTTGTCGAGCAGCCCCGCGGCGTCCAGGTCGCGGACAGCGGTCAGGGGTGCGATCTGCTTGGTGCCCTCGACAACAGCGGGACGCAGCCCCCAGGTGTTGTGCACCGGGACCTCGAGGGCCGCCATGAGGGAGCGGGTGTACTGCCCGAACCGTTGTTGGCGGGGCACCAGCGGGTCGCCGTGGTGCTGGTATTCAACCTGACGCTGAGCAAAATCGTCGGTGAAGCCCACGTCGTGATGCGGGGCCAATAACAAGCACGTGCCCTCGCGCCGCAGCCATGCCCGGATGGCACTGATCTCCTCGGGTGCGGCTTCTTGTTCCGACAAGATGTGGTCGAGCCCGAACACCATCAGGGTGTCGGTGTCGGCGAGGATCCGCTCGTCGATCGGGAGCTGGTAGCCCGCTTGGTCAATGCGTTGGAAGACGGCGACCGGATGGCCGGTAGCTTCGCCTGCCAGGTCCTGAAACGCCAACGCCGACCGGTGGAAAAGCTCCAACGTGCCGGCGATGCTTTGCAGGAAATGCGCCTCGTCATATTCCGGTGTCTCATAGCTTGGCCACAGTGCGTTGCGGACTTCGCTCATAGTGGAGAAGCGGTTGTACATCGCCGCGGGGTCGCGTTGGGCTTCCCACGGGTAGCTCCACGTCCAGTAGATGCTGATGCGCCGCTGACCTGGGGTGTGCTTGCGCGGGACATGGGTTTGGTTGTAGGTGCGCGCAGAGGGCAGCGTGCTCATGATCGTGCCTCTTAACTGTCGAGCGCCGCTAGGTATCGGAGGGCCTTGAGCCCAGGCAGGAAGAAGTAGGCCCCGCCCTTCAAAGTGGTGAAGGCAGGCAGACTTTTGAGGACTCTGCGGATCGGCCTATTGGGGATTTTGAATTCCAGTGTTCCGTCCTGCGTTCCGCAGATGGGATCGTGCTCGTTGCCGAGTTCGTGAAACGTGGGGTCGTTGATCCACACGTTCTGCGCGAACTCGAATTGGCGAACCAGGCTGGCGCAGACGATGAATGCGGCGATACCGCGATCGATCCCGTCGTCAGGTACGCCCTCGGGTAATGCCGGCCCGTAGGTGGCGCCGCGGCGAATTATTCTGTGCCTGTTCATGTTGTGCGCGGTGTCGCGCGGGTTGAGCCGTCGCGCGTGCGATCCCAGCGGGCAGGCATACCCGAGTGGATCCATCTCCTTGTAGTTGAAGTCATTGTTGCGCATAGGATCCGCGCCGAGCTCAGGGTCATCCTCATCCGGTGCCAGCACAAGTGGTGCGCCGCTGCGCCAGCGGCCCATAAACTTCGCCGCAAGCAGCTCCTCATCGTCCGGCGTCTTGGCCTTCTCCCGGATATAGTCGCGGAACAGTCCAACGTGCTCCTGCAATCTCCGGTAGGCCATGTAGCTTCCATTGCGGGTCAGAACTTCTGGCTGCGGCAGATCGGGCGACCCGTGCTCGTCGGGATAACCGAGGATGAACTCGCCGGGCTTGAGCGCCGCGCCCGAACCCGGCGTGGGTTCTTCGCCGGAGCCTTCGATCACCGGCTGAGACAATCGGTCACGGAAGCCGAAGTGATCGTGTGCGTAATTGAACGGCGGCGTCGCGTTCAAATCCAGCACCGACAGACTGCGCACACCATCGCACCGGGCTACCAGCTCGTCGTGCACCCCGGTGGCCCGTGCATGTTCAGCGTCATCACGCGCGAACAGGATCGCGATCGCGTGTAAGTCGGCGCCTGCCAGTCCGCCCACCCAGTTGTCCGGGTGCGCCGCCCCGGTATCCCCGAGGATGTCTGCCCGAGCCGCCATGCCCTGGCGAAACGCCTCCGGGAAAGTTGCCAGGGATTCCTCGTGAACCCCGAGGGCTCGCAAGCCATTCCACGTGAATGCCAGCGTCACCCACCGCTTCGTGTCACCCATCGAGGCTTGCGCCGCGGTGGCCGATTCGACCACGGGGATCAGCTCGGACAGCCACGCCCGACCCCCCGCCGGGTTGCCAAATGTCAGAAACTCATAGCGCCCCGTCATCGCCGGCGTGCGAGTCAGCAGAATGTGCTGAATGTCGTCCAGCTCAAGCATCAGTGCACGTTTCGGTGCGGATCACTGCATCTGGTCGAGCATGTCGGAAAACGACGCTTTCAGCCGGAGGGCCTTTTTGATCTCGTCGGCGGTGACATACGGGTACTCCCCGTACTCCAGGAAACTGGGGCACTGATGCTCACGAACGAACTTGACGAAGGCGTCAGGATTCTCTTTCCAGTCCTCCGGGAATCCCTCGAGATTGGTGAACACCGTAGTGATCCCGGTCTGGCTGAACAGCGCCACCGCATCCTCGGTGTACTTGTCGAAGTCGGTGTCGAAGATGCCCTGGTACTGAAAATGCAGCCCCGAACCGACATCGAACAGTACCCACCGCAAGTAGTGCAGCCGCAGCGGTGCGAGCACGTCGGGACTCCCGGCAATCGCATCCTCGATCTGCTTTCCGTAGGCGCGGACGGCCTCTTCGCGTCCCTCTTTGACCTTCGCGATGATCGAAAAGCCATAGCAGGCAGGAGTTCTCGGATACACAGGACCGTACCTGCCTCGTTCGAGCTCGAAGTAACCCTCTTCGGGAATAGCCATTGCCGCCGGCTTGCTCCAGTCATGAACGCTCATCGGCATCCTTGGACTCCCGTCTGCGTTATCCGTGCCCAACACTACGCCCCGGTCACGCCCCTCGAACCATTTCGCCGGTTGCATTCGGCCGCGCGACCCCCCTTCCTCTTTGGACACTGCTAGCGCACGGTAAACGGTTGCACGACTGACGCCGAGAGTTGCGACGATGGTGCTGGCCGACTCGCCGTCAGCGTGCATCCGTTGCGCCAGCGCCATCTTCGACTGATCCAGCGCCTTCGGTCTCCCGATGGACTGCCCGCGTGCGCGTCGTGCGTCCCGCGCCGCCGTTGGACACTCTTTGCCCAACTCCAATTCGAGCTCGGCGAGACTGGCGAGAACACCGGCGACCATGCGACCCGAAGCGTTCGATGTGTCGATGCCTTCGCGGAGCGACCGCAGCACGATGCCTCGTTCGCCAAGGTCGCGGATGGTCGTCATGACTTCGGCGGCGTAGTCCAGGAGCGCAGCAAGGCCGGGACTGCTGACTACTTGAAGTTCCCGAGAGTTTGTCGGTGTAGACGCGGGCGACATCAACGCCCGCTGTGGTGAGCGCGTCCATCTGTTGGTCCAGCGACTGGTGCGACGTGCTGACGCGGGCGTAGCCGAGTTGAGTTCCAGTGACAGCGGGGATTTTGGTAAACGATTTGCAGCCTTGAGTCGCCGGGATCGATGGCCGTGCTTACGCCCGCCGACATCGCGACCCTTCACCGGTGGGCTATCGATTCCGCGATCCACGGCGGTTTCCGTGCCAGCATGTCGACGCCGAGCGGAATTGGATCGAATGACCCTCGAGATTGCGTTACCCGGCGAGTTCTCCGAGCGCGCCTGCTAGGCGGGGCACACCGCTATAGGTAGCTTTCGCCGAAGACGATCTTGCCTAGCAGCGTGATGTTGAATCCGAACCCAGTAACAAAGGCGGATTCGCCCAAAACGTCGACGTCGACGTCGATGCCATTGAAGATATTGCCAGCCGGCTGATGGGTTACCGCATCGATAGCTGTCGAAAAATGATGGGGGCGCCAGACGTTCACGCCATAGGCTGCCACCGCCGGCGGATCTTCGTAGGCATTGTTTTGAACGATATTGCCGAGTGAGACGAATGGAGCCCACTGGAGGACCGAGAAGGCGGGGGTGATCAGGTTGTTGGGGGGGTCTGGTGACGGGATCGGGATTGAATACTGCTGGATAGTCCAACCCAAAGGCCCTGCGGGGGGCGTACCGAGATGTCCTAAGTCGGGAAAGATCTCCACTGTGTAGCCAACCCACTGGTCCTTGTAGAACCCTTCGAGACTCGTACTCACCACACCGGATAGGACCATCAGCCACGTTTGGTCATAGATAGTTGCTGGTGGTCGCTCTCCCACTGCCAGCGCCGCTGGGGTCATCACCCAGTTTTCTCCGCCGAGGACGCTGGTTGCGGTTATTGACATGTGATCGACTCTCCCTGAGGTTGTTTTCCGCCAAGCGAACGCCGCGGACCCGGAGCGGCCTAGAGTATTGGCCTACTCCAAATCGGCCTGGCTGCGTTCACAAATCCACGCGTATCCGTCGCCTACTGCCCGCCCGGTGTGGCCGCCAAGACCCGGATGCTCCACCCCTATGACATTCGAGTAGTCGATTCCTTGGCGACTCGACCGCCCGGACTCGTCGACCGAGGCCTCCATGTCCTGAAAGGGAAATCAGCCGCCGTGCAGGTATTCGGTCTCACGAACCAAAGGCGGGCGTGTCGCGCCCTCGCGCGATCACCCTCCCGACCCCTTACTTTCGCGGCGGCTTTCGACAAACCCACAACGTTAGTTCTGGGACTGCACCACTCGACACAATCGGCTCTCACAGCCCCCGGCCTGTGAGCCAACCGACGATCCTCTTGGCGACCGCTTGCCATCCGGGCTCAAGCATCATGTTGTGGCCCATGTCGGAAAAGATTTCGGCCTCGGTGCCGTATACGCGGGCGGTCGCGTGTGCTTCCTCCACGGTGAAGCACCCATCGTCGCTTGCGCCCAGAACCAGCATCGGCGTGCGAACTCGATTGGGGCGTGTCACGGGAAGCAGCCTCAGGATTGCTCGTTGGGACTCCTCCTGGACCAGGGCGGCATAGCGGCGAACATCCGTCTCCAGGGTGTGCGGCGAATAGAACTTCTCGCGAACACGCGCCGTGGACGATCCGACGAAGGGCAATGACCTGCCGGTAAGCAACGTCCTCGCCACCGGCCACGGATCCAGCTTCATCCAGCGGAGGATCAGTGGGACAGCGCCTCTCTGGGGCACCGACGCGAGCAGTACACCCGCTGGCGCATGGTTGGTTTCGAGGTACTTCTGCACGATGTAGCCACCCATCGAGTGACCCACCAAGACCGGCGGCGTCGGCAGATCCGCCGCGACCGCAGCGACATCCCGCAGATAGTCGGCGAACGAGATGAAGCGCAGCCGCCTCGGCGCGGAACTGCCGCCGTGCCCTCGCAGACTCAGCGCAAGTACGCGAAAGCCCTTGTCCGCGAAAAAATCTAGAAAACCCTCGTCCCAGCACCAGGCCGCATGCCAGGCTCCGTGGACAAATAGCAGTGGAACAGGGTGGGATTCAGTGGACGACCCCTTGTCAATCACTTCGAGCATTGGGGCTGTCCTTTCAATCGGTTGCGGCCTCCCCGCGTATGTTTTACCCCTTGTGGGCTGACGTTTGAGGCGACAGGTGAGAACCCAAGAACGTTAGTTTTATGACAGTATCGACGCCTTTCACGTCACACGCGACGGCCGCGGCTTGATTACCTGACCAATGTCGAGGCGGCCGGCATGGACGTTTCTTGGCGCGGGTCGTGACGCGCACCGCTCGCGTCGGATAGCGAAGTCAAGCGGTATACCGGCGCACGGCTCTGCGGTCCACGGCCTGCTAAACCTGGCGATTGGGGGCTCTAAAGCGGTGCGGGTAAGCTCCGCTGGGTATCTGGTGGGCTCCCACCACCCAAAAAATAGCTGTCCGCTAGGAGATTCACCGACTGTGGCAAGCACTGCCGATTTCAAGAATGGACTCGTGCTGGTGATCGACGGCCAGCTGTGGCAGATCGTCGAGTTCCAGCACGTCAAACCGGGCAAGGGTCCGGCGTTCGTCCGCACCAAGCTCAAGAATGTGTTGTCGGGCAAGGTGGTCGACAAAACCTACAACGCGGGCGTGAAGGTGGAGACCGCCACGGTGGACCGGCGCGACGCCACCTACCTGTATCGCGACGGCGGCGACTTCGTGTTCATGGACAGCCAGGACTACGAGCAGCATCCATTACCGGAGTCGCTGGTGGGCGATGCCGCCCGGTTCTTGCTGGAGGGCCTGCCGGTACAGGTGGCTTTCCACAACGGGGCGCCGCTCTACCTCGAGCTTCCGGTGACAGTCGAACTAGTGGTCACCCACACCGAGCCGGGTCTGCAGGGCGACCGGTCCAGCGCCGGCACCAAGCCGGCCACCGTGGAGACCGGTGCGGAGCTTCAGGTGCCGTTGTTCATCAACACCGGCGACAAGCTGAAGGTCGACTCCCGCGACGGCAGCTACTTGGGACGTGTCAACGCGTGAGCCGGCCCGCTCGTCCTGTTAAAGGACGGCATCAGGCTCGTAAGCGCGCCGTCGACTTGCTGTTCGAAGCCGAGGCCCGCGGATTGACCCCGGCTGAGGCGGCCGACGCGCGCACCGAGCTGGCGGCGGCCAAGCCTGATGTCGCCGCACTGCACCCGTACACGGTGGCGGTGGCACGCGGCGTCAGCGCACACGCGGCGCATATCGACGACTTGATCGCATCGCATCTGCAGGGCTGGACGCTGGAACGGCTACCCGCAGTGGACCGCGCGATCCTGCGGGTCGCGGTGTGGGAGCTGTTGCACGCCGACGACGTGCCGGAGCCGGTCGCCGTCGACGAGGCGGTGGAGCTGGCCAAGGAACTGTCCACCGACGACTCACCGGGTTTCGTCAACGGGGTGCTGGGCCAGGTGATGCTCGTGACGCCGCAGATCCGGGCGGCGGCGCAGGCCGTCCAAAGCGGGCCTGGCGACGCCGTCGATTCATGACCCGGCTGGAGCTGCGCGTCCTGGTCGCTGCCGTCTTGGCGGCGACCGTCGTGCTGGGCGCCGTCCTTTGCGCTGCCTACGGGCAGGCGGTGATCGCGGCGGCGCTGGCGATCTACGCGTTGGGTGTCGGGGCCTGGCTGTATCACTCGATCGAGCGCTACGTGCTGGCCCGTCGCATCAGCACAGTTCGTTCGGCGGCCAAGCCGTTCGCGCCGTTGCTTCCGGTGATGGCCGCGATCATGGGATTGACCCAGGCGGTGGTGCGGTCGCTGTCCGACGTCACCGATGAGGCGCCGCGGCGCTGGGACCTTCCGGTTCGGCGATGGACGGCGATCAACCGTCGCGGCCACGACGTCGACGACGAATTCGACGGGTGAATCGGCTGCTGTGACGCGCGCCTCGAGCGTCACCAGCGGTGGCGGCAGGCGATGTGCCCGCCTACAGCGACAGCGCCCGCCCGATTCGCTCAGAGGCGGGCAGATAGCGGTTCCCCGTCGCGCGGTGTCTGGTGTGGCAGGTGTGACAGTGCGGGTTAGGTGACAGGGTCGACGAAATGCCCGCGCGGTCATCTGCCGAGGGACACACTGGCGATATGGACCGAGACGGCAGGCGCCCGAGGCGGCTTCGTGTCTCCGCGTTGGCGGCGGTCGCGAACCCGTCGTACTCTCGTCTCGACACCTGGAATCTGCTCGACGACGCGTGCCATCAGCTCGCCGTCGTCGACCGCGCCGGAATGGACACCAGCCATGAAGCCGCGCGGGTGCGGCGTCTGCTCAACCGGCTGAGCGCCTACGAGCGTTACTGGATCTACCCGGGCCCAGAGAACCTGGCGACCTACTGCGGCTATCTGGATCAGCTCGCGACGGTGAGCCTGGCCGAGCAGGTGTCGCTGGCGGTGCGACTGCTCTCCGAATACGGCGATCGCGCGGCCCTGTTCGACACCTCGTCGTCGTTGGCCGATCAGGAACTGGTGGCGCGGGCCAAAGAGCAGCAGTTCTACACCGTTCTGCTCGCCGACGATGCCCCGGTGACGGCTCCGGAAGGATTGGCCGAAAGCCTGCGCGCCATTCGCGACGTCGGCGACGATGTCCAGTTCGAGCTGCTGGTGGTGACCAGCGTCGAGGACGCCATCACCGCGGTCGCGCTGAACGGGGAGATCCAGGCGGCCATCATCCGGCATGACATTCCGCTGCGGTCCCATGACCGGGTCCCGCTGATGACCACACTGCTCGGCGCCAACGACGAAATAGTGGCCACCGACCGGACCCACGACTGGGTCGAATGCGGCGAGTGGATCCGCGAGCTGCGGCCTCACATCGACCTCTATCTGCTCACCGACGAATCGATCGCCGCCGACAACGAGGATGAGTCGGACGTCTATGACCGCACCTTCTACCGGCTCAACGATGTCACCGATTTACATAGCACCGTGCTCGCCGGTATCAGGAATCGTTATGCCACACCATTTTTCGATGCGCTACGGGCCTACGCGGCACGGCCGGCCGGCCAATTCCACGCCCTTCCGGTCGCGCGGGGCGCCAGCATCTTCAACTCCAAGACACTGCGCGACATGGGGGAGTTCTACGGCCGCAACATCTTCATGGCCGAGACGTCCACCACCTCCGGTGGTCTGGACTCGCTGCTGGACCCGCGCGGCAACATCAAGAAAGCGATGGACAAGGCGGCCAAGACCTGGAACTCGGACCAGACCTATTTCGTCACCAACGGAACGTCGACCGCGAACAAGATCGTCGTGCAGGCCCTGACCCGGCCGGGCGATATCGTGCTGATCGACCGTAATTGCCACAAGTCGCACCACTACGGCCTGGTGCTGGCCGGGGCATACCCGCTGTACCTGGACGCCTACGAGCTACAGCCCTTCGCGATCTACGGCGCCGTATCGCTGCACACCATCAAAAAGGCGCTGCTCGATCTGGACGCTGCCGGGCAGCTGGGCCGGGTGCGCATGCTGCTGCTCACCAACTGCACGTTCGACGGCATTGTCTACAACCCGCGCCGCGTGATGGAGGAGGTGCTGGCCATCAAGCCGGACATCTGCTTCCTGTGGGACGAGGCGTGGTACGCCTTCGCCACCGCGGTGCCGTGGGCGCGGCAACGCACCGCCATGATCGCCGCCGAGCAACTCGAAGCGATGTTGTCGTCGCCGGCCTATGCCCAGGAGTACCGGCAGTGGCGAGACTCCATGCAAGGGGTCGACCGATCCGAATGGGGCGAGCGCCGGCTGCTTCCCGACCCCAGCCGGGCCCGCGTCCGTGTCTACGCCACACACTCGACGCACAAGTCGCTGTCGGCGCTGCGGCAGGCGTCGATGATCCACATTCGCGACCAGGACTTCAAAGCGCAGTCCCGTGACGCGTTCGGTGAGGCGTTTTTGACCCACACCTCGACCTCGCCCAATCAGCAACTGCTCGCGTCGCTGGATCTGGCCCGCCGGCAGGTCGACATCGAGGGCTTCCAGATGGTGCGCTACGTCTACGACATGGCGCTGGTCTTCCGTCACCGCGTCCGCAAAGACCGGCTGATCAGCAAGTGGTTCCGCATCCTCGACGAATCTGACCTGGTGCCAGACGAATTCCGGCTCTCCGCGGTCAGCTCCTACCGCCAGGTGCGCCAGGGCGCGTTGGAGGTGTGGAACGAGGCGTGGCGGTCCGATCAGTTCGTGCTCGACGCGACGCGGGTCACCCTGTACGTGGGTCAGACGGGCATGAACGGATACGACTTCCGCGAAAAGATCCTGATGGAGCGGTTCGGCATCCAGATCAACAAGACCTCGATCAACAGCGTGCTGTTGATCTTCACGATCGGTGTGACGTGGTCGAGCGTGCACTACATGCTCGACGTGCTGCGCCGGGTGGCCAGCGACTTCGATCGCACCGAGAACGCGGCCAGCCGAGACGACCGCGCCCTGCAACGACGCCGTGTCGAGGAGATCACCGAGGATCTCCCGCCGCTTCCCGACTTCAGCGAATTCGACGGCGCATTCCGGCCAGACGACGCCAGCTCATTCGGCGACATGCGCTCGGCGTTCTACGCCGGATATGAGGACGTGGACCGCGAACACGTCATGATCGGCGAGGCAGGACGGCGGCTCGCCGACGGAAAGACGCTGGTGTCCACGGGATTCGTGGTTCCCTATCCGCCCGGCTTTCCCGTGCTGGTGCCCGGTCAGGTCGTCTCCAAGCAGATCCTGTATTTCCTGGCTCAACTCGACGTCAAGGAAATCCACGGATACAACCCTGATCTCGGATTGTCGGTGTTCACCGAGGCCGCGCTGAAACGGATCACCGCGGCGCGGCACTCCGACGTTGTGGTCGGATAGTTGCCGCTCACCGCCCTCGGCGCAGTGCGCCGGGTCGCTAGGCTTACCGCTCATGGCGATGTCGGGCCGCCCGGCCAATTCCCGGCTCTCCGTAGATGACTGGGTGCAGGAAGGTTTTCGGGTGCTGGCCGAGGGCGGCGCGAAGGCCCTGGCGCTGGGTGGGCTGTGCACCCGTCTTCGGGTGACCAAGGGCAGCTTCTACTGGCACTTCGCCGACATCCGCGCCAACGCCACCTTCGCCGCCGGCATCGGCTTTTTGCACCTGGCGGGTTCGCGGCCCAGCCCGCGGGCCGTCGGGCGACGGGAGAAATTCCTCGATGTGATGCTGCGACACTGACGACATGGGCCGGCGCGAACGTTGCGCCGTGTGCCGTGATCTGGCTGCCCCGGGTATTCAGCGCAGCGCCTTGGCATACAGCAGGCTGTCGCGTGGTTCGGGCCCGAGGTTCGGGTAGACCGCGTGACGGGTGAGCCGACCTTCGAGCTGGAATCCGGCGCGCTGCAACAGTCCCACCGATCGCTCGTTGTCGACATGGCAGGTGGCCCACACCCGATAGACGTCGCTATCGGCGTCCAGTGCGCCCAGCAGCATGTCGAGTGCTTCGGACATCAAACCCTTGCCCCACCAACGGCGACCGACGCAGTAACCGATTTCGACAGCGTGCCGCACCGACAGCCGACCACTGATCATCCCGATGATCTCGTCGCTGTGCGCCAGCACGATGACCCAGGTTCGCGCGTGCTCCTCGACGTTGAGTCTTTCGGTGATCACCCGCCGCGTCGCCGCCACGTCGGGGTGCGGCGTCCACAGCAGATACTTGGTGACCTGGGGGTCGCGGCCGACCCGTTGGAACAATACGCCGGCGTCGTCGAGTACCGGCAGGCGCAGGAGCAGCCGCGGCCCGGCGATGCGCTCAGGCAGGTACTCGGCCATCTACAGACCCAGTGCGCGATAGGTCCGGTGTACGAATTTCGGTTGTACCGCTTGCAATTTCGCACGTGAGGTGTTCCCGGCGACGGCGGCTGCGGCGTCGGCCGACAGCGCGGGCATGTTCTGAATCAGGTACAGCAAGATCATGTCGGCGACCGGATCGGCCTGCCACCACGTCCCGTATGCGCCCGGCCAACTGAACGTTCCGACGCCACCCGGCCCGAACAACGGCGCCGACTTCGCCGGATCGGTGACCACCGAAAGGTTGAGACCGAACCCGCGCCCGATCCAGAACGGCGCGCCGAGGAAGGGATGGCGCTTCTGCTCATGGGTGAGCCGATCGGTGCGCATCAGCCGTACCGACTCCGCTGAGAGCACCCGCACACCATTGTCCGACGTACCGCCGCACAGCAGCATTTCGACGAACCGCAGGTAATCATCCGCGGTCGACCACAAGCCGCCACCGGCGTTGCAGAACGCCGGTGGCGCGATGTGCGGTTGGCCCATCACGTCGTGCTGCAGCCGATCGTTGCCGTCCAGTCGGTACATGGTGGCAGCGCGCCGGCGGCCCTCGGCGGTCACCCAGAAACCGGTGTCCTTCATGCCCAAGGGCTGCAGGATTCGCTCATCGAGCGCCTGATGGAACGGCTTGCCCTCGATGCGGGAAACCAGCACGCCGACCACGTCGATGGCGTGACTGTAGGTCAGCCGCTCACCCGGCTGATGCACCAGCGGCAACTCGGCGAGCGCGGACAACCACGCGTCGGGACCCTGCCCGAACGGCAGACGGACGTAGGCCCGCGAGATCGGTCCGCCCACCGAGAATCCGTATCCCAGGCCGCTGGTGTGGGTCAGCAGGTCTTCGACCAGGATCGCCCGCTGCACCGGATGAGTCCGATCCAACGGTCCGCCCGGATCGTCCAGCACCCGCACATTCGCGAACTCCGGCAGCCAGCGCACGATCGGGTCTTTCAGCGCCAGCTTGCCCTCGTCGACTAGGCTCATCGCCGCGGCGACCGTCACCGGTTTGGTCATCGACGCGATCCGAAACAGCGTGTCACGCTGCATCGGCAACTGAGCCTCGACGTCGCGGTGGCCGATCTCGTTGACCTGCAACACGTTTCCGTGCTGCCACACCATGGTCACCGCGCCGGCGAGCAGACCGGCGTCGCAGGCTTCGCGAATGGAGGCCTGGTTGCCCTCGAGATTCACCGCTTCAGGTTAGTAGGCGGGGCCAGACTGGCGGCTGAGCGTCGGCGGAACTACCACGTCCACTCGGCGATTTCTGGATCATCCTCGCCGTGCTCGCGGGTGTAAGCGCGGGCGGCGAGGCGGGCATCGGCCATCCGCTGCCGAAGCACCGCTGCCCGTCCCGCCAGGCCATCCACCCGGTCGATGACGTCCATGACCAAGTGGAAGCGGTCGAGGTCGTTGAGCATGACCATGTCGAACGGTGTGGTGGTGGTGCCACGCTCTTTGAACCCTCGGACGTGCAGGTGATGGTGATTAGCACGGCGGTAGGTGAGACGGTGGATCAGCCACGGGTAGCCGTGGTAGGCGAAGATGATCGGTTTGTCGCCGGCGAATATCGCGTCGAATTCGTTGTCAGGCAAGCCATGCGGGTGCTCGGAGTCGGGCTGCAACCGCATCAGGTCGACGACGTTGACCACCCGCACCGCCAGTTCGGGCAGTTCGCGCCGCAGGATGTCGGCGGCGGCCAGTGTCTCTAGCGTCGGTATGTCGCCGGCGCAGGCCAGCACCACGTCGGGTTCGGCTGTCGCGGTGCTGGCCCACTGCCAGATGCCCAGGCCGCGGGTGCAGTGCGCGATCGCGGACTCCATGTCGAGGTAGGACAACGCAGGCTGCTTGCCTGCCACGATGACGTTGACGTAGTCGCGGCTGCGCAGGCAGTGGTCGGCCACCGACAGCAGCGTGTTGGCATCGGGCGGCAGGTAGACCCGCACCACTTCGGCGCGTTTGTTGGCGACGAGATCGATGAAGCCGGGATCCTGATGGGTTGCGCCGTTGTGGTCTTGGCGCCACACGTGCGAGCTCAGCAGGTAGTTCAGTGAGGCGATCGGCTGCCGCCACGGCAGTTCACGACTGGTGGACAACCATTTCGCGTGCTGGTTGAGCATCGAGTCGACAATGTGCACGAATGCCTCGTAGCAGTTGAACAGCCCGTGCCGCCCGGTCAGCAGGTAGCCCTCCAACCAGCCCTGGCACAGGTGCTCGGAGAGCACTTCCATCACCCGGCCCGACGGCGAGAGGTTCTCGTCGACCGGCAGGGTTTCCGACAGCCAGACCTTGCCGGTCGACTCGTAGACCGCGTCCAGACGGTTGGAGGCGGTCTCATCGGGACCCATCAGGCGGAATCGGTCAAGGTTGCGCGCGATCACATCCCGCAGAAAGGTGCCGAGCACCCGGGTGGCCTCGTGGGTCTGGGTGCCCGGCTGCTCGACGTCCACCGCGTAGTCGCGAAAGTCCGGCAGGTCCAGGTCGTGGAGCAGCAGACCGCCGTTGGCGTGCGGATTGGCGCTCATCCGTCGGTCGCCGTCGGGTGCCAGCGCGCGCAGCTCCGCGCGCAGGCCGCCGTTGTCGTCGAACAGGTTCTCGGGTGCGTAACTGCGCATCCACGTTTCGAGCTGCGCGCGGTGGGCAGGGTTGTCCCGGGTCTCGGCGAGGGGGACCTGATGTGCCCGCCAGGTGCCTTCCACCTGCTTGCCGTCGACGCGTTTGGGCCCGGTCCATCCCTTCGGGGTGCGCAGCACGATCATCGGCCACACCGGACGTTCGGTGGTGCCGCCGCCGCGGGCATCGCGCTGGATGGCCGCGATGGTGTCGAAGGCGTCGTCGAGAGCGGCCGCAAGCTGTTGGTGCACGTCGGCCGGATCGTCTCCGGCAACGGTGATCGGCCGATAACCGTAGCCGCGCAGCAGCGATTCCAGCTCGGCATGCGGGATGCGGGCCAGCACTGTCGGATTGGCGATCTTGTAGCCGTTGAGGTGCAAGATGGGCAGCACCGCGCCGTCGCCGACCGGGTCGAGGAATTTGTTGGAGTGCCAGCTGGCGGCCAGCGGGCCGGTTTCGGCCTCGCCGTCACCGACGACACAGGCGACTACCAGATCCGGATTGTCCAACGCCGCCCCGTAGGCGTGCACCAACGAATAACCGAGTTCGCCGCCCTCATGGATGGAGCCCGGGGTCTGCGCGGCGACGTGGCTGGGGATGCCGCCGGGAAAGGAGAACTGCCGGAACAACTTTCGGAGTCCGTCGGCATCTTCCTCGATGCCGGTGTACACCTCGCTGTAGGTGCCCTCCAGGTAGGCGTTGGCCACCAGTCCGGGGCCGCCGTGGCCGGGCCCGGTGACGAAGATGACGTTGGCGTCGCGGTTGCGGATGACGCGGTTCAGATGCGCGTAGATCAAGTTCAGCCCGGGCGTGGTACCCCAATGTCCCAGCAACCGCGGCTTGACATGCGCGGGCGTCAACGGCTCGCGCAACAGCGGATTATCCAGCAGATAGATCTGACCGACCGACAGGTAATTAGCCGCTCGCCAGTAGGCGTCGATGAGCCTCAACTGATCTCCGGAAAGAGGTCGCGGGTCGATCGCTGTGGCACCCTCGTGACGCGGTTCGTTCATAGCAGATTTCTACCCTTGAGTTGAGTTGCGCCAACGAAGTTCGCCAGGTAGCGCGCCGCACTCAACCGCGTTTTCATCTGCGACTCCTGCGCCGGCGTGGACGTCGATGACGCTATCGATGCGACCCACCACGAGCTTGGAGGCGTAGGGCCCTTCATCGATGGACGTTGGACTCTACGAGTCGGGGTTTCGAATCGCCATGCTGGAACCAGCATCGCACACAACCGAGGTGAGTACGCCATGGACAGTTTTGTCATCCGGCCCATGACGTGGCCTGTTCTTCGAGTGTTCAGCCGCAATCCACTCGTTCGTACTAGCGACCGTATCGACGCGGCGATGATCCCGCTGGCGGTGGTCCTGGTAGCGGTCGCTGCGGTGTGCGCAGGGTTGTTCGGCACGATCGTTCACGACGTCGAGACCCACAAATACCTCGAAGAGGCAAAAAGCCGACACACCGTGGTGGCGACGGCGGTCGACGACAGCGCGAAGGGGTTGATACCTGAGTCGACGGCAGCCGACGTGCACGCCCGGTGGAAGGCGAACGGCGTCGATCACGTGGGTCTGATCAGCTGGGATCGGCCTGTCAAAGCCGGTGCGGCATTGCAGATTTGGGTTGACGCCGATGGTAATCGAGTCGATCAGCCAAGGCCGGTGGCACTCGCGGGCGCGGACGCGGTACTTTTCGCGGCCGTGGCGTGGTGGGTCGTGGTGCTGGCCACCGCGCAAACCGTCGTTGTGGTGCGTGCCCACACGGCGCGAGTGCGGGACGCCCAGTGGGACCGCGAGATTCGTTCCCTGGTCGAGGATGACGGTGGGCGTACCAATCGCTGGTGAAGAAGGCCGGCCGGTTCCTGCGGGATGGGCCCCACGGCACCCGCATCGAGGACCAATGGCCCTGCCACCGTCAGGGCCGCTGGACAACCATTGCAGACAAGTCACGACAGAGAGGTCTCGTTATGCCTGACGACATTGTCGAAACCGGAGTCATCGAGGATGCGGTGCGGACCGCGTGCCGCGCGCCGTCACAGCACAACAGCCAGCCCTGGCAGTGGGTATTCACCGGCGGGCAATTGCGGTTATTCCTTGATCCAAGCCGAGTGATGGAATCCGACCAGTCCGCGAGAGAAGCTCTCATGGGTTGCGGCGCGGCTCTCGACCACATCCGGGTGGCGATGGCCGCGATCGGGTGGCAGGCACATATCGACCGGTTTCCCAATCCCGACAACCCCAATCACTTGGCGTCAATCGACTTCACCCGAGCGGAATATGTGACCGAACGCGATCGCCGTCGTGGGAGCGCCATCTGGGCACGTCACACAGACCGGCTTCCGTTCAGCGGACCGACGGACTGGGAGTCGTTCGAACCGGTCGTGGGCGGCAGCGGTAACCGCGGGGTCGTGCACCTTGACGTGATGTCCGAGGACCTGCGCCCGCGACTCATGGAGGCAGTCCAGATCGCGGAATCGCTGCGGCTCTACAACACTCGTTACCACGACGAGTTGCAGTGGTGGACAGCACCATTCGAGGCAGAAGAAGGCATCCCTTACAGTGCCCTGGTTTCTGCGGCCGAGAGTGACCGCGTCGGTATCGGGCGGTCTTTTCCCGCGCCACGCCGGCGCGAACGACGTCCCGAGATTCCGGAAGACCGAGCCAAGATCCTGCTGCTGTCCACCGATGCCGACAGCCGCGCCGATGCACTGGCATGCGGCGAGGTGCTTTCCGCGGTCTTGTTGGAATGCACCATGGTTGGCCTGGCCACCTGCCCGGTTACGCACCTCACCGAGGTTGACGTCACCCGCGACCTGGTCGCGTCGCTGGTCGACCGCGATATCTTTCCCCAGCTGCTGCTTCGGGTGGGCGTGGTGCCCGTCACCGAAAAGGCGCCGCAGCCCACACCGCGGCGGCCGATGTCTGAAGTTCTCCGGATGAAAGGTTGATGGGAACCGCCATGGGCGACTCGAACGCATCACACCCGTCCGTCGTCGTCGGCATTGACGGCTCTCAGGCTGCCATCCGGGCCGCGGAATGGGCGGTCGACGAAGCTCTCAGCCGAGAGGTGCCACTGCGCCTGATCCAGGTGATCCCTGAACATGTCGAACCGGCCCCGTTCGCCGCCGTGGGAAGTGTGCCGATGGAACGTGAGTATGCCGAGGCCGCCTTGCGGATAGCCTCCGCCGAGGTGGAAGCTGTCGGCAAATCTGTCAAAGTCGAAACCGCAATACTGCTAGGTGACATCGCGGCAGCCCTCGCCGCCGAATCGCGCGACGCTGTCATGGTCTGCGTCGGTTCCCTGGGAATCGGCCGCTTTGCGAAGGCTTTATTAGGCTCCACCGCAGCAGAACTCGCCGAAGCCTCGCACTGCCCGGTGGCGATCATCCGTACCCAGCACAGCCAGCCCAAGCCGGAGAGCGCGTTGATCGTGGTCGCCGTCGAGGATTCGCCGGGCAGTGACAAAGTCGTGGAGCAAGCGATGAAAGAGGCTGAGCTACGGCGTGCACCCGTGCTGGCCATCGGAGCGTGGCGCAGCGACGTCGATGAGATGTCTCGCGACGAACTGGACCGGCGGACGCAGGTTTGGGAACGGCGCTACCCCGCCGTCAATGTTCACTGCGCCTGCACCCACACCGACGTCGCCGACTTTCTTGCCGCGATGGACAGGCGGATCCAGCTCGCCGTCATCGGCAGCGGCGACACCGACCAACTCCCTCATCTCATCGGGCCGCATAAACACCCGATCCTCGGGCACGCCGATTGCTCGGTGCTGATCGTTCCGTCCGAACTCAGCTCGGCGAGAAATACCGCCAAATGACCACTTCCAGTAGGCATTTCGGTGTCGTTGTCGGGGTCGACGGATCAGGATATTCCGAAGAGGCGGTGCGCTGGGCCGCGCGGGAGGCAGCACTGCGCACATTGCGTCTCACGCTCGTACAAGCTGTCACCCTGCCCGTCCCCATCTGGCCCGCATCGGACTGGCGCGAACTCTACGAAGCTGACGCACAGGCCATCGTCGATGACGCGGTCGAGATCGTCGAGGATTTCACCAAGGACAACGGTCCGGACGACGTCAAGCGCCAGGTGGTTTTTTCCCGGCCGGCACCGACATTGATCGACATGTCCAAAGAAGCGGACCTGGTCGTCGTCGGTGCCCGCGGGCTGGGCACCGTGCGCCGGCTGCTGATGGGATCTGTCAGCACCGCGTTGATCCACCACGCCCACTGCCCCGTGGTGGTCATCCACCACGACGCTTCGCTCTACGCGCAGGCCAACGGTGCACCGGTACTGGTGGGCATCGACGGATCAGCGGCATCGGAACCGGCCACCGCAATCGCCTTTGAAGAAGCCTCGTTGCGGGGTGTGGAGTTGATAGCCCTGCATGCGGCGGATGACGGTGACACGCCCCGTATTCCGAGCACGCAACATTCGCCGGAGCAATCTTCGGCGGGTGAACTTCTGGCCGAGCGGTTGGCCGGCTGGCAGAAACGCTTCCCCGACGTGCACGTCCGCCGTGTCGTAGTGGATGACCGCCCGGCGGTTCACCTTCTCAGATTGGCCGACAGATCCCAGCTCGTGGTCGTGGGCAGCCATGGCCGGGGAGGGTTCGCCGGAATGGCGCTGGGGTCGGTCAGCGCCGCGGTGGCTCAGGCATCGCGCACGCCGGTGATCGTCGCGCGCAGTCAGTAGCCGGATCGACCCTCGGCGTCCAGATCCTTGTCCGGAATTAATATTCTGGCTGAGCAAATGAACGAAGATGACGGCGAGTCTGATGGTCTGGTGCCCCGGCCTCGCCGTCGGTGTGTCTGCCTCGCGGGTAGTCGCCTTGCCACTCCACTCGCTCTCCCGCGGCGACCCTGGCTACCTGCTCGATCTGCTTTGCCGCGTCACGCGAGCGAAGAAAGAGCTCATGCTTGCGCTGCAGGTCTTCATCAGACTCGATGGGCCTGAGTTCAGGGGCGAATTCTTCCAGCTCGGCCCGGCGCTGCGGGACGATCATGCAGATCGGCTCGTCGACCTCGAATCGCACCGGCATCATTTTGCGGGTGAATTTCCAGCTCATGCTGAAACTCGCGCTTGCCCAGTCGGTTTCGACTAGACCCTCTAGCGGAGACACGGCGTCCTTCGGACAGTTTGCCGGTCCGCGGGCTAACAGGTTGTAGCCCGGCGGAGTGCGAAACAGTATCGGCAGATGCCAGGTCAGGATGCCGTTACCGAAATGGCTGACGGGCAGGAACTGATCGGTGTCGCGCTTATCGGGTGTGATCACCACGTCCACGCTGTCTTGCTGACCCATCCACGTAGCGGTGAACGCGCACCGATTGCGCAGTTCCCAGCCGCTTTGGTTGGCCATCAGCATCGGCAAACACCGAGTGGGCCAGCCTGCACCAGGTGCCGCTGACATCTCTGACATCCACGTCCGGCTGATCGGTGCCGGGCAAATTTCGGGCGCGTGATCACGGGTGATGAACCCGATCAGCCGACGGGCGGGCCTCTTGGACTTGTCGCTCAACGGATCCTCGATTAGCTGGGGATACAGGGTTGCCACAGATGTTGGAATCCCCCCACCAGAAACATGGCGCAAGTCATGCTTCGACGGCTTCGGCCCATGAGTAACGCAACGAACAGTAATGCTTTCCGCCCGCCGGTGCGCGGTGACCACCTTTGCCGGGCCGTTGCGATGCCCCTGGCGCAGCGAAATGCTGATCATCGCCGGCATCGAAATCAAGAATCCGGCGGATAAGTCGAGCCTGTCATTTCGCCGGGGGTTGCGCGCAGTGCTACGCTGCCGGGCAGTCGACATCCTTTAACGATCCGTCCAGAGAGGCGGAGAAGGAGGTCAGGGTCTCGCATGGGTGCCGCGGGTGATGCCAGTTTCCGCAGCGAATCCAGGGAATTGATGTCGGCGGCCGACGTGGGCCGAACCGTCTCCCGCATAGCGCATCAGATCATCGAGAAGACCGCGCTGGATGGTGCCGACGCACCACGGGTCGTGTTGTTGGGAATTCCTACCCGCGGTGTGACATTGGCCGACCGATTGGCCGTCAACATCGCCGAGTTCTCCGGCGCCGAGGTCGCCCACGGCGCACTGGACATCACGCTCTACCGCGACGATCTGATGACGAAGCCGCCGCGGCCACTGGAAGCCACCTCGATACCGGCCGGTGGCATCGATGACGCGCTGGTGATCCTCGTCGACGACGTGCTGTATTCCGGACGCTCGGTGCGCTCGGCGCTCGACGCACTGCGCGACGTGGGCCGCCCGCGAGCGGTGCAACTGGCCGTGCTGGTCGACCGCGGCCACCGCGAGCTGCCGCTGCGTGCCGACTACGTCGGCAAGAATGTGCCGACGTCGCGCAGCGAGAGCGTGCACGTGCTGCTGCAAGAAATGGACGGCCGTGACGCCGTAGTCATCTCCCGGGAGCACACGTCATGACCAGGCACCTGCTGGCCGCCGGCGACCTGTCCCGCGACCAGGCCACCGCGATCCTCGACGACGCCGACCGGTTCGCGCAGGCGCTGGTGGGCCGCGAGATCCGCAAGCTGCCGACGCTGCGGGGCCGGACGGTGATCACGATGTTCTACGAGAACTCCACGCGCACCCGGGTGTCCTTCGAAGTTGCCGGCAAATGGATGAGCGCCGACGTGATCAACGTCAGCTCCTCGGGATCGTCGGTGGGCAAAGGCGAATCGCTGCGCGACACCGCGCTCACCCTGCGGGCCGCCGGCGCCGACGCACTGATCATCCGGCATCCCGCGTCGGGTGCGGCGCACCGCCTTGCCGACTGGACGTCGACGGCGCAAGGTGGTCCGTCGGTGATCAACGCCGGCGACGGCACCCACGAGCACCCGACGCAGGCGTTGCTGGACGCGCTGACCATCCGGCAACGGCTCGGAGACATCGACGGTCGCCGGGTCGTCATCGTCGGCGACATCCTGCACAGCCGGGTCGCCCGTTCCAACGTCATGTTGCTGGCCACGCTGGGCGCCGAGGTGGTGTTGGTGGCGCCGCCGACGTTGCTGCCGGTCGGGGTCGCGGACTGGCCGGTGACCGTCTCGCACGATCTGGACGCCGAGCTGCCCGCCGCCGATGCGGCACTGATGTTGCGGGTACAGGCCGAGCGGATGAACGGCGGCTTCTTTCCATCTGCGCGCGAGTATTCGGTGCTGTACGGGCTTTCCGAGCGACGCCAGGCGATGCTGCCCGGTCACGCGGTCGTCTTGCACCCCGGCCCTATGCTGCGCGGCATGGAAATCTCGTCATCGGTGGCCGATTCATCGCAATCGGCTGTGCTGCAACAGGTCTCCAATGGAGTTCACATCCGGATGGCGGTGCTGTTTCATCTGCTGGTGGGCACCGAGTCGGCCGTCACGGGGCTCGCCGGCAAGGGGGTGGTGGCTTGAGCGTGCTGCTGCGTGGCGTGCGACTCTACGGCGAGGGAGACCGGGTCGACGTACTGCTCGACGACGGCCAGATCGCCGACATCGGGGCCGGGCTCGCAGAGTCCGGCGGACTTGAAAAAGCCGATGACGTCATCGACGCCACCGGGCAGGTGCTGCTGCCCGGGTTCGTCGATCTGCACACTCACCTGCGCGAGCCGGGCCGCGAATACGCCGAAACCATCGAAACCGGCTCGGCTGCGGCGGCTCTCGGTGGTTTCACCGCGGTGTTCGCGATGGCCAACACCCATCCGGTAGCCGACAGCCCGGTGGTCACCGATCATGTCTGGCACCGGGGCCAGCAGGTCGGTCTGGTCGACGTGCACCCGGTCGGCGCGGTCACCGTCGGGCTGGCCGGGGCCGAGCTCACCGAGATGGGCATGATGGCCGCCGGCGCCGCGCAGGTGCGGATGTTCTCCGACGACGGCAAATGCGTGCACGACCCGCTGATCATGCGACGCGCGCTGGAATACGCGACCGGCTTGGGGGTACTGATCGCCCAGCACGCCGAGGAGCCCCGGCTCACCGTCGGAGCGGTCGCGCACGAGGGCCCCAACGCGGCCCGATTGGGATTGTCGGGCTGGCCGAGGGCGGCCGAGGAGTCGATCGTGGCCCGCGACGCCTTGCTGGCCCGCGACGCCGGAGCGCGGGTGCACATCTGTCACGCCTCCACCGCGGGCACCGTCGAGATCGTCAGATGGGCCAAGTCGCAAGGTATTTCGATAACCGCCGAGGTGACGCCGCATCACCTGCTCCTCGACGACAGCCGACTGGCCGGCTATGACGGCGTGAACCGGGTCAATCCGCCGTTGCGCGAGGTCGCCGACGCGGTCGCGCTGCGTCAGGCGTTGGCCGACGGGGTGATCGACTGCGTGGCCACCGATCACGCTCCGCACGCCGAACACGAGAAGTGCGTCGAGTTCGCCGCCGCGCTGCCGGGGATGCTGGGTCTGCAGACCGCGTTGTCGGCGGTGGTGCAGGCGATGGTCATTCCCGGACTGCTGACGTGGCGTGATGTCGCCCGGGTGATGAGCGAAAATCCGGCTCGCATCGCGGGGCTGCCCGACCACGGTCGGCCCCTGGAAATCGGCGAGCCGGCGAACCTGACCGTCATCGACCCGGACGCCACCTGGACGGTGGCCGGCGCCGAGTTGGCCAGCCGGTCGGCCAATACCCCGTACGAGGCCATGACGCTGCCCGCCACCGTGACGGCAACGCTGCTGCGCGGCAAGGTCACTGCCCGCGACGGAAAGAGCCCCGCGTGAACTCGGCAACGCTGGTCACATCGCTGATCGTGGCCGGGCTGCTGGCGCTGCTGATCGCGTTCGTCATCCAGCTGATGATGCGCGGCTGGCGAACGCGCGCCGGCCGGCAGGCTGAGCTGATCGGCACGCTGCCGCCGATGCCGGAAACAGTGGGCTCGCCGGTTGTGGCGCCGACCCACGGGGTGTACGTCGGCTGCACGGTGGTGCCCAGCCGGCACGACCGAGTGGCCGTCGGGGATTTGGCTTACCGCGGCAAGGCGGTGCTGACGCGTTACCCGGAGGGAATCATGGTGGAGCGCAGCGGAGCCAGCCCGATCTGGATTCCGCAGCAGTCGATCACCGCCGTCCGCACCGAGCGCGGCATGGTCGGCAAAGCCGTTCCCGTCAAGCTGGGTTCGCGGCGGGCGCGCGACGGTGCCGCAACGACGACCTCACCCGATGCAATCCTGGCGATCCGGTGGCGGCTGCCGTCGGGCACCGAGATCGATCTCGGGTTTCGCGGTAACGACCGCACCGAGTACACCGACTGGCTACCGGAGAGCACCCGATGAGCCGCGCCGGCGACGATGCAGTGGGGGCGCCACCAGCCGCGAAGCGGCGAGGGGGACGAAGCGATGAGGAGGAGCGGCGCCGATGAGCGGCGAACAACGGCGGGGCGCAGCGATACTGGTCCTCGATGACGGCCGGACCTTCACCGGGACGGCGTTCGGTGCGATCGGCCAGACACTGGGCGAGGCGGTCTTTTCCACCGGGATGTCCGGGTACCAGGAGACGTTGACCGACCCCAGCTATCACCGCCAGATCGTGGTGGCCACTGCCCCGCAGATCGGCAACACCGGCTGGAACGGTGAGGACGGCGAAAGCCGCGGCGACAAGATCTGGGTCGCCGGCTACGCGGTGCGCGACCCCTCGCCGCGGGTCTCCAACTGGCGTGCCACCGGAGCGCTGGAAGACGAGCTGATCCGCCAGCGCATCGTCGGAATCGCCGGCATCGACACTCGGGCGGTGGTGCGCCACCTGCGCAGCCGGGGCTCGATGAAGGCGGGGGTGTTCTCCGGTGCGTCGCTGGCAGCGCCCGCAGAACTGGCGGAACGGGTGCGCGACCAACAACCGATGCTGGGTGCTGACCTCGCCGGCCAAGTCAGCACCGTTGACGCCTATGACGTGGAATCCGAAGGACAGCAACGTTTCACGGTGGCGGCGCTCGATCTGGGTATCAAGACGAATACCCCGCGCAACTTCGCCCGCCGCGGAGTGCGCACCCGCGTGTTGCCCTCGTCGGCGACCTTCGAACAGATCGCTGAGCTCAAACCGGACGGGGTGTTCCTGTCCAACGGCCCGGGCGACCCGGCCACCGCCGACCACGTCGTGGCGGTGACCCGTGCGGTGCTGGAATCCGGTATCCCGTTGTTCGGCATCTGTTTCGGCAACCAGATCCTGGGGCGCGCGCTGGGGCTTTCCACCTACAAGATGGTGTTCGGCCACCGGGGCATCAACATCCCGGTGATGGATCACGCCACCGGTCGGGTCGCGGTCACCGCGCAGAATCACGGCTTCGCGCTGGAGGGCGAGGCCGGCCAGCGCTTCGACACGCCGTTCGGCCCGGCGGTGGTCAGTCACACCTGCGCCAACGACGGCGTCGTCGAAGGCGTCAAGCTTGTTGATGGAAGGGCCTTTTCGGTGCAGTACCACCCGGAGGCCGCAGCCGGCCCGCACGACGCGGAGTACTTGTTCGACCAATTCGTCGATTTGATGACGGGGGAGCGCGGGTAATGCCACGACGGACCGACTTGCGCCATGTCTTGGTGATCGGCTCCGGGCCGATCGTCATCGGGCAGGCCTGCGAATTCGACTACTCGGGTACCCAGGCCTGCCGGGTCCTGCGCGCCGAAGGCCTGCAGGTCAGCCTGGTCAACTCGAATCCGGCCACCATCATGACCGACCCTGAGTACGCCGATCACACCTACGTCGAACCCATCACCCCGGACTTCGTCGAGAAGGTCATTGCACAACAGGCCGAGCGGGGTAACAAGATCGACGCGCTGCTGGCCACCCTGGGCGGTCAGACGGCGCTCAACACCGCGGTGGCGTTGTATGAGAACGGGGCGCTGGAGCGCTACGGCGTCGAGCTCATCGGTGCCGACTTCGACGCCATCCAGCGTGGTGAGGACAGGCAGCGGTTCAAAGACATCGTCGCCAAGGTCGGCGGCGAATCCGCCCGCAGCCGGGTGTGTTTCACCATGGACGAAGTCCGCGAGACCGTCGGTGAACTCGGCCTGCCGGTGGTGGTCCGGCCGTCGTTCACCATGGGGGGCCTGGGCTCGGGGCTGGCGCACACCGCCGAGGAGGTCGACCGGATGGCCGGTGCTGGCCTGGCCGCGTCCCCGAGCGCCAACGTACTGATCGAAGAATCGATATACGGCTGGAAGGAATTCGAGCTCGAGCTGATGCGCGACGGCAAAGACAACGTGGTTGTCGTGTGCTCGATAGAAAACGTCGATCCCATGGGCGTTCACACCGGCGACTCGGTGACCGTCGCACCGGCGATGACGCTGACCGACCGGGAATACCAGCGGATGCGGGATCTGGGCATCGCGATCCTGCGCGAGGTGGGCGTCGACACCGGCGGATGCAACATCCAGTTCGCGGTCGACCCGAGTGACGGCCGGCTGATCGTCATCGAGATGAATCCGCGTGTGTCGCGGTCGAGTGCGCTGGCCTCCAAAGCCACTGGTTTCCCGATCGCCAAGATCGCCGCCAAACTGGCCGTCGGCTACACCCTCGACGAGATTCTGAACGACATCACCAAGGAAACCCCGGCCTGCTTCGAACCCACGCTGGACTATGTGGTGGTCAAGGCGCCGCGGTTCGCGTTCGAGAAATTCCCCGGCGCCGATGCCACGCTGACCACCACCATGAAATCCGTCGGCGAAGCAATGTCGTTGGGTCGCAACTTCGTCGAAGCACTCGGCAAGGTGATGCGGTCGCTGGAGACCAGCCGCGCCGGCTTTTGGACGCAACCGGATACCGACGGTAGTGCCGAGGACGCCCTGGAGCGGCTGCGCACACCCGCCGAGGGCCGGCTCTACGATGTCGAACTAGCGCTGCGCCTGGGCACCTCGGTGGATCGGGTCGCCGAGGCGTCGGGCATCGACCCGTGGTTCGTCGCGCAGGTCGCCGAGCTGGTGGCGTTACGGGATGAGGTCAGCAATGCCGCCGTGCTCGACGCCGACCTGTTGCGCGCCTGCAAGCACAACGGCTTGTCAGACCGCCAAATCGCAGCGCTGCGACCGGAACTGGCCGGCGAGGCCGGTGTGCGCACGTTGCGCCGCCGGCTCGGCATCCACCCGGTGTACAAGACCGTGGACACCTGCGCCGCGGAGTTCGAGGCCAAGACGCCGTACCACTACAGCAGCTACGAGCTCGACCCGTCGGCCGAAAGCGAGGTGGCGCCGCAGACCGAGAAGCCCAAGGTGCTGATCCTGGGTTCGGGACCCAACCGGATCGGCCAGGGCATCGAATTCGACTACAGCTGCGTACACGCCGCGACAACGCTGTCGCAGGCCGGTTTTGAGACCGTGATGGTCAACTGCAACCCCGAGACGGTGTCCACCGATTACGACACCGCCGACCGGCTCTACTTCGAGCCGTTGACGTTCGAGGACGTCCTTGAGGTATTTCATGCCGAGGAGGCGTCCGCGGCCGGTGGTGCGGGTGTGGTCGGCGTGATCGTGCAACTCGGCGGGCAGACCCCGCTGGGGCTCGCCCAGCGGCTCGCCGACGAAGGGGTTCCGATCGTCGGCACCCCGCCGGAGGCGATCGATCTGGCCGAGGACCGCGGTGCGTTCGGCGACCTGCTGGCGGCGGCGGGGCTGCCGGCTCCGCGGTACGGCATGGCGACGACATTCGCGCAGGCGCGCAACATCGCCGCCGAGATCGGATATCCGGTGCTGGTTCGGCCGTCCTACGTGTTGGGCGGCCGCGGCATGGAGATCGTGTACGACGACGACACGCTGCAGGGCTACATCGCCCGCGCCACCGAACTGTCGCCCGAACACCCGGTGCTGGTGGACCGTTTCTTGGAGGATGCGATCGAGATCGATGTCGACGCGCTCTGCGACGGCGACGAGGTGTACATCGGCGGCATCATGGAGCACATCGAAGAGGCCGGCATCCACTCCGGCGACTCGGCGTGCGCGCTGCCTCCGGTAACCCTGGGCCGCAGCGACATCGACAAGGTGCGCCGCTCGACGGAGGCGATCGCACACGGCATCGGCGTGGTGGGCCTACTCAATGTGCAGTACGCGCTGAAGGATGACGTGCTCTACGTGCTGGAGGCCAACCCGCGCGCCAGCCGCACCGTGCCGTTCGTCTCCAAAGCCACGGCGATACCGCTGGCCAAGGCGTGCGCCCGGATCATGTTGGGCACCAAAATCTCTCAGCTTCGCACGGACGGCATACTGGCCGAAACCGGGGACGGCGCCCACGCGCCCCACAACGCGCCGATCGCTGTCAAAGAGGCCGTCCTGCCGTTCCACCGGTTCCGCCGCGCCGATGGCTCTGGCGTGGACTCACTGCTGGGCCCGGAGATGAAATCGACCGGTGAGGTGATGGGCATCGACCGCGACTTCGGCACCGCGTTCGCCAAGAGCCAGACCGCGGCCTACGGGTCGTTGCCAACCGCGGGCACGGTGTTCGTGTCGGTTGCCAACCGGGACAAGCGGTCGCTGGTGTTTCCGGTCAAGCGTCTGGCCGATCTGGGTTGGCGGGTGCTGGCCACCGAAGGTACCGCGGAAATGCTGCGGCGCAACGGGATTCCGTGCGACGAGGTCCGAAAGCATTTCGAGCCGGCGCAGCCGGGACGCCCCGCCCAGTCGGCGGTCGACGCGATCCGCGCCGGTGAGGTCGACATGGTGATCAACACGCCGTACGGAAACTCGGGACCACGCATCGACGGCTACGAGATCCGTTCGGCCGCAGTCGGAGTGAACATCCCTTGTGTGACGACGGTGCAGGGCGCCACGGCGGCCGTGCAGGGCATCGAAGCCATGATCCGCGGCGACATCGGGGTGCGCTCGCTGCAGGAGCTGCACAGCGCGCTCAACAACGGCGGCGATTAGCGATGCCGGGGTTCGGCGCCCGGCTGGCCGACGCGGTGTCGCGCCGGGGGCCGCTGTGTCTGGGCATCGACCCGCATCCGGAGCTTCTGCAGGCCTGGGATCTGCCGATCAGCCCGATCGGAGTCGCGGCGTTCAGCCAGATCTGCGTGCAGGCCTACGCCGACTTTGCCGTCGTCAAACCCCAGGTCGCGTTTTTCGAGGCGTACGGCGCCGCGGGCTACGCCGTGCTGGAGCGCACCATCGCGGCGTTGCGCGACGCCGGTGTGCTGGTGCTGGCTGACGCCAAGCGCGGCGACATCGGGTCGACGATGGCGGCCTACGCGGTGGCCTGGACGGGGGACTCGCCGCTGGCCGCCGACGCCGTGACGGCCTCGCCGTATCTGGGTTTCGGCTCGCTGCAGCCTCTGCTGGAGTCCGCTGCAGCGCACGGTCGCGGGGTTTTCGTGCTGGCGGCCACGTCCAACCCGGAGGGTGCCACGGTGCAGCGCGCCGAGACCTGCGGCCGCCCGGTCGCCCAGTCGATCGTCGACCAGGCCGCGGCGGCCAACCGGGCGCTGGGAGCCGGCACTGTCGGTGTCGTGGTCGGCGCGACGGTGGTCGAGGTCCCCGACGTCAGCGAGCTCGGCGGCCCGGTGCTGGTACCCGGCATTGGCGCCCAGGGCGGGCAGGCCGGCGCGTTACGGGGGCTGGGAGCGGCCATGAAAAGCCACGCCGGGCAGCTGCTGCCCGCGGTGTCCCGGGAGGTGCTGCGGGCCGGCCCGGACCTGACCGCCCTGCGTGCGGCGGGGGAGCGGATGCGCGACGCGGTCGCTTACCTAGCCGGTTGAGCCCCCGGCGACCCGGCCGGGCGACACGCGCGACACGCCGCGACATTGGTAATCGGCGCAGATTCGCCCGTTCCGGCGGCGCCGCAGCGGCCTGGCCGGCGTTGCCCGGGCGGTCGGCCGAAAGCGCCGCGATCGGGAAAGCCGCTGGTGGAAGCAGTTTTCTCGGTGCCCAACCGGACGGACCGTGGCGGTGAATACGCGGACCGGAACGTGCGTCGACGGCGCATTGGGCCGACCCCGCCCGACCCCACAAGCTGGGCCTTTGTAGCTTCAACCAGGGGGGCGGGTTAGATTTCGTCTGTAAGCGTGGGTACGGTCGTCACCGCTGGCTGGACTTACCCGGCCGAGACAAACAAATATCGATAGATGTTGATCATTGATACGGAGGAATCGTGGCCCTTCCCCAGTTGACCGACGAGCAGCGCGCGGCAGCGTTGGAGAAGGCTGCCGCCGCACGCCGAGCGCGAGCCGAGCTCAAAGACCGGCTGAAGCGCGGTGGCACCAACCTCAAGCAGGTGCTCAAGGACGCTGAGACCAACGAGGTCTTGGGCAAGATGAAGGTTTCTGCGCTCCTGGAGGCGTTGCCGAAGGTGGGCAAGGTCAAGGCGCAGGAAATCATGACCGAGCTCGAGATCGCCCCGACGCGCCGTCTGCGCGGCCTCGGCGATCGTCAGCGCAAGGCCCTGCTGGAAAAATTCGACTTCTCCTAGGCAGTCTTCGGGAGAGTCGTTGAGCGCCGACGGGGGACCGGACGGCGACCACGACGGCAGTCTGGTGGCCGAGCCGAAAGGTCAGGCGGCGGGACGCGTGGTGGTGCTGTCCGGTCCATCCGCGGTGGGAAAGTCGACGCTGGTCCGCTGCCTTCGCGAACGGGTTCCAAACCTGCATTTCAGCGTCTCGGCGACGACCAGGGCGCCTCGGCCTGGTGAGGTCGACGGGGTCGACTACCACTTCGTCTCGTCCGATCGATTTCAGCACCTGATCGACGAGGGTGCCCTGCTGGAATGGGCGGAGATTCACGGCGGTCTGCACCGCTCGGGAACCGTGGCCGGTCCGGTCCGCGACGCCGTCGCCGCCGGACGCCCGGTGCTCATCGAAGTTGACTTGGCCGGGGCCCGCACCGTCAAACAGGCGATGCCCGAGGCGATCACAGTGTTTCTGGCTCCGCCGAGCTGGGAGGCGTTGGAGGCCCGTCTGATCGGTCGGGGGACCGAGACGCCCGAAGTCATAGCGCGCCGGCTTACCACTGCGCGCGCCGAACTTGCCGCGCAACGCGACTTCGACCACGTCGTGGTGAACAGTCAATTGGAAACTGCATGCTCAGAATTGGTATCCTTGCTGGTGGCCAACACGCCGGACACAGCGTGACCCGCTATCGAGACACGATTCGCCACTAGTCACACCTATCTAGCCCCTCAGGAGAACATTTACGTGAGTAACTCGCAGACCGAGGCGTCGTTGGCCGCCGTCCCCGACCAGTTCGATCCGTCGGCGGGTGGTATCGGTGCCTACGACACGCCGCTGGGTATCACCAACCCGCCGATCGACGAGTTGCTCGAGCGCGTATCCAGCAAGTACGCCCTGGTGATCTACGCGGCCAAGCGTGCTCGGCAGATCAACGACTACTACAACCAGCTCGGCGAGGGCATCCTCGAATACGTCGGCCCGCTGGTCGAGCCGGGGCTGCAGGAGAAGCCGCTGTCGATCGCCATGCGCGAGATTCACAGCGACCTGCTCGAGCACACCGAAGGCGAGTAGCGAAATCGAGGCCGGCGTGCGATGAGCCTTCCGGGTGACATTGGGACGGACCACAAGCGGATCGTCGTCGGCGTCTCCGGGGGTATTGCCGCCTACAAAGCCGCCACCGTCGTCCGCCAGCTCACCGAGGCTGGCCACCGCGTCCGCGTCATCCCGACCGCATCCGCATTGCGCTTCGTCGGGGCCGCCACCTTCGAGGCGCTGTCCGGCGAGCCGGTGCAGACCGGGGTGTTCGACGACGTCCCTGAAGTGCCCCACGTCGCGATCGGCCAGGGCGCCGATCTGGTCGTTGTCGCGCCGGCCACCGCCGACCTGCTTGCTCGCGCGGTCGCCGGCAGGGCCGACGACCTGCTGACCGCGACGCTGCTCACGGCGCGATGTCCGGTGCTGTTCGCACCGGCGATGCACACCGAGATGTGGCAGCACCCGGCAACTGTCGACAATGTGGCCACGCTGCGCCGCCGCGGAGCTGTGGTGCTCGAACCGGCGTCCGGGCGTCTCACCGGTGCGGACACCGGCGCGGGCCGGCTGCCCGAGGCCGAGGAGATCACCACGTTCGCCCAGTTGCTGCTGGAACGGCACGATGCGATGCCTTACGACCTGGCCGGCGTCAAGCTGCTGGTCACCGCGGGCGGTACCCGTGAGCCGATCGACCCGGTCCGTTTCATCGGCAATCGCAGCTCGGGGAAGCAGGGGTATGCGCTGGCGCGGGTCGCCGCGCAGCGCGGCGCCGAGGTCACGCTGATCGCCGGGCATACCGCCGGGCTGATCGACCCGGCCGGCGCCGAGGTCGTGCATGTCAGCTCGGCCCAACAACTCGGCGATGCGGTGTCCAAGCACGCGCCGGACGTCCACGTGCTGGCGATGGCGGCCGCCGTCGCCGACTTCCGTCCGGCGCATGTTGCCACCGCGAAGATCAAAAAGGGTGCCACTGAGGACGCCGCGCCGCCGACGATCGAACCTGGTCCGCAACGACGACGTGCTGGCTGAGACCGTGCAGGCCCGCGCCGCCGGCCAACTGCCGAATATGCGGGCCATCGTCGGCTTCGCCGCCGAAACCGGCGATGCGAACGGTGATGTGCTGTTTCATGCTCGAGCCAAGTTGCGGCGCAAGGGGTGTGACCTGCTGGTGGTCAATGCCGTCGGCGAGGGCAAAGCCTTCGAGGTGGACAGCAACGACGGCTGGTTGCTGGCCGCCGACGGCACCGAGGCGGCGCTGCAGCACGGCTCCAAGACGTTGATGGCCAGTCGCATCGTGGATGCGATCGTCACCTTCTTGCACAGGGGCGACGAGGACGCCACCTAGGGTCCGCGGCACCGTCGACTGGCCGGTAACATATACCCGCCTGTCGATATAATTTGTCTAACTAACGGTTTTTACGCGGCTTTGGAAGGGTGAGGTGTGAGCGAAAAGGGTCGTTTGTTCACCAGTGAATCGGTGACCGAGGGGCATCCAGACAAGATCTGTGACGCGATCAGTGACTCGGTGCTCGACGCGCTGCTGGCAGGGGACCCGCGCTCACGTGTCGCCGTCGAGACGCTGGTGACCACCGGACAGGTGCACGTGGTCGGTGAGGTAACGACGACGGCCAAGGAGGCCTTCGCAGACATCACCAACACCGTCCGCGAGCGCATCCTCGAAATCGGCTACGACTCCTCCGACAAGGGCTTCGACGGCGAGACGTGCGGCGTCAACATCGGCATCGGCCGTCAGTCGCCCGACATCGCCCAAGGTGTCGACACCGCGCACGAGACGCGCGTCGAGGGCGCCGCGGACCCGCTGGACTCTCAGGGCGCCGGCGACCAGGGCCTGATGTTCGGCTACGCGATCAACGACACCCCGGAGCTGATGCCGCTGCCGATCGCGCTGGCGCACCGGCTGGCGCGGCGGTTGACCGAGGTGCGCAAGAACGGGACGCTGCCCTACCTTCGACCGGACGGCAAGACACAGGTCACCATCGACTACGAGGACGACGTTCCGGTCCGGCTGGACACCGTGGTGGTCTCCACTCAGCACGCCGCCGACATCGACCTGGAGAAGACGCTCGATCCCGACATTCGCCGGCACGTGCTCAAGGCGGTGCTCGACGAGCTGGGTCACGAGACGCTGGACTCTTCGTCGACGCGGGTGCTGGTCAACCCGACGGGCAAGTTCGTCCTCGGCGGCCCGATGGGTGACGCGGGCCTGACCGGCCGCAAGATCATCGTCGACACTTATGGCGGCTGGGCCCGCCACGGCGGCGGCGCGTTCTCCGGCAAGGATCCGTCCAAGGTGGACCGCTCGGCGGCGTACGCGACGCGCTGGGTGGCCAAGAACATCGTCGCCGCCGGGCTTGCGGAGCGGGTCGAGGTGCAGGTGGCCTACGCCATCGGCAAGGCGGCCCCGGTCGGCCTGTTCATCGAGACCTTCGGCACCGCGATCGTCGACCCGGTCAAGATCGAGAAGATCGTGCCCGAGGTGTTCGATCTGCGGCCGGGCGCGATCATCCGTGACCTGGACCTGCTGCGCCCGATCTACGCGCAGACGGCGGCCTACGGCCACTTCGGCCGCACCGACATCGACCTGCCGTGGGAGCGCCTCGACAAGGTCGACGACCTCAAGCGCGCCATCTAATCCCGTCTAATCCGGCGCTACCAATCGGCGTCGGTCGCGCGGCTTCAATGCAGCCAACCGTATGTCGCCGCGATAAAAGTCGAGAACGCGCCGATCCATCACACGACGCCACAACGGCGGAATGAGCGCCAGCATCAGCATGACGCTGTACCCGCCCGGTAGTTGAGGTGCCTCGTCGACATGACGCAACGCCTGGTAGCTGCGCAGCGGATTGGCGTGATGATCCGCGTGCCGCTGCAAATGGAACAGCAGGACGTTGCCGATCACCGTGCTGCTATTCCAGCTGTGCGTCCGACGCACCCGTTCGTAGCGACCGCTGGGCAGCTTCTGCCGCCGCAGCCCGTAGTGTTCCAGGTAGTTGACAGTTTCCAGCAGGCAAAAGCCGACAATCGCCTGCCCGATGAGCCATGGCACAACAACGGGGCGAAACCACACCGCCAGCACAGTGAATAGCGCGACGCTCAGCAGCCAGGCGTTCAGCACGTCATTTTGCGGTGCCCAGCGGGATTTTCCGATCCCGGCCAACCGCCTGGCTTCCAGGCACCACGCAGAACGCAAACCGCCGATTACCGACCTCGGAATGAAGGCGTAGACGCTCTCATGCAATCGCGCGCTGGCGGGGTCCTCGGCGGTAGCCACCCGGACGTGGTGTCCGCGGTTGTGCTCCACAAAAAAATGCCCGTAGCAGGTCTGCGCGAGCGCCACCTTGCTGAGTCGTCTCTCATTTTCGACTCGCGTGTGTCCTAATTCATGCGCTGCATTGATCCCCAGTCCACCAATGAGGCCCACGGTGAACATCAGTCCGAGCTTGTCGACGAAACTCATCGTGAGCCGCCCACCGCCGGCCCAGAGCCAGCAGGCAAACACTAACGATAGGTACTGGTTGAGCGGGTAGAGGAACGGGGCCCAGCGATAAAAGGGGTCGGTTTCCAGCCGGGCAATGACACTGTCAGGAGCATTGCCGGCGTCAGGCCCGATCACGTGGTCCAGCACGGGCATGACCCCGAAAGCCAGGATGGGGGTCACCCACCAGAACACACCACAGCCGGTGGCCCATACGCCCAGCCATGAGGCGTAGACAAGCGCCGGAACGGCTGCGGCCAGGAGCCACAGATACCTCATGGGTTTCCGCCAGCTCGCAGCCGAGGGCTCCCTTCGCCGAACCGCCAGGCGAATACCGCTTAACCGCCTGTCGAGCCCAGGGCGTTCGGTAGATCGCGTTATCAGCCGATTACCTGTCATAGCCGCATACTTTAATGGATTACACATACATATAGTACGGTTAGATGGAATTGGCATACTCTCAGTTGGCGGGATGCGGGTGTCGGTGAGGCGACGGCCGCTCGGTGTTGACGGGCTGCGACTAGCGGAGGCGCTGATGGCTATTTCGCGGAGACGTTTTCTCGGCGCGGCTGGAATCGCCGCGGGCGCGATCGGAATTGTCGGCGGCGGCGCCCTGGAAGTCGAAAGGCGCCGCGGCCCGACCGCGTTGCGACCCCACTACCGCGCCATCGTGGTCGGCAGCGGCTATGGGGGCGGGGTTTCGGCGCTGCGGCTTGGCCAAGCCGGCATCCAGACGTTGATTCTGGAAAAGGGCAGGCTGTGGGATACCTTGGACTCCGACGGGAAACGCTTCTCGCGAATGCTGCCCGCCGACAACCGCGCTGGCTGGTTCACCTCGGTTCCGCCGAGCCTGGTGTCCTCTTATCGAGGCGTTTCGGTGGAGCAGGTGGCCATGCACACACCGCAGCCGCAGCCGGTCCAGGCCGGGATCTGCGACAAGGTCGTGCACGGCGCGCATACGGTATTCCGCGGAACTGCCGTGGGCGGCGGGTCGATGGTGAACGCGGCAATTGCCGCAATTCCGACCCCCGCCCAGGTTCGCGCCGCCTTCCCGGATATCGATCCCGCTGTTTTCCTGGGGACGTACATCGAACGAGCCAAGGCAATGCTGAGAATCAGCTATCGCGACATGAGCTGGTTCGAGCGGACGCCATGGTTCCAATACGCGAGAGTGGGTCGGCGATACGCGGCGGCCGCCGGTTACCGTGTCGACTACAACGGCAGCGCGTACTCGTTCGACTACATGAAAAAAGAAGAGGCAGGCGAAGTTCCACGTTCAGCGTTCGACTTCGAGCAGCAGTACGGCAACAACTACGGCAGGTTCGGCAGTGTGGATCAAACGTACATCGCTGCCGCCTTGGCGACCGGAAACGTCACCCTGAAGCCACTCACTGAGGTCACCGGGATCCGGCGCGAGCGTTCAGGTGAGTATGTGGTGTCCACCCGGGAAATCGACCGGTTCGGCAAAGAGATCATGCGCACCGAAACCGGTTGTGATGCATTATATCTCAACGCCGGGGTACTCGGTACGACCGAGATCTTGCTGCGGGCCCGTGAGACCGGGACACTGTCCGACTTGAGCGGAGAGATCGGCCGCGGCTATGGAAACAATGGAGACATCATGGTCGCTCATGCTCTCCGACCCAACGATCCTGCCGGTACCCAGCAATCCTTATTGGGAATGATCAACCTCGACGGCCGAGATGATCCGGATAACCCGGTATACGCCAGCATGTTCTCGATTCCGCTTCCGGTTGAGACATTCGCGTTGGGCTACTACGTAATGGTGCGGACCGGCGACCGTGCTGACATCGTCTACAACCGGGCTTCGGATTCGGTCGCCATCAACTGGCCCGACGGCCATACCGATCACTTGCGTGCCAGAGCGCAGTTGGTTTTCGACAAAGTAACACACGCTAACGGCGTGGCATATCGCGATGACCTATTCAGCGGAGACGTTTTCGCGCCCAACACAGTCCACCCGATGGGCGGATGTGTTCGCGGCAGAGCCACGGACGGCTACGGCAGGGTCAAAGGGTACGACAAGCTTTATGTCAACGATGCGTCGTTGCTTCCCGGCTACCTCGGATGCAACCCGTTCATGTCCATTACCGCGCTTGCGGAACGGAATATCGAAGCAATTCTGCAAGCGCGCAAGTGAATTGGTCGCCTAACCGGTGAATCGGTAGTCGTCGAGGTCGAAACGCGTACTGCGCCAATACACTTCGAAGGTGTTCGCAGGCCGTAGCCCGACGTCCCCGTTCTTGTCGAAGTAGTAGCTGTTGGCCGCTCGGCAGCTGTCCTGCCAGAACACCTGCCGGTGCCGGCGGCTCATCACTTCGTCGTAGTAGCGGGCGTTCGCCGATTCGGTGACCTCGACGCGATTCGCCTGGTCCGCGCGCGCCCGTTTCAGGCAGCGCACGATGTGGCGGGTCTGCGCCTCGATCAGGGCGAAATACGACGAGCCGACGTAGCCGTAGGGGCCCATCACACTGAACAGGTTGGGAAAGCCGGGAACGCTGACGCCCTCGTAGGCCTGCGCCCTGTTCTCGTCCCAGAACTTGGTCAGCGACAGGCCGCCGCTGCCGGTGACGGCAAAGGTCGGCATGGCGTCGGAGTCGAACACGTGGAAACCGGTCGCCAGGATCAGCACGTCGATCTCGTGGTCGGCTCCGTCGGCGGTGGCCACCGCCGATGCGGTGATCTTGTCGATCGGTTCGGTCACCAGTGCCACGTTGTCGCGGTTGAACGTCGAAAGATAGCTGTTGTGGAAGCCGGGCCGTTTGCAGCCGATGGCGTAGCGCGGGGTGAGGCGTGCACGCACCGCCGGATCCCGCACCTGCAGGCGCAGATAAGCGCGGCCGATGGGCTCCACCCAGCGGGCGAAGGGATACACCGTGAAATACTGCGCCGGAATGGGAAACGTCACCTCGACGTAGGCTTGGCTCACCAGTCGATGAAGCGCCGACACCCCGGGCAGGCGCAACGGCCAGCGCGCAAGCTTGGGCAGCGGCACATCGAACTTCGGGAAGCACCAGATCGGTGTGCGCTGAAACACCTTGAGCTCTTTGACTATTGGCGCGATCTTCGGGATCAGCTGCACAGCAGAGGCGCCGGTGCCGATGACGGCGACCCGCTTGCCGGCCAGGTCTTCGTTGTGGTCCCAGCGCGCGGTGTGCATGGTGACACCGTCGAAGGAGTCGACGCCGTCGATGTCGGGCGGCTTGGGCACGGTCAGGACGCCGCCGGCATTCACCACGAATCGGGCGGTGACTCCCCCGCAAGCGGGAGGTGCCCCCACGTCGCCGGGGTCGAGTTGCACCCGCCACAGCGCCCGCTCGTCGTCGAACTCCACGGCCAGCACCTTGGTGCTGAAGCGCATCTTCGGCCGGATGCCGTACTTGTCGGCGCAGTGCTCGGCATACGCCTTCAGCTCGTTGCCCCGCGCGTAGGTCCGCGACCAGTCCGGTCGCTGCTCGAACGAGAATTGGTAGGAAAACGACGGGATGTCCACGGCGATACCGGGATAGGTGTTCCAATACCAGGTGCCGCCGACGTCGTCACCGGCCTCGACGATGAGTTAGTCGCCAAAGCCCTCCTGATCGAGCTTGACGGCGGTGCCGATGCCCGAGAACCCCGCGCCGACGATCAGGCAGTGGTAGTCGGGCTGCGAGCCGCTCATTGTTGCAGCGCCGCTTTCAGTGCGGCCAGGCCGCGGTTGGTGGCCTCGGCGGCGACCGGTATGACCAGCGCGAAGCTGACATAGCCGTGCACCAGGGTGGGCTCGTTGCTCAGCACGGCAGGGACACCCGCGGCGTTGAGCAGGGCGGCATACAAGGCCGCGTCGTCACGCAGTGGATCGTGTTCGGCGCTGCCGATGTAGGCGGGCGGGAGCCCGGAGAAATCCTTGGCGTTCGACGGTGCGAGGGTGGTCGGCAGCGCTTTCGGGTCGCTGATGTCGATTCCGGGCAGGTACCAGGTAAGGAAGGCGTCAATGACGTCGCGGTCCAGGATCGGCGCGTCGGCGTTCTCGGAGTACGACGGCAGCGACAAATCTGCGGCGATGACCGGGTACCAGAGCAGCTGAAACGCCAGTGTCGGCCCGGCATTGTCGCGCGCCAGATGCGTCATCACCGCGGCAAGGTTGGCGCCGGCCGAGTCGCCGGCAACGGCGATGCGGTTCGGGTCGCCGCCCAGCTCGGCGGCATGCTCAGCGACCCATTGCAGCGCCGCCCAGCAGTCGTTCAGCCCGGCCGGGAAGGGATGCTCGGGGGCCAGCCGGTAGTCGACGGACACCACGATGGCTTCCGTGCCGACGGCGTGCGCGCGAGCGACCGGGTCGTGGGTGTCCAAATCGCCGAGCGCAAAACCCCCGCCGTGGTAGAAGACGATGACCGGCAGGTTGGTGTGCTCGGCGACCGGCGGCCAATAAATGCGAACCGGGATGTCAGTGAGGTCACGGTGCCCGACGGTGCGATTCTCGATGCGCAGATCCGGCAGCATCTCCGCGGGGGCCTGCAATTGGCGTAGTCTCGCCCGCGCAACCTCGACGCCGTCGGCGGCTTTGAACGTCATCGGGAACGCGTCGAGCAGGGCCTTCAGCGTCGGGTCGATCTGTGGTCGGGCGATGGTCGGTTCCGTCATGGAACAACCGTACGCATTTGCCCGGTGACGATGCAGAGCGCGTAGCGCGATGAGCAGGAGCGGGCAATCACATTGCCGCGCGGTGCAGCGCGGCGCGCAGTGCGGCCAACCCGCGGTCCATCGCGGCGGTGGCCGCGGGTACCACCCCGGCGTATCCGACGAAGCCGTGCACCATCGTCTCGGCGTTGTGCACCTGCACAGGAACACCGGCCGCGGCGAGCAGCTCCCCATAGCGGATCCCGTCGTCGCGCAGGGGATCGAGTCCGGCGACGCCGATATAGGCGGCAGGCAGATCGGCGAGGCTCTCGGCGCGACCCGGCGCCATGCCCGGCGGGGGATCGGACAGGTCGATCTCGCCGGCGTACCAGCGGGTGAATGCAGCGACGGCCGCGCGGTCCAGGACCGGCGCGTTGGCGTTCTCGCGGAACGAAGGCAGCGACGCGTCCCACAGCGTGGCCGGATACCACAACAGCTGGAACAGGATTGGCGGCCCACCGTTGTCACGCGACCGCTGCGCGATCACCGCCGAGATGTTGCCGCCCGCCGAATCCCCGGCCACCGCCAGCCGGCTCGCGTCGGCGCCGATCTCGCTGCCGTGCTCGGCAACCCATTGCGTGGCGGCCCAGGCGTCGTCGATGGCCGCGGGATAGGGATGCTCGGGCGCCAACCGGTATTCGACCGACACCACCACCGCCGAGGCGCCGACGGCGTGCTGCCGGCAGGTCCCGTCGTGGGTGTCGAGGTCGCCGACGACGAAGCCGCCGCCATGGAAAAACAGCACTACTGGCGGTTCGGCATGATCGGTTGGCGGCCAATAGATCCGGATGTTGATCGGCCCCGCCGGCCCGTCGATGGCGCGGTCCTGCACCCGAAGCTCCGGATAGAAGCTGCGTCGCGGCAGATCCCGCAGTTGCTGGCGGGCCGCTTCGACTCCGCCGTCGGCGGATAACCGGAGCGGGACTGCGTCCAGTACCTTCTGCAGGATGGGATCGATGGCGGATCCGGTGTCTTCGGCGGTGGGCATGCAGACACCGTACGCACCGCGTGTCATGGCCGGTGCCTGGGTGGCCGCCGGCTGGGTCGGCATCGCCTACGGGGTGTTTTTGACCGTGACAGCTCTGCGGTCGCCACCGGGCGCGGACCTGACCGGGCAGTGGATGGCCCAGCCGGCGTTCAAGGCGTCGGTGGCGCTGTTGCTGGCGCTGGCGGCGGCAGCGCATCCGATCGTCCGGGAGCGGCGCTGGCTGATGTTGGCGTTGGTGTTCTCGGCATTCGGTGACGCGCTGCTGGCGATTCCGTGGTTGGCGGCGTCCTTTGTCCTGGGCCTGGGCGCATTCCTGTTGGCGCACTTGTGCTTTCTCGGTGCGCTCGCGCCACTGGCGCGTGGGTCGGATCGGTCGCGCGTCCGTTGGGTCGCCGTTGCGGTGATGTGCGTGACGTGCGTCGGGCTACTGGTGTGGTTCTGGCCGCAGCTGGGTCGTGACGGGTTGACCATTCCCGTCACGGTGTACATGGCCGTGCTGGGCGCCATGGTTTGTGCGGCGCTGCTGGCGCGGCTGCCCACGCTTTTCACGGCGGTCGGCGCGGTGTTGTTCGCGGGTTCGGACGCGATGATCGGCATCGGGCAGTTCGTGTTGGGCAGCGAGGCGCTGGCGGTGCCGATTTGGTGGACCTACGCGGCCGCGCAAGTGCTAATCACCGCGGGCTTCTTCTTCGGCCGGATGTCGGCGAACCCTGCTACACCTGGCGAGTGACCACGCGGACTCGGCAGCCCGCCGCCTTTGAACCGATCGCGCGCGTGTTGCCGATGTTGTCGGTGCCGCATCTGGATCGGGACTTCGACTATCTGGTGTCCGCCGACCAATCCGACGACGCCCAACCCGGTGTACGGGTGCGGCTGCGCTTCCACGGCAGGCTGGTCGACGGGTTCATCCTGGAACGCCGCACCGAAACCGATCACGTCGGCAAGCTGACCTGGTTGGACCGCGTCGTGTCCGCGGAGGCGGTGCTCACCCCGGAGATCCGTCGGCTGGTTGACGCCGTCGCGGCTCGCTATGCGGGCACCCGCGCCGACGTGCTGAGGTTGGCGGTGCCGCCCCGACACGCGAAGGTAGAGCGTGAATGCCTCACGCCGCCAACGCTTCCCACGGTCACGGCTGTCGACCGCTCGGGGTGGGAGGCATATGGCCGCGGCGGGCAGTTCCTGACGGCGCTGGCCGAGTCGCGTGCGGCGCGCGCGGTCTGGCAGGTGCTGCCCGGCGAGCTGTGGGCGGACCGATTCGCCGAGGCCGCCGCCCAGACGCTGCACACCGGACGCGCAGCGTTGGCGATCGTGCCGGATCAGCGGGACGTGGACGTGTTGTGGCGGGCCGCGACGGCGTTGCTCGACGAATCCGGCGTGGTGGCGTTGTCGGCGGGCCTGGGTCCGGCCGCGCGCTACCGGCGCTGGCTGGCCGCCCTGCGGGGCAGCGCACGGTTGGTGATCGGCACCCGCAGCGCGGTGTTCGCGCCGGTCAGCGACCTGGGTCTGGTCATGGTGTGGGATGACGGCGACGACACGCTGGCCGAGCCGCGGGCCCCGTACCCGCACGCGCGGGAGGTGGCGATGCTGCGGGCTCATCAGATGCGCTGCGCCGCGTTGATCGGGGGCTATGCCCGCACGGCCGAAGCCCATGCGCTGGCGCGAAGCGGCTGGGCGCACGACGTGGTCGCTTCGCGCCCCGTGGTGCGGGCCCGCACCCCGCGGGTGGTGGCCCTCGACGACGGCGGATACGCCGAGGAACGCGATCCGGCGGCGCGCACGGCGCGGCTGCCGTCGGTTGCGTTGCGCGCCGCCCGCTCGGCGTTGGAGGCGGAGGCGCCGGTGTTGGTGCAAGTGCCGCGGCGCGGCTACGTGCCCTCGCTGGCCTGCGGGCGTTGCCGGGCGATTGCCCGTTGCCGGCACTGCACCGGCCCACTGTCCCTGGACGACCGTGACGGGACGGCGCCGGTGTGCCGGTGGTGCGGCCGGGCCGACGCCGCGCTGCGCTGTGCCCGCTGCGGGTCAGACGCGGTGCGCGCCGTTGTGGTGGGCGCCCGGCGCACCGCCGAAGAGTTGGGCCGGGCGTTCCCGGGTACGGCGGTGATCACCTCGGCGGGCGACGCGATGGTGGCCCAGGTCGCGGATCGCCCGGCGTTGGTGGTGGCCACACCCGGCGCGGAGCCGCGCGCATCGGGCGGATACGGCGCAACGCTGCTGCTGGACAGTTGGGCGCTGCTGGGCCGTCAGGACCTGCGTGCCGCCGAGGACACCCTGCGGCGGTGGATGGGCGCGGCGGCCTTGGTGCGGTCCCGCGACGAAGGCGGGGTGGTGATCGTCGTCGCGGAGGCATCCGTGCCGACCGTTCAAGCGCTGATCCGCTGGGATCCGGTCGGCCACGCGGAGGCGGAACTGACGGCCCGCAACGACGTCGCATTGCCGCCGAGTGTGCACATGGCGGTCCTCGACGGCGCCGCCGAGGCGGTCACGGCGCTGCTCGCCGAACTGCATCTACCGGACAGCGCCGAGTTACTCGGCCCAGTGCCGTTGCCGCCTGGTGCACGCCGACCGCCGGGCACTCCGGCCGACGCAACGGTGACCCGGATGCTGCTGCGGGTACGGCGCGAGCAGGGCTTGGCGTTGTCCGCTGAGCTGCGCCGCGGCGTCGCTGTGACCAGTGCCCGGCAGACCGGCGAGCCGGTCCGGGTGCAGATCGACCCGCTGCAGATCGGTTAGGCGACCGCTCACATTCCTTCGCTGCGCTATGTGTGTCGGTGAGCGGGCTCCACGCTTTCTGTGTAACGATGCGAGTGCTGGCCGAGCGCCAATGATGCCAACCGGTCTTTCTTTCCCGCGTCAAGGGAGGTCAGATATGGCAACAACCGCAGACACCACACGAATCGGACGCTGCCTTGTTTTCGCGCGTGAGCACCTCGAGGAGGCCCGCGCCGCCGACGACGCGATCCGGGTCATGAAGTGGGACGCCGTCATGGACCAGTTCATCGACGCGTGGCCACGGCCAAAGTCGGCATGATCATCCACGCTGTCCACTGCACCGAGCTCGGCTGTGATTGTCCGGGCAACCGCTGGTGGACCGGCTGGATCGGACCTCGTGAAATCCACATCGTCCCCATCGACGATCTGGCGCCACATCACAGCGAAGAATGCGGCTGCGACCCACACATCACGCTGCATGTCGCGGCCGATGGATACGCGTCGTGGCGGGTGTCCCACAACAGCTTCGATCGCCGCGAACTCACGGAGCAAACGGGCTAATCAGGCGTGTCGGGCTGCTTCCTGGGCGAGCTGCACGCGTGAGGTCAGGCC
This sequence comes from uncultured Actinomycetota bacterium, assembly GCA_963833935.1. GTDB lineage: Bacteria > Actinomycetota > Actinomycetes > Mycobacteriales > Mycobacteriaceae > Mycobacterium. The sequence continues at coordinate 102,881 of CAWIAC010000021.1, read as the reverse complement.
CAGTTTGGTGTATACGTGGGTGAGGTGTGTTTGCACGGTTCGTGGTGAGACGAAAAGCCTTGTCGCGATGTCGTATTTGGTCAGCCCTTCGTACTAGTCGCACGACGTCAAGCTCGGTTGGCGTGAGCGAACCCCAGCCGCTGGTGGGTCGTGTGCATTGGCGCGGCGGCGCTCGGCGTAGGTGATCGCCTCCTCGGTGGACGGGGCCGCGCCTCGGCCCACGCGGCATTGAATTCTTCGTTGACCATTGCATTTCGCCGCGGTGCCGCCGACGCTTCGTACCCGGCTTCGTAGATCTTGCACCGCACCGCACCGCGCCGCGCCGATGCGCTGCCGACTGCCGTGTGCCGCGCCGAACAGCTGGGCCACTGCGCAGTGACTGCCAGCGTCGCCGGCCGGAGTGCCCACGCATTCGGAGAATGTCGGGACGGTACCGCTAGTTTGGTTGGCGGCGGCTTGGCTGGTCGGGGCCGCGCGGAACGAGCGGTCGGCTCGCGGCGACGTGAGCGCATTGTCTTCTATGGCTCGATGGTTCGTTCGTAATGGTAAGGGAGACACGATGCCCAGAGATGTCAAGATTCCACCCGCCAAAGTGGCCCGTACCGTCGAGCGTTTTCGCCACCATCTCTATCGATTTCATCAACGGTCGACCCTCGCGCCAGCGGCGATGTTCGAGATGATTACCGGGGCGTGGGTAGCGCAGGCCATCCAGGTGGCCGCCGAACTGGGCATCGCCGACGCCCTCGCGCACGATCCACTGCCCTTGGATGATGTGGCAAACCGCGTCGGCGCGGACCCCGATGCCCTCAGGCGACTGATGCGAGCGTTGATCAGCCATGGCATATTCCGCCAGCGCCGCGACGGCCGCTATGACATGACCGCTCTCGCTGAAACCCTGCGCTCGGACACACAATTCTCGATGCGCGCGTATGCGCGTTTAATCGGTTCGCCTCAACACCGGGAACATTGGAGTCTGCTGGTTGAGTCGGTCAAGTCTGGCAAGGCGATCTTTCCACTGCTGCGCGGCAAGGACGCATTCGACTTTCTCAGGGATGAACCCGAACTCGCGAAGCTCTTCAACGACGCCATGACCGGCGCCGATGCCTTGCCGGCGATCGCTATCGTTGCCGGTTACAGCTTCAGTCCGTACCGCACGATCGTCGATGTCGGCGGCGGGCGCGGGGGGCTGCTATCCACCATCTTGGCGGCAACACCGACCGCGCAGGGGGTGCTCTACGACCTGCCTGAAGTCGTCGCAGAGTCGTCCGCGCTGCTGCGGCAGCGGGGAGTTGAAAACCGGGTCCGCGTCGAGGGTGGGTCGTTCTTTGACAATGTTCCGTCCGGCGGCGACGCGTACGTCCTCAAAACCGTCATCCACGACTGGCCCGATGGGCAGGCCGTGGCGATCCTCCGTAACGTTCGCGCAGCCGCCGGCTCCGATGCGACGGTGCTGCTGATGGAGGCGGTGCTCCCCGAGCACGACCGCGACTTCGCGGGTAAGTGGGTGGACCTGGAGATGCTGCTGGAAGCGAATGGCCGCGAACGCGACGCCGAGGAATACCGAGACCTGCTCAGGCAAGCCGGATTTCGGATGACCCGGATAGTGCAAACCGCCGCACCGTACAGCGTCATCGAAGCAACACCTGTTTGAGGATACGAACCAAAGTTGAGTGGCCAACTCATCGGCAGTAAATCATCTGCCGCGCGCACGGCCTGATCCGGATCCAAATGGTTGTTGCGGCTTCGGTGGTGGGTGTGGAGGTGGTTGAACACGGCGCCGGCCAGGCGTCGTTTGAGGTGGCGTGGGCCTCGGTGCTGGAATCATCGACGCCAATACGGCGAGCGGGCTGCGCTCCGGCGGGGCCGACGGATGTGGCGCGTCATCTCGTCAGTGGCGGTGGCGTCTAGTTAGACTGGCGCAACCACGGCCGGACCCGAAGGGGGTCGTTTGCTGCAGGGCATCGCTCGGCTCGCCATCGGTGCACCACGGCGTGTCATCGCCGGCGCGTTGCTCCTCATGGTCGGAACTGCGATCTTCGGTATCCCGGTCACCAAGAGTCTGTCGGCTGGCGGTGTACTTGACCCGACGTCGGAATCGTCGCAGGCCGCGAAGCTACTGTCGGACAAGTTCGGTCAGGGCGACAGGGTGATGATCATCAGCGTCACATCGGGCGGCGGCGTCGAGAGCCCCGCGGCCCGCACGGTCGGCACCGAGATCGTTCAGCGGCTGCAGACCTCCCCGCACGTCGCCCAGGTGACGTCCGCGTGGACCACCCCGTCCGCACCGTCGCTAATCAGCAAAGACCACCGGAGCGGGCTGATCGTTGCCGGCATTTCCGGCAGCGACAACGATGCGGAGAAGTACGCCAAACAACTGGCAGACCGACTCGTCCATGATCGCGACGGCGTCACCGTGCGCGCCGGCGGCGAGGCGACAATCTACTGGCAGATCGAAGCTCAGACGAAAAAGGATCTGCTTCTCATGGAATCGATCGCGATGCCGTTGAGCTTCCTGGTACTGGTCTGGGTGTTCGGTGGTTTGGTCGCGGCGGCGGTGCCGATGGCAGTCGGCGGCTTCGCGATCGTAGGGTCCATGGCCGTGCTGCACGCGGTCTCGCTCTTCACCGATGTGTCGATCTTCGCGCTGAACCTGACCGTCGCGCTGGGGCTGGCGTTGGCGATTGACTACACCTTGCTGATCCTCAGCCGCTACCGAGACGAGCGAGCAGCGGGTGCCACCGGGAATGCGGCGTTGATCCGCACGATGGTGACGGCGGGCCGCACCGTGTTGTTCTCGGCGATGACGGTCGCGTCGTCGATGGTCACGATGTTGCTGTTCCCGCAGTACTTTCTGAAGTCGTTCGCGTACGCGGGTGTGGCCGTGGTCACGTTCGCGGCATGCGCGGCAATCGTCGTGACGCCCGCTGCGATCGGGCTGCTCGGCGGCCGTCTCGACTCGCTCGACGTGCGCAGGCTCTTGCGCCGGGTGCTCGGTCGCCCGGACCCGCAGCCCAAGCCGGTCGAGCGGACGTTTTGGTACCGCTGGACGACGTTTGTCATGCGGCACGCGGTGCTGATCGGCGCCGCCGTCATCGCCGTGCTGCTCCTGCTCGGAGCGCCGTTCCTCGGCGTTAAGTGGGGCTTTCCCGACGACCGGATGCTGCCCTCCTCATCGTCCGCCCGCCAGGTCGGCGATGAGCTGCGCGACGACTTCGCCGTCGACCCGTTGACCAACATCAACGTGGTGCTGCCGCACGCGGACCGGGTAAGCGTCGCCGACCTCAGCCGCTATTCCGCCGAGCTCTCGAAGGTGCCCGGTGTGACGTCGGCGTGCTCACCCGGCGGCACCTTCGTCGACGGTAGCCTTGCCGGGCCGCCGTCAGCACCGACCGGCATCAAGGACGGCAGCGCATTCTTGACGGTCAGCAGCTCCGCACCGCTGTTCTCGGACGCGTCGGCGAGCCAGCTCGACCGGCTGCACGCCGTCCCCACCCCGGCCGACAGGACCGTGCAGTTAGGGGGTCTCGCACAGAGCAGTCACGACAGCGTGCACGCCATCACAAGTCGTCTGGTCCTCGTGCTCGGGATCATCGCCGGCATCACCCTGGTGCTGATGTTCTTGCTGACAGGTAGCGTGCTACTGCCGGTCAAGGCCGTGTTGCTCAACGTATTGTCGCTGACGGCCGCATTCGGTGCGATGGTGTGGGTCTTTCAGGAGGGGCATCTCGGTGCGCTCGGCTCATCGGTGACAGGCACGCTGGAGGTGAACCTGCCGATGTTGTTGTTCTGCATCGCCTTTGGGCTGTCGATGGACTACGAAGTGTTCCTGATCTCCCGGATCCGTGAATACTGGCTCGAATCAGATCGCACACCGGCCGCCAACAACGAGAGCGTCGCGTTGGGCGTTGCCCGCACCGGCCGGGTGATCACCGCAGCCGCATTGTTGATGTCGATATCGTTCGGCGCGTTGATGGCCGCGCAGGTGTCGAACATGCGGATGCTCGGCCTCGGGCTCACATTGGCGGTGCTGGTGGACGCCACCCTTGTGCGCATGGTCCTGGTGCCCGCTTTCATGCGTGTGCTCGGTCGGGTGAACTGGTGGGCACCCAGACCGTTGGTCCGGCTGCATAATCGGTTCGGCTTCAGCGACACCGCCGGGCATGACATACCCGTTGGGAGTGAGGATTTCGGCTTTGGTTAGAACTGCGACAACGAGGCAGCGGGTCAGTCTGGTTTACGGGACTCGATCAAGCCCGCTCACCCCGGTATCGGTCTTTTTTGACGTCGCCCCGGCTGTACCCGCGCCGCGTGTTCCTTGAGATAGCAGCTCTCGAGCGCTTTCCCGGCGCAGCTTGCCTGATGATGTCTTCGGCAGGGTTCCGGCGGGGAACAGCCGTACCTCGCGCGGGGCGTGCCCAACGTGCCGGTTCACCCTGGCTGTGATCTCGCGGCTGATACGCAGGCGCACGTTCTCCTCGTCCGCGTTTTTCACTTCGGCGAGCACCGCGAAGCCCTCCAGCTCGGCGTCGACCCGCAGCGCGATCACGCAGCCCTTGCGCACACCGTCGACGGTCGCGGCCGCACGCTCGATATCGTCTGGATAGAGGTTATTCCCGGCCACAATGATGAGATCCTTCGTTCGGCCGCATACGTAGATCCGCCCCTCCTCGTCGAGGTAACCCAAGTCGCCGGTGTCAAACCAGCCGTCATGGCGGGCGAGTGGAACAACGCCGTCCACCGTGAGATAGCGGCCAGCGACCATAGGACCGCGAAGTTCGATGGTGCCAATCTCTCTGGGCCCCTGCACCGTTTCGTCGCGGGTGATGCGCACGTCCATGCCCGTGAGTGGCAATCCCAGGCAGACGATGTGCTGCGCGTCCTCCGAGTCACCCGAAACCGGCTCGGCGCGGTTGGCCTCTGAGACGGCCCGCCTGGACACCGTGTCGATGATCGGCGGGTCGCCGTGCGCGCCGAAGGACACCGCCAGCGTGGCTTCGGCGAGCCCGTAACTCGGCATCAGTGCGCTCGCCGGCAGCCCAAAACGGGCACCCGCCGCCGCGAAGTTTTTTACGTCGCGATGATCGATGGCCTCGGCTCCGCTGCACGCTACCTGCAGCGACGAGAGGTCAATGGCGTCCGGGTCGGTCCGCTCCAGAACGCGGGCCAGTAGGGAGTAGGCGAAATTGGGGCCCGCTGTCATGGTCCCCCGGTGCCTGCTGATCAACTCGGCCCACACAATGGGCCGCCGCAGGAACTGATCGGCCGTGACCACGACGGCTTCCAGCCCCAATTGCATGGGGAAACAGACAAACCCGATCATGCCCATGTCGTGCGACAACGGCAGCCAACTCACCAGGACGTCCCGATCGATGCGGATGTCGACCCCCGTGCTCATCGCGACAGTGGTTGCGGCGAGATTCCCGTGGCTGATCTCCACCGCCTTCGGTACGCCGGTCGATCCCGAGGTGAGCTGCCGCAGCGCGATATCCGCCTCGTCGGCGTCCTCCGGCTCGATCGGCCCGGCGCCGCGCAGCGACGCCATCGTGCATACGGCCAAATCCTGGGCCGCCAGTTGATCCAGCGCCATCAGGAAGGGCTCGCCTACGACAACCACGTCGGCACGAATCATCCGGATTGCCCGTATGGTGTCGGCGAGCCAGACCGCCAGGTCCGCACGTGGTGTCGGTTGCTGCAGCATCGTCAGCACGGCGCGGCGCATCCAAATCGCCTGCGCGAGTGGTGCGACATCCGCCGCGTCGGCGGCCAGCACCGCGACCGAGCCGTGCCGGCCAATCCCCTTGGCGGCCAGGCATCCGGCCATTCGCTTCGCCTGGTCGTGGACTTCGCGCCAGCTCAACCGTATGGGATCGGCGAACGTGCCAACGGTCAAGCCGCGCGGTGACGATGCCGCCGAGGCGAAGACTTCGCGGGTAAAGATGCTCATCCGATCAGATCCTTTCCAGCGTCACGTGTGGGCCCGGCTCCGGGTCGGGCCTGCCGGATCGAGCCGATGCATGACAAAGTCAACGAGATCGCCCACACTGTGAATGTTCGGCAGCACTTCGGCGATAGCGATATGCCCCAGCTGTGGATAGTCCGCCCGCAGCCGGTCGAAAAGGCGGAGTTGCAGCAGCGAGTCGTAGCCCAGATCGTCGCTGAGCCGGGTGGACCGGGAAAGCTCGCCGACCGAATAGCCGCCGACATCGGCGATCACTGCCAGGATCGCGCCCTCTGATGCGGTCAGCACCTGTGCAGGCTGCTGCCGCTCGGCGACGGGGGTGACCGCCGCGGGCTTGGCCGTCGGCGACACGACGGTGACTTCGCCGTCGAACCAGAACCGACTGGAGGTGTCGAAGACGTAAGGCGGAATCCTTTGCAGCGGACCGGCCGGCCGGCCGTACAACGGCGACAGGTCGGGCGAGTACCCGTCGCGCAGCAGCGTTGCAGCCACGCCCAGCAGCTCCGTTCCATTGGAATTCGGTCCGGCGCACAATGCCAGCGACCGGGTCTGTGGCGGCAATCTGCACTGCCGGGCTAGCCCGAGCAGCGTGGATCGCGGACCGGCCTCGGCGACATAGTCGGCATTTGCCGCACTCATGGCGGCCCGGACGGCGTCGAAAAACCTTACCGGCGAACAGATCTGGCTGGCCCAGTAGTCGGTGTCCATTTCGTGACCCTCGACTTCCCTGCCGAGCACCGTGGAGAAGAGCCGGAACTCCGCTGGACCTGGCGTCAGCCCCGACAGCTCGCGCCGGAATTCCGGCACCATGGGCTCCATCAGCGGCGAGTGAAAGGCATGGGACACCGTCAGGTTCACCGCTCGGCCGCCCCGCGCCCGAACCGCGGCATGGGCCCGTGCCACCGCGTCGGCGGTACCTGAGATGGCCACTGAGCGTGGCCCGTTGACGGCCGCGATAACGCACCCGGGCTCGCCGGCGACCAATGCCTCGGCCTCCTCGACGCCGAAATCGATCGCGGCCATCGCCCCACCGGGGGGTAATGCGCCCATCAGCCGTCCCCTGACCGCGATGAGCTTGGCCGCATCGTCGACGGACAGCACGCCCGCCAGACAGGCGACCGCGACCTCGCCGACGCTGTGGCCGATGCCGAACAAGGGCCGGATCCCGCTCTGCAGCAATGCCTTTCCCAGCGCGTAGGAAACCGCGAACAACGCCGGCTGCGCGAGCCTGGTGTGATGGAGTCCGGGATCGTCGCCGAGGATCGCCACGAGCAAGCCCGAAGGCAGGTGCGGGTCGAGGGCGGCCGCCGCGGCATCCAGATGTTCCCGGTAGACGGGATTGGCGTCGTAGAGCGGCCGCGTCATGCCCGGGTACTGGGTTCCCTGCGCTGAGCACAAGAGCCCAACCCCGGCGGCGACCGTGCGCGGCGGGCCGGACGACGCCAGTTCGGCGCGGGTACCGCCGAGAAAATCCCTCAGCCCACAGGCCAGCGTGCCGCGGTCTCCCTCCACCACCAGGCGATGCCGATGTGATCGCTTCACCACGTTGGTGGCGCGGCACCAGGAGGCTACCGTTTGATCGTCGAGTTTGTGCAGCGCGGTGGCGATCGAATCGGCGTTGCGCCGGAGCGCCTGCTCCGAGGGCGCCGATACCGTGAGCACACCGATCGCACCCGGGTCGGATACCGCCCGGGCCGGCGCCGACTCCAACACCGCGTGCGCATTGCTGCCGCCCAGCCCGAATGAGCTCACCCCGCAAAGCGCATTGGGCGGCAACGGCTCTGGGCTCTCCACCAGCCGCAGCCCCTGCGCGTCCAGCCGCAATCCCGGATTGGCGCTGTCGCCGAACAGCGTCGGTGGCAGCACCCGATGATGCAGCGCCAGGCACGCCTTGATGAACGACGCAATCCCCGCGCTGCCCTCGGTGTGCCCGATGTTTCCCTTGACCGAGCCCAGCAGACATGGCTCGCCACGCGTTTTGTGGATGTCGCCCAGAGCGTTGGCCTCGATCATGTCGCCGAGAAAAGTACCGGTGCCATGGGCTTCGACGAAGTCGATCTGTCCGGCCTCGACCTCTGCGAGACTGAGCGCGCGGCGCATCAGCTCGACCTGCGACCGGCGGCTCGGGGCAGTGATCCCGTTGCTGCGGCCATCGTGGTTGGCAACCGAACTTTTCAGCACCGCGTAAATCGGCTGGTCGTCGGCAATGGCGTCGTCCAATCGGCGCAGCACCACCGCGGCTACGCCCTCACCCCGGCCGATGCCGTCGGCGTGCTGTCCGAACGGTTTGCAGCGGCCATCCGGCGCGGAGAGCCCAGCTTGGGTGTAAAAAATCGAAAGCGCAGGTGTAAGAACCAGATTCGCACCGGCGGCGATGACGGTGTCGGTGTCCCCGGAATGTAGCGCAGCGCAGCCTTGGTGCACGGCCATCAACGATGACGAGCAGGCGGAATCGATGGCCATGCTAGGTCCGGTGAGGTTCAGGTGGTAGGAGATGCGGTTGGCCGTCATGAAGTAGCCGCTGCCAGCACCACGAAATGCGGTGACCGCGGGGAAGTCGAACATCTGAAGGCTGCTCCACTCGCTGGACATCATTCCGACGAAGACCCCGGTTGGCCTGCCGGCCAGCGATCGGGGATCGATTCCGGCATCTTCCAGTGCACGCCACGACGCCTGCAGCAGCAGTCGCTGCTGCGGGTCGAGCGCCGCCGCCTCGATCGGCGCGATGCCGAAAAAGTCATAGTCGAACGCGTCGACGTCGTCGATGAAATGGGCGCGTCGGGTGTTCATCGATCCGGCGACACCGTCGGGGTGGTAATAGGCGTCGATATCCCAACGCTGCAACGGCACTTCGGTGTCGGTGACGACGCCATCCATCAGCAGTCGCCAGAACCCGTCCTTGTCGGGCGCGCCCGGGAAGCGGCAGTCGATGCCGACCACGGCGATCGGCGTCACGGCACCGCTTGCCCAGTGGCCAGATAGGCCGCGATGGCACCGATGGTCGGGTAGTCCCACACCATGGTGGTTTCGACGGCGAATCCCTTCTCGCACTCCAGGTCCACGCACAGCCTCATGGCTAAGACGGAGTCGATCCCACAATCGGCCAATGGGGTGTCGATGTCGATCGTGTCCGACGGAACGTTGAGGTACCCGGCCACCTTCATGGTCAGCCAGTCGGCAAGTTCCTGAAGCTCCGAGGCGTCAGCGGTCATCGGGGTCTGCCATCCGGCTCGCCGTAACCGGCTACCGGCTGCCATGGCCAGTCATGGCAGCAGGGATTCGCGAAGGAGCCGCCGCTCTTCCCGCATCGGCCTGCGGCGCCATCACGCGATCGCCTTCTCGTCGACCGCAGCTCCACCGAACGAGATCCGGCGACGCACGAAAGCACGCACGCCCCTGTCGAACCGCGCGCCGCCGGCGAATGCTGCGCCTGCGATCACCGGCAGACCGGCCACGATGCCGGTTCCCAAGCCGAGCACGAACGTTGCCAAGGTCGCGGCCTGCGCCAGCGCGCCGAATCGCCGCGCCGACCTGACCGTCGCGCCCCATCGGCGAAAAACCTTCCCAGCAAGGAGGTCCGCCGTCGCTAGGGCGGGCACGATGGGGGCCGCGTCCTGCGAACACTGTCCCGACTCGGCGATGCGTCGCCCCACACCGGCGACCCGGTCGAGTTCCGCGGGGCCGACCCCGGCCCGCTCGAACCACAGGAAGGACTCGCGCCTACCGGTCAGCAGCCAGCGCAGGGTCGTCACGAACGTTGCCCACTGCGGCCGGGTGTCGGTCGCGGCAACCACCTCGACGGACCGAGCACCCGCGGACCGCAGCAGCCCGGACACCTCGATCGCCGCCGAGTACCACATGTTGCGGCACGCGATCAGCGAGACGACCCTGCGATTCCGGAAGGCCTCGGGATGCGCTTTCAGCAGCGACCGGACGGGAAGTGAGGGCGCCAGATACCACACCTGGTAGGCGAGGATCGCCAATTCCTCAGGCTCCGTTTCGAAGCCGCCCGCCGGCTCGACGAGCTCCACCAGCGCCTCCGGATCCACCGCAGCGGGGAACAGCCCAAAGAATCGCCGAATCGGCCACGGAAACGGAAACGCCACGCGCGGTTGGACGTCCACCCAGCGGATGTCCCACCCGCGGGCGACGAGCGGAGCGGTTAACGCATCGGCGACCTCGCGCAGCTGTCCGGTCTGCGAATAGAGATACACGACCCCCCGAAGGGGAGGCTGCTCGGCAGGGAGGACCTCGGACGCCTGGGTCATGGCCGGGTTTCCGACACCGAAGCGGCCGACACCGCAGTGAGATGCATGAACGAGACCACGAACCGGCCGGATTCGGGCACCATGCACAACAGCGTGTCACCGTCCCTGATCAGGCCGTCCGTCATCATCTCGTCGAGGACGACGAAGATGGCTGCGCTGCCGATGTTTCCGACTTTCGTGAGGTTGCTGTACCACATTTCGGGATGGCCGAACGCGATGTCGCGCCGGGTGAGCTCGCGAAACATAAGGGACTTCATGCTTTCGCTCGAGTAGTGCGCGGGAAACCACGTCACCGTCTTCGGGTCGAATTTGCCCATGGCACGCAGGCGTTGATACTCCTCGATTCCGACGTCTACCAGATGCGGCAACAGGGAGAGTTCCTGACGCAAAGCGAGCGCACCGTCGGCCGCAGCTGCCGCAGGGCTCGGGTAGTCACCCCAGGTCTTCGAGCCTGCGTTGTCGTTGCTGCCGAAGTACATGCACGCCTTTTCTGTGTTCGCGTACGACGTCAGCGAGATCCAGTCGATCCGCAGGCTGATCCCCGATGCCGCGGGAGTGTTCTCGACCACCGCGGCGCCCGCGCCATCGGAGAGCATGTAGCGCAGGAACGCGGTCTCCATCGGCAACGACCCGTCCTCCGAGTTTGCCTGCATCGCGTCGTAGCGGGTCCTCTTCAATATGCGTGAAGCGAACTCGCTGGCGACGCAGATCGCGTTGCGCTTCTCGCCGATCGCCACCTGCAGGTACGCATTCTTCAGCGCCATCATCCCGGAACTGCAGATGCCGTGTGCGGTCGCGATCTCGAGCGGACCATAGCCCAACTCGCCGTGCACCATGCTGGCATGCCCGGGACTAATCAGGTCCGGCACCGTGGTCGCCGCGGTCAGCAGTTCGACTTCGTTGGGTCCGAGTCCGGCGCGCTCGGCGGCGTTGCGCACCGCGCTGGCCGCCATCGCCGCATTCGAGATGACGGTTTGCTGTTTCTTGTCGAGCGCGTAGTAGCGCGTCTTGATTCCGCAGTTCGCGAGAACCAGGTCCTTCAGATCGGAGGACGCGCGTCCCGCCTTTCCGATGTAGTCCTCGATTTCGTCGTTGGGTACCGGGTAGCCGGGGAGAAAAGCGCCGGTGGCGGTGATATATGCACTCATCCAGACGTGGCTCCAATGATCGAGTTGTCAACGAGTCCGCGCGGGCCGTCAGGCCATTTCGGCTATCTTCACGACGATGAGATCCTTGAAGTCGGCGAGTGTGCGCGCCCCATCGGGTTCGATGCTGTGGTGTGCGCCTCGGTACTCGACGATGTCGCGTTCGACTTCGTATTCGATCGGCATGACAGTTTCCACGTTCCCTTCGCCCGACCCTCTGTCCAGGCGGGTCGCGGTACCACCGCAATCGGGTACATGGGCTGCGACTCTTCCCTGATAGTAGCTGGCGGTGGTCGCCTCAGCACGATTAGCGGTTTGCACGATGCCTACCTCCTGTATAGACGGGTACGAGTAGCAATCCCAGTTGGTTCAATTACTCGCTAGGCGTCGCAGTTCGGGAACGTGGGATACGGGTCACGGTCCAACACGGGCGGCGGCTTGGTCGCGATCGCGGCAGCGGTAGATCACGCGGAATTCCTGGGCGACCGGTCGGCCCGCGGCCACCAGTGCGCAACAATCCGGGGACGATTCTGCTTCAGATATAGACTCCGGCAATCGCGGGTTGGACGGGGCTTGGAAGGTGCTTGGAAGGGCGATGAGGCTGGATCCCGGGACACACTGGTGCCTGGCGTGATGGACACGGAACTCGGCGCAACCGGGTTGTGACATGAACACATCTCGGGTCCTGATCGTCGGTGCCGGCCCGGCCGGAGCGACAGCCGCATTGCTGCTCGCCGAACACGGGATCGACACCCTCGTCGTCGAACGACGCGTGGCCCCGTCGACCCACCCGGCCGCGCATGTGCTCTCCACGCGCACACTGGAGATCTTCCGCGAACTGGGCCTCGAACACGATGTGCGCCGCCTCAGCTCACGGATGTACGAACTGCGTGACATTGTTTATGCCACGAGTCTGACCGGACCCGAACTGGGCCGGATCACCATTTACGACCCGGAATCGACTGAAGCCCAATTGCTTCAGACCCTGAGCCCGACTCGGGTCGCGAACCTGTCGCAACACGTGCTTGGCCAGCTGCTGTGGGATCAGCTCGAAGCGTGCAAGCGGGTCGAGTTCCGGCGGGGCAGCGTGTACCAAAATCACCGCGAAACCTCCGATGGCGTTGAAGTTCGAGCCATCGGCCCGGACGGTGACGGCGAGTGGGTCGCGACAGGTCGGTATCTGATCGGCGCCGACGGTGCGGGTAGCCTTGTCCGGCGCACATGCGGACTCCAGATGCACGGCCCCGTACTTCAACAGGTGATCAGCGTTCACTTCAGCGCCGACCTGCGTCCTTATCTCTGGTCACGCCGAGCCCCCGTCATCTGGACCTTCACTCCACGCGGGCTCGGAACCATCATCGTGCACAGCTCACCTGGTGACTTCGTCTTCCAGTTTCCCTACTTCCCGCCGGTTCAGCGTCTCGAGGACTTCACCCCCGACGATTGTCGGCGCAGAATCCGAGAAGCGTTGGGACACAGGGATTTGGTCGTCGAGATCCACTCGGTACAGAGCTGGGCGATGACGGCGCAGGTCGCCAATCGATACCGCAAAGGACGTACATTCCTGATCGGCGACGCCGCGCACCGCTTCCCGCCGACCGGCGGTCTCGGACTCAACACCGGCGTGCACGATGCCCACAACCTGGCCTGGAAACTGGCGTGGGAAATATCTGGGCGTGCACGGGCTGATCTGCTCGACACCTACGAGGCGGAACGTCGACCGATCGGCATCGCCAACACCGAGCATTCAGTGAAAAACTTCGACGGTCTGATGGACGTTTTCGTCGCGCTCGGATTGCCTCGATCAGGTATGCGCGCGCTGCAGGCTCTGGCCGGGTCCCGACTGATGGCTGCGCTGCCGCGCCCAGCGTCACGCCGGATACTAGGCACCCTCATGGTGGTGGCAATGCAGCTGATTGGCTGGGTGACTTCCCGGGGTCGCATCGGAGCTCGCATCCGTTACATGGTGCAGGAGGTGATCGCCCGCCAGGGCGGCCATTACCGAACGTGGGGACTCGATCTCGGTGTGCACTACGGCCACGGTTTCCTCATCGACGGCGACATGTCCGACGACGTCGCGGACATCGAGCTTTATGCGCCGATCGTGCGCGTGGGGGGGCGGTTACCACACGCGTGGGTCCAGTACAACGGAGCGAGAGTCTCCACTCTCGATCTGCCAGCGCGCGACACGCTGACGGTTCTGGCGACGTCGCAACACGAGTCGAGTTGGCATGACGCGCAGACAGCGGTCGGACACCCACTGACGGTGATCGGTATCGACCTCGCGGCGTGCACAGAGCCGCTGTCTGAGCTGGCGGCAGGGCAGGCGATACTGCTGCGCCCGGATTCTCATATCGCCGCAGTGCTTGACCCATCGAGTAGTGGGTACGCCGAAGCGCTCGGTGCGGCGATCGATCAACTAGGGCTGACGGCCACCGCGAAGGGGAGCTATGAACCCACGCCTTGACGAGATTGTTCTGCTGACCCACGAGTGGGATTTGATGCGAGCCTGGTGGGGCACCCTTCTCGGCGCGGATCCACACACAGTCGGTTATCGAACCGCGGTCGTCGAGACAGCGGGGCTACGGGTTGTTATCGAGCATTCCGACATCGCGATGAACGCCAATCCCGAAGTCGCTGGGGTCATTTCACTCACCGTGTGGGCCCCCTCCGCGATCGCGGCCCTCGACACCCACAGGCGACTCGTCGCAATCGGCTCCCGCCACCACCGCGCCACAAACGACGCCAGCGGAGTGCGCCTGTGGTACCGCGACCCCAATGGCACCGACGTGGCAATCCGCGTACCGATCGATGCGGACGCGAACAACCGGCCTGGCCAGGAGATCGATCCCGATCACATTGTCACCCGGCTGCAGGCGGCCGCAGAATCAGCGAAAGAGTTACACGCCAACGGCGAATAGGACTATGCGTAGCGCCGTCGAAGTGACCCACCACGGCTTGAGTCAAGCTTTTGTCGCGACCGTGTTCAGGCGTGCCGGGCTGCCTCTTGAACTAGCTGGACGCGCGAGCTCAGGCCCAGTTTGTTGTAGACGTGGGTGAGGTGTGTTTGCACGGTGCGCGGTGAGACGAAAAGCCTTGTCGCGATGTCGTTGTTGGTTAGCCCTTCGCTGACCAGTCGCACGACGTCAAGCTCGGTAGGCGTGAGCGAGGCCCAGCCACTGGTGGGGCGTTTGCGTTGACCGCGGCCGCGCTGCGCGTAGGCGATCGCCTCGTCGCTGGACATCGCCGCGCCGTCAGCCCACGCGGAGTCAAAGTCGTGCTTGCCCAGCGCATCTCGCAGCGTCGTCACCGACGCTTCGAAGCCGGCGGCGTAGATCTTGAACCGCACCAAGCCCATCCGCTGCCGCATGGCCTCTGCCGCGCCGAAGAGGCGGGTCGCTTCGCGGTGACTGCCGGCCTCGCCGGCCAGGGTAGCGAGGCACTCGAAGATGTCGGGGCGTTGCAGATAAGCCTCGACTTCGGCGGCAAGCGCGAGCGCGTCGTGGGCGTCGCGTTCGGCCTGGTCTGGCTCACCTTGTGCGATCGCCACGCGGGCGCGTGCCGTCAGCGCGTATATCGCGACCCATCCCGTCGCTGTCGCAACCGCTTCGTCGGCCCAGGTCCGAGCCGCGATCAGATCCCCGCTCGCCTGCGCGGCCTGCGCGATGATGGGGCGCAGGTGCGCCGCATACCCGGAAAGACGACTCCCGTGCTCCCAGGCCGCCGCGGTCGCGTCCCGCGCCGTCGCAACATCGCCGGTGGCCAGGGCCGCGTTCGCCAACGCGAAGTAGCTAACGCTCGCGGTGAGGTCGCCAAAGTCGGATGCGGACTCGATGCTGGCGTCGGTCGCGGCCCGGGCCGCGACCGTCTCACCCTGCCTGGCCAGCGCGGTGCCCTGGTGCGCGAGGCACATAGCCGCAAGGACCCCATCGTGAGCGGCCTCGGCCTCGGCGACCACCGCGCGGAATTGCGCGACGGCTCCGGCCAGCTCGCCCCGGTTTACCTGTGCAATACCGAGGCACATGCGGCAGTGGCGCGACGTGGACCTGTCGCCGAGCGCATCGGCGAGGTTGCGTCCTTCTTCGGCGGCCACGCCCGCCGCGATCATGTCACCGGCGGCGATCGCTGCGTGCGCCTGCAAGGTCAGGATCTGGCTGAGCCTCCACCTATCGTCCAACTCCCGGGCGAGTTCGACCGCTTCGGCGAAATACTCTCCTGCCAGCTCGGCGTTGTAGGCGGCCGCCAAGCCGCAGGCAGTCAGCGCCCTGGCGAGCACGGCAGGTTCCTCGATGTCGCGCGCGAGCCTCAGGGCTTGCTGCGCCCGATTCAGGCTGTCGGCAGCGCCAAAGAACGTGTCAAGCACTGCTGTGTCAGCTAGCGACCGGGCACGTTCCGCGGCCGCGACATCGGCGTCCTGCGCGACCTCGTCGGTGAAGACAGTTTCGAACCACGCCCGCCCTTCTCGGGCGCGGCCCCGCGAAATCCACAGCGGCTGCAGCGAGGACGTCAGCGTCAACGCGAGCGCGGTGTCCGAGTTCTCGCAACTCCACCCAAACGCGGCCCGCAGATTGTCGATTTCCAGTTCGGCCTGCTCGAGACGCTGCTCATAATCAGTGCCTGCCGGTGCGTCGACCGCAGCCGCGAGCGCCGTGTAGTAATCACGGTGACGCGTGCGCACGGCGTCGGCTTCGCCGGACTCTCCAAGCTTTTCCTGCGCGTATTGGCGCACGGTTTCCAGCAGGCGGTAGCGGGTTCGGCCCCGGCTGTCGTCGGTCACCACCAGCGATTTGTCGACCAGCAGGCTGAGCTGATCGAGCACCTGAAATCGCTGCACGTCACCACTGCCTGCGACGGCTTGGGCGGCGTCGAGGTCGAAGCCACCCATGAACGCCGCCAGCCGACGAAACAGCACCCGCTCAGGCTCGGTCAACAGCGCGTGTGACCAGTCCACCGAGGCGCGCAGGGTCTGCTGGCGGCGCACCGCGGCGCGTGCACCACCGGTCAACAACCGGAATCGGTCATGCAGGCTGTCGAGGATTTCCGATAGCGACAACGCGCGCACCCGCGCGGCGGCCAGCTCGATGGCCAGCGGCACCCCATCCAGGCGCGCGCAGATCTCGCCCACCGTCGCGGCATTGTCATCAGACAGCGTGAAATCCGGGCGGGCATGGCGGGCCCGATCAATGAACAAATCGATGGCTTCGTCGGCTAGCGACAGCGAGGGCACCCGCCAGCTGACCTCACCGGCCACCCCTACCGCCTCGCGGCTGGTCGCCAGCAGCGTCAACCGCGGCGCGGCACCCAGGAGGGCGACGACCAGCTCAGCGCTGGCATCCAGCAGATGCTCGCAGTTATCCAGCACCAGCAGCATTTGACGGTCGCGAACAAACCACAGCAGGGTGCCCATGGTGGAGCGCCCCGGTTGATCCGGCAGCCCGAGCGCGCGAGCTACCGTCAGCGGCACAATGTCGGGATCGGTGATCGGCGCCAGATCCACACACCACACCCCGTCGCCGAATTCACTGGTCAGCTTGGCCGCGACCTGTAGTGCCAGCCGTGTCTTACCTACGCCGCCGGCGCCGGTCAGGGTCACCATCCGGTTCTCGACCAGCAGCTCCCGCAGTTGGGTTAGCTGCGCACCGCGGCCAACAAAACTGGTCAGCTGGACCGGAAGATTATCTGCTGCAACAGCTTTCGGCGTGCGCAGCGGCGGCAACTCGTTGACAAGGTCGGGATGGCATAGCTGCAGCACCCGTTCCGGGCGGGGCAGGTCACGCAACGGGTGGCTGCCCAGATCGGTCAGCCACGCACCCTCCGGGAGCCGATCGACTACCAATTGCTCAGTTGCGCCCGACAGCAGGGTCTGGCCGCCGTGCCCCAGATCCCGCAGCCGTGCGGTGCGGTTGATGGTCGGGCCGGCGTAGTTGCCTTCGTCGCGCAACTCGATCTCGCCGCTATGAACGCCAATCCGCAACCGGATCGGGGCCAGCGGCGCCCGCTGCAACTCCAGCGCCGCCGCTACCGCATCTGAACCACGAGCGAACGCCGCCACGAAGCTATCGCCCTCGCCCTGTTCGACGGGCCGCACGCCGTCGTGGGCGGTGATGACGTCGGACACGACGCTATTGAGTCGGGCCAGCGCGGCGGCCATCTCCTCGGGCTGCGTCTCCCATAGCCGTGTGGAGCCCTCGACGTCGGCCAGCAGCAACGTCACGGTGCCCGTCGGTAACAGACCGCTCACGCCCAGCTCGCTCCAGTCCACCAGCGGAATCTCCGCACGTGGATCGATTTCACTCATGCTAGCCAGCATGCGGCCCCACGAACCGCAAAACATCAGCACAACCGCGCAGATGTGCAGCCAGTGGAATATACGACCCCCGCGGAGTAGAAGTACGCGCCGCCGCCGGTGTTGTCAGCCTCTTGGCGCCAGATAGTCGAGTCAGAGCGCTGGAACGAACGGACTGGGGTAGTGCACTACTCATGGCCTTGGGGCCAAGCGTTGGCAGAGTTGGTTTTCCAGGAAGGTGATTGCGATGCAGCAAGTGCTTGAAGAGGCCGACGTCGCCAAACTGCCGCTGGCGCCGAAGAATCCGCTGCCCTACCGGCACCAGCTCAGGGCCGCACGATCGCTCATCGACGGGTTCCAGGAGCTCTTCGATGCCGGTGGCCCGGTCACCCGTATGGTGCTCGGGCCCAAATGGCTTTTCCCCACCGCGGTGTTGATCGCCTCGCCGCAGGGCGCGCGGGACGTACTCGGCCGCACCGACGAGATCGCCGACCGAGGAGGGGCGACGATGGCGATCCAGATGCGCCGGCTGATGGGCGGCAATCTGCTGGTCCTGCCGCACGACCAATGGCTGCCGCGGCGCCGCACCCTGCAGCCGATGTTCACCAAACGGCACGTCCCGCGCTACGCCGGCCATATGGCCGCGGCGGCGCATACGGTCGTCGACGGTTGGCGCGACGGCGAAACATTAGATCTCGACACCGAATGCCGCGCGCTTACCCTGCGGGCGCTCGGCCGCTCGGTGCTCGGCATGGACCTCGACTCCCGCGCTGAGGCCGTCGGGCCAGCGCTGCGGACTGCGCTGTCATGGGTCGCCGACCGTGCGGTCCGGCCGCTGAATCTGCCGCAATGGGTGCCCACGCCCGGTCAGCGGCGGGCCCGCAAGGCTAATGTGACGCTGCATCGGCTGGCCGCGGAGATCCTCGCCGAGGTACGAGCCGACCCCGCCCGGGACGCGCCACTGGTACGTGCCTTGCTCACCGCAACCGATCCGGATACGGGCCAACCACTTTCGGACGACGACATCTGTCACGAGCTGGTGCTATTCATCCTCGCCGGCCACGACACCACGTCCACGACGCTCACGTACTCACTGTGGGCCCTCGGCCGGCATGCCGCCATTCAAGACCGGGTGTTCGAGGAGGTCAGCGCACTCGGCGACCGGCCGCTGACGCCCGACGACGTGCCCCGACTCGGCCAGACCGTGCGAGTGCTGCACGAGGCCCTGCGGCTGTGCCCGCCCGGTGCCGGCACGCCTCGCCTGCTCAACAAGGATCTGGTCGTCGACGGCTATCGGCTGGAAGCCGGCACCGTGGCGGTGGTCAGCTTCTACGCCATGCACCGAGACCCGGCACTGTGGGACGAGCCGCTGACATTTGACCCGGATCGGTTCCTGCCGGAGCGATCCCAGGGCCGTAGCCGCTGGCAGTACCTGCCGTTCGGCGGCGGGCCTCGCTCATGCATCGGCGACCACTTCGCCATGCTCGAGGCCACCCTTGCACTGGCCACCATCATCCGAGCCGCCCGGATCGAATCGGTTAACGACGATTTTCCGTTGGCCACACCGTTCACCGTCGTTGCCGCCGACCCGATCAATGCCCGTGTTCAAAGGCGGACCCCGAGCTAGCGACTCTCAGGCGTGTCGGGTTGCTTCCTGGGCGAGTTGGACGCGGCTGGTGAGGCCGAGTTTGGTGTAGACGTGGGTGAGGTGGGTTTGCACGGTGCGCGGTGAGACGAAAAGCCTTGTGGCGATGTCTTTGTTGCCCAGCCCTTCGCTAAGTAGTCGGACGACGTCGCGCTCGGTGGGAGTGAGCGATCCCCAGCCGCTGGTAGGTCGTTTGCGTTGGCCGCGGCCTCGTTGCGCGTAGGCGATCGCCTCCTCGACCGATAAGGCCGCACCTTCGGCCCACGCGGAGTCAAAGTCTAGGTCGCCCATAGCGTTACGAACCGCCGCCACCGAGGCCTCGTAGTCGGCGTCCCAAACTTTGAACCGCACCGCGCCCATGCGTTGCCGGATGCTCTCTGCCGCCGCGAAGAGGCGGGCGGCTTCGCGGTGACTGCCGGCGTCGCCGGCCAGGGCGCCGAGGCATTCGAGGATGTCGGGGATGTACAGGTACGCCTCGACGTCGGCAGCACCCGCGAGGGCGTCGTAGGCGTCACGCTCGGCCTGCTCTGGCTCACCCTGCGCGATCGCTATGCGGGCGCGCGTCGTCACCACCCGCGACAGGGCAAAGCCGGTCGCCATGGTGATGGCTTCGCCGGCCCAGCGGCGGGCCGTGAGCAGATCCCCGCTCGCCAGCGCGGCTTCCGCCCTGTACAGACGTTGCAGCCCCGCCGTCTGGGGCCGGGCATCCAGGTACGGCGAGGCCTCGATCGCGTCCAGCGCCGTCGCAGCATCCCCGGCGGCCAGGGCCGCGGCAGCCAACGCCACGTAGCCCATGGCTGCGAAGAGCCCGCCAACTTCGGCGGCAGCCTCGGTGGCCGCGTCCGCGGCGGCCCTCGTCGCACCCGTGTCACCCTGGTGGGCCAGCACGAAGGCCCGCAACGCGAGACTTTGCGCCTCGCGGAGCCCGTCGTGAGCCGCCTTGGCCTGGGCCGCCAGCTCAGCGAATTCTGCGGCGGCTCCGGCCAGATCTCCCTGATATGCCTGTGCCCATCCGAGGTAGTAGCGGCACTGGTGCGAGTCGTACCGGTCACCGATCGCGTCGGCGAGGTCACGTCCTTCTTCGGCGGGCGCGCGCGTCGCAATGGGGTCACCGGCCATGATCGCTGCGGCCGCCTGCGCGGAGAGGATCTGGCTGAGCCGCCAACGGTCGTCCAAGGCCCGGGCCAGGCCGAGCGCCTCGGCGAAGTACGGCTGGGCTGGCTCGGCGCTGACGACGGTGCCGATATAGCCGCGGGCGGTCAGTGCCCGCGCCAGCAGGGCCGGGTCCGCGATGTCGCGGGCGATCGCTAGGGCTTGTTGAGCCTGATCTAGGGTGTTCGCGTCGCCCATCCAGATGGCGAGCATGGCCCGGTCGGCGAGCGCACGCGCCCGCACCGCGGGCGCCCCCGCCGGGTGGTCCGCGTCGAGGTCGGCCAGGGCGGCGTCAAACCACACCAACCCTTCGCCGAGCCGGCCCCGCGCTTGCCACAGCGGCTGCAGTGACGAGGCCAGCCTCAATGCCAGCTCGATGTCGGAGTTTTCGCGGCTCCAGGCAAAGGCGGCGCGCAGATTGTCGGTCTCGATGTTGGCCTGCTCGATGCGCTGCTCATAATCACGGCCCGCCGGCGCGTCAAGCAGCGCGGCGATCGCCGTGTAGTGGTCACGGTGGCGTGTCCGCACGGCGTCGGCCTCGCCGGACTCCCCAAGCTTTTCTAGCGCATATTGGCGCACCGTCTCCAGTAGCCGGTAGCGGGTTCGGCCTCGGCTGTCGTCAGCCACCACCAGCGATTTATCTACCAGCAGGGTGAGCAGGTCCAACACCTGGAAGCGCTGCACCTCGTCGTGGCCAGCGACCGCTCGGGCAGCGGGCAAGTCGAAACCCCCCAGGAAGGCGGCCAGCCTGCGAAACAAGACGCGCTCCGGCTCGGTCAGCAGCGCGTGCGACCAGTCCACCGAGGCCCGCAGGGTCTGTTGGCGGCGTACTGCTGTGCGCGCCCCGCCGGTCAACAGCCGGAACCGGTCATGCAGGCTTTCGACGATCTCGGCCAGCGATAACGCCCGCACACGAGCCGCCGCAAGCTCGATCGCCAGCGGCAACCCATCCAGGCGCCGGCAAATCTCGCCCACCGCGGCAGCGTTGTCGTCGCTGACGGCGAAATCGGGCCGAGCATGGCGGGCCCGGTCGGTAAACAGTTCAACGGCTTCGTCGGCCAGCGACAGCGACGGCACCCGCCAGCTCACCTCGCCCGCCACGCCGATAGGCTCACGGCTCGTCGCTAACAGCGTCAACCCAGCGGCGGCGCCAAGCAGAGCCACGACCAGATCGGCGCACGCATCCAGCAGGTGCTCGCAGTTGTCCAGCACCACCAGCATCTGACGGTCGGCGACAAAGCGGGTGAGCGTGTCCATCGTGGAGCGGCCGGGCTGGTCGGGCAGACCCAGCGCACGCGCCACCGCAACCGGCACTAACTCGGGACCGGTGATCGGTGCCAGATCCACATACCAAACCCCGTCGCCGAATTTGCCGGTCAGCTGTGCCGCGAGCTGGATCGCCAACCGGGTTTTACCCGCTCCACCGGCACCGGTCAGGGTCAGCAACCGGTTCTCGGCCAGACTCGCTCGTAGTTGGGTCAACTGCGTGTCGCGGCCCACGAAACTGGTCAGTTGCACCGGAAGACGGCTAGACGCAACGGTTTCCGACGCACGCAAGGGCGGGAACCCATTGACTAAGTCGGAGTGGCACAACTGCACCACCCGCTCCGGACGGGGCAGATCACGCAACGGGTGGGTGCCTAGATCGGTCAGCCATGCGCCCGCAGGTAGCCGGTCAATCACCATGGCCTCGGTCGCACCCGACAGCACGGTCTGGCCGCCGTGGGCCAGGTCGCGCAGTCGTGCGGTGCGGTTGACGGTCGGGCCGGCGTAGTTGCCTTCGTCGCGCAGCTGGATTTCGCCGGTGTGCACGCCGATGCGCAGCCGGATCGGGGCCAGCGGGGCGCGCTGCAACTCCAACGCTGCGGCTACTGCATCGGAGGCGCGGGCGAATGCCGCCACGAAGCTGTCACCTTCGCCCTGTTCGACCGGGCGCACTCCGTCATGCTCGGCGATGGTCTCCGAGACCGTCTGATTGAGCTGAGCCAGCGCCGTGGTCATCTCGTCGGGTTGGGTCTCCCAGAGCCGTGTGGAGCCCTCGACGTCGCCTAGCAGCAACGTCACGGTGCCCGTTGGCAACAACCCGCTCACGCTTAGCTCGCTCCAGTCAACCAGCGGCGTTTCCGCGCATGGATCGATTTCGCTCATGCTAGCCAGCATGCGGGGAGCAGGGACCGCAGAACATCAGCGGAAACGCGTAGATCGCGGCTGATCTCTCAGGCGTGTCGGGCTGCTTCCTGGGCGAGTTGGACGCGGCTGGTGAGGCCGAGCTTGGTGTAGACGTGGGTGAGGTGGGTCTGCACGGTGCGCGGTGAGACGAAAAGCCTTGTGGCGATGTCTTTGTTGCCGAGCCCTTCGCTAAGTAGTCGGACGACGTCGCGCTCGGTGGGAGTGAGCGATCCCCAGCCGCTGGTAGGTCGTTTGCGTTGGCCGCGGCCGCGCTGGGCATAGGCGATCGCCTCCTCGGTGGACAGTGCGGCGCCTTCGGCCCACGTGGAGTCAAAGTCATTGATGTCCATGCCATCTCGCAGCGCTGCCACCGCGAATTCGTAGTCGGCGTCGTATACCTTCAAGCGGACCGCGCCCGTGCGCTGCCGGATGGCTTGTGCAGCCCCGAAGAAGCGGGCGGCTTCGCGGTGACTGCCGGCGTCGCCGGCCAGGGTGGCGAGAGTCTCGAGGATGTCGGGAAGTCTCAGGTGCGCTCCGGTGGTCGCCGTGAGTGCGAGAGCTTCGTAGGCATCGGGCTCGGCCTGGTCTGGCTCACCCGCTGCGATCGCCACCTGGGCGCGCATCAACAGCGCCACCGCGAGGAAGCCGCCCCACGATGTCGACACGGCGTCGTTTGCCCAGCCGCGGGCGGCGACCAGATCCCCTGCCTTCAGCGCGGCTATAGACCTGTACATCCTCTGCAGCGCCGCCATTTGGGGCAGGGCGCTCAAGTGCGGCCAGGACTCGGCCGTGTCCTGCAACGCCGCGGTATCGCCAGCGGCCATGGCCGCGAGAGCCTGCGCCGCGTAACCGTAGGCTGCGTACGCCCCTCCGACCGCGGCGGCAGCTTCGATGGCCGCGTCAGCGGCGGCTCGGGCTGCGGGCACCTCACCCTGAAATGCCAGCAAGACACCCTGCCCGCCGACGCATTGCAACTCCATGAGCCCATCGTGAGCGGCTCGAGCTTCGGCCAGCAACTCGGCGATTTGTGCGGCGGCCCCCGTCAAGTCGCCTTGGTGCATGTGGGCCCAAGCGAGGCAGTAGCGGCATATGCGCGCGTTGTACCGGTCACCGATAACGTCGGCGAGGTCACGTCCTTCTTCGGCGGGCGCGCGCGTCGCAATCGGGTCACCGGCGTGGTTCGCTGCGCGCGCCTGCCAGGCGAGGATTTGGCTGAGCCTCCACGGGTCCTGCAAATCTCGGGCCAGGCCGATCGCTTCGGCAAAGTACGGCCCGGCTGCCTCTGCCCTGATTGCGGAAACGAGGCCGCAGGCAGTCAGCGCCCGCACCAGCAGAGCCGGGTCGTCGAGCTCGCGCGCTACCGTCAGGGCCTGCTGAGCCTGATCCAGGCTGGCTGCGTCGTCCAACCAGACGGCGAGCACGGCTCTGTCGGCGAGCGCCCGCGTCTGCACCGCAGGCGCTGTCCCGGCGCGCTGTGCTTTGAGGTCTGCAAGCGCGGCATCGAACCAGGCCAGCCCCTCCCTGACGCGGCTTCGCGCTTGCCATAGCGGTTGCAGCGACGACGCCAGGTTCATCGCCAGTTCGACTTCGGAGTTTTCCCGGCTCCACCCGAACGCCGCGCGTAGGTTGTCGATCTCGATTTCCGCTTGTCCGAGTCGCTGCTCGTAGTTGCTGCCTGCTGGTGCGTCGAGTCGGGCGGCCATCGCCGTGTAATGGTCGCGGTGCCGGGTGCGCACGGGGTCGGCCTCGCCGGATTCGCCAAGCTTTTCCAGGGCGTATTGGCGCACGGTTTCCAGCAACCGGTAGCGGGTTCTGCGTCCGCTGTCGTCGGCCACCACGAGTGACTTGTCCACCAGCAGGGTGAGCTGATCGAGCACCTGGTAGCGCTCCACCTCACCACCGCCGGCGACCGCTTGGGCTGCATCGAGGTCAAAGCCGCCGTAGAACACCGCTAGCCGGCGGAACAAGACTCGTTCCGGGTCGGTCAACAAGGCATGGGACCAGTCCACTGAGGCGCGCAGGGTCTGTTGGCGGCGCACCGCGGTGCGCGCCCCGCCGGTCAACAGCCGGAACCGGTCATGCAGGCTCTCAACGATCTCGGCCAGCGACAACGCCCGCACCCGCGCGGCGGCAAGCTCGATCGCCAGCGGCAACCCATCCAAGCGCGCGCAAATCTCGGCGACCGCCGCCGCGTTGTCATCGGTGACGGCGAAATCGGGGCGGGCATGTCGGGCCCGATCGGCGAACAGCTCCATGGCCTCGTCGGCCAGCGACAGCGACGGCACCCGCCAACCCAGCTCACCGGCCACCCCGATCGCCTCACGGCTGGTCGCGAGGAAGGTAAGCTCCGGCGCCGCACCCAGGAGAGCGATTATCAGCTCGGCGCTCGCATCCAGGAGGTGCTCGCAATTGTCCAGCACCACCAGCATCTGGCGGTCGCGAACAAACCGCACCAGGGCGTCCATGGTGGAGCGGCCGGGCTGATCAGGTAGTTCGAATGCGTGGGCCACCGCGATCGGGACGACATCGGGACCAGTGATCGGCGCGAGATCGACGTACCAAACCCCCTCCCCGAATTCGCCAACAAGCTGGCGCGCGATCTCGATTGCCAGTCGGGTCTTACCCGCTCCACCGGCACCGGTCAACGTCACCAACCGGTTCTGGGTCAGCAACTCCCGGACCTGAGCCAGCTGCTCGTCGCGCCCAATGAAACTGGTCAGCTGCACCGGAAAGCGTTGGGATACGACCGCGTTCGCGACGCGCAGCGGTGGGAAGTCGTTGACTAGATCGGGATGACACAGCTGCGCCACTCGTTCCGGGCGGGGCAGATCGCGCAGCGGATGGGTGCCCAGATCGGTCAGCCACGCGTCGTCGGGGAGCCGGTCGAGGATTAGAGCTTCGGTTACACCCGAGAGCAAGGTTTGGCCGCCGTGGCCCAGATCGCGCAGTCGCGCGGTGCGGTTGATGGTCGGGCCGGCGTAGTTGCCTTCATCGCGCAACTGGATCTCGCCGGTATGCACGCCAATCCGTCAACCGGATCGGCGCCAACGGTGCGTGTTGCATCTCCAACGCGGCGGCCACGGCATCGGAGGCTCGTGCGAAGGCAGCCACGAAGCTGTCGCCCTCGCCCTGCTCGACGGGGCGCACCCCGTCGTGCTCGGCGATGGTCTCCGACACCGTCTGATTCAGCCGGGCCAGCGCGGTGGTCATTTCGCTCGGGTTGGGTTTCCCACAGCCGCGTGGAGCCCTCGACGTCGGCCAGCAGCAACGTCACGGTGCCGGTCGGTAACAGCCCGCTCACGCTCGAGCTCGCTCCAGTCCACCAGCGGCGCATCCGCGCGTCGATCGATCTCGCTCATGCTAGCCAGCATGCAGCCACCGCGAACCCCAAAACATCAGCGAAAGCGCGTAGATCGCGTACCGATGTCTCAGGCATGGCGGGCTGCTTCCTGGGCGAGTTGCACGCGGCTGGTCAGGCCGAGCTTGGTGTAGACGTGGGTGAGGTGGGTTTGCACGGTTCGCGGTGAGACGAAAAGCCTTGTGGCGATGTCTTTATTGCCCAGCCCTTCGCTGACCAGTCGCACGACGTCGCGCTCGGTCGGGGTGAGCGCACGCCCATCCGCTGGTGGGCCGTTTGCGTTGGCCGCGACCGCGCTGCGCGTAGGCGATCGCCTCCTCGGTGGACAGGGCGGCGCCCTCGGCCCATGCGGATTCAAAGCCATTATCTCCCAACAAATCTCGTAGCCTCGCCACCGACGCTTCGTAGTCGGCGTCATAGATTTTCAAGCGGACCTCGCCGACGCGTTGCCGAGCGCCGTGCGCCGCACCGAGAAGCCGGGTCGCATCGCGTGCACTGCCGTCGTCAACGGTGAGATCGGCGAGGCACTCGAGGGTGTCGGCAACGCCGGAGCGCGCCTGAGTGTCGGTTGCTTGCGCAAGCGAGTCGTGGACGTCGCGTTCCGCGTGGTCCGGATCACCCTGCGCAATCGCGACGCGAGCGCGCGTGCTCAGCGCCAACATCAGCCACCAGCCGGTCGCGCTCGACACCGCCTCGTTCGCCCAACGCCGGGCGGCAACGAGATCTCGGTCTGCTAGCGCGGCCTCGGCATTCCAGAGGCGCTGCAATCCCGCCGAGCCACCGCTCGCGATAACCGGGTCCTGGAGGGCGGCCTCGCGCGCCTCGTGCGCCGCCGCGAAATCCCCGGCGGCCAAGGCCGCGAATCCACACGCCACGTGCCCGTACGCCGCCCACCTTCCGCCAAGCCCCGCCCCGCCCTCAAGGATCGCCTCGGCCGCCGCCCGGGCCGCAGCCGCCTCACCCTGGAATGCGAGTGTAAAGCTCTGAGCGCCGAGGCTGGTCACCCTCCAGTATCTCGTCGTGAGCCGCCTCGGCCTCGGCGGCCACCTCGCCGAACTGTGCGGCAGCCCCGGCTAAATCACCGCTGAACCGCCGCACCGCGGCGAGGTAGAAGCGACACAAACGCGAGTTGAACCGGTCGCCGATTGCGTCGGCGAGGTCGCGTCCTTCTTCGGCGGCTGCGCGTATCCCGAGCGGGTCGCCCGCGACGTGGGCGCCCCGCGCCTGCTCGGCGAGGATCTGGCTCAGCCGCCACTGGTCGTCCACGGCACGGGCCAGGCCGATCGCCTCGGCGAAGCACTTCCGGGCCAACTCGGCCTGATAGCCCAGGCCGGCGATAAACCCGCAGGCGGTCAATGTCCGGGCCAGCAGGGCCGGGTCATCGACGTCTCGCGCGATCGCCACGGCCTGTTCGGCCTGGCCCAGGCCGTCGGCGGCGCCCAAATAGGTATCGAGAACGGCCTCTGTCGGCGAGCGCCCGGGCCCGCACCGCGGGCGCCACCCCGGGTGCTGCGCGTCGAGATCGGCTGAGGGTGGCGTCGAACCAGGCCAGCCCTTCCCGGAGGCGGCCCCGCGCGAGCCACAGCGGCTGCAGCGAGGACGCCAGCGCCAACGCCAGCTCGATGTCGGAGTTTTCCCGGCTCCACCCGAACGCGGCGCGCAGGTTGTCGATCTCGATGTCGGCCTGCTCGATGCGCTGCTCATAGTCACTGCCTGCCGGCGCGTCGAGCACGGCGGCCATCGCCGTGTAGTGGTCGCGGTGGCGCGCCCGCACAATGTCGGCCTCGCCGGATTCGCCGAGTTTTTCCAGGGCGTATTGGCGCACGGTCTCCAGCAGTCGGTAGCGGGTTCGGCCCCTGCTGTCGTCGGCGACCACCAGTGACTTGTCCACCAACAGCGTGAGCTGATCCAGCACCTGGTAGCGCTGCACGTCGCCGCCGCCGGCGACCGATTGGGCGGCGTCCACATCGAATCCGCCCTGAAACACCGCCAGCCGGCGGAACAAGACCCGTTCGGGTTCGGTCAGCAGCGCGTGTGACCAGTCCACCGAAGCGCGCAGGGTCTGCTGTCGGCGTACGGCGGTGCGCGCCCCACCGGTCAACAACCGGAACCGGTCGTGCAGGCTGTCGAGGATCTCGCTCAGCGACAGGGCGCGCACGCGTGCGGCGGCGAGTTCGATCGCCAGCGGCAAACCGTCAAGTCTGGTGCAGATTTCGGCCACGACGGCGGCGTTGTCGTCGTTGACGGCGAAATCGGGGCGAGCGCGGCGGGCCCGGTCGGCGAACAGATCGATGGCTTCGGTGCGAAGCGACAGCGACGGCACCCGCCAACTCACTTCGCCGGCCACCCCGATCGGCTCACGACTCGTCGCAAGCAATGTCAATCCTGCAGCAACGCCAAGCAACTCATTGACCAGCGTCGCGCTCGCATCCAACAGGTGCTCGCAGTTGTCCAGCACCACCAGCATCTGGCGGTCGCGGACAAAACGAATCAGGATGTCCATAGTGGAGCGGCCCGGCTGGTCGGGCAGCCCGAATGCGCGCGCCGCGGTTAGCGGCACCAACTCGGGGTCGGTGATCGGTGCCAGATCCACGTACCAGACGCCGTCGCCGAACTCACCCGCGAGCTGGCCTGCGGCCTGGATTGCCAACCGGGTTTTACCCGCTCCGCCGGCACCGGTCAGGGTCAGCAACCGGTTCTGGGTCAGCAACTCGTGCACCCGGGAAAGCTCCGCTTGGCGCCCTATGAAACTGGTCAGCTGCACCGGAAGACGTTGGGAAGCAACCGTTTTAGCTACTCGGAGCGGCGCGAACTCGTTCACTAGGTCGGGATGGCACAGTTGCACCACCCGCTCCGGGCGGGGCAGGTCGCGCAGCGGGTGGGTACCCAGCTCGGACAGCCACGCGCCGGGAGGGAGCCCGTCGAGGATTAACGCTTCGGTGACACTCGACAGCAAGGTTTGGCCGCCGTGGCCTAGATCGCGCAGCCGCGCGGTCCGGTTGATCGTCGGGCCGGCGTAGTTGCCTTCGTCGCGCAGCTGGATCTCGCCGGTGTGCACCCCGATGCGCAGCCGGATCGGCGCCAGCGGAGCCCGCTGCAACTCCAACGCCGCAGCCACCGCATCCGACGCGCGGGCGAAGGCCGCCACGAAGCTGTCGCCCTCGCCTTGTTCGACGGGTCGCACCCCGTCGTGGGCGGCGATGGTCTGCGAAACCGTCTGATTCAGCCGAGCCATGGCTGCGGTCATCTCGTCGGGCTGGGTCTCCCACAGCCGCGTCGAACCCTCGACGTCGGCCAAAAGCAACGTCACGGTGCCGGTCGGCAATAGCCCGCTCACGCTCAGCTCGCTCCAGTCCACCAGCGGTGCATCCACGCGTGGATCGATGTCGCTCATGCTAGCCAGCATGCGCGAAGCGCATACCGCAAAACATCAGCGCAAACGCGTATATACGACCCCTGATCGCGCAGATCTACGCGTTCTGACCGATGGTCTTGCCCTCGCAACCTCAGATAGTCGACTTGTCGAATCCGAGGAGGCCACCATGACCGTCGACGCCATCGGCACCAACTGCCCTACCGTTTTTGATGCCGGGCTGCCGGCCATCGCCTACGAGCACGCGCACAATCCTGAAGAAGCGCACCGGCTCATTCGGCAAGCCCGTCTGCAGGGGCCGATCGCGCTGGGGCCGCACGGACCCGAAATCCTGAGCTACGAGCTGGTCCGGACTGTTCTGCGCGATCCCAGGTTTCGCATGCCGAAGGGCGGTGCACTTGAGGCACAAGGCATTACCTCCGGGCCGCTCTGGGACAAGGCCGTCACGGGCCTGTTGAGTCGTGACGGCGCCGATCACAATCGGCTGCGACGGCTGGTCTCCAAGGCGTTCACGCCTCGGTCAACCGCACGACTGAGCACCACGATCGTCGAGGTCATCACCGAGCTGGTCGACGCGGTCAGCGGTGCGGGGCGCTGTGACGTGGTCGCCGACGTCGCACGCCGGTATCCGATCCCGATCATTTGCGGGTTGCTCGGCGCACCGCGCGAAGACTGGCAATTGTTCTCCGGCTGGGCCGAGGACATCTTCAAGATCTTCAACTGGAACGTCGCCAACGACGCTCCGGTCATCATGGCGGCCTTCGATGAACTCGACGCCTACGTCGACGACATCGTCGACCGTCGGCGCCACCACCTCACCGACGACTTGATCTCTGAGCTGATCCGCGCCGAAGACGACGGCGACCGCCTCACCGCCGACGAGCTACGCACGCTGGCGGAAGCCCTGCTCATGGCAGGCACCGACACCACCCGCAATCAGTTGGGAGCCGCTGTGCAGGATTTGTGCGATCACCCCAAGCAGTGGGCCCTGCTTGCTGAGCATCCCGAACTCGCGCCGCAGGCGGTCGAGGAGCTCATGCGCCATAGCCCCGTCATTTTCGCTACCATGCGCAAGGCTGTCGAGGACGTCGAACTGAACGGCGTCCTGGTGCCCGCCGGCACGCTCGTGATCGTCAACACCGCCGCCGCCAACCGCGACCCCGCCGTCTACGACGATCCCGATCGCCTCGACATCACTCGCGAGGGGCCGGCGACCATGCTCACCTTCGGCGGCGGCATTCACTACTGCCTGGGAACGCACCTCGCTAGAGCCGAACTCGTCGAAGCCCTAACCCTCATCACGCGCCGCATGCCCAATGCGCGCCCTAGTGGCCCCGCCCCATGGAAACCACTTCTCGGGATCACCGGACCAGCAACCCTGCCCATCGAATTCGACGCCGGACACTGAATTAGCCCGGAACAACTAGGGCCCACAGGCCCTAGGTTCGTTCACGCAGCCGGGCTACGCTACGCCGACGATATGGTCCAGCCGCGTGATTGACAGGAGCTAACTCAGTGCAGCGAACAGCATCAATCAGCAGGTTGGCAATAGCCCTTCTGGCTTTAGGCATCGGCGTGGTCGGGTGTGGTTCCAGCCCCAGCAAGAACGCCGGCGGCACCAGCGCGGCGAGCAACACCTCAGCGGCGGCAACTAGCGCCAAACCGCAGTCAAAAGTAGGGCCGCGCACCTTCCCGGCGGGTCCTAATCCGACCATCGCCAGCTATATCCAGCAGAGCGGCATCACCGAGACTCCGGTCCACCGTGGTGATCCCGGCGCGCCGACCATCAACCTGCCGATCCCCGACGGGTGGGCCGATGCCGGACCCGACACCCCAGCCACGGCTTACTGGGCCATCGTCGACAACGGCCCGGAGGCTGCCAACTACACACCCAGCATCGTGGCGACGTTATCCAAGCTCGTCGGAGATGTAGACCCGCAGAAGCTGATCGATCTCGCCCCGGGCGAATTGAAAAACCTGCCCGGGTTCAAGCCGATGGGCGACGGCGCGACCGACAACCTGGCCGGCTTTCCGGCATACGAATTCGGCGGCACCTGGACGCAGGATGGCAAGACAAAAGCGATGGCGCAGAAGGTTGTCGTCATCGCGCGCAACGAAGGCGACCCCGTTTACCTGCTGCGACTCAGCGCCGACTGCCTCGACAACCAGGTCGACAAGGCGCTACCCGTGACCGTTACCATCGACGAAAAGACGACGATCACGCCGTAGGTATTTCGCGCCGGCTGAGCCAGTCCCCTTAACTAGGGTTTGTCCGACTTGGTCAGTTCGTTGCCCCACACCGACTGGGCGCCGGCGTCACCGATACGGACCATCTGCACGATGGAGGCCGCGCCTACCGCGATGGCGAGGACGGCAACCGCAAGGTTGACGCCCATCCCAGGTTTCGCGGATCGGCCTTCACGCCAGTGCACCAGCGCCAATGCGACAGCGACGACAAGCAGCGCGACCGAAAAGTAGATCATCCAGCCAGCGCGCTCAGCATGGATGTTCAGGATGTCGCTGTGATGGCGTTCCCGGTCGTACAACCACCCACCGGCATTGACGGTGACCGGCGTCAGCGCGGTGGTCACCGCGGCGAAAGCAAGCACAAGCCACACCAGGCGCCGCCGCGCTGCCGGCCACACCGCGCACAGAATTTCCAGCAGTGCCGTCAACGGCGCCAACACCACCAGGGCGTGCACGAGCAGCACGTGGGCGGGAAGCCCCGAGATCGTGGTCAACGTCAACGCGCACTCCTCAACAAATAGTTCGATCAGTTGCCGCGACTACTTCCTACACTGTGCCGGTGCGTCTTGTCTTTGCCGGCACCCCCGAACCCGCGCTGCCCGCGCTGCGCAGTCTCATCGACTCGCCGCGCCACGACGTGATCGCGGTGCTGACCCGGCCGGACGCCGCCGCGGGGCGTCACGGCAGGCCGCAACCCTCGCCGGTGGCCCGCCTGGCGCTGGAGCACGGCATCCCGGTGCTGCGCCCGCAGCGGCCCAACACCGCTGAGTTCGTCGCCGAGCTGTCAGCGCTGAAGCCGGATTGCTGTCCGGTGGTTGCTTACGGTGCGCTGCTGCGGGACGAGTTGTTGGCGGTACCGCCGCACGGCTGGGTCAACCTGCATTTCTCGCTACTGCCCGCCTGGCGCGGGGCCGCCCCGGTGCAGGCGGCGATCGCCGCGGGCGACACCGTCACCGGGGCCTCCACGTTCCAGATCGAATCCGGCTTGGACTCCGGGCCGGTCTACGGCGTGGTCACCGAGGCGGTCCGCCCGATCGACACCGCAGGGGATCTGCTTGGTCGGCTGGCGATTTCGGGTGCGGCGCTTTTGTCGACCACGCTGGACGGCATCGCTGACGGGGTGCTGGTACCGGTCCCACAGCCGACCGATGGGGTGAGTATCGCGCCGAAGATCAGCGTCGAGGAGGCCCGGGTGCGTTGGGACCTTCCGGCCGAAGTCGTCGAGCGACGGATCCGCGCCGTCACGCCCAACCCGGGGGCGTGGACGCTGGTCGGGGACCTGCGGGTCAAACTGGGACCTGTGTACGTCGACGCCGACAATCTGACCCTTCCATCAAGGCCATTGGCGCCCGGTGAAATTCACGTTGATCGACGGAGCGTGCGGATCGGTACTGCGTCGCTGCCGGTGCGGCTGGGTCAGGTCCAGGCGCCGGGGAAGAAGGTCATGAACGCCGTCGACTGGGCCAGGGGAGCCCGCCTCGAGCCGTCCACGCGAGCGTCATGAATCCACCTCAGGACAGACCGCGGCGCAACCGACCGACCTCGCGCCCGACCCACCGACCGGCGCGGCCGCAGAAACGCCGGCCACTGGATCCGGCCCGTCAGGCCGCATTCGATGTGCTCCGGGCGGTCCGCGAACGCGACGCCTACCCGAACCTGCTGCTGCCAGTGTTGTTGCGCGAACGAAGGATCAGCGGCCGCGATGCCGCATTCGCCACCGAGCTGACCTACGGCAGCTGCCGCGTCCGCGGCCTGCTGGACGCGGTCATCGGCGCGGCCGCGGCTCGGTCGCCGGACACCATCGACCCGATCCTGCTCGATCTGCTCCGGCTCGGCACGTATCAGCTGCTGCACACCCGCGTTGACGCACACGCCGCCGTCTCGACGACGGTCGAGCAAGCTGGAATCGAATTCGACTCGGCGCGTGCAGGTTTCGTCAACGGCGTATTGCGCACGATCAGCACCCGCGACGAGCAGTCCTGGGTCGACGAGCTGGCGCCTGATCGGTCGGCCGACCCGGTCGGGCACGCCGCCTTCGTGCATGCCCACCCGCGCTGGATCGCGCAGGCCTTCGTCGACGCGCTGGGTGCGGACGCCGGTGAACTCGACGCCGCCCTGGCCAGCGACGACGAGCGACCCCAGGTGCACCTGGCGGCGCGGCCCGGCGTGCTGACCGCGGACGAACTGGCCGTCGCCGTGCACGGCACCGTGGGCCGGTATTCGCCGTATGCGGTGTACCTGACCTCAGGTGACCCCGCCCTACTGCCCGCGGTGCGCGACGGCCAAGCCCTGGTACAGGACGAGGGCAGCCAATTGGTCGCCCGCGCACTGACTCTGGCCCCGGTGGTCGACGACGACGCCGGGCGGTGGCTGGACTTGTGCGCCGGCCCAGGTGGCAAGACCGCCCTGCTGGCCGCGCTCGGCACCGGCTCGGGGGCCCAGGTCACGGCGGTGGAGCCATTGGAACACCGCGCCGATATGGTCGCCGAGAACACCCGCGGCCTGCCCGTCGAGGTGGTACGGGCCGATGGACGCGACAGCGGGCTGGCTCCGGGTTTCGACCGGGTTTTGGTCGACGCGCCCTGTACCGGTCTTGGCGCGCTGCGCCGCAGGCCGGACTCACGCTGGCGCCGTCAGCCCGCCGACATCCCGGCGCTGACCCGGCTGCAACGCGAACTGCTGGCAGCCGCGATCGCGCTGACCCGGCCCGGCGGTGTCGTCGTGTATGCCACCTGCTCACCGCATCTGGCTGAGACGGTCGGCGTGATCGGCGACGCGCTGCGCCGTCATCCGGTGTCCGCTTTGGATACCCGGCCGTTGTTCGAGCCCGTGACGGATCTGGGCGACGGTCCTTACGTGCAGTTATGGCCTCATCGGCACGGCACCGATGCCATGTTCGCCGCGGCGCTGCTCAAAGTCGCCCCCCAGTAAGCTGCAGTTCATGTCAGACCAAGCCGACCGGCCGCTGATCGCGCCGTCGATTCTGGCCGCTGATTTCGCCCGGCTGGCCGACGAGGCCGCTGCGGTCGAAGGCGCCGACTGGTTGCACGTCGACGTGATGGATGCCCATTTCGTGCCGAACCTGACCATCGGTCTGCCGGTGGTGGAAAGTCTCTTGGCCGCCAGCGACATTCCGATGGATTGCCACCTGATGATCGAGGACCCCGACCGCTGGGCACCGCCGTACGCCGAGGCCGGCGCCTATAACGTCACCTTTCATGCCGAGGCCACCGACAATCCCGTCGCCGTCGCCCGTGACATCCGCGCCGCCGGCGCGAAGGCGGGGCTGAGCGTCAAACCCGGCACCGCGCTCGAGCCCTACCTGGAGATCCTGAAGGACTTCGACACCTTCCTGGTGATGTCGGTCGAGCCCGGTTTCGGCGGTCAGTCATTCATTCCCGAAGTGCTGAGCAAGGTGCGCACAGTGCGCACGATGGTCGACTCCGGCGAATTGACGATCCTGGTGGAAATCGACGGCGGCATCAACGCCGACACCATCGAGCAGGCCGCCGAGGCCGGTGTCGACTGCTTTGTCGCCGGATCGGCGGTGTACGGCGCACAGGACCCGGCGGCCGCGGTGGAGGCACTGCGGCGACAAGCCCGTGCCGCGTCGCCGCATCTGCGGCGCCCATGAGTGTCGAGGCGGCCGTCAGCTACGACGCCGCCATGCAGCTAGCGATCGAGCACGCCGACCTGGTCAAGGGGAGTACCTACCCCAACCCGCCGGTCGGAGCTGTCATCTTGGATCGCGACGGACGGGTCGCCGGCGTCGGAGGGACGCAACCGGTGGGCGGGGCTCATGCCGAGGTGATGGCGCTGCGCCGGGCAGGACGGCTTGCGGCCGGCGGCACCGCCGTCGTCACGCTGGAGCCGTGCAACCACCACGGCAAAACCCCGCCGTGCGTGGACGCCTTGCTGGACGCCGGCGTCGCGACGGTGGTCTACGCCGTGGCCGACCCGAACCCGACCGCGGCCGGCGGTGCGGCGCGGCTGGGCGCGGCCGGTGTCCGCGTCGTCGACGATGTGCAAGCCGATCTGGTCGCGACCGGACCGCTGCGGGAATGGCTGCACCGCCAACGCACCGGCCTACCGCACGTCACGTGGAAATACGCCACCAGCATCGACGGGCGCAGCGCGGCCGCCGATGGCTCCAGCCAGTGGATCACCAGCGAGGCCGCGCGCGCCGACCTGCATCGCCGGCGGGCGGCCGCCGACGCCATCGTGGTGGGGACCGGCACGGTGCTCGCCGACAACCCGACCCTGACCGCCCGGCTGGCCGACGGTGAGTTGGCCGACCGGCAGCCGCTGCGCGTGGTGGTGGGCATACGTGAAATACCTTCAGAGGCAAACGTTCTCAATGACGACTCGCGCACCATGGTGATGCGCACCCGCGATCCGGCTGAAGTGCTCAAGGCGCTGTCGGATCGCACCGATGTGCTGCTCGAGGGCGGGCCCACGCTGGCCGGGGCGTTT
Organism: uncultured Actinomycetota bacterium; assembly: GCA_963833935.1. Lineage (GTDB taxonomy): Bacteria > Actinomycetota > Actinomycetes > Mycobacteriales > Mycobacteriaceae > Mycobacterium. Next base: position 66,806 of record CAWIAC010000021.1, on the reverse strand, counting down.
CTGCGGGCTGGGACAATCGACCGCATCCTGGCTTACGTCGCGCCCATCGTGCTGGGCGGGCCGATCACCGCGGTCGACGACGTCGGGGTGCCGAGCATCGCCCGGGCGCTGCGCTGGCGGTACGACGGCGTCGAACGAGTGGGCCCGGACCTGCTACTGAGCCTGGTGCCGCGGCCGGAGCGCTAGACCCGGGGGCAGCTGGGTCAGGACCGACCGCCCAGGCCCGGGATCACCATCGGCACGCGGCGACGGTAGTCGCGGTACTGCTCCCCGAACACTCGGATGAGGTCGCGCTCCTCGAATCGAACCGCGAGCAGGATGTAACCGGTCAGAACGGCCGCAAAGAGTAAGTGGCCCAGCGTCATTGCCGGTGTGAACCAGAATGCGATGAGAAAACCCAGATAGATCGGGTGCCTGACCACTCGGTAGAGAAACGGTGTCTTGAACGCATGCTCGGCATGCCGCCGCCCTCGCAATCGCGCGAACACCTGACGCAGGCCGAACAGGTCGAAATGATCGATGAGGAAGGTGCTCAGCAGTACCACCGCCCATCCGGCAAGAGCGGTGGCGATCAGCAGCGCCCGCCAGGGCTGGGCGGTTACCCGCCAAACGTTCCCGGTGATCGGGCGCCACGCGACGAAGAGAACGACCAGACAGATGCTGGCGGCAAGGACATACGTCGACCGTTCTGCGCTGGGCGGCACGATGCGGGTCCACCAGCTTTTGAAGCCAGGCCGAGCCATCGCACTGTGCTGCAGCCCGAACAGCGCGAGCAACGCCACGTCGATGACCACCGCAGCGACCGTGAGGGTGCCGCCACCTATGCCGCCGCGATCGATGCTCTTGTCGACGATATGCACGCTGCCGGCGGTGAGGTCGGCGTCGGCGACGAATCCGATCAGATAAAGAAAGGCGACCAGGAAAATCACGTACGCAGCCACGCCGTAGGCCGCAGTCAGGATGCCCCCGACTGAGTTGCCGGATGCTCGCGATGGGGGCACAGCGCCACGTGCCACACCGCAATTGTGCTCCGATTTGCGGCCGAATACACCGTCTCAACGCATACGATTTTCCGCCCGGTTTAGGCGGCCGCCGCGCGCTGGCGCCTAGACGCGCGGGCCGACGGCCTGCTCCTCGCGAACCGCTGGCTCGTCGGCGTGCAGCTTCCGGCTGCTGATCAGCAGACCGAACAGCGCACCCACCACACAGACGACCACAGTGACTTGGAAAATCTCGCCGTACATTCCGGCGAACGCTTGGCGGTACAGGGTGGCCTGGTGTATGAGCCGCTCAGCAAGGCTGGCGTTGGCCGGCACTTGTGACGCCAGTTTCGCGACGAGTTGCGGCAGCCGATAGAAGCCCCACGCGCTCAATGCGGCCACCCCGATCAGCATCCCGGTCATCCGGGCCACCACCACCGCCGCTGAGGCGATGCCGTGCTGTGCCGACGGCACCACCCGCAGACTGGCGGAGGTCAGCGGCCCGATCACCAGACCAAGCCCCAGGCCGGCGATGGCCAGGTCGGTGTCGAGTGCGGGCAGCGACAGCAGCCCAAAGATGTTGTGGTGCTCGCTCAAGAGGTCTACCGACCACTTGGAGATGAGCCAGTACCCGCCGGCGGCGATCAGCAACCCCGCGAAGGTCATGGCACGGTCGCCGACTTTGGTCGCGATCCACCCGCCCAAGACCGCGCCGATCGGCAGCGCGATGAGGAAACGCAGCAGCAGGATGGCGGCCTGGTCTTGCTCCTTGCCCAGCACCCCCTGGGCGAAGAGTTCGACGTCGACCAGCGTCACCATCAACGCGGCACCGGCGCACAGCGACGCACCCAGTGCGGAGAGGAACGGCCGGAAGTGCACGCCAGTGGGTTCGATCAGCTTGGTTCGGGAGAAACGTTCCCAGACACCGAAGACCACGGCGGCGACAACCGCGGCGACGATCAGTGGCGGGCCGTAGCTGGGCAGCGCATGCTTGCCGTCGGGATTGGCGTTGTAGAGGCCGATGACCGCCAGACCCAGGGTGATCGCCAAAAGCAGCCCGCCGATCAGGTCGATCTTTTCCGGCTCGGCGTCGCGCTGCCGCGACGGCAGGCTGAAGTGGATCATCACCATCGCGGCCAGCGCCAGTGGCACGTTGATCCAAAACACGTCCTGCCAGCGGCTCGTCAGCCAGACGATCAAGATTCCGTACAGCGGGCCGAGCACGCTGCCCAGCTCCTGAGCGGCGCCGATGCCGCCGAGCACCCCGGCGCGGTTGCGCTCGGCCCAGAGGTCGGCGCCCAGCGCCAGCGTCACGGGCAGCAATGCGCCGCTGGCCACGCCCTGGATGGTGCGGCCCACCACAAGCACATCCAGATCGGTGGACAGCGCGGTGATCACCGACCCGATCAGGAAGGTGGCCAGGCTGACTTGCAGCAGCAGTTTGCGGCCGAATCGGTCGGACGCCCGGCCCAGCAGTGGCATCGCGGCGATGTAGCCCAGCAGGTACCAGGTGATGATCGGGGTGATGCGCTGCAGGTGATTGATCGGGATGCCGATGGTGCCAATGATGTCGCGCATGATGGTGACGACGACGTAGGTGTCGAGGGCACCGAGCAACACGGCAAGGCTGCCGGCGCTGATCGCGACACCGCGCCCGGCGTGCGGTGCCGTCATCCGCCGGCTACCGGAGGCTTGGTGACCTGCACTGGCGCGTTCCAGTTCGACAGCGTCATCTGGACCGAATTGCCCGGCGTCTGCTCCAGCTGAATTTGGACCAGCTGGTGGTCACCGTTCTCCTCGATCCAGACGGTGGTCGGTGCCGGCTGGGTGGCCTTCAGTTGCGGCGCAAGTCCATTCACCGCGTCTGGCGAGGCGGTGCCGGTGATCTTGACCGTGCTTTGCCCGTTGATGGTTTCGCGCGACTGGGATTTCGGATTGCTGATGTTGGTCAAGATGTTGGCCAGACCGGTGTTGGGGTTGAGGATCTCGGACGGGTCATAGATGGCGGACGCCGGACCGAAGCTTTCCCACTGGCCGGGGCTCAGCGCTGCGTACAAGGTTCCGTTGTCGACCACGAACTGGGCATCGATGTCGGAACCGCCAAAGGTGATGTTGGCGTTGCCTTGAGCGGCGGTGTTCGGTGTGGTGGTCAAGTCGCCGGTCAAGGTTTTGACCGGCAGATGCTTGATCTTGCCGTTCACCGAAAGCACCAGATGCACGCTCTTGACGTTTCTGGTGGTCAGGTTTGACTTGCTGAGCAGGGTTGCCGCGTCCGGCAGCGAGCCGCCGGCTTGCTTGGAGGACGACGAGCATCCGCTGACCAGAGCGGCGGCGATGGAGAGAGCGGCAAGAACCGCGAGAAGTGGGCCAAATGGGCGACGCGTCTGCATAGCTTGCATCGTAGAGGGTGCGGTTGAGCGGCCGGGGAGGCGCAAGGTGACGGCGGCATCGCGCAGGGGAGCGCGAGTCATTAGCCTGAGGCGATGTTCACCGGAATCGTCGAGGAGATGGGCGAGGTCGTCGGCAAGGATGACCTGGGCGATTCAGCCCGCTTCACCATCCAAGGCCCCGTGGTCACCGCAGACGCCGGTCACGGGGACTCGATCGCCGTCAACGGCGTGTGCCTGACGGTGGTCGAGGTACTGCCCGGGGGCCAGTTCACCGCCGACGTGATGGGCGAAACGCTCAACCGGTCCAGCTTGGGCCGGCTGGCCGCGGGCAGCCCGGTCAACCTTGAGCGCGCCGCCGCCGTCAACAGTCGGCTCGGGGGGCACATCGTGCAAGGACACGTGGACGGCACCGGGCAGATCCTGACCCGCTCACCCGCCGAGCACTGGGAGGCGGTCCGCATCGGTCTGCCCACCGAGCTGGCCCGCTATGTCGTCGAAAAGGGCTCGATCACCGTCGACGGCATTTCGCTGACGGTCTCCGGACTCGGTGACGACTGGTTTGAGGTATCGCTGATTCCCACCACTCGTGAGCTGACCACGTTGGGTCAGGCCGCTACCGGGACGTCGGTCAACCTGGAAGTCGACGTCATCGCGAAGTATGTTGAACGGCTACTCGAGGCACGATGAGCCAACGCGGAGGTTAGGACGGCGCACTTTCGGGTGCTGGCGGCGGCACCGGAGGCTGCTCGGGCACTGGGTGGCGATGGTGATGGCCGTTAATCACCGGGACGGGCGGTTGAGGTGGCGGCCCGGGCGCGGCCTGCACTAGCGGGGCGGGGCCGACGAGCATGGCCGCTGCCAGCGCGGCGGCCAGCCCGCGGCGCCGACGGCGCGGCATAAACTCATTATTGAGAGCGACGTTGCTCATGCTGGTGATCATAGGTCGGCTGCATAACAGAAGGCCAGGCTTTTCATCTCAACTTGAATCCAATTGTGGACCCTTAAAGGGCGACACCCGCTCCGCCATTCGGCGAAGCGGGTGTCGGGTGAGGTGACTCTTTACAGCGGGATCCAGACTCCGAAGAAGTCGAAGCCCCACTGGTTGAACCCGGGATTCCAGATCGGGTTTTCGTTGTAGCCCCAGTAGTTGATCGGGCCATAATTCCACTGCCCACCGGGTGGGGGAAGCGGCCTGTCCCAGGCCGGCCGCGGCGGCGCGCCTGCACCCCAGGGTGCGGGTCCGTCTCCCCAAGGAGCGCCGTGGAAGTAGCCGCGCTGGTCGTCGCCGTGCCAAGGACCACCGGGACCCGCCGGGTCCATGGTCGCCAGGTCCGGCACCGGGCCGCCCGGTCCGCCAGGTCCGTGGTCACCGGGGCCGCCCTGGCCCGCCAGGTCCGTGGTCGCCGGGTCCGCCCGGCCCGCCGGGTCCGTGGTCGCCGGGTCCGCCTGGCCCGCCGGGTCCGTGGTCGCCGGGTCCGCCTGGCCCGCCCGGTCCGCCGGGGCCATGGTCTCCCGGGCCACCGGGTCCGCCCGGTCCACCGGGCGCTGGACCGCCGGGTCCAGGTCCGTGGCCTCCGCCACCCGGATCCTGGGGTGCGGGTCCGGCATGGTTAGCCGCCGGCGGCGCGCCGTGGGCGCCACCGGAGCCCGGCGGGGGTCCGGGGGCGGCGCTGGCAGCACCGGCGCCCATCCCCATCGCGGCCGCCCCGAAGGCGCCGGCGATGGCAGCTCCCGCCATCAGTTGCTTTAGTTTCATCGTCCTTCACCTGTCTATTCGGGTACTCAGTGGACACTTGCCCCCCGACACACATCGAACGATAAATAGCCTTGCTATGGATCAGCTATGAGCGCCCCTAGGGAATCTTCTGCGCATTCGCTCGGAGCCGGTGCCCGCTCAGTGAGCCACGGCAATAACAACGGCAACGTGGTGGTTCATACTGGGTGCAATACCTGAGGGCTTCAGGTGGGTTTCTGCTACGAGGTGGCTGCGATGACGAGGTTGGACTCGGTCGAGCGCGCGATCGCCGACATCGCGGCCGGCAAGGCCGTCGTCGTCGTCGACGACGAGGATCGGGAAAACGAGGGAGACCTCATCTTTGCGGCCGAGAAGGCCACGCCGGAGTTGGTGGCGTTCATGGTGCGCTACACGTCGGGATACCTGTGCGTGCCGTTGGCCGGCGAGATCTGCGACCACCTCGGTCTGCTGCCGATGTATGCGGTCAACCAGGACAAGCACGGCACCGCCTACACCATCACCGTCGACGCGAAATACGGCGTGGGAACCGGAATTTCAGCATCAGATCGCGCAACCACGATGAAGTTGCTGGCTGACCCGGGCAGCGTCGCAGAGGATTTCACCCGGCCCGGGCACGTGGTTCCGTTGCGCGCCAAGGACGGTGGCGTACTGCGGCGTCCCGGCCATACCGAAGCCGCCGTCGATTTGGCCCGGATGGCGGGGCTGTCGCCGGCCGGGGCGATCTGTGAGGTCGTCAGCCAGAAGGACGAAGGCGCGATGGCGCAGACCGACGAACTGCGGGTCTTCGCCGACGAACACGGCCTCGCGCTGATCGCCATCGCCGACCTGATCGAGTACCGCCGCAAGCACGAGAAGCACATCGAGCGAATCGCGGAGGCCCGCATCCCGACTCGGCACGGCGAATTCCGTGCCGTCGGATACGCCAGCATCTACGAGGACGTCGAGCACGTGGCTCTGGTCCGCGGCGAGATCGCCGGACCCAACTACGACGGCGACGACGTGCTGGTCCGGGTGCACTCCGAATGCCTGACCGGGGACGTGTTCGGCTCACGCCGCTGCGACTGCGGACCGCAACTGGACGCCGCGATGGCGATGGTCGCGCGCGAAGGCCGGGGTGTGGTGCTCTACATGCGCGGCCATGAAGGCCGCGGCATCGGTCTGATGCACAAGCTGCAGGCCTATCAGCTGCAGGACGCCGGCGACGACACCGTGGACGCCAACCTCAAACTCGGATTGCCCGCCGATGCGCGGGACTACGGGACCGGGGCCCAGATCCTGGTCGACCTCGGGGTCCGCTCGATGCGACTGCTGACCAACAATCCCGCCAAACGCGTCGGCTTGGACGGGTACGGGCTGCACATCATTGAGCGGGTGCCGTTGCCGGTACGGGCCAATGCGGAGAACATCCGGTATCTCATGACCAAACGCGACCGGATGGGTCATGATCTCGTCGGCTTGGACGACTATCACGAATCCATGCATCTACCAGGCGAATTCGGTGGCGCGCTGTGAGCGGTGCCGGCATACCCGACATCGCTCCACTCGACGCCTCCGGGGTGAAGCTGGCGATCGTGGCCAGTACGTGGCACACCCAGATCTGCGACGCCCTGCTCGACGGCGCCCGCAAGATCGCGTCCCAATGGGGCGTGGACAGCCCGACGGTGGTCCGGGTACTCGGCGCGATCGAGATTCCGGTGGTCGCGCAGGCGTTGGCCCGCGATCACGACGCCGTCGTGGCGCTGGGCGTGGTGATCCGGGGGCAGACACCGCATTTCGATTACGTGTGCGACGCGGTAACACAGGGCTTGACCCGCGTATCGCTGGATGAGTCCACGCCGGTCGCCAATGGTGTGCTGACCACCAATAACCAAGAGCAGGCGCTCGACCGGGCCGGGCTGCCGGCGTCGGCCGAGGACGCAGGCGCTCAGGCAACGGCGGCGGCGCTCAACACCGCGCTGACCCTGCGCGATCTGCGTGGAAAGTCGTGACCGCCAAGGTCAACCAGGGCAGTTGGGATGCGCAGGTCCGTCCCCACCTGACGCCCTACTTCGCCTACGCCGCGGCGTTCGTGATCGCCGCGGCACACGTAACGGTGGGCCTGTTGCTCAAGATCAAGTCCAGCGGGGTGGTCTTTCAGACCGCCGACCAGGTCGCAATGGCGGGGCTGGGTTTCGTGCTCGCCGGAATCGTGCTGCTGTTCGCCCGGCCCCGGCTGCGAGTCGGCGCCGCCGGGCTCTCAGTGCGCAATCTGCTCGGCGACCGCCTGGTGCCGTGGTCGGACGTCGTCGGTGTGTCGTTTCCCGCCGGCGCTCGCTGGGCGCGCATCGATCTACCTGATGACGAGTACATCCCGCTGATGGCGATCCAGTCCGTCGACAAGGACCGCGCCGTGGATGCCATGGACACCGTGCGGAGTCTGGTGGCGCGTTACCGTCCCGACCTGCCGTCGCACTGAACGGCGATCTGCCCCAAATCGTGTTGGCTTGACGGTGTGCGCTCTCCGTCGGTGATGATTTCCGTATTGCGGTACTGAGTCGGCACGACGACAACAGATGCATGCTGCTCATGTGGCCGATCAACTCAGCGAACGTGAGCGGGCGCTCCGCCGGCTGCCACTACCGTATTCGCTGGCGTTGAGGCTGCGCGACGCAGGCATTTCCGCCGACCTGATCTGTCAGTACGTCAACGTCGAGTTGGCCGCCCTCGATGGCCTGTATCGCATGGCCGAAGCAAAACTTCTTGCGGCGCAAAACGTAACCGACGATCGCTACCACGGGTGTCAGTGACTAAGTAGTACCGCGCAAAACCGAGCGAATTGCAGTACCTACTGCGCTCGTCGTGCGTCATTTGGGTGATGATTCGCATCGCGGAACAACCCGATGCTGTGGACAGCGGCGTTCTGCCAGAACAGATGCATAGAGGGCTGAGTAGAGAGGAGGTCCAATGGCTGAAGAAGCTGCTCTGCGCACAGTTCGGGGAGCTACCCCACGTAATTCCAGATCCGCAGATCCGCGCACATCAAGATTGGAGCCTCGCGGATGAGTCGCAGCGATCGTGCTGCGGGCAAACGTCGCCGCCGGTCCGCGTTTGGTGTAGGCATGGCCGCAGGCGCCTCCTTCGCCGCCGCCCTCATCGGCCTGGCCCACGCCCCGAGCGCCGGCGCCGACCCGGCGGACCTGGACCCGTGGGAGGATCTGCACGGTGTTGCCGGGCCGAATAGCTGGACCATTGCGGTGGATAATTTTGAGGCCGCGATTGATCCGAACCTGGCCGCTGGGACCGATGCGGGTGCTGACCTGTACAACTCCGTCGACGCCGATCCATTCAGCGACCTGGTGGGCGCGATCGACCCGAACGCCTTCGTCGGCGGGGCGCCGAACCCCAACGACCTGCTGGGGGTGCTCGCGGTGACGCTGGACTACGGAACCATATTCGCGTATGACCTCCCGGCGTTCCTGGGGCCTGGCGTGGACCCGCTGGTGACTGCGTTCCAAGACTCGATGACCGCGCTGGACTCCAGCGTGGACAGCCTGCTTGGGATGCTCTGACGCGGCTCCCGGTTTCCCGCCGGCACCGGTCGGATTATTTAGACTGTCAAGGTATGCGGACACCGCAGACGACCTAACGGGTTGCGCGGCACATCGCCTCTGCCCAGGCGATGTGTCCTTCGAAGCCAAGCGATTCCGCCATGGCACGATAGCGATCCCGATAGTCGCGGTGGGCAACATCGTCGCCGTGAGCCTTGGCTAGCAGCGCGCGCAGCCGCAGCAGCCAGACGTCGCGTATCACCAGACCCTCATCGGCCGGCGCGGCCGCTAACCGCTCGATGGCGGCCTCGGCTTCGGCCACGTCACTCTCATCCCCGGGATCCAGCAGTGTCTCAACCAGAACACCGGTCGTGGGAACGCCCAGGGCCAGCAGCTCTCTTTCGCGGAACAGATGGTCGACGGCGGCCCGCATGAGCGGGATGGCCTCGTCGTGATCTCCGCGCCGAGCCCTCTCCCGTGCCGAGTAGGCAGTGAGGAGCGGTAACGCGCCTAAGGCCTGTCCCGTGCGTAGGACCATCTCGCTGACCTCGGCCAGCAGCTGCCGTCCGTGACCACGCTCGGCGGCTGTGTGGCGGTGCACCAGCGCCATGCCCAGCGCTGCCCGGGCTTGGGCCAACGCGTAGTCATCACCGCATCGTTCGGCATTCTGTAGGGCAGCCGCGCTCTCGCGCACCGCGCGATCGTCGGCCGCCATAACTCCAAACGGTATCCCCACGAGGTAGACCCAGGCGACGACATTGGCGTAGGACATGGGGTCGGCGCTGCGGGCCATGGCGAGGGCGTGCCGCTGGTCGTCGCGCCATCCGGGACGACCCAGGCAATACCGGGCAATAGCCCGCATCGTGAAGGCGGCCGCCAACGGGGACCCGATAATGAAGTTGCCTTTCGACGGGTCACCGTCGGCCAGCTCGATAGCCCGCTGTGACCAGCGCAGCACGTCACTCAGCTGGCCGCCTCCCAACCTGGCGTACATCAGTACGAAGGACAGCCCCACCAGGAGGTCCGCATCGCCGACCGATTCGATGAGGGCCCAGGTTTCCGACGCCAGCTGCGACGCCTCGCCCACCCGGTCGTGATACGTGTGATCGACCACCAGGCCCGCCATCCCGATGGCCAGTGACGCCTTGTCCCCGGCGACGGTGCACAACTCCCGTAATTCCTCAAACCGGTCCCCGGCAACGTTTTCGTGGACTCGAAAGGCGATCCCGCACAACATGGTGCGCGGGGCGATGCGCATGGCCGCTCGGTTGGGGTCCTCGGCGGGCAGTGCGTCGGCGATCTTTTGGGCACGCTCCCAGCTCAGCCACGCCGTCGCGATGTCGCGGTTGGTCGCCCAGGTTGCCGCCCGCATGTGCCAGCCGTAGGCGGTGTGCGGATCACCGCCGGCCTGCAGATGTTCGGCGATCAAGGCGGCATTTTCCTCGGCCGCTGCCGGGTCACGTGATTCGATGGCGGCCGCGACGCGCCGGTGCAGCTCGGCGCGATCGGATTTGAGTTGTGATTCGTAGGCCACCGCGCGGATCAGCGGGTGGCGGAAGGCGTATTCGGCGGTTGGGGTGAACCGCACCTGATCGATCAGCTCCGCGCCCAGCGGCTCGTCGACCACCGCATCGATGCCCAACGCCGCCAGCAGCTCCGCTCCGAAGCGTGCTCCGATCACCGACGCTGCGTTCAACGTCCGCTTGGCCCGGATGTTCAGGCGGTCGATGCGCGCCTCGATGGCCGCCTGCACCGTGGCCGGCACGCTCACCTCGGCGACATCGACCTGGCGCACGTAGCCACCGCGCTCACCGGCCAACACCCCGCGCTGGGCCAACTCGCGCACCATCTCCTCGGCGAAAAATGGGTTGCCGGCGGCCCGCTCGGCGATGATCGGCGCCAGCTCGCCGACCGAGGGATCCGACCCCAGCAGCTCGCCGATCAACGCTGCGGTGTCTGAATCGCCCAGTGCGGCAAGCGCGATGGTCTGCGCGCCGTGCACCCGCGTCAACGCTCCCTGGTACTCGGGGCGGGAGGTGATCAGCACCATCGACGGGGTTTGCGGGATGACCGTGAGGAAGTCGGCCAGCATCGACTCGCTGACCGCATCGATCCACTGGGCATCCTCGATGATGAACAGCGCCGGTTCGCTGCGTGCCAGCGACGCGGCGTTGATCAGTGCGGTCAACCGACGCCGCCGCGCATCTGGGTCGATCTGGGGCAGCGGCACATCGGAGTCGGCGATGCCGAGCAGATCATCGAGCAGCAGCAGATCCTGCGGGTCGGCATCCCGGACTTGTTCCCGCACCCGAGCGCGGGCGGCTTCGCCGTCGAGATCAGCCACCCCGGTGCCCGCGCGCAGCAACTGGGCCACCACACGGAAAGGAATGTCACCGGCGTGGGATTCGCAGAAGGCCCAAAACACCTCGACGCCGCGACCGGCCGCCAAGGCCGCCGTCTCGCGGGCCGTGCGGCTCTTGCCGATGCCCGGCGGTCCCACCACACCCACCACACCACCGTGGCCACCAATCGTGCGGTCCACCATGGCTTCCAGGGCCGCCATCTCCCAACGCCGACCGACCACGCTCGCTTCCGTGCGCCCGACCGGCCCATCGCGCGGGCCGATCCCCATCAGCCGGCGCGCGGGCACCGGTTCGCCTCTTCCCTTGATGCGCACCCACTCCGGGTCCGCGAGCATCACGTCCTGCTCGACCAGCCGTGCCGTTGACTCCGACAGCATGACCCCGCCCGGGGGCGCCACCGATTCCATCCGCTGGGCAAACCCGACCGTCTCGCCGGTCGCGGCGTATCCCAGCGACCCCGAGCCGATCTCCCCGGCAATCACCGGACCTGAATTCAGGCCCACCCGCAACCGAAGATCCACACCGTCGCCGCGGGCCACCTCGCCCGCCAACCGGCCCATCTCCTCCTGGATGGCCAGCGCGGCCAAGCACCCCCGAAAAGCGTGATCCTCCAACGCAACCGGGGCGCCAAAGATCGCCATCACCCCGTCGCCGGTGGACTCCACCGTTCCGCCGCCGTAGCGCTGCACCACCGCCGCCGAGCGCTCCACCAAATCGGTCATGATTTCGCGATACCGCTCCAGCTCCAGCGCGGCCGCCAGGTCCATCGAGCGCACCACGTCGGCGAACAGCACCGTCACCTGCTTGTACTCCGCCGTGTCACCGGAAGGCGCAGTCGGGGCACCGCACTCGTCACAGAACTTGGCGTTTTTCCGCAGCCTGGTGCCGCAGGACCCGCACGCCACGCCCGCCGTCATCCGAGTACCACCGATCCACGGGCCCCCGCTACCCCAATTGCCTAGGGTAGGCGTTTGCCGGCGTGTAACAGGGAAAACGGCATCTTCGTTGCGGTCGCGCTGAACGGCGGTCCACGCCGCCGAGATCGACGCCAGCGCGACCAAGTGCGAGAGCAATGTCGCTAACGTCGATCTCGGCGCCAGACCCGCTGTCGATGGCACGGACTAGCCTTAGACACCGTGGCCGATCCTGCGACGTACCGTCCGGCTGCCGGGTCCATCCCGGTCGAGCCCGGCGTATACCGATTCAGCGATCAGCACGGACGAGTGATCTATGTCGGCAAGGCCAAGAGCCTGCGCAGCCGATTGACGTCCTACTTCGCCGACATCGCAAGCCTGCATCCGCGCACCCGGCAGATGGTGACCACCGCCGCCAAGGTCGAGTGGACGGTGGTCAACACCGAGGTTGAGGCGCTGCAGCTGGAATACAACTGGATCAAGGAGTTCGACCCTCGATTCAACGTCCGCTACCGCGACGACAAGTCCTATCCGGTGCTCGCGGTCACCCTCAACGAGGAATACCCGCGGCTGATGGTCTATCGCGGACCGCGCCGTAAAGGTGTCCGCTATTTCGGGCCGTATTCGCATGCCTGGGCCATCCGGGAGACGCTGGATCTGCTGACCCGGGTCTTCCCGGCGCGCACGTGCTCGGCTGGAGTGTTCAAGCGGCACAACCAGATCGACCGCCCTTGCCTGCTCGGCTACATCGACAAATGCTCGGCGCCGTGCGTTGGCCGGGTCAGCGCAGAGCAGCATCGCCAGATCGTGGTGGACTTCTGCGACTTCCTGTCCGGCAAGACCGACCGGTTTGCCCGCGGCCTTGAACAGCAGATGCAGGCCGCGTCGGCAGCTCTCGATTTCGAACGCGCCGCGCGATTGCGCGACGACCTGGGGGCGCTGAAGCGGGCACTGGAGAAGCAGGCCGTGGTACTCGGCGATGGCACCGACGCTGATGTCGTCGCGTTCGCCGACGACGAGTTGGAAGCCGCGGTCCAGGTGTTCCATGTCCGCGGTGGGCGGGTTCGTGGACAGCGGGGCTGGATCGTCGAAAAGAGCGCGGACGCAGGTGATTCGGGACAGGAGCAATTGGTCGAGCAGTTCCTGACCCAATTCTACGGCGACCAGGCCGAACTGGACGGTGCCGCCGACGAATCCACCAACCCGGTCCCTCGTGAGGTGCTGGTGCCGTGCCTACCGTCGAATGCCGAGGAGTTGGCTACCTGGCTGTCGGAGCTGCGTGGTTCGCGGGTGGCATTGCGGGTGCCGCGGCGCGGCGATAAGCGGGCACTGGCCGAGACCGTACAGCGCAACGCCAAAGACGCCTTGCAGCAGCACAAGCTGAAGCGGGCCGGCGACTTCACCGCCAGATCTGCTGCGCTGCAGAATATTCAGGAATCGCTGGGTTTGGCCGACGCGCCGCTGCGGATCGAATGCGTGGATATCAGCCATGTGCAGGGAACCGACGTGGTCGGTTCGCTGGTGGTGTTCGAGGACGGGCTACCGCGCAAGTCCGATTACCGTCACTTCGCGATCCGGGAAGCCGCCGGACAGGGGCGTTCCGACGACGTCGCATCGATCGCCGAGGTGACACGTCGCCGATTCGTGCGGCACCTGCACGACCAGGAAGATCCGAAAGTCCTTTCACCCGAAGGAAAGTCGCGCCGTTTTGCCTATCCGCCCAATCTGTATGTCGTCGACGGCGGCGCTCCGCAGGTGAATGCCGCCAGTGCAGTCCTCGACGAACTGGGCGTCACCGACGTCGCGGTGATCGGTCTGGCCAAGCGGTTGGAGGAGGTGTGGGTGCCGGCGGAGCCCGACCCGATCATCTTGCCGCGCAACAGCGAGGGTCTGTACTTGCTGCAGCGAGTGCGCGACGAAGCCCACCGGTTCGCCATCAACTACCACCGCAGCAAACGGTCCAAGCGGATGACGGCCTCGGCGTTGGATGCGGTGCCCGGGTTGGGCGAGCATCGCCGCAAGGCATTGGTTGCTCATTTCGGCTCACTGGCACGCCTGCGGGAGGCTACGGTCGACGAGATTACTTCCGTTCCAGGCATCGGGGTCGCGACGGCGACTGCAGTGCTCGACGCACTGCGGGGTGGCGGTGCGGGATCGGATACTGCCGAACAGGACCAGGTCGCTGAACGGGCATCGGGATGACGGGTGAGGGGATGGACGGGGCGAATCAGGACCTGGCCGCGACGCAGGCCGGCAACCACAGCGGCGCAAACGGATCCGGTACCGACGTGGTATTGGTGACCGGTTTGTCGGGTGCCGGACGCAGCACCGCCGCCAAGGTGCTCGAGGACCTCGGCTGGTATGTCGCCGACAACTTGCCACCCCAGCTGATCACCCGGATGGTCGACCTCGGGCTGGCGGCGGGATCCAGGATCACGCAGTTGGCCGTGGTGATGGATGTCCGTTCGCGCGGGTTCACCGGTGACTTGGACTGGGTGCGCACCGAACTGGCCACCCGCGACATCACCCCTCGGGTGTTGTTCATGGAGGCCTCCGACGACATGTTGGTGCGCCGCTACGAGCAGAATCGCCGCAGCCACCCGTTGCAAGGCGAGCAGACGTTGGCCGAAGGGATCGCGGCCGAGCGCGGGATGCTCGCTCCAGTTCGCGCGACCGCCGACCTGATCATCGACACCTCGACGCTGTCGGTGCGTGAGCTACGCGAAAGCATCGAACGGGCCTTCGGTGGCGAGACCGTCGCGCAGACCAGCGTCACCGTCGAGTCCTTCGGTTTCAAGTACGGCCTGCCGATGGACGCCGACATGGTGATGGATGTGCGATTCCTGCCCAATCCGCACTGGATCGACGATCTGCGTCCGCACACCGGCCAACATCCGGCGGTCCGTGACTACGTGCTCGGCCAGACTGGCGCGGCGGAGTTCCTGGAGACTTACCATCGATTGCTGTCCCTGATTGTCGGCGGCTATCGCAGGGAGGGTAAGCGTTACATGACCGTGGCGATCGGCTGCACCGGCGGCAAGCACCGCAGCGTCGCGATCGCCGAGGCATTAGCGGGGTTGCTCGAATCCGACGAGCAGCTGTCGGTGCGGGTGTTGCACCGGGACCTGGGCCGCGAATGAGCCAACGGATTGTCGCACTCGGCGGAGGACACGGCTTATACGCGACGCTGTCGGCTGCCCGTCGGCTCACACCGCACGTCACCGCCGTCGTCACCGTGGCAGACGACGGTGGCTCATCGGGACGGTTGCGCAGCGAACTCGACGTCGTGCCGCCCGGTGATCTGCGAATGGCGTTGGCGGCGTTAGCTTCTGATAGTCCGCAGGGACGACTGTGGGCGACGATCCTGCAGCACCGGTTCGGCGGCAGCGGCGCGTTGTCGGGTCACCCGATCGGCAACTTGCTGCTGGCCGGCCTCAACGAGTTGCTGGCCGATCCGGTCGCTGCGCTCGACGAAGTGGGCCGCGTCCTCGGTGTGCGGGGCCGAGTGCTACCGATGTGCCCGATCGCGCTGCAGATCGAGGCCGACGTCTCGGGGCTGGAAGCTGACCCGCGGATGTTCCGGGTGATCCGCGGCCAGGTGGCGATCGCCACCACACCGGGAAAGGTGCGTCGCGTCCGGCTGCTGCCCGGCGATCCGCCGGCCACTCGGCAGGCCGTCGACGCGATCATGTCCGCCGACCTGGTGGTGCTGGGGCCGGGCTCGTGGTTCACCAGCGTGATCCCGCACGTGCTGGTGCCCGGGCTGGCTGCGGCGCTGCGAGCGACCACGGCCCGCAGGGCGCTGGTGCTCAACCTGATGGCCGAGCCGGGAGAGACGGCGGGTTTTTCGGCGGAACGCCATCTGCATGTGCTCGCCCAGCATGCGCCGGACTTCACCGTCCACGACGTGATCATCGACTCCGAGCGGGTGCCCAGCGAGCGGGAGCGTGACCAGCTGCGGCGAACGGCAACACTGCTGCACGCCCAGGTTCAATTCGCGGATGTGGCCCGGCCTGGTACACCTTTACATGACCCGGGCAAGCTAGCCGCGGCGCTGGATGGGGCAGGCGTACGCGACACCGGTCGGCCGCCGCCTTCGGCGACGTCCACCGGCGCGATGGCGATCGACAACGAACGTCAACAAACCGGCGCAGATGGACCGGGTCGCAACGGACCAAGGGGTGACGACGCGTGGCGATGACGGCCGAAGTCAAAGACGAGTTGAGCCGCCTGGTAGTGAGCTCGGTGAGCGCGAGGCGCGCCGAAGTGACCTCCTTGCTGCGGTTCGCCGGTGGGCTGCACATTGTCAGCGGTCGCGTGGTCGTCGAAGCCGAGGTTGAGTTAGGCAGCATCGCGCGACGGCTGCGTAAGGACATCTTCGACCTGTACGGCTACAACTCGGTCGTGCATGTGTTGTCTGCCAGCGGAATCCGCAAGACCACGCGGTACGTGCTGCGGGTCGCCAACGACGGCGAGGCGCTGGCCCGCCAGACCGGCCTGCTCGACCTGCGCGGCCGGCCGGTGCGGGGTCTGCCCGCCCAGGTCGTGGGCGGCAGCATCGGCGACGCCGAGGCCGCCTGGCGCGGCGCTTTCTTGGCGCACGGTTCGCTCACCGAGCCGGGTCGCTCGTCGGCGTTGGAAGTCAGCTGCCCCGGCCCAGAGGCCGCGCTGGCGCTGGTGGGTGCGGCGCGCCGGCTCGGCATCAGCGCCAAGGCCCGCGAGGTGCGCGGCGCCGACCGCGTCGTGGTGCGAGACGGCGACGCGATCGGGGCGCTGCTGACCCGGATGGGAGCCCAGGACACCCGGTTGGTCTGGGAGGAGCGACGGATGCGCCGCGAGGTCCGGGCCACCGCCAACCGGCTGGCGAATTTCGACGACGCCAATCTGCGGCGCTCGGCCCGCGCGGCGGTGGCGGCCGCGGCCCGTGTCGAACGGGCGCTGGAGATCCTCGGCGACGGTGTGCCCGACCATCTGGCCGCCGCAGGCAAGTTGCGGGTGGAACACCGGCAGGCCTCATTGGAGGAACTGGGACGGCTCGCCGACCCGCCGATGACGAAAGATGCTGTGGCCGGGCGTATTCGGCGACTGTTGTCGATGGCCGACCGGAAGGCGAAGGTCGTTGGCATTCCCGACACTGAATCAGCAGTGACGCCTGATCTGCTCGAAGACGCGTGAGACCAAAAACTTAAATTTCTGAGTAAATCTTTGGAAGCGCAGCCGGAGAGACTCCTGAGAACTACATTAGAAAAGTACAATAACCCGTCATCACACCACTCCACCGTTGGCGGGCGGTGCCTTGGCCAGGAAAGGATGAATCATGCTTAACTGCAATGTCATTGGCCGGATTGGTGTCCTGGGAGTGGGCCTCGGCATCGGGGCCGCGTTGGCCTCCATGCCGGCGATCGCGGTGGCCGACCCGATGCTTGATCCGAACACCCTCAGCTCCATCGACGCGTCGTCATTGTGGCAGGACGCCGTCTCAGCCCTCGCCGCCCCGACGTCGTCGAACATCGCCATTTCCATCGACGGGTTCAACTTGTTAGAGTCGGGCACCGCCTCGGCGACCGCGGGCTCTGGGGACTTTGCGCTCGCCGTCGGCGCTGACAGCAACGCCATCGCCACCGGCGGCGTCGGCGACTTTGCGAGTGCCTCCGGCGCTGGCACCACCGCCTTCGCCGGTGACGGCAACTTCGACCTTGCCACGGCCAACTCCGGGTTCAGCACTACCGGTGGCATCGCCACGGCCGGTAACGGCAACTTCGACGTGGCTCAAGAAGGCGGCAACGGTATGGCGACGGCTCACGATGGTTCCTTCGATAGCGCCTACGCCCTTACCGGTAACTCCGGCTCTGCCGATGCTGAGTACGGCAACGGCGACTCCGCTATCAATATCGGCGACGGCATGGCCAGCGCGGGCGGCACGGGCGACAGCCTTCTCGGCAACGCCGATTTCGCCGAAAACCTCGGCAGCCTGATGAGTGCGACCGCCGGCTCCAGCGACACCGCCGCCGGCAGCTTCGATATTGCCGCGATCTTGGCTCAAGGGACCGCCGATGCAAATGCCACCGGTGCCAATTTCCTGGTCGACATTTTGCCCAGCTTGTTCTGACTAGCGCTCGGGATACTCGGCGACGGTGTGCCCGCCGTGTGGCGGCCGGGCGCATTCGGCGCTACTGGCGCGTGAGGCAAATGAGCTGACTGATTGGCGGTGGAACTCCGGGTCCTTCGATCTCCTCGGGCGGCTCCAAGTCAACCGACAGCGAAGGGCAGTGCTTCCCCTGGGCCGGGCTCTGGATGTCGGTGACGACGTACCTGGCGAACTCATCGACCGGCGGGTCTGCAGCGACATCGGACACCAGGTTGGTGGCCGCCAGCGGTCGCCGCAGAAACTCGTCGCAGGCCGAGGGTGCATACAGCAGCACCGCCGGCCTCTCGTGGGGGGGAGTAACTCCCGGGTAGCAGTAACCGACGCGAACCAGGTACTTGACGCAGTAGTACTTGCGACCGTCCTCAGTGAGCGACTCGTAATCGAGCCGTGCGCATCCTGGCGCGTTAGCGTGAAAGCCATCGCTGCGGATTCGGGCGGCCGGGCTGTCGCAAGGAACAATTTCGGGGCGCGATGGCGCCAATGTGGAGCCGTAGGTGAACCTGTTGAGGCAGTACACCGAATCGTGGGAGAACAGTATTTTCAAGGTCGCGCCGTCGTAGCCACGTGGTTCGTTGTAACCCCACGTGGACGCGCCGCCACACGCCGCGAGCACCGGCACGAGCAGAGCCGTTGTCGTTGCGAATAAGCGCTTCAGCGACGAGAACGCCGGCGAATGTCGCACGAGTTGAACATAACCCGCACGAGTTTTGCTGTATAGCGGCAGATACCTTGGTTTGCCAGATCGACACGCCGGCCCGGTGATGCCGCTACATTGTTCTCGCCAACGGTGGCGCACCTGAAACGAGGCCGTCATGGGATTCATCACCCCGGACCTTCCAGACGTCGACCCCGACACCTGGCATACGTTGCCGGCGGCGTCGCGGCTGCAGGTGGTGACCCGGCACTGGGTGGAGCACGGTTTCGGCACCCCGTCGGCGATCTACCTGCTGTACGTGGTCAAGGTGGCCGCCTACGTCGCGGGTGCCGCCGCGGTCATTTCGCTGACGCCGGGGCTGGGCGGGCTGGGCCACATCGCAGTGTGGTGGACGCAGCCGATCGTCTACCAGAAGGTCATCATCTTCACCTTGCTGTTCGAGGTGCTGGGCCTGGGCTGCGGGTCGGGTCCGCTCACCGCGCGATTCTGGCCGCCGATCGGTGGGTTCCTGTATTGGTTGCGGCCCAAGACAATTCGTCTGCCCCCATGGCCTAACGAGATTCCGTTCACTCGTGGCGACACCCGGACCCTCCTCGACGTCGGCCTGTACGCGATAGTGCTGGCGTCCGGCGTCTGGGCCCTGTTGTCGCCCGGCCGCGGCGAGCAGGTCACCGCGAGCGGCGATGTCGGATTGATCGATCCAGTAGTGGTGTTACCGGCGATTATTGCCCTGGCGGTGCTGGGCCTTCGGGACAAGACGATTTTCCTTGCCGCCCGCGGCGAGCACTACTGGGTGAAGCTGCTGGTGTTCTTCTTCCCGTTCACCGATCAGATCGCCGCCTTCAAAGTCATCATGCTCGCGCTGTGGTGGGGTGCGGCGACGTCCAAGCTCAATCACCACTTTCCGTACGTCGTCGCGGTGATGACGAGCAACAACGCCCTGCTGCGCGGCAAAGCCTTCAACTGGTTGAAGCGCAGGCTCTACCGCGACTCGGTCAACGATTTACGCCCCACCTGGATACCGAAGGTGATGGCCCACGTCGGCGGCACCACAGCGGAATTCATTGTGCCGGCCGTGCTCGTTTTCTTCGCCGACAGCCACCCGTGGCGGTGGGCGTTGATCGCCTTCATGGTGGCTTTCCACCTCAACATCATTTCCAACCTGCCGATGGGCGTTCCGTTGGAATGGAACGTCTTTTTCATCTTCTCGCTCTTCTACCTGTTCGGGCACTACAGCAACATCTCGATCTACGACCTCAACTCACCGCTGCTGCTGGCAATCTTATTGGTGGCGTTTGCCGTGGTTCCGATTGTGGGAAACATGTTTCCGCAACAGATTTCGTTCTTGCCCGCGTTGCGCTACTACGCAGGCAACTGGGCCTCCAGTGTCTGGTGTTTCCGGGCGGGTATCGAGGACAGGATCGATGCCGACGTCGTGAAAAGCTCGGCTCTGACCGCCAAACAAATTGCTCGGCTTTACGACCCGGCAACCGCCGAGATCATCAGTGACAAAGCGCGGGCCTTCCGGGCCATGCATGTGCACGGCCGCGCGCTCAACGGGCTAGTGGGCCGCGCGCTGGAGAACGAGGCGGACTACACGCTGCGCGAGGGCGAGACCGTCGCCGGGCCGCTCATCGGCTGGAATTTCGGCGAAGGCCACCTGCACAACGAGCAGTTGGTCGAGGCCGTGCAACGGCGCTGCGGGTTCGACGAGGGCGATCTGCGAGTGATCATCTTGGAAGGCCAACCGATCCAGACGAAAAAGCAGTGGTATCGCATCGTCGACGCGAAGACCGGACTGATCGAGGAAGGCTATGTGGCGGTCGAGGACATGCTGGCGCGCCAGCCCTGGCCCGAGCCCGATGACGAGTTGCCCGTACATCCGGTCACGCGGGGGGCCGGCGCTGCACGGTGACCAGCGCGGGCATCATCGGTGATCCACCGCGATTCGCGGCGCATTGTCGCAGCTACTAGGCTGGCGGCGAGCATTTCGTCAGCGATAAAGGAGAGACACGTGACGGTCCGGGTAGGCATCAACGGCTTTGGTCGAATCGGGCGTAACTTCTACCGGGCCCTGCTGGAGCAGCAGGCCGCGGGCGCCGACACCGACATCGAGTTGGTCGCGGCAAACGACCTGACCGACAACGCCACACTGGCGCATCTGCTGAAATTCGACTCGATCCTGGGCCGACTGCCCTACGACGTCAGCTTGGAAGGCGAGGACACCATCGTCGTCGGCGACATGAAGATCAAGGCGCT
Source organism: uncultured Actinomycetota bacterium (assembly GCA_963833935.1). Taxonomy (GTDB): domain Bacteria; phylum Actinomycetota; class Actinomycetes; order Mycobacteriales; family Mycobacteriaceae; genus Mycobacterium. The sequence continues at coordinate 45,814 of CAWIAC010000021.1, read as the reverse complement.
GGAGGTCAAAGAGGGACCAGCGGCCCTGCCCTGGGGCGACTTGGGCGTCGACGTCGTCGTCGAGTCGACCGGCATCTTCACCAACGCGGCCAAGGCCAAAGGCCACCTGGACGCCGGGGCCAAAAAGGTGATCATTTCGGCACCGGCCACCGACGAGGACATCACGATCGTGCTTGGCGTCAACGACGACCAGTACGACGGTAGCCAGAACATCATCTCCAACGCGTCGTGCACCACGAATTGCCTTGGGCCCGTTGCCAAAGTGCTCAACGACGAGTTCGGCATCGTCAAGGGTCTGATGACCACCATCCACGCCTACACTCAGGACCAGAACCTGCAGGACGGCCCGCACAAGGACCTGCGTCGTGCCCGCGCGGCCGCCCTGAACATCGTCCCGACCTCCACCGGCGCCGCCAAAGCCATCGGCTTGGTGCTGCCCGAACTCAAAGGCAAGCTCGACGGCTACGCGCTACGGGTGCCGATCCCGACCGGCTCGGTTACCGACCTGACCGCCGAGCTGTCCAAGTCGGCCACCGCCGCCGAGATCAACGCCGCGATGAAGGCCGCCGCCGACGGCCCGATGAAGGGCATCCTCAAGTATTACGACGCCCCGATCGTCTCCAGCGACATCGTCACCGACCCGCACAGCTCGATCTTCGACTCGGGCCTGACCAAGGCGATCGAGAACCAGGCCAAGGTGGTGTCCTGGTACGACAACGAATGGGGCTACTCCAACCGCCTCGTCGATCTGGTCGCACTGGTCGGCAAGTCGCTGTAGCCGTGTCTATCCCTAACCTGGAAGACCTTCTTGCACAGGGGGTTTCGGGCCGTGGCGTGCTGGTGCGGTCCGATTTGAACGTGCCGCTGAATGACGGCGTCATCACCGATGCCGGCCGCATCACCGCGTCGGTGCCTACCCTGAAGGCGCTCGCCGACGCCGGCGCCAAAGTAATCGTGATCGCGCATCTGGGACGTCCCAAAGGCGGCCCCGATCTGAAATTGTCGTTGGCACCGGTCGCCGCGGCACTGGGTGAGCAGCTGGGCAAGGATGTGCAGTTGGCTGACGACGTCGTCGGCCGTGATGCGCGGGCCCGCGCCGAGCGTCTGACCGACGGGGATGTCCTGCTGCTGGAAAACATCCGCTTCGACCCGCGCGAAACCAGCAAGGACGACGCCGAACGGCTGGCGCTGGCCAAAGAGCTCGTCGAATTAGTCGGGCCCACAGGTGCTTTCGTCTCCGACGGGTTTGGTGTGGTGCACCGCAAGCAGGCCTCGGTCTACGACGTCGCCACGCTGCTGCCGCACTATGCGGGCACGTTGGTCGCCGAAGAGGTCAGTGTGCTCGAGCGGCTGACCCACTCGACGAAGCGGCCCTACGCGGTAGTGCTCGGCGGTTCGAAGGTGTCGGACAAGCTCGGTGTGATCGAGCAGCTGGCCACCAAGGCGGACAGCATTGTCATCGGCGGCGGCATGTGCTTCACATTTCTTGCCGCAGCTGGTCTTTCGGTGGGCACATCGCTGCTGCAGACCGAGATGATCGACACCTGCCGTGAGTTGCTCGACACCCATGGGGACGTGCTGCACCTTCCGGTGGACATCGTGGTGGCCGAGAAGTTCGCCGCCGATTCGCCGCCGCAGCTCGTCGCCGTCGATGCGATCCCGGACGGCAAGATGGGTTTGGACATCGGGCCGGGGTCGGTAACCCGCTTTACCACGTTGCTGTCCAACGCCGAGACCGTCTTCTGGAACGGACCGATGGGGGTTTTCGAGTTCCCGGCATTCGCCGCGGGCACCAAGGGAGTCGCCGAGGTGATCGCCGGGGCGACCGCCAAGGGCGCGTTCACCGTGGTCGGTGGTGGCGACTCCGCGGCCGCGGTGCGCGAACTGGGCCTGCCCGAGGACAGCTTCTCGCACATTTCCACCGGAGGTGGGGCATCGCTGGAATACCTTGAGGGCAAGACGCTGCCCGGCCTGGAAATACTGGGCAGTGCTAGCTGAGCGAGGGACGCCGATGAGCCGCAAGCCGCTGATAGCCGGCAATTGGAAGATGAACCTCAACCACTTCGAGGCCATCGCGCTGGTGCAAAAGATCGCGTTCTCGCTGCCGGACAAATACTTCGACAAAGTCGACGTCTCCGTCATTCCGCCGTTCACCGATCTGCGCAGCGTGCAGACCCTGGTGGACGGCGACAAGCTGCGGCTCACCTACGGCGCCCAGGACGTGTCGCAGCACGACTCCGGCGCGTACACCGGCGAGATCAGCGGGGCTTTTTTGGCCAAGCTGGGGTGCAGCTTCGTCGTCGTCGGTCACTCCGAGCGGCGTACGTACCACAACGAGGACGATGCGCTGGTGGCTGCCAAGGCCGCGGCGGCGCTCAAGCATGACCTGACGCCGATCGTCTGTATCGGCGAGCACCTGGAAGTGCGTGAGGCCGGCGACCATGTCAGCCACTGCCAGACGCAGCTGCGCGGGTCGCTGGCCGGGCTGTCGGCCGAGCAGATCGGTCGGACTGTCATCGCCTACGAGCCGGTGTGGGCGATCGGTACCGGGCGGGTGGCCAGCGCCGGCGACGCCCAGGAGGTCTGCGCGGCGGTCCGCACGGAACTGGGCAGCCTGGCATCGCCGCAGATCGCCGATACCGTCCGGGTGCTCTACGGCGGCTCGGTGAATGCCAAAAACATCGGCGACATCGTCGCGCAGGACGACGTCGACGGTGCTTTGGTCGGTGGCGCGTCGCTGGATGGCGAGCAGTTCGCGACGCTGTCCGCCATCGCCGCCGGCGGACCGCTGCCGTAATCCGACTGTCGCCCGATGCGCGATTCGCTTACGGCGTTGGGTCGCAGCATCGCGGCTGCGCTGCGCCCGTCTAGCGCACCCTGGGCCGTGGGCCCTGCCCTCTGGGCAGTGGGCACCGCGGCGCTCATCGCCGGCACCGGCGCCCTGTTCGGCGAACTGCAGCTCGTCGGGCTGGCATACCTCGGAGCCGCCTGCGCTTTCGTATTCCTTGTCCGGGGCTTCTATCGAGCCCGCTGGTGGGCCTGGGTGGCCCAGGCGATAGGCGGAGCAGTAGGCATCAGTGTGGGTGCGCAGCTGTGGCCCGGCTTCGGGGCCGGGCAGGTCCTCGTCGCGGCGGTCGCCGGCGCGATCTCGGGCATGGCGGGCGGGACCGGGCCTAGTGGGCCGGCCTTTGGGTTGATGCTGTCGGTCGGCGTGGCCTTTGGCCAGTTCGGGGGATCGTCGCTGCCGTGGTGGCAGCAGGCGGTGTGTTACCTGGTCGGCACGTCGATATCCGCGGTTTCGGTATTAGCGCCGTGGGCTTTTCATCGCGACAAGCCGGAACGCCGCGCCCAGGCCGAGGTGTACTTCGCGGCCGCGGACTTATGCGCGGCGATCGGCACCGAAAAGGCCGGTGCTGCCCGCGCCCGGCTGGCCGCCGCCTCGGCCGTCGCGCGCGCCGCCCGCAACCGCCGTGGCGCCGATCTGGTGGCCTTCGCCTCAGCGACCCTCTACGCCCAGGGTCGACCGATCCCCGACGTCGCGATTGCGGCGATACGGCAAGCGGGACAACAGATTTGGGATTCCGTACCGGTTGCGGTCGACTTCACCGAGACCGATGCCGGCGGAGATCCGGGATTGGTTGAGCTCGCCGACGCGCTGAGCGGGCGGCCGAGGCGGCCCGGCGCGCCACGGCGCGAGAGCCAGCGCTTGTCGGCGTTGGTTCGGGCGGCAACGTCGCGCACCGGCCTGGCTAATGGCGTGCGCATCGGCCTGTGCATGGCCGTCGCTACGGCGCTCACAGCGACGGTGCGGCAACCCACCCACGCGTTCTGGCTGCCACTGACCACCGCCGTCATCGTGCGGCCTGAATTCGCGTCGGTCTTCGTGCGGACGGTGAATCGAATATTCGGCACTCTCATCGGCGCCCTGATAGCTACTGCCGTCCTAGCCGTGCTCCCGCCCGGACTACCGCTTGTTGCCGTGACTGCGCTGGCGTTGGGCTTTGTGGTGGTTTCGGTACCGAAGCTGTATGGGCTGGTCGTCATCGGAATCACCACCTCGGCTCTGCTGTCCCAATCCATTGGGCAGGTGGATCCGGTTGCGCCCGTGGTGCGGTTGCAAGACACCTTGATCGGAGCGGCGGTTGCGGTGGTATTCGGCTACCTGTTGTGGCCGGAGGCTCGCCGGTTCCCGGCATACGCGCAGCTGTCCGAGGCGTTGGAGGCCGCACATGACTATCTAGGTGAGGCGGTTAAGCCCGCAGTGCAGCGCCGGCGTTGGCAATCTGTCCGCGCCGACGCCTACCGATTGGCACACGACGCGCGGGCGAATGCCGAGGCCGCGGTGCTCGAGCCCCCGCCTGTGAGCTCACGTGCCATGCGGGCGATTCCGGTCGCCGTCGAGCTGGAAGACACCGTCGATGCGATTACCGCGCTTAGTTCTGCGTTAGATGCGGGCATCGATTCGGAGGCTGCGCGCCGGGAGCTATGCCGACGGCTGGAAGACCTCGACCGCGCCGCGGCCGCTGCGGAAACACCGCAGGCACCCCGACGAGGAGCCGCAGCCGGGGGGCCGTTGCCTTAAAAACGGGCTGTTTGGGGTTGCCGTTCGAGGAGCTGACGTTTAGCTTAATGAAACCTGAAAGAAACACAGGAACGGTAAGTTTTGCGGGTTACGGCAGCTCGCACGCCCCGGGAGGCAACCGAATGGCTGGTCACGATAGCGCCAACAAGCAGTCACGCAACGGCACGGCGCGCCGTTGCGGTGTGGTTATGGGCGGCGCCGTCAGCGCGTTTGTCGCAGCGGCAGCGATGGCGACCGGCTCGGCCGCCCCCGCCAAGGCCGACATTGACGCCCTGATCGACCCGATCATCAACTCGATATCCGATTCGCTCGTGGCTTTGGACCCCGCCGCGGCCGTGGACCTGACCAGCTGGAGCGACAGTCTGCTCACCAGCCTGAACTCTATCGACTTGGCGCTGCCGGCGGCATCGGAGCCTGCGGCCAGCGCTGCTTCGTCAGCCGAACCCGCAGCGGCACTGAGCAACGTCTCCATCCCGATCACCGTCGCCGAGGACACCGAGCCAACCGTTCAGTCCACGGTCGACGGCGCAAGCACGACGCTGCTGGTCGACACCGGATCGAGTGGTCTCGTCATTCCCGATACAGACCTCGGATCGAACGTTTTCACGCAGCTTGAGGCCTTGCTTTCGCTCGGGACTCCCACCGGTATCAGTGAAAGCGGCTATAGCGGTGGGGTCGACTACATCTACCTGACCTACAACGACGTACCGGTCGACTACACCTCGACCACCGGCGCCGCGGTGGACACCACCGCGCCGGTCGAAGTCGAGGTGTACTCGTGGGACCCGAACAACCTGTCGAGTCTCTTCACCAACGATGCCTTCCAGAACTTCGATGCTGACAACGACGTAACCGGCATTCTGGGTATCGGGACCACGGGCACCGGTGGCGCGGGTGAGAGCCCGATCGAGGCGGCGGGCTACCAGGGTGTGACGGTCGACGAGACTGGCGCTGACAAAGTGCTGACGCTCGATGCCACCCCGAATACGACTGGCCTCGATCTGACGGCCACCGGCTCAACCGTCAGCGGTCTGACCGAAAGCGTCACGACTGGTTCAGATGGCACGGGAACGAGCCTTGGTTCTGGCAGCGTCTCCGACGACCTTGACTCTGGTGGCGTCTACGGGACGATTCCGTCGTCGATTTCGTCGGCCGACGTGCCGCAGGGAGACTATGTCAATGTCTACGACGGAAACACGTTGCTGTACTCCTACCAAGTTGAGACCGACAGCCTCGGCACCAACGAGTCGCCGACGGCGGTATCAGGAACTTCCATCGACAGCGGCGTCATCCCGTTCGAGCAGTATCCGATTTCCATCGACTACAACACCGGCGATCTTTACCTCGACTGACGTAACGCCGGTCTGAGCCGGTCCATGACAGGCCGGTAGGGTGTGGGTCATGGAATTGGCCCTGCAGATCACCCTGGTGGTGACCAGCATCCTGATAGTCCTGCTGGTGCTGTTGCACCGCGCCAAAGGTGGCGGCCTCTCGACGCTGTTCGGTGGTGGCGTGCAGTCCAGCTTGTCCGGGTCGACAGTGGTGGAAAAGAACCTCGACCGACTGACGTTGTTCGTCGTCGGCATCTGGCTGGTGGCCATCGTCGGTATGGCGCTGCGGATCAAATACAACGTCTGAGGCCACGAAAGGCGAAGACGGCCAACCACCCTGATACTGGGAGGTATGGCTGACGCATCCGACTCGCTGGAGCCGTTCGGTGCGGTACAACGCACCCGCGTCGGGCGCGAGGCGACCGAGCCGATGCGCGACGACATCCGGCTCCTCGGTGCCATCCTCGGCGATACCGTCCGGGAGCAGAACGGGGACGAGGTCTTCGACTTGGTGGAACGGGCCCGCCGGGCGTCGTTTCGGGTGCGCCGCTCGGAGATCGAGCGCGCCGAGGTGGCGGAGCTGTTCGCCGGCATCGACATTCACCAGGCGGTCCCCGTCATCCGGGCGTTCAGCCATTTCGCGCTGCTGGCCAACGTCGCCGAGGACATTCACCGGGAACGGCGCCGGGCCATCCACGTCGGCGCCGGCGACCCGCCGCAGGACAGCAGCCTGGCCGCCACCTATCTCAAGCTCGACGCAGCGGATCTGGACGCGGCGACCGTCGCCGAGGCACTGGCCGGCGCGCTGGTCTCCCCGGTCATCACCGCCCATCCGACCGAAACGCGCCGCCGAACGGTGTTCGACACCCAGCACCGCATCACTCAGCTGATGCGGCTGCACGCGCGCGGGCATGCACACACTGACGACGGCAGCACCATCGAGACCGAGCTGCGCCGCCAGGTGTTGACGCTGTGGCAGACCGCGCTGATCCGGTTGTCCCGGCTGCAGATCTCCGACGAGATCGCGGTCGGCCTGCGGTACTTCCAGGCCGCATTCTTCGATGTGGTGCCGAAGGTCAACGCGGAGGTGCGCGACGCGCTGCGCAGTCGTTGGCCCGACGCCGACCTGCTCCCCGAACCGATCCTGCGGCCCGGCTCGTGGATCGGCGGCGACCGCGACGGCAACCCGAACGTCACCGCCGATGTGGTGCGACTGGCCACCGGCAGCGCGGCCTACACTGCGCTGGGGCACTACACAGCCCAGCTGACAGCGCTGGAGCAGGAGCTGTCGATGTCGGCCCGATTGGTGGCCGTCACCGACGAACTCGCGGCGTTGGCACAGGACTGCGACGAGCCGTCCCGCGCTGACGAGCCCTACCGGCGCGCACTGCGGGTGATCCGGGCTCGCCTGAGCGCCACCGCCGTGTCGATCCTCGACGATGAGCCGGCCAACCTGCTCGACCTCGGTTTGCCGCCCTACGCGGCGCCGGGGGAGTTGCTGGCCGATCTCGACACCGTTGGCGCCTCACTGCGCGCCAACGGCAGCACGCTGCTGGCTGACGACCGGTTGGCTCGGTTGCGGGATGCTGTGCACGTCTTCGGTTTTCACCTGTCCGGTCTCGACATGCGGCAGAACTCCGACGTCCACGAAGAAGTGGTCGCCGAGTTGCTCGCCTGGGCCGGCGTTCATCCCGACTATGGCGCCTTGAGCGAAGACGAACGGGTCAACATCCTCGCCGACGAACTGCACACCCGACGGCCTCTGGTCGGCGACCGCGAGCAACTGTCCGAGCTCGCCCAAAAAGAACTCGGCATCGTCAGCGCTGCCGCGCGCGCCATCGACATCTACGGTCCGCCGGCTGTGCCCAACTACATCATCTCGATGTGTCGTTCCGTCTCCGACCTGCTGGAAGCTGGGATCCTGCTGAAGGAATGCGGCCTGCTTGACGCCTCGGGCGAGGAGCCGCACTGCCCGGTGGGCATCGTCCCGCTGTTCGAGACAATTGACGACCTGCATCGCGGTGCGTCGATTCTCGAAGCGGCGCTTGACCTTCCCGTCTATCAGAACATCGTGCGCGCCCGCGGCCACAGCCAGGAAGTGATGCTCGGCTATTCCGACTCCAACAAGGACGGCGGCTACCTGACCGCCAACTGGGCGCTGTATCGTGCCGAGCTCGATCTCGTCGAGTCGGCGCGAAAGACCGGAATTCGGTTGCGGCTCTTCCATGGTCGCGGCGGCACGGTGGGCCGCGGCGGGGGACCGAGCTACCAGGCCATTCTCGCTCAGCCGCCGGGAGCGGTGAACGGCTCGCTCCGGCTGACCGAACAAGGCGAGGTGATCGCCGCCAAGTACGCCGAGCCGCAGATGGCGCAGCGCAATTTGGAGACCCTGCTGGCGGCCACCCTGGAGTCGACCCTGCTCGACGTCGAAGGGCTGGGTGACGCGGCCGGCCCGGCATACGAGATTCTCGACGAGCTGGCCGACCGGGCGCAAACCGCGTACTCCGAATTAGTCCACGAGACAGAAGGTTTCGTGGAGTACTTTCTGCAGTCCACCCCGGTCAGCGAGATCGGGTCGCTGAACGTCGGTAGCCGTCCGACGTCTCGCAAACCGACATCGTCGATCTCCGACCTGCGCGCGATTCCCTGGGTCATGGCCTGGAGTCAGTCGCGGGTGATGCTGCCAGGCTGGTACGGAACAGGCTCGGCCGTGGAGAGCTGGATCGCCGAGGACGCCGGGCGGATCGAACTCCTGCGTGACCTTTACCAGAAGTGGCCGTTCTTCCAGACCGTGCTGTCGAACATGGCACAGGTGCTCGCGAAAACGGATCTGGGCCTGGCGGCCCATTACGCCGAGTTGGTGAAGGACGAGGCACTGCGGCGTCGGGTGTTCGACAAGATCGCCGCTGAGCACCAGCGAAGCATCAACGCGCACAAGCTGATCACCAGCCAGGACAACCTACTCGCCGACAACCCGGCGCTGGCCCGTTCGGTGTTCAACCGCTTTCCGTATCTGGAGCCGCTGAACCATCTGCAGGTGGAGTTGTTGCGGCGCTACCGTTCCGGCGATGACGACGAGCTGGTGCAACGCGGAATCCTGTTGACCATGAACGGTTTGGCCAGCGCGCTGCGCAACAGTGGCTAGTGGCGTGAGCCTGACCAGTGTCTCTGGCGAGTCCGCGATACCGGTTCCACCCGTGATGAGAGTCCGGGTGTGTCGTTCCGGGGTCTATTTTGACCTACGATTTCGTCCGCCGGAAGCCCTAGCCCCTGCCGCCTGAGCCCTTGCCGCGGCCGATCCGCCGCCAGCCGTGTCCGGCGAAGGCCCGCATCGCCGCCAGCGCGAATCGGCCCTGCCTGCGCGATGAGGAGTACCACATCATCTCGGACTTCTGGGTGGGTAGCCGCGGAGCGGTGATGGCCTGCTGGCGGCAGAACTTGATCAGCCCCGCCGCACCGCCACTGCGATAGCCGATGCCTGACTCTTTCCAGCCACCCATCGGCAGCCCCGGGCAGAAGACGTTGGTCAGCGCGTCGTTGACGTTGACGGCGCCGCAGTCCAGGCGCCGGGCCAACTTCTCACCGTGGCCGACGTCCCCGGTCCACACGCTGGCCGACAGTCCGTAGACCGAATCGTTGGCCAGCCGGACGGCTTCTTCCTCGTCGGCCACCTTGACCACCGGCAGGGTCGGACCGAAGGTCTCCACGTTCATGCAGGTCATGCTCGGATCCGCATCGACGATCACGGTGGGCTGGAAGAAGGTACCGACTCCGGTGGGGTTCCCGCCGGTGATCACCCGCGCCCCCGCGGCGGTGGCCTCCCGGACGTGGCGCTCGACGATGTCGCGTTGCGCGGCGGTGGCCATCGCGCCGGTGTCGTAGTTGAAACCGGCGGTGGACTCCTGGCCCTGCGCAACGGCGCGGACCTTATCGGCCAGCTTGGCGACGAACTCGTCGTAGATGGGCGCCTCGACGAAGACCCTCTCCACGGAGATGCACACCTGACCGGAGTTGAACATCCCGCCCCAGGCGATGCCGTTGGCGGCCCGGTCGAGGTCGGCGTCGGCCAGCACGATCGCCGGATCCTTACCGCCGAGTTCGAGACTGCACGGGATCAGCCGCTCCGCGCAGGCCATCGCAACCTTGCGACCGGTCGCCGTGGACCCCGTGAAGTGAACGTAGTCGCAGTTCTCGATCACCGCCGCGCCGGTGGCCCCGTAGCCGGTGGCCAAAGCGAAGACCGGCGGTGCGCCGACCTCATTCCATCCTCGGGCGAGCTCAACGGGCGAAAGTGGTGTCACTTCAGAGGGTTTCAGCAGAACCGCGGCGCCGGCGGCCAGCGCGGGCACCAAGTCCAGCGCCAGCATCGCCAGCGGAAAGTTCCACGGCTCGATCATCCCGACCAACGGATAGGGCCGGAATACCGTGGTCAGTTTCTTGACCCGGAAAAGCGGGCTGTGCGCCGCGGGATGCCGGTCGGCGAGGAACTCCTCGGCGTTGGCGGCCCAGTAGTTGATCGCGTCGGCGATGGTGATCGGCTCGAGGCTGGCGTCACCACGGGACTTGCCGGTCTCCGACATCAGCACCTCGGTCAGGTGATTGGCGTTGTCGAGGACCCAGTCCTGCCACGTCATCATCCACTTCTTGCGCCCGCGCGGGCCAATCTCTTCCCACTCGGGCTGGAACAGCCGTAGTTCGCGCGCCTTGGCGGCCACCGTGTCGGGGCCGTCGATGGGCACCGATCCGGCTGTTCGGCCGTCGGCGGGGTTGCGCACCGTGATGGTGTCCTGGTTAATTTTCGGGTCTACCGCGGTCATGGCGCTCCCCTCTCAGCTGTTCTGTGCGTTGTGAGAATAACCCGCGCCCACGGGTCAACGACGCAAGTCGGACGGGGCCGCCCTCGGTTATCTATCAGAGGATTTTCGATTCCACCAGACGATAAATCCGAGCACAGGATGAGGCCGGCGTGATATCGCATGCGACATCGTTGCCCCCACGATGTGTGTCCTTGCTCGCCGGTGCGGACGTGGCAGATGTGACCGGGGATTTACGCGCCGACGTAGCTGAGCCGGCATGACCCGTCGGCCCGCGCCACGCCGCCGATCTGAGCAGGAACGGGCCGCGGGTGCGACGTCCAGTGCGGTGTCATCTGGTAGCGGCCGAACAAGTGCGTCATCGCGGCCGTCATGGCGGACAGCGAGAACGGCTGTGCCGGACACGAATGCCGACCGTGGCCGAAGGCCGTCACCAACATCGGCGAGGGAAGCGACTTCTCGTCGGCCAGTCGGTGCCGCGTCCACCGATCCGGATCCCAATATTCGAGTCCCGGTGCGACGGAGGAGTTGAGTAACGGCAGCAGGGTGGCGATCGTCCAGCCCGGCGGCACCTCATAGCTCATCTCGCCGGTATCCAGGACAACCGGCGACAGTACCGCGCGGGACATGATCGAGCGCTGCGCCAGCCGCGTCGACTCCAGCGCGCAACGCTGCGCCAAGTCGGCATCGCCGGAGACGACCCGCGCCAGATGCGCGGGGTGCTCGACGAGGTCGACCAACGCCCACCCGAGCGCCGCGGCCAGGTTGGACATCGAGGCGATGTGAATCAGCGCGACGTCGAGCGCGACGCCACGCATGCGGGCGTCGGCCGCTTCCCCGGACCAGGCGTCGACGATCCGGCCGAACAGCGCCTGATCCTGCGCGCTGTCCGCATCGTGGCGGTGTACGGCAGCCGTGACGATGTCGGCGATCTCGTCGAGGGCCGCCCGCTCCGCGCGCTTGCCTGACGCCGCGACCGCCGCCATCGCGTCGGGATGCACGAATGCGTCGGAACCGTCGAGGATGTCGAACGCCCGCACGAGATGCTCGAAAGCCTCGCCGTGCGCTGACCCGGGTCCCGCCCACGAGGCGAGTCCCATCCGGTGCGCAAGCCGGCGGGTGAGGTCGAAGACGTCGACCGAGCCCGCGGATCCCAGTTCAGCCGTCGCCTGCTGCAGCGCCCATTGCAGGTTCGACAGATATCCGGCGACGTCGTCGCGGCGGAACAGCGTGCCCGGGAGGATGCGCCGGCCGTCGAAGATGGCGTCGGGGAGTTTGCGGCGCAGCATCAGGAAGTCGGCGACGCCTTTGCTGGCCTTCTCCTCGGCCAGCCCGTAGAACGATTCGACGCCCGTCGGGGAGAAGGTGAACAGGTAGTGATCCTGGCCGCTGCGCACCGCGAAGGTGTCGCCGTATTCGGCGCGGGCAGCGGCGATCGCAGCGACCGCATCGGAAACTGGGACGTCCCACGGCAGGCCGGTCTCCGCCGCGCAAGGCGCAGCGGAAGCCGGGTGAGACTCCGGCACGTCTTAGCGCGCCGTCCGATTCCGCAGCGAGTTGAACGCGTTCCGCACCGCGTGTTCGGTGATCGACAGCGGCGACATCACCGTTTCGCCCACGCTCACCACGTAGTCGATGCGCTCGACTATGGCCTCGACCGGCGCGACGAGCGTGGCCAACCGGCCCATCAGGTCGTCGATCCTGCTCAGCGTGGCCTCGAAGTGATCCAGACCGCCGTTGAGGCGGTCGACTGCGTTGTTCAAGTGCGTAAGCGAGTGGTTAAGGTCTGTCAGGGTGTCGCCCAGGCCGCCGAGCACGTCTTCGAGTTGATTCACGGTGACGTCGGCGTTCATCGCCGCCTGGGTGAGCGTCTTGATCCGCTGCCGAGGGCCGCCGCCGCTTCTGTCTGCCATGGGCCTCATTATGACGTTCCCGGGAACCTGCGGAACCAATTCCGCATCTGATCGGATATGCGGCCCAGTTTCGGTATTAACTACTGCGCTGCGGTGACGGGCCGCGCGGTACCGCCTGACGTCGTCCGACGGCTGCAGGAATATGCCCGCGGGTATGCCGATCGGCAGGCCGAGCGGCGACCTTAGCCAGCGGGCAGCTTGCCCGCTGCTTGCCTGTCAAGGAACCAGACGGTGTGCTCGCGACCGACTGCGCCGGCCGCCGGCACCGAGGCCGGGTCGGCGCCGCCGATTGCGGCGGCGACCGCTTCGGCTTTCTCCGCACCCGACACCAGCAGCCAGACGTCACGAGACCGCCGGATTGCCGGCAGTGTCAAGGTGATTCGTCGCGGTGGCGGCTTCGGCGAATCCTCGACGCCGACAACCAACCGAGTTTTCTCGCGGATGGCGGGAGTGTCCGGAAACAGCGAGTTGATGTGACCCTCTGGTCCCACGCCGAGCAGATGGACGTCGAAATTCGGTGCGGGATCCCCCGACTCGGCATTCGCGGCCAGGAGTTGCTCGTAGGCCAGTGCGGCGGCAGCCAGGTCGCTGCCGAACTCGCCGTCAGCGGCCGGCATGGCATGCACATTGCGGGCCGGGATGTCGACGTGGCTCAGCAATGCCTCACGGGCCTGCTTGTCGTTGCGTTCGTCGTCATCTTCGGTGACGTATCGCTCGTCGCCCCAGAACACATGCACGTTGGCCCAATCGATTCGCTCTGCGTGTTCGGCGAGATAACTCATGAGCCGGTTGCCGTTGCCGCCACCGGTCAGTACCAGCAGCGCTCGTCCGCGCGCCGCAATGGCGGCGTGGATAACGCTGATCAATCGTTCCCCTGCGGCGGCGACCAGTCCGTCGCTGTCATCGAATGTCTCGACAACTGTGCTCATCTGCGCCGCTCCTCTCCCCCGCAAGCGGGTGGGGGTACCCCCGGCCGCCCGGCGGCGAGGGGGCGTGCCCCCACATCGTTGCCCTCTGCATCGTCGCCGGCGCGGCTCATGCGTACTCCACCCGATCGATGCCCTCCAACGCTGAAAGGTAGATTGCGTCCGCGTCCAGTCGGCGCAGATCCTCGGCGAGACATTCCCGGGTTTCCCTGCGCGGCAACGGAACAAGTGCGTCCGGCTTAGCGGTGCGGCTCAACGTGGCGGTCAGCCCCTCCTGCGGTCTGCTCAGCGTCACCGTCTCGCTGTTGCGCACCAGTTCGACTTTGAGCTCGCCGACCGCGCGCCGCACGGGTCCGTCGATGCGAGTCGCCAGCCAGCCCGCGAGGACATCCAGCGCGGGCTCGGTCTTCAACCCGGACACCAGCGCCGACGTGATCGGCTCGTGCGGTGGCTGGTCGATCGCCGAGGCGAGTAGTGCCCGCCAGTAGGTGATGCGGCTCCATGCGAGGTCGGTGTCACCGGGGGTGTAGCCGGGCAGCCTGCTTTTGATCGCGGACAGCGGGTCAGCTCCGTTGGTTGCGTCGGTGATGCGCCGAAGTGCCAACTGGCCCAACGGATCTTGAGCCGGCACGGCTGGGGCCACATCCGGCCACCACACCACCACCGGGATGTCGGGCAGCAGGAACGGTACGACGACGCTGCCCGCGTGTCCGGCAAGAGGACCCGACAGGCGCAGCACCACGACCTCGCCGGCACCGCTGTCAGCGCCGACCCGCAGTTGAGCGTCGAGGCGTGCCTCACCGGCTTCCGCATCTCCGGTCATCACCACGATCACCCGGCTGGGGTGCTCGTGACCGGCGGCGATGGCGGCTTCGATGGACTCCTCCAGCAGCGCGTCGGTGTCGGGTGCAATCACCAATGTCAGCACCCGGCCGAGGTTGACCGCGCCGACCTTCTCGCGAAGCTCGACGAGCTTCTTGTTGATCGCGGTGGTGCCGGTTTCGGGCAGTTCGACAATCACGGCCGCCGCCATTCCCGGCCAGTCCGACGCAGCATCTCGAACGCCGACTCCGGGCCCCAGGTGCCCGCCTCGTACGGATCAGGCTTACCGTGCTCGGCCCAATAATCGAGCACAGGATCCAGTGCCTCCCAAGCTAATTCGACTTCCTCGTTCACCGGAAACAGTGACGGCTCGCCGAGCAGCACATCGAGGATCAGCCGTTCGTAGGCCTCCGGTGACTCTTCGGCGAACGCGGAGCCGTAAGAGAAATCCATATTGACATCGCGCACTTCCATGGTGCTGTCGGGCACCTTGGAGCCGAATCGCAACGTGATTCCTTCGTCGGGCTGTACGCGAATCACCAGTGCGTTGGCGCTCAGCTCGTCGGTCATGGTCGCATCGAACGGCAGATGCGGAGCGCGTTTGAAGACCAAGGCGATCTCGGTCACCCTGCGGCCCAATCGTTTTCCGGTGCGGAGATAGAACGGGACACCGGCCCACCGCCGGGTATCGACTTCCAGGGTGATGGCGGCGAAGGTCTCGGTGGTGGATTCTTTGGAGAAGCCCTCCTCCTCGAGTAGCCCGACCACCTTCTCGCCACCCTGCCATCCGGCGGCGTACTGACCCCGCGACGTGGTTTCGTCGAGCGGCTGCGCTAGCTGAACCGCGGAGAGCACCTTGATCTTCTCGGACTGCAATTCCGACGGGAGAAAGCTCACCGGCTCTTCCATGGCGGTCAAGGCCAGCAGTTGCATCAGGTGGTTCTGGATCACGTCGCGGGCCGCGCCGATTCCGTCGTAATACCCTGCGCGCCCACCAAGACCGATGTCCTCGGCCATGGTGATTTGGACATGGTCGACGTAGTGGGCGTTCCAGATCGGGTCGAACAGCTGATTGGCGAACCGCAGCGCCATGATGTTCTGTACCGTCTCCTTGCCCAGGTAGTGGTCGATGCGGAACACCGATTCCTCGGGGAACACACTGTTGACCACGTGGTTGAGCTCGCGTGCGCTGTCCAAGTCGTGGCCGAACGGCTTTTCGATGACCACCCGCCTCCAGCTGCCTTCCTGGGGGTGGGCCAACCCGGCTTTACTCAACTGCTCGCACACCGATGGAAAACTGTTTGGCGGGATCGCGAGGTAGAAGCAATGATTGCCGCCGGTGCCGCGTTCGGCGTCGAGCTTCTCCAGAGTTTCGGCCAGCCGTGCGAATGCAGCGTCGTCGTCGAAGGCGCCTTGTACGAAGCGGCAGCCCTCGGCCAGCCGGTCCCAGATCACCTGACGGAACGGCGTGCGAGAGTGCGCTTTGACGTCCTCGTAGACCAACTGACTGAAGTCTTCGTCGCTCCAGTCCCGGCGGCCGAACCCGACCAGGGCAAAGGTCGGTGGCAGCAAACCGCGGTTGGCCAGGTCGTAGATGGCCGGTACCACCTTCTTGCGGGCCAAATCGCCGGTCACGCCGAAAATCACTACCGCACAAGGCCCGGCGATTCTGGGGAGGCGCTTATCGCGCTTGTCCCGCAGCGGGTTTTGCCATTTCCCGGCGCCGCTCCGGGTGCCGGCCGGGCTCATTTGTCGGCGGAGTGAAGCTGCTTCTCGGTCTCCTCGAGCAGCTCGGTCCAAGACTCCTCGAATTTCTCGACGCCTTCGTTCTCCAGCACCAGGAAAACATCGGTCAGGTCGATACCGACCCCCTCGAGCTTGTCGAAGACTTCCTGGGCCGCCGAAGCGGTGCCCGAGATCGTGTCACCGGTGATCACGCCATGGTCGGCTACCGCGTCAATTGTCTTCTCCGGCATGGTGTTCACGATGTTGGGACCAACCAGCTCGGTGACGTACAGGGTGTCGGAATAGTCGGGGTTCTTGACGCCAGTCGACGCCCACAGCGGCCGCTGGACTCGCGCCCCGGCAGCCTCGAGCTGTCCGAAGCGATCACCGCCGACGAATACCTCCTGGTAGGCCGCATAGGCCAGACGGGCGTTCGCCACTCCGGCCTGTCCACGTAGCGCCAGCGCCTCGGCCGAGCCGATCTTCTCCAGACGCTTGTCGATCTCGGTGTCCACCCGGGATACGAAAAACGATGCCACCGAGTGGATCTTGGACAGGTCGTGTCCGGCTTGCTTGGCTTTCTCCAGTCCTTCCAGGTAAGCGTCGATCACCTCGCGGTGCCGCTCGACCGAGAAGATCAGCGTGACATTGACCGAGATCCCTTCCGCCAGCGTTGCGCTGATGGCGGGCAGCCCGGCCTTGGTGGCCGGGATCTTGATGAGCAGGTTCGGCCGGTCGACGATCTTCCACAGCTCGATGGCCTGCTTGGCGGTCTTGTCGGTGTCATGCGCCAGGCGCGGGTCCACCTCGATCGACACCCGGCCGTCAACGCCGTCGGAGCCCTCCCACTGCGGCGTCAGCACGTCGCACGCATTGCGGACATCGTCGGTGGTGACCGTGCGGATGGTCGCCTCGACGTCGGCACCGCGCTCGGCGAGCTCGGCGACCTGAGCGTCGTAGGAGTCGCCCTCGGCCAGTGCCTTCTGGAAGATCGATGGGTTGGTGGTGACGCCAACGACGCTCTTGGTATCGATCAGTTCTTTCAAGTTCCCGGACTGCAGTCGCTGTCGCGACAAGTCGTCCAGCCACACTGAGACGCCCGCGGCGCTGAGCGCGGCGAGGTTGGGATTCTGAGTCATCGGACTTCCTTCTCCTAGTTGTCTATCGTTCGTTGCGCGGCGTCGACGACGGCTTCCGGGGTGAACCCGAACTCGCGGAACAAAGTCTTGGCATCGGCGGATTCCCCGTAGTGCTCGATCGAAACGATTTCTCCGGTGTCGCCGACCAGCTTGTGCCAACACTGTGCGATGCCGGCCTCGACCGCGACCCGGGCCGACACCGACGGCGGCAGCACGCTGTTGCGATAGTCCTCCGGCTGAGACTCGAACCATTCCACGCACGGCATCGACACGACGCGCGCGACGATGTCCTTGTCCGCCAACAACTTCTGCGCCTCGACCGCCAGCTGCACCTCCGAGCCGGTGGCGATCAGTACGACGTCGGGCTCTGGATCTTCCCGGCCGCTGGCCTCTCCGCGCAGGATGTAGCCGCCCTTGGTCACGCCGTCGTAGCTGGTGCCTTCGAGGATCGGCACACCCTGGCGGGTCAGGATCAGGCCGACCGGGCCGCTGCCGTTGCCGCGGGCCAGCACCGTGCGCCAGGCGTAGGCCGTCTCGTTCGCGTCGGCCGGGCGTACCACCGACAAGTGCGGGATCGCGCGCAGCGCGGCCAAGTGTTCGATCGGCTGATGGGTCGGGCCGTCTTCGCCGAGCCCGATCGAGTCATGCGTCCAGACATAAATGGTGTCGATGTCCATCAACGAGGCCAGTCGCACAGAGGGGCGCATGTAATCGGAGAACTGCAAGAACGTGCCGCCGTATGCGCGGGTCGGGCCGTGCAGCACGATGCCGGACAGGATGGCGCCCATCGCATGCTCGCGAATTCCGAAATGCAGGGTGCGGCCGTACCAGTCCGCCGTGTAGTCCTTCGTCGAAATCGAGGGCGGGCCAAAGGATTTCACATTATCCATGGTGGTGTTGTTGCTGCCGGCCAAGTCAGCCGAACCGCCCCACAGCTCGGGGAGCTTCGGGCCCACCGCGTTCAGCACCTTGCCGGACGCCGCGCGGGTCGCCAGCGCCTTGTCGCCCGGTTCCCAGTGCGGAATGTCGGCGTCCCAGCCGTCCGGCAACTCCTCGGCGGTCAACCGGTCGAGCAGCGCCTTGCGCTCGGGTTCGCGCGTCGCCCATGCCTCGAAATCGGCGTTCCACTTTTCGTGAGCTTCCTTGCCGCGCTGCACCAGCTCGCGGGTGTGGGCGATCACCTCGTCGCGGACCTCGAACTTCTTGTCCGGGTCGAATCCCAGGATTTTCTTGACCGCCGCGACCTCTTCGTCGCCGAGGGCCGCGCCGTGCGCCTTGCCGGTGTTCATCGCCTTCGGCGCCGGATAGCCGATGATGGTCCGCAATGATATGAACGACGGCCGGTCGGTGACGGCCTTCGCGTTGGCGATGGCCTCTTCGATTCCGATGACGTTCTCGCCACCCTCGACCCGCTGCACGTGCCATCCGTAGGCCTCGTACCGGGCGGCGGTGTCCTCGCACAACGCGATGTCGGTGTCGTCCTCGATCGAGATCTGGTTGTGGTCGTAGAACACGATGAGGTTGCCCAGCTGCTGCACGGCCGCCAGCGACGACGCCTCCGAGGTCACTCCTTCTTCGATGTCGCCGTCGGAGGCGATCACATAGATGAAGTGGTCGAACGGGCTGGTCCCTGGCGCGGCGTCCGGATCGAACAGGCCTCGCTCGTAGCGGGCCGCCATCGCGAAGCCGACGGCCGACGCCAGGCCCTGGCCGAGCGGGCCGGTGGTGATCTCAACGGCCTTGGTGTGCCGGAACTCCGGGTGTCCGGGAGTCTTGGAGCCCCAGGTGCGCAGCGACTCGATGTCGGACAGCTCCAGGCCGAAGCCGCCGAGGTAGAGCTGGATGTACAGCGTCAAGCTGCTGTGGCCGCACGACAGCACGAAGCGATCGCGTCCGAGCCAGGTGGTGTCGCTGGGGTCGTGTCGCATCGCCCGTTGGAACAGCGTGTAGGCAAGCGGGGCCAGGCTCATCGCCGTCCCGGGATGGCCGTTTCCGACTTTTTGCACCGCGTCGGCGGCCAGCACCCGGACGGTGTCGACGGCGGCCGAATCGACCTCGGTCCAGTCATCAGGGTGGTGCGGTTGGGTCAGGGTCGAAACGTCTTCGAGAGTGGTCACGTAGTGAAGTCCTCGGGTTAGCAGATTGATCCCCATCCACCCTAATGCCGGAACGTTGCGGGCGTGTCAAAGCATGTTTCTCCTCCAGACAATTCAAGTTCCGTCAACTGAGTGTTGTAACGTCGCCGCCTGCCGATTGGCCGTGAATAGCCCCTGCGGTGCATGCTGGGCGAGTCGTCCCGTCTACCATCGTGCGTAGTAGAAGCTGCGCGCTGCTGCGACCCGAGGAGTTATTGCGTGAGCGTTCGCGGCCGCGTCGCGCCGAGCCGAGTCAGTGAGACTGTGCTCGCCTATCTGGCGCTGACCAAGCCGCGGGTCATCGAGCTTTTGCTGGTCACCGCAATTCCGGCGATGCTGCTGGCCCACCGCGGCAGCGTGAACCCGTTGCTGATCCTCAACACGTTGATCGGCGGAATGCTGGCCGCCGGCGGCGCCAACACCCTGAACTGTGTGGCCGACGCCGACATCGACAAGCTGATGAAACGCACCGCCGGGCGTCCGCTGGCGCGCGCCGCCGTGCCGACTGGTAACGCCCTGGTGTTCGGGCTGGCGTTGGGTGTCGCTTCCTTCTTCTGGCTGTGGTGGACGACGAACCTGCTCTCGGGTTTGCTGGCCGTGGGCACGATCGCGTTCTACGTGTTCGTCTACACGCTGTTGCTCAAGCGCCGCACCTCGCAGAACGTGGTGTGGGGCGGCGCGGCCGGCTGCATGCCGGTGATGATCGCCTGGTCGGCTGTCACCGGCACGATCGGATGGCAGGCGCTGGTCATGTTCGCGGTCATCTTCTTCTGGACGCCGCCGCACACCTGGGCGCTGGCGATGCGTTACAAAGAGGACTACGTAGCGGCCGGGGTGCCGATGCTGCCTGCGGTCGCGACCGAGCGCCAGGTCACCACGCACATCCTGGTCTACACCTGGCTGACCGTGGCCGCGACCCTGGCGTTGGCGCTCGCCGCCGGATGGCTGTACACCGCGGTGGCTGCGGTGGCCGGCGCGTGGTTCCTGGCGATGGCGCATCAGCTCTACGCGGGGGTGCGTCGCGGCGAGGCCGTCAAGCCGCTGCGGTTGTTCTTGCAGTCCAACAATTATCTCGCGGTGGTGTTCTGCGCTCTGGCGCTCGATTCGGCGCTGGCGCTGCCGACCCTGTTGAGGGTCTGAGCGTCAGCGCAAGGCTCTGACCGGCTGATACCCCCTACCCGCATCGGGTCTTGTAGTACGACGCAGCGTCGTATTGACTGCCGTCGTGATATCAGCGATCGGTAAGGGCCGCTGGTGACGGCGCCGATCTGGATGGCGTTGCCGCCTGAGGTGTCGTCGGCGTTGCTGAGCAGCGGCCCGGGGCCCGGCTCGCTGCTGGCCGCGGCCGGCGCGTGGAACTCGTTGAGCACCGAATACGCGTCGGTCGCCGATGAGCTGAGCGCGGTGTTGGCCGAGGTCCAGGCCGGAGCGTGGCAAGGGCCCAGTGCCGATCAGTACGTGGCTGCGCATCTGCCTTATTTGGCGTGGCTGGTGCAGGCCAGCGCCAAAAGCGCGTCGGCGGCTGTCCAGCTGGAGGCCGCCGCCAGCGCCTACACCGCGGCCTTGGCCGCAATGCCGACCCTGCCGGAGCTGGCCGCCAACCACGTGATCCACGGGGTGTTGTTGGCGACGAATTTCCTTGGCATCAACACCATTCCGATCGCGCTCAACGAGGCCGACTACATGCGGATGTGGGTTCAGGCCGCCACCACAATGGCGACCTATGAAGCGGTCTCCGCTGCCGCGGTGGCTGCTGCGCCGCAGACCGCTGCAGCGCCGCAAATCGTGAATGCCCGCCCCGCCGCTGGCATCTATGGTGGCGGGGGCATCGCCGACCAGGGGATCCTGCCTATCGTCGACAATGACTCCGGCAATCCGTACCAGTTGAGTTGGTATTTCAATCGAATCACTGAGGTCACTCAGACCTTGACGAGGGACATCCAACTCATCGGGCAGAACCCGGCGCAAGGGCTGCTACAGCTGGAGTACGACGTTGTCGGAGTCGCATCGGACGAATTCGGCCACGCGATTCAATTCGTTAACGCCTTCCCCCAAGTTTTGGCGCTTCCTCTCGTCGTGCCCGTCGGAGCTGCGGGAGGCCTCGCAGGCCTGGCCGGGCTGGCCGGGATCCAGCCCGAAGTGCCCGCCCCCGCCGTGGCGGACGCGCCGGCGCCCCAGACATCCAGCTTGCCGGCGACGAGTAGCCCCGCTGTGCTGACCGTGTCGGCCGCCGCGCCCGCGTCCACGCCGGCGCCTGCCCCCGCTCCGACGGTGAGCACCGTCGCCAGTTCCGTGCCGACACCGCCTGCCGCCGGGGGCGGGCCGGGTTTTGTGCCGCCCTACGCCCTGGGGCCTCCCGGTATCGGCGTCGGGTCGGGGCTGAGCGCTCAAGCCAAAACTCACGAGCCGACCTCGCGCGGCGCGTCCAAGGCGCCCGCGGCAGCGGCGGCAGCGCGCGGCAGTGCAGCGGCGGCACCGGCGGCGCGCGCGGGCCGGGCTGCGTGCATACGGTGACGAATATATGGATATGAATGTCGATGTCGATCCGGATTGGGGCGAGCCGTCGGGTGGAGAGACGGCGGCGTCGGATCGGGGTGCGGGGCCGTTGGGGTTTGCCGGAACGGTGTCGAAGGGCGGTACGCAGGCCGCGGGTTTGGCTACGCTTTCCCGTGACGAGTTCGGTGGGGCACCGCATGTGCCGATGTTGCCGGCCACGTGGGATCCCGACGGCGAGCCTGCGGACGGGCAAGAGCAGAACTAGCAAGGGTCGAGAAGGGAACTCCGATGAGTTTGTTGGATGCGCATATTCCGCAGTTGGTGGCGTCGGAGTCGGCGTTTGGCGCCAAGGCGGGGCTGATGCGCTCGACGATTGGTCAGGCTGAGCAGGAGGCGATGTCGGCGCAGGCGTTTCATGCCGGGGATTCGGCGGCGGCGTTTCAGGCTGCTCATGCCCGGTTTGTGGCGGCGGCGGCCAGGGTGAATTCGCTGCTGGATATCGCTCAGGCCAACATCGGGGACGCCGCGGGCACCTATGTGGCCGCTGATGCCGCTGCGGCGAGCAGCTACCCGGGCTTCTAAGGCTCGATTGGTTGAGCGAAAGGTTTGTGGTGTCGCAGATCATGTGCGGAGCGCCGCCCGGCCACCGACGAAATGCGGGCGGCCGCTGAGCGTTTCGCCGAGCCCGGCTATTCGCGCGCTTGCGCCGCCTGCATAACTCGGCGTGTGATCTGATCGGCCGCTGGTTTTCGAGGCCGCAATCGTGTGGTAATCATTAATGAAAATGATAGTCATCTCGGCCTCGGACTGGGCACATGACAACTTTGGAATCCAGATTAGGCCGACGAGGGCGGCAGAAGGCGGAAAGCACGGTTGATGCAACAAGGCTTATCGGGCGTCAGCGGCGAGTTCTCGCTCTTCGGTTTGCTTGCGCCACTATCCGTCGAGACTTTTTTCGACGAGATATGGGCCTCAGACCACCACCACGTAAAGCGTAGCCGGCCGGGCATTTTTGACGCTCTTCTACCCGGACCGTCGACGGTTGACAAGCTGCTGGAGTTGTTTCGCCGCGAGCCATCGGCGGTGCGGATGGTAAGGGGAAGGGACAAAAAGGGGTCTGAAAACTATCGGCTCGTCGATGGCAGCCTCGATCTCGTCGGTATCCGCAACGGCTTCGCCGACGGATACACCATCGTTTTGGACGGCGTTGAGCAATACGTCCGCGAAGTCGGGACGCTGGCCCGCTCGATCGAGGTCGAGTTGAACTTCCCGGTACAGGTCAACGCCTACATCACTCCGCCGGGGCAGATCGGGCTGGCTCCGCACTACGACGACCACGATGTGTTGATCCTGCAGGTCCAGGGCTCCAAGATCTGGCATTTGTACCTCGGCGCCGACCGCCCGCCACGCGAGATTCAGCGGGACAACGAAAAAGCGGTTGCTGTTGATGGTCTCCCGGCGCCCACCGACATGCACCTGGAAGCCGGCGACGTGCTGTACGTGCCACGCGGCCGCGTTCACGCCGCTGAGACAGCTTCAGAGCAATCCGTCCATCTGACCGTCGGAATCCACGCGCCGACCGTGCTGATGCTTGCCATCGGTGCGCTGTACTCACAGAGCTTCCGCGATGACCGTCTGAACGCCCGTCTGCCGGCGCGCCATCTCGACGACGCGGACCTGAATGCGACAGTGCGCAGCCTGATGCGGGAAGCTGTTGAGACAGTTGAGGATCCGAGCGCGATGGCCGGCGGCCTCGGATTGCTGGCGGATACCTTGGTGCGGCGTGGCCGGTGCCCACCGGTCGGACAGATCGCAAGCGCCAACGCAATCGACGCGCAGACGCGGGTGGTGAAGTACCAACCGCTCTATTCCCGGGTGAAGGCTGCTGACGACGGCGTTGTCCTGCAATTCGCCAGCTTGTCGATCAATGCCGACTCTGACCATGAAGCGGCGATGCGGTTCGTCTCCAGTAGTACCGAGCCGTTTCGGGTCGGCGATCTGCCGGGGCTGAGTGCGGCACAGCAGACGGATTTGGCCCGAACGCTGATCGTGAGCGGATTCCTTGTCCGGCTGCCCGACGACTGATGAAATAGGCTTTGCGGCAAAGCAGGCAAGAAGCAGTCCAGGAGGCGCGGTCTTGGGCGTTGACGACGAGTTGTCATTGGCCTGGTTGCTTCAACCGCTGACAGTCGAGACCTTCATCAACAAGATATGGGGGACGACGCACTACCACGTCAGTCGAAACTGCCCGGAATACCTCGACAAGCTGTTTGGCGGTCCGGCTTCAATTGACGAGCTGGTGGGGTTGTTTCGGCCGGAACGTTCGTTGGTACGCCTGGTCCGGGAGAACGACAAAAAGGACTCACACGTCTACCGGCTCTCCGATGGCGGTTTCGATGTTGCCGGCTTCGGCAAAGATTTTGCCGCCGGCTACACGATCGTGCTGGGCAGTA
This sequence comes from uncultured Actinomycetota bacterium, assembly GCA_963833935.1. Taxonomy (GTDB): domain Bacteria; phylum Actinomycetota; class Actinomycetes; order Mycobacteriales; family Mycobacteriaceae; genus Mycobacterium. The sequence continues at coordinate 21,478 of CAWIAC010000021.1, read as the reverse complement.
TTGAGCGATTTGTGCGCGCGATAGCCTCGCTGTCGCACGCCATCGAAGTGGAGCTGAATTTCACGACGCAGTTCAACGCCTACATCACACCACCCGAATCCCAAGGCTTTGTCGCCCACTACGACGAGCATGACGTGTTGATCCTGCAGGTTCGGGGATCCAAGATTTGGCACCTGTACGACGGTGCTGATGTAGCACCGCACCAGATGTGTCGTCAGGAGCCGGTTGTGACGGGCGCGCTCCCGCCGCCCACCGACGTGCGCCTGGAGGCCGGCGACGTGCTGTATTTGCCGCGCGGTCGAGTTCATGCGGCCGAATCAACCTCGGAGGTATCGGTCCACTTGACCGTCGGCCTGCACGCGCCGACGCTGCACATGCTGGTCACTCGAGTGCTTGATTCGCTGAGTCACGCCGATGACAGGGTCCACACCCAACTGCCGCCGCGGTACCTCCACGACCCTGACGTGCGGGCCAAGTTGGACTTCCTGATGCAAGACATCGCCCAAGCCCTCGAAGACCCGAGCGTCATCGCGCCAGGCCTAAGTTCGCTGGAAGACGACCTCGTCAAGCGTGGCCAACCCTCGCCAGGCGGACAGGCCATCTCCGCCGCGGTGGGAATCGACGGCGACGCCCGGGTGAGGAAGTACCAACCGCTCTATTCGCGGGTGACGGACACCCCCGACGGCGTCGCGCTGCACTTTGCACAACTTGTGGTAACCGCCGCTCCCGACCACAAAGAGGCACTGCAGTTTCTCTCGAAAAGTACTGAGCCGTTTCGGATTTACGATCTGCCGGGACTGTCTGGAGCGCAGCAGACGGAGCTGGCCCGAACGCTGATTGTGAGCGGATTCCTTGTCCGGCTACCGGACGACTGATGGAACTCGCCGAACTCGCACGTTGGACGCCAATCAGATTCGACCTTTCCGGTGCGTCCCCGGTGGTCGACTGGGCCGATCTTTCCCAAGAACGCTTCAGCGAACCGTTTTTCGACCAGACCGTCGCCCGCTGGGCATCCGGCCCGCGGGCCCGGCCGCTGGTCAGGACCGGACTCGAAGCCCTCGTCGCTCTCGACAACGAGCCGTCGCTCGAGCCCGCGGGCATGATCTTTCACCTGTCGCGCTGCGGGTCTACGCTGGTGTCCCGGCTGCTGGGCACACTTCCCGGCGCCGTCGTCGTCGCCGAGCCCTCGCCCCTGAACGCGCTTCTCGGACTCAACCCCGGTCGGGTCAGCGAGGCCACCCTGACCCGGATGGTGCGGCTTTTGGTGCGTGCGTTGGGCCGGTGCCGGCACGGCGACGAACGGCACTTGGTGCTCAAGTGCACCAGCTGGAACATCCGCCGTCGGTCAGTCCTGGCGGCCGCCTTCCCCGAGACGCCCTGGATCTGGGTCCAGCGTGAGCCGGCGCACGTCTTGGCCTCGGTCCTGGCCACACCGCCCGGCTGGCTTGGGCTGGGGGTTACGCCGCCTCGGTCTGCGGAGCTTTTCGGCCTTGATCCGGTGGCGGTTCCGGCGAGAGCGCGCGTGGAGTTTGCGGCTCGCGCGCTCGGCGCGATGCTGGACGCGGCCGCGACGGATCCTGCAGGGCGCCTGTCGATCGACTACGCCGAGTTGCCCGGGGCGGTATGGCAGCGTGTAGCCCCGCATTTCGGGCTCGAGGCCGATAGTGCGGCCCTTGAACGCATGGTCGAGGAATCCCGGTTCTACTCCAAGGATCCATCACCTCGGGTCTTTGACGGGGAAGCCTCCGAGCGCCGCCTGATGACCGATGCGATGCGTAAGGCCGCTGAGCGCTTCGCCGAGCCCGGCTATCGCGCGTTGGCATCGCCTCGTTAGAGCGGCTGGCCGGCTCGACACGAGGCCATCGGGTTTCTAATCCCTCGACCATGTGGTATTAGTGTTAATGAAAATCATATTCATCTCGGGCACTCGGCCCATGACCGAGGAGTTGCTGTCATGACGTTGCGCGTCGTTCCCGAAGGCCTCGCCGGTGCCAGTGCAGCGATCGAAGGGTTGACCGCACGTCTGGCCGCTGCCAATACCGTTGCGGCCCCGCTGATTACGACTGTGGTACCTCCTGCCGCGGATCCGGTGTCGTTGCAGAACGCGGCCGAGTTCAGCGTTCGCGGCGGCGAGCATTCGGCGGCGGTGGCCCAAGGCGCGGAGGAGCTTGGTCGCGCCGGTGTCGGGGTGGGCCGTTCGGGTGCCCGCTATGCGGCACGTGATGCCGCGGCGGCGTCGTCGTATCACATCTTGGGCGGCTGACGATGACGGCGCCTATCTGGATGGCCGCACCGCCGGAGGTGCATTCGACGTTGTTGAGCAGTGGCCCCGGGCCCGGCTCGTTACTGGAGGCGGCCGGGGCGTACAACTCGCTGAGCGCCGAATACACCTCGGTGGCCGAGGAACTCAGCACGGTGCTGACTGAGGTGCAGACGGGCGCATGGCAGGGGCCGAGCGCGGAGTCGTTTGTGGCGGCTTTCGTGCCGTATTTGGCGTGGTTGACGCAAGCCAGCGCCAACAGTGCCGCCGCGGCTGCGCAGCACGAGACCACGGCGACTGCCTACAGTGCCGCATTGGCGGCCATGCCGACCATGCCCGAGCTGGCCACGAACCACGTGGTGCACGGGGTCTTGCTGGCGACGAATTTCTTTGGGATCAACACGATTCCGATTGCGCTCAACGAGGCCGACTATGTGCGGATGTGGGTCCAGGCCGCCACCACGATGAGCACCTATCAAGCAGTCTCCAACGCGGCGGTGGCGTCGACGCCGGCAACCACGGCGGCACCGCCAATCGTGAAATCTCAGGCGGCAGCTCAGCCTGCTCTCTCCGTCGATCAACTCTCCGGTGATAACCCGCTGGGGCTCCCGCAGTGGCTGCAGAACTTCTTGAATCAGTTCGGCATCAACAACACCATCACTGCCCACGACCCGAAGCTCGACTACTTCTTTGATGATTGGGTCGCGAATTTCCTGCAGAACTTCGGCGTCACGTGGGACCCCGCCGCGGGCACCGTCAACGGAGCCACCTACGACACCTATACGAACGCGGGCATGCCGATATTTTGGCTCGTTCGGGCGCTCGAACTCTTCGAGGACGCTCAACAGTTCGGCACATACTTGGTGCAAAATCCGGTGGAAGCTTTTCAGTACTTCTTCAGCTGGGAGCTGTTCGACTTTCCGATTCACATCGAGGAAGTTCTCATCTATATGGTCTCGAATCCGCTGCTGCTGGCGGTGGTGGCCAGCCCCGCGCTCGCTTCGGCCGGCGGCCTTGCCGGACTAGCGGGCCTGGCTGCCATTCCGCCCCCGCCCGCGGCTCCCGCACCCTTGCCAATTCCCCCTCCGGTCTTACCAGCCGCCGGATTGACCCCCACCCTGGCAGGTGCTCCAGGTGTCAGCATCAGCACGCCCCCGAGCCCGACCTCCGCGGCCACGGTCAGCGCTGCCCCCGGTGCTCCGCCGCCGGCTCCGCCACCTGCGGTAGGCGCCGGACCTGGATTCGCTCCGCCCTATGTGGTGGGCGGTCCGACCATCGGGGCCGGGATGAGCCTGCAAGCCAAGACGCAGGAGCCCACCACGCGCGGCGGTTCTAAGGCGCCCGCAGCTGCCGCGGCGATCGCCGCCGCCACGCAGGATCGGACAAAGAATCGGCGGCGTCAGCGCGCGAAACAGCGCGATCAGGCCGACGAATTCATGGATATGAACGTCGACGTCGACCCCGATTGGGGCGCGCCGATGGCTTCGGACCGCGGCGCGGGCCCGCTGGGCTTTTCCGGCACGCTGGCGAAGACCAGTGGGCAGGCGGCCGGACTGGCGACGCTTTCTGATGACGAGTTTGGAGCCGGACCCATTATGCCGATGCTGCCGGGCACGTGGTCGCCGGAGGCGCCGCACGCGGAGGGGGGCGGCGGCTGAGTGAGTTGTGTGGCAACGGTAATCGACTAATGAAGGGATTTCAGGGATGAGTTTGTTGGATGCGCATATTCCGCAGTTGGTGGCGTCGGAGTCGGCGTTTGGGGCCAAGGCGGGGCTGATGCGCTCGACGATTGGTCAGGCTGAGCAGGAGGCGGTGTCGGCGCAGGCGTTTCATGCCGGGGATTCGGCGGCGGCGTTTCAGGCTGCTCATGCCCGGTTTGTGGCGGCGGCGGCCAGGGTGAATTCGCTGCTGGATATCGCTCAGGCCAACATCGGGGATGCCGCGGGCACCTATGTGGCCGCTGATGCCGCTGCGGCGAGCAGCTACCCGGGCTTTTAGACCGTTACGACGTGACGAAAGGTTGTTGAATGTCGCAGATCATGTACAACTACCCGGCGATGCTGGCGCATTCGGCCGATATGGCCGGCTATGCGGGCACGTTGCAGAGTTTGGGCGCCGATATCGCCAGCGAGCAGGCCGCGTTGCAGGCGGGCTGGCAGGGTGACACCGGGATGAGCTATCAGGCGTGGCAGGCGCAGTGGAACCAGACCATGGAGCAATTGGTGCTCGCCTATCGCGCGATGGCGGGCACGCACGAGAACAACACCACCTCGATGCTGGCCCGAGACTCCGCCGAAGGCGCCAAATGGGGCGGCGGCTAGCCACGCGGTCCCGTCGGCCACTGCGAGTGCCCCTCGTCAGGTGAGACGCCGTCTTCGGCAGACCCCCACACACGTTAGCTTAGGCTATGCTAACGTTCAGCGGGTCAACGTCTCACCGGGGAGGTCTCGCTGTGATCGCGCCCATCTGGATGGCATTCCCGCCGGAGGTACATTCCGCATTGCTGTCCAGCGGTCCGGGTCCGGGGTCATTGCTGGCGGCTGCTGAGGCATGGAACGTGCTAGGTGCTGAATACACTTCGGCGGCAGAGGAACTCAGCTCCGTGCTGACGGCGTTGCAGGCCGACGTGTGGGAGGGGCCCACCGCAGACTCGTATGTGGCCGCGAATCTGCCATATCTGGCCTGGCTGACGACGGCCAGCGCCACCAGCACGGCAGCGGCCGCCCAGCATGAGACCGCCGCCGGCGCCTACAGTGCCGCATTGGCGGCGATGCCGACCTTGCCTGAGCTGGCCACCAACCACATGGTTCACGGGGTCTTGCTGGCGACGAATTTCTTTGGGATCAACACCATTCCGATTGCGCTCAACGAGGCCGACTATGCGCGGATGTGGATGCAGGCCGCTACCACGATGACGACCTACCACGCGGTCGCCAGCGCCGCGGTGGCGTCCACGCCGCAGACCGCGCCCGCGCCGCAGATCCTGAAGACGTCGGGCTCCACCTCGGGGCAGACCGGCGCGGCACCGGCCGCCCAACCCGGGTCGTCGACGGGCCTGGGCGACGAACTGGCTGATCTAGTGCAGAAGCTAGGAGTGTCGGACCAAATCGTTAACGATTACGGTTTCGACAACGTGTATGACTTCCTGAACGATCCGGTTGGCTACACCGAGACGCACCTGATCAGCAGACTCTTGACGGATCCGTTGGCGCTGCTGGAAAACCCGCTTCTCGTGTTCTTCGACGGCGACGAGGCGTTCTTCCCGCTCGGCTACGCGATTACCCCGAGTTTCGCCGGGCTGGGGATTGCCTCCGCCGGAGCTGCGGGTGCCGTCGCGAGCGTGGCGGGGCTGGCCGCCGTAGACCCCGCCTCGGACGCCCTCGCGCCCGCGCCGGCACCTGCGCCGGCGGCGCCGGCTGTGCATAGTGTGTTGCCGGCCGCCGGGATGGCCCCGCCGCCGGCCTCGCCTGCGGGGACCCTCGCGACGGCGGCACCTGCGACGGCCCCCGCGACGGCCCCTGCCGCTGCCGGCCTGGGACCGCCGCCGCCGGGCGCTGGCGGCGCTGGTTTTGGCTACCCGTATCTGGTCGGCCCTCCGGGCATTGGGTTCGGTTCGGGAATGAGAACCGGCGCAAGTGCCCGCGCCAAGGAGAAGGCGCCGGAACCCGATACCGCCGCTGCGGCGGCTGCGGCCGTCGCGCGGGAGCAGTCACGGGCGCGGCGTCGCCGGCGCGCGAAGCTACGCGCGTACGGCGACGAGTTTATCGACGCGGATATCGATGTCGACCCCGAGTGGGACGCGCCGCCGGGTGCAGAGCCGGTGGCGTCGGCGGTGGGCTCCGGCCAAGGCGCGGGGCCGTTGGGGTTTGCCGGGACTGTGCGTAGCGGCGCGGTCGCTGCGGCGGCGGGGTTGACCATGCTTCCCGGCGATGAGTTCGGCGGCGCCCCGACGGTGCCGCTAGTGCCGGGCAACTGGGAGATCAACGAATCCGACGCTCCAAAACGTTAAGGCACCAGCACGATCGAGCCCACCGTCTGGCGGCCTTGCAAGTCGCGGTGCGCTTGGGCGGCGTCGGTCAGCGGGTAGCTCCGACTCACCCTGATGTCGAGTGAACCTTCCGCGATCGCGTCGAGGAGTGCGCTTGAGCGCCAAGTGAATTCCTCGCCAGTGCGGGTGAAATGGACTAGCGCCGGCCGCGTCAGATACACCGAGCCGGCCGCGTTGAGGCGCTGGGGGTCGACGGGCGAAACCGGTCCGCTGGACGCGCCGAACAGTGCCAACGTTCCCCGCATGGCGAGGCTGGCCAGGCTGGCGTCGAATGTGCTCGCGCCGACACCGTCGTAGACGGCCGCCACGCCGGCCCCCTCGGTCAGATCGCGGATACGCCTGCCGAACTCCTGCGGATCATCACCCGGGTAGTCCAAAACGTCGGTGGCGCCGGCCTGCCGCGACAGCTCGGCCTTGGCCGGTGTGGACACCGTCGTGATCACCCTGGCGCCCAGGCCTGCCGCCCACTGGGTCAAGATCATTCCCACTCCACCTGCTCCGGCGTGGACGAGCACCGCGTCGCCGGCCTGCACGGGGTACACCGACTTGATCAGATAATGCGCCGTCATGCCCTTCAGCAGGGCTGATGCGGCCACGTCCAAACCGACCGCCGACGGCACAGGCGCGACGAATTGTGCTGGAGCGGTGCTGAATTCAGCGTAGGCGCCCGAGGCGGCGGCGGTCACCACCCGGTCGTCGACGGCCGGTGTTGTGACACCGTCGCCGACGGCGGCCACCGTGCCGGCCACTTCGGCGCCGAGTACAAACGGCAGCTCGCGGGGATACAACCCGGAGCGGAAATAAGTATCGATGTAGTTCACGCCGATCGCTTCGGCTTTGATCAGGACCTCACCCGGACCCGGCGACGGCTGTACCTTCTCGACATGGTTCAGAACTTCCGGACCACCGATTTCGGCGACTTCGATTGCGTGCATGGTGACTATCATCCGGAAGCATGGAGTCTGCGTGAAGTTGGCCCGTCCCGACATTCGCCATCCCCGGATCGTGCTGGCCGGTTCTCAGGACGGCGACGACGCTGGTCTGGTTGCGGCGCTGCGGGCTCGCGGCCAGCATGCCCGGTGGTTTTCCTGGGACGATCCGGCCACGCTGGATGCCGATGTGGTAATCCTGCGGACCGACACCGATTATGCCGACCGCCTCGACGAATTCCTGGCCTGGGCCAGGCGGGTGCCCAATCTGCTCAACGCGCCCGATGCCGTCGCCTGGAATACCGGTCGGCACTACCTGCGCGACCTTAGCGACGCGGGGGTACCGACCCGGGCCGGGCGCCCGGCGGCCTCGGTGGCCCGAACGGCGCTGGTGTTCCTTGGCGGCATCCAGTCCCATGCGTTCACCCAGAAGTCGCCGGTCGAGGCCGACTTCGAATTGTGGGACCTGGGTCAGTCCGGCCTGCAGGCCGCTGCCGACCACCTGGGCATCGGCGTCGAGGAGCTGTTGTATGCCCGCGTCGATGTGATCGGCGGACCGGGTGATGCCGAAGTGGTGGAGCTGGACCTCGTTGCCCCGTCGTTGGGTTGGCGGCAGCTCGACGACGCGGCTCGCGACGACGGGCAGCGTCGGTTCGCGCTGTGCGTCGAGTCAGCTCTGGACCGGTTGGGGCTGGGTCCGCTGTCGCATCGAGGCCCATAACGCCGCGGTGGCCGCGGTGCACACCGCAGCCCCGGCGACGTGTACCGCGACCAGGGTGGCGGGAACCCCGGTGAAGAACTGCACGGTCCCGACGGCCGCCTGACCGCACACCGCCAGCAGCAGTACACCCAGTCGCAGCAGTACCGGCCGCGGCGCGTGCACCGCCAGCAACCCAAAACCAAGGCCGACCAGCAGCGCAAGATAGGCCACCAGCAGCGACGAATGTGCATGCACCAGTGTGGTGATCTCGATCCGCAGCCGCGGCACGGTCCGATGGGGGCTGGTGTCCCCGGCGTGTGGGCCCGCGGCCGTCACCAGGGTGCCGGCCACCAGCACTGCCGCCAGCGTCACCGCGCAGAGCACAGTGAGTCCGCGCAGCGGTTTGACCACCTGGTCATCGACCAGGCCGGCCCCGTTGTTGTCGGGCTCGCCGACCTTGACGAACAGCAGCACGGAAAGCCACACCATCGCCATCGAGGTCAGCAGGTGGATGGCCACCGTCCACCACAGCAGGCCGGTGAGCACGGTGATGCCGCCGATCACCGCCTGCAGCACCGTCGAGGCCGGCATCAACCACGCGTAGACCAGGACTTCGGCCCGGCGGCGGGCGCGGGTGACGGTTAGCACCGCCAGCGCCGCGGTGATGACCACGGCGAACGTGATCATGCGGTTGCCGAACTCGACGGCCTGGTGGATGCGGGGGACTTCGGAGACGGCGACCGGGGTGAAGCTGCCCGGAAAGCATTGCGGCCAGGTCGGGCAGCCCAGCCCGGAGGCGGTGACGCGCACGATGGCCCCGGTGACGGCGATGCCGCCCTGCGTCAGGATGACCAACGCCGCGATGGCCCGCTGCGTGCGAAGGCTAGGCTCGGGCAGCAGGTCCACCAGGCGCAGCAGCAACCGCCCGACAGGCATCGCCCGATCGTAGGGCAACGACTACGCCACGTAGTAGGGCCGGGTCAGGTGAACCGGAACCACCGCAGCGCGGCCACCGCGGCCAGCGTGCCCCAGACGGCCAGCACCAGCACGCCGAACCAGTCCACCGACAGGCTCATCGCCCGAGACAACGACTCGCTCAGTGCGCCGGCGGGGGTGAGCCGCGCGACCCACTTGACGACGGGCGCGATCATGCCGGTTTCGACGGTCAGCGCGCCGAGTCCGGCGAAGACGAACCACAACAGGTTGGCCACCGCCAGCACGATCTCGGCGCGCAAGGTGCCGCCAAGCAGCAGCCCCAGCGCCGCGAAAACCGCGGTGCCCATCGCGATGACGACGGCACCCAACGCCAGACCCGCGAGCGGTGGCCGCCACCCCAGTGCAAAACCGATGGCGCCCAATATGATTGCCTGCAGGAACACCACTGTCACCACCGCCGCCGACTTACCGGCGATGATGCCCCACACCGGCAGGGCGGTCGCGCCCAGTCGTTTGAGCGCGCCGTAGCGCCGATCGAAGGCGACCGCGATGGCTTGGCCGGTGAACGCGGTCGAGATCACCGCGAGCGCCATGATCACCGGCACGAAGGTGGCGGCGCGATGGTCGCCGAACGATCCGAGCGGCAGCAACGTCAAACCGACCAGCAGCGTGATGGGAATGAACATGGTCAGCAGCAGTTGTTCGCCGTTGCGCAGCAACAGCTTGAGTTCCAGCCTGAACTGCGCGGCCAGCATCTTCGGCACCGCGGCGGGATGCGGGTCGGGCGCGAAAGTGCCCGCGGGAAAAAGCGCGTCAGTCACTGTCGCAACTCCCGTCCGGTCAGCTCGAGGAAAACATCTTCGAGGCTGCGCTGTTCCACGCGCAGATCGGTTGCCAGCACGTCGATCTGGGCGCACCACGCCGTCACGGTCGCCAGCACTTGCGGTTCGATCGCGCCTTCCACCAAGTACTCGCCCGGCGCCGACTCGGAGGCCCGGTAGTCTTCGGGCAGCGCTGACACCAGCAGCGACAGGTCGAGACGCGGCGGTGCGCTGAACCGCAACTGGCCTTTGGCGCCGCTGCGCGTCAACTCCGCCGGGGTTCCGGCTGCCACCGTCACCCCGTGATCGATGATGACCAGCCGGTCGGCCAGTTCTTCGGCTTCTTTGAGTTGGTGGGTGGTCAGCACCACCGTCACGCCGTCGCGGCGCAACGCATCGATCAACTCCCACACCAGAATCCGGGCCTGGGCGTCCAGGCCCGCGGTGGGCTCGTCGAGGAACACCAGTTCGGGTCGGCCCACCAATGCGCAGGCCAGCGCCAGCCGCTGCTGTTGCCCGCCGGAGAGCCGCCGATAGGTGGTGCGGGCCGCGTCGGTCAGCCCCAGCGTGGTCAGCAGCCACTGCGGGTCCAGCGGGTTGGCGGCGTAGGAGGCCACCAGGTTGAGCATCTCGCCGGCCCGGGCCGCGGGATAGCCGCCGCCGCCTTGCAGCATCACCCCGATGCGCTCGCGCAGCCGGGCGTTGTCGGCGATCGGGTTCAGCCCGAGCACCTCGATGGTGCCTGCATCGGGGCGGACGAACCCCTCGCACATCTCCACCGTCGTCGTCTTGCCTGCGCCGTTCGGGCCCAGCAGTGCCAGTACCTCAGCCGCATGCACGTCGAGGTCGAAGTGTGAGACGGCTGTGATCGCAGTAGCGCCCGAGCCGTACTGTTTGCACACCCCGCGCAATCGCACGGGGATGTCGGGGTCCGGGCTCACGACGATTTAGCGTAAGCGCCGGGCAACGGAGTGGGCGGCGGGGTCCGGCTGGCGGGCGAAGGATCCTGTGCTGCGGCGTCGCGGGTGAGCTCAGTGACGCGCAGCGGCCGCCACGGCAATTGCTGCGAGGTCGCCATGATGAGCAGCACGACGATGACGGTGCTGGCCACTGTGGCGTCCACGATCTGGAAGAACGCGAATCGGTCCCCGTTGGCGGTCGGGCCGAAGACACCCACGACGATCGTCACCACGATCGCCGCAATCCGGAAGCCGGGCCGCGTCGCCCAGGCCGCCAACGGAATGATGGCCCACAGCAGATACCACGGCTGCACCACCGGGAACAGCAGCACGGTGCCACCCAGCGCGACGCCGAGCCCGCCGACCGGGTGCAGCCGGCCCCGCAGCACGGCCAGCAGCAGCCAGCCGACCAGCACCGCGATGATCAAGACGCCGATGCCACGGGTCAGCGACAGCACGGCGGTGGTGTGATCGCCGAGACCCAGCAGGATGCCGGCCTGCCCGGTGCCCAGGGCGATCAGCGTCGGCGGCGACATCCAACTGCGCACTACGTTGGCGGTTCCCAGCGTGTAGATCCAGCCGAAGCCAAGCCGGCTGGCCCAGCCGACGGCGGCCATCACCGCCAGCGACAATCCGGCCATCAACCCACCGGCTAACAGGAATCCCCGCAGGTTGCCGCCCCATCGGTGGCCCAGCGCCATCGCGACGAAGCCCAGCGCCAGCAGCGACGGCAGCTTGATCTGTGAGGACAGCGCGATCAGCACCGAACCCGCCAACAGCATGCCCAGTGGCGTCCAGTCGAGTCGGTGGGTCCGCATGCCGGGCCAAGGCTGGGGCAGCAGCGGACGCGCGGAGTCGACGCCGCGCAATGCGAACTCGGTGCCGGCCAGCATCAGCCCGAGCATCGGTGCCTCGTTGTGGATGCCCGCCACCAGATGCATGATCAGCAGCGGATTGGCAGCCCCCAGCCACAGTGCGCTGACTTCGGCGACCCCGCAGCGGTGGGCCAGTCGGGGTGTGGCCCATACGATCAGGCCCACGCCGACCAGCACCACCAGCCGATGGCACAGCACCGCAGCGACGATGTTTTCGCCGGTCAACGCCGAAATCCCGCGGCCGATCCACAAGAACAGGGGTCCGTAGGGCGCCGGGGTTTCCCGCCACAGGCTGGGCACCGACAGGGTGAAGACATGGTCGAGGCCCAAGCCGGTTGCCGGACCGACCCGATAGGGGTCGAGGCCCAATCGGCAGATCTGGCTCTGCGCCAGGTAGGAGTAGACATCCTTGCTGTACATCGGTGGTGCCACCAGCAGTGGCAGCACCCACAACAGCAGCGTGCGGTCCAGCTCGCCGCGGGACATCCGCCGCCTGCCCAGCGCGAATCGGCCCAGCATCAGCCAGGCCAGCGCCATCATCACCGCGCCGGTCGTGGTCATCGTCAACGAGACGGTCTGGATGCGCGACGGCAGGTTGAGCAGCCGGACCCCGAACGTCGGGTCCTGGATCACCGGCCGCGCCCCGGCGCCCAGCGCCCCGATGCCCATCAATACCGTGCCGGTGGCGCCGAACAGCCGGGTGGAACGAAGCGCGACCAGGTCGTCGTCGTTCAGCGGCTGGCCCACCGCCAGTTCGTCGCCGTGCAAGCTGGCGATCGACGAACTCAGCGTGTGGTGGCGGGCTGCCATCACTGCAGCGTAACTGCCGCCCGGATGCGGCCCGACCAGTCAGGTGTGACCAGCGCAACCAGGGCAGAGGGTAGCCTTGCTGGACCCCATCCCGGAATTGCGTCACACTGGTGTTGTGAAATTCCCGCAGCCCACCAAAGGTGCCGAAGCCGCAGCTTTGACCCACGACGGCCAGACCCGCAGCGCCGTCGTGCGGCTACTGCTGGAGTCCGGGTCTATCACCGCAGGGCAGATCGGTGAGCGGCTGGGTCTGTCCGCCGCCGGGGTGCGCCGTCACCTCGACGCGCTGATCGACACGGGCGAGGCCGAGTCGGTCCCCGCGGCGCCGTGGCAGCAAGCCGGCCGGGGACGGCCGGCCAAGCGATACCGGCTGACCGCGACCGGTCGAGCCAAACTGGGACACAGCTACGACGATCTGGCGTCCGCGGCGATGCGTCAACTTCGCGCCATCGGTGGCGAAGAGGCGGTTCGCAGCTTCGCCCGGCAGCGCATCGACACGATTCTGTGCGGTGTCGAGGCGGCCGACTCGGACGCCGACGAAGAGATCGAAGCGACTGCTGAGCGCATCGCCGGCGCGCTGTCCGAGGCCGGTTACGTCGCAACCACCACAGTGGTAGGCGGTCCGATCCACGGCGTGCAGATCTGTCAGCATCACTGCCCGGTGTCACACGTCGCCGAGGAGTTCCCGGAGCTGTGCGAAACCGAGCAGCAGGCCATTTCCGAGGTACTCGGAACCCACGTCCAGCGGCTGGCGACCATCGTCAACGGCGACTGCGCCTGCACCACCCACGTCCCGCTGGCCGCGGCCGAAGCCCAACCGTCGGCACTTCGGCGCACACCCCGCGCCGAAGCCACCACGAGCATCAAAGGAGCGTCGTCATGACCCTCACCCCCGAGATCGCCAAGACAGGTGTGCCCGCCGAGCCGCTGACCCAGGAGCAAGCGATCGCCTCGCTGGGCCGCTACGGCTACGGCTGGTCGGACTCCGACGCGGCCGGCGCCTCGGCCACCCGGGGTCTTTCAGAGGCGGTGGTGCGCGACATCTCGGCCAAGAAGAGCGAGCCGGAGTGGATGCTGGAGCACCGCCTGAAGGCGTTGCGCATCTTCGAGCGCAAGCCGATGCCGAACTGGGGTTCCGACCTCGACGGCATCCACTTCGACAACATCAAGTACTTCGTCCGGTCCAGCGAGAAGCAGGCTGCAACCTGGGACGATCTGCCGGCCGACATCAAGAACACCTACGACAGGCTGGGCATCCCGGAAGCCGAGAAGCAGCGGTTGGTGTCCGGTGTCGCGGCCCAGTACGAGTCGGAGGTGGTCTACCACTCCATCCGCGAGGACCTGGAGAAATTGGGCGTCATCTTCCTGGACACCGACACCGCGCTGCGGGAGCACCCGGACATCTTCCGGCAGTACTTCGGCACGGTGATACCGGCCGGCGACAACAAGTTCTCCGCCTTGAACTCCGCTGTGTGGAGTGGGGGATCGTTCATCTACGTCCCGCCGGGCGTGCACGTCGACATTCCGTTGCAGGCCTACTTCCGGATCAACACCGAGAACATGGGCCAGTTCGAGCGGACACTGATCATCGTCGACGAGGGCGCCTATGTGCACTACGTCGAGGGCTGTACCGCGCCGATCTACAAGTCGGATTCGCTGCACTCGGCGGTAGTGGAGATCATCGTCAAGCCCGGTGGTCGCTGCCGCTACACCACGATTCAGAACTGGTCGAACAACGTCTACAACCTGGTCACCAAGCGGGCCCGCGCCGAGGCGGGCGCGACCATGGAATGGGTCGACGGCAACATCGGGTCCAAGGTCACCATGAAATACCCGGCGGTGTGGATGACCGGCGAGTACGCCAAGGGCGAGGTGCTGTCGGTGGCGTTCGCGGGCGAGGGCCAGCACCAGGACACCGGCGCCAAGATGCTGCACCTGGCGCCCCACACGTCGAGCAACATCGTGTCCAAGTCGGTGGCACGCGGCGGTGGCCGCGCGTCGTACCGCGGCCTGGTCCAGGTCAACAAGGGCGCATACGGATCGCGTTCCAGCGTGAAATGCGATGCGCTGCTGGTCGATACGATCAGCCGTAGCGACACCTACCCCTACGTCGACATCCGCGAGGACGACGTCACGATGGGCCACGAGGCCACCGTGTCCAAGGTCAGCGCGGACCAACTGTTCTATCTGATGAGCCGCGGGCTGACCGAGGACGAGGCGATGGCGATGGTGGTGCGTGGCTTCGTCGAGCCGATCGCCAAGGAACTGCCGATGGAGTACGCCCTAGAACTCAACCGGCTGATCGAGCTGCAGATGGAGGGCTCCGTCGGATGACGGCCCAGAAGACAGCTGTCGAGGGTTCCTCGCTGACCGGATTGACCAAGGGGGAGGTGTTCTCCTCGTTCGACGTCAACGCGTTCGAGGTGCCCGGCGGTCGTGACGAGATCTGGCGATTCACCCCGCTGCGCCGGCTGCGTGGCCTGCATGACGGCTCAGCGCCGGCCACCGGGAGTGCGACGGTCACGGTCAGCGAACGGCCCGACGTGCGGGTGGAGACAGTGCGTCGCGGCGACGAGCGACTCGGGCAGGGCGGTGTTCCCGCGGACCGCGTTGCCGCCCAAGCTTTTTCGTCGTTCAATGCCGCGACCGTCGTCACCGTTGCACGTGACACGCATACCGCCGAGCCGGTGGAGATCGCGACCGAAGGACCCGGTGAAGGCGCGGTGGCCTACGGGCACCTGCAGGTGCGGGTCGAGGAGCTCGCCGACGCGGTCGTCGTCATCGACCATCGTGGCAGCGGAACCTATGCCGACAATGTGGAATTCGTCGTCGGCGAAGCCGCCCGGCTCACGGTGGTGTGGATCGCCGACTGGGCCGATGACACCGTGCACGTCAG
The DNA here is from genome assembly GCA_963833935.1 of uncultured Actinomycetota bacterium. GTDB lineage: Bacteria > Actinomycetota > Actinomycetes > Mycobacteriales > Mycobacteriaceae > Mycobacterium. The sequence continues at coordinate 6,244 of CAWIAC010000021.1, read as the reverse complement.
CGCGCACCACGCTCGGCTGGGCAAGGACGCCGTGTTGCGTCACGTCGCGATCATGCTCGGCGGCGACGTGGCGCGAATGTCGGCGACGGTGCGCTTCGACGCACCCGGCGGCGACGCCGAGTTGCTCGGCTTGTATTTCGCCGACGACGGCCAGCACCTCGAGTCGCGGTTGCTGATCGACCACGCTCAACCGGACTGCAAATCCAACGTGCTGTACAAGGGCGCCCTGCAAGGGGATCCGGACTCGCACCGTCCGGACGCCCATACGGTCTGGGTTGGCGACGTGTTGATCCGGGCCGCGGCCACCGGCACCAACACCTTCGAGGTCAACCGGAATCTGGTGCTCACCGACGGCGCACGCGCCGACTCGGTGCCCAACTTGGAGATCGAGACCGGCGAAATCGTCGGCGCCGGACACGCCAGCGCCACCGGACGATTCGACGACGAGCAACTGTTTTATCTGCGTGCCCGTGGCATCCCCGAAGAGCAGGCCCGCCGACTGGTGGTCCGCGGTTTCTTCAACGACATCATCGCCAAGATCGCGGTACCCGACATACGGGAACGCTTGACCGCAGCAATAGAACATGAACTGGCCATCACGGAATCGAGAATTACCGCCTCATGACAACTTTGGAAATCAACGACCTCCACGTCAGCGTCGAGGACCTCTCCGGCGGCGACGACATCGCTATCCTCAACGGGGTCAACCTGACGGTGCGCTCCGGCGAAACGCACGCGGTGATGGGGCCCAACGGGTCGGGCAAGTCCACCCTGTCCTACGCCATCGCGGGACACCCGAAGTACCGGGTCACGTCGGGCTCGATCACGCTCGACGGGCAGAACGTTCTGGACATGAGCATCGACGAGCGCGCCCGCGCCGGCTTGTTCCTGGCCATGCAGTACCCGATCGAGGTGCCCGGCGTGTCGATGTCGAACTTCCTGCGTTCTGCCGCGACCGCGGTCCGCGGCGAGGCGCCCAAGCTGCGGCATTGGGTCAAAGAGGTCAAGGCCGCGATGAGTGACCTGGACATCGACTCGGCGTTCGGCGAACGCAGTGTCAACGAAGGCTTTTCCGGCGGCGAGAAGAAACGCCACGAGATCCTGCAGCTGGGGTTGCTCAAGCCCAAGATCGCGATCCTCGACGAAACCGACTCCGGGCTGGACGTCGATGCGTTGCGGGTGGTCAGCGAGGGCGTCAACCGTTACGCCGAAGCCGAGCACGGCGGCATTCTGCTGATCACGCACTACACCCGGATCCTGCGGTACATCCATCCGCAGTTCGTACACGTCTTCATCGGCGGCCGGATCATCGAATCCGGTGGTCCGGAGTTGGCCGACGAGCTGGAAGAAAATGGGTACGAGCGGTTTTCCCCCGCAAGCGGGAGGTACCCCCATCAGACGGCCGCCTCGGGGGCCTGACATGACGGTCTCGGTCACTCGTCCCGCGGCACTGGACCTCGCTGCGATCCGGGCCGACTTCCCGATCCTTAAGCGTGTCATGCGGGGCGGAAATCAGCTGGCGTACTTGGATTCCGGAGCGACGTCGCAGCGTCCGGTGCAAGTCCTGGACGCCGAGCGGGAATTTCTCATCACCTCCAACGGTGGCGTGCACCGCGGGGCGCATCAACTGATGGAAGAGGCGACCGACGCCTACGAGCAGGGCCGTGCCGACATCGCCGGGTTCGTCGGTGCCGACCCGGATGAGCTGGTGTTCACCAAGAACGCCACCGAGTCGCTCAATCTGCTGTCATACGTCTTAGGCGACAAGCGGTTCGATCGAGCCGTCGGAGAAGGCGACGTCATCGTTACCACCGAGCTCGAGCACCACGCCAACCTCGTCCCGTGGCAGGAACTGGCCCGCCGGACCGGCGCCACGCTGCGCTGGTACGGCGTGACTGATGACGGTCGCATCGACCTGGACGCGCTCGAATTAGACAACAACGTCAAAGTCGTTACTTTCAGCCATCATTCGAATGTGACCGGAGCGGTGGCCCCAGTAGCCGAGTTGGTCGAGCGGGCCAAGGCCGTCGGCGCGTTGACGGTGCTGGACGCCTGCCAGTCGGTGCCGCACCAGCCGGTCGACTTCCACGCGCTCGGCGTCGACTTTGGCGCGTTCTCCGGCCACAAGATGTTGGGTCCCAACGGAATCGGCGTGCTCTACGGCCGCGGTGAGCTACTCAACGCGATGCCGCCGTTCATCACCGGCGGCTCGATGATCGAGACGGTCACCATGGAGGCCACCACGTACGCTGCGGCGCCGCAACGCTTCGAGGCCGGCACCCCGATGACTTCCCAGGTTGTCGGACTGGCCGCGGCCGTACGCTATCTCGGCGCTCTGGGTATGGACGCCGTCGAAGCCCACGAACGCGAGTTGGTGGCCGCCGCGATCGACGGCCTGTGCGGGATCGACGCAGTGCGGATCATCGGTCCCACGGTGATGGACAACCGTGGATCGCCCGTGTCTTTCGTGGTCGATGGCGTGCACGCGCACGATGTCGGTCAGGTTCTCGACGACGACGCGGTCGCCGTCCGGGTCGGACATCATTGCGCGCTGCCGCTGCACCGCCGGTTCGCTGTCGCCGCCACCGCGCGCGCATCGTTCGCGGTGTACAACACCCTCGACGAGGTCGAGCGGCTGGTCGCCGGTGTGCGGCGGTCCCTGGACTTCTTCGGAAGGGCCTGAGCCGTCGTGCGTCTCGAGCAGATGTACCAGGACGTGATCCTCGATCACTACAAGCATCCGCAGCATCGCGGGCTGCGCGAGCCGTTCGGTGCGCAGGTGCACCATGTCAACCCGGTGTGCGGTGACGAGGTGACGCTGCGGGTGGCGCTGTCCGATGACGGCGAGCAGGTGGCCGACGTCTCCTACGACGGGCAGGGCTGTTCGATCAGCCAAGCCGCCACCTCGGTGCTCACCGAGCAGGTGATCGGTCAAAGTGTCGGGCAGGCGTTGAAGACAGTTACCGCATTCACCGAGATGGTGTCGTCGCGGGGGAACGTGGCCGGTGACGAGGACGTTCTGGGCGATGGTATCGCGTTCGCCGGCGTTGCCAAATATCCGGCCCGGGTCAAATGCGCACTGCTCGGCTGGATGGCGTTTAAAGATGCGCTGTCGCAAGCGACCGACGAAGTGGAGGAGGTCAAAAGATGAGTGAAACCGCAGCGCCGGACAACGAGCTGCTCGGCGACATCGAGGAGGCCATGCGCGATGTCGTCGACCCCGAATTAGGCATCAACGTCGTTGACCTGGGCTTGGTTTACGGCGTCAACCTCGAAGAGGCGGAGGAGGGCACCGTCGCGCTGATCGACATGACGTTGACGTCGCCGGCCTGCCCGCTGACCGATGTCATCGAAGACCAGTCGCGTAACGCCCTGATCGGCGCCGGCCTGGTCGACGAGCTACGCATCAACTGGGTGTGGAATCCACCGTGGGGCCCGGACAAGATCACCGACGACGGCCGCGACCAACTCCGCGCGCTGGGTTTCACCGTCTGAACTGGAGCATCCGTTGTGTCTCCCGAGAATTTCGGTTCGTCATTGTCTAAAAGTCGCGCGCAACCGAACTTGCCGCCAGAATTGAACTCCCGGCGAACTTTGACTGAGAGGACCGTCGTATGACGAAGAAACTGATGATGGTCGCGGCTTGCGCCGCTACCGTGCTGCTGGGCAGCGGCATTGCCCAAGCGGAGCCGGCGCCGGCGCCGGAGCCCAACGGGCCGAAGTGCTGGGTCCAGAACGATGAGGGGCATCAGCAACTCACGCCGTGCGGCTGGGCGTACTCGGACCATTCGGGCTGGTATCAGGTTCCTTGGACTTGGGTGGCCATGCCATAAGCCGTCTTCCCGTCCGGACGCTTCGGGCCGGCGTCGCGATCGCCTGTGTAAATCCTGCGGCGCCGGCGCCGCCCGGACTAACGCTGTGCGGTTGCGGTTAGGGCGCCGCTGGCTACGATCAAGGGTGTGACGGACGCGGCGACAGCCCGAGGATCGAAGCACCAGGCAACCGGCGCGGCACCGAACGTCATCGTGATGTTCGGTGCCACAGGGGATTTAGCGCGCCGGAAGCTGCTGCCCGGCCTCCTGCACCTTGCGAACTCCAACCTAGCTCCCGAGATCCGCGTCATCGGCACGTCGCTCGATGAACTCGACAACGAGGCCTTCCGCAAGCTGGCGCGGAAAGCCTCTGCTGAGTTCTGCCGCGACGAGGTTGCCGATGAGTTCCTGGATGAGTTCATCGGCAACTTGATCTACGTGCCTCAGAGCGCCGGCCCGGAAGCGCTGGCCGCCGCTGTGGCTGAACAGCGCGATGCGCTCGGTGGCGACGCCAACCTCCTGCACTACTTGAGCGTGCCGCCGGCAGCGGTGATGCACGTCATGGAGGCGCTGCACAAGGCGGATTTGGTGCGGGACTCTCGGGTCATCATGGAGAAGCCGTTCGGCGTCGACCTGGCCAGCGCTCGGAAACTGAACACGGCGATACATGAACGCTTCGAGGAAGAACAGATCTTCCGGATCGACCACTTCCTCGGCAAAGAGGCTGCACAGAACATTCTGGCGTTTCGGTTCGCGAACGGATTGTTCGAACCGATCTGGAATCGAAACTTCATCGACCACATCCAGATCGACGTGCCCGAGAGGCTCACATGTGAGAGCCGCGCCCATTTTTACGACGCGGTGGGCGCATTCAAGGACATGGTGGTCACCCACTTGTTCCAGATTCTGGCGTTCGTCGCGATGGAACCGCCTACCGAGCTGGCCTCCGGTGCGATCAGCGACGAAAAAAACAAGGTATTTCGCTCGATGCTCCCGCTCGATCCCAACGACGTGGTGCGCGGGCAATACCGGGGCTACCGCGACGAGCCCGGGGTTCCTGCGGACTCGGATACCGAAACGTTCGTCGCGCTCAAATGCGAGATCGACAACTGGCGCTGGGCGGGCGTCCCATTCTTTCTGCGCACCGGCAAAGGTATGGCCGAGGGGCAGCGCATCATCTCCATCGCGTTCCACGAGCCGCCCAGAAGCATGTTCCCGCCCGGATCCGGTGTGGGGCAAAAGGGTCCGGATCATCTGACGTTCGATCTGGCCGATGTGTCGAAGATGTCGCTGTCGTTTTACGGAAAGCGGCCGGGGCCCGGGATGAAGCTGGACAAGCTGAGCCTGCAATTCACCATGGAAGAGACCGGCCACGCCGGCGATGTGCTCGAGGCCTACGAACGTCTGATTCTCGACGCGATGCGTGGGGACCGGACGTTGTACAACACAGCGGAGGGCATCGAACGCCTCTGGGAGGTCTCGGCGCCGTTGCTCGAGGATCCACCGCCGACGCGCAGCTACGACCTCGACTCATGGGGCCCCAACGCGGTCCATCCGCTGATCGCTCCACGGGCTTGGCGGCTGCCGTTCGAACGTGCCTGGCGCGGCAAGGCTTGACATAGCTGTCCCGGCCGTATTGAGGCGGCAGCCGGCTAGTGCCGGTGCCGGCCGCCTCCCGGTTCCGCGCAGCCGCCGTTGTCGGCCTGCTGAACGATGATGGCCGTCGCCTGCAACGTGCCGCCGCCGTCCTTGGTTCCACGCGCCGCAATGCACTTGCCTTGGGCGAGCGCTTGCGCGTCGGTCGTCGTCTGCTTGGTGTATTTGGTCGCGTCGGTGACGGTGACGGTGGTTTGAGACGAGTTACCGCTCGGATCAGTGTTGTTCACGGTGACGGTGTTGCCCGCGACGGAGACGACCTGGCCACGTACTTGGCGATGTGGAATCGGTGCGCCCCGAGGCGGGGTGGTCTCGGCGCCCGCAGGCTGCTTGGGCGACGGGCACGTGCCGTCGACGGCGGGGGTGACCCGCACCGATCGAGCGGTGATCCCGCTACCGCTGGTGGCGGCGCTGTGGCGGCCGGGCTGCACGCTGATGCAGCTGCCTGCGGTGACGTCGGTCAGCTGGGCGGGGGTGAGCTCGGAAACGTCCGTTGACGGCGTGAAGTCGACGGTGGCGGTCCCAGAGCGCTGGCTGACCTGAATCGTGTTGCCCGACACCGAATCGATCAGTCCGCGCACCCAGTCGTTGCCCTTGGCCGACGCTGACGGCGACGATGACGTGGAAGGGGAGCTGGTCGGCTTTGCATTGTTCGACGTGCCGCCGCAGGCCGCGACGGACAGCGCCGCGGCTCCGGTAACCGCAAGGATCGCGAATCGGGACAGTCGGGCGGACGGGAAGGTGGCGAGCATCGAGGTCCTTTCGATCGTCGGCCG
>CAWIAC010000020.1:0-92876 GCA_963833935.1 uncultured Actinomycetota bacterium | reverse complement strand
CCGTCGGTGTGTTCCTCGACATAGGTCAGCAATGCCAGCGCCACCCGTTCGACGCGCACCCGGGACCGGTTGTTGGTCAGTGACGACGTGATGCCGTCCAGCAGCGCCGACATCTCCCGGTCGACGACCACCGCGTACAAGCCTTCTTTGCCGCCGAAGTGCTCGTAGACGACCGGTTTGGACACGTTGGCGCGAAGCGCGATCTCCTCGATCGAGGTTCCTTCGTAGCCCCGCTCTGCGAACAGCGCCCGCGCGATGTCGATGAGTTGGTGGCGGCGCTCGCTACCGGTCATTCTGGTGCGGGGCGCCCGCGTTTCCTTGTCCGGCGCGGCCACGCTCACCAGGTTATCGGGTTGGCCCGGCTGCGATGGCCAACTTGCCACCGGCACGTGGGCCAAGGGCCCCGCCTGCGGTCCGCAATTGGGCCGCCCGGTCGTCTAGAGTGGACGCGGTTTGACCGCTGGTCGTAATGATCCGTCGTGGTGTAATCGGCAGCACTTCTGATTTTGGTTCAGACAGTTCAGGTTCGAGTCCTGGCGACGGAGCTTCACGGTGAGCTCGGTCACTTTACGCTGACGCCGGGCGCTCCTCGGATGCGTCGAGTAACCACAGTTTCGACTCGTCCAACGCTCTGGGCGGCTCTTCGCGTCCACTGCGCAACGACAATGGGTAATCGAGCCATTTGCTGCAATTAGCCCGCTCAAGTCACCAGTTTCAAGCATGCCGGAAATATCGGGGCATCATTGGGTAAATTCAGTCGACCGAAAGCGCGTAGCCGCTGTTCACAGTCCGTTTCGGGTAATCGGACCCGCAAGCCGCGCGAGGAATCGCGGCGATGGGCGGCGGTCAGTCGCCGCACTGCAGGTCAGCGCACGCCAAATGAACTAAGATGGCCGTGATTGGAAGGCAAGCTGATATTCTTGCAGTTCTAGATTCGCGTCATTTAGAAAACTAGATATTGTTTCTAGCGAGTTTGTTGAGCGCAGGTTCATGAAAAAGCCGAAGCTCATTCAATGAGCACTAAAAGTGCCACGAAACAAACTGGAAGTTGGCGCCCCCAGAGGGAAGGGACCCATATGACCGCTGTTTCGCTGGATACCACGGCAACCGACGCGTTCACCCTACGACCGCGCCTCAGCTGGCGAGACCCCGACATCGACTGCACGCTGGTGGTTTCGCAGCCATCGACGGATCCTGACCTGTGGTCCACTTATGTAGCCGGTGCGCATCGCACCTACAGCAAGCACGGTGTCGAGTGCGCCCTCGACGTTGACGCACTTCGCACCGGCGCCGACACCGTCATGTTCTTCGCCATCGTCGATGATGCCGGCTGTATGGTGGCCGGCGTGCGCGCTATCGAGCTGCGGTCGGCCGACGACTCGCATGCAGTCGCTGAATGGTCGGGACAGCCCGGCCAACACGCTGTCCGCGACATGATCACTGACCGCATACCGTTCGGCGTCCTGGAGATGAAGTCGGCGTGGGTTACCGACGACCCAGATCGGCATCGCTCTCTTGCCACCGCTGTAGCCCGCAGTGGTTTCCACATGATGGCTGTGCTCGACTATCAGTTTTGCATGGCCACCGCCGCCGCATACGTGCTGAACCGTTGGCGGTCGTCTGGCGGCGTGGTGGCAAGCATTCCTGCGACGCCCTATCCGGACGATCGCTACCAAACCAAGATGATGTGGTGGAATCGGCGTGATTTCGTTAATCACGCGGAACCACAGCAGGTCGCCAAGATCCTCATGGAGACGCAGCAACTGACCCAAGAGATGCACCGCCGCGATATCGAGTTGGCCTCGCGTGGTGTGGTTTAGGTGACCGCACGGCGGTCCGCGGTATTGCGGATCCACCATGGGAGTTGGCATAACGGACAACTAAGAATTAGTGATCCACATTTCTAGTGAGAAAAGTCCAACTTTATGAAGCGCTGGGCTAGCAGCGATTCCATCGCCGCCGTATCGAGTGGGCGGGACAGCAGAAAGCCCTGTGCCCGCCAGCAACCTAGGTCAAGCAGTGCCTCGGCCGCGGCGACGGTCTCGACGCCTTCGGCGATGATGTCGAGTCCAAGAGCGTCGGCCAAGGCCACAACCTGCCGCAAGATCGCCAGATCAGCCGTATCGGTCCCGAGGTCGAGGACAAATTCTTTGTCGATCTTGAGTGTGTCGATGGGAAGGGACTTCAAATACGTCAAGGCGCTGTAGCCAGTGCCGAAGTCGTCGATCGCCACCTGCACGCCGACCTCTTTCAACCCCGCCAGCGTTTTGTGAGTGGTGTCGATATCCTTGACTACAACGTTTTCGGTGATCTCCAGGCATACCGTCCGAGCGTCGAGAGCGAACTCGTCGAGCGTTGCGGCGACCATGGCAACGAAGCCGTCCGTGACAAGCTGTGCGGGCGACACGTTGATGCTCAGCACCACATCGCGGCCAAGGCCATGGGCATGCCAATAACTGAATTGTGCACAAGCTGAGCGCATCACGAGACGGCCGAGTTTCCCTGCCAAGTTGATTGATTCGACCACGCCCATGAACGAATCAGGCATCAGCAGCCCTCGGGTGGGGTGTCGCCAACGGATCAGCGCCTCGGCTCCAAGGACCTCACCGGTGCGCAGGTCGAATACCGGAAGGTAATGCAGAACCAACGCCCCGGTATCGCTGTCGATGATCCCTTCTAGGTGCAGCTCGATGTCGTTCAGGATTGCGTACTTCTCCGCCATTTCCGGGTCGAAGGCTGCAACCGTGTTTCCGCCGAAGCTCTTGGCCGACACGAGGGCTTGATCGGCTCGGCGCAGTATGTCCGACGCGTCATCGCGCCCCGGTATGCCCACGGCGACGCCGATACTGACGGAGCGGGTGATCGTCTCGCCGTCGACCGCTACCTGCCGCCGAACTCGCGTCTGCAGCTCTCCGGCCAACGCCTCGACGGCTTGGGCATCCATGGGGACCGCCGGCACAATGACAAACTCGTCACCGCCGAAGCGCGCGATGACTGAGGAAGCGTCAGCCGCGTCGCGCAAGAGTTCAGCGAAAACCTCGATGAAAAGGTCGCCCGCCTTGTGGCCGAGGTGGTCGTTGACTGCTTTCAGACGATCCAGATTGAGGAACAATAATGCGACTGGACCCGGTTGGCCCTCCGTAAGTCGCTCTTCGAGGTGGGCGATCAGCGTCCTGCGGTTCAGTAAGCCGGTCAAATCATCGTGTTCGGCGAGGTACTGAAGTTGCTCTTCGGCGAGGATGCGGGCCTGCAACTGAGCGAACAGGGTGGCGATAGCCTTCAGCGCATTCAGCTCCTCCGGTAACCAGTTACGATCACCGAACTTGACGAAGCCCAGGGTGCCGGTGACGACATCCCCGGAAAGCAGAGCCACGGCTGCAAATGAGACTTCGGGAATGGCCGTGCTGGCCTCCACGGTGCGTTGGTAGTCTGCGTTTGCAGGATCGGGACGCAAAACCATCGGCTCTTTGCGGTGTTCGGTCATCGCGAAAATCGGGTCTGCGTCGGCGAAATACACCACCCCGATCGGGTCAGGGTCGGGAACATTCTCGCGTCGGGGCCAATCAGCGACGAGCACTGTCGCGTGAATTGTGTGGTCATTGTGGCGCAGGAACCCCGTGTCGACACCGAAGTGGCCAACCAAGTCGGCGAGCACCCGCTGACTGATCGCGGCGTGATTGGCTGCGGAGGCCGCCATCAATTCGGCGGCCGCCGCTATGACCAAATCATCGAGCGAGCGGCTCATGTGAACACGGTAGCCGGTGTTGACGTCACAGCAAACTTACACGCGCTGGGTCGCGACGGCTTCGCACCGAGGGTGGTCCGCTGTCAGCAAGCCGCAGCACAAGGGCGGGGAACGCGTCGGTCGCTATCCCGACGAGCTGCTGGAATTCTTCCTGCAGATCGCTCAGCTCGTCGGCGAAAGCCGTTGACACTTCGACAAGGTCTCCAGCACCGGCGGCGTACAAAAAGATTGGCGATACCGGCTGCACGGCAAACCCCCGCTGCTGTGCGGTAATCCACACGGCCTCCGCGGCAGATCCACCGCGCGCATAGTCAGTCAAAGCACCACCCGGTACCGAAATGACGGCTAGGGCGGAGCTTGCCAGCACGCGACGGCGAGTGTCCTCGCCCAGCGCGGCTCCAGCATGCCATTGCGCCAGGTAGGCCACGACGTCCGGACGCTTCAAGATGTCCAGAACCGCGAGGTCGCCGGGATTCAGTTCCAAGCTGCGCACATCGATACCTGTGTCGGGGCATTGATCACCCGGCCAGCGCAGCTCTGAAACCATGTCCGCGTGCAAGTGCGGCGTCAGGTAGCGGATGCGGTCAGCTGCGGCGAAAATCGTTGCGGCCCTGGCGATGTCATCTCGCCGGGTCAAGAGGTGCAGATGCGCACCCTCCCGCTCGCTGACTGTGTGCAGCAGTTCGATCAGGTCATCGCGGACCGGGCGCGACGTCCCGAGGCGGCGGTTGGTTTCACGGGCCAGCATCGGTTGGTACAGATCGATAAGGTCATTACTATCGCTCTCACATAGCTGCAGCACTGCCTGTAACGACGTACCGTCGACATCCTCGCTCAGACTCACCGGCCCGAGCACGTGTTGGGCGGCGGCGGCTACTTTGGCGTTGAAGACCGCTGCTCCCAACGCGACGGCGCTCCCTCGGAAACCGACGTCCATCGTCGAGGTGTGTTCGGGGGCAAGCCGGATAGTGATGACGTCGTCGCTGGCCTCCACATGCCAGGGCTGTGCATTGCCGCCAGAGGGGGCGCGAATAGCTGCGGCGGTGATAACGCCCGATACGCCCGGCAGCACACGATCGGAATGGCCGTTCGACGATGCGCGACCATCCCTCGCCCTCGTCGGCTCAGCGAGACGATCGAGCGCACCGCCGGTGTCGACGCGGGTCCGACCCGACGGCAAGTCTTCACCCAGTCCGATTCTGCGCACGGCCTCGGCTATCGCGGTCGCCCCCAGGATGACCTCACCGGACACTTGCGGCCACGTTGACAGCGTGCGGTCGATTTCGACCACAGACGCCAAAACGCGGGGTGACAACTGTTCGGCTTCAAGGAAACGGAGCATCTGGGGGACCTTCTCCCGGCTGGTCATGCCGACAAGCGAGGCAACATCCACATCGCCCAGCAGCCCGTGCATAATCGGGCGTTGCGGTTCCACATCAAAACGTTCCACGTCCACCAGGCCTCGGTCGCTGGTGGCCATGAGCACCGGAATGCGGCGGGCGCGAGCGCCCTCCCGAACGATCGCTTTGATGTCCAAGGAATCGCATTCCTCAACCACGATGTCTAGTCCGTCAAGGAACTCGTCAACGCTGTCACGCGTCAGTCCCGCGTCGAGAACCCGAATCGGCAGATACGGGTCGAGTTCGGCGACCCTGCGGGCGGCCACCTCCGCCTTGTTCAGCCCGAGGTCCAGTACGGTCGCTGGCACCCGGTTGAGATTGGACAGTTCGAGGTGATCGAAATCGGCCAGCCGAAGCTCACCGCACATGCCCTGCGCAGCCAGCGTGTGGGCTATGACATGCCCGGCGCTCAAGCCGGCGACGCCGATGCGCAGCGCGCCGAGCCGTGCTTGCTCCTCGGCGGTGATCAGGTTGCGGTTGCGGTCCAACCGCACCGCACGGAACCCCCGCGGGCCCAGCACCGCGACGGCAACCCGCCGCCAGGAGTAATACGCCCACCGGCAGGATTCAGCGACGAGATCGGGATCAGGTGGCGGCAGGAGCTCGCGCAATTCGGCGAGTTGTGTGTCGCGGTGATCGATGAACTCAACGGCGGGATCGGCGCGCAATTGCTCCAACAGCGCCTTGTCCTCTGGGTCCTCGGCATCGAGAACCAATGCAGTGCATGCTGCGATGGTCATCCCCCTCGACGATCGGTCCTGCGTTCAAATGTCTACCAAGGTCAGGAGTTGTAATCCAGCCGTCACAACGACGCCTCACGCGGTAGCCCGTGAACTGTATTATTCAGTATCTGAACAAAATACCCATCAAGATAATAATAAGCCAATTAGGCATTAGCCTAATATTGCCAGCGCGCGAGACGCCCGGGTCAGCTGCGGTGCCCAGATCGGAGGACACTGTTGGCGGAAAATCTCGTCCTGATCACCTCCATCGCCAACCAACTTCTGGAAGCGACCGCGTCAACTGCGAGCCAGGCCAGCGAACTAGTCCTCGCACAGCTCGTCGAGCACTTCGATCTGCACTACAGCTTCCTGCGCTACAACGACCACGGCACCCGAGCATCGGTCTTGGCCGCCGAGTGGCCGCCGCGGTCCGACAGGGCGGATCCGGACCCCTACGCCACTGTCTCGTTCACCAGTGACCACCCTGCCTTCGCGCTGTGCGAAAGCGGCAAGGATCTCATCGTATTTCAACGTCTTTCAGAAAAGGATGGTTTCCGATGCCCTGCCACTGGGCGCCGTTTTGGCGGTGGACCCTCGGTGGCCGCGGCCCCGCTGGTCTCGGGGGGATTGACCGCCGGGGTGCTTGGCTTCGTCAAGTGCCGCGGGCGGAAGTGGAAGCCGGAAGCGCTGTACACACTTGAGACAGTCGCATCCCTTTTCGCACAGTTTCAGGCTCGCGTCCTGGCCGAACAGCGGCTTCGCCACCTCGCGGAGCATGACGATCTGACCGGTCTGCCCAACCGACGCGCGCTGCTCGCCCACCTGTCGGCCCGGCTCGCCGGCCAGCAGCCCGGCCCCGTCGCGGTCTTGTACATCGACCTCGACCGCCTCAAAGCAATCAACGACAGCCTGGGCCACGCCGCCGGCGACTGGTTCATCAAGGACTTTGCCAACCGCCTTCTCGCGTGCGCCGGCGTTCAGAGCATGGTCGCCCGACTGGGCGGCGACGAGTTCGTCGTCGTTCCTGATCAGCCGATGTCGACTCGCGCCGCAGAGTCATTCGCCCGTCGGATTCGGGCGATGGTGGACTGTTGCCTGACGATCGACAAGCACACCATCACCCGGACAGTCAGCATCGGAGTGGCCGCCGGCAAGCCTGGACACGACGATGTCGCTGAAGTCCTGCGTCGTGCCGATGAAGCCGTCCTGGAGTCAAAGCGCGCAGGTGGTGACCGGATCACACTGGCGAGCGACAACTCGTTGAAGCAACTTTTCCGCAGCGACATCGAACTGCACCTGCAAGGCGACATCGATAGCGACGCGCTGCTGCTGGAGTATCTCCCGGAGGTCGACCTGTGGACTGGCGCCATCGTCGCGGCTGAAGCCCTCGTCCGTTGGCGGCACCCGGCAAGGGGGGTGCTGTTACCGGACGCGTTCATCGGGGTCGCCGAGTCGATGAATCTCGCCGGTGAGTTGGACCGGTGGGTGTTGCGGACCGCATGTGCGGAGTTCAGCGGTTGGCGCGCGCGCGGCGTGGGACGAGGCGCGTCGTTGCGGGTCAATGTTTCACCTTTGCAATTGACCACTCCCGGTTTCGTCCGCATGGTTGCCGACACCATCGATGAATTCGGCATGGAAGACGGTTCGCTGTGCCTCGAGATCACCGAGCGCGCAGTGGTTCACAACGTCGAGAGCACGGCGCGAATGCTGATGGAGCTGAAAAACGTGGGCGTCCAGACCTCTATCGACGACTTCGGCGCCGGCTACGCCGTCTTGTCGTACCTGAAGTCACTTCCCGTCGACGTGGTCAAGATCGACCCGCGGTTCGTGCGCGACTTGGGCCAAAGCGCGAACGATCTGGCCATTGTCCGCGCGATCATCGGACTTGCTGAGGCATTCGACCTCCAACTGGTCGCCGAGGGGGTCGAAACGCCAGCCGCGGCACTGGCTTTGATGCAACACGGCTGCCGCCGGGCGCAGGGGTACTTGTTCTCACGACCCATCGGCGGTAACGCGATGGAATCGTTGCTGTCATCGCGGTGGATGCCGATGCCGTTCCTCGGCGACAGCCAGGCGCTGGTGAAGACGGCCATCTAGCGTGGGATCGTCTGTGCGCAGTGCTCGGGGAGTCCGGCGATGTGGTGGAAATCTGCGCGACCCGGGCGAAGAATGCTCGGAGCTACCTCCTTATTGGACTCTCACAACGGAAGTGAATCGCACATGATCACAGCCATCGCGGGCGTTCTACACTGTCCGTCGGCGCTGGGCATTCGAATTGTTCCGCGTCTCCGCCGCACGGAGCGTCTAATCTCAACTGGTGCGAGTTGCGGTCGCTCTTGGGTGCGTTTTCGTCAGTGCGGCGGCGGGCTGTTCCTCGCGCTCGCCGGTGACCGCACCGAGCACGTCAGCCGCCGCGTCGCTGTCAGCGACTTCAGCCATCCAAGGCGAGTCGATTCCTGGCATTGGAGCTACGTGGGCCAACTGGAACGCCTCGCACATGCCAAACCCGGCGAATGACAATGGTTCGGAATACGGCGACGATCCCAGCTTGCCGTCGTACCTGACGACTAACGGTGCTGTATACAGCAACGTCGGCGACCTCGGCACTGGAAGGATCCAGTCCTACACCCTGAGTATGCATCCAGTCGAACTGCAACAGGCTCTATCGCGGGTCCGGCAAGAGTTACCGTCCGACGCGAAAGTCGCATGGGATCTAGCGCTCGACCAGTGTTATCGAGTGGCATTCAATAGCCCGACCCTGGAGGCCGCTGGGCATTACATGGCAGACGTCCAGCTTGGATACATTCAGGAAGACGGAACGACGGCGAAGAGTCCCGACGCGTTCAACATTGCTTCGCTGTGGCTTGTCGGAACCGGCTCGCCACCCGACCCTGAAAAAGCCTGCTAACTAGCGCAGTCGTTGAGCGTTGCCGCGGGCTGCTCCCGTGGCCGGGTTAGCCGGAGCGGTGCCGTCAGCAATTTCTTACAACCGCGCCCACGGGCTTCGCCGTAGGAACACGCCACGCCTGTACCCGGACCGTGAAACTTCAAGTCGCCGAAATCGCTACAATTCATCTGAAAAGTATGTAATCGTGGGTGAGGAGGTTGATGAGTATGGCGTCCAGGCATTAGCGGAGTTCGGCAATGGACTCGCCGAATGTGCCGTCGCCGAATCTGCGTCACCCCACCCCAGAGCCGCATGGCGAGCCGGCCAGCCGGCGGCGCCGCTGGTTGGTCATCGCAACCGCGGTTGTGCCGGGTAGCCCCTGCCCCGCCGAGCCATCACCCATCCCGATGATGTCCGTCCTCGCGCTGGCGGTGCGGCGGTGGCCTACCACCGGGTGGCGGTTAGTGCCGCCGCGCCCATGCAGTGGGTCTCGCCGCGGAATCATCGCCGATTCCACGGCAAACCGGTTGCCGTCGTGAGTAATTCACCATCAAACTGGAGATAGCTGACAATGCGCACCCTCGTCACCGGCGCTGCCGGATTCATCGGTTCCACCCTTGTCGACCGCCTGTTGGAAGAGGACATGAGGTGACAGGAGTCGACAATCTCAGCGCCGGCTCACCCGCCGCCAATCTCAAGTCGGCCCACCGACACAACGGCCCCGGTCGCTTCACATTCTACGCGGCCGACATCCGGCACCCCGGGCTGTCCGACATCGTCGCGGGCTCCAACCCGGACGTGGTGTTTCATCTGGCCGCCCAGGTCGATGTGGGCAGCTCCGTCGGTGATCCACAACACGATGCCCGCAACAACGTGCTGGGCACGATAAATCTGCTGGAAGCGAGCCAGCGGGCGCGAGTACCCCGGATTGCCTACGCCGCCTCGGGTGGCTCCCGCTACGGTGCAACGACCACGTTGCTTGCAACCGAGGACACGGCCGTGGACCCGCTTTCCCCTATGCGGTGGCCAATGTCGCCTGCGGGTTCTACATGCGCGCCTACGCCAGCGTGTACGGGCTGACGTCCATTTGTTTGGCGCTGGCCAACGTCTATGGGCCACGCCAAGACCCGCACAGGAATGCCGGCGCGGTCACGGTTTTCGGCAGCGCGATGATCTCCGGCAGTCCCACCACCATCTACGGCGACGGCAGCGCCACTCGCGACTACGTCTACGTCGACGACGTCGTGAGCGCCTTCCTACGCGCCGCGGATGTGCCGGCCGCGACGATCGGCACCTTCAACATCGGCACTGGCGTACAAACGACGGTCGCCGAGCTGCACCAACTGATCGCCGCGGAAGTCGGCGTCTCGCGTCGGCCCAATCACGCCGAGGCCCGCACTTGCGAGGTTCATGCGAGCGCATTGGACCCCACCCGGGCGGGCCGGGTGCTGGGCTGGAAACACGACACCAACCTCACCGAAGGCATCAAGCGCACCGTTGACTGGCTGCGCGGCATCCTCGATCGCCAGCCGGCCGCATTTGCCCAGGTCTGAGGACGCCAAATGCGACCCCGCACCATCCAGCCAACCTGTTACCTGCGCCTACTGTCACGGCACCCGGACCAAGCGATCTGTGACGGAGCCTGCACGGGCCGACCCGATCCCGGTGCTTACCCGAATCACCAGCGACGCGAGATAGCACCCGGTGGTGCCGCGGCCGGTTTGTTAGTGGCAGGAACGCACTGAGCCAATTGATGCCCCGGCTACCGGAGCTCGCTAGGTCCGCCGGTCTGTCAGCAGGCCATAAGCCAAATATGGAGATGTATATCCCTCCCCATCAGACTGCAAGCCTCGTCTGTGCTTGTTATATGTCGTATCGTACGTATACTGACCAAATAGATGCATCGCGGTATCTTTTGGTCGTGCCCAGATGCCGCCGCCGTAATCGCGGGCCGCCGCAGAGTCGGCCTGCTTCTGTTAGGAGGAAGCACATGTCGTTCGTGACGACACAGCCTGAGGCGTTGACGGCTGCGGCCGGCACCCTCCAGGGTCTGGGCTCCGGAATCGCCGCCGGGAATATGGCGGCGGCAGCCCCGACGACGGGGGTGGTACCCGCGGCTGCCGACTCAGTGTCGGCGCTGACCGCGGCGCAGTTCGCCGCACACGCCCAGCTGTATCAGGAGGTCAGCGCCCAGGCCGCAGCGATTCACGAGATGTTTGTGAGCACGCTGGGCATCAGCGCCAGTTCGTACGCGGCCACCGAGGCCGCCAATGCCGCCGCGGCACTCTAGGCAGTCGAAGGTTCAGACATGGATTTCGGGGCGCTTCCGCCGGAGATCAACTCCGCGCGGATTTATGCGGGGCCGGGGTCAGGCTCGATAGAGGCCGCTGCCACGGCCTGGAACGGGTTGGCTGCCGAATTGCGTTCCGCGGCATCCTCGTACGGATCGGTGATCTCGGAGCTAGCCGACGAATCATGGACGGGTCCATCGTCGACTCAGATGGCGGCCGCTGCGGCGCCCTATGTGGCGTGGATGAGCAGTACCGCCGCGGAAGCTGAGCAGACAGCCACTCAAGCCACGGCGGCGGCGGCCGCCTATCACTCAGCGTTCGCAATGACGGTTCCGCCGGCGGAGATCGCCGCCAATCGTACTCAGCTGGCGTCGTTGGTCGCGACGAACATTTACGGTCAGAACACACCGGCAATCGCGGCCACCGAGACCGACTACGGCGAAATGTGGGCACAGGACGCCACCGCAATGTACGGCTATGCCGCGAGTTCGGCGGCCGCGAAGGTGACGCCATTCACCGCGGCGCCGCAGACCACCAACCAGGCCGGGTCGGCCGTGCAGGGGGCCGCGGTTGCCCAGGCCACCAGCACATCGACTGGCACGGGAGCGCAGTCAACGCTGTCGCAGCTACTCTCCTCGATTCAGACGACGCTGCAGAGCCTCGTATCGCCGAGTTCGTCGACGTCGTCGACATCGGGACTTTCGTCACTCCTGAGTGATCTTCTGGGTACGACTTCCACCACGTCGACGACAGGGCTGACAGGGCTTTCGTCGTCCGGGTTCTCGGTCGGAGGGCTGTTGGAAGACTACGCCTATCTCCCGGGGTTTCTTGGCGGCTTTTTGGGGGTCGACGCTTTGGGTGACCTAATGGGTACACCGATCAACACTGCCTTGAGCCCCGCAGCCGCCTTAGCCGACGCAGGAAGTGCGGCCGAAGGTGCGGCGGGGGCGGCTGGCGCCGCGGGTGACCTGGGTGGAGGGTTCGCAGAGGGCGCAGGCGGTTTTGCAGACTTGGCGGCCATGGGCGAAGCGGGCTCCGTCGGCACGTTGTCGGTGCCGCAGAGCTGGGGCTGGGCCGCGACACCTCAGGCGGCGATGCTGGGTGGCGTGCCGTTGGCGTCGGCGTTGCCGGGCGTCAATCTGGGCGCGACAGGTGGGCTGCCACTAGCTGCTGGGCTACCGATCATAGGCGGGCTACCGCGCGCCGCGGGGGTGGCCGCAGCGGCGGGCGTCGGCGGTGCAGTTGCTTCCAAATACGGGCCGCGCCTTACCGCGGTGGCGCGCTCGCCAGCCGCCGGATACGCGCCGGACTCGGCATCCACGTCGCCGGCCGCGGCATATCCAGTACCCGCCGGATTCTCGACGAACGGACACGCCCCCCCCGGCTACGCGCCGGCGATCGTCTACCTGCCGACCAATGGACACGCACCGCCCACCAAATGACGAAGTAATGCGATTCGTTTCGTCCGGGGCACAGCGACCGGATTTCAGGATGACTACCAGCAAGGAGATAGGAACATGTCTACGCGTTTTATGACTGATCCGCACGAGATGCGGTCGATGGCGGGCCGGTTTGACACCCACGCCCAGACGGTGGAGGACGAGGCCCGCAAGATGTGGGCGTCGAGTCAGAACATCGCCGGTGCCAGCTGGAGCGGAACGGCTCAGGCCACCTCCTACGACACCATGGGCCAGATGAACCAGGCCTTCCGCAACATCGTCAACATGCTGCACGGCGTGCGCGACGGGCTGATCCGCGACGCCAACAACTACGAGGCACAAGAACAGGCCTCCCAGCACATCCTGTCCAGCTAGCCCGGCACCGAAGACGTTTAGGAGAACCGCTATGTCGATCAGTTACCAGTTCGGCGACGTGGATGCCCACGGCGCGATGATCCGTTCCCAGGCCGCGTCGTTGGAGGCCGAGCACCAGTCCATCGTGCGCGATGTGCTGGCCGCCGGTGACTTCTGGGGTGGCTCGGGTTCGGTGGCCTGCCAGGAGTTCATCACCCAGTTGGGACGCAACTTCCAGACCATCTACGAACAAGCCAACTCCCACGGCCAAAAAGTCCAGAGCGCCGGCAACAACATGAGCAGCACCGACTCCGCCGTCGGCTCCAGCTGGGCCTGAGGCGGTGGGTTAATCGTGGCATCGTGCGAGCCGGTCCGGAACGGTGAGGCGCTCGCCAACGGCATGCCGTTGTGCGAGACGACGCGCCTGAGTGGCGGGCCGGCTGGACCGGGGCAAGCGGTCCGGGCGGCGAAGCACGCACCTTTAGCCAATCTTAAAGGCGACGAGATGTTCGTTAACGCAACGACTTCACCAGTGATGACCGCGCGGACGCGTTGGGAGTCTCTGTACGCGTTACGACTACTTGTGACCGATGCTGTCATTGTTGCTGCAGCTGTCCTGTTGGCCCAGTACATCCGTTTTGGCCAGGCGGAGCTTCCAAAAGGCACGAGCAACCGATTAACCGTTTACTCAGTTATGTTCGCCCTGTTGTGGTTGTCGGTACTGGCTATCTTCCGGACCAGATCGCCTCAAGTGATCGGAGACGGCCTCGACGAGTATCGGTATGTGGTCAGTGCGTCCTTCTGGACCTTTGGTGCCATAGCGATCGCCTCGCTGCTTTTTAAGCTTGACACCTCTCGAGGATACCTGGCTGTTACGCTGCCGATCGGAACAGCGGGTCTGCTTCTAGGGCGCCAGTTTTGGCGCAAGCAGATACTGCGTGAACGGTCCTGCGGTGGATGTCAAAGGTTAGTCCTCGCGATCGGCGACCAGCGCGCCGTGTTGGTTCTTGCCCGCGAAATAACGCGGAAACCAAACAACGGCTATCGGATCGTCGGCGTCGGAATCCCAGGCTATGGCGAGCCTCACGGCGAGACCTTACTGGTCAACGGGCGAGAAGTCCCGATCCTTGGGGATGAGATACGGGCCCTGGCAGCGATCACCGCGTGCGGCGCCAACACTGTTGCGATAACCGGTACCGAGCATTTCGGTGCCGACGGCCTTCGCAAGCTGCTGTGGCAGCTCGAAGCGCTCGACGTTGATCTGGTGGTTTCGCCGGGTGTCATCGATATCGCCGGCCGACGGCTCGTCATGCGGCCGGTGTCGGGCCATCAGCTGATTCACGTCGAAAAGCCGCAGTATCAAGGTGCGAAGCGCTTTCAGAAGCGCGCATTCGACTTTTGCTTCGCACTTGCCGCGCTGGCTGCCGCATCTCCTATCTTGCTCGCAGCGGCGATCGCAATAAAGCTGACCAGCCGCGGACCGGTGTTCTATGCCGCCGAGCGCATTGGTTTGGACGGACAGCCCTTCACGATGCTGAAGCTGCGCACGATGGTGGCAGATGCCGACGCGCAACTTAAGAGGTTGGTCGATCGGAACGAAAGCCAAGGCGCAGTTCTCTTCAAGATCCGTGAAGATCCGCGCATCACTAACATCGGAAAAATACTTCGTCGATACAGCCTCGATGAACTGCCGCAATTCATCAACGTTCTAAAAAAAGAAATGAGTGTTGTCGGCCCACGGCCGCCGCTACGGCGAGAAGTTGACACCTACGATGGCGATGTTAAGCGCAGGCTCCTCGTACGTCCGGGCATCACTGGGTTATGGCAGGTGAGCGGACGATCAGACCTGAGTTGGGAGGAGTCTGTTCGCCTTGATCTGAGCTACGTCGAGAATTGGTCGATGGGCGGCGATCTCGTCATCATCTTTAAGACCTTGCGCGCCGTGCTGCTTCGCGAAGGGGCTTATTAGTGACAGGGGACACCAGATGGGCCCTCCCATTCTCGAATCTCTCGCAGCTGGGACGCCCGTTGTCACGTCAGACGGCACTGCCATTCCCGAGACCGGGAAAAGTTGTTAGCGATATAGCCAGGTTCGGTTTTGCGGCTTTAAGCCGTGTCAGGAGGAATTGGTCGTGACTTTGCGAGATGCCGTACGCGTCCTTCACACGCGTTGGGTTACGGTTGTGGTGGTGATCGTGGCTGCAATGACCATCGCCGTTGCCTGGGCATTGCTGGTCCAGCCCACATACAAGACATCGACTCGCATCTTCATCGCGACACAGAGCGCCACGGATGGCCAAGATGCATTCGCGGCGGCCCAACTCGCCCAGGCGCGCATCGCTTCTTACAACGATCTTATTATGAGCGAAACGCTTGCCACGCGCACCATCAAAAGGCTGAGACTGCAAATTGCGCCGCCCGATCTCGCTAAAAAGATTGCCGCCTCGGCCAAAACTGATTCAGTAGTGATCGCCCTCTCCGTCAGCGATTCGTCCGCGTCCAATGCCGCATTCTTAGCAAACGCGTTGTCGGAGGATTTCGTCAGCTTGGTCCAGGATCTCGAAACGACATCGGCAGACAGTGGGCCGCCGGCCGTGCGCGCACTAATCGTGCAACGCGCCGCGGATCCAAAATGGGTCTCACCCAACCGATCAAAGATCATATTGTTCGGAATTTTTGTCGGGCTATTACTGGGCCCAGTAGTTGCGCTTCTGCAGGGTCGCCCAGGGAGGCGCGATAGCGGTGAAAACGGGGATCGCGTGAAAACCGAGGTCGCGGTGAACGCGTGGCGATTGAACGGGCGCTGAGTGCTAGCCGACGCAAAAAAGGACGCGTGGATATGAACGTGTGGGGTCGACCGGTGGGCGCATTTGACCAGACCGTCAGAATGCTCGGGACACGTGGCATTCCGGCTGCGCATGGGGGGTTTGAAACTGCCGCCGAGAATGTTGCGTTTTTCCTTCGTGACCGGGGCTGGCGGGTGGTGGTCTACTGCCAGAAGCAAGGCTCTGGGCCGATTCGAGAGCACGAATGGAACGGCATCGAGCTAGTCACGATCCCCGTCCGGCGTGAGGGATGGCTCGGGACAGTGGAGTTCGACCTGCTGTCGATCCGGCACGCCGCGCGTCATCGGGATGTCTGCTTGACATTCGGGTACAACACAGCGGTCTTCAACTTGCTGCAATGGATCAAGGGAATTCCGAACGTCATCAACATGGACGGTATGGAATGGTCCCGCTCGAGGTGGGGATTATTCCGGCAATCGATCTTCTGGGCCAACGAGAGAATCGCTTGCCGGGTGGGAAGCCACCTCATCGCCGACCATCCCAAGATCCATGAATATCTGCTGTCGCGAGCCGGGCCCAGCAGGATAACGACGATCACGTACGGAGCGCATGCGATCACCGAGGCCCCGACAGAGCCGGTCACCGACCGTGGATTGGAGCCCGGAAGATATTTGACCCTCATCTGCCGACCAATACGGGAAAACTCCATCCTGGAACTTGTACGGGGGTTTTCGCGGTCCGAGCGCGGAGTCAAGCTTGCCATCCTGGGCAATTACAACCGCGATGACGAATACCATCGTCGGGTTCTTGACACTGCGAGCGACGAAGTTGTCTTCTTAGGCGCGTTGTACGATCACACCATTGTCCAGTCTCTGCGACTGCACTCACTTGGCTACTTGCATGGGCACACAGTCGGGGGGACGAACCCGTCTCTTGTGGAGGCAATGGGAGCCGGTAACCCAATCATTGCTCATAGCAACCAGTTCAACCGTTGGGTCGCGCAAGACGGAGCGCTGTACTTCAACGATGCCGCCGAGGCCGATGCGCAAATCACCGAGTTGATTGATAACAGTGCCCTCAGGATTTCGCTGGCAGCCGCAAGTAGAAGGCGTCACGCAGAGGAATTTACCTGGGAGCACGTGGCCGGCCAGTACGAATCATTGCTGCTCGACGTCTGTCCTTCGATAGCTCTAGTAGATAGACCGACCATCCCGGGAGTGAACCAGCGAGGAGTCGGCACGGGCGGGCAACTCGACGACTCTATGTCGCGCCTGCGACGCGTTCGCTGAGGCAACGAGGGGTCACCACGGCGGGTTCGCCTAGGTCAACGGTCAACTGGGCGACGGACCTCGATCACCCAATCGGCTGGGCCCAACACCCGACGAACTAACGGGCACGATCACTCGTCACTTAAGGACGCGTCCCATTTCGACCGCACGGCGGATGTTTTGTACGACATCCTGCCAGGTCGTTCCCGTGGCGTCGGCTGTTGTTGTAGTACTCCCTAATCCAAGCAGGATGGCAGCAGCCATCTCGTCAACCGACCGCGGATCGAAGTAGTCAGCAGCCACCCCGATCTCTCTAAACACGGGAATGTCGCTAGCTATGGCGGCAGCACCCAGCATGTTGGCCTCGATGAGCGGCAGTCCGTAGCCTTCGTCTAACGAAGGAAACGCAAACAGGTCGCAATTTTCGTAGAGCCAGCGCAGTTCCTCATCGGTGACGTGACCCAAGAAATGTATTCGGGACGTGACATGGCCGGGAATCGCACCCGCCGAGTACTTTCCGTCCTTCTTTCCAACGACAACCAAGTGATGACTTAGGTCTTGCCGCGCAACGCGAGCGAAGGCCTCGATGAGGCGGTCCAAGTTTTTACGCACGTTGAGCCGACCGACGGTGAGCACGAATGGCACCGGCGCGTTCCACATTGAAGGGCGCCTCGCGCGCGCTTTCACTATGCCCGTCGGAACACTTAGTCCGACTTGCACAATTCGTTCTCTCAACTCAGGCCACACAAAACCCATCCTGGCCGCCTCGGATTGGGACGTGGCCAAAACGGTAGTGGCCCTTCGAAGAGAGGGCCGCACCCCTCGCAGATATAACAACTCTTTTTTCGTAAACCACTCCGGATTTGTAGCGAAGATAGCGTCGTGGAGAAGAACGAAACGAGGCACCCCGGCGAAAGGTGGACAAAAGTTCTGGGCGAGCACGGCATCGTATTCACGTCTGCGCACTGCGATGGTGGCGACTGCAACGGCGTGGTAACGAGCCCAAGCCGGATAGTGATCGACATCAGCCCTGAGCTGCATTTGCGCAATGTCACCCTCGACCACGGGAACGTCGCTCTTCGGGACTCGCAACGTTAGTTCGTCAGCAGGGAAAGCTCGCAGCCATTCAGCAACAAGTGAGCGCAACACATTGCGGTTTGATGGCGGCCCATCGACCCACCAGTGCGCATCAAACAGGAGCCTCATGGTCGCAAGAACCATCGGAGCTCGGCACAACTGAGCCGCATGGCGACAATGTTAGCGGCCAGCAATCTCCGCGATACGACCGTGGGCATTCCCCGTCTCTGCATCCCGCCCCGGCGGATCTTGTTCGCCCCGACGAAGCGAGAACCCCGATTGGTGAGCAAGGCGTCGATCGACGACCTGGGGAGCACACTCCCACATCGGCCCGATTCCCCGATACCAGCACTCAATGACGGGGACCATCCCTTTAACGGCGGATCTGCATTGGAAGGCTCTGATGCTCGCCCGTGTGCGGCGGCGTTAGATGCGTCGGCCCGCGCCAACGCCGGCCGGTGGAGTCGGCAAAGTCCTTAATTGGTTGAGGATCGCGCATACAGCTGGACGGCTCCATCAGACGGCTCCCCCGATTCGGTCGCCGATCAGCCCTTAAGAGACACCGAGCTGTTATACCGGTGCGGCCACCGACCGCTGTGACGGCTGCCACGGACATGCCAACAATTTCCTGCGCCAATCGCGACTTGGTGCGCGCCGGCTTGCGAACTGGGCGTGACGGTCTTCCCCTGGTAGTCTACCATTTATTTCGCTTTGTTTTGAAGCGCTTGCGAGAGTCCGAAACGGAAGTAGGACACGGCGCCCTAGCCGGACGTCAGCAAACCCAAAACATCGTCAATAAGAGCCGGGGTAGTTGTGTGACAGACCATTTTGTCGTGGCCGTCAAGAATCGGTCTGTTTCTTTTTCGAAACTGAGCCCGCCGAACAGAAATCTCGATGAGAGCCGCCCGGTGGCGCGGTCGTCTGCGCAGCGAACTCCGGAAGGCGTCATCGACGCGATCGACGACCGGATGCAAAGGCGCGACGCCGAGTTCGGTTGCACTTCGACCATGTACGCACGCCCCTGCCTACGCCAAGGCTTGGCGGCGCTTCTCAGAAGCGCCATGAGACCCGGCCGGTTGGACAGGTGACGTTGCTGTCGGGCGACCCGGCCGCGCGCGTTGTGCCACAGGCTGCCGGTGCGGGACCAAAGAATCGACGATCGGTCATTGCGATGGGTGGGGCTGCGATCGTAGGGGCTGCCGCGGCCAGCATGGCTTCTGGCTGCGTTGACGACTTGGCCAACAGGGGTTCTACGTCACGGGGCCAGACGATCGCGGTGGATCAGCTTGGCACATCCGACGACGAACGAATCAATGCACTCAATGGACTTACCAAGCGGTCGGGTGGAAGCCATTGCCCAGTCTACGAGTTCGCCAATCGGGAATATGTCCTGTCGTCGCCCATCAAACTCTATTCAGGGCTCAAGCTCCTAGGGACCAGCGGGCTGCCTGCGCGGGAATACGGCGGTGGAACGATAATCCGATGGAAAGGCAAGCCGAATACATCGATCTTTGTTTTCCCACCCGAAGGCCAAGCGCGGCAAGCATATCCGCGGGACGGGTCGCCGCGAGACATCTCGATATCCGGCATTCTTTTCGACGGAGGAAGGGATGGAGTACAAACGGATGTGTTCCCGCGACTGACCATGACCGAGGACTCCATCCGCGGCAAAACCCTCTGGTACTGCAATCTGCATAACCTCGGCGTTCGTGCCATGCGCACGTTCTGGTGGGGATACGGTACTGGCGTCTCGTTGACGGGCACCTTTCATGCCCAGGCCATGTCCGACACCCCTCTCTACCTGGGCGGCAGCGAAAATACGATCTTCGGAATGGAAGCACAGTCGTTCATGGACAATGGCACGGGACCGTGGGCTTCAAGTGGAAAGCCGTTCATTCGATCCGTGATGGAGAAGTCGTTCATTGGCCGGGTAATCATCACCGCTCAATCGAACTCCTTTCACCTATCCGTCGAGGGCGGACGAGGCCTGGTGGTCTCCGGGGTCCAATTCGACGCCCCTGATGAGTCACCGTCGAAAGGGAGTGCCGTGAAGGTGTCCGGAGTTGACGGATTGACCATCTCCGACTGTGTATTCTATGCCAACATGGCCGACCCTGGCGACGATTCACGCGGCATCATTGATATCTCCGGTGGTCGCGAGATCCTGATTGCCGGAAATCAATTTCTTTACAACCCGAAGCGGGGTGACGCAGCACCAGTATCGCGGACGCCAGTCGTCTACTGTTCGAGCCCCAACCCAGCAAAGATCGGATTGAACGGCTATCCCGGATATGCCGGAGTCGTCCGCGGCAACGCGATCGTTTCAGACCCCGGCATGAAAGTGTTTCCCGCCTGAGGAACATTCGAGGTGCGCCTGGGTCGCGGCGCCCATCGAAACCATCATGAAGACGACGAAGCTCATGCTGGTGTCTAACAGGCCACTTTCGAAAAAGCTTCGAACCACGACGAACACCAGGAGCGCTACCCATAAATCCTTGGCCGGGCGGGCATTCCTTAATGCTTGGGTTGCCGCGTAGATCACGAGTGCTATAACGAGGACGACACCGATCACGCCGGCTTGGAGGAATGCCGAGAACCAGGAACTGTCCATAATCTGCGTAGTCCAGAACTGCCCTGTTACGGGAACTGATTTGGCGGAAAGCCCCTCCCCAGTCAGGGTCTGCATGGTGGTTCGATCCATGTTCAGTAGCGCATTCCAGGCTATTAGTCGGGATCCGGCCGACTCGAGGGAGCTGGTCCCGCCACGAGAAGCGAAATGCCGAATGGCATCGGTAAAAGTAAATGAGAAAATAAGATAGATTACTGCCGCGGTAGTCATACCCAAGCGGAGTCGCCCATGTCGAGTCCCGCGAATTAGAAGGGAAAGGACTACAACTGCAACAACGGCGCCACTAGTCCGCGATTGACTGAGCGCAATTATCACGCCGAGAGGGACAAAAGCCAGAACGCGCATAAAACTCGTGTCCACATTTACTGTGCGCCACACAAAGTAGATTATCGGTATGGCGGCCAGAAATGCGATTTCATTGGGATAGACCGGCGGGAAAGCACCGACAAGCCGGCTGGGGAATTCCTCCGACGACATATCCCCCGTGACGCCGATTTCAATCGCCGCAACGGCTAACACGCGTGACAGCGTGGTGATCGCCATCATTGGTCCTACCAGCTCGATCAATGTCAGAACCACCCAGCCGACTACCAGAACCCTCACCGATAGCTCCACGCTAGACAAAAACCTCCCGAAGAGGAAAGCGCCTGCGGCTGAAAAGCCGCAGTATAAGGCAACGAGAAGAATCGCCGACGCCGTGACGTTACTGACCGACCGACCACTGCGCGCGACGTTGCGCTTGGCCCAGAGAACAACCAAGACAGCGGCGATCAGAACACCAGTCTTTCCCAGTACAACCCAGTCAAGTTGACCGCTAAAATACACTTTCTCTCGCCATGGCATGACGAGGAAAAATAGCAGCAACATCGACAAAACCATACAAATTTTTGTAGTACGTTCAGGCGAGAGGGCGTCGCGAATTCGGTGGAACATCGGTGGCGCGCTGGTGGATGTCGCGGCGGATGCCGTTTCAGCCAACTTGTGTACGTCGAGGATCACCACGCCAGGGAACTTCTCCTCGAACGCCCGGATCACTTCACCGGAGATAGCCGCACCGCCGGATACCCCCAGGCGCAGCGCTGAGAGGTCACGGCCGTCGGTGTCGGCCTGCAGCAGCGCGCAATACATTGTTGGAACACCGGAGAAAATCGCGCAGCGGTGCCGCGCGAGTTCGTCGATGACAGTTTGGGCGTCGAAAGGGGGCACCAGCACCAGGGTGCCGCCGAACCGCACGGCCACATTCACGCTGGACAGGCCGAAGACATGAAACATCGGCAGCACCGCCATGCTGACGTCTTCGGCGCTGAATCTGAACCGCTGTCCGTTGGCGGTGCAGTCCGCGTACAAGTGGTAATGCGTCAGCTGCGCGCGCTTGGGTCGGCGGCTGGCGCCCGTCGTGTAGGTGATCACCGCGGTGTCGTCGGCGTCGGTCGACTCAATGTCGCCGGTGTCGTCGGCGAGGTGGAGTTCGTCGAAAGGCTTCGTCCCCACCGGTCGTAAGTCGTTGCCAGGTAGGTTCACCACATAGGTGCTCAACCCTTCGATCTTTGCCCCGCCCTTGACCGCCTCGGCGGCGGACGTCTCGAACGTGATCAGCAGCCGAGAGTTGGAATCCTTAAGGTAATACCTGATTTCCGGCGCGCGCAGCAGCGGGTCCAGCGGCACCATGACCGCCCCGACCTTGAGGATGCCGAAGTAAGCGAACAGAAATTGTGGCACGTTGGGCAGCTGGACTGCGACCTTGTCACCGCGTCGTACACCGAGGTTGCGCAAGCTCGCGGCGATCCGGCCCGAGATCTCGTCGACCTGTGCGTAGCTGAAGGTTTGGTCGGCGACGCGGCACAGCGGTTTGTCTGGATGCGCGTTGCGGGATTCTCGAAGAGCGACGGCCAGGTTGAAGCTCATCGCTGAATCTCGTGATGGGCTGTACGGTGTTGCGAGGACGACGATGGGTAGTTCTTCATCGTCGACCGCATGAAGGATCTTCAGGCGAGAGCGCGTCTCGAGTTCGGTGGAACTTCGTTACCGCCGCAGCGACCATCCGGCTGCGCCACCCGACCATTGTGAGTGGCGATGTGGCCATCATGCTTCCGGACGCAGCTTTCACCCTCAACATGGCGTTCAAACCCCCAGATTGCCCTGAACGTCCACCGCGGGAACCTGCTGCTCTCGGTCGGTAGCATAACCGATTGAAGATTAAGTGGTTGATCAAATTAAGTGGTTGATTAGTTGTCACCCTATGCCGTTAGTCAGGCGTCTAGTGCGGAGGTGGACGGCAATGGGCCGACGCTTCGCGCCGAGACGAAGGACGAAGCGCAGCGGTGGCATCGCGGCGATAGCTGCGCAAGGAGCGACCGCCGCCGGCGGGTTCGCGTTGCAAATCCTGGCCGCGCGAAGCCTCGGAGTCGCCGGCTTAGCTGAGTTTGGCTTGCTATACGGCACGTTGGTGTGGGCTACCGGCATAATCTCGGGATTCGTCGGTGATTCCACGATGGTCCTTGACCGGCACGAACCAGCGGTGCGGGCGGCGCTGCAGAACTGGTTGCTTCTCATCTCAGCGCTCTGCGCAGCAGCTTGTTTCCTCGCCCCGTTGGCGACCGGCTTCGTCGATTTTCGCGCCGCGCTTGCATTCGGAGGAGCGACGTTCGTTTTCCTGATCGAGATCGCGCTGCGAATACTGCTCATGGCGACACTGATGTTCTGGCGAATGACCGCCATGGATACCACCAGCCTGCTCGTGATGCTCACGGTACTTGCGTTCGCGCCCACGGTCACCCTGGCCTGGTTGTTCCTTGCGCTCATGGTCGGCCAACTCTCGGCCGTCGCCGTAGGAATCTGCCTCCTCCCCGCAGAGGAAAGGTGGCTGGCCAGACCGTTTCCCGCTCAGTACCGGGCGGTCGCCGCGTATGGCTTGTGGCGCGGCCTGCAACAGGCCGTCCAACCGTCTGTGTTGGCGCTTATGAGAGTTACTGTCATCGGAGCAGTCGGTCTCGCCGCAGCTGGCGGGCTGGAGGCTGCCCGGATCTACACAGCGCCCGCAATGTTGGTATTGGTGGGATTGGGCGGGTTCCTGTTTGCCAACTACGCGATATCTAGGGCGCAACCGATGCATGCCGCGGTGCGGTCAGCGGACAAAGAAGCGTTCGCCCTAATGCTGATCACCGTGGTCTTCGGCATTCTCGCGGTGGTCGCAATTCGGCCGGTCGGGGCCCTCATAACGGGCCATAACATCTCAGCGTTCACTGTCGTTGGATGGCTGGTCTACACGCTTAGTGTTGCAGCGGCCACACCATATAGCCTCCTGGCCGCCGCTCGCGGGATGCAGGCGGCCGTACTTGTGGCGCTGGTCGCCAGCGCAATCCTCTCTCTGACGCTTGTTGCGGCGTTGGCGTATGGGCTCAGATCCGTCGAATGGGTGCCGTTCGGACTGGCGATCGGGCCACTTGCCATCGCCCCTGCAATACGTCAGTACACGCTGCGGTCCAAGCCGCATTCGGATCAGCGTTCGAGAGCGGAAGTGACGCCGAGCTAGTCTTAGCCGGCGTCGGCGTCTCTCGAGCAATCTGAGGCTAAAACCTTACAGCTGCCGACACTCTGGAAAAGCGTGGCATCGAGCGCACCGTTCTTCAAGATCCTTCGCGGGCTCAAAAAGCTATGCGGCCTACCCGCGCCGAAGTTCAGGTCGCCGAGGTCAGTCCGCTCTGCGCGCTGCGAGGGCGTCGAGCATGCGGTTGAGTTCGGCTGCAGCCTCGACTCTATCTTTCCGCGGGTGACTGGAATGAGCGACCCCCATGGCCAGCTCGCAGATCCCCCCGAAGAGCAGGCGGGCAAGCGTTGATACCGGCCGCGGATCTATCCAGCCATCGTCAACGAGTCGTTGCAGACCCTGCTCAAGCGTCCGCATCGTGTAGTGGTCCTCGATCTCGCGCATCGCCGGCCACCCGATTGCACCCGGGGCATCTAGCAGAGTGATTCGTTGTACATCAGACCGGCAGGAAATTGCCAGTGCTGCTTGGACGCCGGCCCGGAATCCGGACCATGGGTCGTGCTCCCGTGTATAGGCTCGCGAGATTGTATCCACAATGGTGCGCTGCTCACGTTCGTAGACGTCACGGAACACCGCCTGCTTGCTCGAGAAGTGGTGATAGAGCGCACCTTTGGTTGCCTTCGCGGCCGCGGCGATGTCGTCGAGCGACGTGGCCTCATACCCGTCGTGAATAAACAACTCGCGAGCGGCTCCCAACAGGCGAGCGATCGTCGCCTCCGAACGCTCACGCTGTGTCCTAGTCACGAGTCAAACTTTACCTACCGAGAGTATGCAACGTCTGATAGCGTGAGATACATACCCGAAGTAGGTAAGTGTGGGAGAGGGCGATGGGCGCGATCGAAACGACGCTAAGCGAACAGGGGCCTGCGCGCTATGTTGATATTTTCCAAAGGTTTTGGCGTACAAAAGATCCTCAACCGGTAGCAGAATCCTCGCCGATGACGCTGCTGCGTCGTGGTCCGGGCTACCCGAGGTAAATGGCAGCGATTACCCGGCCCTGTTGCGTCACACCACCACCGTGCTCATTCCCGACATGTCACTCAAGACCGTCAGCCATGCCGTGACCAACGATGAAGTGTTCATTCGATGGGAGGCATCCGGAACTGTCAACGGCAGATTTCGCACCTGGCGCGGCATAGACCACATCCAATTCCACGGCCCCAAAGTCGCCCGAATCGACGGCATCTTTGACACCGCCGTCCTGGCATGACCAGCCCTGCCCTCGAACCAACCGCCGACCAGACTGCAGGCGCACTGACAAGTGCAAAGTGGTCCTGGAGCCGGCGCAACTACCGGTGGCTAGACGCGTTTGAGAGTTCGGCTCAGAGCTCCTCGTCGCCGCCCGTCCGCGTGTTGACCACCGGCAGTCCTCGCAGGGAAGCCAGCCGCTGTTCGCCGCGGAGGTAGTTCAGTCGGCCCTTGCTATCCGTGGATTCCGCGAACTTGGAGACCACGTAGCCTTCCGCGGCAGTGAGCGGCTTGAGGCCGTGGTGCAGTTCGGATCGGATGAAGTAGGCGTTGTTGCCCGCGCTATTGCTGCCGACGAAGTCGTATCCTTTGGAGTTGGCCAGGTCGCAGAGAGCGAGCAGGGAAGCGCCAAAGTACAGATTGCTGATGCGTCCCCCTTTACTGAGGGTGTGCGAACCCGGCAAGCCGTTAGGCGTGACCCGTCGGCGTCGCATGAACGTCGGGTCGTAGGGGATCGTGATCGCCCGCTCCGCTCCAAATACACTGTTGTATTCCATGATAACGATCGCGGGACGTACCGCTGTTAGTGCACGCCACACCCAATAGTCGTTGCCGTCAATGTCGATATGCAGAAGTCCGATATCACCTTCAAACCCGTGGTCCAACAGCAATCGGTCGATGTTTTCGGCGGTCACTAATGCGTATTCGCTCTGAAGATCGTGGTTCAGCGAGATCGGATCACGCCTAATGGCATTGATGTTCCGACTGGAGCTGTCCATGACCAGGCCGCGCCAGTTGTCGTTCAAGACTAGGAATCTGGTGTTGGCCTCCTGGTAGTCCTCGACACCGAACTCTATGAACGTCTCATCGAGGCCCGGAAGGCGGTGAATGAGCCATTGGATGATGCCGTCGTCTCCGAACTGGCTAAACACCGAGAATTCTACGTCAGAGAACCGGTTAATCGATTCGAGATCTCGCACCCGCCAAGACAACTCCCGGCCGATGAGAGTGCGCTGCCTGGCCCAACCGCGCTTCAGAACGCGCTTCGGAAGTTCTGTCCAAATACTGAATGGGCTGAAGACTCCCATGTTTATCCTATTCTCGCCGTCGCGCACCCGCCACAGGCCGGGTCAGGGCAACTGTCAGTTGCCAAGGACGAAGGTAACCCTCGTCCTTGACAAGCACTCAGTCACCTTACCGTTATTGGCGAGTCCCCGTTACTGAGTCCACTGATCTGTCCCCGTCGTTTTGAGCCGTGGTTATGCGAGTTGAGGGATGGAATAGGTGGATGTCCAGAGCGTCTCGTACTCTGTTGGGCTGATGTTACCGAGGTAACTGTGCGGCGTTCGGTGTTGTAGAAGTTATCGATGTAGTCGGCCATGGCAGCGGCGAGTTCCAGGGTGGTCGCCCATTTGCGGGTGTTGAGGAGCTCGACTTGCAGCCGGGCCCAAAAGGATTCCATGGCGGCGTTGTCATAGCAGTCGCCGACGGTGCCGAAGGAGGCGAGCAGCCCCCAGCGGCGGACGTTCTCACCGAAGCTCCAGGATGTGAATTGCGTGCCGTGGTCGGCGTGCACGATGGTTGAGCCACAACGGTTTCTGTTGGTCACGGCCATGTTGACCGCATTGTTGACCAGCGCAGTGTCAGGTGTCGTGGAGAATGTGCGGGCCACGATCATCCGTGAGAAGCGGTCCAAGATGGCGCAGCAGTAGACCTTCCCGTCGCGGGCCGGGTGTTCGGTGATGTCGGTGCACCAGAGTTCGTTGGGGCGCGCTGCGGTGAATTGCCGGTTCACCAGGTTGTCGGGAGTGTTGACCCGAAATCAGGTTCGGCAGGCGCCGCGGTGAGTGCGGCAGCCCGTAGAGGCCGTGTTCGCCCATGATCGAGCGCACTAGCTTGAAGTTGACGTTCATGTCGTAGTCGGCCAGCAGGGCTGCCCGGATGCGCCGACCACCATAGGTGCCGCGGGAGCGTTGGTGGATCTCAGTGATCGTGTCGGCCACGATCAGCCGGCGGATCTGGCGATCACGCACCGGCCTTCTGCGATAGTACTGCAGCAGAGATCGCGCCAATCCCGATATCCGACAGGCCGATCGGGCTGAATGTCCCCGCGCGATCAGTCCTTCAACGATCGCGCGTCGGCGTTTTGGGGGCACCACCGCCTCAGCGTTGAACAACTCGCACGCATCCCGGGTCAACGCGAGCTCAGCCTCAAGCTGCGCGATACGTTTATGGGCCGCAGCCAGCTCGTCGGCCTCCACGCTCGGGGTGCCCTCGATAACGCCGGCGTCGATCAACGCTTGGCGCTTCCACCGAAACAGGGTGGCCCGACAGATGCCCGTCTCGGCCGCAACCGCGGCGACCGCTTCTCCCGATCGCAGCCGGGAAACGATTTGCCGGCGCACCGTCGCCGAATACATACGGGGCATGTGACCTCCTGATGATCACTCTGCCCTCAACTCTCACAACGGTGGACCTACAGCACGGGTACAGATCTGTTTGGACTCATTCAGCGGGAACACGCCATTATCGCTCATACGGGTCGGCGACCACGGCAACTGTCGAGCTAATGCCCTCGGATCAGGATGCCAGGCGGGGAGCCGCTGTGAGCGCAGAATTCAGCGTTGCGGCATGAGAACGCTTATCTGCGGCTTTTCCGGCCACGACGGCGCCGATCTGCGCCCGGTTCTACCCTGCGCCCGCAATGCTGGCACTGGTGGGATTGGGCGGTTCCTGCTCGCCGCCAAGAAGTTCGAGCAGGTAGCCGCCGTATCCAGACTTGATCAGGCGTTCGGCTCGTTGCCGTAGTTGGTCGTCGCTGATGAACCCGCGTCGCCAAGCAACCTCCTCTGGCACACCGATCTTCAGGCCTTGACGCTGTTCGATAGTGCGGACATAGTTCCCGGCGTCGAGTAGCGAATCGAAGGTCCCGGTGTCAAGCCAGGCGGTCCCGCGGGGCAGAACTTCTACCGACAAATTGCCGCGATCGAGGTACGCCCGGTTGACATCGGTGATCTCGTACTCGCCGCGATCGGAGGGCCGTAGCGAGGCTGCAATGTCGACCACATCGTTGTCATAGAAGTACAGACCGGGCACTGCGTACTGTGATCGGGGGCGCTTTGGCTTCTCCTCGAGAGAAATCGCGCGGCCGTGGGCATCGAACTCGACGACACCATACGCCGTCGGATCGGATACCTGGTAGGCGAAAATTCCGCCTCCGTGGATCTCACTGAACCGGCCGAGTCGTGTTCCCAGGCCGGCCCCGTAGAAGATGTTGTCACCCAATACGAGTGCTACGCAGTCGCTACCGATGTGGGCTCTGCCGATCGTGAACGCGCGCGCGAGCCCGTCTGGACTCGGTTGAACCGCATAGCTGATGGAGATACCGAACTGAGAACCATCGTCCAGCAACCTGCAAAATGCCTCGGCATCGGTCGGCGTGGTGATGACCAAGACATCGCGAATACCCGCAAGTATGAGCGTCGACAGGGGATAGTAGATCATCGGCTTGTCAAAAACGGGCAGCAACTGCTTGCTGGTGCCCACTGTGATTGGATGCAGTCGAGAGCCAGCTCCGCCCGCAAGGATGATTCCCCGCATGAACAGAGCCTGCCAGGTGCCGACGATGTCGCCAAGTCGGACCGGCGCGGAGTTGATGTGCCGCCTAAATGGAGACACGGGTAGGCTGGACGCCCCAACGATCACCGGAGACAATTAGTGGACCCGTGGCAGCACGGGAAATAGCTGTCAACAAGCGGTTTCGAGCACCGCACGCGCGTAACCAGCGGTCTGGTAGACGTATTCGAAAGCCCACTCGAGCACAGATAGGTGTTGTGGACTCTCGACCATAACCAGGTTGCCATCGAAGCATCGATCGAGGATGAATCGGGCGCGGGAGACATGCGGACGGAACGTGACCACGATGACCGTGTGCCAACCGTAAGTCACCGCCAGACGGTGCAGTTCCTGCGCTTCCCCTTTGGTGGTTGGCGGGTCGGCGATGAAGCAACGCAACTTGAGGTGTGGGTGCGGCGTCGCACAAAGCTGCATCCGCCACCGGTCTACTGATAGGACAACGATTGGAGCCCAGCCCTGTTCGCCGAGTGCTATTCCAAACGGATACCGATCATAAGGGACCCCACCGAGGACGAGGATCGCGTCAGCGTGGCGCAGCGGATCGATCTGCGGTCGCACGTAAACAGGCAGTCCTGCCACCACGGCTGCGATCAGTAGCACGCATAGCGCCATAAGGCATCGCCGAACAAGACGCCGGGGTCGCGGATTTTCCCGCGAACGGCAAAGATTGCGCGCACCACGACAAGAAGCAAGCTGTGCAAAGGTGGCCCAGCGTGGTCCCAATACTGGCACCGCCCCACTCTAGTATCGTTACAGTGTCTTCCGTCCTATCGTTCATCACTACCGGAGCGGACCCACGCAAACTTCAGCGCTTTGCTCACCGCGTGGAAACAAGACCGCTGACAGACTCATCTGGGTAAGCAGGAGCCTATGACTCGTCAGGCACAAGGGGCTTGCCGTTCCGCACGCCACCTCGGAAGCCGCTGCGGACCGATTCCTCGTTGCACATGTCGCAGATGATTCGCGTAGCTTTGCAACTCGCCGCCATCTGTACGGCAGCTGCGGCGGTGTGGCTTGGTGTCAAGTTAGAGGTGTTAGCCACCATCTTCCTGATTGGCTTGGCATGTTTCTTGGTTTCGACGTGGCGATCACAGACCCACCGGATCAACGCCTCCATCGCGACTCTTCGTGATGAAAGCGTTGGTCGTCACCAAAGAGATGGACGC
Source organism: uncultured Actinomycetota bacterium (assembly GCA_963833935.1). Classification (GTDB taxonomy): domain Bacteria; phylum Actinomycetota; class Actinomycetes; order Mycobacteriales; family Mycobacteriaceae; genus Mycobacterium. Next base: position 62,741 of record CAWIAC010000020.1, on the reverse strand, counting down.
ACCTTTCTGGAGAAGAGTGCTGTCGGACGAATGAATAAGGATCAGAGCGCTACAGCTTTCCCTAAGGCACCAGAGTAAAGATCAGATCACTGTGATAACACAGTCGACCGCGCTTGGCCTGTCCAAGAACGCCGATCAGTGCGGTTAGCGGCTTCCTATGGTGGGGCGAAACCCCAGGTGACGGCCCATTTCGGCGTGCAGACACCGGGCAGCGAGCTAACCCGGCCCATCGCCGCCCACTCCGACTCGCGCTGATCGCGGCAACCGTACGCACCCTGCGGCTTCCGGAACTCGGCTGGATATCTCCTTGACGAGCTGCCTGATCCGAACGTGCGGTCCTTTTGTACCGGGGCTTGCGAGTACAGACTCAAAGTTGGTTTCTGGCTTTTATTGCCGCCTAAAGGTATGTAAGCTACCTTTTGAGTATATCCTCGGTATATAAGCCCGGAGTCGTGTGCGGTGGGGGCCAATCGTTGAGGTCGCACACCGTCATCATCAGATACGGCCTGAGGGAAGGAGACATTCAAAGTGCCTCGAAGAACAGAAGAGTGCTCCCAACGGCTGAAGGGTGGCTTCAGGAGGGCGGAGCCGTCTTTGATGGTTGGACATGGTGACGGCACATGAGCGCTATCCTGAACAGCAACCCTGCAGCGCCACAAGGTGTTTCGTCACAGTGCGCCCATGACATAATCCGGGCGCAGACCGAACGAACGCCCGATTCGGTGGCCGTACAGGTCGGCGATGAGGCACTGACCTATCGCCAACTCGATGACCGCGCCGAGGAGATTGCCGCGCAACTGCGGGCTGCGGGCGTCGGGACCGGCGTGGTGGTGGCCGTCCTGCTCGACCGTAAGCCCGATCTGGTGGCGGCACTTCTCGGAATTCTCAAGTCCGGCGCGTTGTTTCTGGCGCTGGATCCCCGCCAGCCGGCCGCTCGCAACACCTCAAGCATTAACGACGCCAGCGCTGCCATTATTCTCACCGATCGTCATCTGCCGACGGGCGGAGAGACGGTCACGGCTGACGTGATCAATCTCAACGATCCGTTGCCGGCACACCCAGCAGTGGAGTTCAATCCGCCAGTTACGGTGTCCCACGACGACCTCGCGTATGTCATCTACACGTCGGGCTCCACCGGCCGCCCCAAGGGGGTGCTCGTCGAACACCGCGGCCTGGCGAACGTGATGCTGACCATGTTTGGCGAGTTCGGCGTTACCGCTTCCGACACTGTGCTGTCGCTGTCCTCCATCAGCTTCGACGCCGCGCTCGCCGACATCTTCTCTGCGCTGGCATGCGGGGCACGACTTGTGCTTGCGACCGTCGAGCAGGCGACGAATCCTGAAGCGCTGAGCGGGCTGATCGCCGGCACCGGTGCGACCTACATGATGACCACACCGACCCTTTTGGAGGCGCTTATCGCCGTCGGCTGGAACGGCGACCCTCATCTACTGGCGGTGTCTGTCGGCGAAACGTTGACCGACGCGCTCGCCGAATCACTGCTGCAACGGTGCCGGGCGGTCTGGAACGGCTATGGCCCCACCGAGGCCACGATAGGCACCCACTTCTCGCGGCTGGCCAAGGGAGAAACCGTTACGGTGGGCAGGCCCTTGCCGAACGTGCGCGCATACATCACCGACGCCCGCGGGCGACCCCAACCGGTCGGAGTTCCCGGGGAGATCGTCATCGGCGGCGTCGGTGTAGCTCGCGGCTATCTCAATCGACCTGACGAGCAAGCGCGCCGGTTCGGGGTCGATCCATTCCATGTCGGCGGGCGGATCTATCGGACCGGCGATCGTGGCAGGTTTCTGCCCGATGGCCGAATGCAATACCTGGGCCGCTACGACGACCAGGTGAAGATCCGTGGGATTCGCGTCGAGCCGGGCGAGATCGCATCAACGCTGGCCGAGCATCCAGACGTGGGCTCTTGTGCTGTGGTCGCTCGTGAGGCTCCCAACGGCGAACATCAGTTGGTCGCGTATGTCGTCGCCGAGCCGGGGTGCCCGAGCGACGCCGAGGCGCGTGGTTGGCTACGCCGCCGGCTGCCCGAATATATGGTCCCCAGCGCGTTCGTGCATCTGAGCGCGTTCCCGATGACCGCAAACGGGAAACTCGATAAGGCTGCACTGCCCGCGCCGGCGCTGCAGGGAGCCCGGCACCCCGGGGATCAGCGTCCTCGTAACGGTATGGAAAGACGCGTCGCGGAACTGTGGGCTCACGTGCTGCGCGTGCCCGTCACCGACGTCTACTCCGACTTCTTTGATATGGGCGGCCATTCGCTGCTGGCGGCCCGACTGATCTCCAAAATTCAGCAAACATTCGGCGTCCCGCTGTCGCTTGCGGAGTTCCTCGACAACGGCAGGACCGTTGCAGAACTTGCCGAGTTAATCGGTGCCGAAAGCCCCAGCAGGACCAACGAAGTCACGTCCGGCCCGCCGCTGCATTTCATCTTCTCCGACCTTTCGACGGCGATGAGCCTGCGACACTTTACGGCGCAATGGGGTGCCGCGCAGCCGTTGCACGCGCTGATCCCCGAACAGCCGGGCGGGCGGTACGACCTATCCGTGACCATCGAACAGCATGCCAGCCAAGCCCTTTCGACGATCCGCAAACGGCAGCCGGATGGTCCGCTTACGCTGGTCGGCTACTCGTTCGGGGGACTCGTAGCCTACGAAGTTGCCCGTCAGGCTGTCGATGCCGGCCAGCAAGTCGAATGGCTGGGCCTTCTCGATTCTTTGGCACCATCAATGAAGCAGCTGCTGCAGGCGCAGCTGTCGCTGCGATGGCGGATTCACCGCTTACGCCGACGGCCGGCGCGTGAGCGATGGGCCAAGTACGCCGAAGTCGCACTCCGAATCGTTCGGCGTGGCCCCGGCGCAGTGCAGCCACAGACCGACTTCGACTATCACGGGGCCGCGGAGATCGCATGCCGCTATCAGCAGCCCGGACATGAGGTGGCGATGCACCTCTTCGTGACGGAGGGCTCGGCAACCTATCTGGAGGTAGATCAATTGGGTTGGGACGAATTTCACCGAGGAACGCTGACGGTGCATCGTCTTGCCGGCGACCATGTCACCCTGCTCAATTCGCCCCATGTGGAGCAGCTCGCGCGGATGATGCTCGAGTCGCTTAGTAAAGCGAGGACATCGACAGGCGCAGGGCGCCTCGTGGGAATGCCGCGGGGCAAAGCGAGTCCCTCAGTGGTTTGCATGCAAGAAGCGCCAGAAAGCTCTCACGACCTCCCCGCCAGACAACCACGATGAGCCACGCGACATGACGACCGTACCTGCTGACATCGATAAACTCAGCCAAGCGCGCGTGCTGTGCATCGGCGATGTCATGCTGGATCGCTTCGTATACGGTGGCACGCAACGCATCTCGCCGGAGGCACCGGTGCCGGTGGTCAAAGTTGCCCGTTCGCAAGCAATGCCCGGGGGGGCCGGCAACGTCGCCCGCAACGTTGTGGGGCTCGACGCACGTTGTTCTCTGCTCACGGTCACCGGCAAGGACGTGGCCGGTGATGAGCTGAGGGTGCTTCTGCAGACCCTACCTAGCCTCACCTGCAACGCCGTGATTGATCAAACGCGACCGACCTCGGTCAAGACGCGCTTCATCGCCTCCAGCCAGCAGGTGCTAAGGGTCGATCAGGAGGTCGACACTCCGCTCTCTGCCGACGTGGCGCAGCAGTTGGTTGATCAGGCGACGAAACTCCTACCCGAGGTGGACGTGGTGATCCTCTCGGACTACGCGAAGGGTGTACTCACCGAGCAGGTCACCTCGGCGGTCATCGCTGCCGCCCGCGCCTCACAGGTTCCGGTCATCGTTGATCCAAAGGGCAGAGACTTCGGCAAGTACGACGGTGCATCGCTGGTAACGCCAAACCTGAAGGAGCTGCAGGAGGCTACCGGCGTGGACCCACATACGGAAGAAGGCGTCGAGCGCGCGACGAAAGAACTCTTCCGCATCACGAAAATTGACGCAGTGCTTGTTACCAGCTCGGAGCGAGGGGTGTCCTACGTGCGGCGTGACAACGCTGCAGTGCACCTCCCAACGACGGCCCGTGAAGTATTCGATGTTTCGGGTGCTGGAGACACCGTGGTCGCGACCTTGGCGGTCGCGATCGGGGTTGGGGTCGATCCCATACGCGCAGCTGAGCTGGCGAATCTCGCAGGCGGTATCGTCGTGGGCAAAGTCGGCACCGCGATCGTGGAGCTCCGAGAGCTCTTGGAGGCAACGCAGCGCGAGGAACGTGCCTCGGTTCTTGAGAAGCTCAGCGACCCAGAGGATGTCATCGCGCTCGCCCAACGTTGGCGCGACGAAGGACGTCGTATCGGATTCACCAATGGCTGCTTTGATCTGATACATCCGGGACATGTATCACTGTTGGACCAAGCCGCCGCGCACTGCGATCACCTGATTGTCGGGCTCAACAGCGACCGATCGGTTCGTCGGCTCAAGGGTCCCAGACGACCAATTCAAAACGAACTCTCGCGCGCGTTGGTCCTCGCCGCGCTCCGGGGGGTCGATGTGGTCGTGCTTTTCGACGAGGACACCCCTGAGAGACTCATCAGGAAGCTGCGACCCGACGTGCTGATCAAGGGCGCAGATTACACCGCCGGCCAAGTCATTGGAGCGGAGTTCGTCCAATCCTACGGAGGCAAGGTGTTTTTGGCCGAGCTGACTCCCAATCAGTCGACCACGCAAATGGTGAAACGGTTCGACGGTTCAATTCCAGTCGGCGTGACGAGTTCGAGTGGCACATCATGACGACGGATTCGCCCGAAGTTCGGGGCGCTACTAGCGCCGCTCCACTAAGCAAGGCGGTTGGACGTTGGACAGGGGGGCTTGAATGACGCTGACAAACACATCGCATCGAGCGGAATGCGCAATTATGCGACATTGGCTGTTCGAATCGGCCGTCCCGTTTTGGATCGAGCAGGGCATGGACTGCCACGGGCACGCGTACGAGGAACTGGGATTCGATGGAAAGCCCAAGGAACTTGGCTATCGACGCTCGCTCGTCCAGTTCCGACAGGTCTATGTGCTCGCGCGAGCGGCGCTGATGGGTTTCGGTTCTCGAGATTTGCCGTGCGCGTTGTTTCATCGAGCGGCCGCCGCGGCGTGGCACCCACATGGCGGTTTCGTTCACAAGCTTGACACGAACGGCGCCGCGCGCGATATGACGCGTCAGAGCTACGACCAGGCATTCGGAATGTTGGCCTGCGCGTGGGCGTATGCGATCGACGGCGAGTCGGACACACTCGAATACGCCTACCGCACGCTGCGGTTCCTAGACGACAACATGGCGAGCCCCAATGGCGGCTACACGGAAGCAGCGAGTCCGCAACTGCCACGCCGTCAGAACCCTCACATGCATCTACTCGAATCATTCCTCGCCCTTTACGAAGTCACCGGTGACGATCTCTTCCGCTCGCGTGCAGCGATGATGCTCAGTCTGCTGGAGCGGCACTTCGTGGCCAGCACGGGAGCGCTGCGCGAGTACTTCGATGACGCTTGGCACCCTGCCGACGGATCCGCCGGCGAAATCGTCGAGCCTGGACATCATTACGAGTGGGTCTGGCTGTTGCACGAGTATGCCCGCTTGACCGGCGAGCCGATCCACCCAGTCGCATTGCAGCTCTTCGACTTCGCCAACCGTCACGGGCTCGACGCCCGGGGCCGTCCGGTCGAGCAAATCGATACGCATGGGGCCCAGCGGCGGCGCGCTGTGAAGTTATGGGCTGTGACAGAACAGCTCAAAGCTCACGTCGTACGCGCGGAAGCCTCCGCGCGAGACTTCGATCCCGCGATCGTTTCGATCGTGTGCGATCTTAGCGAGCACTTTCTGCTGCGTGAGCCACCGCTGTGGTTTGAGGAGCTCGAAGCGGACGGCACTCCATCGCGCCGCAGGATGCCAGCGAGCACGCTCTACCACATCACCCTGGCGGGGACGGAACTACTCCGTTGGAGGTCGGGCGCGAGATCGCCTCTCGCCGCAGCGATTCCGGTTTGATGGTTCGAGACGTGGAATCGCGACGGCTGCGGGGAGCCGCATTTCTGGACCGGGATGGCGTGTTGAACGTCGATCATGGCTACGTCTGCAAATCCCGGGACTTCGAGTGGATCGCCGGAGCCCGAGAAGCCATTCGTTACCTCAACGACGCCGGCTACCTCGTCGTGGTCGTCACGAACCAGTCTGGAATCGCGCGCGGCTACTACACGGAAGCGGAGTTCCGAGCGCTTCATCGCTGGATTGACGAGCAGCTGCGCGAATCCGGAGCACGCATCGACGCCGTGTACTTCTGCCCGCATTTACCTGACGCTGTATTGCCGGTGTACCGAAAGGAGTGCGAATGCCGAAAGCCCCAACCGGGTTTGCTGCTCCAAGCCGTTCGCGAACTCGACATCGACTCGGCAAGCAGTTTTCTGATCGGCGATGAAACAAGAGACTGCGCAGCGGCAGCTGCAGCTGCGGTCACCAGTTACTTGTTCACCGGCTCCGACTTGCTCGACTTCGTTCGCGAGATCGTGCCCGCCGCAACGTCCGTTGCGCTTCATCGGGCGTGAACGGAATCGCAGCGGCGTAGGGCGCAGTTAGGACCTAGTCCGATTAACTACAACCGTGGCTGTTTGACGCAGATCGCATCTGATTGGATGGCAGAACATGGATGCATCTTTTATGCCTGGAAGGGGAGTTTTCTGAACCATCGACTCAGGATAGCCTTTGGTGGCGCACGCTACCCGGGCCACAATGGTGTCGGTGTCAGATGCCTAGCGTGATACCAATGAAGAGCCGTAGAAAGCGTGCGGCGACAATCGGCATAGACGCGTTACTGAGGGTAATCGCGCCGATCATGGTGCGAGGCGCGGGCTCTTCGCGTCTTCCGCCGAACCCGCGCGTGCTGCTGATCCGCTGCGATCACCTCGGGGATGCCGCGATGGCGACCGCTGTGATCGGGCCGATTCGTCGCGCGCTCGGCGCATCACGCCTCGACGTTCTCGCGGGACCGTGGGCGACGCCACTGTTTCGGGAGCATCCTGAAGTGGACGGAGTGATCACCGTCGCTACGCCGTGGTGGCTGGCGGCGCGTGGTGCCTCCCGAAGCGTGCGACGCCGAGCATGGCGATCGTTGCCCGGAGTAATCCACGAGATCAGAGATGGCGATTACGACGTTGGTATAGACCTTCGCGGTGATCTTCGACAGATCCTGCTGTTTCTCGTGCTCGGTCGTTGCGCGGAGCGCGTCAGCAGCAATCGGACGGGAGGAAGTCGCCTCCTTACACGTATGATCCGATACGACGATGCACAACACGAAGTCGAGAAGAATGCCGCGGTGGCAAGGCTTCTCGGCGCCGATGGGGATGTTGAGCTTGAGTCGCCACGGCTTCCGGACCTTCCTCGAGCAGCCCAAGATGCAGTGAAATCTGTTGCCGGTCCGCAAGGTTACGTCACGCTGTCTGTTCGCGGTACCAAGCGAAACCGAACCTGGCCAGCATCAAGTGCGGCGGTGTTCGCTGAGGGGGCGGCGAAGCTCGGATTGGGCACCGTGTACATCGGAGGCGACGAAGACCGCCAAGTTGCGGAGGATATTGCGAGTGCCAGCCTTGTACCGGTTGCTGTTCTCGCTGGGACATTGTCGCTCCTCGAGAGCCTCACGGTAATCGCAGGTGCGAGCGCTGCAGTGGCCGTCGATTCCGGCCCCATGCACCTGGCTGCGCTGGTAGGTACGCCGGTAGTCGCTCTCTTCGGTCCCGCCGATCCGGAGAAGTACCGGCCGTGGACGACGCGAAGTGCCATTGTCTCAGTTCGCGCACCCTGTGAATGCGTCGACCCGGATTGCGCCTTTACGACTACTGGGTCGGGTGTGTGCATGATCGAACTCCAACCAAAATCAGTCTTGGAGGCACTAGCACAGCTGCTGGCCGCATATGAGCTCTAGTCACAGCGCCTTCTATGAATACCGCCGATGAACACGGACGCAAACAACTCTGTTGGAAATTGAGGGCCGGGGCCCGGCCGCATTCACATCGTCGACAGACTGATGCTTAAGGCGCCGACGGACAGAATACAAGGAAACCGATGAAGACCGATCAACCACTCATCATCATCACCGGAGCCGCCGGTTTCATCGGTAGCGCTCTGGCTTGGCGACTAAACAGCATCGGGAGGGCCAAGCTGCTACTCGTCGACCATCTCGGTGCGACCAACCAGAAGTGGAAGAATCTGGTCCCTCTTCAGTACCACGATTACATGGAAAGGTCAGATTTTCTTAAGGCCATTATGGATGGGCAGTTGAGCGGCGCGGATGTTGAGGCCGTGCTGCACATGGGAGCGTGTTCGTCGACGTTTGAGTCGGATGCAAGTTACCTCGCGAAGAATAACTTCGAATACAGCAAGCGACTCGCCTCCTGGTGTTTGGATCGTAGCAAGCCAATCCGATTCGTCTACGCCTCCTCGGCCGCGACGTACGGCGACGGGACGCTCGGCTACGCCGACGATCATGAGCGCCTTTCGGAACTTCGTCCCCTGAATATGTACGGCTATTCCAAGCAAATGTTCGATCTGTGGAACCTATCGCATTCATGTCTGGATCAGGTGGTCGGGCTTAAGTTCTTCAACGTTTTCGGACCCAACGAATATCACAAGGGGTCGATGCGGAGTATGGTCGCCAAAGCCTACGAGCAAATTACAGAAACGGGCAAAGTCCAGCTATTCAAGTCCCGCCATCCGGATTACCGCGACGGCGAACAGAGGCGAGACTTCGTTTACGTCAAGGACGTGGTAGATATGGCGCTGTTCTTCTTGGACCCGGCGTTGGGTGGAGGCATCTACAACATAGGCACGGGAAAGGCTAGGACGTGGGTGGACCTGATAGGCTCCGTGTTCCGATCCCTGGGCAGGGAGCCGTGCATCGAATTCGTGGATATGCCGGAAGGGCTGCGTGAGAAGTACCAGTACCACACGGAAGCGGATATAGGAAAGATCCGACGGGCGGGTTATACCGGTCACGTCCGCACACTGGAGGAGAGCGTGGCCGATTACGTTCCCTACTTGCTGGGGGGCCAGCGGCCTTTGGGCTGGTCGCCCAGCCTCGAGTAACAGGCAATCGAGCGCACCGCTACGGCGTGAGATTACACGTTGCGACGTCCCGCTATCACGCTCTGACTGCGATGGCAGCGATGAAAAGCCCATCGAATACTACGTAAGTGTATTCGCCTCGAAACGCGTGGCCTCGTGCGCTTGACAACCTAGTGTCGTGAGTCATTAGTTCTGCCGCAGTAGTTGGCGACGCTGTGCAGGATCTTGATCGCGGCCAACCTGGCCGGCCTCTGCGACCGCGTTACCGCGTAGGCAGCTTCAGCACCCGGTTGTTGGCATAAAAGGTCACGTAGAGGTTGCCGGCTCTGTCCACGGCTATATCCAGGGGTTTGTTGAGGCCGGTGCCGGTGAACGGCAGCACGGTTTGGGTGTTTGTCCCTGCCGCCCACTTCACCACCCGGTTGTTGTAATAGTCAGTGACGTACACGTCACCGGCGGTATCTACCGCAACCCCACCGGGGTGGTTGAGACCGTCGAACGGCAGGTCGGTTTGGGTGTTTGACCCGGCCACCCACTTCACCACCCGGTTCTTGGCCCAGTCGGTGACGTACACGTCACCGGCGGTGTCCACCGCCACACCACCGGGATGGTCAAGGCCGGCGAACGGCAGCACGGTCTGCGTACTCGACCCGGCCACCCACTCCACCACCCGGTTACCCCAGTCGGTGACGTACACGTCACCGGCGGTGTCCACCGCCACACCACCGGGGTGGTCGAGGCCGGTGAACGGGAGCACGGTCTGCGTACTCGACCCGGCCACCCACTTCACCACCCGGTTCTTGCCCCGGTCGGTGACGTACACGTCACCGGCGGTGTCCACCGCCACACCACCGGGATGGTTGAGGCCGGCGAACGGCGGCACGGTTTGGGTGTTCAATCCGACCACCCACATCACCACTCGTTTGCCGTGATCGGTGACATACACGTTGCCCAAGCTGTCCACCGCCACACCCTCGGGTGCTCTGAGGCCATTGATCGGCAGCGAGGTCGGCGCCGACGCGGACGGCGACGCCGACGCGGACGGCGACGCCGACGCGGACGGCGACGCCGACGCGGACGGCGACGCCCGGTGCCGGTGTCGATCTAGGATCAGGTAGCCGATGATGCCTGTACCGAGGAGCACGACGATCGCGACGATCAGCGGCCACTTCAGCGCTCGACGCAGGCCGTGCCCCGACAGCTCTCGGAGTTCAACCGCTGGACGTTGCGCCCATCGATCCGCAGACCAGCCCAGCGTGCCTTTTCGGGTTGTCGCGAGGCTCACATCGCCGGCCTGTTGCCGCACCGGCTGGGGTGCGGGTGAGACACGGGAGCTCGCACCAGTCGCAGTCGAGTTTCGGCGCAAATGAATCCGAGCAGTTGCCGCATTCCGGATGTCCGTCAGCCGCACAACCATCATTGTGCGGACCCCACCGCCAGTCCGACCACGTCGCCACCGTATCGGCGCCGGTGATCGATCGCGGGCGTGAATCGAGGACTCAGTGTCGCCTCCGGCGCGGACGAGGAGTCCGACATCTCGAAAGCCCACCAGTCACTGACCCACCTGGCCAGGCCTGAGGCGACCGTGGTCCCGCGGTAAGTAAGCACCAGAGCGATCGTCGCCACCGCCGCTAGCGCGGAAACGTACCACCACGCCACAGTCTGCCGTGCGCCGGGCAGGTGACTGGCCAGTGCCAGCACCGCGACGTCGGTAAGGAACGCTGAGGTGATCCGCGGCCACGATAAGTCCAGACCGAGCCGGCGTTGCCCCTTCATCGGCGCCTCGGCGATCGCCGCATCATCGACACTGGTCATCAGCACCACGGGCACATCCCTTCGCGAACGGCCAATCGTCCTCGTTGGAGCGTCATTGGCCCGAGACCCAGTGGCCAGCCATGACACGGTTCCCGAATGGCGTACCGGGATTGGAACCTAGCTTACTACGAGTTTGTTTTTGAGTTCAAATCATCCGAAACGGATGTATAACCCTCAGGGCTGAGTCATCCATTTGTGCCATCGTCGGCCCGTGATCGCGGCGGCGGGATGTCAACGCACCGCCGCGGTGGCCTTGCGGTTCGGTCGCCGTCCGTGAGGAGAAGGTGTCGGCGGCGAGGTTACCGGTGCAGGCGGTGGCCCCGGGGCCGTGCCCGGCGGCCGATCGTCTGTTGGCTTATGGACTGTGTGGCAACAGGTGTCGCAAGCCAGGCTCATACTGTTGCTTTCCCACTTCGACGACCCACCTCGGTGAGCACATCCACCAGGCCGTCCACGGCACGATCCACGGTGAACCGGTCTGCGTAGTGACGGGCCGCCGCCGCCCCCCGCAAGGTCGCGGTGAGCGGATCTGCGAGCTCATCGAATGCCGCTGTCAGCCCGGCGATATCGTCAACCCCGACTGGGGGGAAGACCGGGGGCTGATATTCAGGTAGCCCACCGACTGGAGAAACGAGCGGCATGACGCCCAACTGCATCGACAGCAGTTGTACACCGCTTTGGGAGGCGCCTCGATAGTGGACGACTGAACCTTTTGCAGCGGCCAGTGTGGTGACGACATCCGCGTAGCGATAACTGCCAGGGCGCCAACGAACGTAAGCCGGCAGGGTCCGGATGGTCAGCGGCCCGTTCCCGATCAGCAGCAGCTCGTCGCCGCGCCAGCTATCGCCGTCCACATGTCGCTGCCAAGCCTCGAGGGCCACGTCGATGTTTTTGTGCGAGCCGAACCGGCCCGCCACCACGAAGTCGCGCCGCTCCTCGGGACCGACGAACGGAGGAACCAGTGCCGAATCCAGGTCGCTGCAAAGGGGCACTACGTTCATGTGAGTGCCGGCCACGTCACGCCTTGTCGCAACGGCGATTGCGGCGTAGTTACTGTAAGTCACCGTTGCCGTCGAGCGGGACGCCCACCTGTCGAATAAGACGCGCGCGGAGGCCCGCCGCTTGGGGCCGCCATCATCCCGGCGCTCGTCGTGCACCAGCTGAATACGTGGAGTCCGCCCGGCCAAAGCGATCCAACGCGGATCGCGGACCAGTTCGGTGATCACCACATCGGGCCGATGGTCGCGGATGCGACGTTGAGCCGCAAGCCATGTCGACGCCGTGCGGAAACGCAGATCGAGCACCAGCTCGTAACCACGGGCGGTATCTGACTCCGGGTGCTGGTCAGTGGTCACCAACAGCACATCGATACCCCGCCCGCGCAGCGCTTCGGCCTGCACGCGCGCCAGCGGCCGCATCAGCGGCGAAAGCCACAACACCCGAGGTAGATTCGACATTCGAGGTGCGTGCGCGCTATCACGGTAATCGCGCGGGACGCTGGCACCGGTCATCGCCGTCACCGTGCCGCACCTTCGCCCCCGGTCGAGGCAGGTCGCATCCCGGGTAAGACCACCGCGTTACTCATGGCAGTTGATCCCATTGCAGCCAGACAGCGACATGGCCGAGTTTTGCAAAGTTGAAGGAAAGATCAGTTGGCCGCCCCAGTCGAAGAAATCGCTGAGTTCCTCGCTCAGTTCGGCGTCCAGATCCCACGACAGAGCCAGAACCACGTCTGGGCGATCTTTGGCGATGCGCTCAGGACCGTGAATCGGGATGCGCATACCCGGCGTGAAGAGGCCATGTTTGTACGGATTGCGGTCGACGATGTACTCGAGCAGATCGGCGCGGATCCCGCAGTAGTTGAGAAGCGTATTTCCTTTGCCCGGCGCTCCGTAGCCGATCACACGCTTGTCGTCGGCCCGGCACTGAAGCAGGAGCCGTAATAGATTGTGGTGCAGCGCGATGGTGCGCGGGCGCAACTGCAGATAACCGTCCGTCCGGTGCAAACCCGCGACCTTCTCGATGCGTAGCACCTCAACGACCCGTGCGCTGGGCGGCAAGGCGATTCGTGCCGGACGCGCCCAGATACGAAGCGACCCATCACGGGTGGGCAAGAGTTCCGCATCGACGACAGACAACCCAGCAGTGGCGAGCACACGCGTTACCGAGAGCAGCGAATAGTACTGCAAGTGATCGTGGTCGATAGTGTCGAACTGCACCTCGCGCAGCATCTTTAGCGCGTGCGGTACCTCGATGCTCAGCCAAGCGTCGTCGGCCAGAAGAATACGCAGAGACTGGGTGAAGCCGCGCAGATCCGGTGTGCGCGCGTAGACGTTGTTCGCCACGACCAACTCCGCAGGACCGTATTCAGCGCGTACCCTCCTAGCCAATACCTCGTCCAAGAATGCTGAGATCGTCGGCACACCACGCTCGCGGGCGATGACGCCGACGTTTACCGAGGGCTCGATTCCCAGGCAGCGTATGCCTGCTGCTGCGACATGTTGCAGTAGGTAACCATCGTTACTAGCGACCTCAACCACGAACGACTTTGCCGAGAGACCGAGTCGCCTGACGGCGTCGCTGACGAACGTTTTTGCGTCCCGAACCCGGGTGTCTGAGGACGACGAATAATAAGGGTATTCGGTGCCGATGTCTGACGGCAATATAGAGCCCGCTAGCTGTAGCAAAAGGCAGTCCTCACAAAGTCGAAGATGTAGAGGGAAAGTCGGCTCAGGTAAGTCGAGTTCCCCCGGCGTGAGGAATTTTTCGCACGGCGGGGTAGCACCAAGGTCTAATACGCTCACTAGTCTTTCCGAATCACACAAGCGACAACGCGCCCGTGCCCCCACCGTTAGTGTGATAGCCCCTACCCCGCGCCTCACGGCGCACCGAGAGGAGGGAGCCCAGACCGCGGCGGGGGCACACCGCGGTCCGGGTGATCAAGGGGAGCTCGGTCCCGTTCGCGCGTAACGCAATCGGCTGATTCCGACGCAGCGGGGTCACTCTCGTGCGTTCGACCGGACCAATTGCGATGCTGGCCGCGAAACCCGGTTGCCAGATGAACGACGGCCATCTACGACGCCTGGTCGCTAGCCAAGGCCGATTTAATTATGGTGAGCAGCAACTGGCCGTTTCGGCTGGAAACAGGCCTCGTGATCAAAACAGTCATGATGCCCTCCTCTTAACCGACGCCAGCAACGGCCAGCTGGCATCCTTTTCGGAAATGGCGCTGACCGGCAGCGGCCAGTCGATCGCGAAAGCTGGGTCATCCCAGCGGAAGCCTTGCTCTTCGGCGGGTTCGTAAAGGCCGCTCACGTGATAGAAAACTTCGGAGTTGTCGGAAAGGGTCTGAAAACCGTACGCAACGAATGGCGGCACGAACAGCGCCCTGCGGTTGTCGGCACTCAGCTGCACCATGACGTGCTTCCCGTAAGTTCGCGACTCCGGGCGCACGTCGACGGCTACGCCGACGATGGTGCCTCGGGTGCAGCGCACCAGCTTGGCCTCGGCGTGCGGATAAACCTGACGGTGCATGCCGCGCAACGTTCCTCGAGCGTAGTTATACGACAGGCACGTCTGTGCGACGTTGGGGAGCAGGCCATAAGCAGCGAATTCGTTGGCACAGAACGAGTGCGAGAAGAAACCACGGTCGTCACGATCCGGTTCGATATCGACGATCGTCACTCCGGCAACGTCAGTGGGTGTGTACTGCATTGCAGCTCTCCCTTCCAGAGAATGCCGGCATCTCCCACGACGTCGTGGGCGTCCGCGTAAAGCTTTGGAACGCATTGCAACTCAGATCCACCTGGGTACGGGGGACCAGCACTCGCACTTTGATATCCCTCCGACGTTTCGGTAATTGCCCGGGGTTAGTTGACCGAGTAATCGGATTCGGTACCCAGCACAGCCTTCTCAACCGTGAAGGCCTCGGCATATCGGGCGCGGCACTGCACTCCGCGAACTCGCATCAAGCCGAGGAAGGCGTCGTCTTCAAACCAGCCACGGCCGGATTGAGACGGGTAGCACTCGGCGAGCAATCGCGCCTTTTTCTGCGCTATCTCGGCTGAAATCGGCAAGTAGAGAGTCGGATTCGGCAAGTCCGATTCCCATTTGAGAATCTCGTAGCCGAGTACCAGCTGGTCGAAAAATTCGGTGGGTATCAACTCCGCCACCAATCGACGGTCTTGGTGGCAATCAGCGCGCTGCGGGCCCACGACCATGTCCGGCTCGCAGTCGCGGCGAAACTCAGCGAGCTGTTGTTTCACTTCTCCCCAGTGGTCTGGAAGTCGACCGTCGGGCAAATCGGCTACGGTCAGCCGAACGTCCACATCAGGGCACAGCGCCGCGAACGCGTTCTTCTCTTCGACCTCCCGGTCGGTACCGCCACCGGTCAGCACCAGAACGTGAACGACAAGATCAGGCTTGTCTCCCACGATTTCCATCAACGTCGCGCCGGCGCCGATGGCGATGTCGTCGCAATGGGCTCCGATGACCGCCACGGAATTTAGGCTGGCCGGCCTGAGCGCCATCATGCGGGCCGCTCCGCGAAGTCGGCCGAGCCCCGCACCCTGCATGGAGCAATCGCCTGCTTGGCCTCGCTCCACCCCGCAAGCGCCACTACGAGACCGCCCACTGCCCCTCGCGTCGAAAGGACAGCGCTGGCAGCGAACCCATCCAAACCGGTCATTAGCATAAGATGGATTATACATACTTATTGGACGATGTTGAGCAGTTCCGTAAACTAACGGTATCGCCGGTGCGGAGGTGCTCGGATGAGACTAGGCGGATGGCTTGTCGCTCTGCAGCCAAGCACTCGGGCTCTCTGTTTGTCCTAATGGGCTCGTGCAACGTGCGATCCGCGCCCACCCCTTTTGCCTTAACCGGCGTAAACCGGCCGTTGCACCATGGGGGGACGGAGGTAGTAGCGGGCAGCCAGAGGCTGGCTTGTGCCTCCACGCCCGGCCGTGTTCACTTCCGGAGCACCGAATGGCGCCGGGGTGCTGCCTGGTGACGCCTGCGGCAGGGTGCCCGGTCCGCTGGCAGCCGGCAACGCCGAGGCGACCTGGCTGAATGCCGGCGCGGCAGCAGTCCAGCCCTGGGGTATCGACAATGCGCCGAGCGAGGCCGCCCGGCCCGCCGCCGCGGTGACTGTGTTGCCACCCGTGCCAGCTGCGCCCAACGCACTCGCTCCTGAACCCACGCCGGGACTCAGTATCGCTCCGGACATCTGAAAGCTGTTGCCGAAGAGACTTGTCGCCGAGCCGAACGAGTTCATCAGCGAACCCGCGGAGCCGAGCATCGCGATGCCCGACGTTGACATCGATGCGGACGAGACGGCGCCCGACAGCACGCTCGTCTCCGAGGCCACGGTCGTCAAGGACGACAGCGGCGACGTTGACGTCGAAGACGAAGCCGTCGATGTGAGGCTCTCCAGCGCGCTGGGCGTCGCAGCCGAGGTCAGCGGTGACACCGTCTGTACGCCCGTGCCGGCCGAGGTGCCGGCGGCTTGCGTGACCGTCGTGGCCAGCCCGGTCAAACCAGCCGGGTTGGTGGTCTGCAGCGGAGCCGTAAATGACGGCAACGCCGAAGCAGCCGACGACGCTGCGGCGTAGCCGTACATCGCTGCGGCATCCTGCGCCCACATCTCGACGTACTCGGCCTCGGTGGCGGCGATCGCCGGGGTGTTCTGACCGAAAAAGTTCGTCGCGACCAGCATCAGCAACAAAGCGCGGTTGGCCGCGATCACAGCCGGCGGCACCGTCGTAGAGAACGCCGCCTCGTAGGCGACAACGGCCTGTTTGGCCTGGGCTGCAGTCTCTGCAGCCTGCGCGGCGGTCGCGCTTATCCACGACACATAGGGGGCGGCGGCGGCCGCCATCGACGCAGATGATGGTCCGAGCCAGGATGACGTGAGGCGGGAGATCGTGGCAGCGTAGTCGGTTGCCGTCACGTAGAGGTCGTCGGCCAAGGCATCCCACGCCGCTGCAGCATCCAGCATCGGCGTCGAGCCAGGGCCGGCATACATCAGCCCAGAATTGACCTCTGGCGGTCGGGCGCCGAACTCAAGCATCATGAACCGCCGCATTTGGCAGCAACAGCATTGCCTGCACGCGGCAACGGATGAGATCGCGACGGACCGCCCAGCCCAGGTCACGCCGACCACGCGAGTCGGTGCGCGCCCGCGCCAACAGACCGGACAACCTCATAAATTCCATACTACATACTTTTAGACTGACATGTGTTTAACAACAAACCGAAAGTTTGTTAGGCTCCTCGTGGATGGTTCGACTCAGGGGTGGCACACGTGCCGCGTCGATGACCAACCGCGGATAGCTGTTGCACTAAGCTCGTCGGAAGACGCCTTAAGACCTAGGGCCCGTCGCGGCGGAGCAGGCGGATATGCGCTGCGGACGGTGGTCACTGTCGGCGCGCACGATTATTAGGTGGCCGAACCATGACCGAGATGACCGACAACAGGGCGGATTCCACCCGTCACCAGATTCTGCGCGCGGCTGCGCGCCAGTTCGCTCGGCTGCCGTATCACCAGGTCGGCCTGGACGACGTCCTCGCTGAGGCTGAACTGACCAAGGGCGCAATGTATTTTCACTTCCGGTCGAAGCACGCGTTGGCGTTGGCCATCATCGAAGACCAGGCCACCGAGGTCAGAGATGTCGCGGACCTACTCAGCCGGAAGTTGTCGGGACTGGAAACTCTGATCGACCTCACCTACCAACTAGCCGTTCGCGACATGCGCGATGACACCGCCAGAGCGGGGTTTAATCTGCTGGAGTCGATCGGACGAATCGATGGGCTCCAAGCCAAGCGGTTAGGGGCATGGATCCACACCCTCGCCGCCATCGCCGGTCGCGGCACCGCCGAGGGCGACATCCTCGCTGAGTGCGACCCAGAGGATGTGGGACGTCTGCTCGTGTCGACATATATGGGCCTACGTCAAACCAGCAACCTCGACGAACCGAAGCAGTTTCTCATCGACCTCGAGAAGATGTGGTCGTTGATACTGCCCGGTGTCGTGAGGCCGAACCGGATCGATTACTTCACACAATTCATCAGGCGACGCACCGCACTCGCGATCGGCAGTGCGTCTGAACTGGCGGGTTCCAGTTGACCACGACGCAGGTCGGTCGTCCGGTGATCGATGGAGATCCCACGGGTGCCTGTTAGGCTTTGCCGCCAAGTCAGCAGTGATGAGACACCGAGGGTCCGGAGTCTGAGCACACAATCGGGACTCCGGAGGTAACGGCGATGGCCCGCCAGGTTCGATCGGAAGCGACGCGGCGAAAGATCCTCGACGCGGCGGTAGCGGTGTTCGCCGAGGTCGGTTTCGCGGCTGCCGATCGAGGCACGATCATCGAGCGAACCGGTATGACCAAGGGGGCTTTCTACCACCACTTCGATTCGATGGAAGCACTCGCGGCGGCCATCATCGAGGACGGCGCCGAACTGGTGGTCGCCGCGTTAAGCGCCATGTCCGACACGTTTTCTCCGGCGCTGGAGAACATCCTGCACAGCACGTTCACCACCGCAGATCTGTTCGCCACCAATAAAGTAGTCCGCACCGCCGAGCAGTTGACCCTCGCGTTCGGCACATTCAACGACAATGCCTTCGCCGCCTACCAGGCCTGGGTCGAGGCAATGACCGGGGAGGCCCGGAGGGCGATCGCCGAAGGAGACATCCGTTCGGAACTCGACCCGCAGATGGTCAGCGAGGCGATCATCGGCGCGACGTTCGGCGCCCGAATACTGGGCCAGACCACAGCGGGCGGCAACGATCTCGTCCGGCGACTGACTCAGATGTGGGAGTTGCTGTTCCCTGCAATCGTGACCGATGAGTCGCTGGGCTACTACCGCGAGTTCTTGTCCCGCGAAGCGCTGCGCCAAGTCGAGCGCGATGTTTCTGATTAGCCGCGTTCGTTGACCCAGAGATGCTCGGTGAGATCCTGGAACGTCGCGAGCGCAATCTCGTCGTCGGAACGTCGCAGCGCAGGCCTGCTCATCAGGGCATGCACGGTCGACCCGTCCTGGTGAGCCAGTTCCACGACCATGTTCGCCAGGCCGTCGACAATGGAGAGCACCGATTCGGTCTCGAGCGCCCCGTGGAAGATGTCGTGGAACTTCAGCACCGTGACCTCATCCGCGTCGCGACCCACCATCTCGGCGAATGCCTTGTTGGCGAACACAATGGTGCCGTCCTGTAGAACCGCCAAGGTGGGAACCGGGATCCGCTCCAGCAACACCAGTGCAGGCAACTGCGCGAGCGCCTCAATCGGCGATTGACTGGCCTGTACCGTTCGTCGTCGCTCCACCCGTTGATTATTGTCCACGGGGGGTATTCGTAGCCAGTCCAGGCGCGGACGACTGCACGCATTCCGGGATGAGCGAAGCCCGGGGCAGTGCACCCCTTTTGCCGCGACCATGCGGATAATGACACGCTGAACGGATGGCGGCACACCGACACGCACCCTCGTGGCGACGAGCGACGTGGCGGCGAGCAGCCGGCAGCAAGGAGGTTCGATGACGACGCACCGCGAATCGGCGGTCCTCGTCCTGGCCGCCGGGGCCGGAACCCGGATGCGCTCGGACACCCCGAAGGTGCTGCACACCCTCGCCGGCCGCAGCATGCTGGCGCATGCGCTGTACGCGATCGCCAAGATGGCGCCGCAACACCTGGTTGTGGTGCTGGGCCGCAATCACCAACGCATCGAACAAGCCGTCGGTGAACTGGCAGAAAATCTGGGGCGCACGATCGACGTCGCAACACAAGATCAGCAGCTGGGCACCGGTCACGCGGTGCTATGCGGCCTGTCGGCATTGCCCGAGGGTTTCGGCGGCGTCGTGGTCGTGACCTCGGGTGACATCCCGCTGCTGGACGCCGACACCCTGGCTGACTTGGTCGCCACGCACAACGCGCGCGGCGCGGCGGTCACCGTGCTGACCACGACGCTGAGCGATCCGACTGGTTACGGGCGCATCCTGCGCACGCAGGACCATCAGGTGATCGCAATCGTCGAGCAGGCCGACGCGACGCCGTCGCAGCGGGAAATCCGCGAAGTCAACGCCGGCGTATACGCCTTCGACATCGCGGCGCTGCGATCAGCACTGAGCCGGCTCTCCGCCGATAACGCACAGCAGGAGCTGTACCTCACCGACGTCATCGCGATCGTCCGGCAGGACGGGCAGGTCGTCCAGGCCCGTCACGTCGACGACAGCTCGCTGGTGGCCGGCGTCAACAACCGGGTGCAGCTGGCCGACCTGGCCGCCGAGCTCAACCGCCGCATCGTGGCCGCCCATCAGCTGGCCGGCGTCACCATCGTCGACCCGGCGACCACCTGGATCGACATCGACGTCAGCATCGGCCGCGACACCGTCATCCAGCCCGGAACGCAGCTGCTCGGCGGCACCCGCATCGGCGGGCGCTGCGCGATCGGCCCGGACACCACGCTGACCGACGTCGTAGTCGGCAACGGAGCATCGGTGGTGCGAACCCACGGCACCTCCGCCGCTATCGGCGACGGCGCCGTGGTCGGCCCGTTCACCTATCTACGGCCCGGCACGGTGCTGGGCGCCGACGGCAAGCTGGGCGCATTCGTCGAGACGAAGAACTCCACGATCGGCTCCGGCACCAAAGTGCCGCACCTGACGTACGTCGGCGACGCCGACATCGGCGAACACAGCAATATCGGCGCGTCCAGCGTCTTCGTCAACTACGACGGCACGTCCAAGCAACGCACCACCGTCGGCTCGCATGTGCGCACTGGCTCAGACACCATGTTCGTCGCCCCGGTCACAGTCGGCGACGGGGCCTACACCGGGGCGGGCACGGTGGTGCGCGAGGACGTTCCGCCCGGTGCGCTGGCGGTATCCGGCGGTCCGCAACGCAACATCGAGGGCTGGGTCGAGCGCAAACGGCCCGGCAGCGCCGCCGCCGAGGCCGCCGAGAAGGCGCGCGTCGCCGATCACGACGCACTCCGCGCATCCGGAGAGCCGACATGACGTCAACCATGCAGCGAACGGACGATTCGCTACCTAGTATTCAGAAGCGAGCCATTCAGGGTAACCATCCGATCCGAACCGGCGAGGGCTGCGTGTGAGCTACGACTGGACCGACAACCGCAAGAATCTGATGCTCTTCGCGGGCCGCTCGCACCCGGAGCTGGCCGAGCAGGTGGCCAAGGAACTCGACGTACACGTCACCGCCCAGACGGCGCGCGACTTCGCCAACGGCGAGATCTTCGTGCGATTCGACGAATCGGTACGGGGCTGTGACGCGTTCGTCCTGCAATCACATCCGGCGCCGGTCAACCAGTGGCTGATGGAGCAGCTGATCATGATCGACGCGCTCAAACGCGGCAGTGCCAAGCGCATCACCGCGGTCGTCCCATTTTACCCCTATGCCCGACAGGACAAGAAGCACCGCGGGCGCGAGCCGATCTCGGCGCGCCTGGTCGCCGACCTGTTCAAAACCGCGGGCGCCGACCGGATCGTCACCGTCGACCTGCACACCGATCAGATCCAGGGCTTCTTCGACGGGCCCGTCGACCACATGCGCGCGCAGAATCTGCTGACCGGCTACCTCAAGGACAATTACGCCGGCGGCGACATGGTCGTGGTCTCCCCCGACTCCGGCCGCGTGCGGATCGCCGAGAAGTGGGCCGACGCACTGGGTGGCGTCCCGCTGGCATTCATTCACAAGACCCGCGACCCTCGGGTGCCCAACCAGGTGGTCTCCAACCGGGTCGTCGGTGACGTGCAGGGGCGCACCTGCGTGTTGATCGACGACATGATCGACACCGGTGGCACCATCGCCGGCGCGGTAAAGCTGTTGCGCAGCGACGGCGCCGGTGACGTCGTCATCGCGGCCACTCACGGCGTGCTGTCCGACCCGGCGTCCGAGCGGTTGGCCGAAAGCGGCGCCAAGGAAGTCATCGTCACCAACACGCTGCCGATCGGTGAAGAGAAGCGCTTCCCGCAGCTCACGGTTTTGTCGATCGCCCCGCTACTCGCCACCACCATCCGCGCGGTATTCGAAAACGGCTCCGTCACAGGGCTGTTCGACGGCGACGCGTAGATGGCTTCCGCCGCAGGCAAAGTCCCGACCGTCGTCTATCACAATCCCAGGTGCACAACCTCACGTAAGACCTTGGAGTTGCTGCGCGACAGCGGTATCGAGCCCACCGTCGTGGAGTATCTGAAGACACCGCCGTCGCGGGACGAGTTGGTCGGCATGATTCGCGCCGCCGGGATCGAGGTGCGGACCGCGGTACGCAAACGCGAGGCGCTCTACGCCGAACTCGGCCTGGCCGAGGCCAGCGACGACCAATTGCTCGATGCCATGGCCGAACATCCCATCCTCATCGAGCGGCCGTTTGTCGTCACACCGAAAGGTACGCGGCTGGCTCGTCCGGTCGACACGGTCCGCGAGATCTTGTGAGCCGGGCGAACGCTGCCTGGCTGGCGGCCGCGGTTCTGCTTGTCACCGGCTGCCGGTCGGCTGTGGACCGAAAAACCCTGACTATCAATCGATTTGGACCACCACCACGTCGACGACCCCGACACCGACCGGGATCCCGGTCCCGTTTGCGGACTATCTGCAAAACAACGGGGTGTCCGGGGAGTCGGTAGCGCCCGACAAGTTGACCGACCTGACCGTGTCGATTCCAACGCCGGCGGGCTGGCAGCGGGTCGACAAACCGGGCATTCCGCCCACCACGGAGATGATCGCCAAGGGCGACGGCTTTCCCAACGCCATGCTGGTCGTGTTCAAGCTGAGCGGAGATTTCGACGCCGCCGAGTTGGCCAAGCATGGCAACGACGATGCCCGGCTCGCGGAGAACTTCAAGGAGCTCGGCGCGTCATCCGCTGACTTTCACGGCTTCCCGTCGTCGATGATCGAAGGCAGCTACAACCTCAACGACAAACGGCTGCACACCTTCAACCGGATAGTCATCGCCACCGGGTCCGGGCCCGACCAGGATCGGTACCTCGTCCAGCTGGCGGTCACCAGCCTTGCCGACCAGGCCGTCGCCGACGCGGTCGACATCGAGGCGGTCCTGCACGGATTCACCGTCGCCGCGAGGAAGTAGCGCCCGGCGCCGGGCGACATCGCGTTAGTGTGTTTCCCATGACGTCGTGGACCGCCGCAGACCTGCCCTCCTTCGCCGGACGCACCGTGATCGTCACCGGCGCCAACAGCGGCCTCGGCGCCGTGACGGCCCGCGAGCTGGCCCGGGTCGGCGCTCAGGTGATCCTGGCCGTGCGCAATACCGGCAAGGGCGAAGCCGCCGCCCGGGAGATGACCGGCGACGTCGAAGTGCGCCGACTCGACTTGCAGGATCTGGCCTCGGTGCGGCAGTTCGCCGACGGGGTCGACGCCGACATCGATGTACTGGTGAACAATGCCGGCATCATGGCCGTCCCGCACGCGGTCACCACCGACGGGTTCGAGAGCCAGATAGGCACCAACCACCTGGGTCACTTCGCGCTGACGAACCTGCTGCTGCCGAAGGTCACCGACCGGGTGGTGACCGTCTCGTCGTTGATGCACTGGATCGGCCACATCAGCCTGCGGGACTTGAACTGGACGTCGCGGCCCTACTCGGCGTGGCTGGCCTACGGCCAGTCCAAACTCGCCAACTTGCTGTTCACCAGCGAGCTGCAGCGGCGGCTCGAGGCGGCGGGCTCACCGTTGCGGGCGCATGCCTCCCACCCCGGCTACTCGCACACCAACCTGCAGGGGCACTCCGGTCGCAAACTCGTTGATGGGCTGATGGCCGTGGGTAACCGACTGGCCACCGACGCCGACTTCGGCGCCCGGCAATCGCTGTACGCAATCTCGCAGGACTTGCCGGGTAACAGCTTCGTCGGTCCGGCTTTGGGCGTGGTCGGACGGAGTCGGCCGGGTGGGCGCAGCCCATTGGCCAAAAGCGCCGCCACCGCCGCTGCGCTCTGGGATCTTTCCGAACGGCTGACGGAGACCAAATTTCCGCTGTGAGCCGCTGATGCGTTAACCTGACCGGGCGTCACGGCGAGGGTGGTTTTGAGCCACCGTTATCGACGGGGACCGACGATTGTCGCGATCCTGGCCGTGGCAGGCAAACCTGACACAGGAGCTTTCATCATGGCCAGAGCAGCGAACAAGCTCGCCGCATCGGTGCGGACCCAGACCGGCAAAGGCGCGTCCCGGCGGGCTCGG
The DNA here is from genome assembly GCA_963833935.1 of uncultured Actinomycetota bacterium. Lineage (GTDB taxonomy): Bacteria > Actinomycetota > Actinomycetes > Mycobacteriales > Mycobacteriaceae > Mycobacterium. The sequence goes on along the minus strand of CAWIAC010000020.1, from coordinate 38,640 downwards.
CGCGAAGGCAGGATTCCGGCCGTGCTCTACGGCCACGGCGCTGATCCACAGCACTTGGAATTGCCCGGGCGGGACTTTGCCGCCGTGCTGCGGCACGCCGGGACCAATGCGGTGCTGACGCTCGACATCGAGGGTAAAGAACAGCTGGCATTGACCAAGGCGCTCGCGATCCATCCGATTCGCCGCAGCATCACGCACGCCGATCTGCTGGTGGTCCGCCGCGGCGAAAAGGTGGTCGTCGAGGTGAGCGTCGAGGTAGTCGGCGACGCGGCCTACGGGACCCTGATCACACAGGACGCCAACACCATCGAGATCGAAGCCGAGGCGTTGTCGATTCCCGAATCGCTGACCTTGTCGGTCGAAGGCGCCGAGCCCGGTACCCAGTTCACCGCCGGGCAGATCGCCCTGCCTGCAGGTGTCACCCTGGTGGATGACCCCGACCTGTTGGTCGTCAACGTGGTGAACGCGCCTACCGCCGAGGAACTCGACGCCGAGGGTGCCGGCGAGGTGGCCGAGGCAGCGGAGCCGGCAGCAGAGGCCGCCGACGACCAGGCCGCCGAAGACGAGTCCGACTCCGAATAACTCGTGGCCGACCCACAACTGGTGGTGGGTCTGGGCAACCCCGGACCGAACTTTGCCCAGACGCGGCACAACCTGGGGTTCATGGTGGCCGACCGGCTCGCTGCCCGGTTAGGTTCAAACTTCAAGGTGCACAAGCGTTCCGGCGCGGAGATCGTCACCGGCCGACTGGGTGGACGTCCGGTGGTGCTGGCCAAGCCACGCTGCTACATGAACGAGTCCGGCCGCCAGGTGGGCCCTTTGGCCAAGTTCTATTCGGTGCCCCCCGCCGACATCCTCATCATCCACGACGAGCTCGACATCGACTTCGGTCAGATCAGGCTGAAGATCGGCGGCGGTGAGGGCGGTCACAACGGACTGCGCTCAATCGCGGCCGCGCTGGGCACCAAGGACTTTCACCGGGTGCGGATCGGGATCGGCCGACCACCGGGGCGCAAGGATCCCGCGGCATTCGTGCTGGAGAACTTCACCGCCGCCGAACGTGCAGAGGTGCCGACGGTATGCGAGCAGGCGGCCGACGCCACCGAGTTGCTCATCGAGCTGGGACTGGAGCCGGCGCAGAACCGCGTGCATGCCTGGTGATTTGGCGCACCCGCCTACGCCGCCGCGAGGGGTTGCATCCATCGCGGGCGTAAAGATCCCGTCAGAGAAGCCGTTGTCGTGCGTCAAGAAATCGTGAGTACCGTCTCCTGCGGTAGCGCGAACTGCTGCGCTTAGTGCATGATCCGTTCCGTGGTAGATGCACACGTAAGGCGCCGCGCGCTTCGCCCATGGTGCGCCAGGGGCACGTAAAAGTCAGTGACTTTGGTGAGCATAGAGACACAACCGGCAAAGCAAGATTTTTGCCAAGTAATCCCGTTGTTACTTAACATATTTCAGTGACTCAAGCGATCTGCATTTTTATCGTGCCGTTTACATGCACAGAACCCGATGTGCACATGGGCATCCGCATGATTCATCACGACCGGTTCAATCATCTTCCACGACTTTGGAATTGAGGCTGAGACCAATGCTTCATGAGTTCCTGCAAAACTTTTTGCACAACCTGTTCAAGCCGCTGCTGCTGTTCTTCTACTTCGGGTTCCTGCTCCGATTCTTGAAGGTGGACTTCGAGTTCCCCTACGTGATCTACCAGGGCCTGACACTGTACTTGCTGGTAGCCATCGGTTGGCACGGCGGCGAAGAACTCGCCGAAATCAAGACGTCAAGTATCGGCCAGATCGTGGGCTTCTTGGCCACGGGCTTTGTCTTGAACTTCGTGATCGGTATGCTCGCCTACCTACTGTTGAGCCGTCTGACGGCGTTGCGGCAAGTCGACAAGGCGACCGTTGCCGGGTATTACGGGTCAGACTCGGCAGGCACTTTCGCCACCTGTGTGGCCGTCTTGGTCGGCGTGGGGCTGACCTTCGACGCCTACATGCCCGTCATGTTGGCCGTCATGGAGATCCCCGGGTGCTTGGTTGCGCTGTATCTGGTCGCTCGGCTGCGGCATCGGGGGATGGACACAGCCGGGAACATGCCGGACGAGCCCGGCTACGTTGCGCCGGTGCCGGCGAGGGTCGGTCCCGGCGCGGCCGCCCAGCCAGCTCCCGGACAGCAACTCACCATCGAACCGGACACCGAGGAGCGGGTGCAGTACGCGCTGATCAGGCGCCGCATTCCCGGGTGGGGGACCGGCAAAAAGGAGGGCATACTCTCACGCAAGCTGCTCCGGGAGGTCTTCCTCAATCCCGGACTATGCCTGCTCTTCGGCGGCATCGTCATCGGGTTCGTCAGTGGGTTGCAGGGACACAAAGTCACTCACGACGCCGACTCCTTGTTCATCACGGCGTTTCAGGGTGCGCTTTGCCTGTTCTTGCTCGAGATGGGCATGACGGCCGCCAGCAAGTTGCGGGACCTGAGGTTGGCCGGCCGCGGGTTCATCTTGTTCGGTCTGCTGGCGCCGAACCTCTTCGCGCCGCTGGGGATCATCGTCGCCCACACCTACGCCTACCTCACCCATACCGATTTCAAGCCAGGGACCTATGTCTTGTTCGCGGTGCTTTGCGGTGCGGCGTCGTATATCGCGGTACCCGCGGTGCAGCGACTGGCGATCCCGGAAGCGAGCCCGACCCTACCGCTGGCCGCATCGCTGGGTCTGACGTTCTCCTACAACGTCACGATCGGCATCCCGCTCTATATCGAGATCGCTCGCATGGTCGGCCACTGGTTCCCGGTCACCTGAGACTCGACAAACTCGATTGCCCCGCTCCTCAGCGGACCTTCCGGACCCGCATCGTCGCCGAGCTAGGTTTGATTGCCCGGCTCCTCAGCGGAGCTTCCGGACCCGCATCGTCGCCGGGCTAGGTGACCAGCGTGACGGAGTTGGCGCGCCGCAGCTTGCCGGACGGCGTCTTCGGGATGGTCCCGGGACCGAGCACCACAACATTGCGGGGCCGCATGTCGACCTCGCTGACGACCTCGTGGGCCACCTGATGCTCGATTCGGCGCACTTCGGCCGGATCCTCGAAGGCATTGGACTCGACCGCGACGGCGAAGGTCTCGCGGGAATGTCCGGCGTCGAGCCGCACGGCCACCGCGCAGCCCGGACGGACCCCGGCGACCCGGCCGGCGGCTCGCTCGATGTCGGTCGGGTAGATATTGCGGCCGGCCATGATGATCACGTCTTTGACGCGGCCGCACACCACGATGTGGCCGTTGTCCATTAGATAGCCGAGGTCTCCGGTGTCATACCAGCCTTGCTCGTCCTGGGCCGGGATGAAGCCGCCCATCGTGATGTAGCCGGGGGTCACCGGCTCACCCCGTAGTTCGATCACGCCGACGCCGCGGGTCGGCAACACATTGCCGTCCTCATCGACGATGCGAATCTCCAGGCCTTGCAGGAGCGGTCCCAGCGACGCCAGCCGGCGGGTGTTGCCTCTGGAAGAGGGCACGGCGCGGCGCAGCGCGGCCATCAGGTCGGCATCCACCTCGTCGACCACCAGGCCCGCATTGCACTCGGAGAACGACACCGCCAACGTGGTCTCGGCCATCCCGTAGGCCGGCAGGATGGCCGATGCCCGAAGGCCGAACGGCTTGCCCGCGTCAATCAGATCGTCGACGTCGGAGGGGTCGACTGGCTCGGCGCCCGACAGGGCGAACCGCAGCGTGGACAGGTCGAACTGCCCGGGCTCGGCCTGATTGCGCAGCCGCTTGGCGAACAGCGCGTAGGCGAAGTTCGGAGCAGCCGTCATCGTGCCCTTGTATTTGTCGATGAGCTTGGCCCACAGCAGGGTGTCGCGCAGGAAGTCCATCGGGGTGACTTTGACCAGTTCGGCGCCGAAGTACATCGGGATGGTCAGGAACCCCACCATGCCCATGTCGTGGAAGCACGGCAGCCAGCTGACCATCACGTCTTTCTCGACGTCGTACTGAGCGCCGATGAACATGGCCTCGGCGTTGGAGTACACGTTGCGGTGGGTGATTTGAACGGCTTTGGGAGACCCGGTGGATCCAGACGTCAACTGCATCAACGCCAGATCGTCCTCCCCGGTCTCGATGGGGTCGATCGGGTCGGCCGCCAGGAGCTGCTCAACCGTCAGCACCTTGATGCCGCGCTCCTGCAGCACGGGCACGGCCACCAAGAACGGGTCGGAGACGATCACCGCCGCGGCCTCGATCATGTCGATGACGGTGGTGGTGTCCTCCGCCCATACCACCAGGTCGGTGCGCGGCGTGGGCTGATGCAGCATCGTCAGGCTGGCACCGCGCATCCACAGCCCTTGAGCGGTCGGCGCGATCTCCACCGGTGCGCCGGCCAGCACGCCGACTGCGTCGCCGTGGCCGATTCCGGCCGCGGCCAGTCCCCCGGCCACCCGGCGGGCGCGCTCGTGGACCTCACGCCAGGTGTGCCGGACCGGCTCGTGCGGCTCGCCGGTCACCATGCCCTTCGTGCTCTGATGAGCGTTGCGGAACATGTTCTCGGTAAACCTGCTCACGACTGCCTCCCTAGCTCCGGCGCCAACGCCCAACGTCTAATGCTGCCCCTGCTCAGGCGTGCTTTGTGACAACCGCGCGCCCACAATTGGGCAGCGATTTCATCTCGAATCGGTAGTGAAGCGGCGACCTCACGCAACGTTGCCGTCTCGGCGAGGCCACGGCGACGGCGCCAACCTGTGGGATCAAAAACAGGCCCGCCGACACCAACGGCGGGCGGAAGGACCAGGCGCAGTACTTGACCGGTATTCATCACCGTCGAGTATCTTAAACTCCTCTTAAAGAAGTACCAAACTGTGGCGTCGAATTGGGTCCCTGTTTCATGCGCCGCCGTCCGGTGCGGGCACCACCCTGGCGCCGTGCACCGGGCCGCTGGCCACGCGCACCGTGCGACAGACACCGGCCCCTGAGAGCTCGGTGCCGACGTCGACCGCCGAAGGTGCCGATCGGCACAGGAATGTGCAGGTCGGTCCTGAGCCTGAGACGATGCCCGCCAGCGCACCGGCCTCGACACCGGCCCGCAACACCCGCCGCAACCCCGGGTTCAGGCTCAGGGCGGCCGCCTGCAGTTCGTTGCCCAGCAGCGGCGCCAGCCGCTCCGGGTCGCCGGTGGCCAGCGCGCCCACCACCGGCTCGGGTTCGTCAAGACGGGGCGGTGACCCGACCTCTCTGAGCCGGTCCAGCTCGCTGAATACCGCGGGTGTGGACAACCCGCCCTCGGCGAACGCCAGCACCCAGTGAAAGGTGTTGCGGCCCAGCACCGTTGCCAGCTCTTCGCCGCGACCGGTACCCAACGCGGTGCCACCGTGCAGCGCGAACGGCACATCGCTGCCCAGCTTTGCCGCCAGCACGTGCAGGTCGCGACGGGGCACGCCGAGTTCCCACAACGAGTTGAGCGCGACCAGAACGGCCGCCGCATCCGCACTTCCACCGCCCATTCCGCCGGCAACCGGGATGCATTTGTCGATTGCGATCGACACATCGGGCGCGCGGCCGACGTGCTCCGCCATCAGCTCGGCCGCCTGCCACGCGAGATTGCGTTCGTCGAGGGGAAGCTGGTCGGCGCCCTCGCCGCCGATCTCGAGCGACAGCACATCGGCGTTGCGGACGGTGATCTCGTCGACGAGAGAGACGGCGTGAAATACCGTCGTCAGGTCGTGGTAGCCGTTGTCCCGACGATCCCCGACGGCCAGATAGAGGTTGATCTTCCCGGGCGCGCGGACGGTGACCGACCCAGTGGGCACCCATTCAGCAGCGGTGTTCGGGTCCGTCGGCACCGCACGAGACTAGCTGGCCGAGGCGTGCCGTTGCGACAGGCCGCGTCCTCGAGGACCGGCGTCGCCCACCTCGCCCGAGCGCTGATAGAGCCGGACGAATTCGTCGACGGTCAGCGTCTCGCCGCGGCGCGCCGGGTCGATGCTCGCGGCGAGCAGCCGACTCGCCGATTCGTTGCCCGAACCCGCCCATTCGATGAAGGCGTTGCGAGATGTCTTGCGCCGCTGAGCAAATGCGGTATCGATGAGGCGGAATACATTCTGGCGGAAGGTCGGGTCGGTTGGCCAGGGCGGATTGGCGTGTCGGTCGATACGCACCAGCCCGGAGTAGACGCGCGGGATGGGCCAGAAGACGGTCGGCGACACCGTGCCGTGACGGCGGACCTGCCCGTAGAAGCGCACCTTGACGCTGGGCACACCGTACTCCTTGCCGCCGGGCTCGGCGGCGAGTCGTTCGGCAACCTCGGCCTGCACCATCACCGTCATCGTGCGCAGCGACGGGAATTCGGCAAGCAGGTGCAGTAGCGCCGGAACCGCGACGTTGTAGGGCAGGTTCGCGACCACCGCTGTGGGTTCGGTCGCCAGGTCGGCGGGGCCGACGGACAACACGTCGCGGTTCAGCACCGTCAGCCGCTGGCTTTCACTGTGCGAGTGCTCCGCAACGGTCGTCGGCAGCCGGCCGGCCAGCACCGGGTCGATCTCAACGGCACTCACCGTGGCACCGCGGTCCAGCAGCGCCAGGGTCAGCGATCCCAGGCCGGGACCGACTTCCAGGACGTGATCGTGCCGGTTGACTCCCGCTGCGGAGACTATCCGGCGCACCGTGTTCGCATCGTGAACAAAATTCTGTCCCAACGATTTACGCGGCCGGAATTCGAGTTCCTTGGCCAATCGTCGGATTTCGGTCCGCCCGAGTAACCGGATGGTCAGCGGGCACCCGCTCGTCCGCTGCACACCGGCCATGCTCCCCAGCCCTGGCGGGCGCGGGTGACCTCGGCGATGGCGATCTGCTCCTCCCTGGTCGCCAGGTCGGCGCGCGGCGCAAACCGCGTACCACCGTTGCGCTCCCAGGTGCTCTGGTCGAACTGGACGCCGCCGTAGTAGCCGTTGCCGGTGTTGATCGCCCAGTTGCCGCCGGCCTCGCAGCGTGAGATGGCGTCCCAGATCTCGCCGTTGCCGACATCTGGAACATCGGTGCCGGGCTTGGTGCCGATCCGCAGCACCGCCTCGCGGGCGGGTGCTATCACGTGGCTCGCGATGGGTAGCCTGCCGGTCTCGACGCCGTTGACCTTGGACACCGAGAACGTCACGTCCTGGGTGCCCGGGGTGCCTGGATCTTGGACGACCTCGCGGTCCTTGTTCATCTGCGGGTCCTCGATGCGGCGCTGCGGCGGAATCAGCGGCACCCGCTCGGTGATCTTCTCGATGCGGGTGCGGATCACCTGGACGTGCATGCCGTCGATCACCGGTGCCCCTGCACCGGGGGTGACCGAGTCGCTTTGCAGCAACGGCGCCCCGATGCCGGCCAGCAGGTCGCCCACTCGGGCCGCGGCCAGATGGACATTGCGCACCACACCGGCGTCGTCGAGCTCGACCGTCTTGGCGCTGACCACCGGCAGGGCCATCCCGGCCAGCGGGACACGGCTGCCTCGCGACGCCGCCGCCGGCGCCGTGTCGGTCATCGACAACTGGGCCAGCGCCTCGTCGACCGTGGAGGCCGTCGTCCATACCTGCTTGGTGTTCTGGCCGTCCAACGAGATCTGCAGCGGCCGGCTGCGCCGCAACACGATGTTGGCGGCGTTCGGCACGCGCTCACCAGCGGCAGGATAGAGGTCGTCACGCTCGCTGACGGAGAACCCGTTTTCCCTGATGATGTCGATCACCCGCGACTTCATCGTCGTCACGGTCATCGGGGTTCCGTCGACGCTCAGCGTCACCGTCTTGTAGTCGGCGACCGCGTAGGCGCCGGCGAACGCCAAGACAAAAAGAAGGCCCGCGACGAGAAGCCGCAGAGCCGGTGAACGGGACTGATGCAGTTTCGTGACTATGTTCAACGCGCGTGTACCCCGACCTCGGTTACTTTGGCAGCAAATAAAAGGGCCGTTAGGGCCCCACCTGTTTCGATCACAGGACGGTAACGAACGGCCTCACCATACGGCAACTCGGGCGCGATCGCATTAACGGACTTTTAACCCTGCAACGCCAGTCCGTAGGCCCTGCGGGCGTTGTCGGTGGTGATCTCGGCCAGTTCGTCGGCGGGCCGATCGATGAGCTCGGCCAGCGCTCGCGCGGTGTAGGGAAGGCAGTACGGCTCGTTGGGGGCGCCCCGGTGCGGATGCGGGGTCAAGAACGGCGCGTCGGTCTCCACCAGCAGTTGCGCTACAGGGATGAGCGGGACGGCTTCGCGCAGCTCACGCGCGTTGCGGAAACTCACCGTCCCGGACAAGCTGACCAGCCATCCGGCATCGGCGCAGGCACGCGCCAACTCTGCGCCCGACGAAAAGCAGTGAAAGATCACCGTGTCCGGCGCGCCCTCGACGCGCAGCACGTCGAGCACGTCGGCGTCGGCATCGCGGTTGTGGATCATCAGTGGCTTGCCGGTTCTCTTGGCCAGGTCGATATGCCACGCGAAGGCCTCGCGCTGCACGGCCGGCTCCGCGCAGCCCTCCAGCCGGCCCGGCCAGTACTGATCCATCCCGGTCTCGCCGATCGCCACCACCCGCGGATGGGCCGCCAACCGCTCAATCTCGGCTCGGGCCTGCTCGGTCAGAGCGTCAGCGCGGGTGGGGTGCAGCGCCACCGCGGCGTAGACGCGTCGATCCCAGTCGGCGGCCTGGGTCGCCCAGCGCGCCGAGGCCAGGTCGTCGGCGATGGTGACCACCGCGACCACGCCGACCGCCGCCGCGCGATCGACGATGGCGCGCACGTCGTCCGCGTCCTTGGCGCCGCAGGCGTCCAGGTGGGTGTGCGCGTCGACCAGCGGGCTCAACCGCGGCGGAGCGGGTGGTGGCGGACGTTTGGAACTCACGCGCACACAATAGGGTGCGCCACAAATAAGGTAAGAGGCGATGAAGCCGTATTACGTCACCACCGCGATCACCTACCCGAACGGCGATCCGCACGTCGGGCATGCCTACGAGTACATCGCCACCGACTCGATCGCACGGTTCAAAAGGCTCGACGGGTACGACGTGCGCTTCCTGACCGGCACCGACGAACACGGCCTCAAGATGGTCGAGACGGCGGCGGCAGAGGGCATTCCGACCGCCGAGCTGGCCCGGCGCAACTCCGACGTGTTTGCGCGCCTGCAGAAGAAGTTGAACATCTCCTTCGACCGGTTCATCCGTACCACCGACGCCGACCACCACGAGGCGTCCAAGGAGATCTGGCGGCGGATGCAGGCCAACGGCGACATCTACCTGGACACCTACTCCGGCTGGTACTCGGTGCGCGATGAGCGGTTCTTCGTCGAATCGGAGACGGCGCTCGTCGACGGGATCCGGATCGCCGTCGAAACCGGCACACCGGTGACCTGGACCGAGGAGCAGACCTATTTCTTCCGGCTCTCGGCCTACGCCGACAAGCTGCTGGCCCACTACGAGGCCAACCCGAACTTCATCGCGCCTGATGTGCGGCGCAACGAGGTGGTCAGCTTCGTCTCGGGAGGCCTGCGGGATCTGTCCATCTCGCGCACCTCGTTCGACTGGGGCGTGAAGGTCCCCGACCATCCCGAGCACGTCATGTACGTCTGGGTCGACGCGCTGACCAACTACCTGACCGGGGTGGGCTTCCCGGACACCGAATCGGAGTTGTTCCGCCGCTACTGGCCGGCCGATTTGCACATGATCGGCAAGGACATCATCCGATTTCACACCGTCTATTGGCCGGCGTTTTTGATGTCAGCCGGAATTGATTTGCCGCGCAGGGTTTTCGCGCACGGATTTCTGCTCAATCGCGGCGAGAAGATGAGCAAGTCGGTGGGCAACGTCGTTGACCCGGTCACCCTGGTCGACACGTTCGGCTTGGACCAGGTGCGTTACTTCCTGTTGCGCGAGGTGCCCTTCGGCCAGGACGGCAGTTACAGCGAAGACGCGATCATCACCCGAATCAACACCGACCTGGCCAACGAGCTCGGCAACCTGGCCCAGCGATCCTTGTCGATGGTGGCCAAGAATCTCGACGGAGTCGTACCCACGCCCGGCGCATTCACCACCGACGACACCGAGCTGCTCGCCGTCGCCGATGGCCTGCTCGAGCGGGTGCGTACCGAATTCGACAACCAAGCAATGCATCTGGCACTGGAAGCGATCTGGCTGATGCTCGGCGCGGCGAACAGATACTTCTCGGCCCAGCAGCCCTGGGTGTTGCGCAAGAGCGACGCGGAGGCAGACCAGGCCCGCTTCGGGACCGTGCTCTACGCGACGTGCGAGGCGGTGCGGATCGCGGCGCTGCTGATTCAGCCGGTGATGCCCGAATCGGCGAGCAAGCTGTTGGACCTGCTCGGTCAGACGTCAGGGCAGCGTAACTTTGCCGCCATCGGAGCACGGCTGGCGCCCGGCACCGTGCTGCCGGCGCCCACCGGCGTGTTCCCGCGTCACCAGGTCGACTAGTTGCCGACGAGTCGAACGCGAACCGTGACGCGCCCCTTGTCGTCTCGATCGGCCACGCCGTGCCCGGCGCGCTCAGCGCCCTCGAGCGTCACCCCTTCGAGTTTCAGGTCAGCAGCGCTACGCACAATGCTGTGACGGCCAAACCTTGTAGCACTGCTCTGATCGTGCTGACTTTGTCCCAATTATGTTGCAGTGCGCGGGCATTGACCGGCGAGTCGGACTCTTTTGCTGCAGCGGTGAGTCTGCGGTTGATCGGCGCGCTCACGCGCAGGTAAAGCCCCAACCACACCACCAGCAGACCCACCGAAACACCCGCAGCGATCGCCTGCGCCCAATGCCCGGACACCGCGGCCAATGCCGCACTGACGCCCGCTGCGGCCATACCCAGCACCCCGGGCACCGGCATCCGCCGGTCGCCGTAGTAATGGACATTGCCCATCACCGCGACCAGTGCCCGTTCGTCGACACGAGCCAGTGCGGGTCGTAGCACCACGGCACAGAACACGTCGGTGCCGTAGACCACCCCGGTGCCCAGCACCGCGATCACGGCAAACCATGCGGCCGGCTCGGTCATGTTGCACTCCTCTTTTGCGGTAGGTGTTAGCGACGCTAACCCTCACAATGGGCGGTGTCGATAGCACCGCTAGTTTATATATCGGGGCTAGCATCCGACGGCATCGTCGCGTCCGTTGCCGTCCAGAGATTCGGCGCCGGGGCGACGCCCTCGCCGCGGCAACGCCACCGGCGTGAGCCTGGTCACAACGACTCCACCGCTGTCACATCCGCCGATGCCGCGGTGTCTTGAGGGCAGAACATCCCGCAAGAACAGGAGAAAACAATGACTGCCCAGCGCACTCACATCGTCGTGATCGGCGGCGGATACGCCGGCACGCTGGCCGCCAACCATCTGCGTCTGCGCGCCGATGCCGACATCACCGTGGTGAATCCACGCCCGGTCTTCGTCGAGCGGATACGGTTGCACCAGTTGGTCGCCGGCAGCGGCACTGCCGCCGTCGGCTACGGGACACTGCTCGGCGAGGGCATCCGGCTGGTCGTCGACAATGTCACACGGATCAACACCAACGATGCCACCGTCGAGCTGACGTCCGGCGCGGTGCTGGCCTACGACTATGTCGTCTACGCGGTCGGCAGCACCGGCGTGCTGCCGACTTCGGTGCCGGGCGCCGCCGAATTCGCCTACCCGCTAGCAGAATTGGAGCAAGCCGAGCGGCTGCGCGATGCGCTGGACGATCGACACCCCGACGCACCGGTCACGATTGTGGGCGCCGGGTTGACCGGGATCGAGACGGCATCCGAGCTGGCTGAACAGGGGCGGCGGGTGATCCTAGTCTGCGGCGGGATGCTGGGGCCGTCGCTGAGCAGGGCCGGACGGCGTTCGGTGGCCAAGTGGCTGTGCCGCCTCGGTGTGGATGTGCTGGAGGCCGCGGCCGTCCGCGAGGTCCGGTCGGACGCGGTGGTGCTGAGCGACGGCGCCGTCTTACCAAGCGCGGTGACGGTGTGGACGGCCGGCTTCGGCGTGCCGGATTTGGCTGCCCGCAGCGGTCTTCGCACCGACGCGCTGGGCCGGTTGATCACCGATGAGACACTGACCAGCGTGGACGATACCCGCATCGTGGCCGCCGGTGACGCCGCCGCGCCCTCGGACCAGCCGTTGCGGATGAGCTGCCAGGCCGCGATCCCGCTGGGCGCTCAGGCCGCCAACACGGTGCTCAGCCGCATCGCAGGCACGCCTCCCGCGGAGATCAACCAGGCTTTCACCGGCCAGTGCATCAGCCTGGGCCGCTCGTATGCCACCTTCCAACTCACCCGCACCGACGACACGACGGTGAACCTGTTCATCGGCGGGCGGGTCGCCGCGTCGATCAAGGAAGCGATCTGCAAAGCCACCGTGTGGGGCATCCGCCGGGAGGCCGCCAAGCCCGGGTGGTACCGCTGGGTCAAAGGCGGCAAGCGGGCCGAGCGCCTGGCGGCCGACGCGGTCACGATATCGTGAGCGCGTCCGGCGACCACGCCGAACGGTTCACTCTATTGCGGCCGCTGCTGTTTACCATCGCCTACGAAATCCTCGGTTCGACAACGGAATCCGACGATGTTCTCCAGGACAGCTACCTGCGTTGGTCGCAGGTAGACTTGTCCGGGGTGCGTGACACGAAGTCTTATCTGGCCCGGTTGGTCACCCGTCAGGCGCTCAACGCGCTGCGCGCCGGCACCCGGCGTCGAGAGGACTACGTAGGACCGTGGCTGCCGGAGCCGCTGCTGCTCGACGAGCAGGACCCGTCCGCCGATGTGCTACTGGCCGAATCGGTTTCGATGGCCATGCTGGTGCTGCTGGAGACGTTGAGTCCCGAAGAACGCGCGGTGTTCGTGCTGCGGGAGGTCTTTGGATTCGACTACGACGAAATCGCCTCCGCCGTCGACAAATCGGTGGCCGCAGTGCGGCAGGTCGCCCATCGGGCCCGCGAACACGTGCACGCCAGACGCAAGCGCTTCGCCCCGGTCGACCCCGCGCAGAATGCCCGGATCGCGGCGGAATTCATGGCAGCGGCGGCCGGCGGCGACGTGCAGAAGGTGATGTCGATGCTGGCACCCGACGTGGTGTGGACCGCCGACAGCGGGGGCAAGGCCAGTGCGGCGCGTCGCCCGGTGATCGGGGCCGAGAAGGTCGCCCGGATGGTCATCGGGATAGTCGGCCGAAAACTGCCCGAAGCGCGCGCGGAAATGGCGATGTGCAACGCCGCGCCGGCGGTGGTGCTCCACTCCGGCGCCCGTCTAGAGGGCATTTTCACCGTCGAGATCGTCGACGGCAAGATCAGCAACGTTTATGCGATGCGCAATCCGGACAAGCTGGCGGCCGCGACGACCGTGCGCGAAATCAGCCGCGGCTGAGATTTCTGCAAAGCTGGGGGCGTGCGAATTGACCGGCTCGGCGCTCTCGGCAGCCCTCCTGAGGTGCTGCGCGCCATCGGCGACGCCACGAACCGGCTGGACCTGCCGCCGCCGGCCGCGCTGACCGGTCACTGGTTCGGCGCTTCGGCGGTGATCGCGCCGAGCGTGTTGATACGACCCGCCGATGTAGCCGACGCGTTCGCCGTGCGACCGGGTTCGCGGAGTACGGCGGTCGGCGGTGGCTGGATCGGCTACCTGTCCTACCCTGATCCCGGTTCCAACGGACGAGGCGTCCGGATACCCGAGGCCGCCGGCGGCTGGACGGACTGCGTGCTGCGCTGCGACCACGACCGGCAATGGTGGTACGAGAGCCTGTCCGGCGCCCCGATGCCACATTGGCTACCGGAAGCGCTGACGGCGCCGGCTGCCGGTGCCGGTGCGGGCTTACCGGATCGATTGGGATACCGCCGACCGTGCGGCACATCGCGCCGGCGTCATGGCCTGCTTGGAAGCCATCCGCGCCGGGGAGGTCTATCAAGCATGCGTGTGCACGCAGTTCACCGGGACGATCGCCGGGGATCCGTTGGATTTCTTCATCGACGGTGTCGCGCACACCGCACCGGAGCGGGCGGCGTATGTGGCCGGACCCTGGGGGGCGGTGGCGTCGCTGTCGCCGGAACTCTTCGTGTGCCGCCGCGGCGACATGGTCACCTCGAGCCCGATCAAGGGCACGTTGCCGCTGTACGCCCCCCCGTCGGCGCTGCGGGCCTCGAGCAAGGACGTCGCCGAGAACGTCATGATCGTCGACCTGGTTCGCAACGACCTGGGCCGGGTCGCGGTCACCGGATCCGTCACGGTGCCCGAGTTGCTCGTGGTGCGGGCCGCGCCGGGTGTCTGGCACCTGGTGTCGACCGTGTCGGCCCAGCTGCCCGTCGAACTGCCGACCTCGACGCTGCTCGATGCCGCCTTCCCGCCTGCCTCGGTCACCGGTACCCCTAAACTGCGGGCGCGACAACTGATTTCACAATGGGAACGGGACCGACGCGGAGTCTATTGCGGCACGGTCGGTTTGGCGTCGCCGGTGGCCGGCTGCGAGCTGAACGTCGCGATCCGAACCGTGGAATTCGACGGCGCGGGCCATGCGGTGCTGGGGTCCGGCGGCGGGATCACCGCCGACTCCGATGCCGACGCCGAATGGGAAGAATGCCTGCACAAGGCGGCACCGATCATCGGAGCGGGCGCGGCCTCAGCCGCGCGATCGCAGCACCGCGTCGTAGAGCTCACGCCGTGACGGCGCTCCCGGTACAGCGGAAATCACCTGCGCGCACGCGTCTTTGACGCCCATCCCGGCGTCGACCAGTGCGCTCGCCTCGACCACCAGCGTGGGCAGGTCGGCGCGGACAATCGCCCCGGCCAGCACCACGGTGATCTCACCGAGCACGCCGTCGGCGGCCCACGCGGCCAGCCCTCCCAGCGATCCGCGCACCACTTCCTCATGCACCTTGGTCAGCTCGCGGCACACCGCCGCCGGCCGGTCCGGCCCGAGCTGCTCGACCGCGTCCCGCAGGCAGTCCGGCAGCCGGCGCGGCGATTCGAAGAACACCGCGGTGCGCTGCTCTCCCGCCAGCGACGCCAGCCAGCTGCGGCGCGCAGCCTGTTTGCGCGGCGCGAAACCCTCAAAGCAGAACCTCTCCGACGGCAGGCCCGACACCGCCAGCGCCGTCGTCACCGCCGACGGGCCGGGCAGGCATTGCACCGACAGACCTGCGTCCACGCACGCCGCCACCAGCCGGTGGCCGGGGTCGCTGATCAGCGGCATCCCGGCGTCGCTGACCACCAGCACGGTGGCGCCTGCGCTGATCTGGTCGACCAGGGCAGGCACCCGGGCCGCCTCGACGTGATCGAAAAAGCTGACGACCTTTCCGCCGATCACCACATCAAGCGCCTTGGCCAGCGTCCGCACCCTACGGGTGTCCTCGGCGGCGACGATGTCCGCCGACGACAGCGCAGCAATCAGCCGGAGTGACGCATCGGAGGGCTGGCCCAACGGCGTGGCGCCCAGCAGCAGTCGACCAGCGGTCATGCGCCGCTCTCCCCCGCAAGCGGGAGGTGCCCCCACCTCATCGCTTCGTCCCCCGCAAGCGGGAGGTGCCCCCACTGCATCGTCGCCGGCGCGCGGTCATGCGCAACAGCCTACGATCGTCTGTGATGGTCACCGTCTTACCCGATGAACTCGTCGCTGCCGAGCACGCGGTACCGGTCATCAGTCCCGCTCCGCTCACGCCGGCACCCGATTTCGGGCCCGTCGACCGGCTAGAGGGTTGGGTGGCGACCGCCGTCGTCTCCGCGTTGGCGGCGCTGACCCGAACCGTCAACCTGGGTTCGCCGACCGATGCCGGAACGCCGATCTTCGACGAGAAGCATTACGCCCCGCAGGCGTGGCAGATGCTGCACAACCACGGCGTCGAGGACAACCCAGGGTATGGACTGGTCGTCCATCCGCCGGTGGGCAAACAGCTGATCGCGATCGGCGAGGCCGTTTTCGGCTACAACGGGCTGGGCTGGCGGTTCACCGGCGCGGTACTCGGCATTGTGCTGGTGGCGCTGGTCGTCCGGATCGTGCGCCGAATCAGCCGTTCGACGCTGGTCGGTGCGATCGCCGGAATGCTGCTCATCGCCGACGGGGTCAGCTTTGTCGTGGCGCGCACCGCATTGCTGGACGGATTCCTGGCGTTTCTGGTGGTCGCCTCATTCGGTGCGCTGATCGTCGACCGGGATAAAGTGCGCCAGCGCATGCACGTGGCATTGACCGAAGGCCGCATCACCGAGACGGTATGGGGACCGCGGCTGGGAGTGCGATGGTGGCGGTTCGGCGCCGGGGTACTGCTCGGATTGGCTTGTGCGACAAAGTGGTCCGGGCTTTACTTTGTGGTGTTCTTCGGGCTGATGTCGTTGTCTTTCGACGTGGCGGCGCGCAGGCAGTACCGGGTCTTGCGACCGTGGCTGGGAACCCTCCGCCGCGATGTGGTCCCCACCGCCTACGCATTGTTGCTCATCCCATTCGGGGTGTACCTGGCCAGCTACGCGCCATGGTTCGCCTCCGAAACCGCCATCGACCGCCACGAAGTAGGCCAGTCGATCGGACCGCAGGCGGAGTTCCCACTGCCCGACGCCATCCGCTCGCTGTGGCACTACACCGCCAAGGCCTACGAATTCCACGCCGGCCTCACCAATTCGGCAGGCAACTACCATCCCTGGGAGTCCAAACCGTGGGCGTGGCCGATGTCGCTGCGCCCGGTGCTCTATGCCATCGACCAGCAGAACGTCGCCGGCTGTGGTGCGCAGTCGTGCGTCAAGGCGGTGATGTTGGTTGGTACACCGGCGATGTGGTGGCTTTCAGTACCTGTCCTCGGCTACACCTGCTGGCGGATGTTCGTGCGCCGCGACTGGCGGTACGCCGCGGTGTTGGTCGGCTATTGTGCCGGTTGGCTGCCGTGGTTCGCCGACATCGACCGGCAGATGTACTTCTTCTACGCGGCGACGATGGCGCCGTTCCTGGTGATGGCAATCGCGTTGGTCCTCGGCGACATCCTCTACAAACCCGGCCAAGGTGCCGAACGCCGCAGCCTCGGGCTGATCGCGGTGTCCTGTTACGTCGCACTGGTGTTGACGAACTTCGCCTGGCTCTTTCCGGTGCTGACCGGACAGCCGATCTCGCAGAATACCTGGAACATGGAGATCTGGCTGCCCAGCTGGCGCTAGCTCGTCTTCAACGCGAAGGCCGTCTAGCTGCCCAGCGCGCACGACCCTTTCAGCGCCGGCGCGTAGATGACGTCGCCGCACTCGCAATTCCAGGTGGTGTGCCGGCCTCGACGGCAGGAGCACGGCATGCTTCCGACCACCATGTGTCCCGGCAGCAGCCAGTGGCCTCGCGCACAGCGGTAAGGCCGCCCCTCAGTGGCGGGAATGCGGTCAGGGTCAACATCAATAGTCACGACCACCACGCTGACAGGTTCGCGGCGCAACGGCGAGCCGGATGCCGGATCGTTATGGTCCGGTGTCCTGTTGCGGGCGTGTCGGTTACCAAACCGCAATCAAGAACGAACGAAGGCCCGCAACAGATTACAGCGGGTCGCGAGCGGCCGGACAAGTCATGCACCGCGGCCCGCCGCGGCCGGTGCCGAGCTCAGAGGCGGCAATCGTCAGCACCTCGATTCCGGCATCCTGCAGCCGTGCGTTGGTTCGCATATTGCGTTCGTAGCCGACGACCACTCCGGGCGCCAGCGCCAACGTGTTGTTGCCGTCATCCCACTGTTCTCGTTCGGCGACAACGGAATCGCGGCCGGTGTCGATGACGCGCAGGGTGTCGAGGCCCATCGCGGCAGCCGCGGCGTCGACGAACGGTGCTTCATCGGAGATCCTCACCCCGTCCGGGGTGCGCGCAATGGTGAATGCCGACAGCGTGTCGACGACGTTCGCATACATCACCACCGCGTCGGTGTCGACCATGCTGCACACCGTGTCCAGGTGCATCTGCGCGCGTTCCCTGGCCAGCGGCACCGCCAGTACCGTGTGGGCCAGGTCATCGTCGAACAGGCTGCGCGCCAGAGATTCTGCGCCCGCTGGGGTCGTGCGTTCACCCACGCCGACGGCTAACACTCCCGGGGCAAGCAGTAACACGTCACCGCCTTCCACTGGCGCCGTGCGGGATTCGTAGGCACGTCGTACACCGGTGAATCGGGGATGGTGGGCATAGATCAAGTCGGTCAACGATGCCTCGCGGGCTCGTGCCGGCAGCGCCAACGACGGGATGACCACCCGGGGACCGACCCAGATCGACGAGTCGCGGGTGAACAACAGGTTGGGCAGCGGCTCGATGACGTAGTCGCTCCCGTGATGCATGCGACGGACCAGTGACTCGTCCGCACGCGCGTCCGGCGGTAGCTCGGCGAACGTCATGCCGGCGATCAGGGCGTGCGCTAATTTGGCCGGGTCGAGGCTACGCAGATAGATCGAAAGCTCTTGCGCCAAAGGCGATCCCAGCCTTCTAGCGTCGACCGCAGCTGAGACGCCCTGCATCCTGGCCGCCCCGCTGGCCAGCGCCTCGTGCAGCAAGTCGGACAACAACAGCACCTCGACGCCGCGAGAGCGCAGCAGTTCAACGAACGCATCGTGCTCCTCCTGCGCCCGCGCGACCCAGGGCAGTCCGTCGAACAGCAGGTCATCGTTGTTGCGCGGCGTGAGTCGGCGCAGTTCCGCACCGGGTCGGTGCACGATGACCACCCGCAGTGCACCAACCTCGGAAGTGGCGCCTAGTCGGCTGCTAGTCACACCTAGCACGGTAACGCGGACCAGTCTGCGAACTCGCGCGCTGAGCAATCCCGACGACGTGCTCGCCGCCCACGACCGAGCCCGTTCGGCTGTAGTTCGAACGGGTGTGCGATAAACTGGGCGGCGTGGCGATTTCGGTGCAGGAGTCGTTGTTCGAGTGCAACGACCGCAGGCCGCTCGGCAATGGGGCTTGGATCGATATCCGCTCCGGTTGGCTCACCGGCGCCGACAACCTGGTGGACGAACTGCTGGAAACGATTCCGTGGCGAGCCGAACGCCGCCAGATGTACGACCGCATACTCGATGTGCCCCGCCTGGTGAGCTTCCATGACCTCGCTGTCGAGGAGCCGCCGCATCCGCGGCTGGCCCGGATTCGGCGCCGTCTCAACGACATCTACGCCGGTGAGCTGGGCGAGCCGTTCACCACCGTCGGCCTGTGCTGGTATCGCGACGGCGCCGACAGCGTGGCGTGGCACGGCGACACCATCGGCCGCAGCAGCACCCAGGACACCATGGTGGCGATTGTGAGCCTCGGCGCCACCCGAACCTTCGCGTTGCGGCCCCGCGGCGGCGGCTCGTCGTTGCGGCTGCCGCAGGCGCACGGCGATCTATTGGTGATGGGCGGCTCTTGCCAGCGAACATGGGAGCACTCGGTCCCCAAGACGTCGGCCTGCAGCGGGCCGCGGGTCAGTCTTCAGTTCCGGCCCAGGGACGTTCGGTAAAAGTCAGCCCTTGATCGCGGCGACGGATTTGACGAGCAGATCGCGGGCCCGGTTGGTGTCGACGGGCGCGGGCGGCTGGCCGGGCTTCAATTGCGGGTTGGCGGTGACAATCACCTGGTAGTCACCGAAATGCGCGGAATAGTTGTACAGCTCACCGCTGCGCGGCTTTCCTTGCACCACGGTCTGCAGGACACGGTGTACGCCCAGAGTGCGTGTCCCCTCGATCTGCGGCACGTCGACGACTTCGATGAGACCGCGCACCCGGCCCCCCTCAAATCCGACCTTGCGGCAGTTGCGGCTCGGCTCCTCGAACGGCACCGGCGCCGACGTCTGCACGGCCATCACGATGAACCGGTCGCCGTCGCCCTCGGCGGACACCGCAGCCATATTTCCCTCCAGGCCCGGTGGCATGTCCTCGCCGACCACGAACGACGCGCAATCCGGCGGATCGAACTTCAGGCCCGGCGGAAGCTTGTGCGTCGTCAGCACCTTGGGATCGATCGCGGTCTTCGAGGTGTCCTTGACCTTGAATTCCGGCCCGAAGGCAGACTTCACCTGGGAAATCTTCGTGATATCGGCGGTGGGGGCCGTCTCCGAAGAACTGTGAGAACAAGCCGCCAGGAGGCAGACACTTCCGATCGTTACAGCCATCCGCATCATCGGGGCCCAATCTAACGCACCGCCGTCACCCGCGTAATTCCGACACCGCTTTCACCAACAGATCGGCGGCGAACTGTGGCGTGAGCGCCGGATCGGGCGAGCCAGGGTCGCTGATCAGCGTGGTGGACACCACGTAGTCGCCCAGGTACGCGATGAAGGTGCTTGTCCGGGAAGCGATTTCATTTCCGCCTTCGACCGACGTCGAGATTTCGGCGACCATGCCGAGGGTTTCGGTGGCATTGACGCGGGGCGGGTCGACCAGATGTACACGCGCGCGGGCGCGCCCACCTGTCATGCTCCACTGCCGGCACTGGGCTACCAAAGACTGATCCAGCATCACTCGACCCGTCGGCGCCGCCACGACCACCGCGTACACGGTGCCCCCCGCACCTGATCCCGAAATACCTTGAGCACCTTGCCCATGACCACCGACCGGGTCGGCCAGCGCCGCACAGCGCGTCGGGTTCGCGACGGTGACCCCGCCGAGACCCCAGATCGCCGGCGGCGCGGCCACACCCGTAACCGCGGTTACCTCGTAGCCGGGCGGCAAGTCGCGCCGCACCCGCCTGATGTTGACGGGGTCGACTTGGCGTGCCGCCGCGCTGACCGAGGGGGCGGGCGCACGTTCTGCGGGGTGGGCGCACGAGGTGAGTAGTAGGAAAATTACCGTAGCGCTGCAGAGCCGCATTCTAGTTGACAGATCGAATCACTTGGCGTGCAGTTCGTTTGATCGCCGAGACCATGTCGCGACTCAACGCAAGATCGCGTGGATCGGGCACGTCGATGACGGTGGTGACCACCCCGATGTCGTCGCGCTGCCAGGACGCACCGTAGCGGTCCATGATCGTGCGCATCGCCACGTTATCGGCGAGCATGCGGCCGGAGAACCTTTCGACTCCGCCGACCCGGGCGGCGACGGCAAGCGCGTCGATCAAAAAGGACCCGATCCCGCGGCCCTGGTAAGCGTCGGCGACGGTGAATGCGATCTCGGCGACGCTTGGATCGTGGTCGTCTCGCACGAAGCGGGCATCCGCTATCGGTTGGCCGTCCTGATCAGTCATCACCCAGACGAAGTGGTCGACGTAGTCGACCTCCGCCAGGTATTCCATCAGCGCCGGGCTGGGAACTCGCGCCGACATGAACCGCCGATACAGCGTCTCGCTGGAGAATTGGACATGCCCCTGCAGGGTCCGCACGCTGTCGCCGGGCAGCACCGGACGAAGCAGCAGTTCTGTTCCGTCCCGAACCCGTACCGGGATCGGCGTGAGGAAGGCTGCGAGCCGCTGGCGGACCGTGCGTACCAGCCGGCTCATGATCCCCGGGATGTGGACTAACCGCGCGAACGCGTCGGTGTCGCCGACCCAACCGGTCAGCACGGCGGTGGTGGTCACCGTCGCCGTCCGCGGAATGTGACGCAGCAGCGCAATCTCGCCGACGATCGTGCCGGACGACACCTGCTCGAGTGTCACCACGTCATCGTCGCCGACGTGCTTGACCTCGGCCGTGCCCGATGAGATGAGCAGAAAGGACACCGCTTGTTCGCCCTGCGTCATGAGGACCTGACCCGCAGCAGCCTCCAGCGGCTGCAGGCTGGCCGCCAGTGGCATCAAGTCCTCGGCAGGACACCCCTCGAAGATCTCCAGCGTGGCCAGTTCGTCGGCGCGCAGTGCGGTCAGTTCGGTCTTCCTCCCGCCCCTGTCGCCGTCTTTGGCACGCCGGGTCGGCGACCCCCGGTCGCGGTCCGATGGTGCCAAGGTTATGGGCTGTGATCGTGTTGCAGCAAGGACGGCTTGCCCCGGATGCGCGTCGGACGGGGCTGCCGTACAGACTCACGGGATGGGTATCGCCCCCGATCCGCTGCAGACAACCCGCGATCTGCTCGATCGCAATGCCACGGTGCGGGATGGCTTCCTCGACGTTTTGGGTGAGTCGACGGCGTCGGAAACCCCGACGCCGGCTCAGCGGGCCATGAACAGCGCGCTGGTCGCCGGCGTGTACGAACGACTGTGGCGCCCGGTCGCGTTCTACGTCGCCAGCGGCGTCACCGCGAGCACCGAACAGCGCCGCGCCGCGGACGCGTTGCGTCTGTCGGGCGCTCACACGTTGCTCGATATCGCTTGCGGCCCAGGTAATTTCACCAGAAAATTGGCGCAACAACTGCCCGCGGACGGCATTGCCGTCGGGTTGGACATCTCCGTGCCGATGCTGACCCGCGCCGTGCTGGACAACAGCGGACCACGTACATGTTACGTCCGCGGCGACGCGGGCACGCTGCCGTTCGGCGACGAAACGTTCGACGCTGTTTGCTGTTTCGGCGCGCTGTATTTGATGCCTGAGCCGTTTCACGTCGCCCACGAGATGGTGCGGGTGCTGCGGCCCGGCGGCCGGGTGGCGATACTGACCAGCTACGCAGGCCAAACGCCGCCCGTTGCGCATGCGATGGCCGCGAGCGCCCGGCTGATCGGGTTGCGCATGTTCGACCGGCACGCGTTTGTCGATCTGTTCACCTCGTCAGGCCTTGTCGATGTGCAGCAGCAGACTCAGCGCACGTTGCAGTTCGTCACCGCCGGCAAGCCCGGGTGATCGTCAGGCCATCGAGTAGTAACTCTCGTCGACGTGCTGCACTGCAGCCGCTCCGCCGGCAGTCAGGGCATGTGACTTGAACGCGTGCGCGGCCGCACTCGGCCGGTGCCGGACCGCAACGATCCTGCCGTGCAGGTTCGGCGGCTGAAAGCGGCCCCAGAGCAGCACCTCGGTCCCGTTGTCGTTGCCGGCCGCGAGCACCTGCCGACGGACCGCCAGGCTTGCGACCAGCACGTCCGTCGCGACAGCGAGCAGGTGCGGACGGTGCAACGTCTCCGCGCGGTGCGGGTGCCCCGCCGGGTTGCCGACTTTGGCACCCAAGATCCGGATCGGCCGGTCGTCAGTGCCGCGATCAGTGTCGCCCTGTAGTACGACGCTGACATCCCATCCCGCCATCGCCCGATCGAAGATCAGGCCGCCGATCGCCATCACCGCGTCGGTGACGTTGGCGGTCACCACCTGAAAGTGATACCGACCGAGATCCATGTGGGCCGGACGCGGCAGTTGCCTGCGCGGGCTGGTGGGAGCGGCCATGTGTTGTCCGTTCGACGTAATGCACCATTCTCGGCTGACACTACGAATATAGAGTAGTCTGCGCGTTGACCCGCGCTCGGCGCACCGCCGAATCTGCTGTGACAACCCAAAACCGCGGGTGAGCGGCCGCTACACTGCCGCCATACAGAAGAGACGCAAGCCCGATCCAGACCGCCGCCGCCGCGAACTGTGCGATGCGGCGATCGAGCTGCTGGCCGAGCACGGCGCCAAAGGCCTGAGCCATCTGAAGGTCGACGCACACGCCGGTGTCCCCGACGGCACCACCTCGTTCTACTTCCGAACCCGCTCGGCATTGCTGCTTGCCGTCGCCGAGCGGATGGCCGAACTCGACCTGGCCACATTGCAGGCGGTCGCCGACAGCCCCGGCCTCGACAACGGATCGTCGGGCTCTGCACTGGCCAAGCTGGTCATCCAGTCCGGGGAGGAGCCGCAGCTGAGGCGCACCAAGGCGCGCTACGAGCTGACCATGCAGGCGACCCGCGACCCGGCGATCGCGGCGACCTTCGAGCGTGCCACCGACGCCTTCACCAAGTTGCACCACGACATCTTGGTGCAGTTGCTCCCGCATGGTGCGGACCTGGATCCCGCCGTCGTCGACGATCTGAGCAACGTCATGATGACTTTCATCAATGGGCTCCTGCTGCGACTCGCGCACGGTGACCGGATCATCGACAGCCCTGAACAGCTCGACGGCGTCCTGTCGGCGATTGTCGCCGGCATCTTGAGCAGCGACCAACAGGGACGACTCACCGGCGACGGCGCCTCGCTCCCAACGCGACGCGGCCGATAAAGCCCCCAGCGATCGGCCAGTTGTCCGATGCAGGCCGGTATGGTGCTCTACGGCAATAGAGTTAACCGGTCGCAGCCGTTCGCTTCCCGTCGACCCGGGCAGCTTGCTCACATCATCAATCACCAAGGCGGAAGATGACCAATGCCTGAATACGACTACGAAGAGTTGAAGAAGGAAGCCGAGCAGTACATCAAGTTCGAGAAAGACGTCAAGAACAGGATCGCCTACATCACCTTCGACCGTCCCGACGCGCAGAACGCCACCACGCTGGGCATGCGGCAGCACTATGCCGACCTGATCCACAAGTGCAACGTCGACGATGACGTGAAGGTTGTCGTAATCCGCGGCGAGGGAGAGGATTTCGGCAGCGGCGGCGATCTTCCCGAACAGCGAGGGATGCTGGAAAACCCGGGCCGTCCGCTGCTCCACGAGGTCGCAATCAATGACGACGAGGTCAAGTACCCGCCGGGCGACTCATACCGCTATCTGTCCACCGTCACCGACTTCTACGCCAAGGCCCGCGCCGGCAACCGGCCGCTTCAAGAACTTCGCAAGATCAGCATCATCGAGGCCAAAGGCTACTGCTACGGCTGGCATTTCTACCAAGCCGGCGACGCCGACCTGGTTGTCTCCTCTGACGACGCGCTGTTCGGCCACCCGGCGTTTCGCTACGTGGGGTGGGGTCCGCGGCTGTGGTGGTGGGCAGAGACCATGGGCTTGCGTAAGTTCTCCGAAATGCTATTCACCGGAAGACCTTTCACCGCAAAAGAGATGTACGACTGCGGCTTCCTGAACAGCGTTGTGCCACGGGACAAACTGGAAGACGAGACGTTGAAGTATGCGACGGCGTGCTCGCGCTCGCGACCGACCGACACCGTCGCGGTGCAGAAGACCTTCCTCGAGCTCTACAAGCAGCACAAGGGCGAGTACTTCGGCAGCCTGCTCACCGGCATGGTCGAGGGCATGCTGCCGCTGATTCACAACGACCGGGCCGACGAGGTCGACCTCACCGAGGGCACCTTCGAGACTGGCTTGAATAACGTCGTGAAGGACAACGACCTGAACTTTCCGCCCGAATGGCGGCTCAGCCGTTCGGGGCGCAACCAACCCTGACCTCTGCCGAGAATTCGTCCGCCGGATTTTTGCCGGCCGCGCCGCCCGTCATATCGCTAACCCCGGCGTGGGACATCGTGGGCATATATACTTTCGCGAACCGCCGCGCCCTGACGTGAACGCCGGATCAGACCAACACTTAACAGTGCATACGAGGCGCGGCACCCCGAGCTACGCATCACAACGGAGGCGACCTTGCCACGCAACTTGGTCACCCGCGTCGCGACCCGGTTGATGGAGACGACGGCGTCGACAGTTGCCGAGGTGAACCAACAGGTCCTCGCCGAGCTCGTGGAAGATCTCGATATCGATGCCGCTTTTCTGCGCCACAACGACCACAAGGTCAGGGTTTCGAAGTTGGTCGCCGCATGGCCGCCGCGACGAGACGGCTCATTCACGGATTCCTGGGTCATCGCCCACTTCAGCAGCGCTGACCCGGTTTTGGCGTTGTGCGAGCACGGCAAGACATTGACGGTGGTCCGACCAGATGCGTCCGATCCCGCGTACGCGCGCTGGATCGCGGCTGGGCACGAGCGTTGGGGCTTCGACGTCTCCAGGATGACTTCGCCGTCGGCAGCCGCGGCGCCACTGATATCGGCGGGCGTCACCACCGGCCAGCTGACCTGCATGAAATTTCGTCGCAAGAAGTGGCGAACCGACGAGCTCAACGTCATCCAGACGGTGGCGTCGCTGCTTGCTCAACTCCAGGCCCGCATCGCCGCGGAAGAGCGGCTTCGCGAACTAGCGGAGCACGACGACCTGACCGGCCTGCACAACCGTCGCGCGCTGATGGCCCACCTTTCCGAACGACTTGCCGCGGGTCGGCCCGGTCCCGTCCCGGTCTTGTACCTCGACCTCGATCGACTGAAGTCGATCAACGATTACCTGGGCCACACCGCCGGGGACTATTTCATCCGGACATTCGCCGAAAAGCTGCAATTGAAAGCCGGCGCCAAAAGCATGACCGCTCGGCTCGGCGGCGACGAGTTCGTCGTCGTGCCTGATCGGCCGATGTCGATCGAGGCAGCGGTGAAGGCCGGCGAAGATCTGTGCGCCGCGCTGCGCGACCGGATGGCCATCGGCGGCCATATGATCAGCCGCACCGTCAGCGTCGGTGTCGCGGTGGGCATGCCGGGACGCGATACCACCAGCGACCTTCTCCACCGCGCGGACGAGGCCGTGTTGAGTGCCAAGCGCTCGGGCGGCAACGATGTGGCGGTCTCCAGCGACGACATGTCGCTGCAGCGCCTGTTCCGCAACGACATCGAACTCCACCTGAGCGGCGACATCGACAACGACGCGTTGCTGCTGCACTATCTGCCCGAGGTCGACCTGTGGACCGGGGCGATCGTGGCCACCGAGGCGCTCGTCCGGTGGCGGCATCCGACGTGGGGCCTGCTGCTGCCTGAGTCGTTCATCGGCCTGGCCGAATCCGCTAATTTAGGCGCGGATTTGGGGCGTTGGGTGATGCGGACCGCGATGGCGGAGTTCAGTCGGTGGCGTTCTCACGGCGTCGGGCAGAACATCACGTTGCGCATCAACGTGTCGCCGGGCCAACTGGTCAGCCGGGGATTTGTCAGCTGCGTGGCGGAAACCATCGATGAGTTCGGCATTGACGGCGGCTCGGTGTGTCTGGAGATCACCGAGCGCGCCGTGGTTCGCGACATCGACACCACCCGCAAGACGCTGGAGGCGCTCAAAGAAGTCGGAGTGCAGATCGCCATCGACGACTTCGGCACGGGTTATGCCGTTCTGTCGCACCTGAAATCATTGCCTGTCGATACCCTCAAGATCGACACGTCATTCGTTCGGGACCTGGGCACCAGCAGTCGTGATCTGGCGATCGTCCGGGCAATCATCGGCCTTGCCGAAGCCTTCGACCTCCAGCTGGTGGCCGAGGGCGTGGAGACCCCGGCCGCCGCGTTGACTCTGATGCGGCACGGATGTCACCGCGCGCAGGGTTACCTGCTCTCGCGCCCGCTGCCGGGCCACGCCATGGAGACGCTGCTTTCCTCGCGCTGGATGCCCATGCCGTTCCTCGCGGACAGCCAGGCCCTGACCCCGACTGCGATCTGACGGCGCAATGAAATTCAGCAGCTTCAGGATTCAACGATGAGCGAGTTAACCGACAAGCGGTCGGATACGACGCGCGAGCAGATTCTGCGAGCCGCCGCACATCAGTTCGCCCAGCGTCCCTATTACGCGGTCGGACTCGACGATATTCTGGCCGAAGCACGGCTGACCAAGGGCGCGATGTATTTTCATTTCCGCTCCAAGCACGCGCTGGCGTTGGCGATCGTCGACGAGCAGACCGTGAAGTCCGCTGCCGCGATTCAGGATTTGCTCGCCCGGAAGCTTTCCGGGCTGGAGACCCTCATTGACGTCTCGTACCTCATCGCCATTGGCGACATCACCCAAGACGTCGCACGAGCAGCGTTCAACCTGCTCGAATCGGTGGGCCGCACCGAGAAGCTGCAGGAGCGGCTGCTGCACGGACTGGATCAAGCTACTTGGCGAGACGACCCGGCGCGGAATCCGCGAGGGCGACATCGTCGATCAGCGCGACCCGGAAGACGTGGGACGTTTGCTGGTGTCCATTTACATAGGGTTGCGTCAGGCCAGCAGTCTGGACGCACCGGTGGTGCTGCTGAGTGACTTCGAGAAAGCATTATCGACGGTGCTACGGGGAATCGTGCAACCCGAGCGAATCGCCTATTTCGCTCAATTCCTCAAGCGCCGTGCGGCTCTGGCGATCAAGGCCGTCTCGCCGCCGGAAAATTCCGGCAACTAGAGGACGACTTAGCGCTCATCGAGCCACAGCTGCTCGGTCAAGTCTTGAAATGTGGCAAGCGCAATGTTGTCGTCGGCGCGAATCAGCGCCGAGCGGCTCATCAGCGCGCGCACACTCGTGCCGTCCCGATGGGCCAATTCGACGACCATGTTGGCCAACCCGTGCACGACCGAAACCGCGGATTCCGAGGTGGGCGAGAGCGGGAGGTGGAAGATCTCGTCGAATGTCAGTGACAGCACGTCTTCGGGTGCGCGGCCGACCATTTCTGAGAATGCCGAATTGGCAAACACCAGCGCGCCGTCTTGGGCGATGGCGAGCACAGGAACCGGCATCCGCTCCAGCACCACCAGAGCAGGCAACTGCTTGAGGACCACCATCGGGGACTGGGCCTTGTAGCCGTTACGTCGTCGTTCCACCGCCTGATTATGGTTCATTCAGCGCAACTAGCAGTCGTTCTCTTAATAGTCGGAAAATTATGAACCTTCCATGCACGTGGCGCCAATTCGTGGCGGCATAAGCAGCGGTCTCGTCCCGCAGCTCTGTCTTCGATCTCACAGCAGGATGGTAGCCAAACTAACTAGTTCGCCCGTAACGTGGTGAGAGTGTCGTCGACGACAAGGAGATCATGGTGAGGCTGGGTCCGCCGGAAGGCAAGAAGACATTGACCGCCGAGGAGCTGGAAGCGCTCATGAATCAGCCCCGCCGCGTGCGGGCGTTGACCCAGCTGCTGGGCAACATCGGCGACGGCCTGAATCCCCTGATCGAGTTGTATCGACCGTATGTCGACGGGTTGGCGAACCTCCCGCGCGACGGCCGGTTCCTGCTGGTCGGCAACCACACTCAGTCCGGCGCGGAAGTGTTTCTCATCTCCTACTACCTGCACCGCGAATTGGGCGTCCGGGTGAGGCCGTTGGCCGAGCGGGGTATGGGCGAGGCGCGCGGGTTCGCCAGGGATTTGATCGCGGCCTACGGCGGCGTTGTCGGCCACCCCGATACCGCGCGAGAACTGATGCGCCACAACGAGACCGTGCTGGTATTTCCGGGCGGGGGTCGAGAGATCGCGAAGTTCAAGGGCGAGGAGTACCGCCTACGCTGGGACGGCCGCAGCGGGTTCGCCCGCGTAGCCATCGAGAGCAGCTATCCGATTGTTCCCGTCGCGCTGGTCGGCGGGGATGATGTATACCAGAGCCTCTTCGCCCGCGACAGCACCTGGGGTCGGTTGAGCCAATCCATTGGCGAGAGGCTTTCCGGACGTACCGATATGGCGATGCCACTCATGCGCGGCATCGGTCCCACCCTGATTCCCCGCCCGCAGCGGATGTACCTGGCATTTGGAGAACCGATCACCACCGCCCGGCCTGCCCGCAGCAACGCCGCGGCCTGGGTGCAGACCGTTCGCGACAGCACCAAGCAGTCGCTGGAACGCATCCTCGGCGATCTGCAAGTGGTGCGCGCGCAGGATCCGTTCCGCCGGCTCAACCCGTTAGCCTGGCCGAATGCGGTCCGAGCCGACGACGGCTGTGCCGGTCTAATAACCGCTGCACCGGGCGGGAGCCGGGTGCCGGCAAACCGGTGGTTGCGCGATGCGCCAACGGCTCGACGATGTCGGTCATGCCCGATCAGAAGCCGCCCCGATCGTTTGGTGACCATCGTCAGGTGCTGACATTGCTGCTGCACCATCAGCGGGAGTCACTGGCCCACAAGGTCGTTGGAGTTAATAAGGTCGCCGCAGGCCCCCCAACCCCTCCCGATCCTGGCCGCCCTATTGGCGTGCCATCGCGAGGTTGAAGCGGTCTTTCGAAGTGATGAGGTGGTCGTGACCATCGTCGCCGATGTCCAATTGCACCCACTCGATGCTGCCGGTGAAGCGGTTGCCTGTCGGCCCGTAGTCCGGGGAGGCCGGTGATCCAGTGTCGGATCCCACGTCACACGCTTCGTCGGCGGAATATCCCATGGGTTGTGTCTTTTCGACTCGCCCCGTTCCGACGGGTTTCCCATCGTAGAAGAGCGTGACGTCGCCGCCCTTGGCAAGGCCACCGCCGTCGTAGGTGAACTCCATCCGCACCTGATGTTTGCCCGCCGGAATCGGCTCTTGGGCGCTGGTGATGTAGTGCTCGATGCCGAAGTAATTGAAGCAGTACTTCAGTTTGCCCTCGTGCGCGTACAGCGACCAACCACCGACACTGCCGCCTTGGGTGACGATCACGCCGCTGGCGCCCGATTCTGGAACGACGATGTTGGCGGTCACCGTGTAGGACTTGTTCTTCAGTATCAGCACACAGTTCTCGCTGACCCGCATACCGTCGAACAGCAGTTGGGTGTTGCCCTGGATCAACTGTGGCCGGCCGGCGATGTCGGCGTTGATGCGCTCGAAGCCACGATCGTCGATCGGCACGACGTTGTACTTGACCGCCTCGATCAGCCAGAGCCGTTGCAGTTCGGCGAGTTTCTTCGGGTTTTCGGCGACGATGTCGTGCGCCTGGGTCCAGTCCTCGGGACCGTAGAGTTCCCACACGTCCTCATCGAACGGCGGCGGCGTTCCGGTCTCCCACGGCGTGCGGTGCTTGGTCACCGCGGTCCAGCCCTGATGGTAGATCCCGCGGTTGCCGAACATCTCGAAGTACTGCACTTGGTGCGTCTCCGGGGCATTGGCATCCCGAAGTGTGGGCAGCATGCTGACACCCTCCAGCGGTGCCTGTGCGATGCCGTTCACCGCCGCTGGGGCAGGCAGACCGGCTGCTTCCAGAATGGTGGGCGCGACGTCGATGACGTGGTGGAACTGGTTGCGCAGGCCGCCCTTCTCGGTGAGCCCGTTAGGCCAGTGCACGATGGTTCCGTTCCGGGTGCCGCCCCAGTGCGATGCGATCTGTTTGGTCCACTGATACGGGGCGCACAGCGCGTGTGCCCAGCCCACCGCATAATGGTTGTAGGCCTTAGGCGTGCCGAAGTCATCGATCTTGGACAGCAGGAACTCGGTGGTTTCGATGCCGGGCATCCCGTTGAGCGACGCCATCTCGTTGAAGCAGCCGTTCATCGTGCCTTCGGCCGAAGCGCCGTTGTCGCCGATGATGTAATAGATCAGGGTGTCATCGAGGAAGCCGAGGTCCTCGATCGCGTCGATGACTCGACCAACCTCGTGGTCAGTCTGCTCGAGAAAGCCTGCGTACAACTCCATCTGGCGGGCCAGCACCGGCTTGAGTTTGTCGGGCATGTCCGCCCATGCGGGAATCTCGTCGTGACGGCGGGTCAGCTCGGCGTCCTCAGGCACCACGCCCAGCTTCTTTTGCTCCGCAATTATCTTGTCCCGCAGTGCGTCCCAGCCAGCATCGAACTTTCCCTTGTACTTATCGGACCATTCTTTGGGCACGTGATGGGGCGCATGCGTGGCACCGGGTGCGTAGTACATGAAGAACGGCTTGTCCGGAACGAGTGCCTTCTGCTGACGCACCCAAGTGACGGCGCGATCGGCGAGGTCCTCGTTGAGCGTGTAGCCCTCCTCCGGCGACTTAGGTGGCTCAATCGCGGTGGTGCCTTCGTAGAGGCCGGGGTAGTACTGGTTGGCCTCCCCGCCGATGAACCCATAGAAGTACTCGAACCCCGATCCGGTGGGCCACTGGTGGAACGGCCCTGCGGGAGAGACCTCCCAGACCGGCACCTCGTGGCACTTTCCGAACTGGGCCGTCGAATACCCATTGAGCCGAAGTGTTTCGGCGATGGGTGCCTTTTCCTTGGGCCGGACGCTGCTGTTGCCGGGTGCCGAAGTCGCCATCTCGGTGATCGCGCCCATACCCACCGAGTGGTGGTTGCGCCCGGTCAGCATCGCCTGACGGGTGGGCGAGCACAGCGCGGTGGTGTGGAAACGGTTGAGCTTGAGTCCCCCAGCGGCGAGACGTTCAGCGACCGGCGTGTTGCACGGTCCACCGAAGGCCGACGAAGCACCGAAGCCGACGTCGTCGATCAGCACGATGAGCACGTTCGGCGCGTTCTCGGGCGGCCGCAGCGTCGTGATCGGCGGAAAAGTGGTGTTGGGGTCCTTGGCGTCATACGTGGTCAGACCCACATGCTTGGTATCCGGAATCGGGAGGTGGTCCCTCGAAATCGGAGTGGTCATTCGTGCCCTTTCCGCTGAAGACATAAACCGGGTTCGTAGGAGTTAGTTCGCTGTCCCCCGAAAAGGACGACCTGAGAAGACAATAGGCCGACCAACTCACCGCCGAACCCGTTTGGCGGCCATAGCGTTCCGACCTCGGCCACCAAACCCTCATCTGCCCTAAGCGGGTTAACGAATGGTCCGCATGCATCCTCTTGAAAGATTTCATTGACAACCGTCATTGACGAGCGCCAATGAGTGTAGTTACCGTGCTCGTATGAAGTCGCCAAGCGCCCTCGCAGACGCCCCGGTAGTCAGTGGAGGCGTTCGACAGGTCCGGATGCGGGAAACGCGAGCACGCCTGTTCGATGCAGCACTGGCCGAGATTGATCGGTCCGGATTGGCCGGTGCTGATGTCACCGCCATCGCAAGCGCGGCGGGAGTCGTGCGCGGCACCTTCTACTTTCACTTCCCGACCAAAGAACACGTCCTGGTCGAGTTGGAACTCAACGAAGAAGCCAAGATCGTCGCTGAACTCGACGCTGCACAGATCGACACCGATGACCTGGGGTCTGTCCTGTCGCTCCTCGTTCGCCGTGTCATCGCCGCCGAGCACCGCTTGGGTCGGGTGGTCTTCCGCGAGATGTTGGGGTTGCACTTCTCCGCGAACCGACCAGTCGAGGACGAAGTATCGGAACATCCCTTGGCGGAGTTCGTCATTGCTGCGATCACCACCGCACAGCAGGCGTGCCGAGTTCCAGCGGAGTCGGACGCTAGCGAACTTGGAGTGTTCTTCATGACCGGACTCTTCGCGCTGCTAGCGACTGGCGCTCATGCCTCAGCGACGGCGGATGCCGTTGTGGGTCGCTACGTCACGACCCTCGTCAAAGGAATGGAGACACGATGAACGACACCAGAATCAACGGCTACCGGGACTTCCTCAAGAGGCGCGACGGGGAGGCCGATCTGCTTAACCGACGTTTGGCGAATCGCGAAGACTTCTTCGATGGCCTTGAAAAGAACCCCGTCCGCTCACTTCACCCCGCCGACCGAACCATCTTCCTGCGCAACATGCGCCGACGGAAACCCGAACCGGGCCTGGACCGGAAGATGCTGTTTCTGTTGGCCACCGCCAAGCTGAATCAGGCCGAGCGGTTCGGGGTTGGCCTCGGTGAAACGTATGGGCTTAACAGCGACGAGAACCTTCCGCCCGAACGGGTTTATCTCGAACTCGAAGAGCATTACCACACCCGACTACTGGCCTACGTGCTGGACGTATTTGACCTGACATTCCAAGTAGTGCCACCGCCTTTCGTCATGCGCCAGTTCGTCAAGACGGGTGTCTTTCTGCCCGAGCGGCTTGGGTTCGTGTTCGTGGGAGCGGCGGAGATGGCCGGTTGCATCATGTTCGACGAACTGCGCCGCGTCGGTGTTGAACTATTCGCCAACGAACCCGAAGTCTGCGAGCGAGTCGAGCGGCTCTACAGCGAAATCCTCACCGATGAGGTCGGGCACGTCGGTTATTGCGCGTCGCGTTGCACGCCAGCAGAGCGCGCGATCATGCGCTGGCTCTACCCCCGCATTGGCAGAATCTTTGCGCACCAGACCGCTGAGATCAGCCTGCTCATTGATCCTGACGAGTTGCGCGCCCGCCTCGACCGACCCTTTGTAGTCGAGGAACTCACCGCAGGACTGACCAACGAAACCTATCTGGTTACCCATCCGTGAGCGGGCGGAGCGCCATCGCGAAAGCATCCGCGGCGGCCATCGCGGCGGGCTGTGAGCCGCTGACCTGCTCAAACGCTGTGGAGCTATGGGGAATCGAACCCCAGACCTACTCGATGCGAACGAGTCGCGCTACCAACTGCGCCATAGCCCCTGATCGCTAGCAGGCTACCAGTCACCGACGAGCTTGCCGAACCGTTACTGCCCGGCAGCTCGCGGCAGGTCCCCGTGCCAGGCGTACTCGCGAGCGTAGGGCGCATAGTCGAGATGCTCGAAGACCGGATCCTCGTCGTCGATCTCCAGCACCACGGCGCCGGGCCGCCGCAGTCGCGACGGGACCACGTCGAACTCGCGGTCGTAGGTGTTCTCCACGCCGAGATGCGACCGCGCCATCCGGTGCATCCGGCGACGACGCACCCGCGCCTCGATCCGGGTCTGTTTGCGCAGGTAACCCAGGTATAGCACGGTCACCGTCGAGGTCATGCCGCAGAACCACCACGCCGTAGAAGTCAGCAGGAACGCCGCGCCGGCCGATGCGACCAACGTCACCGCCATGATCATCAGCACCCGCCTACGGAATGCGTATTTGCGGGCCTCGACCGCAGCGGCGGTGTCCGCGTCATACCGATGGCGCCGCGAGAACGCCGGCGTGACGGTCCGCGGCAGTTCCTCGGCAACCGGAATCCCTGACGTGTCGTCGACGTACTCGTATTGATCAGCATCGTCGTCATCAAAGCCGTCCTCGTCATCGAACTCGACGGCAAGATGCGCTTCGGTGTCCGCGTCATCCGCGGTCTGGTCGTCGGCGGGTGCCGCTGCGGAGTTACCCGCGGGCAGCGCGGCGGAGTCTGGGTCGATCACATCGACGTCGAGATAGTCGGGACCACTCGCCTCAACAGACACCGCGGCCGCGACCGTGACGACGACGCGCGACGGCGGGGCGTCCTCAGCGTCGTCGGAGTCCAACTCGTCCAGTTCTTCGTGTTCGTCTTCTTCGGGCTGCCAGTCCGGGTCACTGCGATGTCCCGCTGCCGGCCCGCCACGCTTGATCAGCCGCGCGGCCGAGTCGCTGTTGAGGACGCGGGTCGCCAACGCGACATCGCTGGTACGGCGCACCGCGTCGCGCTTGCTGACCAGCATCGGAACCAGCACGAAGAGCCAGAGCACCACGAGCGATATCCACAACAATGACTGCGGGATGCTTGGCATGGTGACCCGCTCCTTTCCCCGCCAGCGAGACCGGTACCCGGCGCATCCGGTCGAGGCATATTCAGAACAATTACACTTCTGTAATTTCCTCTGACGAACATCATTCGTCACAAAAGTCACGTTGGTAACACGACACGCCGCGCGTTTCCGCTGGACTACGCCCAGCTGGCGTGCCCGCTGCGCACCAGAGCCGACGTCACCGACCCGTAGATCTCCTCGATCGTCAGACCCACCACGAGGTGGTCCCGCCAGGCCCCGTCGACTTGCAGATAACGGCGCAGCAACCCCTCTTCGCGAAAGCCGACCTTTGCCAGCACCGCCCGGCTCGCCGCGTTCTCCGGCCGCACCGTCGCTTCCACGCGGTGCAGCATGACCGGGCCGAAGCAGTGATCAAGACCCAGCGCGAGGGCTCCGGTCGCGACGCCACCACCGGTGACCGAACTGGAGACCCAGTAGCCGATCCAAGCCGACCGCAATGCACCGTGAGTGACGTTGCCGATCGTCAGCTGACCGCAGAACTCGCCGTTCAGCTCGATCGAATACGGCAGCATGCGGCCTTTGCGAGCTTCTGACCGCAAACTCGAATACAGTGCGGGCCACGCCGAAATCGAATGCCGTGCAACCCAATCCACCTCGGTGCTCGGCTCCCACGGTTCCAGATGCCTCCGGTCGGCCAGCCGGATGCGGCTCCATGCAGAGGCATCGCGCAGACGCACCGGACGCACCCGGACCAGGCCGGCGGCCACCCGCAGCGGCCCCACCGCGACCGGCCAGCCGGGATGCTGGGAGCTGGAGCCCCGCCAGCTCACGAGCCGACGTCACCGTGTTGCTCAGCCACGCTGAGCCAGAAACGCTACGTCGATGATCTCGCCGGTTCGGACCTGCTCCGCCTCCCGCGGAACCATGACCAGACAGTTTGCCTCAGCCAACGTCGCCAGCAGGTGCGATGAGGCGCCGGGCGCGCCGCCCAGGGCCTGCACCAGGTATTCGCCGGTGTCCTGGTCGCGCATGAGTTGTCCGCGCAGAAAGCTTTTACGGCCAGCCACCGAGGTGATCGGCGACAGCGTTCGAGCCTGCACAATCCGACGCATCGGCTGCCGCTTTCCCAGCGACAACCGGATCAGAGGTCGAACCATGACCTCGAACACCACCAGCGCGCTGACCGGATTCGCGGGCAACAGAAAAGTCGGCACACCGTCGCGGCCCAACTGCCCGAAGCCCTGCACAGACCCAGGATGCATCGCGACCCGGGTGACTTCCATGTCGCCGAGTTCCGCGAGCACCGAACGCACGCCTTCGGCCGCGGCGCCTCCGACCGCGCCGGCGATCACCACGATCTCGGCGCGGTTGACCTGGCCTTCGACGACTTCACCGAGTTCTCGTGCGTCGTTGCTGACGATGCCGACCCGGTTCACCTCGGCGCCCGCGTCCCGGGCGGCGGCTGCCAGCGCATAGGAGTTGACGTCGTACACCTGCCCGTTGCCGGGAGTGCGCGAGATATCGACGAGCTCCCCACCCACCGCCAGCACCGACACCCGGGGCCGTGGATGTACCAGCACCCGCTCGCGGCCCACCGCGGCGAGCAGCCCGACCTGAGCGGCGCCGATGATCGTCCCCGCCCGCACGGCCACGTCACCGGGCTGCACGTCATCGCCAGTGCGTCGCACGTAGGCCCCCGACCGCACACCACGCAGCACCCGCACCTTGGACTGCCCGCCGTCAGTCCAGCGCAACGGCAACACCGCGTCGGCCAACGTCGGCAGGGGCGCACCCGTTTGCACGCGCGCGGCCTGCCCCGGCTGCAGCCTGCTCGGTGTCCGCGTGCCGGCCTGAATGTTGCCCATCACCGGCAGGCTCACCCCGCCGCCAGCTGACGACGATTCCCCGACCTCGCCGGGGACCGCGCTCAGCGCCGGCGATTCGTCGTCGGCAAGATTCCCGGACGGATCGGATTCCCCGACGCCGAGGACGTCGACGCTGCGAACCGCGTAGCCGTCGATCGCGGCCTGGTCGAAGCCGGGCAACGGGCGCTCGGTGACGACTTCTTCGGCGCACAACAACCCTTGCGCCTCGGCGATGGCGACCCGCACCGGCCTCGGCGCCACCGCGGCGGCCGATACCCGGGCTTGTTGCTCTTCCACCGAACGCACAACGCGCCTTTCTGCCGTCAACCCGTATCGGCGACGACCCGGCCGTCAGTCTTCGGCCAGACCCAATCGAGTCACCAACCACCGTCGCAAGTCTGGCCCGTAGTCGTCACGGTCCAAGGCAAAGTCAACCGCAGCCTTGAGGTAGCCGCCGGGATTTCCCAAGTCGTGTCGGGAGCCGCGGTGAACGACCACGTGTACCGGGTGCCCCTCTTTGATCAGCAGGGCGATCGCGTCGGTGAGCTGCATTTCGCCGCCGACGCCCCGCTCGATGCGGTGCAACGCGTCGAAGATGGCGCGGTCGAGGACGTAACGGCCGGCCGCGGCATACAACGACGGCGCGTCCTGCTGCTTCGGCTTCTCCACCATGCCCTTGACCTTGAGGACGTCCTTGACGGCCCCGGGTACCGGCTCGACGTCGAAAACCCCGTAGGCGCTTATCTCCTCGGGAGTGACCTCGATCGCGCACAACACCGTGCCGCCGTACTCAGCGCGCACCTTCGACATCGTCTCCAGCACACCGGTCGGCAGCACCAAGTCGTCGGGAAGAAGAACCGCGACAGCGTCTTCGTCGGCCCATAGCACCGGCTCCACGCAGCTGATCGCGTGTCCCAGACCAAGCGGCTCCATCTGGACGACGGACTCGACTTTGATCAGTCCCGGCGCTCGACGGACCTTGGCCAGCATGGCCTTCTTGCCGCGCGCCTCCAACGTGCCTTCCAGCACCAGGTCTTGGACGAAATGCGCGACGACGCCGTCCTTGCCCTCGGAGGTGATGATCACCAGCCGTTCGGCCCCGGCGGCGGCCGCCTCCGCCGCCACCAACTCGATGCCGGGCGTGTCGACGACAGGTAACAACTCCTTGGGCACGGTCTTGGTCGCGGGCAGGAAACGGGTGCCCAGACCGGCCGCGGGCACGATCGCGGTGCGCGGGACCGAAACCGGTGAGTGGGGCATCGTAGAAACCATATCGTTGAACGTGTGGCGAGGGACGGCAAGGCCGCTTTGCGGGAACGGCTGCTGGCAGCCCGTCGTTCGGTGTCTGACGACGCCCACGCCGCCGAAGCCCAGTCATTGGCCGACCACGTCGGCGCGCTGGCTAACAGCGGCGGCACGGTGTGCGCCTACGTGCCGGTCGGCGCCGAACCGGGCTCGATCGAGATGCTGGATGCGTTGTTGCGGCACGCGGACCGGGTGCTGCTGCCGGTCGCGCGCACCACCCCCGACGACGCGGCGACGGCGCTGCACTGGGGTGAGTACCGGCCCGGACAACTAGCGGTCGCGCGCTTCGGACTACTCGAACCGGTCGAGCCATGGTTGCCGCCGACGGCCCTGGCAGAGGCCGGCGTCGTGCTCGTCCCCGCGCTGGCCGTCGACCGCACGGGGGCGCGGCTGGGCCGCGGCCGCGGCTTCTACGACCGCACGCTGGTACTGCGGGATCCGGACGCGCGCTTGATCGCGGTGATCCGCGACGAGGAGTTGCTCGACGAGTTGCCCCACGAGCCGCACGACGTGCCGATGACACATGCCCTGACGCCCGACCGCGGCCTGGTCGAGCTCGACACCGCGCAGCCGGGTT
>CAWIAC010000019.1:0-36017 GCA_963833935.1 uncultured Actinomycetota bacterium | reverse complement strand
CCGTCCTAGAGGGGTTCGACCGCGACGCGGAACGGCTCGGCGCCGAATCGGCGCGGCTTTTCGTCTCCGACGAGGCCCGCGAGGGCATGCTCGCATTCCTGGAGAAGCGGCCACCTCGTTGGGCTTCGCCCGGCGACGATGCGGGCCGGGTAACGGCCCGCTGAGGAGCCGGGCAATCGGGCTTCGCCCGGCGACGATGCGGGCCGGGTAACGGCCCGCTGAAGCCGACCCCGCGATCATTCGCCGTCGCGTCCTCCGATAAGCAGTAGGGGTGCACGACAACGAAAGCCAGGGCTGGCGAAGTTGGCTTCGCAGCTTGCTCACCGGCTGGCAGCGCCCAACGACACACCCTGTCGACGCACACGGCGAGAGCGCCGAAAGCCTGGTCGGTTTCGTGGTGGCGGCCGCGTTGGTCGGGGTGCTCACCGGCGTCAGCGCAGCCAGCTTCCGGCTCCTCCTCGAATTCGCTGCACGGTGGCGCAACAGCCTTTCCGCCTGGGCGCACTGCTCCTGGTGGGGCGTGATCGTCGTCGTCCTCGTATGCACCACCGCCGTCACCGCCGCGGCCGCCCTGGTGAGGCGGGTCGAACCACACGCCGAGGGCAGCGGAATCCCGCGCGTCGAGGCGATTGCCGATGGCCGCGTCAAACCCGACCGGTTCCGGATACTGCCGGTGAAATACGTCGGTGGCCTGCTAGCCATCGGTGCCGGCCTGGCCCTGGGCCGTGAGGGACCTTCGGTCCAGATCGGGGGGACCGCGGCCGTCATCGTCGCCACCGTGACCCGACGCAACATCGCGGACTTGCGCGTCCTGGTCGCCGGTGGCGCCGCGGCCGGTCTCGCCACCGCATTCAACGCGCCTATCGCCGGTGGCGTGTTCGTCCTCGAAGAGCTCGTCAAACGCTTCGACCCGCGTACCACGGTCGCCACGCTGGTGGCGTCCACGTCCGGTTTCGCCGCGGCTCACCTACTGGTGCCGTCACAGCACGGGTTTGAGATGAGCACGCTAGCCAGCCCACGGCTCATCGAGTCCGGCTGGGTGTTGGCCATTGGAGTCGTCACCGGTGTGCTCGGCGTGCTCTACAACAAAGCGGTGATGTTCGGGCTCCGTCGCGCCGACGCCAGCCGGTGGCCGAGGGAAGTCCGCGCTGCCCTGACCGGGGTACTGATCGGGCTGCTCGTCTGGGCCGCACCAGACTTGGTGGGC
This sequence comes from uncultured Actinomycetota bacterium, assembly GCA_963833935.1. Lineage (GTDB taxonomy): Bacteria > Actinomycetota > Actinomycetes > Mycobacteriales > Mycobacteriaceae > Mycobacterium. The sequence goes on along the minus strand of CAWIAC010000019.1, from coordinate 34,810 downwards.
GGCGGCGACAACCTCACCCAGGGTGCACTGCTCGGCCACGGCGCGCTGTTCGCAGTCACCGGCGTCCTCATCTTCCGGTTCGTGCTGGGAGTCGTCTCCTATGCCGCCGGCACACCCGGCGGCCTGTTCGCGCCGATGCTGGTACTCGGAGCGTACGCCGGCTTGATCATCGGACTGGTCGCCAAACACCTGTTACCCGATACCGCGCCCAGCCTCGCCGCGTGCGCCCTCATCGGGATGGCCGCCTTCTTCACCGCGACGGTGCACGCCCCGATCACCGGCCTGATCCTGGCCACCGAGATGACCGGTACCACAAACCAACTGTCAGCCATGCTCGGCGCGTGCGCGATCGCGATGCTGGTCGCCATCGCCCTGCGATCTGAATCCATTTACGACCAACTCACCGACCGCGCGGCCCAGAACGCCCGACGCGCAGCGAACATCCCTGACCACGGCTAGCTGAGCGAAGTCTGAGGGTGGGGCAGCAGTTTCGCGAAGATCCTTGCAGCAAAAATTGTTCGTCGTAGGCTCGTGATTGATGAGGAAATCGGCGCAGCGAGGCGCGCGGGGCCCGCAGGACGCAGCGACGCGTGCCGCGGATACCGATCGCATTCAGGTGGCTCAGTTACTCACTGACGCTGCCGCTCAGGGCCGCCTACAGATGAGCGATTACGAAGACCGACTCACCAAGGCGTACGCCGCGAAGACCTACGATGAGTTGGATCAACTGCGGTCGGATCTACTGGGATCGTCGGTGAGTCCGCGACATGCCGGTTCCCCCAAGCCCGCGCCGTCGATGCTGCTGCTGGCCATCATGAGCGCGTTCGAGCGGCGCGGCCGCTGGAACGTGCCGAAGAAGCTCACCACGTTCGCGCTCTGGGGTGGCGGGGTGATCGACCTGCGCTACGCCGACTTCACCTCCACCGAAGTCGACATCCACGCCTGTTCGATCATGGGCGGCCAGACGATCCTGTTGCCTCCCGAGGTCAACGTAGAGATCAACGGCCATGGCGTGATGGGCGGCTTCGACCATCAGGTCGCCGGCAAAGGCGCGCCCGGCGCGCCGACCGTACGGATTCACGGTTTCTCGTTGTGGGGCGGTGTCGGCGTCCGGCGGAAGAACCGCAAAACGCAGAGCTAGCCGATCTGACGACGCGCCGCGCTACCGCCGGCGGGAGCGCAGATAGTCACCGACCACGGCCGCGCCGAGTCCGTCCAGATCGGGGTCGACGACGCGACCCCCCACCCGGCGCGCAACCTGATCGATGAACCGGGCCAGCCCAGGATCGCTGCCCAACCGGAAGATGGTGACCTGCGCACCCAGCCGGGCCATGTCGTCAAAGCCGCGCACGGTGTTGGCGATGGTTCGCGGATGCGGCGGGTAATCGAAAAACACCGCCGAGCCGTCCCCGTCGACGTCTTCCAGGTGCGCGGTCGGCTCACCGTCGGTGACGACCAGCAGAACGGGCTGCGCGTTGGGGTGCCGACGCAGATGCCGGCCGGCCAGCGCAAGCGCGTGATGCAGGTTGGTGCCCTGCTCGTACACCCCTTCTAATCCCATCAGCTCCGCGGTGGTGATCGTTCGCGCGTAGCGGCCGAACGCGACGATCTGCAGCGCATCTGAACGGAACCGGGTGCGCACCAGGTGGTCGAGTGCAAGCGCGGTGCGTTTCATCGGCAGCCAGCGGTTCTCCATCACCATCGAAAACGAGGTGTCCACCAACAGCGCAACCGCGGCTTGGGCGCGGGCCTCGGTTTCGGACACCTCGACGTCGTCGACGGTGATGTGAATGGCGGAGCTGCGGTTGTCCGCCGCGGTTCCCGCCTGCCGGAGCACCGCGTTGGTCAGCGTCCGGGTGACGTTCCACGGCTCGGTGTCGCCGAACTGCCAGGGACGGGTGGCACCGGTCAATTCACCCGCGGCCCCGGCACGCCGCTGCTCCCGCTGGCCCTGACGGCCGGAAAGCTGTTGCGCCACATCGCGTAACGCTGTCTCGCCGAGCCGTCGCATCGCCTTGGGCGACAACCGCCACTGGCCGTCCGAGCCGCGATCAAGGAAGCCCTGGTTGACCAGCGCACGCTCGAGGTCGGCGAGCGTTTTGGCGTCGATGGCGGCCTGGTCACCGAGCTGACGGGCCAGCGCGTCGAGGTCGACGTCGTCCATCGTCGCACCGGGATAGCTCTGCGACAGCTGTTCGGCGAGTTGTTCCAGCTCGCCGATGTCGGCCAGCGCCTGAGCACCTTCACCCATGCCCAGCGGGTTGTCGCCGGAGAACTGCGCCGAGCCGTCCCAGTCCTCACCGGGCCGGGCGGCCTGCAGGTGGGCATCGAGTTGGCCCAACGCCTGCATCAGCGCCGGTGACCCGAATGCCTGCTGTGCCAACGCGTCCAGCTCGGCCCGCTGCTCGGGACTCAGGCTGTTGCGGAACCGCTGCGCGGCCGCCGCCCGCTTGGCCAGCGAGTCCAGTAGCTCGTCAACATTCTGCGGGTTCTCCGGGAAGAACTCGCCGTGCTTGTCCATGAAGTCCTGGAAATCCTGGGGCGAGTCTTGGCCTTTTGCGTGCTTGTCCAGCAGCTCGTTGAGATCGTCGAGCATCTCGGTGACACGCTGGCGGTCCGCGTCGGTGGCCCCTTCCAGCGCCTCTTTCATGCCGGCGAAGCGTTGGTCGAGCACCTCCCGGCCGAGGAGGTCTTTGATCTGCTCATACTTTTCCCGCGCCTCGCTGCTGCGCCAGTCGTATTCGGACAGCTCCTGCACGGCTTTGGCCGGCGACGGCGGCAGCGCGTCCAGCTGCAACTCACCGAAGCGCGCGTCGTCGTCCAGCGCGCGGGCCAGTTCTTTGCGCTCGGCCAGCACGGCCTCGTCGAGCAGCTTTTTGATCTCCTGCAGCGTGCCGTCCAAGTTGTTGTTGCGCAGGAGTTCTCGTCGTCGGCGGTTGGCCTCGGCGGCCAGCCGGTCGGCTCCGGTCATGTTCTTGGTGCCACGGCGCAACAGCTCGGACAGCGCGCGGCGCGGCGACGTGCCCGCCATCACGTCCTGCCCGATCTGCTCGAGGGCCTCGCGCAGATCCACCGGCGGAGCCAGTGGGTCAGGCCCCCCGCTGTACGCCGAATATTTCGTCGAATGACCTGACGAGTGACGTTCAGCCATAGACGGTCTCGCCTTCCCCGGATACCTTGTCGACACGCTTGGCCAAATACAATGCCTCCAGCGCCAGTTCCAGCGCGGCAGCGCGCTCACCCTCGGATTCGGCGCCGAGTCGCTTGGCGATCGACTCGACGACCGGCAGATCCGGCAGCGCCGCCAGCACGTCCTTGGCCGACACCCGCTCACCGGTCGTCACCGCCGAGCCGCCCTCGACCGCAGCCACCAGCGGACCGACGTCGAGACCACCGAGTGCGCGGGATGCGGTGTCAGCGGTGGCGCGACGCAGCAGGTGTTCCAGAACGGCCTGCTCGCGGCCCTCCTCGCCCGACTCGAATTCCAACTTGCCGCGCAGCACAGCGATGACGGTGCCCAAGTCGACGACTCGGGCCACCGGATCGGTCTCGCCCAGCACCGCGCCGCGGTGTCGGGCTGAGGCGGCGACGGTTTCGGCCGCCGCGATGGCAAACCGCGCCGACACACCCGACCGCTGGTCCACGGAGTTCGACTCGCGCAGGTAGCGGGCGAAGCGCGCGATCACCTGCACCAGATAGTCAGGCACCTGAGCACTCAGGTGCGCCTCTTGCACGATGACACCCACCTCGGCGTCCAGCTCCAACGGGTAGTGCGTGCGGATCTCGGCGCCGAACCGATCCTTGAGCGGAGTGATGATGCGGCCGCGGTTGGTGTAGTCCTCAGGGTTGGCGCTGGCTACAACAAGTACGTCGAGAGGCAATCTCAGGGTGTAGCCGCGGACCTGGATGTCGCGTTCCTCCATCACGTTGAGCATCGACACCTGGATACGCTCGGCCAGGTCGGGCAGCTCGTTGACCGCGACGATGCCGCGGTGCGCCCGCGGGATCAGGCCGTAGGCGATGGTCTCGGGGTCGCCCAGGCTGCGGCCTTCGGCGACCTTGATCGGGTCGATGTCGCCGACCAGGTCGGCGACACTGGTGTCGGGGGTGGCCAGCTTTTCCGTGTACCGCTGGCTGCGGTGCCTCCACTCCACCGGCAGGTCGTCGCCGAGTGTGGCGGCCTTCCGGATCGACTCGGGCGTGATCGGCGAGTATGGATGCTCGCCGAGTTCGGCGCCGGCGATCACCGGAGTCCACTCGTCGAGCAGGCCGGTCAGCGCCCGCAGTAACCGGGTCTTGCCCTGACCGCGCTCACCCAGCAGCACGAAGTCGTGGCCGGCGATCAGGGCCCGCTCCAGCTGGGGTAACACGGTGTCCTCGAAGCCCAGGATGCCCGGCCAGATTGCTCCACCCTCTGCACCCTCGGTGAGGCGTGCCAGCAGGTTTTCCCGGATTTCTTGTTTGACTCCCCGTTCGCGGTGCCCGGCGGCACGCAGTTCGCCGACGGTGCGGGGCAGAGTATTCGCAGCGGTCACCACTCCACGCTACGACGGTGCGGCGGATACGGCATCGGCTCGGGTCTCCTTGCGACGTGGAAAGGCCGGGCAATCGGTTGGATTGCCCGGCCTTTCACTGGTACGAGAAGCGTCAGCTCATAGTGGCGGTGGCCTTCTCGTCGCCTTCCTTCCAGGTGACCGTGCCGTGCTCGAACGTCGACTTGTAGGAGCCGTCGGGTTCCTTCGTCTCGTCCGAGGTCGGGTAACCCAGCTTGCCCTGCGAAGCCTGGTTGTCATTCCACGTGTCGCGGATCTTTCCCCACACGAAATAGACCGGCTGCCCATTCCGATAGATCAGGACGCCATCATCGAACTGCTGATAGACGCCGCTGTTGTCCAAGGTGGGTTTCTGGTTGTCGTACGGGGCGCCCAAGTCCTTCTTTTGCTCGTCGGTCAGGGTCTCCCACTTCGCCAGGATTGGTCCTTCAACCGTGTACTCCGTGCCGTTTTTTCCGGCGATCTGCGTTGAGGTCGGTGCCGCTGCGCTCGTCGACGGCTCTGCCGCAGCTGATGACGTCATCGCGGACGCCGAAGACGACGTTGCGGAACTTGAGCTTTGGCCAGAGTTCGCCTCTTTGTGGCAGCCCACGCCTACCAGCGCGAACACCGCAATTCCGATCGAGAACGACGCTGTCCTTTTCGTTATCGCGCGCATTTCTTCCTTTCGAGTACTTTTCGAATGCCGCGAGCTGCGCCGCCGTCGGCGCGCCCAATTGGGGATGTTATGCCGATCTGATCTTGTTTGGCGCGAAATCGTGCTGTCACACGAAAGCAATTAGCATTGCTTTGCTCATCGGTCGGCCGACGTTCAGGCTCGCGCTACTGGAGCGGGCCAGGCAACTATTGCCGCCCGCGTCTCAGTGGGCGAAGTGCCGGGCCCCGGTCAGGTAGAGGGTCACGCCGGCGTCCGCCGCCGCAGCGGTCACCTCGTCGTCGCGCACCGAGCCGCCCGGATGCACGATCGCCGTGACGCCCGCGGCGGCCAATGTCTCCAGGCCGTCCGGGAACGGGAAGAAGGCGTCGGAGGCCCCGACCGCGCCGCGGACCCGATCGCCGCCGCGCTCGACTGCCAGCCGGGCGGCGTCGACGCGGTTGACCTGACCCATGCCGATGCCGATGGTGGCGCCGCCGCCGGCGATGACGATGGCGTTGGATTTGACGGCGCGGCAGGTCCGCCACGCGAAGGCCAGATCCGCCAGTGTGGCCGGGTCGGCCGCGGCGCCGGCCGCCAGTGTCCAGTTGCCCGGGTCGTCGCCGTGGGCGTCGATCCGGTCGCGCTGCTGCATCAGCAGCCCGCCGCTGATCTGGCGCCACTCCGCGTGGTCCCCCAAGGGTTCAGACGCCACCAGCACCCTGACGTTCTTCTTACGGGCCAGCACCTCCACCGCGCCCGGCGCGTAGGCGGGCGCCACCACTACCTCGGTGAAAATGGTGCTCACGTACTCGGCCATCTCCACGCTGACTTCGGTGTTAGCCGCGATCACTCCGCCGAACGCGCTCAGCGGATCGCACTCGTGGGCTTTGCGGTGCGCGTCGGCGACCGAGACCGACGAGACCGCAATCCCACACGGGTTGGCGTGCTTGATGATCGCCACACAGGTCTGCTCGTGGTCGAAGGCGGCCCGCCAGGCCGCGTCGGCGTCGGTGAAGTTGTTGTAGGACATCTCTTTTCCGTGCAGCTGCTCGGCCTGCGCCAGGCCGGGCCACGCGCCGTCGTCGACATACAGTGCGGCTTGCTGATGCGGGTTCTCGCCGTAGCGCAGTTGCGCCGAACGTCGCCATGTCCCGGCGAACCACTCGGGGAATACCGACGCCGGCTGCTGCGGCGCCAGTGTCGACTCCATCCAGCCGGCGACCGCGACGTCGTATTCCGCGGTGTGCCGAAACGCCAAGGACGCCAACTTTTTCCGCTCGGCAAGGGTGAATCCGCCGCCGCGCACCGCGGCAAGCACACCGTCATAGCCGAGCGGGTCGGTCACCACCGCCACGCTGGGATGGTTCTTGGCCGCCGCGCGCACCATCGACGGTCCGCCGATGTCGATCTGCTCGACACACTCGTCGACACCCGCGCCGGAGTCCACCGTTTCGCTGAACGGATACAAGTTGACCACCACCAACTCGAACGCAGCGATCCCGAGTTTTTCGAGCGCCGCCGCGTGCTCGGGCTTGCGCAAATCGGCCAGCACCCCGGCGTGCACGCCGGGGTGCAGGGTCTTGACCCGGCCGTCGAGTACTTCCGGAAAACCCGTGACCTCTTCCACCGCGGTCACCGGAATTCCCTTGTCGGCGATGGTTTTCGCGGTGGAGCCGGTCGAAACGATGTCCACACCGGCCGCGTGCAGGCCGCTGGCGAGCTCGACGAGCCCGGTCTTGTCGTACACGCTGATCAAAGCTCGCCGGATCGGCCGTCTTCCGTCGTCGTTGCTCATCCGATAGTCGCCTTTCGTCCAATCCAGGTCACGCCGCCGGTCGCCACCGCGGCGATCACGGCCACCAACAGCCGCCGTTCGGTGACCTTGATGCGTTCATGCAAGGTCGCCTCGTCGTCGTCGTCGAGTATCGCAACGGCTTGCTGGGCAAGTATCGGACCGGTGTCGGTGCCGGCGTCCACCAGGTGCACCGTGCAGCCGGTCACCTTCACGCCGTGGGCCAGCGCGTCGGCCACTCCGTGCGCGCCGGGAAATGCCGGTAGCAGCGCCGGATGCGTGTTGAGGATTCGACCTTGAAACTTCGATAGGAATTGTGGGCCAAGGATTTTCATGAATCCCGCCGAGATCACGAGATCGGGTGAATGCGCTGCGGTGGCTTCGGTGAGCGCGGCGTCCCACGCCTGCCGGTCGGGGTGGTCGGGCAGCCGCACCCGGAAGGTCGACAAGGACGCCGCGGTGGCGATGTCGACGGCCGGGCAGTCGCGGTCCACGCCGACGGCAACGACGCGCGCGGGATAGTCGCCGACGGCGGCGTCGAGCAAGGACGCCAACAACGAACCGGTGCCCGATGCCAACACCACCAATCGTGCCGGTGCGCTGGGGGGCACGCGGAACGGTTGCTGCACAGCGCGAGCCTAGTCGGGCCCCTCCGCCGACGATGCGGGCCGGTCAACGGCCCGAGGTGCGGGCGCCTCCCGCTCGCGGGCGAGAGGCGGACCGTCAGGCCCCGTCGGCGACGACGCGGGCGAGTCGTCGTCGTCGAACTCGCTGATCGGGTCGGCCGACACCGCCGGTTCGACGGCGGGCTCTACCGGTGGCTCCGCGGACCGCGCCCGTTTGGGCTGTTTGGGCTGCTTGGCTTTCCGTGGCCGGTAGCTGATCCCGCCGGCCATCACGACGGTGATGGCGCCGACGCCGGTGAACCACAGGAAGACGGCGAACCCGAAAGTCCCCTGGTCGATTCCGACGCCGCCGAAGTTGCCCAACTGGCCACTGCCGGCGTACCCGAGCAGTGCCATGGTCAGCGCCGCCACCAACCCCGCAATCCCCACCTTCGCCATCGCCGCGGACATCGGCAGCGGCCGGCGCGCACACTGCTGTCCGACCGCGACCCCCGAGGACGCGCCGATGATGAGCAGCGCCACATACGCCGGTCCCAGCGGTGGGTTGGGGGCCGCGGCCAGCACCGGCAACGCCGGGATGTCGCCGCCGAAGACGGTGAACGAACTGAACGTCGCAAAACCCAGATGGGCGCTGGATCCCACGGCCATTGCGGCGGTTCCGACGATGACGTTGGGCGCATACAGCACCGACAACACGGTCAGGCTGAACTGGCCGAAGATCGAGCTGGTTATTCCGTACAGCTCCTGCATCGTCGCCCAATGCACAACCAGCGAGCCGGCCGTGACTAGACCCGACAACCCCAGCAGGGCCAGCACGCCCGCCGTCGCGGCACGGAGTGCATCAGGCAGCCAGCCGGGCAGCGGCGACGCCCCGAGTGCGCGGCGGCCGACCCGCGAACCCACTCCGATGGACGCGCCGACGGCGTGGACGATGAGCACACTCATGAAGGCACGCGCCGCGCTGGGGGTCTGCAGTTCGGTGATCACCGATGCCGCGTCGTGGATGACGGCCAGTGCGATGGCAGCGATCAGCAGCGGTCCGCCCAGAGCCGACGCGACTATCCATCGGACGACGAACCACGACGCCGTCGTGGGGGTGGCCTGTGCCGTGGCGCGCGCGGTCCCCCACACCATCAGCAGCACCGGCAGCAGCGGCATCACACCCAGTTCGCGGCCGCCGATCGAGATCGGCACCTGATGCACGCCGAGCCACATGCTGGCGATCGCGCCCAGTGCGCCGGTCATGTCGCTGTTGGCGATCACCAGCTGCAGGAGCGTCACCGCCGCGATGACAACCAACGCCACCAACGCGGGGCCGAAGGCAACGCGCAGTAGGTCACGGGCCTGGCGGGCGCCCGCTTTTCGACTGTCCTGAACCGGCGTCACGCTTCGAGCACACTACCGACTAGGTCCCCTGGTCGGCGAGCCGCCGCGCGCGACAGCGCACCGTTAGGACTGTGACGGGCCCGACGTCGAGGACGGCGCCTGCGGCTGCTGACCCTGGCCGTAGGAGTGCTGGCCATGGCCGGAACCGCCGTCCGCGGAGTTTCCCTGACCAGACGCACCGGATGACGGCGGTGGGCTGAAGCTGGGAAATCCCGTCGGCGGGGTAGGCGATCCGTGCTGCTGCGACTGCGGCGAGCTCTGCTGCGGCCCCGGCTGCGCACTGAACCCACCGGTCGATGGGCCGGACGGGTAGCCCCCGTACTGCGTGCCGTAGCCGGACTGCTGGTAGGGAGGCTGCTGCTGACCGTAGTAGCCGTACTGGCCGTAATGCCCGTACTGATCGTACTTGGGCCGCGGCGCTGGTGGGGTGATCACGCCGGCGTCCAGCAAGAGTGCGGCGATTGCGAGCACGGCCTGCAGAACGCCGGCACCGACGGCGAACCAGAGCGCCCAGCCCCGGCCCGAGGCTCCGATGGTGTCTTCGACCAGGAGCAAGCCACCGAGCACCGCGACCGCGGCCACCACCGCCGAGAAGTTCTTGGCCTTGGGCAACAAGCTCACCCCGGCAAGCAGGCCCGCGAACAGTGCCAAGTCGACCGGCAAGGTGCTGCCGGTTTCGACCAGCTCGTCTCCGTTGGGCAGGATGCGGGTGATCATCGGGCCATAGCTCACCAGATAGACCGTCAGGCCCAGCAGCGTGACCGCGATGGTCAGATAGAGCTTCAGGTTGCTTTCCCCGTCGTCGGACTTCGCGAACGACGGTGCGGCGGGGGCCCCGTAGGACCCGGTTGACTGCGCGGGCGGGTATCCGGGACTGCCGGGGGGGTAGGTCATGGCTTCTCCTGTGCCTTCCAATGCTGTTGCGGCGCCACTGTCATGCTGCGTTGGTTACTCCCGCGCGCCGCTCCCCGCGAGGCTACCTCGGAACGCTCGACGAGCGATGTGGTGGCGGCCAGCGAAGACGTTGCGACGCGAGCCGATCAACCACGCTAGCGCACCTCGAGCGCCGGGGGCGGCGCGGACCTCTGCCTGATGTCGCGGCCGGCACCCGTACCCCCGGCGCTTGCCCGCAAGATTGGAACACGTTCTAATTCATCCATGGACTACGGGCTTGTGCTGTTCACCAGCGATCGCGGTATCTCCCCGGCGGCGGCAGCCAGGCTTGCCGACAGTCACGGCTTCCAGACCTTTTACGTACCCGAACACACCCACATCCCGGTCAAGCGCGAAGCGGCCCATCCGACGACCGGTGACGAGTCGCTGCCCGACGACCGCTACATGCGCACGTTGGATCCCTGGGTCAGCCTCGGTGCGGCGTGCGCGGTCACCTCTCGGGTGCGGCTGTCCACCGCGGTGGCACTGCCGGTCGAACATGATCCGATCACGCTGGCGAAATCCGTCGCGACCCTGGATCACCTGTCCGGCGGGCGAGTCAGCCTGGGCGTCGGGTTCGGCTGGAACACTGATGAACTGGCCGATCATGGTGTGCCGCCCGGCCGGCGCCGCACCATGCTGCGTGAATACATCGAGGCGATGCGGGCGCTGTGGACCGAAGAGGAGGCCTCCTACCAGGGCGAGTTCGTCAACTTCGGGCCCAGTTGGGCGTGGCCCAAGCCGGTGCAGGCACATATCCCGGTGCTGGTTGGGGCGGCCGGCACCGAAAAGAACTTCAAGTGGATCGCGCGCAGCGCCGACGGCTGGATCACCACCCCCCGCGACTTCGACATCGACGAGCCGGTGAAGCAGCTGCAGGACATCTGGGCTGCCGCCGGCCGGGACGGCGCCCCGCAGATCGTGGCGCTGGACTTCAAGCCGGTACCCGAGAAGTTGGCGCGCTGGGCAGAAATCGGGGTCACCGAGGTGCTGTTCGGATTGCCCGACCGGTCCGAAGATGAGGTCGCCGCCTACGTGGAGCGATTGGCCGGCAAACTTGCCGCGGCCGTCTAGCCGCTGAGTCCCAACGGAGCCGCATCGTGACCGCCGACGACGGGCCGGGTCTGTTCTTTCCCTATCGCTACGATCCCCGACTGGCTCCGATTTGGCTGCCGGTTCGGGCATGGCCCGGCGCGCAGGGCGTCACCGTGACCGAGGACGGTCGCCTGGTCGCCCGCTATGGGCCTCTTCATGTCGACGCGCCGCTGACACAGGTGCAGGATGCGCACGTCGCGGGCCCGTACCGATGGTGGACCGCGGCGGGGGCGCGACTGTCGTTGGTCGACGATGGACTCACGTTCGGCACCAACGCGACCGAAGGCGTGTGCATCCACTTCGAGCCGCGCATCCGCCGCGTCCTGGGTTTGCGCGACCATTCCGCGCTCACCGTGACCGTGGCGGACAGCGAAGGCCTGGTCGCCGCGATCCTCGACTCCGTCTAGTCAGCCCAGCGAGCAGCGGTTGCCGTAGTCGAACGAGCGCACGACGATCGGTCGTCCCAGGGGGTCGTCGTCGGTGAGCACCGCGATCAGGTCGTCGTCCTCGGTGGTCGCCAGGAACCGGCGCTGGTCAGCGTCGAGCCGGCCGATGATGATCCCGGTCAGCTTTCCACCGTCGCGCCGGACCGTGTAGGTCTCGACGGTTGCCGGGCCGTCGGCCTGCTCGGTCACCGGCACAGTGGGCGCCTGGGCGACCTGGGTTTGAAGTTCCGCACTGCGATCCGGCTTCCACTCCACCGGGGTCGTCGAGTAGATGCCGACCGAGTACTTGCTCAACAAGCCGCCGTTCGCGCCGACAAGGCCGAATTGCCCTGGCGTGCTTCGGCACTCGGCGACCGTCTCAGCGACGGCGTGCATGGAGTAGTTGTTGCCGGCGCCGCCGAAGAACGGCAGTCCTCCGGTCAGGGTCAGCCCGCGGGGATCGTCCGTCGCGAGCCCCACGCCGTCGCAGATGTTGAACACCGGCACTGGGAAGCAGCTGTACAGATCGAAGGTCGCAACGTCGTCGATGCCGAGCCCGGCGACGGACAGCGCTTCGCGCACCGCCATGACCGCGGACGGGGAATGGCCGAGGTCTGGCCGATCCAGCAGACTCTGCTCTTCCAGATCGGCGTGGCCATGCAGGTAAACCCAATTATCTTCGGGTACACCGTGTTTGCGCGCTGCCCCGACTGACATCAGTAGTGCGGCCGCACCCTGGTTCACTTGGTCGCGGGCGACCAGCAGCCGCGGATACGGATCGGAAATCATCCGATTGCTCTCGGTGACGGTGATCAGTTCCTCGACGCTGCGTTCGACCGGCGCAGCGGCGAACGGATTGGCGGCCGCCACCTTGGTGAACGGCGCAAACAACTCGCCCATCCGCCGCAGATAATCGCCCGCCCCGAGTCCGGTTCCGGCCCGACGAGCGTTCTCCAGCAACGCATATTGGGTGGGCGCGTCGACCAGTCCGTGAATGATCGTGTAACGGCTGATCAGCTGCTCCAAGCCATGACCCCGGTCTTCGAGTGCACCCTCGACGATCTCGGAGAAGTCGGGCCTGTTCTCGGCCTCGGCGAAGTAGCGGTTGGTCGACGTCGCGTCGGAGCCGAAGACCAACGCCACCTCCGAACGCCCGGCCGCGATCTCGCCGGCCAGTTCGGTGATCAAGTGCTGCGGGCCTTGGCCGCCGACCACTTCCAGAATGGCGCGGACGGGGTCGGCGCCGATGCGGCTGGTCACCGACCGCGGATAGTTGTTCGACTTGCCCAGGACCGCCTTGGCCGGTCCGGAAATCTCGAATTGCCTTATCCCGGCGACGGTATCGATCGACGCAGCCACCTTGGCGGCGTCCGCGCCACAGTCGTCGATCGCCGCCCGCGCGCCGGCCGCCGCCAACTCGACGGCCGACATCCCCCGGTAGTAGGCGTCGTCGATGCGTTCTGCGGCCTGGCCAACGCCGACGACGACGGGAGTGCGGGGCTCAATGGCACCGACAGTCATCAGCGCTTACAGGCTCTGCAGAATCTTCCGGGCCAGCTCGGCAGTCTCCGACGGAGTCTTGCCGACCTTGACTCCGGCGGCTTCCAGCGCTTCCTTCTTGGCGGCGGCGGTACCGGACGAGCCGGACACGATGGCGCCGGCGTGGCCCATCGTCTTGCCTTCTGGCGCAGTGAATCCGGCGACATAGCCGACGACCGGCTTGGACACGTTGGCCTTGATGTAGTCGGCCGCGCGCTCCTCGGCGTCACCGCCGATCTCGCCGATCATCACGATGATCTTGGTGTCGGGATCCTTCTCGAAGGCCTCGATCGCGTCGATGTGGGTGGTGCCGATCACCGGGTCGCCGCCGATGCCGATCGACGTGGAGAACCCGAAATCGCGCAGCTCGTACATCATCTGGTAGGTCAGCGTGCCGGACTTGGACACCAGGCCGACGGGACCAGACCCGCTGATGTTGGCCGGAGTGATGCCCGCCAGCGCCTCGCCCGGCGTGATGATGCCCGGACAGTTCGGCCCGATGATGCGCGTCTTCTGCCCCTTGTCCACATTATAGGCCCAGGCATATGCACTGTCCTGCACGGGAATTCCCTCGGTGATCACCACCAGCAGCGGGATTTCGGCGTCGATGGCTTCGATGATGGCGTCCTTGGCGAACTTCGGCGGCACGAAGACGACCGACACGTTGGCGCCGGTCTCCTTGATCGCCTCAGCGACGGTGCCGAACACCGGCAGCTCGACGTCCTTACCGACGGCGTCCACGTGCGAGACGGTGGTTCCCGCCTTGCGGGCGTTCACCCCGCCCACCAGCTGAGTGCCTGCCTTCAGCATGAGCGCGGTGTGCTTGGTGCCCTCGCCGCCGGTGATGCCCTGGACGATGACCTTGGAATCCTTGTTCAGGAAAATAGACATGGGTCATGGGTCCTTTTCTATTTGTTCGCCAGCTCGGCGGCTTTGTCGGCCCCGGCATCCATGGTCTCGGCCTGGATCACCAGCGGGTGGTTGGCCTCGGCGAGAATTTGACGGCCCTGGTCGACGTTGTTGCCGTCGAGCCGGACCACGAGCGGCTTGTTGGCCTCGTCACCGAGCATGTTCAGTGCGGTCACGATTCCGTTGGCGACGGCGTCACATGAGGTTATGCCACCGAACACGTTGACGAAAACACTCTTGACCTGCTTGTCGGTCAAGATGACATCGAGGCCGGCGGCCATCACCTCGGCCGATGCGCCGCCACCGATGTCCAGGAAGTTGGCCGGCTTGACCCCGCCGTGCTTCTCGCCGGCGTAGGCGACGACGTCCAGCGTCGACATGACCAGCCCGGCGCCGTTTCCGATGATGCCCACCTGCCCGTCGAGCTTGACGTAGTTCAGGTCGTGCTCCTTGGCCTTGAGCTCCAGCGGGTCAGTGGCGTCGCGGTCCTCGAACTCGGCGTGGCCGGGCTGCCGGAAGTCGGCGTTCCCGTCGAGCGTCACCTTGCCGTCCAGCGCCAGGATCCGGTCGTCGGGGGTCCGCACCAGCGGGTTGACCTCGACGAGGGTGGCGTCCTCGGCGACGAAGACCTCCCACAGCTTGGAGATGGTGACCGCCGCGGCGTCCAGCACCTCGGCCGGCAGGTGCCCCTGCTCGGCGATCGAGCGGGCGAAGGCCAGGTTGACACCCTGCACGGCATCCACCGGCACCTTGGCCAGCCGCTCGGGATTGGTGGCGGCGACCTCTTCGATCTCCACACCGCCCTCCACCGAGCACATGGCCAGGTAGGTGCGGTTGGCCCGGTCGAGCAGGAAGGAGATGTAGTACTCCTCGGCGATGTCGCTGGCCTCGGCGACCAGAAGTTTCTTGACGACGTGGCCCTTGATGTCCAGGCCGAGGATGTTGGTGGCGTGTTCGTAGGCGTCTTCCGGCGTGGCCGCGTATTTGACGCCGCCGGCCTTGCCGCGGCCGCCGACCTTGACCTGCGCCTTCACCATTACCGGGGCGCCGATCTCCGTCGCGATCGCTTTGGCCCCGTCAGCAGTGTCTGTCACCCGCCCGGGTGTGGTTGGGACGTTGTGTTTGGCGAACAGCTCCTTCGCCTGGTATTCGAAAAGATCCATGGGCTCACTTCTGTGTGTCGGCCAATTGCAAACGAGCCAGGTTTCCCGATGCCCGCTTGCGGGAACTGTATCGAGACGGCTTGAGGGTTCCATCGTCGGTATCGGTGGATGTGGCAGATCTCACCGGTCCGTGGGAAGTGATTCAAATCACATTCTCAGCTGGATTTCAGGCTTAACTTGCGATGCCCCGCGCCCGCCGGTTAACGTCTCAGGGTCCAGATAACGTTATGGTTACGGCCCGAGGGACAATCAGGTTGACCCAGCAGATCTCGACTCCGTCTCCTATGCAAGGAGAGCTTTCGGCGTCGCGCGACCGCAGGTCAGAAATCCACCGCAACGAAGTCACCGACATCATTCCGTTCAATGAGTTCGGCAAACTCGACGACTGGGACTTCAGCGATAACGCTTTCAACAAGGAAGCCCAGGTACTGCGCGCGCCTGAGCTCGATGACCTGGACGACACCGACGATCTTCGCGTCATGGAACTTGACGGCCCCAGCGAGACTAAGCCGAGCGTTGAACGCCGGGTCGACCCGTATCGACGTGACCTGCACCGGCGCCGCCCCGACGCGGAGTCGCCGACTGCCCGGGGAGGGCAGCACCGCAGGCAGCTGACCGGGCCTACCCGCGGCCGCGTGCTGATCGGCGCCATGGCCGCCGGTGCCGCCGCCGCCGCTGCGCACTCGGCCACCCATACCCCTGATCACTCCAAGGCTGAGACAGTGCTGGCCGCCGACGCCACGGCGATGAACGGCGGGCCGATCAGTACCTCGGCCCGCGGTATGCAGATGGTCACGGTGCGACCCGCCGCGAACGTCGCCGTGCACAACGCTGAGTTGGCCCACGGCGTCGCATTCGCCCAGGAGCGCGCCGAGCGCGAGGCCAGGCTGCAACAGCCGTTGTTCGTCATGCCGACCAGGGGCATTTTCACCTCGGGTTTCGGGTACCGGTGGGGCGTGCTGCACGCCGGCATCGACCTCGCGAACTCGATCGGCACGCCGATCCACGCGGTGTCCGACGGGCTGGTCATCGACGCCGGCCCGACCGCCGGCTACGGAATGTGGGTCAAGCTGCGCCACGCCGACGGAACGGTCACGCTCTACGGGCACGTCAACACCACGCTTGTCCGCGTGGGCCAGCGTGTGATGGCGGGCGATCAGATCGCCACCATGGGCAATCGCGGCAATTCCACTGGGCCGCATCTGCATTTCGAGGTGCTACTGGGCGGCAGCCAGCGGGTGGACCCGGTGCCGTGGCTGGCGAAACGTGGCCTCAGTGTCGGCACCTTCGCCGGTTGACCGGTGACCGACCCGAACAACCCCAAACCCGCCGATCGCCCGCCCACCCCAACGCCAAGCGGGCCGGTGCGCACAGGTGGCGGCCCGGAGACACGCATCATCCGGCGAGCGCCGACGGCGCCCATGCCGCAGATTGCCGACGACGCCCGCACCACGCACATCCCGCGCCAACCGCCTCCGCGCGGACCTTTTCCGCCCCCGCCCGTCGCGCCGTCGCGGCAGCCGGGCGTGGCGGGCGTACCCCCCGCTGCACCCAGCGGGGCGACGGCAGTGGCCGCGTCAGCCGTCAGCATTATCAGCGGCTGGGCCACCTCGGTGGTGGCAACCGACCTGATCGCGGGCTGGTGGCGATCCGACCGCCTGTTCTGCGTCGCGGTGGCGTTTCTTGCGCTGGTGTTCGCGCTGGCCACCATCTCTGGCGTGATCCTGCTGCTGTTGCGTCAGCCCCTCGGCCGCTACCTGATTGTGGCCGGTGCCGTGGTCGCGATCTTGACCTATCTCGGCGTGTTCATCGCCGGCGCCCGGGTGGCATGGATCGTGCACACCCTTCCGGTGCTGCCGATCACCGCGACCGTGCTGACGCTGCTGCCGCGCACCAGGGCTTGGCTGATCGACTAACGCCCAACCGGCGCGCTAGAGCTTGGCGACGGGTGCGTGGTTGTGCATCAGCTTGACCCGCCCCGAGCTGCCGAAGTCGATCAGCGACATCGCCGATTCGCCGACGCCTGACACCTCTTCCACCCGGCCCAGCCCGTACTTGTCGTGCGTCACCCGGTCACCGGGTGCCAGCACCAGCAGCGTGCGCTTGCCACCGACGCCACGGGACGGCGACGGGCGCGGCGCGCCGAACCGGCCGGCACCGCTCACCGGCGCACTGAACGACGGGGTGGGGTCGCCGCGCCGCCAGTCGATGAGCTCCTGCGGAATCTCCCGCAGGAACCGCGATTCCGGATTGAGCATCGGCTGTCCCCACGACGACCGGACCTTGGCCCGGCTCACATAGAGCCGCTGACGCGCACGGGTGATCCCGACGTAAGCCAGTCGCCGCTCCTCGGAAAGCTCACGGGCGTCGCCCAGTGCCCGCATGTGCGGGAACATTCCGTCTTCCCATCCAGTGACGAACACCACCGGAAATTCCAGCCCCTTGGCGGTGTGCAGGGTCATCAGCGTCACCAGTCCGGCACCGTGCTCAGGGATTTCGTCGGCGTCGGCTACCAGCGACACCCGTTCCAGGAATTGCGCCAGCACACCGGTGTCCGGCACGTCCTCGTCCTCCGGTGCGTCCTCGAGCGCAGCGGCGTTGGCCAAGTCGGTCGCGTATTCGTGTGCGACGCTGACGAGTTCGTTGAGGTTGTCCAGCCGGGCCAGGTCTTGCGGGTCGGAGGAGGACTCCAACTCCGCGCGGTATCCGGTACGCTCGAGCACCGCCTCGACCAGCTCCCCAAGGTCGCCTTGCGAGGAGTCGAGCCGGCCCCGCAGATCGTCGAGCATCTCGACGAAAACCGCAATCGCCTTGACAGACCGGGTGTTCAGCAGTGGCACCTTGCCGTCGGCCGCTGCCTCCAACGCAACGGCAAAACTCGATCCGGTGTTCTCGGCGTACGCCGCCACGCACGCCTCAGCGCGATCACCGATGCCGCGCCGCGGCGTATTGAGGATGCGTCGCAAGCTCACCGCGTCGCCGGGGTTGTCCAGCACCCGAAGATAGGCGACGACGTCGCGGATCTCTTTGCGCTCATAAAACCGCACTCCCCCAACCACTTTGTAGGGAATGCCGGCGCGGATGAACACCTCTTCCAACGACCGCGACGAGTTGTTGGTGCGGTAGAAAACTGCCACGTCGTTGTAGGTGATCTCGCGACCCGCCGTCAGCGCATCGATTTCCTCGGCGACGAACCTCGCCTCGTCGTGCTCGTTGTCGGCGACGTAGCCGACGATCAGCTCGCCCTCACCCGCGTCGGTCCATAGTCGCTTCTCCCGGCGTCCGGAATTGCGCGCGATCACCGAGTTGGCGGCCGACAGGATGTTCTGGGTGGAGCGGTAATTCTGCTCGAGCAGGATCGTGGCGGCGTTGGGGTAGTCGCGTTCGAAGTCCTCGATGTTGCGGATCGTGGCCCCGCGGAACGCATAGATCGACTGATCGGCGTCGCCGACCACGCATAGCTCGCCGGGCGGCACACCGTCCTCGACATCGCGGCCGACCAGCTCGCGGACCAGAACGTACTGGGCGTGGTTGGTGTCCTGATACTCGTCGACCAGGATGTGGCGGAAGCGTCGACGGTAATGGTCAGCGATCTGCGGGAAGGCCTGCAGCACAGCGACCGTCTCCCCGATCAGGTCGTCGAAGTCGAGCGCGTTGGCCACCCGCAACCGGCGCTGGTATTCGGAGTAGACGGCGGCCACCGTGCGCGCCAACTCGTCGGCGTGATCAGAGAGGTCGGGGCCGGACAGGTTGGCCACCGCCTGCTCCGGGTCGGTCAACTCGTTCTTCAGGTTGGAGATGGCGTTGGCCAGCAGCCGCGGCGAATACCGCTTGATGTCGAGGCCCATGTCCTTGCCGATCATCTGCAGCAGACGTCGCGAATCGTCGGCGTCGTAGATCGAGAAGTTGGAATTCAGGCCGTTGATCAGTGCCGCCTGGTTGCGCAGAATCCGCACGCAGGTCGAGTGGAAAGTCGAGACCCACATCGATCGCGCTCGCGGGCCGACCAGCGCCACCACCCGTTCCCGCATCTCCGCGGCGGCCTTATTCGTGAAGGTGATCGCCAGAACCTGACCGGGCCCGACGTCCCGCGCGGCCAGCAGGTAGGCGATGCGACGGGTCAGCACGGCCGTCTTGCCGGAACCGGCGCCGGCGACGATCAGCAGCGGCGAGCCCTCATGCAGCACCGCTCGACGCTGTTCAGGATTGAGGCCGACGAGAAGTTCCGCCCCGGCCTCGGTCGCGTGCTGCACACTCAAGACTGCGCCGCTCTCCCCCGCAAGCGGGAGGCGCCCCCACCTCATCGCACTCCCCCTTTCTGCATCGTCGCCAGCGGCATATCCCGCCCAACTTACCGCCGTTCGGCGACACCTTTGCGCTTGCACGCCCTCAAGTGGCACACTCAATTCGTGCTCAATATGCAGCGGCGATTTTTTAACGGGTACCGGCCAGCGGTGCCCGTGGCTTAGTTGCTTCCCAGAGCCCCGCGGTCCGCTTTCGAGATCCGGGGCTCATTTCTTGTGTGAGGCCCGAAATCGGATGAGACCACAACCCCCACACAATGAGATCCCGGAGTCTGAAATGACAGTCGAAACCGAACAACTCACCGACATCGACGACCTGCGCAAGGAAATAGATCGTCTCGATGCCGAGATCCTGGCCGCGGTCAAGCGGCGCGCCGAGGTGTCCAGGGCGATCGGCAAAGCCCGGATGGCCTCCGGCGGCACCCGGCTGGTGCACAGCCGCGAGATGCAGGTCATCGAGCGCTACAGCGATCTCGGCCCCGAGGGCAAGGATCTGGCCATGCTGCTGCTCAGGCTGGGCCGGGGCCGGCTCGGTCACTGATCCGGCTGGTTAGCCGCCCGTTCATCCCGCCGTCAACGCGGGCCCGGTCAACCTGACTAGGGTCGAATCATGACTGACGTCCAACGGATCCCCGATATCTCCGCGACCGAAGCCTGGAACGCGCTGCGCAGCCATCACGACCGGATCGGAAACACCCACTTACGCGAATTCTTCGCCGACGACCCCGATCGTGGCGGCGAGTTCAGCGTCACCGTCGGCGACCTCTACATCGACTACAGCAAACATCGCATCAACCGGGACACCCTGAAGCTTCTCGTCGACTTGGCCCGGGCCGCCCACCTCGAGCAGCGCCGCGACGAGATGTTCGCCGGGGTGCACATCAACACGTCGGAGAACCGCGCGGTGCTGCACACTGCGTTGCGACTTCCGCGCGATGCCACGCTGATCGTGGACGGGCAGAACGTCGTCGAGGACGTGCATGAGGTGCTCGACGCGATGGGAGACTTCACCGACCGGCTGCGTAGCGGCGAGTGGACCGGGGCCACCGGGAAACGGATCAGCACCGTCGTCAACATCGGCATCGGAGGCTCGGACCTTGGACCGGTGATGGTGTACCAGGCGCTGCGGCACTACGCCGACGCCGGCATCTCGGCGCGTTTCGTCTCCAACGTCGACCCCGCCGATCTGATCGCCACGTTGGCCGATTTAGACCCGGCGACAACGCTTTTCATCGTCGCGTCCAAGACGTTCTCGACCCTGGAGACGCTCACTAATGCCACAGCGGCCCGGCGCTGGCTGACCGACGCGCTCGGCGAGGATGCGGTGGCAAAACATTTCGTCGCCGTTTCGACCAACAAGAAGCTGGTCGAGGAGTTCGGCATCGACACCGACACCATGTTCGGCTTCTGGGACTGGGTCGGTGGACGCTATTCGGTCGACTCCGCGATCGGACTTTCGGTGATGGCCGCGATCGGCCGGGACGCTTTCGCGGATTTCCTGTCGGGATTCCACCTCGTCGACGAACATTTCAAAACCGCGCCACTGCAGTCCAATGCGCCGGCGCTGCTCGGGCTGATCGGGCTGTGGTACTCGAACTTCTTTGGCGCGCAGTCACGCGCGGTACTGCCCTATTCCAACGACCTGGCCCGGTTCGCGGCCTACCTACAGCAGCTGACCATGGAATCCAACGGCAAGTCGGTCCGCGCCGACGGCAGCGCGGTCACCAGCGACACCGGCGAAATCTATTGGGGTGAGCCGGGAACCAACGGCCAGCACGCGTTCTACCAACTGTTGCATCAGGGCACCCGGCTGGTGCCGGCCGACTTCATCGGCTTCAGCCAACCCACCGACGACCTGCCCACCATGGACGGCACCGGCAGCATGCACGACCTGCTGATGAGTAACTTCTTCGCGCAAACCCAGGTGCTGGCCTTTGGCAAGACGGCCGATGAGATCGCCGCCGAAGGCACTCCGGCCGACGTCGTGCCGCACAAGGTGATGCCCGGCAACCGTCCGACCACGTCCATCCTGGCCACCCGGCTCACCCCGTCGGTAGTAGGCCAGCTGATCGCGCTTTACGAGCATCAGGTCTTCACCGAGGGTGTCGTGTGGGGCATCGACTCGTTCGATCAGTGGGGCGTCGAGCTGGGCAAAACGCAGGCCAAGGCGCTGCTGCCGGTCATCACCGAAGACGCTTCGCCGGTACAACAGTCGGACAGCTCAACCGATGCACTCGTCCGCCGCTACCGCAGCCAAAGGGGTCGCGCAGGCTAGGGCTAGCGGGTCGCCGCCAGACGGCATAGCTACTTGAGTAGGCGCGACATCCGCCGGTCAGCTAGCACCTTGCCGCCGGTCTGACAGGTCGGGCAGTACTGAAATGACTTGTCCGCGAACGACACTTCCCGCACGGTATCTCCGCACACCGGGCACGGTAGGCCGGTGCGGGCGTGCACCCGCATCCCGGAGCGCTTCTCGCCCTTCAGCGTCGCGGCCTGCTGGCCAACCGAACGGCTCACAGCATCGCTCAGCACCGACACCATGGCGTCGTGCAATCCCGCGAGCTGTCTTTCCGAGAGTTTGCCCGCGGTGGCGAACGGCGAGAGCTTGGCGACGTGCAGGATCTCGTCGCTGTAGGCGTTGCCGATGCCGGCGATGACCTTCTGGTCGGTGATGACGGACTTGATCCGGCCGGTGTTCCCGGCGAGCAGCCCGGCCAAATCGTCAAGGCCGAGCTGCAGCGCGTCCGGCCCCAGCGCGGCGATGCCAGGCACCTGGGTCGGATCGCCGACCAGCCACACCGCCAGTCGCTTCTGCGTGCCCGCCTCGGTGAGATCGAACCCTGGCGCCTCGCCCGGTGTACCGAGATGAACGCGCAGCGCAATCGGGCCTTTGCCGGGCCTCAGCGGCGCCGCGGCCAGCTTGTCCGACCAGCGCAGCCAGCCGGCCCGCGACAGATGGGTGATCAGGATCAGCTCACCGGCCCGCAGACCGAGATACTTGCCCCACCTGTCGGCGCCGGTGACCGGCAACCCGTGCAACGCAGTGACCGGCGGGTCGAAGGTTTTCAGCACCGACAACGCGGCGACGTCGACGCGCCCGATCGTCCGGCCGACGGCGTGGCGACGCAGATGGTCGGCGAGCGCTTCGACTTCGGGCAGTTCAGGCATGTATCCAGTGTGCCGGTCAGCGCCGCGCGCCCCGAACCACCAGCGACAACACCCAGCTGACGATTGACAAGACGATCGCGGCCTTGATGGCGGTCCACCAGAAGTTGTCGATGGCCAGACCCCAATGGGTCGTGTGAGCGGTGATCCGCGCCGTGATCCACAACATCAGCGCGTTGACGACGATGTGGAACAGGCCGAGCGTGAGGATGTAGAGCGGGATCGACAGGATCTGCACAATCGGTTTGATGAACGCGTTGACCAGACCGAAGATCACCGCGACGACGAAGATGATGCCGACCCTCTGCAGCCTGGTGTCGCCGCCGACGAAGCTGAGCCCGTGGACGAACAGGGTGACCACCCACAAAGCGAATCCGGTCAGTGCTGCGCGAATGACAAATGGCCCCATGTGGGTGAAACTACCCCGCGGTCCGCGATTAATAGCAGTTCGTAATCCAACTGTGCCGGACGCGCTATTCCATGCCGGTGCGGCCGGGCGTCCAGAACGGCTTGGTACGAATATTGCGCCGGTCCCAGCCGCGTTCGGTGATAAGGATCTTGCGCAGGGTTTGGATCGTGCGGGCTTCACCGGCGAGGTAGGCGACGCCGGGATGATCGGGCAGCCGAAGAGTGCGAAGCGCGTCGGCCAGCACTACGGAATCCTTCGCCGAGGCATTCCCGCGCTCTACCTGGTTCAGCGGCCTGGCCAGCCGGAGGTGGTCCGCATCGTCGGCCGACTCGACCACCCCGTGAACGTGGGCAGTCGGGGGTAGCGATCGCAGCATCGCGGCGAACGCCACCGACGCGGTTTCTTCGCCGGCAAACACGTGATAGGGCGCGTCGTGACGGACGACGAGATTGCCCTGTGGTCGGGTGAACTGAACGCGGTCCCCAATGGAAGCGGCGACCGACCACCGTCTGGCGGGTGTAGTGGGCCTGGGGTCACTGTCGTGGTTCAGCATCACGATGTCGAGCGTGCCGAGCTCGGGGTCCGCGTCAAAGATGGAGTACGTGCGTAAGGCGTCGTTTGGATGCAACCGCAGGACTGATTCGCCGAGACTGGCGACCTGCAACCGGATGTGTTGGCCCGGCGTCCAATTCAGTCCCCGAAGTCGAGGGCCGCTGAACCGGACGCGACGCATCCTCGGTGTCAACTGTTCGATCTCGCTGATGGCTGCGGACACGAATACTGCGTCACGCAGCGACTTGATCAGCGGGAAAGCGTCGATGAGCGTAGCCAAGAGGATCTCCATTCAATTAAGGCAAGCCTTGCCTAATGCTGAAGCTATAGCAGTTGCCCCCCCGCTTCAAGGGCTCTCCCCTCGCCCGGAACCGCAAGTATCCGATACCGCGGGTATTGACATCTCTTCGTAAGCTCCCTACCGTCTGATCATGACCACTGCGGTGAAGCCGACCGGGCCTGGCCGTGAGGAGTTTGCCGACCGCCTGCTCAAGGGGTCGGTGAAGAAGTCCTATGCACCGGTCGTCGATATCGACTGGGACGCGCCGCTCGACCCGGACAAGTTCTACCTCCCGCCGAGAACCGTGTCGCTGTACGGCACGCCGATGTGGGACCAGATGACCCGCGCCCAGCGCATCGAGCTGTCCCGCCAGGAACTGGTGAACACGCTTTCGGCCGGTATCTGGTTCGAGAACATCCTGAATCAGGCGCTGCTGCGCAAACTCATGCACACCGACCCGACCAGTCGGTCAACCCATTACGCGCTGACCGAACTGGGCGACGAGACGCGCCACATGGTGATGTTCGGAAGGGCCATCGAGCGCGTCGGCGCCAAGCCGGTACGCCCGCGGCTCTACCACCGGATGATCATCAACACCCTGCCGTTCTTTTTCCGCGGGTCGGTGCTCTGGGTTGCCGCGCTGATCGGCGAGGAGATCTTCGACTCCTTGCAGCGCCAGATGATGGACGATCCCGAGCTGCAGCCGATCATCCAGCGGCTCATGCGAATTCACGTCGCCGAAGAGGCCCGCCACATCCAGTTCGCCCGCGACGGCCTGCGCAAGCGGGCGCCGAAGATGCGCCGGCCGGAGCGGTGGTTCGTCGGCAACGTCAACGGCCTGGGCGGATGGTTCTTCCGCTACCTGTTCACCAACCAAGTCCCATACGCGCGGGCGGGCTTGAACGCCCGGCAGGCCCGCAGGATGGCGCGCAACAGCCCGCATCGCCATGAGGTTCAGGTGGCGGGCTTCGCTCCGCTGGCCGCGTTTTTGACCGAGGTCGATCTGTTGGGACCGATCGCGCGCCGCGACTGGGCGCACACCAGGTTCCTGTGATCGCAGCCTGCCACGACGTCGTTGTCGTCGGCGACAACGCTGTTGGCCCTGAGTTGCTTGCCGCAGGCAACGACGACGTCGTGATCTTCGACCGCACAGTCACCGGTTTAGTATTCGACGACAGCACCGACACCTGGACGCTAACCTCCGACGACGGCGAAACCTGCCGTGCACGGATGGCGGTTGCCTGCGAGTCGCCATTAGTGCCGTGGATTCCGGACCTGATCGGCCGCAGGGATTTTCGCGGCATCGCGTTCCACGCGGCGACGCCCGCCGCCGACTTCGACCCGGCCGGCCGTCGCGTCACGGTGATCGGCGCCGACGCCAGCGCCGGTCGGCTGATCGAGCGGATGGCACGGTCGGCGGCAGAGGTCAAGGTTTTCCCGCTGGCGCCCCGGCGGGTCGTCCCGCGGTTGCGACGTACCCCGCGCTTCGCGCGCCGCCGTCGGACCGAGGTGGTCGCGTCGCCGTTCGAAGAGGTAACCGCGGCGGGCGTCCGCACCGCCGACGGTGTCCATCATGAGGCCGACGCCATCGTCTACGGCACCGGGTTCGCCGTCGCCGGGCGTGGCCCATTATTGATCGGCGCCCGCGGGCTGACCCTTCAACAGGTCTGGCGCGACGGCACCGAGCCGTATCTCGGCATCGCCATGCACGGCTTTCCGAACTATTTCACCATCGACGGGCACGACGTCGAGACCGCGATGCACGACGTCACCGAGTGCCTACGACTCGCGAAAGGTCACACTCGCGTCGAAGTCCGCCGCAGCAGCCAACAAGTGTTCAATGAGCGGGTTCACCTGCGCCGCCCACCGCGACACCTGGTGGCATCGGCATTCGACCTGTCGTCCCCGGTCGCTGTGCACGACGATATCTACGAGGGGCCGGCACTTCTGACCGGGGCCGAAGCCTGTCAGCAGGTGCGGGTGCTCATCACTGGTCACATCGACCCGATCGACGGCCAATACCATTGGCAAGGAACCGTTTTCGATCAGCTCTCGGATGACGTGATACGCGCCCGGGCCCTGACTTTAGCGGTGGGCGAGCGCAGCGCGTCCGCGCGCATCACCGAGCAGACACCGCAGGGCACCCACTCGATCGCCGGCGTGGGCGCACCGCCATTCGCGCTGACCGAGGTCGCATTAGAGGTGTCGCCGCGGTAGGTCGCGTGGTTGGACCCTGCGCCGGCCGCAAGCTCTAGTATTTGGTCGATATGTGGCGGCCTTGGGACAGGAGACAATGTGCGGTTCAGCTACGCGGAGGCGATGACCGACTACACGTACTACATCCCATTGGCAAAGGCCGCCGAAGCCGCCGGGTACGCCGGCATGACGATTCCGGACAGTGTCGCCTACCCATTCGAGTCGGACTCGAAATACCCGTACACACCTGACGGCAACCGCGAATTCCTGGACGGCAAGGCGTTCATCGAGACGTTCGTCCTGGCCGCCGCGCTCGGCGCGGTGACGACGACGCTGCGGTTCAACTTCTTCGTGCTCAAGCTCCCGATCCGACCGCCTGCGCTGGTGGCCAAACAGGCCGGTTCGCTGGCGGCGCTGATCGGCAACCGGGTCGGCCTAGGGGTCGGCACCAGCCCCTGGCCGGAGGACTACGAGCTGATGGGTGTTCCGTTCGCTAAGCGCGGCAAGCGGATTGACGAATGTATCGAGATCATCCGCGGCCTGACCACCGGCGACTACTTCGAGTTCCACGGCGAATTTTACGACATACCCAAGACCAAGATGACTCCCGCGCCGACACGACCGATCCCGATTCTGATCGGCGGCCACGCCGACGCCGCGCTGCGGCGTGCGGCACGCGCCGACGGATGGATGCACGGCGGCGGCGACGCGCACGAGCTCGACCGGCTCATCGCCAGGCTGAAGCAACTCCGCAACGAAGAAGAAAAAACCGGGCCGTTCGAGATCCATGTGATCTCGGTGGACGGCTTCACCCTCGACGGCGTCAAGCGCCTGGAGGACAAGGGTGTCACCGATGTCATCGTGGGTTTCCGGATCCCCTACATCATGGGAACGGACACCGAACCGCTGGACGCCAAGATCCGCAACTTAGAGATGTTCGCTGAAAACGTGATCGCCAAAGCCTAACGGCTACAGCGGATCCCACACCGCCGACCGTTTCTCCTGAAGTGCTTTGGCGGCCTCCAGCGGATTGTTGGTGAACCCGCTGAGTATCTGGGTGCGGTTCTCGATCTCCTTGGCATGCCGCAGGCTCGGCGCATCCAGCGCGGTGTTGAGCCCGATCTTGGTCTGCCACACGCCGTAGGCGTTGTTCTCGACGATCGAACGGGCCATCGTCAGCGCGGCGCCCATCAGGTCGTCGCGCGCCACCACCTCGTGCACCAGCTTGATCCGGTACGCCTCGTCGGCGTCGATGATGCGACCGGTCAGCATCAGCTCCCGCGCCACGCCCGCGCCGACGATCTTCGGCAGCAGGTAGCTGGTGCCCATGTCCATCGACGAGAACCCCGCCTTGATGAACACCGAGCCGAACCGGGCTTGCTGCGACGCGATGCGGATGTCGCAGTGCAAAGCGAACGCCAGCCCGCCGCCGACGGCCGCGCCGTTGACCGCGGCGATCACCGGTATCGGCAACTCGTAGAGCCGGGTGTACAGATCGGCCAGCCGGACCTGAGCGTCATAGCTGACTTTGAATGGTGGTGGCTGCGGCGTTGACGCGGGCGGTTTTATCCACGCCTCGCCTTTACCGCTGAGGTCGGCGCCGGCGCAGAAGCCGCGACCGGCGCCGGTCAGGATCGCCGCCCGGAACTCGCCGCCGCTGAGCGCGTCCATTGCCTCGTCCATGCCCTTGATCAGCGATCCATCGATGGCGTTCAAGCGTCTCGGCCGGTTCAACGTGACGCAGGCGATCTTGCTCTCGGCAGGACCATCGAGTGTTTCCAGTTCCACGGCATTCATGTGCGCCGCTCCTCCTCATCGCTTCGTCCCCCGCAAGCGGGTGGGGCCCCACTGCATCGTCGCCGGCGGCTATAGGGCAACCGTAAGGGAACACTCAGCGTCCGTACCTAGCGTGGATCTATAACTCAAAGAGGAGGGAGCGCATAGATGGCAAGAACTGACCACGACAGCTGGGATTTGGCCAACAGTGTCGGTGCCACCGCGACCATGGTGGCGGCCGCCCGCGCGGCGGCCAGCCGCCGCCCCAATCCGGTGATCGACGACCCTTTTGCGGAGCCCCTGGTCCGCGCGGTCGGGCTGGACCTTTTCACCAAAGTCGCCAGCGGCGAATTGGATTTCGCCGACGTCGACGACGACGGCGGGTTTCCCCGCATGGTCGACACGTTCGCTGCTCGCGCGCGGTTTTACGACGATTACTTCGCGGCGGCCGGTAACACGGGCGTGCGCCAGGTGGTGATCGTGGCTTCGGGGCTCGATGCCCGCCCGTATCGGCTGTCCTGGCCGACGGGGACCACGCTGTACGAGATCGATCAGCCCGAGGTGATCGAGTTCAAGACCACGACGCTCGCCGAATTCGGCGCCATAGCAGCTGTCGAGCACCGTCCGATCGGTGTAGACCTGCGGGCGGATTGGCCGGCGGCACTGCGCCACGCGGGCTTCGATGCCGCCCAACCGACGGCGTGGTTGGCCGAGGGCGTGCTCATCGGGTTTCTGCCACCCGAGGCCGAAGTCCGGCTGCTGGACACCGTCCACGCGTTCAGCGCCGCGGGCAGCACCCTTGCCGCGGACTACGGGTCGGTGGGCGGTCAGACCGACCAGAGGCAGCGGCAGGCGCGGACGCTGACCGACCGGTGGCGCGAACACGGTCTGGACCTACACATTCCTGACCTGGTTTATCCCGGTGAACACACCGACGTCGCGGCCTACCTGCGGGAGCACGGGTGGGACACCGACAGATCTGGACTCGCCGACCTGTTTGCGACGGCCGGGCTGGCGCCGCTTGACGCCGATGCCCAGGCCGGCACGGCGGCGTCGATCAGCTTTGTCCGGGCCACCCGGCGCTAGCCACGCCTACCCGTGTTTGGCTAGCCAGTCGGCCTGCATCGCCAACAGTCCCATCGCCGGCAATTGCGGCGTGGCCGAGTTCAGTTCGCGATAACGCTGGTAGGTGTTGATGACCACGCGCTCGGCGTCCAGCCAGCTCGCGTACTCGGCCAGGTCGATACCGTCGGCCGCCTCGACGAAGGACAGGCCCTTGCGGTAGGCCACGTCGGCTTGCTCGGCTACGTGGACGAGATATCCACGCACCGCACGGATTCCGTCCGCATCGGTGATCGGACCATGGCCCGGCACCACCGTCGGGGCGTCCAGCGCGATCATCGCGTCACAGGCCGCCACCCAGTTGGCGATCGGTCCGGCCCACACGATCGGAGTGCAGCCGATGAACAACAGATCCCCGGCGAACAGCACACCGGCGTCGGGCACATGCACGACGGAGTCCGCTGCGGTGTGCGCCGGCCCCAGGTTCAGCAGACGCACTTCACGGCCGCCGACGTCGATGGTCAGCTGGTCGTCGAAGGTCTGGTCGGCATTGCGCAGCGTGATGCCGTTGAAGTCGAAGGGCCCGAACCGTTCTCGCAGGTATGGCGTCGCGACCGGACCCAGGTCGGCGGTCTGAGCCATCACCAGCATCTCCGGCGCCATGCCGTGGGCGATCTCCTCGGCGGTACCTTTGGCGGCGATCACCCGCACCGAGCGGTCCAACAGCTGGTTGCCGTGCGTGTGGTCACCGTTGGAGTGGGTGATCAGGGCGTCGGTGATCGGCGCGCGGTCGGTGATGGGCGCCATCGCGTCCAACATCTCGCGGGTCAACGGCAAGTCGAACAGGGTGTCGACCAACAACGACGCCCCGTCGCCGGCGACCAATCCGGCGTTGCTCCAACCAAATCCGCCGTCCGGCAGAATCCAGGCCCAAACCCGGTCGGCGACCTCGCGCAACCCGCGGGTGTAGGGGATTTTCGCCGGCGCCGGGTTGACCCGTCTGGCAGCGGGAACGGCATCCGGATTCGGCCGGGCTGGTAATGGTTGCGGCGCTGGGCTTTTGCGGACGGTCTGACGCGTCTCACCCAGACCCTGCACGGTGAGCGTGACGATGTCGCCGTCGTGCAGCCAGCCGCGGAATGATTCCGGCGCCGAGGCGTCGAGGTGCTCCACCAGTGTGCAGGTCGGCACGGTTCCGGAGCCGACCACGTCGCCGGGGGTCAGCGTCACCCCGCGCGAAGCGTAGGCGATCACCTCGGCGAAGCTCCAATCCATCTGCGCGGTCGAACCGGAACCGATCACCTCGTCGTTGACCCGCGCCGTCACCTCCAGGCTCAGCTTGCCGTCGCGACGGTAGGGCTCGAGTTCGTCGGGCGTGACCAGATACGGGCCAAGCGTGACACCGCTGTCCTTGCCTTTGGCCTGCCCGATCGCGAGTTGACCTTCCAGCATCTGTAGATCGCGCGCGGACCAGTCGTTGAAGATCATGTAGCCGATGATCGCCTGCTCGGCGTCGGCGACGGAGAGGTCTTTGCCGGCTGTCCCGATGACCGCGGCGATCTCCAATTCGAAGTCCTGCCAGGCGCTACCGGGTGCCATCGGGACGTCGTCGTACGGGCCAAGGACGGTCGACGGGCAGGCGAAATAGAAGGCGGGAATCCGGTACCAGGTGTCCTTGAGCACGCGGCCGCCGCCCATCGCCGCCTGGCAGTTGCGCATGTGATCAAGGAAGCACAGGCTGTCCCGGATCGAGGGCGGCCGCGGGATCGGCGCCGTCAGCGTCACCTGATCCAGCCGCGTCGTGGGCGCCGTACCCAGCGCGTCCTCCCCCGCTTCCCGCAACCCCGCGGCGCCGCGACCGATCAGTTCGAGCAGGCCGACGCCGGGGGGTAGCGCGTGGATCGCCTCGCCGTCGCCGGAGAGCACTCCGGTCCGCTCGCCATCGCCATCTCGAAAGGTCAGCCACCGCATCGTGATTGAAGTGTGCAATATTCGGGGGTGCCATGTCCATGACCATCACCGTCGACGAGTTTGAGGTCGCCGACCCGGCGGACCCCTGGAAGCGAGCTGGTCGGGCGCAGGCGCGGCACCGGCATCGTCGGCTGGTCGTTGCGCGGGCTCCCGTCGGACGGCGCGTTCCATGACCTCGACGGCATCCCGACGACACGGTCGGACGCGGCTGCTCCCGCGCCAGGCGAGCACGCGAACGGCGTCACCGCGATCGACCACGTCGTGCTGCTGTCACCTGACCTGGGTCGAACGGTCGAATCACTGGCCGCCATCGGTGTCGAACCGCGCCGCGAGCGGGACGGCCAACTCGGCGGGCGACCGATACAGCAGATCTTCTTCCGGTTCGGCGAGGTGATCATCGAAGTCGTCGGTTCGCCAGAGGCTGCGAGCGAGGGTCCGTCCACTCTGTGGGGGATCACGTACGTCGTCGCCGACATCGACGCGACCGCCGCCTACTTCGGTGATCGCACAGCACCGGTCAAGGAAGCGGTGCAGCCCGGGCGCCGGATCACCACACTCCGGCACGACGAGCTCGGGATCTCGGTTCGGTCGGCGATGATCTCGCCGCCCGCGCGTCGTTGAAGCCGACTGCCCGGTGCAGTGCCTATTCTCGGCGCATGACCGACCCCGCCGCCGATGTCGTCGTCATTCACACCGACGGCGGGTGCCGACCGAACCCCGGGCCCGGCGGCTGGGGAGCGGTGTTGCGCCAGCGTCAGCACGTCCGCGAGATGTGCGGCGGCGACTCCGGCGAGACCAGCAACAACCGGATGGAATTGACCGCGCCGATCATGGCGCTGGAGGCGCTCACCAGACCCGTGACGGTGCACATGTACACCGACAGCACCTATGTCCGCAACGGCATCACCAAGTGGGTACTCGGCTGGGAACGCAACGGGTGGCAGACCGCCGCCAAGCAGCCGGTGAAGAACGTCGACCTCTGGAGGCGACTTCAGGCGGCCTGCTCACGGCACCAGGTCGAGTGGTTCTGGGTGAAGGGACACTCGGGAGTCGCCGACAACGAGCTAGCCGACGAGCTGGCGACCCGGGGCTTGCTGGAAGCAATCGACGCTTGCTACTCCCGGACCACCTCGCTGGGTTCTTTGTCGGGCCGTAGTCCACGCCAACTGGGTTGACGCAGCCGATCGTCTGAGGTCCATTCGCTGTACCGGACTTCGCCGACCAGCGTCGGCTTCACGAACGTCACTCCCTTGGAGTCGCGGGCGGGAAGTTTTGCGGTGAAGGGTGATTCGTCGGTGTGCAGCGGCGCCAGCGTCTTCTTCAAGTTGGCCAGGTCGCGTTCGGTGAACCCGGTGCCCACCCGACCGGCGAACTGCAATCCACCGTCGCCAGGAATACCCACCAGCAGCGAGCCGATGCCACTGGTGCGCCCGCCCTCACCGGCACGCCAACCGCCGATGATCACTTCCTGGGTATTCCAGTACTTGTCCTTGACCCACGACGCCGAGCGACGGCCCGGCTGGTAGGTCGAGTCACGTTTCTTGGCAACCACGCCCTCCCAATGGTGCTTTCGTGAATAGTCGAGCGCGTGCTCGCCATCGCCGGGCAGCTGCTCCGGGACGATGAGACCGCTGACACCGGCCGCCAGGGTTTCCAGCAGCTGCCTGCGGTCGCGGTAGCGGGCCCGTAGCAGCGACCGCCCGTCCAGATACAGCAGATCGAACGCCCAGAACTCAATTCGGCTGGCGCGCGCCCTGTTCTGCATCTCGGAGAAACTCGGCACCCCGGACGCGTCGAGGGCGACGACCTCACCGTCGAGGACGACATGCTGATCAGCGAGATCGGATGCCAGAGAATGTAATTGGGGGAACTCTTTGGTGATGTCGCGCCCACTACGGGACCGCAGCCGCACCTCACCGTGATCGGCCTCGACCAGCAGCCGGTAGCCGTCCCACTTGGCTTCGAACGCCCACTGCGATGACTTCAGCTTCGCCACTGAACCGTGGGTGGCCAGCATCGGGGCCAACTCGTCGAATTGGAAGACGTGCTGATCTTTCATCCGGTGTGCCAGCCACTGGTCGCCGTTGGTCTGAATCAGCGCGTACCGCCCCGAGATCCGCTGGCCGTGCAGCGTGACGATCACTTCGCTGTCCAGGAACTTCTCGGTCTCGTAGGTGCCGGAGTCCCAGATGAGCACCTTGCCGCCGCCGTACTCGCCTTTGGGAATCGTGCCTTCGAAGCTGCCGTACTCCAGCGGATGGTCCTCGGTGTGCACAGCGAGGTGATTGACGGCGGTGGTTTCGGGCAGGTTCTTCGGCACCGCCCACGACACCAGCACGCCGTCGCGTTCGAGACGGAAGTCGTAGTGCAGCCGCCGGGCGTGGTGTTCTTGAATGACGAAGGTATTACCCTGGCCGGCAGCCGGTTTGGTGTTGGGTACCGGCTCCGGTGTTTTCGACGCGTCGCGCATGCTTCGGTATTTGGTCAGCCGGTCGGGGGTTCTCACGTCGGCGTCCAACGGCGCCAGCAGATCTCCGTCGCGCTGGACCCGCTTCAGCACTTCGTCATAACGCAGCTGGCGGAGCTTCTTGTCGTCGAGCTCCTCCCAGCTGCGCGGCGCGGCGACGGTTGGATGCTCGCGCCCGCGAAGCGAATACGGCGCGATGGTGGTCTTCGATCCGCTGTTCTGACTCCAGTCCAGAAACACCTTGCCGGCCCGCAGGCTCTTGGTCATGGTGGAGGTGACCAGCTTGGGCATCGACGCTTCCAGTTGCTGCGCAACGCGTTTGGCCAACACCACCGCGCCCCGGCTGCTCACCGGTTTGTCCAGCGGGCTGTAGAGGTGCAGGCCCTTGCTCCCGCTGGTGAGCGGAAACGTGGTCAGACCGATGTCGGCTATCAGATCCCGAACGGCGCGTGCCACCTCGGCGAGCTGCGTCATCGTCACACCTTCGCCGGGGTCGAGGTCGAACACCAGACGAGTAGCCGGGCCGGGTTTGAGTTGTTCGCCTTTTCGGGTCCACTCGGCGACGAAGCGCCACTGCGGTACGTGCACTTCGAGGGCGGCTTGCTGGGCGATCCACGCCAGCCCGTCGGCGCTGTCGATGATCGGATACGTGGTCGTCCCGGACCGGTGAGCAACGCTGGCACGGGGCAACCAATCGGGAGCCGACGAGGCCAGCTGCTTCTCGAAAAACGACGGCTGCTCAACGCCGTTGGGCCAACGCTTGCGGGTGGCCGCACGCGCGGCGATGTGCGGCACCATCACCTCCGCGATACCGGTGTAGTAGTCGAAGATGTCGGACTTCGTGGTGCCGGTCGCGGGGTAGAGCACCTTGTCGGGGTTGGTCAGTCGGACCCGTGGAGGCATGGTGTCAACCTACGCGTTTCGGCAGTGTTAACGGCTCTGACCACCAATTATGTTGCGCTGCTGAGCATTATTTGTGACATAACACACGCAGGGATTAGACCGGGGCCCAGCTCGGGCACAGAGAACTATGTTTGACGTAATCCCCTCGCCCTGGCACCCCCATGGCGGCGTTCCGCTGAGCGACGCGACGCTTCAATTGCACTCGCATCGAATTGACGTGCCGACCTATGACCGGTCGACGCTGCGCCGAGGTGTCGTCCACATCGGTGCGGGCAACTTCCATCGCGCGCATCAGGCCGTCTACTTCGACGACCTCGCCCGCGCGGGCATCTCGGACGACTGGGGTGTTACCGGCATCAGTCTGCATTCTCCTGACGTGAGAAACCTGCTGTCGGCGCAAGACGGGCTTTATACGGTGGTACAGCGCTGCCACGACCGCCAAACCGCTCGCGTGGTCGGCTCGATCGGCTCCGTTCACTACGCACCGAACGACGGCACCGCGGTGCGGGCCGCCCTGGCCGATCCCCAAACCCGCATCGTCAGCCTCACGATCACCGGTAACGGGTACTTCCTGAACCCGGTCACCCAGGAGTTCGACGCCGACCACCCCGACGTGCGGTCCGACGTCATCACGTCCGACGGTTACTGCACGGCGTGGGGTTATCTC
>CAWIAC010000018.1:0-271246 GCA_963833935.1 uncultured Actinomycetota bacterium | reverse complement strand
TTACGGTGGTGCCGCGCCCGCGAACCGACAGCGGCACGCTGGTCGTCGTTCAACGCCATAAGCGGCAGCACAACCCACGCCGCCACCGTCACCGCAGCGGCCAAGGCCGTCACCGCGGCGACAGCCACACGCCAACTCCA
Source organism: uncultured Actinomycetota bacterium (assembly GCA_963833935.1). Classification (GTDB taxonomy): domain Bacteria; phylum Actinomycetota; class Actinomycetes; order Mycobacteriales; family Mycobacteriaceae; genus Mycobacterium. The sequence continues at coordinate 271,106 of CAWIAC010000018.1, read as the reverse complement.
CGCCAGGCTGATCGCCGCGGTTGCCGGGCTGCCCACCACCACGGCCAGGCTGGTGCCGACGTAGATCATCGTCGTCGCTCGGCCGGAGTGGCTGGCCGGGACCAGCCGGGTGGCGACCGGCGCGATGACCGACAACATCAGCCCGTGGGTGACCGCCGAAAGCGCCCGGCCGCCGGCCAGCACGACGAAGTTGGGCGCCAACGCCGAGACGAGCTGAGAGGCGGTCAGGCAGGCCAGCGACAGCAGCAGGGCCCGGCGCCGCGGCCAGTACGCGGTCCAACGGACCAGCGGGATCGTCGTCACCGCCGCCACCAGGGCGTACCAGGCCAGCAGGGTCCCGACGACCGGAACGCTCACGTGCAGGTCCCGGGCGATCGCCGGCAGTGCGCCGACCGGCAAAAGCTCAGCGGTGACATAGGTAAAGGCGGCCGCGGTCAGGACCGCCAACTGCACTGCAATCCGGGGTGTCCACGGCCCGCTGGCGGCGCGTGATCGCGCTGCTTCGACGGCACGGGCTGGCCCCACGGCCACTACTCAACCATGCATTGCGGGCAAAACGTCAACCATCACGAACGGACGAGTCGCGCGATGGCGGCGGAGGCTTCGGCGAGCTTCTGGTCGGCTTCGGACCCGCCTTCGGCGACCGCGTGGCTGACGCAATGCCCGAGGTGCTCGTCGAGCAGGTTCAGCGCCACCGATCGCAGCGCGCTGTTGGCGGCGCTGATCTGGGTGAGGACATCGATGCAGTACTTGTCGTCCTCGATCATCCTCGCGATGCCACGCACCTGCCCCTCGATGCGCCGCAGCCGTTTGGCGTAGTCGTCCTTATGTGACGAGTATCCGGGTGCGGGTGCCATGTACCCCTCCAGCATCTTGGTCATCTGATTGTGCCCGGTCCGTCGCGACGGCGCCGGTGTTGTCACCATTGTCAATGCCTGGCTACGCCGTCGCCACAGCGCCTGCTGTACGGGCGATTCGCCGCCAGGCATATAATACCCGGCGGGGGTATACAAATGATTTTGGCCAACATGCCGATACGCGCATACTTGGGCGGTGACCCCAGCCAAAGATCCATCGCACGTCATCGACATCAAGCCGCGCAGCCGTGAAGTCACCGATGGTCTGGAGAAGGCGGCGTCGCGGGGGATGTTGCGCGCGGTAGGCATGGACGACGACGACTTCGCCAAGCCGCAGGTAGGAGTGGCGTCGTCGTGGAACGAGATCACGCCCTGCAACCTGTCGTTGGACCGGTTGGCCAAGGCGGTCAAAGAGGGCGTGTTCTCCGCCGGCGGCTATCCGCTGGAGTTCTGCACGATCTCGGTGTCCGACGGCATCTCGATGGGCCACGAAGGCATGCACTTCTCCCTGGTCTCGCGCGAAGTGATCGCCGACAGTGTGGAAACCGTGATGCAGGCCGAACGCCTGGACGCATCGGTGCTGCTGGCCGGCTGCGACAAGTCACTGCCCGGGATGCTGATGGCCGCGGCGCGACTCGACCTGGCGTCGGTGTTCCTCTACGCGGGCTCGATCCTGCCGGGCCGGGCCAAATTGTCCGACGGCAGCGAGCGCGACGTCACGATCATCGACGCCTTCGAGGCCGTCGGCGCGTGCGCCCGCGGATTGATGTCGCGGGAGGACGTCGACGTGATCGAGCGGGCCATCTGCCCCGGCGAGGGCGCGTGCGGCGGCATGTTCACCGCGAACACCATGGCCAGCGCGGCCGAGGCACTGGGCATGTCGCTGCCGGGCAGCGCGGCCCCGCCGGCCACCGATCGCCGTCGCGACGCGTTCGCGCGCCACAGCGGCGAGGCCGTCGTCGAACTGCTGCGGCGCGGGATCACCGCCCGCGACATCCTCACCAAGGAGGCCTTCGAAAACGCGATCGCCGTGGTGATGGCCTTCGGCGGCTCCACCAACGCGGTGCTGCACCTGCTGGCAATCGCCCACGAGGCCAACGTCAAGCTGTCGCTGGAGGATTTCAGCCGGATCGGCGCGCGCGTGCCGCACCTGGCCGACGTCAAACCGTTCGGCCGCCACGTGATGTTCGACGTCGACCGCATCGGCGGCGTCCCAGTGATCATGAAGGCGCTGCTGGACGCCGGATTGTTGCACGGTGACTGTCTGACGGTGACCGGCAAGACGATGGCCGAGAATCTCGCGCACATCGCCCCGCCGGACCCCGACGGCAAAGTGCTGCGGGCACTGGACAATCCGATCCACCCCACCGGCGGGATCACGATCCTGCACGGATCCCTGGCGCCCGAGGGCGCGGTGGTCAAGTCGGCTGGTTTCGACTCGGACGTGTTCGAAGGCACGGCAAGGATTTTCGAGCGGGAGCGGGCGGCGCTGGATGCGCTCGAAGACGGCACGATCACCGCGGGTGATGCCGTGGTGATCCGCTACGAAGGCCCCAAAGGCGGTCCCGGGATGCGTGAAATGCTCGCGATCACCGGTGCGATCAAAGGTGCCGGACTGGGTAAGGACGTACTCCTGTTGACCGACGGCCGATTCTCCGGCGGCACCACCGGCCTGTGCGTCGGGCACGTCGCGCCCGAAGCGGTCGACGGTGGACCGATCGCCTTCCTGCGCGACGGCGACCGGGTGCGGCTCGACGTCGCCGGCGGCACCCTGGACGTGTTGGTGGACCCTGACGAGTTCGATTCCCGCCGCGAGGGTTTCACGCCACTGCCGCCGCGCTACACCACGGGTGTGCTGGCCAAGTACGTCAAGCTGGTGGGATCGGCCGCTACCGGGGCGGTCTGCGGCTAGATCGGTGCGGCGCTGCTTACTTCACCAACGCGATCGCGAAGCCGTCCCAATGCTTGGCGCCCACCGTCTGGATCACCGCGGTATCCAGCTGGGGATGCTCACCCAATATCTCCAGTGCCCGTCGGGTTCCCTGCAACACGGGGTCGGGGTCCGACGACAGGATCGCACCCTCGCGAATGACGTTGTCCACCAAGACGACTGAGCCGGGCCGGGTCAGCCTGACGGCCCATTCCAGGTAGCCGGGATTGTTCTCCTTGTCGGCGTCGATGAACACCAGGTCGAAGGGGCCGCCGGTCACCGTCGGCAGGGTCTCCAGCGCGGCGCCGACGATCACCTCGACCCGGTCACCCAGGCCGGCGCGGTCGATGTTGGCCCGCGCGACCTCGGCGTGCTTGGGCTCATATTCCAGCGTGGTGATCCGGCCGTCGGGACCCGCGCCGCGGGCCAGCCAGATCGTGCTGAAGCCGCCGAGTGTGCCGATCTCCAGGATGCGCCGGGCCCCCACCGCGGCGGCCAGCAGGCTCAGGAACTTGCCCTGTTGGGCCGATACGGCGATCTTGGGCAACCCGGCCGCATCGCTGGACTCGAGGGCCGCGGCCAGCGCGGGATCGTCGCTGAGCACGGTGGCATCCAAGAAAGCATCGACGTCGACAGGCTTCGGCTTTTGGGTCATGCATTCACGCTAGCTCGGCGACAACACCGCCCGCCACCGCATTACGCCGCCCTTGGCAGATACCCCAGTGGGGTATATGCTGCGGGCGTCTGTCCGACGAGTAGAGGCGGGAAAACATGTCAAACGAAGCAGGCACATTGCTAAGCTGTGGACACGACGGCTGCGGCTGTCGGGTACGCATCGAGGTCGAGTGCCATTGCGCCGGAGCCGATCAGCCCTACAAGTGCACATGCGGCGACGACATGGTCGCCGTCAGCTAGCGCACCCCCTCCTTGGCGTAGACCACCCGCAGCACATGGCCGAGCTCGGGCCCCATGACCAGCTCGGCCAGTGTGCACACCGTGGCAACGTATTCCGATCCGTGCGGCGGCGACGCGTCGCACAGATGGTGTGCAATCTCATGCAGCACGACCAGCTCACGCATCGCCCAGCTGGCGGTGGCGTGATCGGGAACCGCGATAATCCCTGTGCCGTCGCGGTTTTCGTAGTGAGCCGCGGTGGCGGCCCGGCGTGCGCGGACTGTCAGGGGCGCCACGTCGGGCCACTGACGTCGCACCACGGGCAGCGCCAGCACTTCGTCGACGTATCGCTGGACCGCAGAAACCGATCCGAACCGCGCCTCGGGCGGTAGCGTCAATTGCGCGCCGAAGAACTCCACACTGCGTGACCCGTGTTCGGCGGCGCGGTCGAACAATGTCCGCACGAATTCTTCTGCGGCATAGACTTTTGCGCGCTGCCAATCCCGCGCAGATGATGCCCCGGCGTTCACCGTTCCAACGCGGAGCGCGCCCCGGAGAGCTCCGAGGTGGCGCCCAGTCGAGCCCGTTGACCCGCTCGGTCCCCCGCCCGCCGGGCCGCCGATGAATACCCCGCGGTGGCGCGGCTCGCCGTCCAGGTGCCCCGCGCCCTGGAGGCGGTGCGGTAGTAGTCGCGAAGTTCGAGTTCCTTGTTCCGCAACGCGATAGCCGTCCCGGGCGGACGACGGCGGTCTTTCTTGGCGTCGCGCTGGGTCTGCTCCCTGGCCTCGGTCAACCGGTGGCCGATTCGGGCGCCGAATGCCAGCTGGAAATTCAGTCGGGCGGTGATGGTCGGGGTCGGGCGGTGCGCGCCGGATGAGATGTAGCCATCCGACGCGCGGACCATCTGAACCACCAGGCTGGCGTACAGCGCGTGGGTGGTGTCGATGTCCTCGGCGAACCCGTAGGCATACACGAACGTCGAGTTGGACGCCACGTCGCAGCGCACGTCGTTGGCCGAGGCGATCACCACGAACAGCTGCACGTACGTCCGCAATCCTTTGGTGCCGGCCGCACCGATGGTGACGGTGCGCTGGATCGGCGTCTGGGCGGGTGTGCGCTTGTCGGCATGCGACCGGGCCACAGCCAAGTCGATGGACGTCGCGGTGGCCAGCCGTTGGGCGGCGGCCATGAACGCCTCGGCCTCATGGGAGTTGTCGGTGCCTTCGGCCTGACGCAACAGGGCGGCGATCCGAGCCAGCATCTTGTCGTCAGTCATAGCACCAAACTAGGTCAACGGTACGACTTTCCGCCGCGGCACCTCACAGGCGAGTGTTGATCCACGAGACGACGTCGTCGAGCACCTGGTCGCGCTCCGGCTCGTTGAACACCTCGTGATAAAGGCCCGGGTAGACCTTCAGCTCGACATCTGCACTACCCACCGCGTCGACCAGTTGGCGGCTGCCGTCGACGGGGATCAGCCGGTCCTCAGATCCATGTACCACCAGCAGCGGCGCGGTCAACGCGGCGGCTCGTTGCGGCATGGTCTCGCCGACCAGCAGCAGCGCCCGGGCGATGCCGCCGGGAACCTTGCCGTGGTACACCAGCGGGTCGGTGTTGTAGGCGTTCACCACGGCCGGATCGCGGGAGACCGCATTGGCGTCGAGTTCCTGCAGCGGCAAGCCCGGCGCGATCGCCCCGACTGCCTTGGCCACCCAGGCCAGCACCGGCGGCACCGCGGTCTGGGCCGCCACCGCCGGGCCGGACAACACCATCAGGTCGTAGTCGTCGGGATGTTCAACGCCGTAGGCGAACACGATGCCTCCGCCCATGCTGTGGCCGAGCACGATGCGCGTCAGGCCGGGCTGTTCTTTGGAGGCGACACCGACCAACGTGTCGAAGTCGCCGGTCAGCTCGGAGATGTCCTTCACGAGCACCCGCTTGCCGCCGGAGCGGCCATGTCCGCGGTGGTCGAGCGCGTAGGTCAGCAAGCCGTCCCGGCCGAGCCGCTCGGCGACATGGTCGTAACGACGGGCGTGCTCCCCTAGTCCGTGCGCAAGAACCACCACGCCGCGCGGATCGGTATCGGGAGTCCACACGTCGTAGACGATGCGCACACCGCCGATGCCGTCGAATGTTTGTTCGGTGCGCGTGGTTGTCATCAGGGGCAGCGTAGACCCAACAGACGGGCCCAGCGCGGCCTCTCGGCGTCTGTGGACGTTTTCCCTTCCCTTCTCGGATGTCTCCGTGGTCGGATTCACGGTCATTTATGGCAGCGACTGAGTGCGAACCTGGCGTGGCCGAAGTCATTCGCTTTGATTTTGTGAAGCGAAAAAAGAAAGGACGATTTGGTGGCACGAACAACGCTCCCGCCTCCTACATAGGCGCATCCGGCCCCGTTAACGGATACACGTTTCTCGAGATGAAGTTCGGAGAGTCGCAACTGTCGTCTATTTCGAAGCAGCATCCAATTCTGCTCGGGCATGGTCGATTTGGTTGTAGGCGCAGTTGAAGAGCTCGACAGTAGTCACTGAATACCCTTTTGGGCGGCGATTCGTAGGTCGAGTCGGCGAGAATATCGCGTAGGTGGGTAATCGCTGTGCGTTCGGGCAAGGCCGCTGTGGTGAGGGGATTGAGTGCTGCCAAGGCGATGGTGCCGAACAGCCTCGCCCGGCTTCGGTTTTAAGGACCCGCAAAGTCACCGACGGCGGTCATCTTGTTTCCGTTCCAGGCGATTGCGAAGCCGCCTGCGGTGAATGCGCAGTTCAAGATGATCGCTCGATGTGCAGGACTTTCCATCCACACGTCGAGCGCTGCGCTCGGAGTCGCAGCGGATCCGGTGCCCCAGTAGACAATCTCACTCGTATAGCGGGCCCTCGTGTAGCCCGCATCCGCGATACGCGCCAGCGGTGAAGAGCCGTCCGAACCGATGTGGCCGCGCACACCGTTCATCAGCATGTCGTTGGCGTGCCGCCGCGCTGCTACTGTCAAACCCGGGTCGTCGCCGATCACCCCGCATGTCTGGCGAAGCCGGTTGACGCCGCTGTACACCGCGCTCCCCAAATCGTCTGCGTACACCGCGCTCCCCAATTCGTCTGCGCGCGCGGCAAAACCAGCAAAGGTGCCAAAAGCCGTTGCGAAAACAGTGCAGATCGGCAAGACGGCGACTTTCTTGACTTTCATCGTCATGATGCCTCTTGCTACGCACTCGTTTTGCTGTTTTCAGCAATGCAAATGCTATCCACTTTCAACCATGAAAAGTCGAGAATCGCCATTCCTGGCCCCAGCATTCAAGCGTTACTCGAAAGATGTTGGACGCTTCGACGTGGCCCTTGCCGACCTCGATGCCGCGCTCGGGCGCGCCCAGGCGCTGCTGCAACCCGGACTAGCCTGACGACATGCATGCAGGCGTCGACGTCAGACGTGCGCACGACCGGGCGGTCACCATCACGTCGTGGCTGACGTCCCGTCATTCCTTTTCGTTCGGCGATCACTACGACCCGGCTAACACCCACCACGGGGTGCTGCTGGTCAGCAACGATGACGTCGTGGCACCGGCTAGCGGATTTGACACCCATCCGCACCGTGACATGGAGATCGTGACCTGGGTACTGGACGGCGCACTGGCACATCGCGATTCGGCGGGCAACAGAGGCGTGGTCTATCCGGGCCTCGCGCAACGCATGTCGGCCGGCAGCGGAATCCTGCACTCGGAAAGCAACGCGTCGAGCACCGACCCGGTGCGGTTCGTGCAGATGTGGGTGCAACCCGACCTGTCGGGAATCCCGCCGAGCTACCAGCAGCACGCGATCAGTGACGACCAACTCGACGGGCAGCTCGCGACGATCGCGTCGGGAATACCCGGGCATGACTCCGCGATCACCATTCACAACCGATCGGCGGCACTTCACGGCGCGCGATTGCGGCCCGGCGACGAACTCACCCTGCCGGCGGCGCCCTATGTGCACGTGTTCGTCGCTCGCGGGCGACTGACCATGCATCAGCCCGATACTGAGGCCGAGCTGGCCGAGGGTGACGCGGTGCGGCTGACGGCGGCGAGCCCTCCGCACGTCGCGGCCCATCAGGCCGCGGAAATCCTGGTCTGGGAGATGCACGCAGCACTCGGCGGCTAGGGTGGGCGCGGACGAAGGTGAGCCAGAATGTCTGATCCACACCCTCGTCACGCAGCACCCGATGTCACAACCGGCAACGTTCACGCCTTCGCAGACCACCAGCAACCGGTTGAGCGCCGTCTAGCCAACCCGAAAGCGACGCGCACGGTGTGGTTCTGGGCTGCGCCGATCGTTGTCACACTCGCGGTGTTGTCGGCGCTGGCCGCCTTCTATCTCGGCGGAATCCTGCGGCCCATGACCAACCTGCGCCATTTCCCCATCGCCGTGTTGAACGAGGATGCCGGACCCTCGGGCGCGCAGGTTGTCAAGGGCATGCTGTCCGGTTTCGACAACGACGCGTACGACGTCCGGATGCTGAACCACGATCAAGCCAAGCAGCAAATGGATGCCGCGCAGATCTACGGCGTCGCGGTAATACCGCCGAGCTTCTCCTCGAAGCTGCAGGGGTACGCCAAAAGTGCGCTGACACCGGGCCGCGTCGACCGCCCAATCATCATCATCTCGACGAATCCGCGGGCCGGCACGCTGGGCGCCAGCATCGCCGGCCAGACACTTCAACGTGCCGTCGCCGTAGTTGATCACCTTGTCGGAAAACAGCTTTCGCAACAAGTCGCGCAACAGACCCGTCGTGCGCCCGAGGCCGGCGCGGTGGCACTGATGGTGGCCAACCCCATCGAAGTCAAGTCGACCGTGCACAACCCGCTACCGGAAGGGACCGGTAATGGCTTGTCCGCGTTCTACTATTCGCTGTTGCTGCTGCTCGCCGGCTTCACCGGCAGCATCGTGATCAGCATGCTGGTGGACTCCATGCTCGGCTTCGTACCTGCCGAATTCGGCCCGGTCTATCGATTCGCCGAACAGGTGAAGATCTCGCGGTTCCGCACCCTGCTGATCAAGTGGGCGTTGACGGTGGTGCTGGCGCTGCTGACGTCGGCCGCCTACATCCTGATCGCCACGAAACTGGGTATGCCGGTCCAGAACAGTTTGGTGTTATGGCTTTTCGGGGTCCTCGCGATCGCGGCGGTAGGGATCACGTCGACGTCGCTGATCGCGATACTGGGTGCGCTGGGCCTGCTGGTCAGCATGTTCGTGTTCGTCATACTCGGGTTGCCGTCGGCAGGCGCAACGATGCCGTTGCAGGCCACTCCGATGTTCTTCGGCTGGTTGGCGAAGTTTGAGCCGATGCACCAAGTCTACTTGGGCGCAAGGGCGTTGCTGTATCTCGGCGGCCGTGCCGACGCGGGCTTGACGCAATCGCTGGAGCTGACCGCGGTCGGCCTGGTGATCGGACTGCTGCTCGGCGGCATCGTCACTCGCATCTACGATCGTCGCGGCTACCACCGTCTTCTGCCGGGGCTTGAGGCATCCAACGCCACCGAAACCACTGCTGCCGTCACGAGAAACGCGGAAACCTACCCGCAGTAGCGGGTAGCAAACATGCCGCGGCCGAAAGTCATTGCGCCGCGGCCAAACTGTCACGTGACTGTTATGCAAGTTTGCTGTGTAATTACTGAGCTTGATGATGTGCTGGTTGCAATGACTTTCGCGCCGAAAGGGCAACCGTGCCGTATCTCGCAGCCGCCTTGCGGCGCATCGCAGCCTGCTGCGCCGGGACAACGCTGTGCCTGACGCTGGCGACCAGCACAGGGCAACCCCTTGCGCGCGCCGAATCGCGCGAACTACTGGCCAGTGCCATTGCCAACACCCAAGGTTCCTATCTGGTGTACAACTTCGGCGGCGGGCATCCGGCGCCGATGCTCAACGCCGCCGGCAGCTGGTATGACGGGACCAGCGGCGGTCACTTAATGGTCATCAAGGCCGCATCGCAACGGCTCCAACCGCATCTACTGGTCGACAGTCATCGGGGCTTTCAGGCGCGCTGCGAACGCGACCCGCGGGCACGTACCAGCGACGGGCTGATGCAGGCATCGGAAACGTACACCGCGGTGCAGGCCTGGCAGGTGCTGGGCCAGCCGACGATCGCGATCAACGCCAACTTCTTCGACATCCGGGGGCAGAAGGGCGGCTCGTGGCGCTCCACCGGCTGTAGTTCACCGCTGGGCACCTATGTCGACAACACCCACGGGCAGGGCGGGGCCAACCAGGCGGTCACCGGCACCATCCCCTACGCGGGTAAGCAAGGCCTTTCCGGCGGTAACGAAAACTGGAGCGCGTTGGCGACGATGATCCTGCCGTCGCGTGGTGCGCCATCGGTGGTGTGGCCGCGGGGTGGCCGGGACGGTCACGACTACGACGCTGCCACCCAGGTCGTCACCGGGTTGGTCGACCGCGGCGAGCAGTTCGTCGGGGTGAGCGGACTCGGTCTGCTGTCCCCTGGAAACACTGGCCAACTCAATGACGGCGGTCCCAGTGCCGCCCGCACGGCGTTGGCCTACTCCAAGCCCCGCGACGAAATGTATGTGTTCCAAGGCGGTGGCTATACGCCTGACAACATTCAGGACCTGTTCCGCGGTCTGGGCAGCGACACCGCGGTGCTGCTCGACGGCGGCACCTCGTCGGCGATCGTGTTACGCCGCGACACCGGCGGGATGTGGGCGGGAGCCGGTGTGCCGAAAGGCAATTGCGACACCCGAGATGTCCTTTGCGACTCACATGAGCGGGCACTTCCTGGCTGGCTCGCGTTCAACTAGAACTTGGGCGTCAGATCCAGCGAGGTGATGGTGGTCATCTTGGTGACCAGCCAGCGGTCGTGAATCTGCTGCAGGGTGAGCCGATAAGACAGGTACTTCAGCGAGGGAACGTCTTTGGTCGCCGGGCTGGTCGACGTCGTGTTGGTGTAGACGATCGCGGTGGCGTCGGGCCCGTCCAGTGACTCCGTAGCCGCCCCGGTGACTTGGGTGGTGTTGGTGACCTTGGCCTGCTTGTTGGGCGCGGCGATCGCGTCGATGTATTTACGGTACGAAGCCTCGAAGTCACCGCTGAGATACTGCGACGCCCGGTCGGCCAGCTTGTCGATGTTGTCGGGGGTGTAGGTCCACAAGGTGGTGATGGCGTTGGCGGCGGTGCGCGCCACCCGCAGCTTGGTGGCCGCGGTGGCGCGATCGGTCAGGTACGGCTGCACCGCCGCGCCGGCAAACGCCGCGGAGCCGACGAACAGGGCTGCGGCCGCGGCCGCAGCAATCGCCGACCATTTGCCGACCGGTCGTCTTTCCCGCAAGCCGAGCGGGGCCTCGTCCGACGCCTCACCGGCGTCGGCGTCCTCGTCTTCGGTTGGGCCATCGGCGTTTTCGTCGTCGCCGGCGGACTCGCTGGCGGCCTCCGGGTCGGAAGCATCGGCCACGGTCTCGACGGCCACATCATCTCCCGATGGCGCATCGGGAATCTCGGCGGTCAGACCACCTGCTGCAGGCTGCTGATCTTCCACTGGTTGCCTTCCCGCTGAGCGGTGACCACCCAGCGATTTGTGTTGTCGAGCTTCTGCTTTCCGTCGGGCGATTTGAACGTGACGTCGGTAGCCACCATGACATTGGCGCTGCCGTCGTCGTTCCACCGCTCCACCCCGGCGGCCAGAGCGGTGCCCTTGGTCGGCTCGGCCTGGGCGATCCGGACCAGGATCTCGTTCTGCTTGTCGTGATACTGCTTGGCGAAATCACCTGTCGCGTGGGCCAATATCCGGTCAATATAAGCATTGGCGTGAAACGGATCCAACGTCGTGAATCCGGTCATGAAGGCTTTGACGAAGCCGAGCACGTCGACTTCCTTCATCGCCAACTGGTGATGCGATCGCTGCTTGACCAGCACGACGGACGACGTCGTGATGGCAGTTGCCGTGAGCGCGGTCGCCGCGACGATCGCCGCAGGCAACGCCCAGGCTTGCGACGGTTTCCACCACTGCCGCGGCATTGTCGGGCGCACCGGCAACCTCGACCAGAGCGTTGATTTCGGCACCTGCTCGATGAGCAGTGGCTCTTCGCCCGGCTGAATTCGTCGGCGGGGGCTCACTTTTTTCCCTGTGCTGGTTTGGGTTTCGTCACCACGTGCAGATCGTCGACGAGCCAACGCCCGCCGTTTCCCTTGACGAAGGCGACCTGAACCGTGGCGGTGATGAACCGTTCCCCGTCGGCGCCGCCGCGGTGGCCCTGCATGAACAACAGCAGCGTGGCGCGATCGGGTGTAGCCGACAGCACGGTGCTGTCGGTCACCCAATACTCGTTGACGACGGGATGACCCTTTTGCACCGACTCCTGCTGCTTGACCAACTCCGGCCGGTATTTATCGGACGTCAGCGATCGGGCGCGGGCGAAATCGCCGGGCAGCGACTTGGGGTCGTAGGTGAGCATTTCGGTGACGATCTTGGGCCCCTGCGCGGCGACGGCAGCCCGCGTCTGGTCGGATGCGCGATCGGGCAACAAGATCGCCAGCACGCTGATCGCGGCTCCGGCTACGCAGAGCAACACGGCTATCGACACCGCGGCCGCGGTGAGCCGTCGGATATCTGCGGGACGCCGATCTGTTTGCACACCACGCACTTCGGTGCGCAGCAGCAAGTCGGCGAAGGAGCGTTGGCGCGGGTCCCACAGCGGCCACAGCCACCCGACGAACACCGACAAGGTGTCCAGCAGGTGAGCGAGTTCTCTCGAGGTCAGCCGCCCCACGCCGACGGCGGTTCCGTCGGCGCGCACCACAGCGATCCCGAACAGCGCTCGTCCCAGGCTCCAGCCGAGGATCGCCGGCAATACCGCCCGATTGACCATGGTCACCAATGTCGCGGCGACGAGGACGAAACCCGATACCCACCACCAGCTGCTGCGCGGCGGCACCGCCAACCAGACCAGCGCCATCGTCGCGACCACCGCGACACCGGGCAGCACGTCGACAGCGAGGGCGGCGGCGCGAATATGCCAGCCCGCCAAGTCGTTTGGCGCTGCGTCGAATACCGCCGGTGCGGTCTCGGTCTGCTCGACCAGCAACGTCACCTCGCTACCTGGTCAAGCTTGGAGATCCGGTACTTGCCCTCGTCGGGCACCATCGTCACCCGCAGGCGGTAGCCCGCTTCCTGGTTCTGCGTCTCGGCGTTGGTCACTTTCACGCGCAGTGGCACCAGGATCTCGATGGAGCCGTCGGCGTTGTTGCGTTCCACCGCCGCACGCAGATCCGACACCTGCACGTGAGCGTTGGCGGCCTGGTAGGCCTCGACGAGCAGGCTGCTGTACAAGATCGCCTGGGATCGGAAAGCTCCGGCTCCGCACTCGATGATCTTCTGGGCGCTGGAGGCCATCGCCGTGGTGTCGGGCGCCTGCGTGGCCGCGACGCAGTCCTTGGCGGCGTCCACCGCTGCGGCATCGTGACGCGCGGTGGCCCGGCTGTCCTGGTGCGAGCGCAGGGCCAGGTAGCCGCCCGTCCCGACACCGCCGGCCAACAAGACCAGGGCCGCCGCGACGCCGATGAACCAACCACGGCCCAGACGTGAGGGTTCGTGCACTGCGTCGGTGCCTGCCGGTTCCACCACATCGTCGGCGTCCGACTCGGTGATCTCATGGTCGGGAGTGTCCTCGGATTCCGATGAATCCTCGGCGGCTACTTCAGTGGTTGAATCTTCGGTCACGGATGGATCATCCGTGTCGTGCGGGGTCAGCCGGCTGGCGCCAGCATCTCCTTCCATCCGTCATCTCCTGTATTGCGTGAGTTGTTGACGGAGTACTTGGAACCGTCGGGGCCCGTCACCTCGCCACTCATCGGACTATAGACGGCCGCGGGGGGCCCGCCCGGAGCGTAGATGCACGGGTTGGGCTGTTGTCCGTTGCACTGGACGGAACCCGAGCCCGGCCGCTGCAGCGGATCGCTCGTCGGCGGCGGCGTCTGACCTCCCGGCGGCAGTCGGTCGGCGGGCAGCGGGTTCAGGCCGTTGTTGATCGACGGCGCCGGTATCACGTGCCCGGGATCTACCGGCTGATCACACCGGGCGCCGGGAGCCGGGCAGTTCCGGATCTGGTTGGGATCCCCGAACCACGGGTTGGTGCCCAACGGCACGTAGGGTTGTCCGCTGCGGCAGTCTTGCGGCGTCGGCGCCCGTCGGCCCGGGACGTCCATACACGGCATGTTGCGCGCGCCGCGCACCACATTGGATTGAAAGTCCTGCGGAATCCGGCAGTAATTTCCGTCGCGCAGCGGCGCGATGCTGACGTCCGACGGCGAACGCCATTCAGGCGCCGGACGGAACCCGGTCAAGCAGGGCGCCGGATAGTTGATCGCCAGAGTCAGGTCCAGCGCGGCCATCCGGTCCTTCTCATACGGCGCGGAGATCGCCTGGACGATCGAGCCGAGCTGAGGCAGGAACACCAGCGTCTGCTCGACCCCGGGGTGGTAGCGCTTGAGCATGTCGATCACGATCTCGAGGTTGGCCAGGGTCTGCGGCAGCGATTCGCGGACGTCACCGAACACCGAGTTGATCTGATCGGCGGTTGGAGCCGCTTGGGAAAGGATGCTCTTCACGTGCGAATCTTGTTGAGCTGTTTGCGCGCCCAAGACGTTGAGGTTATGCGCCCATCGTTCGATGGCGCTGCTGGAGGTGGCCTGGCTGTCGAGGATCGGCGCGGAATTCTGGATGATGTCGTCGACCTGGTTGATGTTGGTCTTGAAGTCACCGACGATCGCCTGGGTAGAGTCGACCAGACGCTGCAACGCCGGACCCAAACCGCCGACTGACTCGGCCGTCTCGTCCAGCAGCTGGCCGATCTTGTCCTTCGGCAGCACTTCCAAACCACGGTTGGCGGTGTCCAGCGCCGGGCCGATTTCGCTTGGCACCGTGCCCTTGGTCATGGTCTGTCCGGGCGAAAAGTAGCCGTGCGCGGTGCCTTGCGACACCAGGTCCAGATACTGCTCACCGACCGCCGACACCGAGTGCACGTTCGCCACCGCGTCAAGCGGAATCTTGAACTTGCTGGAAATGCTCATCGTCGCCTCGGCGCCCTTCTCGGTGGGCTCGACCGAGGTGACCTTGCCGATGGTCTCACCGCGATACGTCACGTTCGCCGTCGGATACAGACCACCGGAGGCCGGCAGTTCGGCCTTCAGCTGGTACTGGCCAATGCCCGCCAATTTCGGAAGCTGCAGGTAGTAGATCCCCAACACCAGCAGGGCCACCGCGGTCAGGATGCCGAACAGGACGAGCTGGCGTTTGATGAAACGAGTCAGCATTGCCGGTCCGCCCTCTCCACAAGTGGGCCGCCCGGGGCGTCGTTCGGGTTCGGCGTGTACCGCACGTCGGGAATCATCGTCGCGGGATCCCGACCGTACGACTGCTCCAGGGCCCGCAATGCTCCGGAGAACCCGGTCCCGGTCAGGAACGCGTTGTCGACCGCTGACAGCGTCGTGTCCAGTTCGAGCGACGAGTTCATGAAGTCCCCGCGGATCAGCTTCGGAGCGGTATCGAGGTCGAACGGCGCGGTGAAGATCAATTTCAAAGCGCCGAGGAGGTAGGGCGAAGCCTTGCCCAGCTCCCTCAGTGGGCACTGCAGCAACTGCAGGTCCTGGTGCAACGGACCTCGCGCCTCGCCCAGGTACAGTGCGGCAGCCTGGCTGAGCGCCCCCACCGATTCGACCGCGTCGACCAGATGCTTCTGATACTCGGGGCCCGCCAAAAACTTGATCAGCGGCGGGAATTCGGTCAGAGCGCGATCCAGCACTTCGGACCGGTTGCCGACGTAGGCCAACAGCCGGTTGGTCGAGTCGATCGCGTGGGTGATGTCGTCGCGCTGCTCATTGAGCTGACGGGTGAAGGTGTCCAATTTGCCGAGGAACGCCCGGATCTGCGGGCCGCGTCCGGTCAGGATTTTACTGACCTCGTTCTGCAGGACTTCGAGATTCGGGAGTCCACCGCCGCGCACGACCATCGCAAGGCTGGCTAACGTCTGCTCGGTACTGGGATAGGCCGACGAGTTCTTCAGCGGGATGGTGTCGCCATTCTTGAGCAACTGCGACGACGGCTCGGCCGGCGGGGCCAGCTCGATGTGCTGCGAACCGAGCAGGCTGGTCTGCCCGATCTTGGCGGTGGCATTCTTCGGTAGCTTGACGTTCTTGTCCAGACCCAATGTGAGGGTGGCCACCCAGTTCTTCAGCTCGATGTTCCGGATCGAGCCGACGAAGACATCAGCCACCATGACCTTGCTGTTGCCGTCGATGGCCAGGGTGTCTGGCATCTGCACGTAGACGGTGTAAGAGCCGGACCCACTGCCCGGACCGCCGGGCAGTGGGACGTTCGAGATGCCGTGCCAGCCGCATGAACTCAGCACCGTCGCGGCGACCAGCAGCACCAGCGCCTGCCAGCTCCGGTGCCGGGCCTTGCTCATCGCGCCTCTCATTGGCCGTTGGTTCGGCTTGCTCCTCGCGCTCATCGCGCTCGTCGTGCGCCTCACTGACCGCCTCCTGCCGGTGCGGATGCCGCCTCAGCAGGCAACGGAGCTCCGGGTGCCGTCGCTGGCGGCGGCCCCGACACGGGCGCCGGCGCGACGGGACCGGGAATCACCCCGGGTCCCGGCGGTGGCGGTGGGATCGGTGCGGGGTTGCCTGGCACCCCGATGAATGGCGCCGGCCCGGGCTCTTCGTTGTAGGCGTTCGGGTAGCCCGGCGGCGTCTGCAGATTGGATTGCACCGGAACGATATCCGGCCCGCCCATCAGTTCGCCGAGTGATTCAGGGGTCAGCAGGCTCGCGGTGACCGGCCCCACCTTGACGCCCTGCATGCCGGGCGCGGTGATCCAGCCGTGCTGGGTGTTGCGGTGCGACGTCGGGGTGTCCGGCACCCAGATGCCGGGCACGGTGGTGTCCTTGTAGCCGTTCGGCGGATGCAGCCGGTCCTCGGAGTAGGCGACTTCCTTGGGCAGCGTCGCGGCGAGGCTGAACGGGTTCAGACCGAACGGCAAGTAGTTGAACTTGATCGAGTCGAGAATCGGCGCCAGATACTGCGCGCAGAGTTCGGCGGACTCTTGGTAGCCGAGCCGGCTGCCGGCCTGAATGGCGCTGCAGAGGAACTCCATGGGGTTCGCGAAGCCCATGGTGCCGACCGTGCCCGCGGGCTGGCCGACGATGGCACTGTGCGCCGGGTGGTAAATGAGGTTGGCGTTTGCCAGCGCGGTCGGCAGGATGTGCAGGCCGGTTTCCAGACCGCTCAGAGCCTCGGGTTGGACCAGGCTGTTGGTCGTGTCGGCGAGGTTGTTGATGTCGTGGGTGAGCACCTCGCGGTTCTTGTCGAGGAACGGCCGCACCGTTGTCAGCAGTCCATCGAACTGTTGCACCGCGTTGGCCAGGTCGCGATCGGAGCCGGTCAGGCTGTTGGTGAACTGAGCCAGGTTTTTGTTCAACGCCACGAACTTCTGATCATCGGCGTGTAGCGCGTTGACGAACAGCGCCAGGCTACGCACCACTGCAAAGAAGTCACCCCGACCTTGGTTGAGCGCCGTCAGTGCACGCGACAGGTCGTTGAAGGTGGTGTTGATCTGCTTGCCCTTGCCGGCGAGCCCATTCGCGTAGGCCTCGATGACATCCCCAAAAGGCCCCTTGGGCTGCTGCTTGGTGGGCCCGAGTTTGGAGATCACGTTGGTGATGGTGTTGCGCAGCTCGTCCCACTCGGTCGGCACCTGGGTGCGCTCCTCCGGGATCACCGCGTTGTCGGCCAACACCGGACCGCCCTTGTAGGGCGGCTCCAGCTGGACCAGGCGCGACGCCACCAGCGTCGGGTTGAGGATCACCGCCTGCGCGTCGGCGGGCACCTTGTACTTGTTGGCGTAGTGGAAGGTGACCTTCATCTTGTCGCCGGCCGGCTCGATCTTGTCGACCGCGCCGACCTTGACACCCATGATCTCGACCCTGTCGCCGGAATACAGGGCGTTGGCCGCCGGGAAGTAGGCCACCACAGTGTTGTTCGTCAGCTTCTTGTACAGCTCGATCCCGAGGAACGCCAGCACAATCGCCGCCACCAGCACCAGGGCAGCGATGATCAGCGATGCGCGTGACAGCTTCGGCAGCCGGACGTTGCGGATATCAAAGACGGTGCTCAATTCTGGCTACCTCCCTGTGCACCGCTGCCGCCCGCTCCACCCGTGTTGCCGATGTAGGGCGCCGGCAAGTTATTGCCCGGTCCAGGCGGGGCCGGGGGGCCGGGGGGCAATGGTGCCGGTGGTGGTGCCGCGGCGGGATTCGCCGGAGCGGGACCCGGTAGC
The DNA here is from genome assembly GCA_963833935.1 of uncultured Actinomycetota bacterium. Classification (GTDB taxonomy): domain Bacteria; phylum Actinomycetota; class Actinomycetes; order Mycobacteriales; family Mycobacteriaceae; genus Mycobacterium. The sequence goes on along the minus strand of CAWIAC010000018.1, from coordinate 253,118 downwards.
GGTCCCAGCGGCTCGGTGCGACCGCCGGGCGGTCCCGGCGCAATCGGCACCGGGGTGCCCGGTACGTCGGGTTGCACCTGCCCCGGTCTTCCCGCGATCGGAATCCCCGGGGTCGGGGGCAAGCCGTTGGGGTTCGGCGGCGACGACGCGACGTCCGGCAGAGCCGGGTACGGCCCGTTCGGCCCGAACGGCCCCTGATCTTGATTGATACCCGCGCACGGCATCGGGTTGCCCGGGCGTGGCAGCAACTCCGGCGACGGCGTGTACGAGCACGGTGAGCCGGGCGCCACGGCCGGACCCGGGTGATCCGGGGTGCCTTCCAGCACCGTCGGCGCCGGCGGCGGCGCACCGTTGGGGAACCGCGTGCCGTTGGGGTCGGGGAACCGGAACGCCGGCAACCCGGCAGTGCGCCAGAAGTCCTCCGGGTCGATACCACGCTTCTTGAACGCCGCATCCACCCACGGCTGCAAGATCCAGTACGGCAGCAAGTTGGTCAGCTGCACCTTGAAATACGGTCCCGACGCCACCGTTTCGTTCAGTCCCGCGACGGTTTTACCGAACGTCTTGAGCGTCAAGGCCAGATCGTCTTTGCGCTTGTCCAGGAGGTCGCTGACGGTGCGCAGCTGCTCCAAGACGTGATTGAGGTTCGGGTTGTCGTTGATGAGGTTTTCCACTTGAGCCGAGAACGTGGCCACGTTGCTCAGCAGTGCGCTGATCGCCCGGCTGCGCTCGTTGAACGCGGCCAGCAAGTTGTTGGAGTTGACGAACAGCCGGTCGACCTGTTGGCTTCGGTCGCCCAAGATGGTGGCGATCTTGTTGGCCTGGGCGAGCAGGTGCGTGATCTGATCGTCGCGCTTGCCGATGGTGTCGGAGAATTTGGCCACCCCGTCCAGAGCCGCACTCAGGTGCGGATAGGTCTGGTCGATGGTCTGCGACAACACATTCAGCGACTGTTTGACGGTGTCGATGTTCCAGCCTGCGGCGGCCTTGGTGACGTCGAAGAACGCGTCGTAAATCTGGTACGGGGTGGTGCTTTGCCCCAGCGGAAGCGTGCCACCGGGTCGCAGTATCTGGTTGCCCCGCGGCTCGATCTCGAGCACCTTCTTACCCAGAATGGTGTCGGTCTTGATCGCCAATCGGCTCTCGGTGCCGATGGTTTCGCTTCCGGTCGAGAACTTCATCACGACGTGGTCACCGTCGATCTTGATTGCCTCGACATCGCCGACATCCACGCCGGCGATACGGACCTTGTCGCCTTTGTTCAGCTGACCTGAGTCGGTGAACTGCCCGAAGTAGCTGGGCTGAGCGAACAACTGCGGGGTGCTGGTGAGGGTTTGGCCGACACCGACGACCATCACCGTCACGACCAGGCCCATCAGGCCGATTCGCTTGCGGTTGGCGGGTTCCAACGTTCTCATTGCGGCGTGCACCTACCCGTCGGCTGCGACCAGATCTTGACCGTGCGGACCGGGCCGCCGGCCTGCAGCCCGTTTGTTTTGAGCGTCAAGTCGCACAAGTAGAAATTCACCCAGTCGCCGTAGTTGCCGACGGCGTTGCCCACGATGTTCATCCCGATCGGCGTCCGGTGGATCTGATCGTCGTAGAGGTCGCGCTGGTCGATGACGCCCTGTTGAACGGGCTCAAGGTAATTCAGTGTCTTGTGCAGCAGAGTCCGGTTGTCGGCGAGCAGGTCGCCCACTGTCCCGGCCCCGTTGCTGATGTTCGCGATGCCGGCCGCAAACGGTTCGGCATGGTCGTTCAGACCGCTGATCAGCTTCTCGAAATTGTCGACGGTCTGATCGAAGTCCTGGCGGTGCTTGACCGTGGTGTCCAGCACGATGTTGAGGTTCTTGACCACCTCGCCGATCGCCTCGTCACGCTCGGCGATGTGAGAGGTCAGCTGGGCGGTCTGGTCGAGGATGTCGTTGATGGTGCCGCCCTGCCCCTGAAACACCGTGATGATCGCCGTGGCGATGTTGTTGACCTTCTCGGGGTCCAGCGCCCGGAACAGCGGCTTGAAGCCGCCGATCAGCGCGTCCAGGTCCAGCGCGGGCTGGGTGTGCGACAGCGGGATGAATCCGCCCTTTGGAAGAACCCGGTCGGCGCCCTCTCCTTCACCACGCTTGAGCTCGAGGTAGCGGTCACCAATCAGGTTGAGATAGCGGACCTGCGCGGTGGTGGACTGATACAGCGGGACGGAGTGGTCCACGTCGAATTCGACCCTGACCCGATGACCGCCGTCGATCAGCTTGATGTCTTTGACCTTGCCGATCTCCACCCCGGAGGCGCGGACGAACTGGCCGGACCGCAGCCCGCTGACGTTGTTGAACTCGGCGGCGTAACTGGTGGTCCGGTCGAAACGCATCTGACCGAACACGACGATGATCAACGCAGTGAAGAACATCAGCACCAGCGAGATGATGCCGAGCTTGACGAGGGTTCCGGTGATTTTCATGGGTTGATCGTGTTGTCCCCCACTTGGCGGCCCCAGACGTACTCCACTGCGTACGGCGAGCCGGTGTCGACGTGGTTATACGGAGCAAGGCTGTTGCCGGTGTCCATGATCAGCGTGGGCGCGGGCCAGAGCTCACGGGTGATGGGCTGCCAGCAACCCGGCGCACCCCCCGGCCCGCCGTGCGCGTTGACCCGCGGCAGGTTTTCTGGGTAGATGTACGGGTTGGGCGCTCCGCCGATCAGGCCGCTCAGCGCTGAGATTCCCAACGTGGCCGCCGTGAAGCCCAGCCCCGGGAGACTTAGAGCCAGACCCAGACCCGAGAAAAGTTCGGTCTCGGACCGCAGCGAGTACGGGCTGGTGAATGCGGCGACTTTGGGCTCGGCGTCGTGCAAGTTGCGGAGGGCACAGAGCAATTCCGGGCTGTAGGTGTCCAACAACTGCGCAGACGGCACCAGGTCCTTGGCCCCGCGAGCCAGGTACGGCCCACCGCGGTTGAAGATGTCGGCGCCGGTGGCGCCGAATCCGGCCGCCGCCAGCAGGGCGCGGTCGAGATCCTTTTCTTGCGCGTGAATCGTGTGGGCCGTCGTCGACGCATTGTTGAGAAAGTCGAATAAATCGGGCGAGGCGTTGGCGTAGGTGTCGCCCAGCGTTGCCAGTTGCTGGATGTCGTGGCGAATGATCGGCATCCGAGGGTTGACCTCGTCGAGCGCGGCGCTGCCGTTGATGATCGACTGCCCAAACTTGTCACCCAACCCGCTCAACGCCTGCGCCGCAGCGCTGAGCGTCAAGTTGACCTTGACCGGGTCTACCTTCTCGGCAATCGAGGTGATTGTCTGGAACAGCGTGTTGATCTCCGTGGTCACCGAGCGGGCGTCAATCACATTCTTCGGCGTGATCCGCTGTGGCAGTGGGTTTTCCGGCGCAGTCAGCGACACATACTTTTCACCGAACACCGTCGTGGCCACGATCTTCGCGTCCACGTTCGCCGGGATCAGGTGCAAATACCTGGGATAGACGTCCAGGGTGAACTTGACCGCAGGCTTGCCGTCGCGCTCGATCTCGTTGATGTCGGCCACCCGGCCGATCTGAACGCCGTTGTAGGTGACCTTCGAACCCGGGTCCATCACCAGGCCGGCCCGATCGGACAACATCGTCAGCTTGGTCTTGTCGACGAAATCGCCGCTGTACTGCAGATAAACCAACCACAGCACGAGCGCGGAAATGAGAAAAACAACGAGACCGGCGACCCGGAAGGGCTGGGACGGCGCCTTGTTGATCTTCCCCCGTGGATGCGTCATAGCCGGCCTACACCGTGAAGTTGAAGTTGGGATTGACGCCGTAGAGCGCCATTTCGGCCAACAAGATGACGACAGGGGTAGCAACCAGCGAAAAACGCATCGAGCGGCCGACCGCCTCACCAACGCCGACCGGGCCGCCGCTGGCGTTGTACCCGTAGTAGCAGTGCGACAGCATCACCACCGCGGCGATGATGATGACGTCGACGAACGACCAGAACACGTCGTCGGGGCGCAGGAACGTTCGGAAATAATGCTCGTAGGTGCCGGACGTCTGTCCGTAGAGGAATGTCGTGACGACCTGCGGCGAGAGAAACGACAGAATCAAGCCGACCGAATACAGCGGGATGATCACCACGAGACCGGCCAGCATCCTGGTCGACACCAGGTACGCGTTGGACTTGACACCCATCACCTCGAGCGCGTCAATCTCCTCGCTGATCCGCATGGCGCCCAGTTCGGCGGTGGCACCGGCGCCGACAGTCGCCGCCAGCGCGATACCGGTGACGATCGGGGCGACGAGGCGCACGTTGATAAACGCGGAGACAAACCCGAGCAGCGTGTCAAGACCGACGTGGCCCAGCGACGCGAGGCCCTGAATGGCCACGAGCGAGCCGGCGGAAAGAGTCACGAAGCCGATGATCACCGCGGTGCCGCCGATGACGGCCATCGCGCCGGTGCCCATGCCGACCTCGGCGATCAGTCGCAAGATTTCCTTGCGGTACCGGGTCAGCGCCCACGCCATGTCGCGGACACCGACAACGGTAAACCAGCCCAGCTTCCCAGCTTCGTCGAGCGGTCCCGTCGCCGCTTCACCGAAGCGACGAAGGTCGCCCGAGAGCCGCGGGAAACGGGAGCGCAGTACCTGGGCAGTCGACATTTCAGCGCCCCGTTCCGAATCGCACACCGATGGTGGTCAACACCACGTTGACCGCGAACAACGCGACCACGCACAGCACGACGGTCTCGTTGACGGCGGTGCCCAGACCCTTGGAACCGCCGCGGACTGTCAGCCCGCGGTAGCAGCCGACCAGTCCGGCGATCATGCCGAAGGACAACGCCTTGATCGTCGCAATCACCACTTCAGGCAGGCCGGTGAGCTGCGTCAGCGTCGCCAGGTAGGCCCCAGCCGACACGTGCTGAAGATAGACCCCGAAGACGAACCCGCCGACCAGCCCGACCATGCTCACCAACGCATTGAGCAGCATCCCAACTAAGGAGCAGGCCAGTACGCGTGGCACCACCAGCCGGTGAATGGGATCGATGCCGAGCACCTCCATCGCGTCGATCTCCTCGCGGATGGTGCGCGCGCCCAAGTCAGCGCAGATCGCCGTCGACGCCGCACCCGCGATCACCAGCACCGTGTTGAGCGGGCCGATCTGGGTGATCACGGCGATACCGGCGCCGGCGCCGGAGAGATCGGCGGCGCCGACCTGGATCAGCAAAATGTTGAACGTGAAAATGAAAAGGGCCGTGATAGGCACGGAGATCGCCATGGTCGGCAGGATGGCGACCCGCAAGATGAACCAGCACTGGATGATGAATTCTTTCCACTGGAACGGCGTGCGGAACAACGCTTTTCCGGTGAGCACGCACATCCGGAAGAAGCCGCCGATCAGTACCAGCGGCGGACCTACCTGGTCGCGGATGTAATCGGTGACCCGTGGCTGCGTAGTCGTCACTGGCACCCCCTCCCGATGCAACCATCCGCCTCGCTGGGAAGCGGCGAAGAGTTTCGCACGCCACCTCCTCGCCCCGTCGCAAAACGTGTGACCTCCGTCTCACTACTGGCAGGTAGTAAGGCGGACCACAGGACTGTACCCGATGGCCTCGCGGGCGTGCATGGCATCCGCACTATTAGCCTTCCGTCAATTTGACCTGCGCGTTTGTCGTTATGTCAGCTTCCGCTAGCCCTCTGTGGATCCGTTGACGCGTAAGCGCTTTGGGGCGCTGCCGAGGCTCCGTAGCGCGTCCGCAATTCGGTCTTGAGCACCTTGCCCGCGGGGTTGCGGGGCAGTGCGTCGACAATTTCCAGGCCCTTGGGGTGCTTGTAGCGCGCCAGGCGCTCGTCGAGGAACTCGCCGAGATCCTCGATGCGCAGATTGTCGTGGGTGACCGCCGCGACCGCGATCGGCACCTCACCCCACTTCTCGTGTTGACGGGCGATGACCGCGACCTCGACGATCGCCGGATGGGCGGCGAGGACGTTCTCCACCTCCGCGCAGTAGATGTTCTCACCGCCGGAGATGATCATGTCCTTCTTTCGGTCGACCACCCACACATAACCTTCCTCGTCCATTCGGACCAGGTCACCGGAGTGAAACCAGCCGCCGGCGAACGCCTCAGCGGTCGCCTCCGGGTTGTTCCAGTAGCCGCTCATCAATGTGGGTGCACGGTAAACGATTTCACCGACCTCCCCGATGGGCACGTCGTTCATCTCCTCGTCGACCACGCGGGCAGCCACTGTCGGGATCACCTTGCCGACCGAGCCGAGCTTTCTGATCGCGTCTTCGCCGAGCAGCGTGCAGGTAACCGGCGACATCTCGGTCTGGCCGAATGCGGCCAGTACCTGTGCCCCGGGGAAGGTGTCCGACATCTGTCGCAGCAGGGTATCCGATGCCGGGGCGGCGCCCCACGAGATCACCCGCAACTTCACCTCGCGTGGGTTCGCCTGCTGCGCATTGCATACCGCCTGCCACTGGGCGGGGACCAGAAAGATCCCAGTGACCTTTTCGGAGGCCAGGACGTCGAGCAGGTGTCCGGGGTCGAATGCGCCCAACGGATGGATCACCGTGGGGAGCCCGAGCAGCATTCCGGTTAACAGGTTGCCCACTCCGGCGATATGGAAGAGCGGGACACCGATGAACCCGACATCGTCAGCGGCGACGCCGTGGGTATAGAGGGCGGACATCGTCTGCCCGGTCAAGTTGGTGTGGGTCAGCACGGCGCCCTTGGGCCGGCCGGTGGTGCCGGAGGTGTACATGATCAGCGCCGGCGAGTCGTTGGGGACGTCCACCGGTTGCGCCGGATCGCCCGGTTCGTTCAGCAGGTCTTCATAGGACAGCAGACCATCGGGGCCGCCGGCGTCACCGGCGACCACGATGGTCTGCAATACCGAGGTGATATTGCGGACACCGGCGGCGACCGCGCCGAGGACCGATTCGGTGATCATCACGCGCGCCTGGCAGTCCTCGACCAGGAAGGCGATTTCGGATGGCGTGAGCCGGAAATTGACCGGGACGGCGATAGCCCCGATCATGTTGGCCGCCAGCACCGATTCGACGAACTCGGTGCGATTGAGCATCAGGATCATCACCCGGTCGCCGTACCCGACCCCTCGGCGGATCAGGGCTCCGGCCACCGCCGCGACTCGGCGGCGGAGGTCGGCCCACGTGACGGTGTTGCCCAGGAATCGCAGCGCGGTCGCACCCGGCTGCATCGACGCATGGCGTTCGAGTTGATTGACCCAGTTCTGTCGCCGCGCCAAATACGGCTGCGCGGTGCGGGGGACATTGGAGCCGTCGGGGGCATCGGGCGACCCATAACCCCCGGAGCCGGTCAACTGCGCGGTCAACTCGTCGCTTCCCTTCTCGTCGCCAGTTCTTGCTCAAGTTGATATTTGATAAAACTTGGTGTTGTCTGGGTCACACTATGGTCTTGGCTTGCGCGAAGACAACCCCGGCGATGCAGGTGAGCGCACCGGTTTCGGCGCGGCTTGCTGCGCAAGGGGAGGCACGGCTTCCGCTGCGCCGGGCGCAGCTGTCCGACGAGGTCGCCGGCCATTTGCGGTTCGCGATCATGTCGGGCGCGCTGCGGCCCGGAACGTTCATCCGGCTCGACGAGACCGCGGCCAAACTCGGCGTCAGCGTGACGCCGGTGCGCGAGGCGCTGCTCAAGCTGCGCGGCGAGGGCATGGTGCAACTCGAGCCGCACCGCGGCCACGTCGTCCTGCCGTTGAGCCGCCAAGACGTCGAGGACATCTTCTGGCTGCAGGCGACCATCGCCAAGGAACTCGCCGCGACCGCGGCCCAACGCATCACCGACGCCGAGATCGACGATCTCGACCGGATCACCGACGCGCTGGCCGCCGCCGTGGCCGCCGCTGACATCGAAGCGATCGCGGCGACCGAGTTTGCGTTCCACCGCGTCTTCAACCACGTCACTGGGCGCATCAAGCTGGCGTGGTTTCTGCTGCACGTGGCGCGGTACATGCCGTTGACCGTGTATGCCGCAGATTCGGAGTGGGGTGCCGTCGCGGTCCGAAATCACCGGGAGCTGATCGCGGCCTTGCGCCGCCGCGACACGGCTGCGGTCGTCGAGCTCACCAACTGGCAGTTCACCGACGGCGCCCGCCGCCTCACCGAGAGGCTGGAGATTAGCGGGATCTGGGGCTCGCCGGCCTGAGCCCGATTGTCCGGCTTCTCCTCGCGCCGCCTGCGGCGCGCATCGTCGCCGGATTAGGCAGACGACCGGAGGTCCTCGGCTCGCTTCTTCAGATTCTCGGCGAGATAGTCCAAGACGTTGCTGGCCATCTGCTTGACCATCGGTGCGGGAATCGGCAGCGAGGGCTCGACGTCCAGGTCCACCGTGAGCAGTGACTGACGCACCCGTGTCCACGACGCTGAACAACTGCTCCTGCTTCTTGAACAGATTGCCCTGCTGAAGCACAGTCTGAATTTGGTTTGGGTTCGGGTAATAGACCGCCTGGATCAGACTGTCCTCGATGGCTTCATATTTCGCGTCGAGGCGCAGCTGGCTTGGGCGTCCGTCGTCGTAGCGGGCCAGCACCCACAATCCTTGGACCCCGTCGTTCCACTGCGGGTAAGACTCGAAGTCGGCGACGATGGCCAGAATCGAGGCGGCGTTGGCGGCGACCTCAACGGTCTTGCTTACAAACGGCATTGGCCGAGCATAACGAGAGCTTCGACCGCTAACTGACGCAGGCCGTCGACAGCAGCGAACGGATGTCGTCGGGAATGGGTACCGGCCGGCGGCTGGCGCTTGTCGATGTAGACGTGCACCCAGTGGCCGACCGCGGCGATGGCCTGCGGCTCCGCATCTTCTTCGGCCGGACCCTCGAGTCCCCGGAAGATGCCGAGCCGGTATGTGCACGCTGCTGTTGCCGAGCCGGGTCACGGCCACCCCGACGACAAGGCGTTCCGGGAAATGCAGTTCGGAGAAGTAGCGGCACCCCGATTCGGCGACGATGCCCTGCGCCGACGCCGTCACCGGGTCGAGCGTGACGTTGGTCTGGATCCAGCCGTTGATCGCGGTGTCGAAGAGTTGGTAGTACACCGCGTTGTTCAGGTGGCCGAACATGTCGTTGTCGGCCCATCGGGTCAGCACCGGCCAATGCACCGGGAAGTCTCGACTGGTGAGCCCGTCGGAGTGCGGCGGCACCGCAGAAAACGAAGGCATGGTTGTATGACTACCAGTAGCGCATGGCGCGCCGAAACAGGTCCGCCAGAACAGGTTTGCTCATCTCGCGCGGAGCGTTCTGTAGGAGACGCTGCTGAGGGTGAGCGCCCTCGGTCAGCGCGACCACGTCGTCGTCGCTGTAGCCCACGCCCCCAAGGCCGTTCGGGATGCCCACCGCTCGCATGATGCGGATGAGTTCGTTGGCCAGCACCTCGCCCGCATCATTCGCGCCGGCGCCTTGCGTGTCGGCGCCGAGCAGCCGTGCGCCCTCCAAGTGCAGCTCCGGACTCGCCTCCGCGGTGTAGCGGAACGACGACGGCGCATTGAGGATGACGGCCATGCCGTGCGGCACCAGCGGCTCATGGGCCGGGTAGCCGGACGGGCGGAAGTCCCGCACCAGCCCTGCTACCGCGTAGGCCATGCCGTGCGGCGCATGAACGCCCGCGTTGCCGAACGCGATGCCCGCAAGCGTTGCCGCCCACATCATTTGCTCGCGGGCCGCGCTATCGGAAGCGTCGTGCACCGCACGCTCCAAATACTGCCCCAGCAGGCGCAACGCCTCACGGCAGCCCAAATCGCTCCACGGGTTAGCGCCCTGACTCATGGGCCGAAGGCTGGGCCGTTCGGGAGCGCGCCGCCGGACGTAGGGCCGCGCGGTGTAGGACTCCAGAGCGTGTGACAGCACATCGAGGCCTGCCGAGGCGACGACCTCGGGCGGCAGGCTCGCGGTGCAGTCCGGGTCGACGAGCGCCTCGGTGGGACGCAGCGCGTGAGAAGCGATGCCGGTCTTCGCCTTTAGCGACAAAAGGTCGAAGATCGTGATGCCGGTTACCTCGCTGCCGGTGCCCGCCGTGGTCGGGCACGCGATATGCGGCTTGAGCGGGCCGGGTACGGGTTTGCCCTCGCCGATCGGCGCGTTGACGTAGGTCAGAAAGTCGGCGGGATAGGTGGTGTACAGATTCGCGGCTTTGCACGTGTCGATGACAGAGCCGCCGCCCAGCGATACGTAGCCATCGGGGTCCACCTCTTGCGCGAAACGCGCCCCGTCCTGAAAAGACGCGTCGGTGGGTTCCACATGGACGTCGGTGTAGGTGACGACGTCGATTCCGGCCGCGACCAGCGAGTCGCGCGTCGTCGCGAAGATGGGCAGTTTGGCCACGCCGGCATCGGAGAACAACGCCACCCGCCGCAGCCCGAGCGCGCCGGCCCTGTCACCCACCTCCGCCAGGCAACCGCGCCCGAAAGTGACCCGCGACGAGTCGACAGTGAAGGCTCCGTCGCAGTCCTCAGCAGCAATTGGGACTTCGCAGCACGCCATAGTGCTCACAGTAGAGCGCGGGTCTCGAGCCGCGTTAGGCGTCGTCCCAAATGCGCCGTCAGCGCCTGACCCTGCAGCTCGAACAACCGCTGCGACACCGACCAATCGGGCAGCAGCGAATCGAAGCCGTGGCAGGTGCGCGCAAACACGTGCAGCTCGGTGGAGACCCCGGCGCGAAGCAGCCGTTGCGCATAGTCGACCGCTTCGTCGCGAAACGGATCGATTTCCGCGCATGTGATCAAAGCGGTTGGCAGACCGGCCAATCGGTCTTGCCGGGCGGGCACGGCGGCCGCTGATCCAGTGTCGGGGCCTAGGTAATGGCGCCACATCAGTTCCGCCGCCTCGCTGTCGAAAGCGGGGCTGGCGCGGAACTCGGCCTTCGACGGGGTTTCCCGATCGTCCAGCACCGGCTGGTGCAAGAGCTGGAAGCCGACCGCCGGCAGTGTCCCGTCGGCGCTACCGTGCGCCAGGCACGCCGCCAGGGTCGCCCCGGCGCTGCTGCCCGCAACGGCGATCCGGGCCGCGTCGACGCCGAGTTCGGTGGCGTTGGCGGCGACCCATCGCAGCGCGGTGGTGGCGTCGTCGAGCGCGGCCGGATACGGGTGTTCCGGGGACAGCCGGTAGTCGACCGACACCACCGTGCAGCGGCCGCGGCGGGCCAGTTCCACGCACTGGCGGTGATCGGTGTCGAGGTTTCCCAACGCGAATCCGCCTGCGTGGCAAAACACCACCACCGGCGCCGGCTCCGTCTGGCCGCCGCGGTAGACACGCACCGGCACGCTCGCCGCCTCGGCCTGCGCCGTGTGGTCGGCGATCTGTAGGCCGGACACGTCGACAAGTGCGGCCGCTTCGCGGCGGCGGTCGTTGAACGGCTCGCGCATGAGCTTGACCGCACGCAGCGAGAAATTCGTCCGAGTCGTTGCGACGGCACGCAGCGCGGGATCGAGCCGCTCCCAACCATCCAAGCCATCCAATTCCGTCATCGCCGGTCGCCCATCGAGCACGCCCGGTTGGACGCCAGCACCGGTTCGAAGGCGAAGTCGGCGCCGATGATGCCGACCCTCATTGGATTTTCAGGCACTGGCCGCCGTCGATGACGAGCTCCGAACCGGTGATGAACGACGCCTGGCCGGAGACCAGGAAGGCGATCGCGTCGGCCACCTCGGACGGCTGCCCGATCCGGCCGGACACCGATGTGGCCGCCAGGCGCGCCTGGGTCTCCGCATCGAGCATCGGCGTCGCGATGGGACCGGGAAACACCGCGTTGACCCGGATACCCGCCGGGGCGAGTTCGGCCGCGGCGGCCTGGGTCAGCCCGCGCAGCGCCCACTTCGCCGAGCCGTAGGCGGTGTGGTTCGGAAACGGCCTGATCGCCCCGGTGCTACAGGTGTTGACGATCGCCGCGCCGTCGGCGGCCCGCAGCTGTTCCAGCGAGGTGCGGATGCCCAGAAAAGCGCCCAAACAGTTTACCCGCCAGGCTCTTTCGAATCCTTCGACGGACTCGTCGGAAATGGAGGCGCGGTGCAGCAGGCCCGCGTTGTTGATCAGCGTGGTCAACGATCCGAACCTTTCGACGGTCTTCGCCACCGCCTGCTGCCACTCCCACTCCAATGTCACATCCAGCGGAATCCCGATCACCGCGTGATCGTCGAGACCGTCGACCGCGGCCCGCAGCTCGGCGGCGTTGATGTCGCAGGCCGCCACGAAAAACCCGTCGGCGCGCAGTCGTTGGGTGATGGCCCAGCCCTGCCCGCGAGCGGCCCCGGTGACCAGCGCGACACGCCCCGTCACCGGTCGCCCCTAGCTTCCCTGAGGCTCGCGGTGGCGCCACGCCGCAGGGCCTGAGATTCCGAATCCAGGGTGAGCATCTGAAAACCCAGCTGCGCCAGGGCATGTCCGGCCTTGGCTGTTTCCGGCGTGAATCGCGGCTACCAGTCCGGCGGCCGATGCGGCACCGTGGATGCCGGCGATGGCCTCGCGCACCGCGGGGTCAGCGGTGGCCAAGGTGGCGTCGACGCCCATCGAGATCGCCAAGTCCGCCGGCCCGACATACACACCGGCAAGCCCGGGAACGGCACATATTTCGTCGACATCGGCAAGGGCTGCGGCGGTTTCGATCATCGCGAACACGCTCACCCGTGATTCCAGCTTCGTGGTATCGGTGCCCAGGCTGGCCCGCAACGGCCCGAAGCTTCGCGAGCCGGCCGGCGGGTAGCGGGTGGCCGCGACGGCCGCAACTGCCTGGTCGGCCGACTCGATCATCGCGATGATGACGGCGTCGGCGCCGGCGTCGAGCACCCGCCCGATCGGTGCGGGGTCAGCCGAGGGCAACCGCACCGCGGTTCCGATCGGCACGTGTTCGAGCCGACGCAGCATGGTGGCGATGTCGGCGTCATCGAGGTAGCCGTGCTGGGCGTCGAAACCGACGTAGTCGTATCCGGCCCGGGCGAATTCTTCGGGCCCGATCGCGGTCGGCCCGGTGATCCAGCCGCCCCACACCGGTTTACCGCGGGCAAGCGCATCCTGCAGGCGGCTCCCCGTCACAGCGCACCCGACTCGGTGATGGCGATTTTCACTCGTCCAGGAATGGGGCGGCTGGCCAGTTCGAATGCACCCTGAACGTCATCGACGCCGAATGTATGGGTCAGATACCTGGCCAGCAGACCGGGATGCTCGGCGGCGAACTCGCCCGCTTTTTCCAGCATCCGCCGACGGTCCAGTGCTACACCGGATTTCAGGGTCAGGTTGTTGCGCAGCATGGTGCGCATGCTGATCGGATAGCTGTCGTCGTCTGGCACCCCGAAGTAGAACACCGTGCCACCGGGAGCGGCGGCTTCGATCGCGTGGTTGAGAGTCGCCACCTGATGTCCGACGGTTTCGATCACGATGTCCGGCCGGTCCTCGCGAGCCAATTGACTCACCCACCGGTCGCTGGTGGCCCGCACTGAGGTGTCGACGCCGAATTTCTCGGCGATCTGCGCGCGGTCGAGCGGGTCGACGCCGGTGACATGGCGGGCGCCCGCCGCCTTGGCCGCACACGAGAACAGCAGCCCGATCGAGCCCTGCCCGATGATGCCGACGTGGCGACCGTTGAGGTCTGGCAACTGCTCGACGGCGTAGAGCACGCAGGCCAACGGCTGCAGTCCGACGGCCTGTCCCGGGCTCAGCGCCGGATCGTAGGGCGCCACCTGGTTTCCGTCGGTCACGACCCGCTCCATCAGACCGTCGAATGCCGACGCCCAGCCCACCACCCGGTCACCGGCCCGATGCTGCCGGTGCCGGCTGGCGAGCACCTCCCCGACGACTTCGTGAATCGGATAGCCATCCTTCTCGGCGCCGCTGCGGCCGTCGTCACCGGGAAGCTTGCCGCGCACACCGCGAAAGGCCGGCATGTCGCTGCCGCATACTCCGGCGGCCAGAAACCGCAACAGCACCTGCCCGTCGCCGAGGCAGTCCGGCGTCTTCTCAGCGATCGACGTCTTCTCGAACTGATAGGGCGCGACGATCCGATAGGACCACACATCACACCTCCACCGGCAGGCTGCTCCAGCCCCATTGAAAGCTCGACGGTGGCCGGACTGCGGACTCTTCGATGATCCGGAAGTCCGGCACCCGCCGCAGCCATTCTCCGATCATCACGGCGATTTCGAGACGAGCGACGTGGTAGCCCAGGCAGAAGTGCTGGCCGCGGCCGAAGGCCAGCATCCGCAGGATGGGCCGGTTCCAGATGAACTCGTCGGGTCGGGGATACTCCCGTTCGTCGCGGTTGGCCGATGCGAGCAGGGTGATCACCCGCTGGCCCGGCTCGATCGTGGTGCCGTGAATGGTGTACGGCTTGCGGGCTGTTCGGGCGAACCACTGTGCCGGCGCGCAGTAGCGGATCATCTCCTCGCGCGCGACGGGCACATTGGCTTTCGGGTCCGCCTTCACCGCGGCCAGTTGATCAGGATGGCTCAGCAGCTCCCACAGCCCGTGCGCGACGATTTTGGGCACGGTCTCGGTGCCGCCGATGAACACGCACAGCATCTGCGTGGCCACCTCGACGTCGTCGAGCGGGCTGTCGTCGGGCAGTCGGTAGCCCAGTAGCCCGTCCACCACTGGCAAATCGCCGCCGGTAGCGTTGGCACGCCGGCGCTTCACCGACGGGATCAGGTAGTCGAGGTAGCGGGGCCGCGACTGCGCGGTGTCGACGCCACTGCCCGGCGCAGCGATGCTGCCTGTATTGACCGAGGCGAGCACCTCGGACGCTAGATTCACTGGTATTCCCAGGAACTCGCACACCACAGACGCTGCGACGATCCCGCCGTAGTCCTGAGTCAGGTCGAAGGTGCCCCGCGGCAGCAACTCGTCGAGCCGCTCATTGGCCAGTTCACGGATTCGCGTTTCCAGTTGCGCCGCCCGTTTGGGCCGGAACGGTTGGCTGTGCGCGCGACGCACACCGTCGTAGACGGGTGCGTCGAAGACCGCGTGGAACGGCAGCGGATGCCACGGCGGGTCGGCGACGGGCCCATCGTTGTGGTGTCCCAGAGTCGACGCGGGCGGCAGCGTGCCTTCCGACGCGACGAACGTTCCGTCGTTGACCGCCAGCACATCCCAGATGTCGGCGAATCGTGACAGCGCAAAGGTGTCCCACTGCGGCAGGTAGTAGAGCGGATACTGGTCGCGCAGCACCCGGTAATACCCCAGCGGATCGGCCATCACTGCGGGATCGAACGGGTCATACGAGAAGTGTTGCACTGCAGTATTTTTCATTGCAGCGGTGCGGGCGGCAGAGCCTGCAGAATCGAGTCTTCCCAGCCGTCACGAAGGGCCGGGGCCACGCTCATCCAGGTGACGATCTCGGCGGGCGGACTTTCCGTCCACGACGGATAGTGCTCGGCGAAGCATTCCCAGCCGCCGTCCAGCGCCCAGTAGTGGATGACCTCGTTGTAGCGGAAGGTGGTGGTGAATGAACCCAGCCAGCGTTTGCCGGTGCGTTCCGACCACGGGACGTAGAGTCGCTCCAGCTCGCGGATGTAGTCGTCTTGGCGACCTGGCTTGGTCTGCATGATTTCTTGAATCACCACGGACGCAGCGAAATTGTCGTCGCGTAGTTGAGCCAGAGTTTTGTTGCTCGGTCCCGGGTACATGATCCGGCCCTCCCCCGACGCCCCAATATCAGCCAGGAACGCCGACCATTTGGCGGCGCTGGACTCGTGACTACCGCCGCGCGCTTGCGCCGCTCCAATGCGGGCATAGTTGGCAAAGGTATCGATCTCCCAGATGATCGTCACCTGCGGCCAGTGCCCGTTGTAGGGCGTGGATTCCCAGAGGCCGAACAGTCGAGCGCCGAGGTCTTCCATCATGGGCTGGTAGGTATCGACGAACACCTCGGTGAAAAGGCCGCTTGATCCGGAGCCGAGCGCGATCGTCTCGTGCAGGTACAGCAGCGTGTGGCCGTGATACTGACGCATCAGCCAACCGGGATCAGTTCGGAATCGACGGGCAGCGAGCCCTTCATGTCGCTGCGCAGCGTCTCGGTCGGGCCGGCCGTCCCAGAGATACCTGCTGCCGTCAGCGCGTGGCGCTTGAATGCACGCGCGGCACCGCTGAGCACATGCTGCACCGTCGTCGTCCGGTGCCCGACGGCCAGTGGCCAACCGTCGTGCCAGAGAGTCACTTCCGTCATCCGGCGATCCAGTGCGTTCAGCACCTCCTGCCGAATTCGGGAATCGGCAGCGAACATCTCCGCGCTGACTGCCAAGCCGCGCGCGGCGCACCCCGTACTCGCGGCCAGGATCTGCCAGTCGAGGTCGACCGTGTGTACGCCGAGGATCTGCAGCGGACGGCTATCGCCGCGTTGCGGTAGCAGAACGTTGACGTCCCAGCCGGCCCTGACCCGGTCATAGAGCCAGCCGCCGACGGAGCACACCACGTCGGCGGGGCTGGCGGCGACGACATCGAGTCGGTACTTGACCGAGGCGCTGTCGGGTGAATGCGGCCGCCGTTTCCCGAAGTCCACCTCCACGGTCTCCATCGCATCCCTTCAGCAGATACCACGCCACCCGCGTCCGGTGGCCCTGCCGACCCAGCGTGACACTTTTACCTCAATCTGTAAAGCTTCGATTGAGTCAAGGATGACGCCGTGCCGTGAGCTCGGCGAGGATTTCGTCGGTGTGCTGGCCAAGAGTCGGCGCGGTGGACCGCGGCGCCCACGGGGTGCCGTGGAAGTCCGCCGGCGTCGCGACCATCGGCACGGCCGCTGGCCCGTCCGGCACGTCGACCAGGCCGCCGGCAGCGTGAAACTGCTCGTCAGCCACGACGTCCTCGATCGTGTTGATCGGCGACCAGAAAAAGTCGGGCTCACCGGCGAAGACGTCCGCCCATTCGTCGAGGGGCTTGGTCGCGAAGATCTGGTCCAACTCGCCGATCAGCTCGATCGCGTTGACGGCGCGTGAGCGTGCCGACGAGAACCGGGGATCTGACAGCCAGTCGACGCGGCCGATGGCCCGGCACAGCGCCGGCCAGTGCCGTTCGGCTTCCAGCCCGACGATCCAGAACCGGCGCCCATCGCCTGCGGTGTAGTTGTTCATGCACGGGTTGCCCATGGACTCCCGTTGCCCGACGGCGATGGGCTGACCCGCCATCAGGTAGGTATTCAGGTCGAAGCTCACCGTGTAGGCGCCCTGCCGATACAGCGACGTGCTGACCAGCTGCCCGGTCCCGGTGCGGTCGCGGGCCACCAACGCGGCGCAGATCGCCGCGGCCAGCGTCATGCCGGCCATGTGGTCGCCCATCCCGCCGCGCTGAAACGGCGGCGTGTCACCGGGCCGGGTCAGCAGGTGCGCCAGCCCGCCACGTGCCCAGAACGCCGCGATGTCGTAGGCGGCCCGGTCGGCGTCGGGCCCGGTCTCGCCGTAGCCGGTGATCAGGCCGTAGACCAGGCGGGGATGACCGGCGGCCAGCGCCTCGAAGTCGAGTCCCAGCCTTCGCAGCGCACCGGGCCGGACATTCGTGACGAATACGTCTGCGCCGCCGATCAATTCGAGCGCCGTCGCGCGTCCATCGTCGGTCCTCAGGTCCAGCACGATGCTGCGCTTGGAGCGGTTGTCCATCTCGAACGGCGGGCTGACGTCGATATCGAGGCCCAGCATCCGGCCGAACTGACGCCCGGGGTCCCCGGTGGGCGGCTCGATCTTGATGACGTCCGCGCCCCAATCGGCGAGGATGCCGCCCGTCGCGGGTCCCGCCACCCAGACACCGAGCTCGACGACTCTGACGCCTTCCATCGGTCCCGCCATGCTCGGCATCCTCTCGTCGACTCCTCTAGGGACTGACTTTCCGTGGCATCTCGCAGTCCAGTTACCTGCGGCTAGCCGAGTTGTCTCACGAAGCATGTCATTCTCTTGCGGGTCGTAAATCCGCATGGTGATTCTTGGGCTCTACGCATTTGTGCTGATGTTTGTCAGTCGCTGTGCCCAGATGCTGGCTAGCATGAGCGCAATTGATCTGCCGGCGGATGCGCCGCTGCTGACCTGGAATGAGCAGAGCGTGGGCGAGCTGCCAACCGGAACCGTGACGTTGCTCCTCGCCGACGTCGAAGGCTCCACGCGGCTGTGGGAGACCCAGTCCGACGCCATGACCACCGCGCTGGAACAGCTCAACCGGAAAGTCGACGACCTGGTCGCGGCACACAGCGGTGTGCGGCCCGTCGAACAGGGCGAGGGCGACAGCTTCGTGGTCGCGTTCGCCCGCGCCAGCGACGCCGTCGCCTGCGCGCTGCAGCTGCAGCTGGCCGAGCTGTCGCCGATTCGCATCCGCATCGGCCTGCACACCGGCGAAATTCAGTTGCGCGACGCCGGCAACTACGCGGGACCCACGATCAACCGGACCGCACGATTGCGCGATCTCGCCCACGGCGAGCAGACCGTGCTGTCCGGGGCAACCGAACAATTGGTCGTCGACCGGTTGCCCACTGATGCTTGGCTGACCGATCTCGGCGAGCACACGTTACGTGACCTGCCGCGCCCGGAACGTGTTGTGCAACTGGGCCATCCCGCCGTGCGCACCGACTTTCCGCCGCTGCGTACGGCGAATCGCGTTGTCAGTGAACATCTTCCAGTCCAGCTAACCAGCTTCGTAGGGCGTGACGCGCAGATCAGCGATGTCGGCCAGATCTTGAAAGAAAACAGGTTGGTCACCTTGACCGGTGCGGGCGGGGTCGGCAAGACCCGGTTGGCCATGCGGGTCGCCGAACAAGTTGCAGACGAATTCGCTGGTGGCGTTTGGTTTGTCGACCTTGCTCCGGTTACCAATCCTCTTCTCGTACCTGTCGTGCTGGCGCGCACCTTGGGCCTGGTTGACCAACCGGGCCGCTCCACCATGGAGACTGTGTCGAAGTTCGTCCGGAACCGGACGATGCTGCTGGTTCTCGACAATTGCGAGCACCTGCTGGATGCCAGTGCGGATCTGGTGATGGCCGTTCTCGACGCAGGCCCCGATGTCACGATGTTGGCGACCAGCCGCGAGCCGATCGGCATCGCCGGGGAGCTGACCTGGCGGGTGCCGTCGCTGTCGGCGGACGGCGAAGCCGTCGACTTGTTCGTCGACCGTGCCCGTAGGACGAGGCCAGATTTCCGCCTCACCGAAGACAATTCGTCTGCAATCGCCGAGATCTGCCGACGCCTCGACGGCATGCCGCTCGCGATCGAGCTGGCCGCCGCGCGCACCCGCACGCTGTCGCTGACCCAGATCGTCGACAGTCTGCACCACGACTTTCGCCTACTCGCGGGCGGCGCGCGCAACGCGGTTCGCCGCCAACAGACGTTGCGCGCGTCCATCGACTGGTCGCACGCCATGCTCACCGCGCCGGAGCGCATTCTGTTTCGCCGCGTGGCGGTGTTTATGGGCGGGTTCGACCTCGACGCGGCTGACACCGTGGGTGCCGACGCGGACGTGGAGCACTTCCAGCTCATCGATCTACTCGGCCTGCTTGTGGACAAGTCACTGGTCGTCGCCGAGGAAGTTGACGGTGCAATGCGGTACCGCCTGCTGGAGACAGTCCGCCAGTACGGGATGGAAAAGCTCGCTGAGTCCGGCGAAGCCGAGGTGGTGCGGGCCCGTCACCGCGACCACTACACCGCCGCCGCCGCGACGCTGGAATCACAGGGGCGCGGTGATGATGCACCGCTGGTCCACTGGGTCGAACTCGAGATGGCCAACCTGCGGGCGGCGCATGCCTGGAGTTGTGACGCCGGGGAGTTCGAGCCGGCGTTGCAACTGGTGTCGGCCTTGCAGCGGCTGTGGCTGACGCGCGCGCGTTTTCGCGAAGGTGTGGCCCTGTTCGACAACGTCTTTAGCGACGAGCGTTACCGCGATGGTGACGTCGCCCCCGCGGTGTGGGTGCGCGCGGTCGCCGACGCCGGGCTGCTGGCGGTGTGGTTCTCCCACCCGTTCAGCCTGCAGCGCGCGGAGGAAGCCTTGGCCGCGGCCCGCCAACTTGGCGATCGGGCGCTCGTCGTGCACAGCCTGAGTACCTGCGGCATGCTGGTGTTCAACGATCCCGAACTCGCACAGCCGTATTTCTTCGAAGCGGCGGATATGGCTAGGGCATCGGGTGATCTCGCGGCGCTTTCTCAGCTGCGCGCCTACCAAAGCTTCGTCGGTACCGTCGCCGGTGATCCGATCGCTGCACAAGCGGCCGGCGAGGAAGGGCGAGACCTTGCAGACACGCTTGGCGACAGCTTTATGTCCCGGTACAGCAGGGCGTTCCTCGGCACAGCGCTGGCCAACCGTGGCAATCTCGCCGAGGGCCTCCTGGTGTCCCGTTCGCTGGTCGAGGAGGCGCGGGCCGCCGGGGACCGCCCCATGGAAGCATTCGGTCTGCTAACCCTGGCGCACTCGATGTCATTCACCGGCGATGCCACGGCGGCCCGCGCCGCGGCCGAAGCCGCCCTCGAAATCGGAGCCGCCCTGGGCGGATTCCACGAAGACAGTGCCTACGCGGCCTTGGCCAATGCCGCGCTGGCCGGCGGCGACCACGGCGCGGCCAAACAGGCCTGCGATGCGGCATGGCGGCATACCTATCCCCTGAAGGAGTTGTTGACCAGAAGCCTGGTACCTATGGCTGAGGCAGCCATGGCCAGCGGCGATCTGATTGCCGCCCGCCGCTGGGCTGACGACACTGTCCCGGTCGTTCCGGGATGCCATCGGGCTGCAGCGCTGCTCGCCCGCGCCCGGGTCGCGATCGCCCAAGGCGAGCCCCAGCAGGCCGAAACCGACCTGCACGACGCCATCGCGACCGCCGAGCACACCGGCGGCTACCTTTTCCTCCCAGATGCTCTCGAATGCCTTGCGGCACTGGCCGCCGACACGAGCCCAGAGCATGCCGCCCGGCTTTTCGGTGCGGCCGAAGGCATCCGGCAGCGCCACGGCGAAATACGCTTCAAGGCCTTTCAACCGGCCTACGACGCGGCGCTGGCAACCGCACGGGAAACCCTGGGACAGCAGGCTTTCCATACGGCATCGTCGGAAGGCAACGCCTTGTCCACCGCCGAGGCGATCAGCTACGCGAAGCGGGGCCGCGGCGCGCGCGGCCGCCCGGCCAGCGGGTGGGAGTCGCTGACGCCCGCCGAACGCGACGTCGTTCGGCTCGTCAGCCAGGGACTCTCAAGCAAAGACATCGCCGCTCGCCTGTTCATCTCGCCACGCACTGTGCAGTCTCATCTCACGCACGTCTACACCAAACTCGCCGTCTCTTCGCGGGTACAACTTGTCCAAGAAGCCGCTCGCCACACGAATTGAATACTCCGACAACTGGATGGCCAGCCCGCGTACCCTCGGGCCTCATGAGCATGGTGACCGGACACGGGCCGCTGAGCAGTGCTCCGGCGGGCTGGTTTTCGCCGACGGTGCCCGCCGGCGTGGTCTACACCGAGCCGCATCCCCGTCGCGTCCAGGCGCTGAAAGACGGGCGCACGGTGATCGACACCGAGCATGCGTTACTGGTGCACCGGCCAGATCGACCGCTTAGCTTCGCTTTTCCCGTCGCAGAGACACGCGGGCTACCAAGTGAGCCCGTTGCCGAGGCACCAGGATTCGTGCATGTGCCGTGGGATGCGGTGGACACGTGGATCGAAGAAGGGCGCGCCCTGGTGCACTATCCGCCCAACCCATATCACCGCGTCGATTGCCGGCCCACGACCCGGCGGTTGCGGGTCCAGGTGGCCGACACCACGCTGGTGGACACCGACGAAACGGTGATCGTGTTCGAGACCGCCTTGGATCCGCGGCTCTACGTCCACCCGGCGCACGTGCGCAGAGAGCTTCTGCGGCAATCGAATACATCGACCTACTGCAACTACAAGGGCTACGCTACCTACTGGTCGGCTGTCGTCGGCGATACCGAAATCCCCGATGTGGCCTGGTGCTACCTCGATCCCCCGCCGGAAAGCCGCCCCATCACAGGCTTTTTCAGCTTCGACGCCGACCGGGCGGCCGTGGTTGCCGAGCTGCCCGTTCAGGACCTCGGCGGCGAGTAGTTCGGTCGCCCCAGCCCCAGCGCGTGCTAGGCGATCATGTTGCGGAACACCTCCACTTGACTTGGCTCACGATTCGGGGTTCGCGGTAGTCGCAGCGGTTTAACTTGTTGTTTTTCGGTTTTGGGCTACGGGATCTGCGCACTGAATTCGCGGGCCGGGCTGCCTTAGTGGCCAATGTGCGCATAGTGGAGACCGCCTTCGGCGCGACCTGTGGTGTAGATCGTGTGGTTTTCGCGAGTGGATCTCGTGCGGTCGAGCACCTTGGTTGGCCGCGGGGCGGCGGTGGCCGTGCTGAAGGCCGCGTGGGACGCGTCTGGCAGCCAATGAGGCTGTGTCGCTGGGCAGATGATGGCGGCAACACCTGGGCGCGGGTCGTCAGCGGCAACTTGTCGTACCCGGGTGTAATGATGACGTTATGTCCTTGACTGCACCAGCGCCCGTGGCGGTGAGCCCTGCTGAGCGTGTTGAGGTGTTGTTCGAGGAGTTGGCGGAGTTGGCCGGCCAGCGCAATGCAATTGATGGGCGCATCGTGGAGATCGTCGCCGAGCTGGATCGCGACGAGCTCTGCGGGGCTACGGGTGCGCGGTCGGTGGCGGCGTTGGTGGCCTGGAAGCTGGGTTGGTCGTCGGGAAATGCCCACACGGTCGCCACCGTGGCGAGCCGGCTCGAGGAGTTTCCCCGCTGCGTGGCGGGCCTGCGGGAGGGTCGACTGTCGCTGGATCAGGTCGGCGTCGTGGCCGCACGGGCGGGCAAGGGTTCCGATGAGCATTACGCGCAGCTGGCGCGCTGCGCCACGGTCAATCAGCTGCGCACCGCGGTCAAGCTGGAACCGCGACCCGAACCCGATTCGCGGCCGCAGCCGCAGCCCTCGATCACCAAGACCTCTGGCGAGGAGTTCAGCTGTTGGCGGATCACACTTCCCCACGAGGACGCGGCGAAGTTCGACGCGGCACTGGCGTCTCATCGTGATGCGCTGTTCGCCGAGTGGCAGCAGGATCACGGCACTAGCGACCGCACATCAGAGAATCGTTCCCCGTTGCCGACCACCGTCGAGGCGTTTATGCGCCTGGTCCAGGCTGGATGGGACGATGAGGCGGCCCGCCGGCCACACGGGCAGCACACCACGGTGGTGGTGCACGTCGATGTTGAGCAGCGCGCCGCCGCGCTGCATCTGGGCCCGCTGCTCACCGACGCCGAACGCCGATACCTGACCTGTGACGCCACGTGTGAAGTCTGGTTTGAACGTAACGGCGAGGTCATCGGCGCCGGCCGGGCGAGCCGGGTGATCAGCCGGCGGCTTCGCCGTGCGCTCGAGCACCGCCATCCCACGTGCGCGGTTCCCGGCTGTGGGGCCACCCGCGGTCTGCACGCACACCACATCCGGCACTGGGAAGACGGTGGTCTGACCGAGTTGTTCAACCTGGTGTTGGTCTGCCCGTATCACCATCGGCTGCACCACCGGGGCGGCATCACCATCACCGGACCCGCACCCAACCTCTGCATCACCGACAGCTGCGGTCGACGACTCAGCGCAGGATCGCTGGCACGCCCTCCGAACCTTCCCCCGCCCGCTGTCCCGCCGTACCCGGGGCCCACCGGCGAGCGCGCCGACTGGTGGTGGTACCAACCCTTCCATCCACAGCCACCACCAACGATGAACTAGGTTGGCTATCGGAGCCGGTCGTTACCGGCACCGTAGCCAAGCCCAAACAGGCTCAGGCACAGCGATATTCGTTCGCGATACTCGCTGCTGTCGGATCGAGATAAATCAAAGCCGACAACCAACCCGCAACTCCGCCGACGCGCTACCCGACGAACTGGCCCCGCCCTCATCCAGACCCACGTACTAATTTGAGCCAAGTCGGGTCGGCGGCGAATAGTTCGGCCGGCCCAGCCCGAGTGCGTGCTGAGCGATCATGTTGCGGAACACCTCGAGGGTGCCGCCATAGATTCCGACGGGTGAGGCCAGCCGGAAGATGTATTCGGCGCCGCCGTTGTCCACCGCCCCGCTGGTTTCGATCGGCAGCGCTGACGCGCTGCCCAGCAGGTCCATCAGGTCCGGTGCGACGTCGCGCATGGTCTGCGCGTTGGCCACCCGCCCAAACATGCCCGGGGTACTCAACGCCGCCTCGGTGCGGGCAACGCTGCGACCCAACCGATACGCCACCGACTTGTCATCGAGCAGGCGGCGGCCGTCGGCACCCTGTCGCGTGACCAACGCCGCGATCGCGTCGATGGCCTCGGCCATCAGCGTCAGGTGCTCGCTCATCACCGCGACTCTTTGCAACCCGTCGTCTTCGGCTCCGACGGTGCCGTGCTCCGCGTCGAGCGCACCCCGCAACACTGCCCAGCCACCATTGACCGCGCCGATGCGGTATCGGTCGTCGACGCGCACATCGCTGTAGAAGACGATGTTGGTGCGGTCGCCGTCGATGGTGCGGATGGGCTGGATGTCGACGCCGGGCGAGTCCAGCGGGACCAGAAACATGGTCAGGTTCTTGTGTTTTGGCGCGTCCGGATCGGTGTTAGTCAGCAGGAAGACGTACTTGGCGTTGTGCGCGTTAGAGGTGAACATCTTGGAGCCATTAATGACCCAGCTAGATCCGTCGCCGTCGCGAACCGCGCGGGTTTTACACGTCGCCACATCGGAGCCGCCCTCGGGTTCGGTGTAGCCCAAACACAGCCGGGTGTCGCCGGATAGCACGCCCGGCAGCACCTCGTCTGTGAGTTCCGGTGGCCCGAACCGGGACACCATCTTTGCGACCATGGCGGTGGTCCCCGAGTGGAACCACGGCGTGTGAGCCCGGCCGATCTCCAAGTCCCAGATGCGGCGGCGCAACGGGCTGAAGCCGCCGTCGGACTCGTCGTTCCAGGCGGCGGCCAGATACCCTTCGGCGCCCAGCGCCAAGTGCACGCCTTCGTCGAAGTTCTCCCCGGTCTCGCGGTCTCGTCGGCGCACCTCGTCAGTGACCAGCTCGGTCAGGAACGTCCGCAACCGATCACGGAAATCCTTGTCTTGCGTGGATAATTCGACGACCGAGAAGTCCATGCCTGTTAAAGCCGCGCTTGGGTTTTGATCGACGTGTCGCTGGTGCGCAGCGGACGGATCAGCGCTTCCTGAGCGAACGAGGCGATCAACTCACCCTCCTCGGTGTGCACGGCGCCGCGGACATACGACATGCCCGCGCCCACCTGGGTGCTCTCGTGTGTGTAGAGCAGCCAGCCGGTCCACGACACCGGCTCGTGGAAGCTCACCGTCACCGTCATCGGCGCGGTGGACACAGTCAGATGCGACTGGGCAGTACCGATGCCTTCGTGCGCCCGCATCGTCGTCGAAATGCCCAGGTGGCCGGTGAAATACGCGATCAGCGCCTTGGCCAGCTCGTCTCGACTCGGGATCGGGTCGTAGTGCAGCCACGCGTACAACTCCGGCGGCCCGACCTCGTCCGGGCTGTTCACGTCGACCACGTCGACGAGCCGCAGTTTCCGCCCGGCCATCGGCATCGACCCGTCGTTGGCATCGGCGGGCGCGGTCACCTCGGGCCGGGGTAGGTGGTGGCGGATGACGTCATCGGACGGCACGTCCAGCAGCGTCGTCACCGTGATGGCACGACGCCCGTTCTGCGACACGCTTACCACGGCCGTGGCCGTGGAGCGGCCCTCGGCGACGACGTCGATGTCGAACTCGACCGGCGGGCCGACCAGCACGGCGCGGGCGAACACCGCGTGCGCCGAGCGCACCGACTTCTCCGGAAACCGTTTGGCAACCGCGACAATCACCTGGGCGAGCACTTGGGTGCCTTCCACTACCTGACGTTCGTCCTCGGCGGCGATTCCGGTGTCGGCGGTGAAATGGTCAACTCCGTCGGGGCGCGCGTCGAACAACTCCAAGAGGTTGGCGACCGACCAATGCGCCTGCTGAGATTCCGTTGTCACTTAGCGAGAATGACATTCTCGCCGGATCTTGTAAAGGCGTGTCCGGGGTCGGTTCGGCCTCAGGCGGCGTCGATCACCAGTGTCTTGAATCGCTCGACGACGTCCAGGGCATGCGCCAGGCTGTCGCCGGGCAGCCCCACCTGTACCCAGGTGACGCCCAGCTTGGCCAGCCGTTCCAGCCCGGTCAGATACGCGTCGGCGTTGAAGTCGTCGTCAGCCGGACTGCCGCCGTCGAAGTTGGTGAACACCACGTCGACCGTCGAGGCGTCGCGGCCCGCGTCGTCGAGTCGACGGCGCAGATCGTCGATGCCGTCGGCGAGGCTTTCCAACGAGCCGATGGACGCGGTCCGCGCGGTCTGGGCCAGCGCGGCGGGCGCGGGAAACGGACACCAGCCGTCGCCTTTGTGGGCGACCCGCCGCCGGGCGGCCCCGGTGTTCCCACCGATCCAGATCGGCGGGTGAGGTTCGCTCACCGGTCGCGGATGCGCGGTGATCCCGCGGGCGCTGAAGTGCTTGCCCTCGAAGGTCACGTCATCGGTGGTCCAGATCGCGCGGATGACATCCAGCGCTTCGTCGAACAGTTCGGCACGCTGCTCGAAGTCCACACCGAGGGCGGCAAACTCGCGCCTGAGATAGCCGACGCCGACGGCAAGGGTGAATCTGCCGCCGGACAGCAGATCCAACGTCGCACCAGACTTGGCTACTAGGAACGGATTTCGATACGGCAGCACCACGATATTGGGTATCAGCCGCAGCGTGGTGGTGCGGGCCGCGGCGTATGCCATCGCGACGAAGGGGTCCAGCGCGTCGTGGCCGCCGGACTCCAGCCACCGCTGGCTCGGCGCGGGATGGTCGGTGCACCCGAACCCGTTAATGCCGGCCGCCTCGGCAGCCGCGGCGACCGTCGCGATGCCGTTGCCGCTGACCAGCTCCGGGTTGTAGGGATGGGTGTGCATGGGATGGGTGATCGTGAAATGCATCTGCCGCTGTCCTTACCTGGTCGCCGACGCTGTTGCGGCACAATTACCGCGTGACACTCATACGATAATCTGTAAAGCCAGCCGGGCCGCCGGCTGGTCCGTTTTAACGCGGCGAAAGGAGCGACGCAGTTGGGCATCGTGACCACGAGTTCGGAAACGGCCTTCGCCCGATCGCCCGAGATCCTCTACGACTTCGTCACCAACCCGGCCACCTGGACCAAGACCTACCCGGGCAGCGCGCACATCACGGTCCAGCACCAGTTCGCCAGACCGGGCGAGGACATCACGCTGTTCACCCGCATGATGACGATCGAGGCCTATAAGCACGCACCGCTGCCCGACGCCCTGTTCCAGCAAGTCAACCCCGCCAAGATCGACGCCTACCACGCCGCGATCGCGCGAGAACTGGATGCGCTCGGATGACGGCGATCGTCGAGGGTCTGACGCCGCTGGCCACCGGGTTCTGCTTCGGCGAAGGTCCGCGCTGGTTCGAGGGGCTGCTGTGGTTCTCCGACATGCTGGGTGAGGTCGTCCACGCCGTCACCCTGGGCGGGTCGATGACCACGTTGCCACTACCCGGGCATGCTCCGTCGGGCCTGGGGTTCCGGCCGGACGGCTCGCTGCTGATCGTGTCCACCGAAGCCCGTCAACTGCTGCGCTACGACGGCGACGTCGTCGACACAATCGCCGATCTGAGCGCGGTGGCGCCGGCCGATCTGGGCGACATGGTGATCGACCACCGCGGGCGTGCCTACATCGGGTCGCAGGCCTTCCACGGCGGCGTCGTCGTGCGCGTAGATCCGGACAACACCGTCACGGTGGTGGCGCGGGATCTGGACTTCCCCAACGGCATGGTCATCACCGCCGATCACAAGACCTTGATCGTTGCCGAGTCGATTGGCCGGCGACTGACCGCGTTCAGCATCGGCGACGACGGCGACCTGTTCGACCGAAGGGTCTTCGCCGATGGCTTTGATGGGCCGCCCGACGGCATCTGCCTTGACGCCGACGGCGGGGTGTGGACGTCGATGACGCTGGCGCACCAGTTCGAGCGCATTGAAAGGGGCGGTGGCGTGACCCATCGCATCGACATCGGCGATCGCGCGGCGATTGCCTGCACGCTCGGCGG
This sequence comes from uncultured Actinomycetota bacterium, assembly GCA_963833935.1. Lineage (GTDB taxonomy): Bacteria > Actinomycetota > Actinomycetes > Mycobacteriales > Mycobacteriaceae > Mycobacterium. The sequence goes on along the minus strand of CAWIAC010000018.1, from coordinate 225,068 downwards.
ACCCGCGGACCGCACGCTGTTCATGCTGTCGAGCACCGACGCCTATCCCAAACGCCTGTTAGGCACCAGGCTCTCCCGGGTCGATACGGTGATCGTCGATACTCCGGGCGCCGACCTGCCCTGAAAGGTGAACGATGACCGATTCCTATTACGAGGTGATCGATGACACCAACCCGTTGGGCGAAAAGTTCCGTGCCACAGACCTAGTCAGAAGCACCTGGTCGGCTGCACTTCAGCATGCCGCACCGGTGTCGGCGCTGTTGGTCCGCGCGCTCGAACGCTGCGCTGCCCGCGACGACACCCGCCTGAGCCGAGTCGCCGTCGATCTGTTGGGACCGGTTCCCGCCGACGGCGATCTGTGGGTTCGCTCGCAAGTCGAGCGCCCCGGCAAACAGATCGAGCTGCTCAGCGCCGAAATGCTGGCATGGGGACCCGACGGTCAACCTCGGCCCACGGCCCGCGCCAGCGGGTGGCGGCTCCAGCAGCTCGACACCACCGAGTTGGTGCACGCCGCTGCGCCGTTGCCACGTCCCCTCAGCGAGGCCCGCAGCCGCGATCTCGCCAAGAACTTTGACCGCAACTACGTGCACAGCTTGGACTGGCGCTGGCTGACCGAGCCGCTCAACGACGGCCCCGGAGAATCCTGGATCTCGCCGATGGCGAGCCTCGTCAACGGCGAGACGATGACCCCGCTGGAACGGCTGTTCGCGGTCGCCGACTGCGCCAACGGCATCGGCTCCAAAATCGACATCACCACATGGACGTTCTTGAACAACGACCTCGTCGTCCACGTGCACCGGATTCCTGACGGCGACTGGATCGGCATCCGGGCGGAAACCAATTACGGACCGGACGGCATCGGAACGACGGTGGGAACCCTGTTCGACGAAGCCGGGGCCGTGGGCAGTATTCAGCAGTCGGTGTTGGTGCGCCGACGGCAAATACCCAGCTAGAGGCATTTTTCAACCATTGACATATAAATAATATCCAGATAGCGTCGATATTTGTAATGAGTCGTTGTCCGATCGACTCGTCGACGATGGAGCCCGACCGTGACTGCGAACATCGACCACGAGGTTTTGATCATCGGAGCCGGGTTCGGCGGGATCGGAGCCGGCGTTGAGCTGATCAAGGCCGGCATCGACGACTTCCTCATCGTCGACAAGAACGGCGGCATCGGCGGAACGTGGTGGGCCAACACGTATCCCGGTGTGGCGGTCGATATCCCGTCGATTTACTACAGCTTCTCCTACGAGCCGCCCAAGAAGTGGACACGGATGTTCGCACCGGGCGCCGAGGTCCAGCAGTACGCCGAACAAGTCGTCAACTCGTTCGGGCTGCGCTCACGAATAAAGTTGAATACCGCCGTCGCCGGCGCGAACTGGGATGAGGACCAGCATGTGTGGCGGGTCCAACTGCAGTCGGGCCAGTCGCTGGTCACCCGATTCATGATCGGCGCCGTCGGTGGATTGGAGATACCGCAGCTGCCCGATATCCCCGGGATCGACGACTTCGCCGGCAAGACCGTACACACCGCGCGGTGGGACCACGACTTCGACTACGCAGGCCAGCGAATCGCTGTCATCGGCACCGGAGCTACAGCGTTACAACTGATTCCGGAGCTGGCCGATATCGCCGCTCAGCTCACCGTCTTCCAACGCACGCCCATCTGGGTGGCGCCCAAACCGGACTTCCCGATCCCGTCGCTGGTCAATACCGCACTGCGGCACCTGCCCATCCTGCGTCGGGCGATCCGGGCCGCCGTCACCGTGGGCATCGACTTCGGGATCAGCGGCATAGGAGTCTTTCACGACCGCGTGCCGTTTCTGGCGAACACAATCAAGGAAACCGGGGCTGCCGGCTACCGACGTTGGCTGCGCGGGCATCCCGAGCTAGCCCGCCAGCTCACGCCGGATTACGCATTCGGCTGCAAACGGCCGTCCGTGTCGAACCGGTATCTCAAGACCTTCACGCGGCCTCATGTCGAGCTGGTCACCGATCCGATCGAGCAGATCACGGAGCGCGGGGTGACAACTGACGACGGCACTGTCCGCGACGTCGATGTGCTGGTGTGCGCCACCGGATTCAAGGTTCTGGCCCAGGGCTACACGCCGCCGTTCCCGTTACACGGCGTCGATGGCCTTGACCTCAACACATTCTGGGATGAAAACCGATTCCAGGCGTACCAAGGTGTGTCATTGCCGAAGTTCCCCAACTCCTTCTTGATCACCGGGCCCTACGGTTTCGCCGCCGGCTCCTACATCGCGATGATCGAGTGCACCAGCCGCCACGCCGCCCGCGCAATCGCTGAGGCACACCGACGTGACGCGACCAGGGTGGAAGTCAAGCAGTCGGCGCATGATGCCTACTACGAAAAATACCGTCGTCGCGGGGAAAGAACGCTATGGCTGTCGACCGCCTGCGAGGGTTCCAACACCTACTACGTCAACTACCAGGGCGACGCCGCGACGATTCGACCCAGCACTCACGTGGAGATGTGGTGGGGCAACAAGCATTTCCCGCTCGACCACTACGGCTACACGCGCCTGATGCCGGATCGGGAGAGTGAAAACGAGCGCCAGCCCGCTGCCGTGGGATCCGCCGGCTGATCCCACGCCAGATGGTCGCGTTATCCAGATCGCCGTACTATGAACTGGCGAAGCTCCCTGGCGATGCAGTTGGCGACGCGCACTGCACGATGACGGAGGGTGCCGTTGGCTGCTCGAAAAGTACTGACTCGCGCGGAGAGTCAGGCCCAGACCCGGCAGGCGCTGTTGGATTCAGCCGAGCAGCTGTTCTACGCGAATGGATACCACGCCACATCGATCGCCGCCATCGCCGCCGAAGCCGGGCGCACCATCGGCGCCGTCTACAGCAACTTCGACGGCAAGGAAGCCCTTTGCCTCGAGGTGCTGAGGAACCGTCTGCTGTCGGAGATGACCAAACTTTTTGACGTTTTGGTGACGGCCGGTGATTCGCTCGACGCGCGGTCCCTGGCACTCTCGTCCTGGTGGTCGCAGCTGTCCACTGAGACGTCTCTGGTTCTTGTCACCGCCGAGTACGTGACAAGCACATTCAAAGACGAAAGCCGGGTCACCAACAACCGCGAGGTAGTCGAGGGGGTAAAGGCAGTCTCTCGCGCGGTATTCGAGGACACCCTGCCCGACACGGTTTCCAAGACGGATCCCATGGTCAATGACGCCGTCGATGCCCTGGTGTCGACCGGCGCCGGACTGGCGGTCACCCAGGCCATGGGAGTGATCGATGCCGAGCACGGTGCACGGTTGATGGTGGCCACGCTGCGCATGTGGCTCGAAAGAATCAGCGATCAACCCGGGGCAGCGCATACCAGCTAGATACCTGCAGGACAACAGCTTTCGTCGAGCTCGCGGCGACGAGGCTCACCCAGTCCTGCGCTCGTGCGCCAAGTTCCGTGCGGGCGCAGGTGGGATGAGATCGACGACACGCAAGTGCATCCGGTCCGGTGCGCTGATCGCCGCGGCGATCAAACAGCCGACGTCATCCGGCGGCACCTGCCCGGTCGACCGCACGATCGAGGCCCGCACTCCAGTCCCGACGAATTCGGCCTCCAGACCGCAGGCCCACGCCTCCAGCATCTGGCGCGCGCCAGCCGGCGACGCACCGAGCAGCTCGGGACTGAGCAAAACCACATCACCACGTCGACTGACTATCATTGGCGGAATGATCTGCGCCGCAAGGTGTTGCGCGCCCACCCACGAGCCGTCGGCCAGACCAACGCCGCTGACCAGGACGTCCACCGCGCCGACCAGGTAGTCGGCGGACGCGACGAAGCGATCGATGGAGGGCGGATCGGCTAGATCCAAGTGCGCGGCGAACACTGCGGCGCCACCGGACCGAAGACGGGCCGCGAACCGCTCACAGACGTCGGTCCGGCGGCTCCCCATCAACACCAGATCCCCGCCGGCGGCCAACCGCGCCGCCGTCGCAAACGCGACGGGCGAGGACGCTTCGGTGATGACCACCGTTCTGCACAGGCTCACGACGCGCGCCGATCGACCGCGGTGTGTTGGTCGTGCCCGGCTAAGCTCTGGTGGTCAGCTACCGCGGGTGGGGCCGAATAGACCCCGGCCGGGGAACATGGCAGTGGCACAAAAACAGCGTGACACTTCGGGCAAATTTTGTAAAGTTGCGGGTATGGAGCAGACGGCGACCATCGAAGGCGACACCACGACGCAGCAGCGGATCCTCGCGGCCACCGCTGAGGTGCTCGGCCGCAACGGCAAACGCAAGCTGAGCCTGTCCGACGTCGCCACCCAGGCCGGAGTGTCGCGGCCGACGCTGTACCGCTGGTTCGCCTCCAAGGAGGAGTTGCTCTCGGCGTTCTCCCAGTACGAACGGCACTCATTTGAAAGCGGAATGAGCCGAGCGACGGCCGGGCTCAAAGGCGCCGACAAGCTCGACGCGGCGTTGCGATTCATCGTCGACTACCAGCACTCCTACACCGGTGTGCGGATGGTCGATATCGAACCCGAGCATGTCATCAGCCAGTTCTCGCACGTCATCCCGCAGATGCGCGATGGTCTGCAACGGCTGATACCCGGTCCCAACGCTGCGGTCAAGGCGGCTACCGCGATCCGAGTAGCGTTCTCACACTACATGATTCGCAGCGACGACGCTGATCAGTTCTTGGCCCAACTGCGTCATGCCGTGGGAATCAAGGCGTCATCTGATCCCGCGGATTAGTCGAACAGCACCGCGGCATTGAGGTACCCGGTCGGATCGAACGCCGTCTTCAACATGCGCATCGCCGCGATATCGCCGGCTTCGCGTGACATGCGCAGGTAGCGCCGTTTGCGGCTGCCGACTCCGTGTTCGGAACTGACGTTACCGCCGCATTCCGCGATCAGGTCCATCATGCCCGCATACAGGTCGTGCTCTTGGTCTGCACTGCAGCGCAGCACGTTCAGATGCAGGTTGCCCTCCCCGATGTGACCGAACAGCACCCCGACGGCGTCGGCCGCGCGCTGGTGCACCAGCGCGTCGGCGTCGCGGGCGAACGCGGCGACGGCAGCAAGCGGCAGCGACACATCGAACTTCAGCGGCGGTCCGTACAAGCCGACTACCTCCACCAGCGACTCGCGAACACGCCAAAGCCGTTGCTGCGCAGCAACGTCGATGCCCACCGCGGGCTCACCGCACGTCTGTACACCGTCCAGCGCGTCCGCCAGCCGCTCAGTCTGGTCGTGATCGGACGCCAATTCCACCAGCAGCAGCCAGTCACCGCGCGCCGGCGCGGCCACACCCAGATGCTCGTCGGCGAGTGCGACGGCCCGTCCGTCAATCAGTTCCAGCGCCGCGATGCCGTCCAGGTCGCGAAACCGTCGGCCGGCATCGACCAGCGCGTTGAGGTCTTCGAAACCACATACGGCCGTCACCCGATACGGCGGATCCGGGTGCAGGCGCAGATCGAGCGCGGTGATCACGCCCAGCGTTCCCTCGGCGCCGACGAAGAGCGCCGGCAGGTCGTAGCCGGTGTTGTCAGCCCGCACACGCGAATGCCGGTGCATCACCGATCCGTCGGGCAGCGCGACGTCGAGCCCGATGACCTGGTCGCCCATGTTGCCGTACCGCACGGTGCGCAGCCCGCCGGCGTTGGTCGAGGCCATGCCGCCAACGGTCGCGGTGTCGCGCGCGGCCAGGTCGACCCCGAACAGCAAGCCGGCCGCGCCGGCCGCGCGCTGCACCGCGGCCAGTGTGGCGCCCGCCCCGACCTCAACGCGGCGTTCGGTGATGTCGACATCGCCTATGGCACAAAGCCGCTCGGTTGAAAGCAGCACATCGTCGTACTCCGGGACAGTGCCCGCCACCAGAGAGGTCCGACCACCCTGGATGGTCACATGCGTCCCCGCGTCCCGGCACAGCCGAAGCACCTCGGCCACTTCGTCGGCCGAACCAGGACGGACCAGGGCGCTCGCGCGGCCCCGGTAGCGGCCGGTGTGGTCGACGCTGCGGCCGGCCAGCACATCGGGATCGGTGCTGACATGACTCGGCCCCACCACCGACGACACCTTCGGTAGCACACTCGGGGTCATGGCCACGGTGTACCACACGCCCGGCGACGATGCGGGCCGGCACGGCCCGCTGAGGAGCCTGGCCATCCGACCGCGCCCGGCGCCACGACTGATGCAGGATGAGTGTCGTGAGCATGCAGCGTGAGGATGTTTGGTTCAATTCCGGCGGTGACCGGATCAGCGCGTGGCTGTATCGGCCGGCGGTCAACGGTGACGCAGCTCTGCTGGTGATGGCTCACGGGCTGGGCGCGGTCCGCACCATGCGACTGGATGCCTACGCCGAACGCTTCTGCGCGGCCGGTTACGCCTGCCTGGTGTTCGACTACCGAAACTTCGGCGACAGTGGAGGCGCGCCGCGTCAACTGATTGACATCCGTATGCAATTGCAGGACTGGACCGTCGCGGTGGCCTACGCGCGCACGCTGGCGGGCATCGATCCGAACCGAATTGGGCTGTGGGGAACCTCTTTCAGCGGCGGTCATGTGATCGCCACGGCAGCGCGGTTGCCGGGCATCGCGGCGGTTGTCACGCAATGCCCGTTCACCGACAGCCTGGCCTCCCTGGGCACGCTGGCCCCGACGATCAGCGCTCGCATCACGGCTTTGGCGGCGCGGGACCTTATCGCCGCCCGTCTCGGCGGGACGCCGGTGATGGTGCCTACCGTCGGGCACCCGGGCGAGGTCGCGTTGATGAACGCCCCGGACGCCTACCCCGGGTTTGTGACGCTGGTGCCCGATGGCACGCAGGTGCGCAACGAGGTGGCCGCGCGGATCGGAGTGACGATGCTGCCCTACCGTCCGGGTCGGCTCGCGGCGAAGGTGCCCTGCCCAATCCTGTTCTGCGTGTGCGAATCTGACTCGGTCGCACCGTCGAAACCGACCCGTCGCTATGCGGCGGCGGCGCCGCGTGGCGAGGTCAGGCTGTATCCGGAGGGCCATTTCGACATCTATGTCGGCGACGCCTTCGAACGCGTCGTCGCCGACCAGGTCGACTTCCTGGAGAAAAACCTGCGCTAGCGGATGACGCCGCCGGAAGCGTCCAGCCGCTTAGATGTGGCGTCCTGTTTGACGGTTGTTTAATATGATTTCCCGTGCAGAATATTGACCAACATGACAGACCATTCTGACCAGCTTGACGTCCCCGGCGTGCGGTGGGGCTCGGTGGAGTGGACGAATCTGAGCAACCTGTACTTGCGGGCTCATGGCAGTCATCTGAAGGAGTCTGTTCTCGGGGACCGGGCGCCCACTGAAGCCGTCGACCGGATCGACTACGACTTCGCCCGAATGCGCCCGTCCGTGCACCCGTGGGGCAACCAGTTCCTGGTTGCGTTGCGCGCCCGGCAACTCGATACCTGGGCCGCCGACTTCCTGCGCCGCAACCCGGACGCCGTCGTATTACATCTCGGGTGCGGACTGGACCATCGCCCCTTCCGCCTCGACGTGCCGTCGGGGGTGTCCTGGTTCGACGTCGACATGCCCGAAGTCATCAGGCTACGGCGACTGCTCTACACCGAGCGGCCCGGCTACGCGATGATCGAGTCGTCGGTCACCGAACCCGGCTGGCTGGACGAGATCCCGGCCGACCGGCCCGCGTTGATCGTCGCAGAGGGCCTGTTGATGTACCTCACCGAGACGGAAGTACGCGATCTGCTACGGCGGCTGACCGATCGGTTCGGCACCGGCGAACTGCTGGCCGACCTGCTCTCACCATGGGGCCCGCGGGTCTCCAATTCCCTCACGCTGGCCAAGTCTCCCACCGCTGGAATGATCAAATGGGCCACCGAAAACGGCCGCGAGCTACTCGGCTGGATCCCCCGGCTGGACCTCGTTGAGACGTCAATGTTCATCGACCCCGCGAAGATCCCATTGCGGCCGCGACAGCTGATCCACCGGATGCTGACGGCGATTCCCGTCGTCAAGAATTGCAGCCGGCTGTACCGATTTCGGTTCTGACGCCCAGCGGCGACTCCACCCGGACCGCCTCGTTGCGGATCAGCCCGCGCAGCAGTGCGGTGCTGAATTCGGCGGCGATCTCCTTGGCGCTGCGGCGTCCGCTCGGCCGCAGCCAGCGGTAGGCGCCTAACGTCATGCCGATGTAGCCGAGCGCCAGGACGTGGGAGTCGCACTCGTAGAACTCGCCGCTGGCGATGCCGCGATCGATGAGTCCGTGGACGTGCTCGTAGACCTGGGTTTCCTTCTCCCGGACCGCCGCGACCTGCTCCTCGGTGAACCATTCGGTGATGTACGGCTGCTCCTGGAAGTACACCGCCGCGCCTTCGGGGTTGGCGGCGATGTTGTTGAGCAGCCGCACCGTGTACTGGTAGAGGGCTTCCCGAGCGGAGATCGTCGGGTCGTCGTGCACCGCGTCCAGCGTGCGTTCGGCGGCCTGCTGATAGATGTCGTAGAGGATCAGCGACTTGCTGGCGTAGTAGTGGTAGACCGTGGCCTTGTTGAGCCCGACCACGTCGGCGACGTCGTCCATCCGGGTGCCGTGGTAGCCGCGTGCGGCGAACAACTTGGTGGCAACCACCAGCAGTTCCTCGCGGCGGGAGAGCCCGTTCTCGGATGGCATGTCTACTCGCTATCGGCAGGCCGGGACGCTCCCGGTGTCAATCAACTAGTGGGTAGTGTAGGGGCAGGGGTGCTGTTCACTGTTGCGCGCTGCCCGGTGGGGCTAGACTCCTCACGAAGCGCGTCGCAAGTCGAGAGGTGGTCCGATGAATCCAGATCCCGATCCCAGCTACGACATTTCCGACGAAGCTGAGTTCTATTTCAGGTACCTGCCGTGGGGTCTGCGCGGGGTCACCGACGGCCAGGGTTACCCGCCGCCGGCGTACCCGCCCGTCTAGGGCTCAATTGCCCAACCCTCCCCCGCAAGCGGGAGGTACCCCCACCCCGGACCGCAAGCGGTCCGCATCGTCATCGAGCTAAAGCGCCTTGAGTTCCTCCGCGACAGCCGTCACCGACTTCTTCGCGTCACCAAACAGCATCGTGGTGCCGTCGGCGTAGAACAGCGGGTTGTCGATCCCGGCGAATCCTGAGTTCATCGACCGCTTAAGCACGATCACCGACTTGGCCTTGTCCACGTTGAGGATCGGCATGCCGTAGATCGGGCTGGACGCGTCGTTGCGGGCCGCCGGGTTGGTGACGTCGTTGGCGCCGATGACGATCGCGACATCGGTGCGGCCGAACTCGTCGTTGATGTCGTCCATGTCCTTCATCGCGTCGTAGTCGACCTCGGCCTCGGCCAGCAGCACGTTCATGTGCCCAGGCATCCGCCCGGCGACCGGGTGGATCGCGTACTTCACCGTCACACCCTTGTCCTCCAGCAACGCCGCCATGTCCTTGACCGCGTGCTGTGCCTGCGCGACGGCCAAGCCGTAGCCAGGCACCACGATCACCTGGTTGGCGTAGGCCATCTGAATCGCGGCATCGGCGGCCGACGTGGACCTGACGGTTTTGTCACCACCGTCGGCGACGCTGGGTGCCACACCGCCGCCGCCGAAGCCGCCAGCGACGATCGCCGGGATGGAGCGGTTCATCGCCTTGGCCATCAGGTTGGTCAGGATCGAGCCGGATGCGCCGACGATCATGCCGGCGACGATCATCGCGGTGTTGTTCAGCGCCAAGCCCGCCGCGGCCGCCGACAGCCCGGTCATGGCGTTGAGCAGAGAAATCACCACGGGCATGTCGGCGCCGCCGATGGGCAGCACCACCATCAGCCCCAACACACCGGCCGCGGCGAGCAGGCCGATCATCCACCACACCGAGACCCCGCCCGAGCCGGGATGCGCATCCAGGCCGATGACCACCGCCGCGGCCACAGCGGCGGCCAGCAGCAGCGCGTTGATCGGCTGCTGCAATCTGCCGAATCCGATCGGCGATCCGGAGATGATCTCCTGCAGCTTGCCGAACGCGATGATCGAACCCCAGAAGGAGATCGACCCGACGATCGCGGCGAACAACGAAGCGACCACGATGTGTACGGTCGGCGACTCGTGGTGCTGGAACGCCGAAAAGCCGCGTGTGTCAATGAATTCCGCGAGTGCGATGAGCGCGACGGTTCCGCCACCGACGCCGTTGAAGAACGCCACTAGTTGCGGCATGGCGGTCATCTTGGTCAGCCGCGCGGGCGGAACGCCCAGCACGACACCGAGCACCAGCCCGGCAACGATCAGCGGCCATTGGTCGGTGTGGCGGATCTTGATCAGAGTCGCCGTGACGGCCAGCGCCATGCCCAGCGCAGCGATCAGGTTGCCCCGTACGGCCGTCTTGGGCCCGGTCAGGCCCATCAGCCCGTAGATAAAAAGAGCGAACGAGATGACGTAGAGGCCGACCACCCAGTAGTTCATTTGGCGACCTCTTCGGCCTTGGGGGGCTGCTTCTTGCCCTTGAACATGCCCAGCATCCGGTCGGTGACGATGAAGCCGCCGATGACGTTGAGCGTGCCGAACACCACCGCCACGAACAGGATGATCTGCACCGCCAGCGACGGGTGCTCGACCTCCCCGAACACCACCAGTGCACCGAGCACGACGATGCCGTGGATGGCGTTTGTCCCCGACATCAGCGGCGTGTGCAGCGTATTGGGCACTTTGGAGATCACCGCGAACCCCACGAACCCGGACAGCACCAGGATCGCCAGGTTGGCCAATAGCTCGTCGTACATCTAGTCCTCCCCGGCCTTCTCGCGCGTGACGCACGATTCCGCGACGACTTCGTCGGCAAAGTCCGGAGCCAGCTCGCCGTCCGTGATCAGCAGGTCCAACAGCGCGGTGATGTTCTTGCTGTAGAGCTCGCTGGCGTGCTCGGGCATGGTCGCCGGCAGGTTGAGCGGCGAGGCGATCGTGACGTCGTGCTTGACGACGACCTGGCCCGGTTCGGTCAGCTCGCAGTTGCCGCCCGTCTCCCCCGCGAGGTCGACGACGACGCTGCCGGGCTTCATCGCTTCCACCGCCGCGGCGGTCACCAGCTTGGGCGCCGGCCGGCCTGGGACCAGCGCTGTGGTGATCACCACGTCGAACCCGCTGATCGCGTGTTCGAGGGCCTTCTGTTGTTCGGCCCGCTCAGCTTCGGTGAGTTCGCGGGCGTATCCGCCCTCGCCCGCCGCGGCCAAATCTTCGTCACCGAGCTTCAACCATTGCGCGCCCACCGACCGGACCTGGTCGGCCACCTCGGGGCGGACGTCGTAGCCGGTGGTGCGTGCCCCCAACCGTTTGGCCGTCGCCAACGCCTGCAACCCCGCCACCCCGACGCCGAGCACCAGCACGGTCGCCGGCTTCACCGTGCCGGCGGCCGTGGTCAGCATCGGGAAAAACCGGGTCGACTCCGAAGCCGCGAGCAGCACCGCCTTGTATCCCGAGACGTTGGCCTGCGACGACAACGCGTCCATCGCCTGCGCCCGCGAGATGCGCGGAATTGCCTCCAAGGCGAACCCCTGCACACCGGCCTGCTTGAGCGCGCCGATCGAGTTCTCGGCATTGCGGGGAGCCAGAAAGCCGATCAGCGTCTGCCCGCTGCGCAACCGGGCGACCTCGTCAGCGGTAGGCGGTGCGACCTTGACGACGACGTCGGCCGCCCAGGCATCACCGATGGTGGCCCCGGCATCGGTGTACAGCTCGTCGGGAAGCAACGCACGCTCACCGGCACCCGACTCCACCACGACCGCGACCCCGCTTTTCACCAGCGGCCCGACCGCCTTCGGGACCAACGCGACCCGTCGCTCCTCGGCACCCGACTCGGCGACTACGCCTACCGTCGTCTGCGTTTCTGTCATGACGCGTACATCTACTTCCCTGTGCTCCCTACCCCGGTAGACCGGCACCAACCCTAGCGTGATGGCGCCGCTCGCTCTGCGGCCCGCTACCAGAGCGGGAAGTCGTGGCCGTGTTCCGTCTGCAGACGCGGCCCGAAGTAGCGGCGCTGGGATTCGTCGATGGCGAGGTCGTTGATGCTGGCCTCACGCCGGGCCATCAAGCCGGCTTCGCTGAACTCCCACAACTCATTGCCGTAGCTGCGCCACCACTGCCCGGAAGCATCGCGGGACTCGTACTGGAACCGGACGGCAATACGGTTGTCGTGGAAGCTCCACAGGCTCTTGCGCAACGCATAGTCGAGCTCGCGCTGCCACTTCCGGGTCAGGAAGGCCACGATCTCGTCGCGGCCGACGATGTGCTCGCTCCGGTTGCGCCACTGCGAGTCGACGGTATAGCCGCGGCTGACGCGTTCGGGATCGCGGCTGTTCCAGGCGTCCTCGGCGGCCTGAACTTTCTGGATCGCCGTTTCCAACGTGAACGGCGGCTGGGGGGGTTTGGTGTCACTCATGACCTTCATCCTGCGCCCACGGTGTGGGCGTGTGCGGGGTGGCTTATCGTGACGGGCATGGACTTCGCGATGTCGGCCAAAGCCAGTGACTACCACAAACGGCTAACCGAATTCATGACCGACTACGTCTTTCCGGCCGAGGCCGATTACGACAAGTACCGCGAAGAGGCCGGCCCGCACGACCACACCGTTCCGCCGGTCATCGAGGACTTGAAGATCAAGGCCAAAGCCGCCGGCCTGTGGAACCTGTTCCTGCCGGCCGAGTCGGGCCTGACGAACCTGGAGTACGCGCCGCTGGCCGAGCTGACCGGGTGGTGTCTGGAGATCGCGCCCGAGGCGCTCAACTGCGCGGCACCCGACACCGGCAACATGGAGACCCTGCACCTGTTCGCCACCGAGGAGCAGCGCAAGCAGTGGCTGGAGCCGTTGCTGGCCGGCGAGATCCGCAGCGCGTTCTCGATGACCGAACCGGCGGTCGCCAGCAGCGACGCCCGCAACATCGAGACCTCGATCGTCCGCGACGGCGCCGACTACGTGATCAACGGCCGGAAGTGGTGGACGTCAGGTGCGTCGGATCCGCGCTGCAAGATTCTGATCGTGATGGGCCGCACCAATCCGGAGGCCGCCAATCATCAGCAGCAGTCGATGGTGCTGGTGCCGATTGATACGCCGGGTGTGACCGTTGTCCGCTCGACATCGGTCTTCGGTTACCAGGACCAGCCCGGCCACTGCGAGATCATCTACGACAACGTCCGGGTGCCGGTGACCAACCTGCTCGGCGAGGAAGGCTCCGGTTTCGCGATCGCCCAGGCAAGGCTCGGGCCGGGTCGCATCCACCACTGCATGCGCGCGCTGGGTGGAGCCGAACGTGCGCTGGCCTTGATGGTGAACCGGGCCAACACCCGCATCGCATTCGGCCGTCCACTGGCCGACCAGGGTATGGTGCAGCACGCGATTGCGAAGTCCCGCAACGAAATCGACCAGGCCCGTCTGCTGTGCGAGAAGGCGGCGTGGACGATCGACCAGCACGGCAACAGGGCCGCTCATCTGCTCGTGTCGCAGATCAAGGCGGTGGCCCCGCAGATCGCGTGCGATGTCATCGACCGCGCCATCCAGGTCCACGGCGGCGCGGGAGTCAGCGAAGACACTGCGCTGGCGCGGATGTACGCCTGGCATCGCGCCATGCGCATCTTCGACGGACCCGACGAGGTGCACATGCGATCGATCGCGCGCGCTGAGATCGGCCGGGAGAAAAGCGCTTTCGCTGCGGCGGTCACCTAAAATGGCGACCGGTGTACGGGAGCTGCAGGGGGCCTGGAACTTTCGCGACGTCGCCGACACCACCGGTGTGTTACGGCCCGGACGCCTGTTCCGTTCCGGCGAACTGAGCGAGCTCGGCGATGACGGCCGCGAGGAGTTGCGCCGACTGGGCATCACCGACGTCGCCGACCTTCGTTCACGCCGCGAGGTGCGGCGCCATGGCCCTGGGCTGGTGCCCGACGGCGTCGACATCCACCTGCTGCCCATCCCGGACCTCGAACCTGACCCGGACAACCCGGACGGCGATGCACCCCACGAACACGCCTTCAGGCGGCTGCTGGAAGACAAGCCCGACGGCGAACCCATCGGCGAAGCATCCAAGCGCTACATGGTCGAGGCGTACACCAGGTTTCCCACCTACCCCGGAGCGCCGCAGGCGCTGCACCGGGTCGTGACCCTGCTCGCCAAGGGGCGCACGGTGCTTACTCACTGCTTTGCCGGCAAGGACCGCACCGGCTTCACCGTGGCGCTGGTGCTGGAAGCCGCCGGTGTCGAGCGCGACGCGATCGTGGCGGATTTCCTGGGCAGCAACCAGGCGGTCCCGCAGCTGCGGGCCCGGATTCTGGACGCCGTCCGGCAGCGGACGGACGTCGAGGTGACGCCGGAGTTGATGTCGTTCACCGAGGCTCGACTGTCCGACGAGGTTCTCGGCGTGCGCGCGGAATACCTCGATGCGGCGCGGCGGACCATCGACGACAACTTCGGCTCGCTGGACGGTTACTTCCGCAGCGCCGGCATCACCGAGGCCGACGTCAGTCGGCTGCGCGACGCCCTTCTCGGCTAGGCCGACCAGTGCGTTAACAACAGTTACACCGGCACCGAGCGCTGAGCATGCCGTGCTGCTCGGAAGAGGTGGCGTATGCGATAGCAGCCCGAGCAGTGATATCACCGGCGCCATCAGCCTGGAGAAGGCATCAGTCCTTCCGCCAGGGTGTGAAGAGGCTCCTGAGTCGCCTGAGATTGACGCTCGCCAGGTCCATGCGGGTCAGCAACCTGTGGGCGCAACAAGCAGCGACTTAATTTTCGCCAACGAAAACCTGTGGATTTCTTAGACACCGGGCCGGAAGAGGGGTAGAACCATATGTGGAATATCGGTCGCTGGGGCGCTGAACTGCTCTGACGACGCCTAATCAGTCTGAGAACTCTTCCAACGTTGTGGAGGTCGCAAAGTGTCAGGACGTAAGGCTCGTTGGGTGGGGTTGGGGCTGGTGACAACGGCTGGTGCCGGCGTCGTGGGGCTGAGCGCGATGATGAATCCGGCGTTCGCCCATGCCGACGACATCGGGTTGGTCATCGGCGGCACCACCCGACCCGTCCCCGGTACCGAGTACGTGTACGCCGCTGACAAGCTCTACCTTGAAAATGGGCCTGGCGGCGTGCCAACCTACCCCGACATCACGTCGTTCTACCAGGGCACCCCAGCCACTGATGGGCTCGGGAACGGCCTGTTCACACCTGAGGGGGCCTATCCGCTGTTCGGCGACGGCGTCCAACAGTTGTATTACAACTACCCACTCGATTCCGATGGCTTTCCGTCCCTCAGCACCTCGGTGGGCCAGGGCGCCGCCATCCTGGAAAGCACGATCCTCGCCGACCAGTACAACGAGGAAGGCTCAACGGTGTTCGGCTACTCGCAGAGCTCCACGCTCGCCGGCGTCACGATGCAGCTGCTTGAAAACGACGGCGTAACTAACACCTCACCCTATGCCCCGCAATTCCTGCTGATCGCTGACCCCAACAATCCCAACGGCGGGCTGTTCGAGCGCTTCAACGGCTTCGAAACGACGTCGGGCCAGACCACCGTCGACCAGCTGAACCTCCCGAGTCTGGGTCTCGCGTTCAGCGGTGCGACCCCGTCTGATGACTTCACCACCAACGTTTACACACTGGAATACGACGGCTTGGCCGACTTCCCGCGATACCCGCTGGACTTCCTGTCCGACCTCAACGCCTTTTTGGGTATCCAGGACCTCCACGGCACCTATCTGAACGGCGGCGTCGACGGCAGCGGTCCCACAGGTACGGACATTGCTACCGCAACTCTGTTGCCGGGCTCGGAGGACTACGGCGCCGGCAACCCCGACAGCCTCACCAATTACTACATGATTACCACGCTTGACGGGAAACCCGTGACTCCGCCGCTGGTGGAGCTGCTGCCGCAGCCGCTGCAAGACTTGCTGGGGCCCGACCTGACGTATCTGATCAACCTGGGCTACGGCGACGGCACCCTCGGGTATTCGGACACGCCGGCGAATGTGCCCACCCCGTTCGGGCTGTTCCCCGACGTCAGCTTGTCAGCAGTGCTCGGCACACTGGCCACCGACACCGAGAAAGGCATCACGGCGTTCGGAAATGACCTCTCGGATCCCGCCGCGTTGCTGGCGTCGCTGGAGCCGGCCTCGCCGGAGCTGAGCTTCACGAGCTTCACGGATCTGCTGTCGGCATTGTCGGCCGACGCCGCTGATCCCGCCGCGACCGTGACCGAGGTCGTCAACGGGATCTCAAGTGCGGCTTCGACGGCCTATTCCACGTTGCTGCCACTCACCGACATCGCCAACGCCGCGCTCACCAGCCTCCCGGCATACGACCTGTCGCTGTTCACGGATAACCTGTCCAACGGTGACCTCCTCGACGCGCTCGGGTTGCCGCTCGCGGCCAATACCGCGCTGGACACGCTGTTCGTCGGTTTCGGGGTCTCCATCCTCCAAGACGCGGCCTCGCAGATCGCTGCCGACTTCTCGGGTCTGTTCTAATCACGAGGGGAACGGAACGCGCCGCCACCGGTCTGTGGGCGGCGCGTTCCGCGGCTACCCCTCCTGGAGGCGGGCGCAATCGACATCAGCGAGTTCGGGCTATGGCTCCAGCACGAGCTTGCCGAACACACCTCCGTCGGCCAGGGCTTGCAGCGCGTCACGTCCTTTCGAGAGCGGATACCGCTGCGGCGGTGGCGGTTTCAACCCGGCCGACACCAGCTGGTTGAGACCCCACGAGAACAGCCCCGCTGAGCCGGGCACCTGATGCAGATACTCGCCCCAGGCGACACCGAGCACGCCGACGTTGCGCAGCAGCAACCGGTTGACCTTGACCGTCGGAATAGCACCCGCGGCGAAACCGATGACCAGCAGCTTGCCGTCAATGGCCAGCACCCGGATGGCCTCGTCGAAGGCCTGGCCACCGACTGGGTCGACCACAATGTCCACACCTCGACCGCCGGTGTGGTCACGGACCGCCTGAGCCCAGCCGTCGGTCAGCGGCAACACCACGTCGGCGCCCAGGGTTTCGACGAAATCCGTTGCACCGGTGCGGTGCACCATCGCGATGACCTGGCTCGCGCCCATCGCCCTGGCCACCTGGATGGCCGCGGTACCCACACCGCCCGCCGACCCCAACACCAGGACGCTGTCGCCCTGCCGCATGGCGGCCCGCCGCGCTAGCGCGAAATACATGGTGTTGTAGTTCACCAGCAGCGATACCGCTTCAGCGTCGTCGAGTTCCGCGGGGCTGCGGGTCACATTGGCCACCGGAGCGACCACCTGTTCGGCGAAACCACCCAGCACGCCGAACGCCGAAACCCGATCTCCCACGGTGAATTCGGATTCCTCGGGCGCCCAGTCGACCACGCCGGCGGCCTCCATGCCCGGAATGAACGGCGGCGGTAACTTGAGCTGGTATTCGCCCTTGCTCAGCAACAGATCAGGGAAGCACACTCCGGCGGCGCGGACGCCGATGACCACGACGTCATCATTTCCGACGACGTCGTCGACGTCCGTGTAGACGAGGCCTGACGGTCCTGAAAGCTCCTGTACAACACAGGCTTTCATATATCAGCGATCACCGAATCGAGAAGTTGGCCTGTTTAGCGGCAGACATGTCGTCGATCTCGCCCCAGTGCGCGGCGACGTCGTCGACCGTCGGCGGTGTCTTGAACGTGACGCCCTCGTTCTGGAACAGCGCGGTGCGCTGCACCTTGCCGCCGCCGACGATGAAGATCGAATCGGTGTCCGGCACCTCTTCGGTGCACAGGTAGGCCACCACCGGCGCGACGAAATCCGGCGTCAGGTTTTTGAGCACCTCGGGCGGGATAATGTCCTCGGTCATCCGGGTGGCTGCGATGGGGGCCAGCGCATTGGCCTTGATGTTGTACTTGGCGCCCTCTTGGGCCAACGTGTTGATCAAGCCGACCAGACCGAGCTTGGCAGCGCCGTAGTTGGCTTGACCGAAGTTGCCGAACAGCCCGCTGGTGGAGGTGGCCACGACCACGCGACCGTAGCTCTGCTCGCGGAAATGCGGCCAGGCCGCACGGATGACGTTGTAGCCACCGTAGAGGTGCACCTTCACAACGGAATCCCAGTTCTCGAACGACATCTTGTGGAAGGTGCCGTCACGCAGGATGCCGGCGTTGCTCACCACACCGTCGATCTTGCCGAACTCGTCGAGAGCGGTCTTGATGATGTTCTCCGCGCCCTCCGGCTCGGCGACGCTGTCGTAGTTGGCGGCGGCGCGTCCCCCGGCTGCCTTGATCTCGTCGACCACCTGGTCGGCCATCTTGTGTCCGGCGCCGGTTCCGTCGCGGGAACCGCCGAGGTCGTTCACAATGACGCTGGCGCCTTCCTTGGCGAGCGTCAGGGCGTACTCGCGGCCCAGGCCGCCGCCCGCTCCCGTCACGACAATGACGCGATCCTGCACTCCGGGCATGGATTTCCTATCTCTCGATCCTCAGTGACCAACAGGTTCAAACGGGCAGCAAACGCTAGAACAGCCGGCGGGCCAGCTTCCACGCTTTCTCTGTATACGGCGGGTAGATGAAGCTGGCGACGTCGGGTCGGGTCGGCTTGGACAGCACGGACTTGCGGTGGCTGAACTCCTCGAACCCGAACTTGCCGTGGTAGGCACCCAGACCGGACGGGCCGACGCCGCCGAACGGCAGCTTGTGGGTGGCGAAGTGGAACAACAGATGGTTGATCACCATGCCACCCGCAGGCACGTCCCTGACGACTCGTTCCCGCACGGCCTTGGTCTTGGTGAACAGGTATGCGGCCAGCGGCTTGGGCCGCGCGTTCACGAATTGGATTGCCTCGTCGAGGTTTTGAACGGTCACGATGGGAAGGATCGGGCCGAAGATCTCGTCGGTCATCAACGGTTCGTCGAGTGCGGGGTCCACGACCACGGTCGGCTGGATGCTCAGGCTCGACGCGTCCGAACCGCCGCCGACGGCGACGTCGCCCTTGGTCGCGGCGAGTGCGGCGGTGAGCCGGTTGAAGTGCCGCTCATTGACGATCCGCTTACCGCCAGTGGTGTTCTGCGCCTCGAATCCGGCAACCGCCTTCTGGATCTCGTCGACTAGCTGGTCGCGGATCGGAGCCTCGGCCAGGACATAGTCGGGCGCGATGCAAATCTGCCCCGAGTTGATCAGCTTGGTCCACGCGATCCTCTTGGCGGCGACTTTGATGTCGGCGTCAGCCGACACGATGACTGGGCTCTTGCCGCCGAGCTCAAGGGTCACCGGAGTCAGCTTGGACGCCGCGCCCTCGTAGACCTTGCGCCCGATCTCGGTGCCCCCGGTGAACAGCAGGTGGTCGAAGCCCTGTGCGATGAGCTCCTGGCTGACGGCGCCGTCGCCCTCGATCACGGCGATCGCGTCATTGTCGAGGTAGCGCGGCACCAACTCGGCCATCAGCGCCGACGACGCGGGCGCCACCTCAGACGGCTTGAGCACCACGGTGTTTCCCGCGGCGATCGCACCGACGGCGGGACCTAGCGTGAGCGCGAACGGGAAGTTCCATGCGCCGATGATCAGCACGGTGCCGTAGGGCTCGTACTCCACCCAGCCGCGGCCGGGCAGCTGCGACATCTCGAGCCGGTGGTGGCGGCGCTTCGCCCATTTGCCCACGCTCTTCGCCGCATACGCGGCCTCGCCGCTGGTGCTGGCGACATCGGCAAGCCAGGCCTCGAACGGCGAACGTCCCAAGTCTTTGTCGAGCGCGTCGGCGATCTTGGTCTCGTTCTCGACCAGCAGTCGTCCGAGCGCACGTAACTGCTCCTTGCGCCACTCGAGATTGCGAGTTCTGCCGGTGGCAAATGTCTGGCGTAGCCGTGCAACCGTCTTGGCGACGTCGGGGCCCGGTACCGCGGTCGTGTCCGCGGGGCGCGCGGTGATGTGGGTGGCTTCGGTGGTCATGGGGATTCCCTTCCTCGACCGGCGAAAACCCAATCCTAATCAACCACCCGGTTGGGCAACAGGTGCCCTCAGCTATCGCAGGCGCTAACCGTCACGGCTTCTCGGCGGAGATCCACACCGCACGGAAGGTTGCCGCGACGCTGGGATCTTCCGGTAGCGGCCGGCCGACTTGAGTGAGGTAGTCGCGGCCTTTCACAGCCTCGACGCCCCAGCCCCGCGCGTCGAACCAGACCGCCGGATCCTGGCGCTCGTCCTCGGTGTACCAGAGGTCACCGGGATCGAACACGTTCTCGTCGCCCAGCCGGCGGCGCAGTTCGTCGGCTTTGATCCGGCGTTTCTCATACGCCTCACGGGCCGCGTCGTCGACGGTGAAGTCCTCGATGCAGGCCCGGCTGCGGGGTGCGCTCAGCGCGTCGATGTCGGCGAACAACCGCTTCTCAGCATCGCCGGGCAGGAACATCAGCAGTCCTTCGGCGAGCCAAGCCGTGGCCTGCGCAGGGTCGAAACCATTGTCGCGCAACGTTTTCGGCCAGTCAAACCGCAGGTCCGCCGGCACCTCGCGCCGATCGACCACCGGTTGGACGCCATTGGCGGCCAGCGTCGCGGCTTTATACTCCAGTACCTTGGGCTGGTCGATCTCGTACAGCACGGTCCCGGCCGGCCAATCCAGCCGGTAGGCCCGCGAGTCCAAGCCAGACGCCAGGATCACATGTTGACGGATGCCCGCCGCGGCCGCCGCGGCGAAGTACGCATCGAAGAAGTGGGTGCGCGCGGCCTGATAGTTGACCATGTGCGCACGGACAGCTGCCTGCTCCGCATCGGCCGTGTAGGTCGCGGACATCTTCGCCTTCAGTTCGGCGAGCTCAGGGCCGTCGATCAGCATTTGCGCGAACTCGTCGCAGATCAGCGGCTGTTCGCTCGCCGTCTCGACGGCTCGCGCGGAGGCGACCATGACGGCGGTCGCGCCGACGCTGCTCGCGATGTCCCAGGTGTCGCCGTCAAAGCGACTGCTGGAACTCATGGGCGTTGGGCGGTCACGAATTGTGAGAATGCATCCTTGTCGTCGCCCATCGGAACGCCGTCGACCCAGCGGTGCAGCCGGCGCATCTCGTCTCCGGAATTCTGTGCCGTCGCCCGCCAGCCGTGATCGTTGAGCCAATCGACGACGACCGCGCGATCCTCGTCGTGATAGATCAGGTCCTGAATGTCGACGCTCCGCTCGATGCCGATTTCGGCGGCCAACCGCTCGAACCGCTCCCGCATCGCTTGGCGACGCTCGTCTGCGTGCCTCGCAGCGGTCTCCACCGCAATCCGGCTGCCCGGCGCGCTCAACTCCGTGATCTGCGCGAACAGCCGATCCTGCGCGTCGGCCGGCAGATACATCAGCAGCCCCTCGGCCAACCAGGCCGTCGGCACTTTCGGGTCGAATCCTTCAGCGACGAGGGCCGCCGGCCAGTCCTGGCGCAGGTCGATCGGCACCTCGCGGCGGTCGGCGGACGGCGCGGCGCCGTGGGAGGCCAGGGTCGCCGACTTGTAGTCGAGCACCTTGGGCTGGTCGATCTCGTACACGGTGGTGCCGGCCGGCCAGTCCAGCCGGTAGGCCCTCGAGTCCAGCCCGGACGCCAGAATCACCACCTGGCGGATGCCGGCGGCCACCGCGCCGGCGAAGTGCGCGTCGAAGAAGTGCGTCCGCACCGCTTGATAGCTGCGCATGTGCTGGAAAACCGCCGCGGTCTCCGGATCAAGGGACTCCACCTTGGCGATCACGCCGTCGTCGAGCATGGTCTCCCACACACCGGTGCCGGCCTCACTGACCAGCAGCCTGGCGTAGGGGTCGCGGATCAACGGATCGGGCCGGTCGGTCTCGTAGGCCCGCGCGGCGGCGACCATCACCGCCGTGGAGCCCACGCTGGTGGCGATGTCCCACGTGTCGTCGTGGCTGCGCAAGCTGCTCATGGTGCTCCTGCTTCGTGCATCTAGAAGTGGTGATCAATCGGTGTCGGCGAGTTGGGCGTGCAGCAGCGTCGTGGTGAAGGCCTCATCAGCCAGGTCCGCCGGTATTGGCCGGCCCAGTCGCGCCATCTCGTCGGCGTTGCTCACCGCGCTCACCTGCCACCCGTGCTCGGACAGCCATTTCGCGGCGTCCGCACGGTCGCTTTCCTGGTACGTCAGCGTTTCGACGTTAATGTCCAAGCCGAGGCGGTGGCGCATCCGCTCGAATCGTGTCTGCCGCGCAGTGCGACGGACTTCGCTGTCGGCGAGGCCGAGGCTGAACTCCTCGACGGCCACCCGGCTGCCGGCCGCACTCAACGTCGTCAGCATCTCGAACAGCCGGTCCTGAGCTTCGGCCGGTAAATAAGGCAGCAAACCCTCGGCCAGCCAGGCGGTCGGTTGGCCGGGGTCGAAACCCGCGGCTGTCAGCGCCGCCGCCCAGTCGTCCCTCAAGTCAACCGGAACAGTGCGCCGATCGGCGGTCGAAGCCGCACCGGCTGACTCCAGGGTGGACGTCTTGTAGGTCACCACCTGTGGCTGGTCGATCTCGTAGACCGTGGTCCCGGCAGGCCAGTCAAGTCGGAACGCCCGCGAGTCCAGCCCCGCGGCCAGGATTACCACCTGCCGGATTCCGGCGGCAGTGCCAGTGGCCTCGGCGAAATACGCGTCGAAGTAATGCGTGCGCACCGCTTGGTAGTCGACGCCCAGCCGATGGGCCCGCCGTCCGTGATCGTCGTCGCCGATCCACTCCAGGTCGGTGGCCAGTCGCGCCCACGGCTGCCCGGCCGACGAGACGAGCAGGTAGGCGAATGGGTCGCGGATCAGTGGATCAGCTGTAGCAGTTTCGACGGCGCGGGCCGCGGCGACGCTCAAGGCGGTCGCGCCGACACTTTCGGTGATGTCCCAGCTGTCCCCTTCGGAACGCACTGAGCTGACGTCATGCAGGTCGGTCATAGCGAGACCCATAGTACCTAATAACTTAGGCAAACTATCTGGTTGTGTGCGCTAGATCACTGACTTATTCGTGCTGCCGGGTCAGGCGGTCGGCCAATAACACTTTCAACTGATTGACGATGGCGTCGAGTGCGTGGCGGCTCCCGACGAAACCGGCGTAGAAGCCGACGCCCAACAACACCGCGAGCAGCATTTCGGCGAGCGCCAAGCAGTCAGTGTCTGCAGCCAGCTCTCCGCGCTGGACTGCGTCTGCGATCGCACTGGCCAGGAATTCCCGGGTGGTGCTCACTGGGTCGGCGCCGGATCGGCTCAGCTCGGGGTGGCGCTGCGACTCCAACGTCGAGGTGATCAAAAACGCCGCCGCCGCGCTCTCTTCGATTTCTGCCTCGATCGTGCCCTCGATGAACGCCGACAACCGGTCCGTCAGCGTGCTCTCTCGCTGCGCCCGCCGCATACTCGCGGCGATCACGGCGTCGTGCGCATCCTCCAGCACCTGCCAATACAAGACACGCTTATTTGCGAAGTAGTGATTGATCGCGGGTCGGGTCAGGTCGGCCCGGATCGCTATCGCTTGGAATGTGGCCCCGTCGTATCCGCGTTCGCTGAACACTTCGCGAGCGGCCCGCAAGATGCGCTTACGCGTCTCGGCCGCCTTCGCTGCGGGGGGGCGACCCGGCCCCCGGCTCGCGGGCTGCACCACATTTGGATTGTGCCACAAATCACAAACCTGGCCGTCACGGCGGCCCAACCGACTGTTAGCTGGCAGGTGGCGGCGGGGTGCGGTGCGGCATCAAGCCATCGGGCGGAACGCTGCCGAACTTGCCGGCCTGGTAGTCGTCAAGCGCCTGGATCAACTCGGCCTTGGTGTTCATCACGAACGGACCGTAGTGAACCACCGGCTCGAGGATCGGCTTGCCGCCCAGGATCAACACGTCCAGTGCGGGCGCCCGCGACTCCTGGGATGGCGCGGCGTTGACCGTGATCCGGTCGCCGGGGCCGAGGACCACCAACTGCCCCTGCTGCACCGGATGCGTGGTCGGACCGACCGACCCGCGCCCGGCGAGGACGTACACGAGCGCGTTGTAGTCACGGTTCCACGGGATGTTCAGCCGCGCGCCCGGCTGAATCGTCGCATGCGCCATCGTGATCGGAGTGTGCGTGACGCCGGGCCCGTGATGTCCGTCGATCTGCCCCGCAATGACACGGATAAGCGCGCCGCCGTCGTCGGAGGACAGCAGTACGACGTCGCCGCCCTCGATGGCCTGGTATCGAGGCGTGGCGAACTTGTCCCTCTTCGGTAGGTTCACCCAAAGCTGGATGCCGTGGAACGTCCCACCGCTCTCGACGAGTTCTGCTGGCGGCGTTTCGATGTGCAGGATGCCTGCACCTGCCGTCATCCATTGCGTCGCGCCGTCGGCGATGAGCCCACCACCGCCGTGTGAATCCTGGTGCGCGAACCGGCCGTCGATCATGTAGGTCACCGTCTCGAATCCGCGGTGCGGGTGCCAGTCGGTTCCCCTGGCCTCGCCGGGCTGATATTCGACCTCACCCATCTGATCCATGTGCACGAACGGGTCCAGCGCGGCGGTGCTGACGCCGGCGAACGCGCGGACCACCGGGAACCCTTCGCCCTCATGGCCGCGCGGCCCGGTGGTGATCGAGCGGACCGGACGTTCCGTATCAGACACACCGGCCACTGGCACTCGAGCCACCCGCGGCAAGGTCAAGGTGTCTGCGGTGATCGCGGGCATCGTGCGCCTCCTTACATATCGGTTATCCGGTGTAACCGGACCGCGGTCCGATTATTCCGTGATAGCCGCCATGGAGGCCTGTGGCGATGCTGGAGGCAGAAGAAGCCGGCGCACGTTCAGCTCTTGCGCCGGGCGGTTTTCGCCGCGCCGCGTTCGGAGGACGAGCCCGCGTGAGCCAGTTCGCCACCCGCGTTCTCCAGATGGGCCCGCACAAACCACTGGAACTTCTCCAGCTCGGCCGCGTGCCCGATCAGGATGTCCTGAGTGACGGGATCGAGGTCGCCGGTTTCAGCGATGCCCTTGCGGGTGTCTTCGATGACCCCGTTGTAGACGAGATCCAGTGCGGCCAGATGCGCCTGGACAACGTCGCGGCCAACGGAGTAGTCATCCCAGGTGCGGTCTTTGAGAATGGCGCCCGGTGTGCCGTGCGGCGACCCACCCAAAGTGGCGATCCGCTCGGCTACTTCGTCGGCATAACCGCGCACGAGTTCCACCTGGGGGTCGATCATCTCGTGCACCCCGATGAAGTTGGGCCCGACCACGTTCCAGTGGACGTGCTTCAGGGTCAAATGAAGGTCGTTATATGTGCTCAGCTGCTTCTGCAGTAGCTCGGCGATTTTCATTCCCTGCTTTTCGGTCAAGCCCGGGATGGTGAACTGCGTCATGACTTCCCTCGAATTCTTCTCGCTAGACGACTCGAAGCGCATACCCGATGACCGCGGGGCGTAACCCGTGCGGCGCCTCACAGCGTGCGGATGTCCTGCACCGGTAGGCGCGCGCCGCGACGCGGCTCGTAGGCAAGACCACTGGCTTCCAGTAACCGGACGACCCGATGGCGGTGTGGCCGCATCGGTTCGAGCAACTCGACCATGTCGGCATCGACGATCGGATGTCCCAGCAAGGTCCAGCCGATCATCTTGGCGATGTGGTAGTCACCGACCGACAGCGCGTCGGGATCACCGAACGCACGTTGCGCCGTCTCGGCCGCCGTCCACACCCCGACTCCGGGGAGCGACGTTAGCGCCTCGCGGGCTTCGGCGGCCGGCCAGGACGTCAGCCGCTCCAACGACGGGCCCCGCTGCGCACAACCGACGACAGTGCGGGCCCGTCCCGGATCGACGTTGGCCCGGTGGAATTCCCACGACGGGATGCGCCGCCACACCTCGGCTGACGGCGGCACCCGCATCCGCGCGGGCCCGGGTCCCGGCGCCTGCGTGCCGAATTTGGTCACCAGTAACCGCCACGCCCGGAACGCATCTTTGCCCGGCACCCGTTGCTCGAGGATCGCCGGGATCAACGCCTCCAACACGTGACCGGTGCGCCCGAGTCGCAGGTGCGGCACTCGGCGTTGCGCATCGACGACGATCGGGTTGGCCGGTGTGAAATCGGACGGATCATCCTCGGCGCCGAGCATTGCCGGAACCGCCTCGAGGAATTCTTCGGCGCCACTCCCCCAGGCCGTGCAATCCACCGCGTTGGCCGCCGCACGGGTGATGCGCGCGGTGACGGATCCACTGCGCAGCAGGCTCGTTCGCCAGATGGCGCCATCGTTGCTGACCTGGAAGCACGGATCGCCGGGGCCTCGGCGCAGCGGGAAGAGCGTGAGGCCCGGGCTCACCACACCTGGAAACGTCACCGTGCGAGCGCTAATCACCATGTGCTCCCGCCGGATGCCGCAACTGCTCGATCCCGATGATCATAAGTTCGGCACCGGCCCGTGCTGGCTCTCGCACACACAATTGACCAGCTGCTGGTTCCCGCGCAGGATGACGAGGTGACCACGCGCTGGCGACGATGCAGTGGGGGCACCCCCAGACGCGCAGCGGCGAGGGGGACGCAGCGATGCTGAGGAGCGGCGCATGACAACGCCGGCGACGATGCAGTGGGGGCACCCCCAGACGCGCAGCGGCAAGGGGGACTCAGCGATGCTGAGGAGCGGCGCATGACAACGCCGTTCGACGATCCTCAGGCCGAACTGGCGTGGATGTTTTTGCAATGCCTGTGCGAAGGCGGCGACGTCGACGAATGCTTTGGCCTGCTGAGCGACGACTTCACGTACTGGAGCATCGTGACCGGCAATACGGTGGACAAGGCGACGCTGCGCGATGAGGTCGAGCGGCGCAGGCGGCGAATCGAACTGAGCCTGGATTTCATCCAATGCTTCAACGACGGTGAAAACGTGGTGATCGAGGCGGAGGCCGACGGCGACACGGTCGACGGCCGGCACTACCACAGCCCCGCCGTCTTCCTCTTCGAGACCAGGGACGGGCTGATCGCGTCGTTGCGCGAATACAGCGACACCCGGGAGGCTGCGCACGTGTTCGGTCCGGCGAATCCCTAATCAGGTTCGACGCTGATCTCAGCCTTGTCGGGATAGAACGCCACGTGCCCGGCAATCGCGGCGACTGCCGGGTACGGCTGCTCGTACGTCCAGATCACGTCGTCGACGGTGTCGCCCACCGACGTGGTCACGCTGTAGTAGCCGGCATCGCCCTTGAATGGGCAGTAGGTGCTGGTGTCGGTCCGGGTGAGCAGGCCCTGCTCGACATCCTTGAACGGAATATATTGCACCGCGGGGTAAGTGGATTCGTGGAGCTGCAGCGCATCGTGCGTGTCAGCGACGACTTCGCCGTTGACACGGACCACGACACGCGCGCCGGTCGGGCTGATCGTTATCGGATGCTCGGCGGTGGGTTCCAGGACTGGCCGACTGGTCATGGTGACATCTCCTCTTCAGTGAATAGCAGGTTCAACGCTCACCGGCCGACAAGATTCCCCGCGGGGCACCGTCGGGAGTTCAGCCGGCGGGCGCGAGCATGTCCTTCCACCCGGTATCTCCGGTGTGGCGGGAATCCTCGAGGGTGTATTTGGCCCCGTCGGGCCCCACCACTTCGCCGCTCGACGGGACGTAGAGCGCAGTGGGACTGGCCGGCGTGTAGATACACGGGTTGGGCTGCTGCCCGTTGCACTGCACGTGGCCCGAGCCGGGTCGCTGCAGCGGATCGTTGGCTAGCCTGGGTGGTGAGGGTAGCCGATCCGCCGGTACCGGGTTGAGTCCGTTGTTGACCGAGGGCGCTGGTATCACCTTGCCCGGATCGACCGGTTGATCGCAGCGAGCACCCGGCGCCGGGCAGTTCCGCAGCTGGTTCGGATCTCCGTACCACGGGTTGGTGCCCAGCGGCACGTACGGCTTGTTGTCGCGGCATTCTCGCGGCGTGGCTCTGCGCTTGCCGGGGACGTCGACACACGGATAGTTGCGCGCACCACGCACGACGTTGGCGGGCGTGTCCTGGGGGATCTTGCAATACGTGCCGGACGGCAACGGCGCCATGCTGGTGTCCGCGGGCGATCGCCACTCCGACGCCGGCAGGAACCCGGTCAGGCACGGCGGCGGATTGTTGATCGACAGATTGAGATTCATCAGCACCGACCCCGGCGCGGACGCGACCAATGTCTGCGCGATCGAGCCGATCTCCGGCAAGAACACCAGCAGCTGCTCGAGACCTTTGTTGTAGCGCTTGAGCATGTCGGCAACCACTTCCAGGTTCGCCAGCGTCTGCGGCAGCGACTCGCGAACATCGCCGAACACGTCGGCGACCTGATCGGCCGTCGGCGCCGCTTTCGACAGGATGCTTTGCACCTGCTGATCGGTTTGCGCCGTCTGGGCGGTGAGAACCTTGAGGTTGTGCGACCACTGCGCGATTGAGTCGCTCGAGTCCACCTGGCTGTCCAGGATCGGTGCGGCGTTGCCGATGATGTCGTCGACGTCGGACATATTCGTCTGGAAATCGCCGACGATCGACTGCGTGGAGTCGACCAGCCGTTGCAGCGCCGGCCCCAACCCACCGACCGCCTGCGCCGTTTCGTCGAGCAGCGATGCGATCTTGCGTTTGGGGAGCACCGACAAGCCACGGTTGGCGGCGTCGAGGGCGGGACCAATTTCGCTGGGCACGGTGCCCTTGGTGATGGTCTGTCCGGGCGAGAAGAACCTTCCCGGGTTGCCGGTGGACACCAGGTCCAGATACTGCTCACCGATCGCCGACACCGAGTGCACATTGGCGGATGCATCGATCGGGATCTTGTAGCCGCTGTCGATACTCAGCGTCGCCCGGACACCGCGTGCCGTCGGCTCGACCTTGGTGACCCGACCGATCTGGATTCCGCGATACGTCACATTGGACGTGCGATACAGACCTCCCGAGGCCGGCAGCTCGGCGACAAGTCGATACTGACCCATGCCGAGCTGGCTTGGAATACGTAGGTAGTACCAGCCCAGTGCGACCAGGGCGGCCACCGTCAGGACGGCGAACACGACCAACTGGGCGCGAATGAAGCGAGTCAGCATCCGTTACTCACCTCGCTCCACCGGCGCGTCGGCCGGGTTGGGCGAGAAACGGATGTCGGGAATCATCGTCGCCGGGTCGCGGCCCCAGGACTGTTCGAGAGCGCGCAAAGCGCCGGAGAAACCGGTTCCGGTGAAAATCGCGTTGTCGACGGCGCTCAGCGTCAGGTCGAGCGCTCCGGAGACGTTGATGTAGTCGCCGCGAACGATTTTCGGCACGCTGTCGACGGCGAACGGCGGTGACAGCAGCAGCATCAGTGCGTCGACCAGGTAGGGTGCGGCACGGCCCAGTTGCTTCAGCGGTCGCTGCAGCTCTTGCAGGTCCTGATGAAGATTGCCCCGCGCGGCCGACAGGGTTTCGCCGGTGACGTTGCTGATCCGGCCCACCGCCTCGACGGTGTTGGCGAACAGGTCACGTTGTTGTGCGAAATGTTGGACCAGTGGCGGGAATTCGGTCAGCACTTTATCCAGAGTGGCCGTGCGGGTACCCGCGTAGGACAGCAGCCGGTCGGTGGCGTCGATGGCACGGCCGATGTCGTCGCGTTGCTGGTTCAGTTGGCCCGCGAACGTGTCCAGCTTGCCGAGGAAGTCCCGGATCTGGTGGGCCCGCCCGGCCAAGATGTTGTAGACCTCGTTCTGGATCACCTCGAGGTTCGGGATACCGCCGCCGCGCAGCACGATGGCCAGGCTGGCGAGGGTCTGTTCGGTGGAAGGGTAGGCCGACGCATTACTCAGCGGGATGGTGTCGCCGGCTCGAAGTTGCTCGTGCGACGGGTTGGACGGTGCGGCCAATTCGACGTGCTGAGAACCCAACAGGCTCGTCTGGCCGATCTTGGCGGTGGTGTTCTTCGGAAGCCTGACGCCTTTCTCCAAGTCCACGGTCAGCGTGGCTACCCAGTTCTTCAAGTCGATCGCACGCACGGTGCCGACGAAGACATCGGCCACCAGAACTCGGCTATTCCCGTTGAGCGCCATCGTATTTGGCATTTGCACGTAAATTCGGTAGGAGCCTGCGCCGCTGCCAGGGCCGCCGGGCAACGGCACATTGGCGATCCCGCGCCAGTGTGCGCAGGATGTCAGGACCACCGCGGCCGTCAGCAACGCCATTGCCCGCCGGGCCACGTGGCGCACCCGCCGCAGTGTGCTCCTGGCGCTCACTGACCCGGTCCTGCCGGTGGGGCCGCCGACGGCGACGGCAAGGGCTGCGGATACCACGGTGGTGGCAGCGGATGGTTTTCGTCGTAGGCGTTGGGCGGCCCGGCCATGTTCTGCGCCGGTGGTGGCGGAGCGATATTCGGGCCGCCCATCAACTCGGCCAACGATGCCGGCGTCAGCAGGTTCGCGGTGGCCGGCTGGACCTGTACTCCCTGCATGCCCGGCGCGACAACCCATCCCGGCTCCGAATTCCGGTGGGACCACGGCGTATCCGGTGAGAAAATTCCGGGCACCGTGGTGTCCTTGAAGCCGGGCGGCGGCTGCAACCGCGGCTCGGAGTACGCGACATTCTTCGGCAAGGTGTCCGCGGTGCTGAACAGGTTCACCCCGTAAGGGAAATAGTTGAACTTGATCGCATCCAGGACCGGTGCCAAGTATTGCGCACATAGTTCCGCCGAATCTTGGTAGCCCAGCCGACTGCCGGCCTGAATAACGCTGCAAATGAACTCCATTGGATTAGCGAAGTTGGTCAGCGCGGCCACCCCGGTCAGGCTGCCATGCGCCGGTTCGTAGATCGCCAGGACGTTGGCGGCCATGTTCGGCAGAATGTGCAGAGCGGTCTCCAGCCCGTCCCGCGGAACCGGTTGCATGATCGCGGTAGTTGCCTCGCCGAGATTGTTGACATCGTGGGCGAGCACCTCACGGTTTTCGGTGAGAAATGTCTGCGCAGTGGAGAGCAGGCTGTCGGTTTGCCGTATTGCGTTGGCGGCCGATTGATCCGAGCTGGTGAGCTTGTCGGTGAACTGGGCCAGATCCTTGTTCAGCGCGACGAACTGCTGGTCGTCGGCATGCAGCGCATTGACAAACATCGCCAGGCTGCGCAGCACGGCGAAGAAATCGCCGCGACCGTCATCGAGGGTGCTCAGCGCCGCCGAAAGGCTGTTCAGCGTGGTGTTGATCTGCTTGCCCTTGCCGGCCAGTCCGTCGGCAAAGGATTCGATGACATCGCCGAAGGGGCCCTTTTTCTGATCCTTGCTCGGGCCGAGTGCGCCGATGATGTGAGTGATGCTGTTGCGCAGGTCATCCCATTCCACCGGCACCTGCGTTCGCTCGATCGGGATCACCGCGTTGTCGGCCAGCACCGGACCGCCTTTGTAGGGCGGCTCCAACTGGATGCTTCGCGAGGCGACCAGCGTCGGGTTGAGGACCATCGCGGACGCGTCGGCGGGCACCTTGTATTTGTTGCGGTAATGAAAGGTCACCTTCATCCGGTCGCCGGTGGGTTCGATCTTGTCGATCGCACCGACGCGGATGCCCATGATGACGACTTTGTCTCCGGCATAGAGCGCATTGGTCGCCGGGAAATATGCGACCACAGTGTTGTTGGTCAGCTTTTGGTAGAGCTGCCAGCCGACGACGGTGGCCACGAGGCCCACTGCCACCACCAGCGACCCGATGATCACTGCGCCTTTCGACAGCTGCGGCAATTGCAGCTTGCGAATGTCGAAGATCGTGCTCATTGACGGCTACCCTCCGTCCCCGCCGGGCGTGATGAATGGCGCCGGCAGCTGCGGGCCGGGGCCCGGCGGCGGTGACGGCATCGGCGGCAGCCCTGGTGCGAACGTCGACGGCGGTGGTGTCGGGCCGGCCGGTCGCACGCCTTCGGTGCGAGCTCCCGGCGGTGCCTTCGGTGGCAGCGGTACCGGTGTGCCCGGCAGGCTAGGCGCCGGCACCCCGGGTCGCCCGGCGATCGGAATCCCCGGAACCGGCGGTAGGCCATCGGGGTTCGGCGGCGACGACGCGACGTCGGGCGGCGCCGGATACGGCCCATTCGGCCCGAACGGCCCCTGAGATTGATCGACACCTGCGCACGGCATCGGGTTACCCGGGCGTGGCAGCAACTCCGGCGGCGGCGCATACGAGCACGGTGACCCCGGCGCCACGGCCGGACCCGGGTGATCCGGGGTGCCCTCCAGCACCGGCGGCGCAGGCGGCGGCGCACCATTGGAGAACCGGGTGCCGTTGGGGTCAGGGAACTTGAACGCCGGCAATCCGGCACTGCGCCAAAAGTCCTCCGGATCGATACCGCGCTTCTTGAACGCAGCATCCACCCACGGCTGCAGAATCTGATACGGCAGCAAGTTGCCGATCATCACCTTGAAGTATGGTCCCGAGCCGACCGCCTCACTCAGCGCCGCAGTGTAGTTTCGCAGCGTATTCAGCACGGAGACAAGGTCGTTCTTGTGTGCGACCAAGACGTCGGTGACACTGTGCAGCTGCTCGAGTAGGTGGTGCAGATTCGGGTTGTCGTGGATCAAGCCCTGCACTTGAGTCGAAAAAGCCGACACATTGGCCAGCAGCGCCTCGATGGCCTTGCCGCGTTGATTGAACGCCGCCAACAGCGCCTGGGTGTTTCGCAGCAGCGCGTTAATTTGCTTACTGCGGTCACCAAGCACACCGGCCACTTTTCTGGCCTCGGTCAGCAGGTGCCTGAGTTGGTCGTCGCGCCTGCCGATGATGTCGGAGAACTTGGCCACCCCGTCGAGCGCCGCGCTCAGGTGTGGGTAGGTTTGATTGATGGTGTGTGACAGCACATTCAGCGACTGTTTGACGGTGTCGATGTTCCAGCCGGCGGCGGCCTTGGTGACGTCGAAGAACGCGTCGTACACCTGGTAGGGGGTGGTGCTTTGCCCCAACGGCAGCACGCCGTTGGGGCGCATCGGTGTGCTGCCCCGCGGCTGGATCTCGAGCACCTTCTTTCCCAGCAAGGTGTCGGTGCGGATCGCCACACGGCTCTCGGTGCCGATGGAGTGCGTCCCCGTCGAGAACTTCATCACGACGTGATCACCGTCGATCGCGACGTCCTGTACCGCACCCACGTCCATGCCGACGATGCGCACCTTGTCGCCCTTGCTCACTCCGCCGGAGTCGCTGAACTGCGCGTAGTAGGTCGCAGCGGCAAACAACATCGGCAGGCTGCTGAAGCTTTGTCCCACACCGACAACGAGGACCACGATCGCGATGGCCAACGCCCCGACTCGCACCCTGTTGGCCGGCTGCAGCGTTCTCATTGCAGCGTGCACCTACCCGTCGGCTGCTGCAGCAGCTTGACCGAGCGCACGGGTCCGCCCGGCTGGAGTCCGTTGACTTTCAGCGACAAGTCGCAGAGGTAGAAGTTGAAGAAATCGCCGTAGATGCCGCTGGCCCGGCCGATGATGTTGAACGCGTTAGGCAGCTTTCCCAGCAGGTCGCCGACCCTGTCGCGCTGCTCGACGAGGGGCCCGGCGAGGGTTTCCAAATGGCCGACCGTGTCATGCAGCAGAGCCCGGTTGTCGGCCAGCAGGTCGGCCACCGTTCCCGCCGCGTTGCTGATGTGAGCGGTGGCGTCGGCGAGGGGATCTGCCCGGTCCTTCAGGGCGGTCACGAGAACATCGAATTTGTCGATGGTCGCATCGAATTGGTCTCGGTGCCGGACGGTGGTCTCCAGCACCGCGTTCAGGTTGGTGATCACCTCGCCGATTGCTTGGTCGCTTTCGGCCAGGCGATCGGTCAGCTGGGCGGTTTGGTCGAGGATGTCGTTGATGGTGCCGCCTTCGCCCTGAAAGACGGTGATGATCGACGAGGCGATGGTGTTGACCTTCTGCGGATCCAGCGCCCGGAACAGCGGCTTGAAACCACCGATCAGCGCGTCGAGGTCCAACGCCGGCTGGGTCCGTGACAGTGGGATGAATCCGCCTGGCGGCAAGGCCCTTTCGGCACCCTCCCCGGTCCCCCGGCTCAGTTCCAGATACCGGTTGCCGATGAGATCCTGGTAGCGGATCTGCACGGTCGTCGACTGATAGAGCTGCACCGAGCGGTCGACGGAGAAATCAACGCGGATCTTCTTGTCTCCCTCGACCAGATCCACTTTCTTGACCTTGCCCACTTCAACGCCCGATGCGCGGACGAACTGACCGGCACGTAATCCGCTGGCGTTGCTGAATTCCGCGGAATAACTGTCGGTGCGGTCAAAGCGCACCTGCCCGAAGACCACGACGATGACCGCGGTGAACAGCAACTGCACGGCGACCACCGCGGCGAGCCGGACGACTGTACCGTTGAGTTTCATGGGTTGATCGTGTTCTCCCCGTATTGGCGCCCCCACACGTATTCGCTTGCCAGCGGCTGGCTGAGCTCAAAGTGGTTGTAAGGCGCAATGCTGTTGCCGGAGTCCATCACCAGATACGGCGCCGGCCAAAGATCTCGTGTGATCGGCTGCCAGCAACCCGGCTTGCCGCCCGGCCCACCGCGCGCGTTGATTCGGGGCAAGTTGTCCGGATACAGGTACGGGTTCTCGGTGCCCGCGATGGCCACCCCGAGTTGCGCCGCATAGTGGTTGCCGCTCTCGAGAACGGCGACTCTGGGCGCAATGTCGGCGAAATTGCGGATAGTGCAGAACGCCTGGGGACTATAGGTGTCGAGGAGGTGCGCGGTCGGCAACAGGTCGGCGGTGAGGCGTTCCAGATACGGCCTGCTGCGGGTGAAGATGTCGTTGCCGGTGTTGGCGAAGCCGATCGCCGCCAGTAGCGCTTTGTCGAGCTCGGCCTGATGCTGGTTGAGAGTGCGCGCCGTCGTCACCGCATCATCAAGCGCGTCAAAGAGATCCGGTGCGGCGTGGGCATAGATATCACCGAGCGCTGCGAGCTGTTGGATGTCGTGCCGGATCGTCGGCATCCGCGGGTTGAGGTCGTCGAGAATCTTGTTGCCGTTGACGATCGACTGACCGAACTTGTCGCCTAATCCCGTCAGCGCCTGCGCGGCGGCGCTCAGCGTGAGGTTCACCTTGACCGGATCGACGTTCTCGGATAGCTCGACAAGCGTCTGGAACACGGTGTTGAACTCCGTCGTGATCGACGTCGCGTCAATCACATCGGCGGATGCGATCCGTTGTGGTGCAGGATCTTTGGGCGAATTGAGCGATACATACTTGTTGCCGAACACGGTGGTTGCCTGGATTTTGGCGACCACGTTGACCGGAATGAGGTCGACGAACTCCGGGTCGATGTCGAGGGTGAACTCGGCGGCCGGCTTGCCGCGATGCTCGACCTCGGCGATGCTGGCCACCCGACCGATGCTGACGCCGTTGTAGGTGACTTTGGAGCCCTGGTCCATGACCAGGCCGGCCCGCGCGGCCAACATCGTCAGCTTGGTCTTGGGCGTGAAGTCGCCGCGAAACTGCCCGTATATCAACGCAAGCAACAGCGCGCACGCCAGCAGCAGCCCCACGCCCGCGGCAGTGTCCGGCCACGTTCGGGTTTTGCGCTCCTTCACCGGATTTGCCATCGCTGCTACACCGTGAGGTTGAAGTTCGGATCGACGCCGTACAGCGCCAGGGAAGTCAACAGGACGACGATCACCGTGGAAACCAACGAGAAACGCATCGACCGACCGACGGCCTCCCCCACACCGACCGGTCCGCCGCCGGCGTTGTATCCGTAGTAGCAGTGGGTGATCATCACGATCACCGCCATCACAATGACTTCCCCGCCCGACCAGAACACGTCCTCGGTGCGCAGAAAGGTGCGGAAGTAGTGCTCGTAGGTGCCCTGCGACTGCCCGTAGAACAGGGTGGTGACGACCTGTCCGGACAGGAAGGACATCACCAGCGCCATCGCATACAGCGGGACGACCACGACCAGGCCCGCCATCAGTCGGGTCGACACCAAAAACGCCACCGACTTGATGCCCATCACCTCGAGCGCGTCGATCTCCTCGCTGATCCGCATCGCCCCCAGCTCCGCGGTCGCTCCCGCTCCCACCGTGGCGGCCAGCGCGACGCCGGTCACCACCGCCGTGACGACGCGCACGTTGGCCAGGGCGGCGAAGAACCCGGTGAACGCCTCGACCCCGATGTTGCCCAGCGACGCGAAACCCTGGATGGCGATCAGCGAGCCGCCGGACAGCGTCACGAATCCGACGATCGCCGCCGTCCCGCCGATGACGGCCATCGCGCCGGTGCCCA
Source organism: uncultured Actinomycetota bacterium (assembly GCA_963833935.1). Classification (GTDB taxonomy): domain Bacteria; phylum Actinomycetota; class Actinomycetes; order Mycobacteriales; family Mycobacteriaceae; genus Mycobacterium. The sequence continues at coordinate 188,999 of CAWIAC010000018.1, read as the reverse complement.
TGCCGATCTGAGCGATCAGCCGCAACGTCTCCCTGCGGTAGCGGCGCAACGCCCAACCGATCGACCAGCCGCCGATAACGGCGAACCTGGTGAGGTGCCCGACCCTGTTGAGACCCCGAATAGCGCCGCCGCCATAGTGATTGACGTTCGCGACGGCCCCGGGGAACCGAGCGCGAACGACCGCCGCGGTCGACACGTCAGCGCCCCGTCCCGAATCGGACACCGATGGTGGTCAGCACCACGTTGACCGCAAACAGCGCGATCACACACAGCACCAGCGTCTCGTTGACGGCGACGCCGACCCCTTTGGGTCCGCCCTTGGTGGTCAGGCCGCGGTAACAGCCGACCAGACCCGCGATCGCCCCGAAGATCGCGGCCTTGATCGTCGCGATGATCACCTCGGGCAAGCCGGTGACCAAGGTCAGGGTGGCCAGATACGCACCGCCGGAGACGTTTTGCAGGTGGACGCCGAACAGGAACCCGCCGACCAAGCCGATCGTGATGACCGTCCCGTTGAGCAGCGTCGCGACGACCGTCGCGGCCACCACCCGGGGAACCACCAATCGGTGGATGGGATCGATGCCCAGCACTTCCATCGCATCGATCTCCTCGCGGATGGTGCGTGCGCCCAAATCGGCGCAGATGGCCGTCGACCCAGCCCCTGCCACCACCAACACGGTGGTCAGCGGCCCGAGTTGGGTCACCGCTCCCAGGGCGGCGCCTGCCCCCGAGATGTCGGCGGCACCGAACGCGGCCAGCAGGGTATTGAGCGTGAAGACGATCAGGACTGTCAGCGGTATCGATACGGCGATCGTGGGCAGCAGTGCGACGCGGGTGATGAACCACGTTTGGAAGATGAATTCGCCCCAGTGAAATGGCGGCCTGAGCAACGCTTTTCCGGCCAGCATGCACATCCGGGCGAATCCGCCGACTGTCGCCAACGGCGGCTCGAGCTGGTCGCGCAGGTAACCGGCGAGCCCGGCCGGCGTCGCGGTCGTCACCGTTGCCTCGCCGGCCAAGCGCCGCAGTGCGCATTCGGCGCGGGGTGACATGCTTCAGTGCGGTGGCACCACACATTCAACATGCGTCACACTATGTAACATAAAACACTCTAGCTGCACGGGACACGCTGGGAGTGTGGGTCGGGAAGGGGTCGATGACGGCGGCCGACGGTTCAGTCACTGATCAGCGGGAGCGGGCTTGCTGCTGTGTTTAGCGGCTTTCATGTTGGCCCAGAATCGCGCGGCCTCGCGGATGGACTCCTCGACCGGTCTTGGTTGCCAACCTAACTCGCGGGTGGCCTTGCCGTGGTCGACATGGGCTTCGGCACGCATCATCCGCACCGACGCCATGCTCAGTTCGGCGTCTTTACCCGTCAACCGGGCTCTCAGGCTGCCCAACGCACCCAGGCCGTAGAGCACCGGCACCGATATCGAACGCCGTGGCGCCGCTACACCGGCCTCGTCGGCCGCGATCTTGACGACGTCTTTCAGCGGGATCATCCGTTCGGAAATCAGGTAGCGCTCGCCGTTGCGGCCCTGCTCGGCGGCCAGCAGCAGTGCCCTCGCCGCGTCGTCGACGCCGACGACCTCCAACTGGATGCCGTTCATCAGGAACGGCAGCTTGCCGAAGACCGCGCCGGCGATGAATGCGCCGTGCGGGGTGCGGCCCCAGTCGCCGCCACCGTAGGTCGTCGACACGCACATGGCGACGGCGGGCAGGCCCGCCTCGGCGGCATACCGCAGCACCATGTCCTCGGCCTGGACTCTCGACTCGACATACGGGGTGAGGCCGCGACGGTCGATCTGGTCGTCCTCGGTTGCGACATGGCCACGCCGACGGCCCACGGTGGCATAGCTACTGGTGAACACGAATCGCTTCAGCGTGGCGGCAACGGGTTCTTCCACGGCGACGTCCAAGACATTGCGCAGTCCCTCGACGTTGGTGCGAAACAGCGGCGACGGGTCGCGCAGCCATGCACGCGTGTCGACCACGCAGTAGTACACCTGGTCGCATCCGTCCATGGCCTCGCGCACGGTGGCGGTGTCGAAGACGTCGCCGTGAAATCGGGTGACCTGCAGATCGTCGATGCTGCGGGTGTTCGCGCCTCCGCGCACCATGGCGCGCACGTCGGCGCCCGCGGCGACGAGTTGGCGGGTGACATGCGAGCCCAGAAATCCGTTGGCGCCGATGACCAGCTTGGGAGCGCTCATTGGATTCCTCCGTACTGGCGCATCCAGCGCGCGGCGTCGTCGTCGAGCGTGCCCAGCGCCTCCGCCTTTTGGCACCACTTGATGCCGGCCTGCAGAAAGCGCAGCGGGTTGTAGATGTCCTCTTGCCGGCACCACTGGCCGTCACCGGCGTAGGTGACGATCGAGATGTTGGTCGCGCTGATGATGGTGCCGTCGCCGGGGTCGACCATCGGGTTGTCCAGTTCGCAGATGATTCGCGCGGTGGATTCGTCGATGACGGACCACAGCGACGGGAACGCGGTCATGTGGCTGCCCGGAAAGGTCGTCATCGTCTTGCGGATCCAGGTGAGCACCTGTTCGCGACCCTTCATGGTGCCGGCGGCGTGCTCGATGTAGTCGACGTCCGGGGTGTAGTGCTGCACCCAGTCGTCCCAGTTCTTGGCTTCGGCCGCCTCGGCAACCGTCTGCTCGAAACGCGCGAACGCGGCGGCGAGTTCGTCGCGGCTAAAAACCGGCTTCACGCTGGAAACTAGAACACGTTCTATCACGGTTTGTCGAGCAGGTGGATAATCGGGAAGATGACGGACTACAGCAAGGCAATATTGGCCGGCGGCTGCTTTTGGGGCATGCAAGACCTGATCCGCAAGCAGCCCGGCGTGGTCGCGACCAGGGTCGGCTACACCGGCGACCCGAACACTCCCAACGCGACGTACCGCAACCACGGGACGCACGCCGAGGCCATCGAGATCACCTACGACCCGGCGCGCACCGACTTCCGCGCACTGCTGGAGTTCTTCTTCCAGATCCACGACCCGACCACGAAGAACCGTCAGGGCAACGACCTCGGGCCCAGCTACCGTTCGGCGATCTTCTACCTCGACGAAGACCAGAAGCGCGTCGCCGAGGACACCATCGCCGACGTCGAAGCCTCAGGTCTGTGGCCCGGCAAGGTGGTGACCGAAGTCAGTCCGGCCGGCGACTTCTGGCAAGCCGAGCCCGAGCACCAGGACTACCTGCTGCACTACCCGAACGGGTATACGTGCCACTTCATCAGGCCGGGCTGGAAGTTGCCGCGACGGGCCGCCGCAGACCGTTAACCTCCGATTGCGCGCAGCTGGTAGAGGCCGCGGGTGGTCGCGACCGTCTGATCGTCGACATCGGTCACCACGGCCTCGAGGTTGAAGTCGGACTACCCCGTTCGGCCGCTTCGGCTTCGACCCGCGCGATCGTCTCATCGTCGAGGCTGGTTCTTGCCGTCAATTCCGACCGGGCCATCCCGACGAACGTAATGTCGACATTTTTGACCAACGGGAAATACCTGGAGCTGTCGAAGGTGCTCAAAGCAGATGATGCCGCCAAGGATTTCGGCCACGGTGAACTGGACGCCGGCATAGATGACGCCGAAGTGGTTCCCGTTGCCCTCGACTGGAACCGTGGTTGCGGCGAAGCCGCGACGCGCCTCCACAACTCGCACACCCATGTTGTGCGCCGTTGGGATCGTCGATCCCAGCGCGGTGTTCATCAACTCGACAAGCCCGTTGGCATCGGTGGTCACGGCCGCAGATCCTAACGCCGACGAACAACGATCTTCCCGCCGTCTTTCGGTGTGAAGGCGACACCGCGAGAGTGCCACTTCTCCCCCGGCGCAGTCGTGGTCTCGATAGTGAAGTGGCGCAACACCGTTCGCAGCACCACGTCCATCTCCATGTTCGCGAACACGGCGCCGACGCAGCGCCGGGCGCCGCCGCCGAACGGAATCCAGGCGAAGCTGGGCGGTTTGGCTCCGACGAAGCGCTGCGGGTCGAAACGGTCCGGGTCGGGAAAGACATCAGGGCTGGCGTGCAGGCTCCCGATGCTGACGAGGATCGACGACCCGCGCGGAATCGCCCACTCGCCGAGTTGATAGACGGGCGCATAGACATGGCGGCCGGCGAAATCGATCACCGTTCTGCTGCGCTGCACCTCGAGGATCGTCGCCTGCCGCAGTTCGTTGCCTTGCGTGTCGGCCTCGGCGACCAACCCGGCGAGCACATCCGGGTGCCGGCTCACCCGTTCGAACGCCCAACCCAACGTGGCCGCCGTGGTTTCATGTCCGGCCGCCAACAGGGTCAACAGCTCGTCGCCGATATCGTTGCGCGACATGGTCGAACCGTCTTCGTAGGTGCTGCGCAGCAGCATCGCCAGCACGTCGTTCCGATTCTCGAAGTTGGGGTCGGACCGCTCGTCGTCGATGAGCTTGCCGATGACAGCGTCATAGTGGCGTCGGTACTGCGCCAGCCGGCCCCACGGTGAGTGACGACCATAAGTCCGAGAAGGTTTGGGCAGGGTGGCCAGCCGCGAACCCAACGTGACCCACGGCGGGATGATGCGCCGGAGTTCGTCGAGGGCGGCGCCCTCGGCGCCGAAGACCGCCCGCAGTATTGCGTTGAGGGTGATGCGCATCATCGACGGCAGGGTGGGAAACGCCGATCCCTGCGACCAAACGGCGATCTCGCGCAGCGTCTCCTCTTCGATGATCGACTCGTAGTTCGTGATGCTCTTGCCGTGAAAGGGCGGAGCGAGCAGCCTGCGCCGCTGTCGATGATCGTCACTGTCCAGCGCGAAAACCGAACCTGACCCGAGCAACCTGCTCAGGTTCGGCTGGATGTTGCCGAGCACATCTGGGCTGGCGGTAAAGACCTGTTTGGCCAACTTCGGGCTGGCCACCACGACCATGGAGCCGTACACCGGTACGTGGAGCGAGAACGCGTCGCCGTAGCGATCCGACATGCCATGCATGAACCGTCGCCTGCTGAAGGCGAATGCCGCACCCTGCAATGCTTTTGGAATACGAGGCCCCGGGGGCAACGTGACGGCCGGCGTCGCCGAGGCGGCGGGCGTTTCGACGGTGCTCATAGCGGTGCACTCCCCACATCGATGCGGTACCGCGTCGTACCGCGACTCTTTCCGGTACGGTACCGTCTGGTACCAAAGCCTGGCAAGGGTCGGATCTGCAGGAGGCGCCGTGGCGACGACCGTCGCTGACGACGCGGCTTCGGCCGCAACGTCGGATGAACCTGTCGACATCGACCCGTTTCGGCAACGATTGCTCGACGGCTTGGCGGCCTCGATCACCGAACGGGGTTACCGGGCCAGCACCGTCGCCGACATCGTCCGGCACGCCCGCACCTCCAAGCGCACGTTCTACGACCAGTTCCCCACCAAGGAGCAGTGCTTTCTCGAACTGCTGCACGCTGACGTCGGGAAACTGGCCGAGAACATTCGCGACGCCGTGGATCGCGACGGCGACTGGCAGACCCAGATTCGTCAGGCCGTCGAGGCCTATGTCGACCACATCGACGCCCGGCCGGCGCTGACGCTGAGCTGGATTCGTGAGCTGCCGTCGCTGGACGCCGCGGCGCGCCCGTTCCAGCGTCGCGGCATGCAGCTACTGACCAGCCTGCTGGTGAACCTCAGTGACAACCCGGGATTCCAGAAGGCCGGCCTGCCGCCATTAACCCGCCCGAAGGCGGTGATCCTGGTCGGCGGTCTGCGTGAATTGACCGCTCTGGCGGTCGAAGACGGGCACAGCGTGCGCGAGATCGTCGAGCCCGCGGTGGAGGCATCCGTAGCGCTGCTCGGCTATCGGTCCTGAAACCTCGGCCGGATGGCTCGGAACACCGACGCGGCAGCTTCGGCGGGCTGATCTGACCCTTCAAGAACTACGTTTCGTTTGGCTGTTATTGAGTGTTGTTGTCAATCAAGGGCTGTCGTCTCGGATCAAGACTGACCCGATACGTGCGCCCATCCCCTGGACGTAGGCGAGCTGGACCAGCAACATTCCCAACGGTTCGGCGTACCGGGCCATTGTCAGTGGGCCGGCGTCCACTGCGTCGGCGTCGAGGTCAGCCACCAGCCGCAGCACTAGGTTCCGCGCATCGGAGTCGTCGCCGCACACGAACACCGCCGGTTTGTGTCCGTCGATGAGGCCGGATGGCGAGTGCAGCACCTCGGCGAACGGTGGGATCGCTTTGACCACCCTGGCGGCGGGGACGACGTTAGCGATCGCGTCGCCTGCCGAAGTGTTAGTTCCCAACTCCAGTCCGCTCATGTCGGGTGTGATCGGATTGGTGGTGTCCCAGAGGATCTTCCCGGCGAGCGTGTCGGCCAGCTGTCTCGCGATGTCCAGCGTCACCGCCCACGGGGTGGCGATGATCACCACTTCGCCGTGCCCGGCCGCGTCCTCCGGCGACCCAGCCCGCGCACCGCCGCCGATCGCCTCGGCGCCCGCATTCAGCTTCTCCGACGAGCGCGCGAAGCTCACCACGATGTCATGGTTCGCGGTAGCCAAGCGTTTGCCAATGCCCACTCCGGCATTCCCGGCGCCGACGATACCGATTTTCAATGATCGCGACGCGCGGGCCGCCGTCATGAGTTGCCCTGTCGCGCGCTGATTCCGAAGGCGGCCTGGACGACCTCTAGGTAGGTTCGCGGAGGCCGGCCGAGCACATCGGCGACGGTTGACGTGATGATCGCGTTGTGGCCCTCGCGTTCGTAGTCGCGAAGCGCCGACACCAAATCCACCGCCGGCGCAGGCAGGCCCGCGCTGAGCATGGCTTCGCGCGCCGCCCCAGCGCTGATCGGCACGTAGCGTACCGGCTTGCCCAACGCCTGGGTCAGGGCGGCGGCCACGTCGTTAAACGACAACGCCTCCGGCCCGGTCAAGGTGTGGACCCGGCCCTGGTGGCCGGGTTCGGTCAACGCAGTTGCGGCAACCTCCGCGACGTCCTCCTCGGCTACCATCGCGACCCGCGCATCGCCCAGGCTGTCGTAAAACGCGCCCTCCTTCTCGATGGAGCCCATCAGGAGCGCGGTGTTGTAGCGCATCAGGTCGTTGGGCCGAAGGTGCGTCCAGGCCATCCCTGAGCGTTCCAGCTCCTCCTCGCTCTGGCGGTGCCATCGGGCCAGCGGCACCGGCGAGTCCAGGGCCGCACCGATCATCGAGAACTTGACGACGTGTCCGACACCGGCGGCCGCGGCGGCGCGGATCGCGTTACCTTGCAGCTCAACGGCATTCGGGTTGACCGGCGAGAGCAACAGCATCCGATCCACCTGCGCCATCGCCGGACCCAGTGTCTCCGGCCTGGCCAGGTCGCCCTGGACCACCTCGACGCCCTGTGCGTGGAACGCCGCGACCTTCACTGCGTCCTGCTCCGGGTTACGCACCAGCGCCCGCACGTCTGTGCGGCCGCGCTTGAGCAGCGACGCGATGATCTCCCCGCCGTTATTACCGGTCGACCCGGTGATCAGGATCATCTCACCAGTCCAGCGGTCGCGGCTGCGAGCTCCTGCGGCGGGGTCACGGTCGCCCACCGCTCGGCGATCTTGCCGTCCGCTATCCGCCACAACACGAAGCCGTGGAATTCCATCCGCTGCCCGGTCTGGCTGTTGGTGCCGATCCACAGGTTGCGCACCATCACCTTGTCACCCTCAGCGAGGGCGTCTTTCACCTCGACCCGCAAGTCGGGGAACAGCTTGTGCATGCCCGCCATCATTGCGCGGTCGCCGTCGCGGTCGGTGGGCTTGCCGCCTGGCCCGTCATGATCGTAGAAGTCGGGTGACATGTTGCGATCGATCGCGCCCAGGTCTTGGTTATTCACAAAGTCAGTGAAATGTTCGATAACAAAGCGCTTGTTGCGTTCCAGTGTGGCGGGGTCGCTCATGGTGCACGTCCTTTACAAGTGGTCGGTGATGGCGGGCGCGGGGCAGGTGAAATTGCGTGCTGGCCATCCGGTGGTCAGCAATTGTCTCGGGTGCGATAGCGATGCGTCTCGACCGTTCCGGGCTTGCTCCCACTTCGTGGAAATCGGTCAGATTGGCCGTCAAAGTCTCGGTGTCCAGCACCACGTAGTCGGCTCCTGCCGCTTCGTATGGCTCGCTGCCGCGGATGGTGATGAAATCAACCTATTCAGTCAGCTCCCACGGCCGTGAGGACCCGATTGACATGATCCGGACGGGATTGACGCGATTTCTAGAAGTAAGCTGTCAAACACCCCGCGTCGCGAAACGCCTGCACGCACAACCCAGCAGCGCCCCGATGGCTGCTACACCCCGAAAGCTGGCGGTCGACGCCGCGAAGGAATCAGAAATGACCTCGGTGCAGTGGTGGAGCTCAACGCCAAACGCGCACGTGCAGACAACCGCCACCGGCTTCACCACCGCGCTGTGGTGTTGGGAGAACGGCATCCACGAGTCGGTGGGAGAGGCATCACCTGATACCACCACCATCGCCTTCAGCGTGAGCACCCTCGAAACCGAGTTCGCCGTCGACGGAACACGCTATTTCAGCGGTGCGTTCCGCCCAGGAATGCTCGCCGTCGTGCCCGCAGAATGCCAACCATCGGTCATCCAACGTGGCGGCGGGCGCAAACTGCACCTGTACCTGCCCGATACACTGCTCGCCGATGCCGCCGGCCAAGACGTACACAGCGATCGGCGGCCGTCGATCAATCTGCGCCCAAGAGCGGGATACGACGACGAGGCTTCGGCCATCTGCCGACGCGTACTCGACCACTTCTCAGACCGACGCCGCGGCTCGCAGCTGCTGCACGACGCGCTCGGCATCGAGCTGGCGGTTCATGCCATTCGGTCGTGGGCCGAAACGAATCCGGTACCCGCGCGCGGCGGTCGACCGTTATCCCGCAAGGCGCTGGGCCGCGTCATCGACTTCCTGCAAGCTGACCTCTCGGCCAACCCGTCTCTGGCCACACTGGCCGGACTGGTCGAGCTATCACCGGCACACTTCTGCCGCACGTTCACCGCAGCGACCGGAGTCGCCCCCCATCGCTACCTGATCCGACTACGGCTCGAGGCCGCTGCCCAGCAGTTGACCAACACAGCCGACCCGGTCGCCGCCATCGCGCTGCGCCTTGGCTACGAAGACCCCGGGTATTTCTCACGAATATTCAAGCAGCACAACGGCTTTACTCCGACGCAGTATCGTCGCGAACGGACATTTTGATCGTGATGAATAACGCCGCTGCGTGAAACGTTCGCCGGCGTCACAGCTTGAGGAAGGCCCGCAACCGGTCCAGCACCAGGTCGCCGCGCTGCTCGACGATCCAGTGGCCGACGCCGTCGACAAACTCGACCTCGAAATCGCTGATGTGCTTTGCATACCCATCGACCAACTCCGGGGTCAGCACCGGATCTTTCGTGCCGCTGAGCCAGCGGACCGGCACATCGACGCGAACGTCATCGAACTCGCCGCGCATCCAACGCATCGCCTCGGTGGTCTGAAATGACCGGTACCACCGCGAACCGGCCACCGCATGCCCGGGTTGGCGCATGCACTCGACGTACATCGCGACATCCTCCTCGGGCAACAGGAACCCGCCGCCGACCCACGCGGCCAGCAGGCGAAAGAACCGCGACTTGCGATCCCCGATAACTCGCGGACCGATCACCGGCAACGCCATCGGAATCTGGTACCAGAACCGCCAGAGGTTGCGAAGCGACGACAGATCCCGGTTGACGTAGGGCGCCGCGGTGTTGACGCCGAAGAACCCGGTCACCTTCGCCGGGTGGCGCAGCATCATGATGAACGCGACCGGCCCGCCCCAGTCGTGGGCGACCAGTTTCACCGGCCCGACCCCCAACCGGTCCAGCACGGCCGCCAAGTCGTCGGCCATCTCGTTCTTCAGGTAGCGGGAGCGCGGCGCCGAACTCCATCCCGCTCCGCGCAGGTCGGGGCACAGCACCCGGTAGCCGTCGGCGGCCAGCGGACCGATCAACTCATGCCACTCCCACCAGTTTTCCGGGAAGCCGTGCACCAGCATCACCGGCGGCCCCTCGGCGGGTCCGGCGTCGGCGACGTGGATCGTCACACCGTCGCCCAGATCGACGAATCTGTGCTCGACGCCGTCCAGGGCGGGCAAAGTAACCATGGCTTGACAATCTAGCAATGGCGGCGAAACGGTTCGGCGGTATGCACTAAGAGTGTTCAGTCGTAGTAGGGCGAAAGGCATCCAACGTGCCGCCCGGCGGACGCCATCGGATGCCGCAGAGGAGCCCCCTCATCGATGTTTGCAGATACCTGCCCAGCAGCTGAATGATCGCTCCGGGCAGGTTATCCCGCGGTTCAGCAGCATACTTCGAAACGCCGGCAGAGTCGGGATGATTGCGGGGGTGTGTACGACAATCGCCGCGGCAACGATCGGCTTTGCAGCACTTTCGCACGCCAGTCCCTACTCCGCGCAGTTCCAGTCGCCGTCGGGAGACATCTCCTGCAACCTGGTTTACTACCCCCCCGTACCAGAACACCTGGTCGGAAAGAACTTCGCGCAGTGCGACGTCGCTAACCACAGCTGGGTACCACCGCAGCCGCCCCCGCAGGGCCGCGATAACGCCACCAGCACCTTTGTTCTCATCCGGGGCCAGGTGCCCATTGTGGGCTACAGTCCAGGCACGGTCGGGGATGGCAGCCCGACGCTGGATTACGCCCAAGCGCAGTCCGCGGGTGCGATCACCTGCCGCAGCGAGCAGTCGGCGATGAAATGCACCGACGCCAGCACCGGGCACTTCTTCCGGGTATCGCAGGAATCCTACGAGCTGGGGTGACGATCCCCCTTTAGCAGCCGGTCTCTGTACTCAGGCGGCGACGCGCTCGCGGTCCCTGGGCTTGGTGTCGACGCCGCGGTCCGTCGGCGGGAGAGCCAGTTTCACGATCTTGCGCACGACGGTGCCGAACTGTTTCGGCAACGAGCCCGAGTTATACGGGATGCCGTAGCGGCGGCAGATCTCACGAACCTCCGGCGCGATATCCGAATAGCGGTGGGCCGGCATGTCGGGGAACAGGTGGTGTTCGATCTGGTGCGACAGATTGCCGGAAAGCAAGTGAAAGAGCTTGCCGCCGGTCAGGTTTGCCGAACCGAGTACCTGACGGAAATACCACATACCACGCGATTCACCCTGCGTCTCTTCGACAGTGAATTCTTGTGTGCCATCGGGGAAGTGGCCGCAGAAGATGATCATGTAGGACCACACGTTTCGGATCAGATTGGCCGACAGGTTGCCCGTGAAGACAAACGGTGCGAACGGTCCGGCTAACAGCGGAAACGCCACATAGTCCTTCAACATCTGGCTGCGGGTCTTGCGCCAAATACCCTGCAGGACATCGCGTTTGTCAGCCAGCCGGATCTCGCCGGAGGTGATGCGCTCGGTCTCCATTTCGTGCAGTGCGACGCCGTACTGGAACAGCACCATCAGCAGGAACGCGTAGACCGGGTTGCCCAGGAAGTACGGCTTCCACCGCTGGTCCTCGCTCATCCGCAGGATGCCGTAGCCGATGTCGCGGTCCATGCCGACGATGTTGGTGTGGGTGTGGTGCATGTAGTTGTGCGAGTGCCGCCATTGGTCGGCCGGGCACGCGGTGTCCCATTCGAAGTCGCGGCCGCGGATCGCCGGGTCACGCATCCAGTCGTACTGGCCGTGCATGATGTTGTGGCCGATCTCCATGTTGTCAAGGATCTTTGCTATTCCGAGCATCGCGGTACCGGCCAACCAGGCCGGCGGCAGGATCCCGGCGAACAGCAGAGCGCGCCCGCCCACTTCGAGTGCGCGCTGCGTCTTGATGACGCGGCGGATGTAGTCGGCGTCGCGCTGGCCAAGGTCGGCCATGACGCGTTCCTTGATGGCGTCGAGTTCGCGGCCGAACGCGTCGGCCTGCTCGGGTGTCAGTTTGATCTTGGGCTGCGACATGGTTTGGGGCTCCTAGTCTCTGATGGGCCTAAAGCGCGATGTCGACGTCGCCGACGGGGACGGACACACAGATCTGCACGTCCTCGTCGGGTGCGGTCGACACCGCGCCGCTGGTCAGGTTGCGCACGACACCGCTGGTTTTGCGGCGCGTGCAGGTGTGGCAGATGCCCATCCGGCATCCGCTCTCCGGGGTCAGGCCCGCCGACTCGGCCTGCTCGAGCAATGGGCGGCCGTCGTCGACGACGTCAATACCGCTGTCCGCGAAGCTGACTCGGCCGCCGGAAGGCTCCGTGGTCAGGTCGAGCGTCGGTGCCACGAAGCTTTCCGAATACACGTTCTCGCAGTGCTCCCGGACGGCATCCACCAAGGCGATTGGGCCACAGACGAATACGGCGTCCGGCGTCGGCATCGCCGCCGACAGGTGTGCGGGGCCGAACCGGCCGTCGAGGTCACCGCCGGCGGATCGGGTGTAGCCGTGCAACGCGCGGACGCCGGGCATCGCCGCGAGCTCGTCGCGGTAGCACGCCTCAGCGCGGTTGCGCGCGTAGTGCACGAACGCGATGTCGCCGTCGTGGCCGTCGTTGACGAGCGTGCGCAGCATTGCCATGACGGGCGTGATACCGCTGCCGCCGGAGACGAACAGGATCCGCCGCGGCCGTTGTGTCGGCAAAACGAAGTCACCGCCGACGCCGGCAAGCCCGACTACCATCCCGCGCCGGGCGTGGTCGTACAGGAACGTCGAGACCAGCCCACCGTCGTGGTGGCCGATCGTCAACTCGAGGTGCGAGGAACCCTCGGCGTTGGCCGGCGAGTAGCAGCGGGTGTAACGGCGTCCGTCGATCTCCACGGCGAGGTTGACATACTGCCCGGCGCGGAGAGTCTGGCCGGTGTCGACGAACGCCGCGTTGGGCGCCAGCACCAGGGTGACGCTGCGCGGGGTGTCCCGGCGCACGTCGACGACCTTCGCGCGGGCCTCGGCCAGCGTCCACGTCGGGTCGACCTGCTCGGTGTACCGGTCGACGCCGTGCGGGCCGGTGAGCAGGTTCACCAGGTCAGACCCCAGGACCCGCTTCTTCAAGGTTTGAGTGAACATTTGTACACCGTGCGCCTTTGCATCGGTGTTCGTCAAGGCTTTCCGCGGCTCTGTGTTACGGTTCACATAGTGAACAGTCGTACGCCTAGCTCACGTGAGCACCGGTCGAGCCGCGGGCGCAACCGCGAGGGGCCTTCACGCGAGGAGCGTAAAGAGGTCACTCGGCGGGCGATCATCGCTGCGGCGCTCAAACTGCTCGCCGACCGCAGTTTCAGCGGCCTGAGCCTGCGCGAGGTGACCCGGGAAGCCGGCATCGTCCCGGCGGCGTTCTACCGTCACTTCGAGTCGATGGACGCCCTCGGGCTGGTCCTGATCGATGAGTCGTTTCGAACCCTGCGCGACATGCTGCGTGGCGCGCGCGCCGGCAAGCTCGATCCCAACCGGGTGATCGAGTCGTCGGTCGAGATCGTCGTCGCGAGCGTCACGGAACGCCGTGAGCACTGGCGCTTCATCGGGCGCGAGCGCTCCGGCGGCGTGACCGTGTTGCGTTACGCGATTCGGACCGAGTTCCGGCTGCTCACCTCGGAGCTGGCCACCGACCTCGCCCGATTCCCGGGCCTGAACGCATGGAGCACCGACGACCTCAACGTGATGGCGACCCTGTTCGTCAACTCGATGATCGTCGTCGCCGAGGCGATCGAAGACGCTCAGGGCGCCGAGGCGATCGAGGAGATCCGGCGAACCGCGGTCAAGCAGCTGCGGATGATCGTCATCGGCGTCAGCGGCTGGCACAGCAGTCCCTAGCCACTCACCTACCTTCTAGGTTCTTGGCGCACCGCGCCAAAACGTCGGCGACGCTGTACACCGTTGAGTCGGAGCATTCCGCGCAATGATGGTGCGGTGGCTACCGCGCGGCGCACAACGGGCAAGCTGGCCGACATCACCGGTCCCGGCATCACCGACCGGTGGGGCGTGACGTGCACCGACCTGGGCGCGTCGCTCGTCGCCCCGAACGGGACGCTGGTGTCGGTGTTCGGAGACACCTACTCGGGCAGCCACGTCGGGCAGGGCGACTGGCGCTCGCCGGTGATCCTCATCGGTACCGGCGACGCCCATCACGCGATCAGCTACCACCGCGCCGGTGGCACCGATCCTGATTATGCACAACAACTTTGGCGTTACACCCACCGTGCCGCGCCGGGCCGACTGCGCCGCGGCATCAGCACGGTGATCCCGTCCGACCTGCTGCGGGTGGGCGATACGCTTTACCTGCATGCGATCGTCAATCGCGGCTTCGGCAACGTGGTGTGGACGGAGATCTGGCGGTCCGACGACAGCGGCATCTCATGGCGGCACCTGGGTAAGGACACCAGGTTCCCGGCCGGTTTGCATCAGGGATACGCGCAATGCTGGTCGTGGGATTACGACCCGGTCGACGGCTGGGTCTACGTTGTGTCAACCGGGTTTCAGCGCGACAAGGGGATCATCCTGAGACGGGTTCGTCCCGAACATGTCGGCGATCGGCGCACATACTCCGGGTGGGGCCTCGTCAACGGTCGCTGGTCATGGGGTACGGAGCCGACGCCGATCACACCCGACGGCGAGACGTGGGGAGAGCTGTCGCTGCGACGATTGGCCACGGGGAAATGGATCCTGGGGGGATTCGTATCTGCCCATTACTCGCTCGGCTACCGGGTGATGGAATCGCCGGTTGCAGTGCTTGATTCCCCGCTGCAGCGGCCGGTCATCGGATCCGGCTGGGACGCCGAAGATCACGCGAAGGGTCGGGTCGCACAACTCTACGGCGGATACATTCTGCCGGGCTCGACGCTCAATGCCGTCGGCGGTGTCGGCCTGGTGGTGTCGCAGTGGCACACCGAACGCGGATGGCCCTATCGAGCAATGCAATTCAGGGCGACGGTGCGCGATACCACCAAAACGTCATCTGTCGATGTTGAATAGCGAGTCGCCATCCTCGGGGGCTCCGTCGATCTGACCGTGGTGCGCGCGATCTGGGCGCTCCGGAGCGGGACCCGCATCAGGGGGCACGTCTGGCTCCTCGGCCAGGAGCTTGGAGTCCAAAGACTCCCCCTCGCGCTCTTCGCGCGCCGTCATCCCGAACTTATCGGCCTCACTCCAATCGTCGGGCGGGTCAACGACGATGTCGCCGTCGTCGTTTCGCACCTCGTCGGAGTCGGTCGACTCACTCGGACTCAGGGTGTCGTCGCTAGCCATGGCCACTCGAGTCCCCTCATGCTTGGGCCGCTAAACACGCGAGCCTACCTCGGCGGCCGCCACATCGGCCATAGATCTCGCCACCGTCCGCCGATTCCCTGGACCCGCCATAACGCAACCGCGAATCCGCGTCTACGTCTGGTGACGTACCCCTGACACTGGACCAGGGATAAAGAAGCCGACTTCGCCTGGATACGGATCGACAAGGTGGCTTGGGCAGTAGACGTCCGCTGATACAGCGACGAATCTGACCGCGGTTCTTCTCACCCGATCGGAAAATTGGTGGTAAGAGGGATTCTCCTCAAACATACCGTTCATCTCTTCTCTTACCACGCTCTCGACCGACGCGCCGCCATCGAGTTCGCTACAAATTCGATGGGCTCGGGCGACGAGAGCAGGCAAGTTGTCGAGGACGGGAATCTGATCTTGTGCCAGCAGCGCCACAAACTGATCCTGCTGGCTAGGGTCGGCGCTTGCCGTGCCAGCGCAAATAATCGCGGCGGCCAGCACCACCGAGGCGCTAACCACAGTGTCTACAAGGCTGGTGATGCCGGCGCGCACGGCAGGATTTCCATTTCTTCGGTGCCATCTGCTCGGTATCTAATCCAACCCGAGTGACGACAGGACGTCCATAGGCCCGCAAGATTCTCACCACCGTCGGCAGGTCCAGAACCCGACGCACGTTCGCCTGTTCGTGCGCTGGTCAGCGGCAGTACCTTGGGGCAATGCGAGAACCCGCAATAAGAGACCTGGTGCCGCCGGGCTACATTCCCACCATCGACAACCTCTAACTACAAGACCTCGGTTTCACGGGAACGGACATTACATCGCTTGTCACACCGGAGTCACTGGATTTCGGGCCGAGCATGGCCGAAGGCGAACTTGATCTCGTCAACACCATCGAATCCGACTACACCGCAGGCGGTGACGTCACATGGGCGACCGACCCGCTGACCATCACGGCCTACTCACAATCCACCGTCATCGCATCCTTATCTGAACCAATCCTCTACGAGTTCGGCATCCCATCGAGCGATCTGCGATTCGTCTTTCTCGGCGACGCCACCGCCGACCCCAGCACCGGAGCAACCGGCATACTCGACACTTTGGGCGACACCACCTTCGGCGAAGACATTCTCGACGTACTCGGCTGGGGCAACCTCGTCGACGCCACAACCCCGAACGATCTCTACCCCACCGACGTCTACACCCTTGCAGGCGACTTCTGGGCCGACTACCCCGCCTCAGCAGACGAAGGTTGGATACTCGGATTCTTCGAGCACCTCCAATACATGGGGCTCACAGAGTCCGAAATCCAAGCAGCGATGAACGACACCGCAACCACAGTCGTCGACGGGCTCACCACCTACTACACCATTCCAGAACCAGGCGATCTCATCGGTACACTCTTGCAAGCCACCATCAACGATTTCGTTGGATAGATGGCCAGGGTGGTGAGGAAGATCCAGACCGCTGGCCGAGCAAGCCGCTTAAGGATAAAGCGCCGTTTGAACTAAGGATGCTCTGCTGGCGGCGCCTTGACCATCCGAAATACTCTGCGATTTGGGAGTATTCAGTCCTGCGGCTGACACGTTGAACACAGCCCATCCTGGTCGAGTTGGTCGGCGCGAAACTAGTCCCAGCACCCGTCGCGCAGGTCCCTTGCCACTGACTCACGCCCGGGCCCCACACAGGTCAAGCCCGCATGCGTGTCGTTTTGCGGGCAACCATTCCGTTTGCTGGAGTAGAGCCGTAGCTAGCGGGGTCGCCGCCACATCGGCCATAGGGTGGGGCCGCCCGGCATGACGAGCTCGCCGGTGACCTCGAAACCGAACCGCTGGTAGTAGGGCACGTTTTCCGCCTTGCTCGACTCCAGGTAGGCAGGCGCATGTTCGGCGTCAACACGGTCTAGCCGTGACTGCATCAGCGCATGGCCATAACCTTTGCCGCGCACGGACGTGTCGCTGCCGAGTACGGCAAGGTACCAGTGCGGTTCCTCGGGGTGTTGTTGCTTCATCTGCTCGAGCAATGCGCCGAGTTTGCGGCCGGTGGTCAGCCGCGCTCCGAACCCGAAGAGGAACGACGGCAGCATCATCAGTTGTTGGCGCGCCGACTGTTTCCACCGGCCCGGCGGATCCCAAAGCGCTGCCGCGCCGATGGTCGATCCGTCACACGCGACCTCCGCGCCGCCGCCGGCGAGGTGATGGTGGCGAGTCACGGTCGCAAAGAATTTCCACAGGTGCGCCGTCCGCGCTTTGGCGTCGGGCATGATCCAGACCGACACCGGATCGTCGTAGAAAGCCCGACCCAGTGTGTGTGACAGCTCGGTGATGTCCGCTCTTCGCGCCGGACGCGTGTGGATTGTCATTGGCTGCCAGCGTAGTAGCGTCGGAGATCGTGTGGGACT
The DNA here is from genome assembly GCA_963833935.1 of uncultured Actinomycetota bacterium. Taxonomy (GTDB): domain Bacteria; phylum Actinomycetota; class Actinomycetes; order Mycobacteriales; family Mycobacteriaceae; genus Mycobacterium. Next base: position 171,394 of record CAWIAC010000018.1, on the reverse strand, counting down.
TCGAAACAGACCCTGAGTACCAGGAGAAACTGGACTGGGTCGAAGAGTTCATGGTCGACGAGCTCGAGCCACTCGACTTGGTGGCCCACGACCCGTACGACAAGAAGAGCGCCGAGACGATGGCGATCCTGCGGCCGCTGCAGCAGCAGGTCAAGGACCGCGGGCTGTGGGCGGCGCACCTGAAACCGGAGTTGGGCGGGCAGGGCTACGGCCAGGTCAAGCTCGCGCTGCTCAACGAAATCCTGGGCCGGTCCCGGTGGGCCCCGTCGGTATTCGGCTCGCAGGCACCCGACTCCGGAAACGCCGAAATCCTGGCCCTGTTCGGGACCGCTGACCAGAAGGCGCGCTACCTGCAGCCGCTGCTCGACGGCGACATCACCTCCTGCTATTCGATGACCGAACCGCAAGGCGGCTCCGACCCGGGTTTGTTCGTGACCCGCGCCGAGCGTGACGGCGACTCGTGGGTCATCAATGGCGAGAAATGGTTCTCCACCAACGCCAGGCACGCGACGTTCTTCATCGTGATGGCGGTGACCAATCCCGACGCGCGCACCCGCGACAAGATGTCGTTGTTCATCGTCCCTGCCGAGACACCCGGCGTCGACATCATCCGCAACGTGGGAGTCGGCACGGAGTCGCACGCCACGCACGGCTACGTCGGCTACACCGACGTGAGGGTGCCGGCCGACCACATACTCGGGGATGAGGGCCAGGCCTTCGCGATCGCGCAGACGCGGTTGGGTGGCGGTCGCATTCATCACGCCATGCGCACCATCGCGCTGGCGCGCCGCGCCTTCGACATGATGTGTGAGCGGGCGGTCTCCCGCCAGACTCGGATGGGTCCGCTGTCGAATTTCCAGATGACCCAGGAGAAGATCGCCGACAGCTGGATCCAGATCGAGCAGTTCCGGTTGCTGGTGCTGCGCACCGCGTGGCTGATCGACAAGCATCACGACTACCAGAAGGTGCGTCGCGACATCGCCGCGGTCAAGGTTGCGATGCCGCAGGTGCTGCATGATGTCGTGCAGCGTGCTCTGCACCTGCACGGGGCGCTCGGGGTCTCCAACGAGATGCCGTTCATCAAGATGATGATCGCCGCGGAGTCCCTGGGGATCGCCGACGGCGCCACCGAGCTGCACAAGATGACCGTCGCCCGCCGCACCTTGCGCGAATACCAGCCGGTGTCAACGCCTTTCCCGTCCCAGCATCTGCCCACTCGGCGCGCCGAGGCGCAGGCACGGTTGGCCGAGCGCCTAGAGCACGCGGTCGCCGAGTTCTGAGACCCGACGGCCGGGGCTGTTCACCCCGGTCGACAGGGTCCAAAGTCAACTGGATCGAAGGGCCAAAAGGCCCTAGGTCGGCCGGTCCGCGCGTCCTAGCTTCAATTGACCCGCGGGTAAACCCGTGGCGACCACGTTTCACGTTGCGCCAAAGATGGAGAGGAGCCGAAGTGCTCTTGTCCGGCGTTCGCGACGCGATCACGAGATACGCCTGCGCAGTGCAGGAAGCGAACGTCAACGAGCTGCGACGCATCACGTGGGGCGCTCTTCGGGAGCGATTCTCGTCGGAGAAGACTCAGCTGATCGCGGCCCACCTCGCCGCAGACACATGTCAGCACGGCGCCATACGCGTGACAAATTTCCGAGATGCCCACTTCGATGCCGAACAGTGGGGGATCACCGCGACCGTCAACTTCGAGCACGCGCCGGCGCTGGATGTGCGATTCCGGATTGTCGAACTGCGCGGCCAGTGCCTGCTCGTTGGCGCAGACACGCTGCCCGGCGATGCGAGAGGTCCACTGCGTCCTGTTGCCAGGGATCCCCGGAGCCCGTCGCCAGGTGCGGGTGCGCTCGTCGGGTGACACTCGGAACGGCCGGACAACCAGGATGCCGCATCGGACTGACCGGCGGGGCGGCGAAACGGAAAGCGGCCGCCCATAGCCGGGGGGGACTATGGACGGCCGCCGTTTTCACGCGGGTATCGGGGTGCCTATTTGCCTACCACCTGGCCGGCACTTCGCACTACACCGCGCACAAATTCGATCCGCGTGGTGGCCAGTTCTTCAGCCAACTCCAAAGCGGCGTCGATGACGCTCTTGCGCCGCGATTCTCCCTCGACCGTCGTACTGACCTCGTCGACGAATTTGCGAACCGCATCGACACCTCTCTTCCGTCCGGCCTCGAGTGATTCGAGGACGTCGTCGGAAAGTTCGGCCCAGCGCGGCTCTTTCTTTGCTGGCGCTTCCGTCATAATTTGTCTCCTTTGTCAATCTGACACCCCGAGACTACGACGGCCCTGTCACAAAGACGAGTGACTAAAGTCATGTCTCACGGCCTCATTCGGCCCTTTTAGAGCTTGGTGGTGCCTCGATCGCGGAGCCAGCCACCAAGCGTTCCGACCGCTTGGCTCGCCCTGCCTACCTACCGCCGGTGACCCGGACGATGTGGGCGAGAAAGTGCGTCAGCACCGCATCGGGTGCCTCGAGTTGCGGCCAATGCCCGATGTCGTCGGCGAGCATCACCACATCGGATTCGGGTATCACCTCGGCATAGCGGCGTGCCATGTGTGCACCGGAATTGGGATCGACCGGCCCGTCGATCAGCCGCATCGGGACCTTCGTCTGCCGCATGGCCCGCACCCACCGGTTCCGATGCGTGTAGCGGTCGTTGATGAAGCGACCGACCTTGTGCAGCACGCGGCGGCCGTCGTTGTAATCCAGGATCTGGTTGAACACGTCCATCATGTGCCGCGTCGGTTTCGTGTTCGGGCCGAACATCTCGCGCAACGTCGGCTCCAGCAGGCGGCGAGACAACGGAGTATTCTGCACGTGACTGACGATGTCGCCCAGGGGAGTTCGTGACATCAGCTTCTGCGCCGCCCGGGGCGTGTAGGTCTCGACGAACATGCCGCCGTTGAGCCAGGTGATCGAGTCGATGTGCAGCGAGCCGTAAGCGTGTTGGCCAAACTCGTTCCGGGCCAACAGTTCCTGGCCTACCGAGTCACCGATATCGTGGGCCAGGATGTGCGCGTTGCCGATGCCCAGGTGGGCCAGCAACGCCTCGTGCATGTCGGCGTGGTCGTGCACCGAGTACTCGTAGGCGACCGGCTTCGCCGAAAAGCCCATGCCCATCATGTCGGGCGCGATGACGGTGAATTGCCGCGTCAGCGTCGGCCAGATCGGAGCCCAGTCAAAGGAATTGAACGGGTAACCATGGATCAGCAGCAGCGGAGGTCCGCTGCCCTCCATCCGGTAGAAGATGTCGAAGCCGAGGTAGTCGAAGGAGTTTCCGGCATCCAGCCATGATGCTAGCTCAGCGTCCATGATCTCTGGCCTAGGAGATGTAGCGAATGACGCTCTCGGCCACACACGCCGGCTTGTCCGATCCCTCGACCTCCACCGTGGTCGACACGGTCGCTTGCACCGCGCCGTTGCCGAGGTCATCGACACCGACCAACGAGCTCTGCGCGCGAACCCGGGAGCCGACCGGGACCGGCGCGGGGAAGCGAACCTTGTTGAGGCCGTAGTTGATTGCAAGTTTGATGCCGTTGACGGTGTAGATCTGGTGCTGCAGCCGCGGCAGCAGCGCCAACGTCATGAAACCGTGGGCGATCGTCGTGCCGAACGGGCCTTTGGCCGCCCTTTCCGGGTCGACATGGATCCACTGGTGGTCACCAGTTGCGTCGGCGAAGAGATTGACGTCTTCCTGGCTGATCGTCACCCAGTCGCTCTGCCCGATGCCCTGACCCTTGATCGCGGCGAGGTCGGCGACTGATTCGAAGGTGCGCATAGCGTTGTCTCCTCTGTGTCGGCCCGACGGTGACGCGGGCCACGCTGTTAAGCATCGTGCCACTGCGCCGTTGGGGGGCCGCCGTCAGCCCCGGATCGGGCGGGCCTGTTGGAGGATGGCCCTGTGAGATTGTTGCTGCTCGCCGACACGCACGTACCGCGACGCGCCCGCGATCTGCCGGGGCGGGTCTGGGAGGAGGTGGCGCAAGCAGATGTCGTCGTGCATGCCGGCGACTGGGTGGTGCCCGCGTTGCTCGACGAGCTGGCCGGCAAGTCCGCGCGGCTGGTGGCGTGCTGGGGAAACAACGACGGCCCGGAGCTGAGGTCACGGCTGCCCGAGCGTGCCGACGTGGTGTTGGGCGGCGTGCACTTCACCGTTGTCCACGAGACCGGTGGCACCGCGGGCCGGGAATCCCGGATGTCGCGCCGCTACCCCGATACCGACGTGTTGGTTTTCGGCCACAGCCACATCCCCTGGGACACCACGACCAGCACCGGTCTGCGGCTGCTGAACCCCGGATCGCCGACCGATCGCCGCAGGCAACCGTTCTGCACCTATATGACGGCCCACGTCGAGGGCGGCGCGCTCGCAGACGTCGTCCTGCATCGCCTGGAGAAGTAGCTCGCTGCTAGCTCAAACATAGTGTTCGCACATATTTAGCTCGTAAACAGAGACATGTGAACACTCTCATCGACCCCGTCACCGAAGTGTCGCGCGTCGTCGGCAGATTTCGTCGTCAGCTTCGCAGGTCCGCCGGGCATGGTTTCGACTCCACCCGGCTCACCGAATCACAGTCGGAACTGCTGTGGCTGGTCGGCCGGCAACCTGGCATCTCGGTCAGCGCGGCGGCGGCGGAATTGGGCCTGGTGCCCAACACCGCCTCCACCCTGGTCTCCAAGCTGGTGGCCAGGGGCTTGCTCGTTCGGACCGCAGGCGTGACCGACCGGCGGGTCGGCCACCTACGACTGGCCGGCGCCGCGCAGCAGATCGTCGACACGTCTCGCGCAGCACGGCGAGCGGTGCTGGCTCAGGTGCTGACTGAGCTCGATGGCGACCAAATCGATTCTTTGACAAAGGGATTGGAGGTTCTCAACACGATGACCCAGCGATTACAGGAGCGACGACAATGAACGGATCACTGCCGATGGCGGTCGACGGCCGGAATCTGACCTACCGCTATGGCCAGTTCACCGCCGTCGACGACCTGACGTTGCAGGTGCGGCCGGGCGAGACGATGGGCCTGCTCGGCCCCAACGGTGCGGGCAAGACCACCGTCGTGCGCATGCTCACCACCCTGACGCCGGTGCAGCACGGTGAGCTGCACATCTTCGGCTTGGACGCCCACGATCAGACCGTCGACATTCGCAGCAACATCGGCTATGTCCCCCAACAACTTTCCATCGAGCCCGCGCTGACCGGTCGACAGAACGTGGCGTGGTTCGCGCGGTTGTACGGCGTGCCACGCAAGCAGCGGTCAGAGCGGGTGGACGAGGCGCTCGACGCCATGGAGTTGCTCGACGTCGCCGACCGACTGGCAGGCACCTACTCCGGCGGGATGGTGCGTCGACTGGAAGTGGCGCAGGCGCTGGTGAACCGTCCGTCGCTGCTGGTGCTCGACGAACCGACCGTGGGGCTGGACCCGATCGCCCGCGACCGCGTCTGGACGCACGTGCTGAAGATGCAAGGCCAGTTCGGCATGACGGTGCTGCTGACCACCCACTACATGGAAGAGGCCGATGCGCTGTGCGACCGTGTCGCGCTCATGCATCACGGCAAGCTGCGTGCCGTCGGAACGCCCGCGACGCTGAAGTCGACGGTGTCAGCGGCCGCCAAGCTCGAAGATGTGTTCCGGCACTACACCGCCTCGGATCTGTCGGAGCAGAGCGAGACGTCAGGATCATTTCGTGAAATCCGTTCCAGCAGAAAGGTCGCCAGCCGTGTCGGTTGATAACGCCATAGCGCCTACACCGGTCATCCTGAACCGGGCTCCACGCAGGTGGCAACGGGTCCGCGCGACATGCGGGCGCGTCGGCGCATTCGCGATCGTAGAGATACAGAAGTTGCGGCACGACCGCACCGAACTCGTCACGCGGATGGTCCAGCCGGCGCTGTGGCTGCTGATCTTCGGCACCACGTTCAGCAAGCTGCACGTCATCAACACCGGGCAGGTGTCCTATTTGGCCTTCCTGACGCCGGGGATCATCGCCCAGTCGGCGCTGTTCATCTCCATCTTCTACGGCATCCAGATCATCTGGGACCGCGACGCCGGCGTCCTGGCCAAGCTCATGGTGACACCGGCGCCCGCGTCAGCGCTGATCACCGGCAAGTCCTTCGCGGCGGGCGTTCGATCGGTGGCCCAAGTCGTCGGGGTGCTGGCACTGGCCTATGTGATGGGGATCGGTATGACGATCAACCCGCTGCGGATCCTGGCCGCCATGGCCGTCGTCATGCTGGGCTCGGCCTTCTTCGCCTGCCTGTCGATGACGCTGGCCGGGCTGGTGCGTAGTCGTGACCGGCTGATGGGAATCGGTCAAGCCATCACCATGCCGCTGTTCTTCGCGTCCAACGCGCTGTATCCGGTCGATGTCATGCCGGCTTGGCTGCATGTACTCAGCACCGTCAACCCGCTGAGCTACGAAGTCCACGCGTTGCGCGCGCTACTGATCGGCACACCGTTCAACCCGTTGGACGTCGTGGTATTGGTCATTGCCGCGGTACTCGGAATCACCACTGCGTCAACACTATTGCGGCGGCTGGTCGCGTAGTTCACGAATAGTCAATGGCCCCTGCTGAATACCGTTCAGCAGGGGTTTTTGCCATGTCACGACGCCGCCGATTCACAACCGTTATCTTCGAGTCCGCACCGAGGCTTAATCGTTAGCCAACCGCGACCCCCACACCCCGAGTCGCTGAACGGGACTGAGCGGCCTGCCGTGTTTGACTGCGTCAGACAGCTATTCGACCGCTTGATGCGGCAGATGAAAGTTGGGAAGTGTAGGAGCTATGACGTTCGTTGAGAAGTTCCGTGGTGCGGCGACGCGTTTGCCGCGCCGGCTGGCAATCGCGGTCATGGGGGCAGCGCTGCTGTCCGGCGTGGTCGGTGCTATCGGCGGCTCGGCGACTGTGGGGGCGTTCTCCAAGAAGGGCCTGCCGGTCGAGTACCTTCAAGTACCGTCCGCGGCGATGGGCCACGACATCAAGGTTCAATTCCAGGGCGGCGGGCCGCACGCGGTCTACCTCCTCGATGGGCTGCGCGCCCAGGACGACTTCAACGGCTGGGACATCAACACCCCCGCGTTCGAGGAGTACTACCAGTCCGGCCTGTCGGTGATCATGCCGGTCGGTGGACAGTCCAGCTTCTACAGCGACTGGTACCAGCCGGCGTGTGGCAAGAGCGGCTGCCAGACCTACAAGTGGGAAACCTTCGTCACCAGAGAGCTTCCGACGTACCTGCAGGCCAACCGGGGTATCTCCCCGAATGGCAATGCCGCGGTCGGTCTTTCGATGTCGGGTGGTTCCGCGCTGATCCTGGCCGCCTACTACCCGCAGCAGTTCTCCTATGCGGGATCACTGTCCGGCTTCCTGAACCCCTCCGAGGGCTGGTGGCCGACGCTGATCGGTCTGGCGATGGGCGACGCGGGCGGCTACAACGCCACCAACATGTGGGGTCCGACCAGCGACCCAGCGTGGAAGCGTAACGATCCGATGGTCCAGATCCCCCGCCTGGTCCAAAACAACACCCGCATCTGGGTTTACTGCGGCAACGGCACTCCGAACGACCTTGGCGGCGACAGCATGCCGGCCAAGTTCCTGGAGCAGTTCACGCTGCGCACCAACGAGCAGTTCCGCGACAACTACGCCGCGGCGGGCGGCAGGAACGGCACGTTCAACTTCCCGCCCAACGGAACGCATGACTGGGGCTACTGGAACCAGCAACTGGTCGCCATGAAGCCCGACATTCAGCGGACCCTGAGCGGTGGTCAAGGCGCCACCTGACGTACCCCCAAAGCATCGGCAGCAGCGCACCCCCAGCGCTGCTGCCGATGTGTCTGCCGGGGAGGTTAGTTCAGCAAGGCACGTCGATCTTGGTGGAAGTACGTGTATGCGGTTGTCAAGGCACAGACCGCCGAGGCAACCGCCAGCATCCCGGTTCCGTTGACGACCAAACTGATGGCGCCGCCCAACGTGGCACCCAGGACGAAGGCGACGATCAGCAGGAAGTGGCCGAGCCAATCCGACACGTCTCCGCCGGCGATATGGCGTTCGATGCCCTGACCCATCTTCACCAGCGTTCCCGTCACGTAACTCAGCGGCACCGACACCTCGCCATCCTTGACGAACGAGGTGTTCAGGGCGCCAATGCCGAAGGCCACCAGCATGATCGGCGGGAAGTCGAGTTGCAGCTCCTCCAAGCCGTCATCGATGAGGCCCGCCGCCGTGGCTGCGAAAAGACTGACGGTGGCCAACACGGTCGGCCCGTGCGGATGCGCAACCCAGAAGTGCCGCCGGCACACGGAGGCAACCACCACACCGGCGACAAAGGACAGCAGCAGGAGCCCGGCCGTCATCGACAACCACACGTCGTCCCGAAAGTAGCCGAGCACAGCGCGCTGCGCGTTTCCGGTCATGAACGTGACGAAGTACCCGGCCGAATGGGTATAAGCGGTAGCGCCCAGCACACCGGCGAGTGCCGCCAGCACCCATGACAACCGAGCTTCACTGTCGAAAGTCTCACGCCGCATGTGACCATGCTTTCATCGGCGCCACGAGGTCTGCAGAGCAGGGACGGCGACTCAGACGAGACTCACATCAATTCGCTACCAACCTGGCGATCGATCGCAGCGGAATGGGTAACCACCCCGGCCGGTGCCGAGACTCGTAACCGGCCTCGTAGACCGCCTTGTCCAATTCGTAGGCCGCCAGCAGCAACGCGGAGTCACGCGGGTCGATGCCGGACGCGGCGGCGTAACCGTCGCAGAATGCCGTGCGGTTGCGCTGCACCCATTCTCGGGCACGCGCCGCGAGTTGCTTGTCAGCGGATTGGTCGACGAGCGGACCGTAGGCGGCGTAGTCGAACGAGCGCAGCACGCCGGCGACGTCGCGCAGCGGCGAGTCCGGCGCGCGACGCTCCTCCAGCGGCTGACCAGGTTCGCCCTCGAAATCGATCAACAACCAGGACTCCGGCGTACGCAGCACCTGGCCCAGGTGCAGGTCGCCGTGGATACGTTGCACGGTGATCTGCTGGTCGGCCAGTTTCTGGAAGCGCTCCTCTACCGTCGCTGCGTGCTCGTTGAGTTCGGGCACCGCCGCCACCGCCGCCGCCAGCCGCGCAAGCATGGTGTCCACCGGGAAGGCGGTTTCCGATGTGCCGAGCGTCTCTGCCAGAGTCGCGTGCACCGAAGCCACCGCCTCACCGAGACGGTGGGCCTCCCCGGCGAAGTCACCGCCAACCTCGTAGGCGTAGAGGTCGGCCTCGGCGAACAGGTCACGCACGCTTGCGGTGGCCATCGCCCAGCCTTCGGCCGCGTTGGCCTCGTACTCGGTGACCATGCCCAGCGGGACTGTCATATCCGCGTCGCTCGCCGTCAGCTCGTAGATGCCCAGTAGCCGCGCGACATGGGGGTTTCCGGCCCGGCCCAGCACCCGGTTCAACTCGATGTCCGGGTTGATACCGGGGCTCACTCGGCGAAATACCTTGAAGATCGCATCGCGTTCGAAGATCACGCTGGTGTTGCTCTGCTCGGCATCCGACACCCGTGGATGCGCCTGCACCGGCAGCGCCACTCCGGGTTCCTTGCCGAACCGCACGTCGTCCCTGCTGGCCGACCCGTCGATCAGCGACAGCAGAAACGCTGCGGCATCCGGGTCGTACAACGCGTCGAAGCCGATGCGGCCACCGTCCGCGCCGATAGAGGCGATGTCGTTGTACTCGGCAGGCGGCTCGGAGTTCCAGCCGACGATCACCTGGTAACGCTCACCCGAGCCGTCGGTGTAACCGACGTCCACCAGGACCAGGTCCAGATCATCACTGAGAACAACGATGCGACTCGGCTCGGCGGTAGCCAGCTCCCGGCTACGCCCGGCATACCAGCGTTGCCGGGGCAGCCATTCCGCCCAGGGCAAATTCATGACGACTCCTCAGACCCGCATAGCTCGAACCAGTAGAAACCATGCCCCGGCAGGGTCAGCAGGTAGGGCAGGTGCCCGATACGTGGGAACTCCACCTGCCCGGTCAGCTCCACCGGCGTGTATCCGGTCCAGTGCTGCAGGTTCAGTTCGATGGGTTGCGGAAAGCGGGACAGGTTGTTGACACAGATCACCACGTCGTCGTCGTCGGTGACGCGGGCGTAGGCGAGAACCGACGGGTTCGAGCCGCCCAGTTCTTCGAAGGTCCCGACGGCGAAGGCGTCGTGCCGGCGGCGCACGGCCAGCATGGTGCGGGTCCAGTTGAGCAGCGACGTCGAGGTGTCGCGCTGTGCTTCCACGTTGACCGACTGATACCCGTAGACCGTGTCCTGGCTGGGTGGTAGGTACAACCGGCCGGGGTTGGCGGTGGAGAAGCCGCCGTTGCGGTCGGGGGTCCATTGCATCGGGGTGCGCACCCCGTCGCGGTCACCCAGCCAGATGACGTCGCCCATGCCGATTTCGTCGCCGTAGTAGAGCACCGGTGAGCCCGGCAACGACAGCAGCAATGCGGCGAACAGTTGGATCTGGTTGCGGTCGTTGTCGAGCAGCGGAGCCAGCCGGCGACGGATGCCGACGTTGGCCTTCATCCGCGGGTCCTTGGCGTATTCGGAGTACATGTAGTCGCGCTCTTCATCGCTGACCATCTCGAGCGTCAACTCGTCGTGGTTGCGCAGGAAGATGCCCCATTGCGCGGTATCCGGGATTTCTGGCGTCTGGCCCAGAATCTCCGAGATCGGGAACCGTGATTCGCGCCGGACCGCCATGAAGATCCGCGGCATCAACGGGAAGTGGAACGCCATGTGGCATTCGTCGCCGCCGGTGCTGGCGTCACCGAAGTACTCCACGACATCGGCGGGCCACTGGTTGGCTTCGGCCAGCAATACCCGTCCGGGGAACTCGTCGTCGACGACCTTGCGCACCCGTTTGAGGAACGCGTGGGTCTCGGGCAGGTTCTCGCAGTTGGTGCCGTCGCGTTCGAACAGGTACGGCACGGCATCCAGCCGGAAGCCATCGATACCGAGGTCGAGCCAGAAGCGGATGACGTCGATCATCGCCTCCTGAACGGCCGGGTTGTCGTAGTTCAGGTCCGGCTGGTGGGAGAAGAACCGGTGCCAGTAGAACTGCCGGCGAACCGGGTCGAACGTCCAGTTGGACTCTTCGGTGTCGATGAAGATCACCCGGGCTTCGGTATAGCGGTCGCTGGTGTCGCTCCACACGTAGAAATCGCCGTACGGCCCGTCCGGGTCGTTACGGGAGGCCTGAAACCATGGATGCGATTCTGAGGTGTGGTTCATCACCAGGTCGGTGATCACCCGGATACCGCGCTGGTGCGCCGCGTCGAGCAGCTTGACGAAATCTTCGACGGTGCCGAACTCCGGCAACACCTTGTAGAAATCGCGGATGTCGTAACCGCCGTCACGCAGCGGTGAGTCGTAGAACGGCGGCAGCCAGATGCAGTCGATGCCCAGCCAGTGCAGGTAGTCGATGCGTTCGATCAGTCCGCGCAGGTCGCCGGCGCCGTCGGCGTTGCTGTCGTAGAACGCCCGCACCAGCACTTCGTAGAACACCGCGTGCTTGAACCAGTTTGAATCCGGCGGCAGTTCGCGGGCATCCCCGAAGTCGTCGGCATCGGGATGCTCGACCAAACCGTCCTCGACGTGGCTTCCCTCCGCAGGATCATGCTCAGCCGTGTCGCCCGTATCCCTCGTCAAGTTCACGATTTTACACGTACCCGAGGCGAGGCATCGAAAACCTTGAGTACGCAAACGAATTGGCGTAGCCCCATCAGCTGCGACGTTGGATCAGCCCGGCGGGCCGTCCGCTAGCGTCACATTGGTGCCGCGGTCTTGCAGACCCACGCTGACGCCGTCACCGGGGTGGTGCTGATCGAGGATGCTGGTCAGCGTTGTGGCCGAGCTGACGGGTTGGCCGTTGACCGAGGTGATCACGTCGCCCGTATTGATCCCGGCTCCCGCGGCAGGCCCGGTCGGAATCACCTGGCGAACGATGGCACCCTGGCCTCCGGGGGCGTCGTTGACACCGACACCCAGGAACGCGGTCGGACCGATGTGCACCGTCGGGGACCCGCCGCCGGAACGGATCTGGCCGGCAATGGCCATGGCCTCATTGATCGGAATTGCAAAACCCTGCCCGCGGCCGAGGTGGTAGTTCTCCGACGCGGCGGTGTTCATCCCGATCACCTGGTTGGCGCTGTTGACGGTCGGCCCACCGGAGTCGCCGGGGCGGATGTTCGCGTCGACCTGGATCAACCCGACCAACTTCTCGGTGCTACCGGTCAGCGAATCGTTCGCCGACACCGTCTGGTTCAGCGCGGCGATACGGCCCGCTTCCGCGCTGGGCGTTCCGCCGCCGCCGCCGGCATTTCCCAGCGCGACAATCGGCTGGCCCACGGTGAGCGTGTCTGAGTTGCCGATGTTGGCCGCCGGCAGCCCGCCCCCGGCGAGTTGCAATACCGCGATGTCGTGCTGGCGGTCGTAGCCGATCACCGAGGCAGGATAGATCTGGCCGTTGCCGATGGACCTTGCGGTGAGGTTGGTGGCTCCGGCAACCACGTGATTGTTCGTCAGAACCACGCCGCCACCGTCGATCACGATGCCGGTTCCGGCGCCGATCGCGCTCTGGTAGCCGAGCTTGGCGTCAATATCGACGATTTGCGGGCCCACCTGCCCGAGGGCGGTCGCGGTGTCTTGCGGCGCCGGCGGCCTCAGTGGTGACGCGTGCGCGGGCGCCGTTACCAGACCCAGGCCTACCGCTGCCAGCAGACTGAGCACGCGCAGCGACCCCCGTGGATTACCGCGGTGCGATCCACTCATCCCGTCACCTCCTGCATAGGTTTCAGCCCGAATTAAGCCAGAAATGCCGCACCGTTCGGGTGTTAACGACGCGACATTTTTCAATTCACCGTAGCGCGCGTCGCGCGACTGAGCACGACGGCGTCTCTTTTCTCGGCTTTGCCACGCTGATTCTCCGCTTCCCGACGGACTCGGGAATAGCCACGTGGTCCCGCGTTATAACGTCATAGTTTCCGCTGGACGGCGAACGGGGTGTCTTTGTTATGGGCGTGCTTGATTCATTCCGACTGGACGACAAGGTCGTGGTCGTGACCGGTGCTTCGTCGGGGCTGGGTGTGTCGTTCGCCCAAGCGTTCGCCGAAGCCGGCGCGGACGTCGTGTTGGGCGCGCGACGCGTCGACAGGTTGGCCGAAACCGCCTCGCTCGTCGAAGCCACCGGCCGAAAAGCGCTGACGATCGCGACCGACGTCAGCGTCCCCGAGCAGTGCCAGGCTCTGGTGGACTCGGCGATGCAGACCTTCGGCCGGGTCGACGTCCTGATCAACAACGCCGGCGTCGGGGCCGCACACCCGGCGACACGGGAGACACCCGACCAGTTCCGCTCGGTGATCGACGTCAATCTCAACGGCGCCTACTGGGTGGCACAGGCCAGCGGGCGCGTCATGCAGTCCGGGAGTTCGATCATCAACATCGCCAGCGTCCTGGGCATCACCACCGCCAGCCTGCCGCAGGCCGCCTACAGCGCCAGCAAAGCCGCGATCATCGGACTGACCCGGGATCTCGCTCAGCAGTGGGGCTCACGAAAAGGCATCCGGGTCAACGCGCTGGCACCGGGATTCTTCAAAACCGAGATGACCGACGAATACCGGCCCGGGTACCTGGACAGCCAAGCACATCGGCTGATCCTGGGTCGCTTGGGCGATGCGCGCGAACTCGCGGCCACCGCGGTCTGGCTGGCATCGGCGGCCGGCGGTTACGTCACCGGGCAGACGATCGTCGTCGACGGCGGCCTCACCATCACCTAGCTGTCTCGGGGCTCTAGGCTGGGCAAGGTGGTCGACTTCGACCCGAAGGCCCTCCTCGCGCAAGCACCGGTAGCCCGCCTGGCCACCGTCGCCCCCGACGGCAGGCCACACCTGGTTCCGGTGGTGTTCGCGGTTGAGCACGAGGTGGTCTACACCGCGGTCGACGCGAAACCCAAGACGACCCAGCGGCTACGACGGCTGGCCAACATCGACGCCAACCCGCGGGTGAGTCTGCTGGTCGACCACTATGCCGAGGACTGGACGCAGTTGTGGTGGGTCCGAGTCGACGGCATCGCTACGATCCACCGCCACGGCGACGCGATGCGCGCCGGACATGACCTGCTACGCGTGAAATATCACCAGTATCAATGGGTTTCGTTGAATGGCCCCGTCATCGCGGTCGCAATCCGGCGCTGGAGCAGCTGGCAGGCCTGAGCACGGCCGGCCGCCCGACCGAGGTTCGCCCTTGTGCTGCGCGCGCGCCGAGAGAAAAGTGATCTAGATCACGCTATTGCCCGGGGTACGAGGAGACACGTCATGGCAGACAAGTCCCATGGTTCGCAGGGTGCAGGAGCCGCCGCCGCCGCGGCTGATCCAGCCTCCGTCAGAAACGTCGTGCTGGTAGGCCCGTCCGGCGGCGGCAAGACCACCTTGGTAGACGCCCTGCTCGTTGCCGCGGGCGTGCTGTCGAGGCCCGGGTCCATCGCCGACGGCACCACGGTCTGCGACCACGACGAGGCCGAGATCCGCCAACAACGGTCGGTCAGTCTCGCCTTGGCGTCGCTGGCTCACCACGGCGTCAAGGTGAACCTCGTCGACACGCCGGGCTACGCGGACTTTGTCGGCGAACTGCGGGCCGGGCTGCGAGCCGCGGACTGCGCGCTCTTTGTGATCGCGGCCAACGAAGACGTCGACGAACCGACCAAGTCACTCTGGCAGGAGTGCAGCCAGGTCGGGATGCCACGGGCGGTGGTGATCACCAAATTGGACCACGCCCGGGCCAACTACCAGAACGCGCTTACCGCGGCGCAGAATGCGTTCAGCGACAAGGTTTTACCGCTCTATCTACCCGCTGGTGACGGCCTGGTCGGGCTGTTGTCGCAGACGCGCTACGCCTACGCGGGCGGCAAGCGAACCACTCACCCACCGGACGCTTCCTATGCCGCTGCGATCGACGAAGCCCGCGGCACGCTGATCGAGGGGATCATCGAGGAGTCCGAAGACGAATCTCTGATGGAGCGTTATCTGGGCGGCGAAAAGGTCGACGAGTCCGCCTTGATCGACGATCTGGAGAAAGCAATCGCTCGTGGCTCATTCTTTCCGGTCATCCCGGTCTGCAGCAGCACCGGCGTCGGCACGCTGGAGCTACTGGAGATCGCCACCCGGGGATTCCCGTCACCGGCCGAACACCCGCTGCCCGAGGTCTTTACGGCCCAAGGCGCCCCCTTCACCAAGGTGACATGCGGCTCCGACTCACCGCTGCTGGCCGAGGTGGTCAAGACGACGTCAGACCCTTACGTCGGCAGACTCAGCCTGGTCCGGGTGTTCTCCGGAACCATCAGGCCCGACACGACGGTTCATGTGTCGGGCCATTTCTCATCCTTTTTCGGCTCGTCGGACAGCATCCATAACGGTGCCGGCTCAGCTTCCCTGTCGGGCCACGTCGACCACGACGAGGACGAGCGCATCGGTGCGTTGTCGTTCCCGCTGGGCAAGCAGCAGCGGCCCGCTGCTGTCGTGCTGCCGGGTGACATATGCGCGATAGGGCGACTGAGCCGCGCGGAGACCGGTGACACGCTCTCCGACAAGGCCCAACCGTTGGTGCTCAAGCCCTGGAGTATGCCGGAATCGCTGCTTCCAGTAGCCATTCAGGCTCGCGCCAAGACCGATGAGGACAAGCTGGCGGTCGGGTTGGGGCGGTTGGCCGCCGAGGATCCCACCCTGCGGATCGAGCAGAATTCGGAGACGCACCAGGTTGTGCTGTGGTGCATGGGCGAAGCCCACGCCGGCGTGGTGCTTGACGCACTGGCCAACCGGTACGGCGTCAGCGTGGACACCGTGGAGCTGCGGGTGCCGCTGCGAGAAACGTTCGGCGGCAAGTCGAAAGGCCACGGTCGACACGTCAAGCAGTCCGGCGGACACGGCCAGTACGCGGTGTGCGACATCGAGGTTGAGCCGCTACCGGAAGGTTCGGGGTTCGAGTTTCACGACAAGGTGGTCGGTGGTGCGGTGCCCCGGCAGTTCATCCCAAGCGTCGAAAAGGGAGTGCGCGCTCAAATGGAGAAGGGCGTGCACGCCGGTTATCCCGTGGTCGACATCAGCGTCACGCTGCTCGACGGCAAGGCGCACAGCGTGGACTCCTCGGATTTCGCCTTCCAGATGGCCGGTGCACAGGCGTTGAAAGAGGCCGCCGCGGCGGCCAGGGTGAGGTTGCTCGAGCCGATCGACGAGATATCGGTTTTGATACCTGACGATCTCGTTGGCGCGGTGATGGGCGACCTGTCCGGGCGTCGCGGCCGGGTGTTGGGCACCGATACCGCCGGAATTGACCGCACGCTGGTGAAAGCTGAAGTCCCGCAGGTCGAGTTGACCCGCTACGCGATCGACCTGCGCTCGCTCTCACACGGAGCGGCCTCGTTCACCCGTTCGTTCGTGCGCTACGAGCCCATGCCGGAATCCGCAGCTTCTCGAGTCACGTATAGCTCGTGAGGCTGACTCATCACGGTCCCGCGGGGCTTGCTGACGCTGGGTTATCCACAGTCGGCAGTTGATGCACAGGCTGTGCTTCGTGTCGTGCGCTCACGGTGGGATTGTCGGGCTGGTTCATAACCTCGAACTATGGCCCCAGCGATCAGCGCCGAGCACGCACGGGATCGGATGATCGCCGCTCTCGATGTGATCGACGCTGCGCACGACGCGCTGCGCGAAACGTGTTCGGGCTTGGTGGGCAACAGGTTTCGCGTCGATGTCGCAGCGCGGCTGGAGACCCAGGAGCGCGCCAACCGAGGCCTGATGTACCGGGTTTTCGCCGAGATCGCCGACCCACCGGACGAAGCCGGATCGATCGCACTGATGCGATCCGTGCTGTGGGCGCGGCTGCGTATCACCCCGAACGACATCACCCGACGATTCAAGCTCGCGGTTCGGATCCGCCCGCGCCGGTCGTTGACCGGCCCGCCGCTGCCGCCGGAACTGCCGGAGTTGGCGGCCGCCGCCGAAGCCGGGGTCGTCGGCGACGACCACATCCGATCGGTATGCCGTGCGATCGATGTGCTACCCGGCTGCGTATCATCCGCCGACACGGCGACCGCCGAACGCACACTGGTCGAGCAGGCAAGCAGAGTCGACGCCGGGATCGTGGCCAAAGTGGGTCAACGCATCGCCGACTACCTCAATCCCGACGGCCTGTTCAGCGACGACGACCGGGCCCGCCGCCGCGGACTGCATCTCGGCCCGCAGGGGCCCGACGGCATGTCGCGGCTGACGGGATTGCTCGATCCGCAAGCCCGCGCTTACTTCGAGGCTATCGATGCCGCGGTGCGGCCCGGTCGTCACCGGCCCGACAACCACCGGGACGCGCAGGCCCGCGACGAGCGCAGCCCCGCTCAGCGCTGCCACGACGCATTGAAGCTCGGCCTCCAGACCGCTATTGCATCCGGTGGACTCGGGGTACACCGCGGCCATCCGGTCACCGTGGTTGTCACCACGACACTGGCCGAACTCAACCGCGCGGCCGGTGCCGCGGTGGACTCGTCGCTGCCGATGCCGGCGCCCGCCAGAACCGGTGGTAGCTCCCGGCTGCCGATGCGGGATCTGATTGCCATGGCCGCCACGTCGATTCACTACTTGGCGGTGTTCGACGGGCATACGGAGCGGCCGCTGTACCTGGGCCGCCAGAAACGTGTGGCCACCGCCGATCAGCGACTGATCTGCTACGCACGCGACCGCGGCTGCACACGTCCCAACTGTCTCGCATCGGGGTACCGCTGCGAGGTGCACCATGCACCGGCCTGGGCCCGCGGTGGCCGCACCGACGCGGACTCGCTGTACTTCGCCTGCGGCCCCGACCACGCCACGGAAAGCCGCGGTGAGCTCCATACCGAGGTTGTCGACGGGCGGCTGGGCTGGACCGACGGCACCGGCCCACCCCAGGTCAACCACGCCCACCATCCCGACGAACTCCTGGACGGAGATCCCGACCCACCCGGAGACAAGCAGTGAACCGGTTGGCGGGACAGCGACCATCACGAGATCGCCAATCACACCGCCAGTCTCGCTCTGGCTACCGTCACAGCTCCCAACCGGCTGCTCGGTTACCGTAACCATGCCAGTCCGCGGGCAGTTCGGGAAGTTGCAACCGGCGAAAACCAAAGTGTCGCTGCCGGTATCGCGAAGATGCTGCTCGATCGCCTAATTCGCTCACCAACCGAGCCACAGCCGGGATCGCTGCCGCGGTGCCCTCGATGGGCAGCGGACGCGTGTAGGGATCGGTCATGGCATTCGGTGGAACACAGCGATCTGCGCTTGCCAACTTGAACGTAGCTGGACCGGCTTCAGATCACGTTGGGGACTCTTCTGCGACGCAGAACAAGCACGCTAATGGATTTTGCGCTCAGCTAATCGCGACTCGCGTGCTTCACGGTCGGTTTGCTGGGCGCCGGATAGGGCATATTAGACATATTGAATGGGAGCGCTTCGGGCTCGCATCATGTCGGAGGGTGGACACCGTGGGCAGAGCGATGCGACGTATGTGGCTCGCGGCATCGATTGCCGTGCTGGCCATTGCGGGGTCGGGCACCCCGGGCAGGGCGGCGATAGCGCCGCCGAACCCCAGCCACAGTGTCGCGTCGATCCAGCCGGTTGACGGCGCAGTGGTCGGCGTGGCCCACCCGGTGATCGTCACGTTCACCGGCCCGGTGACCGATCGGGCGGCGGCCGAGCGGGCAATCAAGATCACTGCACCGAACCACGTCACCGGACAATTCAGTTGGTTGGAAACCAATGTCGTGCAGTGGAAACCAGACGGCTACTGGCCCGCGCACAGTCACGTCGGCGTTGCGGTGCACGCCTTGTCGACCGGGTTCGACACCGGTGACGAGGTGGTCGGTGTTGCCAGCATCTCCCAACACACCTTCACGGTCAGCGTCAACGGCGAGGTGTTGCGCACGATGCCGGCGTCGATGGGCAAACCGACTCGCCCAACACCGATCGGTAACTACTCCGCGCTATCCAAAGAGCGTACGGTCGTGATGGATTCACGAACCATCGGCATCCCGCTCGACTCGGCGGAGGGATACAAGATCACGGCGCAGTACGCGGTTCGTGTCACCTGGAGCGGTGTGTACGTGCATTCGGCCCCGTGGTCGGTGGACTCCCAGGGCTATGCGAACGTCAGCCACGGCTGCATCAACCTCAGCCCGGACAACGCCGCGTGGTACTTCGACACCGTGCACATCGGTGACCCCATCAACGTGGTGGCTTAGCAGGCTTCCTGATCCTCAGACCGTTTCGGTGTGGCGACGGTCACATCTGTGCGGTGGAACACATCGGCGGGTCGCGGGGTTTGCATCTGAAGGCGGCTGCATCGGGCGCGCAGGGTTGCGAGCCTGGAAGTTTCTGCGGACGAATATGTTTCGCGTTGCGGACGATATGGAATGGAGAGATCACGATGGCGGCAGCACAAGCGCGAGCGGTTCGCTTCGATCGCTACGGCGGGCGCGACGTCTTGTACGTGGCCGATATCGACAGGCCGGTCCCGGGTGCCGGAGAGGTGCTCGTCGAGGTCCGCGCGGCCGGAATCAATCCCGGCGAGGCGGCTATCCGCACCGGTGCATTGCATGAGCAATTTCCCGCCACCTTCCCGTCCGGCGAGGGTAGTGACCTGGCCGGCGTCGTCATCGAAATCGGCGACGCGGTAAGCGAATTCGCTGTCGGAGACGAGGTGCTCGGCTTCAGCTTCCAGCGGTCAAGCCACGCCACTCACGCGAAAGTTCCGGTCGACCAGCTGATTCCCAAACCACCCCAGCTGAGCTGGGAGGCGGCGGGCTCCCTGTACGTCGTCGGCGCCACGGCATACGCCGCAGTCCACGCCGTCGCGCCGCAACCCGGTGAGACCGTCG
Organism: uncultured Actinomycetota bacterium; assembly: GCA_963833935.1. GTDB lineage: Bacteria > Actinomycetota > Actinomycetes > Mycobacteriales > Mycobacteriaceae > Mycobacterium. The sequence continues at coordinate 151,463 of CAWIAC010000018.1, read as the reverse complement.
CGGTCTCGGCGGCAGCCGGAGGAGTCGGCAGTGTGGTCGTTCAGCTGTTGGCGCTACGCGACCTGCGGGTGCTGGGGATCGCGTCGTCGAGCAACGCCGCCTGGCTCCGCGCTCACGGCGTCGTGCCGGTCGAATACGGCGACGGGTTGGCCGATCGACTGCGCCAGGCCGCGCCTGATGGCATCGATGCCTTCATCGATTTGTTCGGACCGGAATACGTTCAGCTTGCGGTCGACCTCGGTGTGCCACCCGAGCGGGTCGACACCATCATCTCGTTCGCAAAGGCCGTCGAGGTGGGTGCAAAGACCGAAGGGAGTGCCGAGGCGTCGACTCCGGCGGTGCTGAGTGAAATCGCCGACCTGGTCGCGTCCGGCGCGCTCGATTTCGACATCGCTGCGACCTACCCCCTGGACCGGGTTGCCGATGCTTTCGAAGATCTCGAACAACGACACACCCACGGCAAGATCGTTCTGCTGCCGCAGGTTTCGTGACCCAGGTCAGGACGCGGTCGCCTGCCCGGCCAAGCCGTGGTCAGCGTCGACGGTACTGAACCCGCACGGCGGCTTCTTGCCGATCCGGCTCCGGTAGTACGACCAGGGTGGACGTTCATCTGCCGGAACACCGACCATCTGGTCGAGCAGGTTGGCGGCATGCAACGCGTCGGCGACGTGACGCTGAACCCGTCCCAGGTCGCTGAACACCTTGAAGGGGTCATCGCAGGCGGCGCTGGGCGCGGCGCCCTCCGCGAGCACCTCCAGCGCACTGATGAGAGCCGCGCGGACGTCTCCGCAGGCTCGGTGGATCTGACGCTCTGGGTTGGGGCGGGCCATTAGCTGCCTCCTTGATCCGCCTGTGTAACAAAGGTTTCGATGATCATCTCCTGCCGGGAGCCCGGCTGACTGCCATCAGCGGGTGCGACCGCCGAGCCGGGTTGATCATTCCGGTGCGCCAAATGCGGTGAGGTGCAACGAAAACCGCGTCTGGTGGGTTCAGGCGGCGAACAGAATGCCGCTGCCGGGTCTGGACGAATTGGTTGTCGAATACGGATACGGACCGTCACAGGGACTCATATCGCCCTCACCTCCTCGCGGCCAGGACACACGGGGGTGTCGCCAACGTGCACGCATGACAGGGGATCGTCGCCTGCCGGCGACGCACCCCCATCGTCGGAGCTTCGGCACGGCACGGCGTATCGGAACAAGGTCCGGAAGCCACTTGGGCTCAACCCTTAGGCCGGGAGGAGCTGTCCTGACCCGGGGCGTCTCTCGACGTTCGGGGTCAGTGGCCTATATCCGTGCAGACGCCTCACCTACCGAGGTGCTTGCCTGACCATCCTGGCACCGGAGTCGGCGCTCGTCAAACATGGTAGAGGCCAATTTGCTTTGTCACGCGGCTAGGCTCGAAAACATGTCCACCACATTGCAGGAACACCGAGTCGCAGCAGCCCTCGACCGGATGTATGCCGAGTCGCGAGAACAACTGCCCCAGTTGCGCAGTGGGCGAATCGACCTGTCCCCGGCGAGGACCGCACAGGAACGTGCCGACGAGATGAGTAATTTTTACATCCCGGTGACACCCGAAGCCGGCCGACTGCTGTACTCGCTGGTGCGGGCCACTCGTCCCGCAACCATCGTGGAATTCGGTATGTCGTTTGGTATTTCAGCGTTGCATCTGGCATCGGCGGTACGCGACAACGGCAGCGGCCGGGTGGTGACCACTGAGCTCAGCGAGGCCAAGATCGCCGCCGCAAGGCAGACCTTCGCCGACACTGGGTTGGACGACGTGATCACCATCCTGGAAGGAGACGCGCTCTCCACGCTCGCGACCCTGGACGGACCGGTCGATTTCGTACTGCTCGACGGCTGGAAGGAGCTGTATCTTCCGGTGATCAAGCTGCTGGAGGGACGTCTGTCGCCCGGCACCCTCGTCGTCGCCGACAACGCGGAGAGCGCGGAGCTGCTGCCCTACCTCGACCACGTCCGTAACACTGCGAACGGCTATGTGAGTGCCAATTTCGCAGTCCGGGAAAGTGACAGCATGGAAATCAGCGGCTACACCGGCAGGTAGTCAACGCTTCCGCAGCGATTCCTCGAGCCACGGCGTCAGCCACCGCACACCCTGGTCGGTGAGGTGCACGCCATCGCTGCGGACCTGGATACCGTCGACGTCGGCGGTGTACACGCCTTGCGGGCACAGTTTCTTTTTGAAATCCAGCATCCGAACGTCTGGACGATTCCCGATAGTCTTGCCCAACAACGTGTTCCACTCATCCACCCGCTTCGGCTGATCCTCTGGGTACAAGCTCCCGTCCGGCCGTTCGCCTCGCCTGCTGTACGGCAGGTTGGCAACGGACAGCGGCGCACCGCCGAAGCTGAGGATGTCCACCGCACGGCGAAGCTCAGCGCTGATATAGGCGTCGAAGTCCGGGTCACCGATGTGGGTCCACCTGCCTTCGTTGACCCGATCCACGGTCTCCCAGCGGCCGACGATCAACAGGACGGCGTCAGGACGGTCAATGGCGACCTGCGATGTCCATCTGCCCGGCCATGATTCGCATTCGCTCTTTTGATCCAGAGTCTGGTCGAGATAGCGGTACGGACCGCCGCGCACGAGGCTGCAGCCGATGACGGTGTGGTCGATGAACTGAAAACCCGGCGTCGCCGGCAGGAAGTGCATCAACGTCCACCCGATCGAGTCACCGAACACCGAAACGGTGAACGGCCGCCGCGGGTCCCGCTGGGTAATCGCCCGCGCGGATCTGAATTCCTGCGGAGGGGACGGCGACACGACCGCGACCGGCGACACACCGGGAGGCAAGCTGCCATCGTCGAGTGGCCCACTGCCGGGTCGGTGACCGACCGGAACGACCAGCAGCGTCACTGCGGCGGCGGTTGCCGCGGTCGCTCCGGCGAGCGGCAGTAGCGGCACTCGCACCGGTCGCCATTTCCGGATGGGCTGTTCGATCGCCCACCACGACACCGTCGACACCGCCAGCGTGGCGGCACACCGGATAGCGAACAACGAGAGTCCAGACCAGCCGGTCCGTGCGCCGTTGAGCACCAGAAAGATCGGCCAATGCCACAGGTAGACGCCATACGAGATGGTGCCGAGCCAGGCCAGCGGCCCCCAGGCCAGCGCCACAGCAACGGGTCCGCGCTGATCCAGCGCCACCGGGGCGATCACCAGAATTGCCCCGACCGCGACCACACTCAGCAGACCGCTGCGAAATTCGCGAGCACTGCCGGTGGCGAAGTGCACAGCCGCGCCCAACATGAGCAGCCCAATGACCGGAAGCAGCCTGGCGACCCATCTGCCCCAGCGGGACCGGATCAGCGACCACCCGCGGTTCAGCGACGACCAATCGCCCACCAGCAATGCCGAGGCGGCAGCACCCACCAGCAGTGCCTGAGCCCGGGTGTCGGTGCCGAAGTAGACGCGATCCCGGGTTGCGTCGGACGCGAGCAGGACCGCGGCCGCCGCAGACCCCAGCGCTCCCAGCGCGGCCAGCAAGAACACCGTCAAGCGGACTCCGCCTAGCGTGGCACGGCTGTCCCGACGACGTGCCCGGGCCGCCAGCGCCACAGCCACCGCGATGAGCATCAGCGGCCAGACGATGTAGTACTGCTCCTCCACACCCAGCGACCAGGCGTGCTGCAGCGGAGACGGCGGAGCGCCCTGAGCGAAATAGCCGGTCTTATCGGCGACGAACATCCAGTTCGCCACCCAGAAAAACGCGGCGACGGCGTCGTCGCGCAATCCGGCGATGGCCTCGGGCGAGAAGAACTGACGCCCGACCGCCACGGTCAGGACCATCAACACCAACGCCGGCAGCAACCGTCGGGCGCGCCGAATCCAGAAGTTGGTCAAGTCGATACGGCCGGTGCGACCCAGTTCGTCGAGCAGGAGCGACGTGATCAGGAAACCGCTGAGCACGAAAAACACGTCGACGCCCAGGAAGCCACCCGTCATCCCCGGTATGCCGCCGTGGTCGGCGAGCACCAGCACGACCGCCAGCGCGCGCACACCATCCAGCGCGCGAATACCGGGGCGTCGCGCGGATCGTCCGCCGTCGTCGCTTACTCTGCGCGAGGTCAGCCGGGCTGCCGGCGACGGGGCCACCCACCGGGGCCGACGAGCAGAAGGAACCGGCGCGGGGGATGCCCCGGCCGGTTGACTGCTCATCTTCCCGGCGCCGCGGCCAATGTCCTGGTCAGCGCCCTTTTTGCCGGCGATACTTCGCTGCTCCTCCTGCTGGTTTCGGCGTCATTTTAGGGGCGGACCGACCCCAACAGCCGCAGACACGACGCTGCGGCAGCCGAAAGATGCTGTCCGCCCGGCAACTCCGAACGCAGACGGCGAGGGGCGCTAGGCCGAACGCCGGGCGGCTGCCGCTTCGACACCCGACAAGGATTCCAAAGGCTTGTCTGCCCTAGAGCCCGGCGAAATCGATGATTCCGCGGATGTTGCGGCCCTCGCGCATGTCCACGAACGCCTCGTTGATCTCATCAAGCTGGTAGTGGCGGGTGACCAACTCGTCGAGTTTCAACGCACCTGCCTGATACATCGACAACAGCAACGGCACGCTGGTTCGCGGATTCATCCCGCCATAGAGCGCTCCCTTGAGTTGTTTGGCGGACAGCACCATCTCCTGCAGGATCAGCGGAACCATCGGCTCGGTATAGGGGGTGATGCCAGTGACCACGCATGTCCCGCCTTTGCGAAGCAGCCTCATGGCCAACGGGATCAAGTCCACGTGCACAACGCCGGCGGTCACGACGACGCGGTCGGCCATCACGCCGGCGGTGATGTCGGCCACCAGCGGTATCGCCTCCTCGGCGGAGACGGCGCTGTGCGTGGCGCCGAAGATCTTGGCCGAATCCCGCTTGGACTCAATCGGGTCCACTGCCACGACATAGGTCGCGCCGGCCGCGCGCGCCCCTTGCAGGGCGTTCATCCCGACGCCACCGGTACCGATGACGACGACGGTGTCACCGGGCTCGGTGCCCGCCGAAACCGTTGCGGAGCCCCAGCCGGTGCTGACGCCGCACGACACCAGTGAGGCAGCATGGAACGGGATCGCGTCGTCGATCTTGATGACGGACCGCTCCGTTACCACCGCATATTCGGCGAATGTGCCGAGTTGACCGTATGCCATCAGGCTTTCGTCGCCGAGATGACGGCGACAGGTTCCGTCGGTAGGCATTTCCCTCGAGAACAAACTTGCGCCGGCGTCGCAGATGTAGCTCTGACCGTTCACACAAAACCGGCAACTGCCGCACGCGGGAATGAACGACATCGCCACGTGGTCCCCCGGCTGCACCGTCGTCACGCCCGGCCCGATTTCTTCGACGACACCAGCGCCCTCGTGACCACCGAGCATCGGGAACCAGTCCGGCTCAGGGATACCGGTCGAGGCCCGTACCTCGGGCGTGGGCAATACGTCGCCGGTGACAAGGTGGTCATCGGAGTGGCAGATGCCGGCAACGGCCATCCGCACCAGGACTTCGCCGGCGTGGGGCGGATCGAAATCAACCTCGCGGATCTCCCAGTCCTGGCCAACCCCGCGCAGCACAGCGGCACGACACTTCATCGCGATCTCCCTTGATGGCTGCGCGGCTATTCCGGCGCGTATCCCAACGTGCTCTTGACCTCTAGATACTCGTGGAAGCCGAACTCACTCCACTCTCTACCGTTGCCGCTGCGTTTGTAGCCGCCGAATGGCGCGTTGATGTCGAAGGCGTGGTTGATCGTCACCCACCCGGCCCGGATCTTGCGGGCAACCTCGCGAGCCTTCTCGAGGTCGGCTCCCGACACGAACCCGGCCAAGCCGTAATCGGTGTCATTGGCGATTTCCACTGCCTGGTCGAGGTCGTCGTAGCCGAGGATGCACAACACCGGCCCGAAGATCTCCTCACGCGCAATCGTCATATCGTTCGTGACGTTCGCGAAGACGGTCGGCTTGACGTAGTAACCCTTATCCAGCCCCGCCGGTCGTCCCGGGCCTCCCGCAACCACGGTCGCGCCCTCGCTCACGCCCTTCTGGATCAGGCGCTGAACCTTGTCGAACTGCGTCCTCGACGCCACCGGCCCGATCGCCGTCGCATCGTCGCCGCCCACCTTGACCTGCTCGGCGGCCTTGCGAGCGATCGTAATGGCCTCCTCCATGCGCGAATTCGGGACCAGCATGCGCGACGGCGCGTTACAACTCTGACCGGAGTTCGGCATCATGTTGGCCACGCCGGCGCTGACGCCCTCGGCAAAGCCACTGTCGTCGAGCACAACGTTGGGGCTCTTTCCGCCGAGCTCCTGGGTCACCCGCTTCACGGTCGGAGCGGCAGCCTTGGCCACCTCGACTCCGGCGCGTGTGGAGCCGGTGAACGACACCATGTCGATGTCGGGATGGCTGGCCAGGGCCACACCCACACCCGCGCCGTCGCCGTTGACAAGGTTGAACACCCCGGCCGGCACGCCTGCGGCGTCCAGGATCTCAGCGAAGATGTAGGGCGAATACGGAGCGACCTCCGACGGTTTCAGGACGACGGTGCAGCCGGTTGCCAACGCCGGGTAGACCTTGACCGCGACTTGGTTGATCGGCCAGTTCCAGGGCGTGATCAAACCGCAGACGCCGATCGGCTCCTTGGCGATCAGGGTCGCCCCGTGCTGTTCGGAGAACGCGAAGTTCTTCAGCACGTCGATGGCCGTGGTCAGGTGACCGATGCCGAGAAAGACCTGCGGACCGGCCGCGAGCGAGGGCGGCGCCCCGATTTCCTCGGTGACCGCCTCGGCGAGATCGTCGGCCCGCTTCTGGTATTCGGCGAGGATGGCTTGCAATAGGTCCAGCCGCTCCTCGCGGGTGCTTTGCGACCAACTCGCGAAGGCTCGCCGGGCGGCCTGGACCGCCACGTCGACATCGGCTGCCGACCCCAGCGAGATCTTCCCGGAAACCTTTTCCGTGGCCGGGTTGTCCACGTCGAAAGTATTGGGCCGCAACGGGTCGACCCAATGTCCGTCTATGTAGAACTTCAGGTATTCGCGCATCGCATCATCCTTCTGTTACTGGGTGCCTTCGGCATACCAGGTGCGGAATTCGTCATACTTGGGCATCTCCTCGGAATTGGCCTTTGGATCGATGCACACGTGCACAACGGCCGTTTTGCCGCTCGCGTAGGATCGCTGGATCGCCGGGCCGATTTCGTCCTCCTTTTCGACGTACTCGCCGTGACAGCCGAAGCCCTCGGCGACCTTGTCGAGGCGGACGTCTTTGCTCCAGTGCACGCCGGGCTGCGGCGACGGCTGCTCGAAGGTGCGCTTGTAGACTCCCACCTCTAGCCCCCACTGGTGGTCGACACCCACCACGCATACCAGCGGAAGCTTCTGCCGCGCAGCGGTTTCCAGCTCGGCGATATGGAAGAGGAACGCCGAATCGCTAGTCAGCAGCATCACCGGGCGCTTACCGCCCTCGGCGACTGACGCTCCGACAGCGTAGGGCAACCCGGTGCCGAGATGGCCGAAGTTCTGGTTCCAGATGACGTCGCGTGGTTTGGCCTGCGAGTAGGTCCAACCGAAGATCACGGTGGCGCCACCGTCGCGCACCATGATCCCATCTGCGGCGAACGCCGCAAAAGCTCGAGTGGCCTCGACGACGAACCGCGCCGGGTGTACCGGCGTCCGGCCCGTCGGCGCGCTATCGGCGAGCTGCGCGAGCTCCGCCGCGTCTTCCTTGATCCAGCGGTCGAGATCGACCGATGCCTTTCTCGGATGATCACCGAGAGCTTTCACCAGCTGAGGCACCACACCCCGAAGGTCACCGACCAGGGGGACGTCGATGGGACGGTTGACACCGATAGCCACTGGATCCTGTTCGACCAGAACCCATTTACGCTTTGCGTCGTTCTCCGCCCAGTGGCGGGTCCTGCCGTAGTGGCTGGGTTCGCCGAGCTCGGTGCCGAGCGCGACGCACAGATCGGACTTCACCACCGCCTCGACGGCCGCCGGCGAGAACCCGTAGGCGAAGGTCCGGTCCTGCAGACCGTCGATGAACGACGTGCCGCCGGAGGTCTGAATCACCGGGCACTGCATAAGGTCGGCCAGCTGCTTGACCGCCGCACCGGTGCGCGACGTGTGAACACCATGTCCAACCAACAGGATCGGGCTCTGGGCCGCGCGGATCAACTTCGCCGCTTCGGCCACCTCGCTCTCACCCGCGGTCTGGTTCACAAGCCGATATCGGTTGGGCGGCAGCGGATCCGACACGTCGAGCTCCTCGAGGATGACATGCGACGGGTACTCGATGTAGGCCGGACCAGGTGTGCCCGACATGGCCCGGCGGATCGCCTCGTGGATGATCTCGTCGGTCTGATCGGCGTACTCGATCGAGCTGCTGTACTTGACCGACGGCGTGAAAAGGCCTTCCTGCTGGACGAACTGGATGCGTCCGCGCCGGACCCGGCGCTCGGTGATGCGGGCGCGCTGGCCGCCGAGGAAAATCACCGGCGAGTTCTCCACGAGCGCACACATCATCGCGCCTGAGATGTTGGCGACGCCGGGGCCGAGCGTTCCGATGCACAGGCCGGGCTTACCCGTCATCCGCGACACCGCCTCAGCCATGAATCCCGCACTCAGTTCGTGATGCGGCGCGACCACCGACCACCCGCGAGCGTCGGCCTCTGCGAACATGTGCACGAAGTTCGGGTCCGGGATACCGAATAGCGTGTTCACACCCTCGGCCTCGAACAGATCGAGTATGCGTTTATAGACCGGCACGGTCATTGTTTCCAAACTCCTTCATTAGCAATACATTCTGTTGAGCAAGCGCTATCCCGAACCTGAGACGGGGTTCATGTCGATGGCGAGGCCCAGCTCGTCGAGGACCCCGGCGGTGTCGGCGCCGAGCTCTGGTGCCGGCCCCGCGACGCGTCCTGGCGTCTGCGAGAACCAAGTGGGCACGCCCGGGAAGCGCACCGGTCCGTGCGGGGTATCCACCGTTTCGAACATGCCGACGGCGTTGAGGTGTGGATCGTCGAACAGCGCACCGGGTGTGTTCAACGGTGCGGCCGGTATCTCGAGTTCGCGCAACAGATCCAGCCATTCCTGCGTCGAGCGTTCTTTCATCGTCTCAGCCAGCAGCCCGTAGACGGTGTCTATCTGACGTGCACGCTGCGCCAGCGTGGCGTGGCCCTCGTTCGCCCAAGGCGGCCGCACGGCGTCGACGAATGCATTCCAGTGCTTGTCGTTATAGATCAGCGCGGCGATGTGACCATCGCTGGTGCGGTATGGACGCCGGTTCGGCGCCACGGTGCGCGGATACACCGCCGGGCCCAGGGGCGGGTCAAACAGGGCGCCGTTGGCGTGCTCGACAAGCATGAACGAGGCCATGGTTTCGAACATGGCGACCTCCACTTCCTGGCCCTCTCCGGTGCGCTCGCGGTGGAATAGCGCCATGACCGTCGCATACAGCGCGGTGAGCCCGGCGACCTTGTCGGCGATGATCGTTCCGACGTAGTTCGCCTCGCCGGTCAGTTGCTGTTGTACCGCCGGCAGGCCGCATTCGGCCTGGATGGTGTCGTCGTAGGCCGGCCGGTCACGCTCGGGTCCGCGGCGCCCGTATCCGTAGCAATTGGTGTATACGATCGTCGGGTTGATCGCAGCTACGTCCTGGTATCCGAAGCCGAGCTTGACGATCGCTTTGTCGCGCATCGAGTGGATGAATACGTCCGCGGTCTCGACAAGTGCGCGCAGCGCTCGTGTTCCGGCGTCGGTCTGCAGGTCCAGCACCACGCTGCGCTTGCCACGGTTGACGTTGACAAAGACGCCGCTCATTCCCGGCACCGGGCCGACCGAGATGTAACGGGTGTTATCACCTGCTGGTGGTTCGACTTTGATGACGTCCGCACCCATGTCGGCCATGATCTGCGTGCAGTAGGGTCCCATCACCATGGCGGTGAGGTCGATGACCCGCACATCGGCCAGTGGGCCCTTCCTCGCCGAGCTAGCCATGGAGTGCGCCTCGATCGCTCGAAACGCGCGCCTGTTCGAAGCTGTAGCGGATGTGCTGGTCATGACCGTCGGGTACGACCGGAAAGATGAGCGGCGACTCGACGTTTCGAATCGCATCCGAATACTCGCCGACATCCTCAACTGTCCACGACGGTCGGCACACGCCCGGGGTCTCGGCGACGACCGCGCGCGCCACCCGGCCGGCCAGCGCTATGAATATCTCCCCGGTAGCCGAACAGGATTCGTGTGCGAGCCAACCCGCCACGGGCGCAACGAGATCCGGGCCCATCGGCGGGTAGGCCGAGGTGTCGATCCCCGCGGCCATGCGTGTCACCGCGGCCGGAACGATCACGTTGCAGGTCACGCCCTCTGCGGCACCTTCGAGGGCGGCGACGTTGGACAGGCCGATCACGCCGGCCTTGGCCGCTGCGTAGTTGGCGACGTCGCGGTTGCCATATAAGCCGCCGATCGACGACGTCAGCACGATACGCCCGTAGCCGGCCTGACACATCACCGGAAACGCGGGCCGCACAACGTTGAACGCGCCGCGTAAGTGCACGTCGAGCACCGCGTCGAAGTCTTCGTAGCGCATCTCCTTGAGCGACCCGCGACGGACGTTGCCGGCGTTGTGGATCAGGATGTCGAGGCGACCGTAGTGTTCGAGCGCGGCCTGGATGATCGCATCGCCACCGTCGCGGGTCGTGACCGACTCGGTGCATGCGACGGCTTGTCCTCCGGCCGCGGCGATCGCGCTGACCACCTGCTCGGCCGGACCGGCGTCGCCCCCCTCGCCCTCGAGGCCCCCGCCGGGGTCATTGACGACGACCTTCGCTCCGCGTGATGCCAGCAGTTCGGCGTATGCGCGACCCAACCCGCGACCGGCGCCCGTGACGACGGCGACGCGGCCGTCGAACCGCAACTCCTTCACGAAAGCTCGAGGCCTTCCAGGTCACCGCTGGCGCGCCACTCGGCGATCAGGTCGCCGAAGGCGTAGAAGCCCGGCGAGTAAAAATCACCGAGGAACGCACCATTGTCCTTCGCGCCACCCTGACCCTCGTTGTTGTAATAGCCAGGGGTGCAAGACATCTCGAAGGCTGAGTTGTCGATCGCGAGTTCGGCGACCGTTCCGACCCAGCCGTCCTGGCCCTCCTGACTGGGTTCGACGGTGGTCGCGCCGCGTTTCCGCGCCTCGGCGATGATGTAGGCGATGTGCTCGGCCTGTTGCTCGAACATCGCGGTGGTGTTGGCCGAGACGCCGCCCTGGATGAAGCCGGTGAAGAACTGGTTGGGGAATCCGCGGGTGGTCATGCCGTGCAGCGTCTGGTACCTGTCGTGCCAGTAGTCGAACAACGACTGCCCGTCGCGGCCCTCGATGACGTCGATCGCGAAGCGCCGACTGAGTTCGGTGGAGATCTCGAACCCACTGGCGAATACGACGCAATCGACCTCGTACTCAACGCCGTTGGCGACAATGCCCTTCTCCGTCAGGCGTTCCACGCCCTTGGATTCCGATACGTCCACCAGCGTCACGTTGGGCAGGTTGAACGCCGGCAGGTACGTCTCGCTCGAACACGGCCGCTTGCACATGAAGCGGTAGTACGGCTTGAGTGCCTCGGCGGTGTCGGGGTCGTCGACCAGAGCGGCCACGCGGCTCCGCAGCCGCGCCATGATCTTGTAGTCCTCTTCCTCCCGGATTGCCATGATCTCCTCGATCCCCAGCGAGGCGGGATCCGGGCTGGCGGCAATCCGGGCGGTCATGTTGCGGCCCAGTTCGGTCCAGAAGTCGCACACCAAGTCCGGTTCGCCGAAGACCACCCCGACAAACGGCGACCAGTTGTGGAAGTTCCGCTTGCGCTCCTCCTGCCAACCGGGCTGCAGGGCCGCCGCCCAGGCCGGATCGGTGGGCGTGTTGGCGCGCATGTCCACCGACGACGGGGTGCGCTGGAACACGAAGAGCTGCTGGGCATCCCGGCCGAGATGCGGCACCAACTGAACGCCAGTAGCCCCCGTACCGACGAGTGCGACCCGCTTGTCGGCCAGCCTATGCAGGCCGCCGTTGGCGTCGCCGCCGGTGTAGTCGTAGTCCCAGCGCGCGGAATGGAACGCGTGGCCGCCGCCGTCCAGGTACTCCGTGATACCGGGGATACCCGGCAGCTTCGGCTTGTTGTACGAGCCCTGCGCCATCACCACGAACCGCGCGCGGATGTTGTCGCCACGGTTGGTGATCAGCCGCCAGCGCTTGCTGCCCTCGTCCCAGCGCATGGTCTCGACCTGGGTTGAGAAGATCGCGCCCTCGTACAGGTCGAAGTGTTTGCCCATGGCCTGGCAGTGCGCGAAAATCTCGGCGCCGTCGGCGAACTTCTTGCTCGGCAGGAAGTCCAGTTCCTCGAGCATCGGGATGTAGCAGTAGGCGTCGTTGTCGCACTGGATGCCCGGGAAGCGGTTCCAGTACCACACGCCGCCGAAGTCCCCGGCCATGTCGATGATCCGAACGTCCTCCACGCCGGCCTTTTTCAGGTAGGCGCCCGTCAACAATCCGGCGAACCCGCCGCCGAGGACGACCACCTCGATGTCCTCGTCGATCGGGGCGCGGTCGGCTACCGGCGTGTACGGGTCTACTTCGTAGAGGTCGGCCAGGTCACCGTCGAGTTCGAGGTACTGCGCGCCGCCGTCGGTGCGCAGGCGCTTCGCGCGCTCCCAGGCGTACTTGGCCCGCATCGCGTCTATGTCGACAGCCTGCGGTACGTCGGTGGGCCCGCACGGCGTGTCAGCGGTGGTCATCGGTGTCTCCTTACCGCTCAAAGCTCTCGGGGCTCACCGGTGCCCATGTATTTCGACAGTTGGTAGTGCAGGTTGACGGTGCTGCGTTCCCGGTACGGGTTGGGCTTGGTACCCGGGAAACCAAGGGATTTCATGCCTTGCTGGACCGCGGCCATGTTGGAGAAATCCTGTGGCAGAACCGACCGCCATCGCGGGTCACCGACGGGTGTGTATTCCCACTCCGTCTGGGGTTCTTCACCTTTCGGATACAGCTCCAACACCGACACCTCGAAGATGCACTTATCGGGGTTGTAGCTTGGGTGCGGGCGCGCGCCGTAACACAGCGCACTGGTCAGGCCCTGTCCGACCTGAAAGTTCGGGAACACCTGCCATGCGGTGCCGGCCTGGCCGAGGATGTCGGCCGGGATCGTCGGCCAGATGACACCGCGTGCCTCATCGTCGCGGCGCGCAGACGCGAGCCAATGCTCGAGAACCTTGTCGGGTGGTGTGCCCTCGGGCAGCTCATCGACCAGCCGCGTGGCGGCGTTGACCAGCGTCTGGGTGGTGGTGGCGTTGGTTTCCTCCATCGTGTAAACCTGCATCTGCGCGGTCGAGACGCGGGGATCGGCGCCCGTGCCGAGCCGGATCTTGGACTTGGTGGCTTCCAGATCTGCGGGAGCGTCATAGCCGATGTTGCTGTGCTTGCCCTGCGCCTTTGCCCAGCCTTTGAATTCGCCGAACTTGTTGAACTCCGGGTGCGTCGTGAAAACGTGGTAGGTCTCGTTGAAGGCTTCCAGCGCCACTTTCCAATTGCAGTCGAAGTTCACCCACTTGCGCCACTTGAACCGCATGTTTTGCAAACCGAACGGGTCCAGGATTTTCGCGGCGGGGAACAGATAGTCGGCCAGCGGCTCGCAGTCGGGATCCATATTGATCCACAACCAACCGCCCCAGGTGTCGACGTTGACTGCCCGCAGGTGGGTGTTATCAGGGGTCAGCGCCTCCTGCCAGTCCTGCTGTTCACGGATATGCGTACACGCGCCATCTAGGCCGTAGGTCCAGCCGTGGAAGCCGCAGACGAACGACTTGCGAGCCCGGCCACGGGCGTTCTTCGCGCCGTCGGGGGTGTCGATCAGCCGACGCCCTCGGTGCATGCAGACATTGTGGTGGGCTCGAAATTCGTTGTGGCCGTTGCGTACCACGATGATTGAGTCGTCGAGAATGTCATAGGTCAAATAGCTACCGACTTCCGGCAGTTCTTCCACCCGGCCGACCTGCTGCCACACCTTGCGCCACAACTTGTCGCGCTCAGCGCGGGCGTAGTCCTGCGACAAGTAGGCCTCGACGCCGATCGTCACCGGAGCGGAAAGCTCCTCGACTGTTTCGACTGCGTCGACTTCGATGTCGGTCACTCCATGCTCCTTATCGCTGCTCGGAAGGAGTCGTCCTTGAGGAATAGCGAGGTGTTGTCGGCGTCCAGGTGCGTCCATTTGAGGTCCAGCCCCCCGTCCACCAGCAGAGTCTGGCCGGTGATGTAGCTGGACAGGTCCGACAACAGGAACAGAATGGCGCCGGCGATCTCGTCGGGGCGGCCGCGCCTGCCCATCGCGATGGCCCGTCGATCGCGCTCGGCGTCGTCATCGACGTAGGTGCGCGAGGCCGGGGTTGCCGTCACCCCGGGGGCGACGGCGTTGACCCGGATTTCGTCGAGCGCGAGTTCGACGGCCATCGTGCGGGTCATCGCGGTGATCGCCGCTTTAGCCGTGCCGTAAGCGATGTGGAACGGCGCGGTGTTCATACCGCTGATCGACGAGATCGACACGATCGACCCCGGACGTTTGCGCGCCTTCAACTCGGCGGCGACCGCCTGGCTCATGAAGAACGCCGTCTCCAGGTTCTGCGTGAACAGGTCGCGCCAGTCGCTGCGGGTCACCCGTGTCGACGGCATCCAGGTTTCCGGCGCTGCGCCGCCCGCCACGTTGACCAGACCGTGCAGTTCGCCGTCGGCCCGCTGCGCGTGCTCGATCGCGACGGCCACCCCGTCCTCGGTCGCGACATCGGCGGCCACCGGGACAATCGGCAGCCCACGCTCGATCATCGGGACGATGTGGTCGTCAAGGTTTTCTTTGGACCGGCTCACCGCGATGACCGTCGCGCCGGCCTCGGCGACCATCCGCGTCACAGTGGTGCCGATACCGCCGCCGGCAGCGCCGGCCACCACGACCACGCGCCGCTCGAGATTGAGCAGGTCATCAACCACTAGGTTTTGCTAGCCCTTTTTGTCCGGACAATATAGCCTGATGCGCACAATTGAGAATATGATTCTCTGCAAATGGCCGAGCGTCAAGTGCGGTCAGTCGAGTTTTGCCTACCTATTGTCTGGACCAGACTCGGTTGCTATCGTCACCGGCTGGAACCGCCGCGACGCACAGGCCCCGGAGGTCATCAACGATGTTGCTGCACGAAGGGCGCGCAGGCGCAAGCGGGTCGCCGATCCTCGCCGAGGGCTGGCACATGGAGCGGCTCACCCCGCCGAGCCGGCTGTTCGGCGCCAACGGCCTGCGGACCGGCCCTGACGGCCGGGTCTATGTCGCGCAGGTCACCGGTAGCCAGATCAGCGCCCTCGATGTCGACAGCGGCCGGCTCGAAACGATAAGCCCCAAGGGCGGTGACATCATCGCGCCCGACGATGTGGCCTTTGGTCCGAGCGGCGAGCTCTACGCCACCGAGGTCATGGACGGCCGAGTCAGCGTGCGGGGCACCGACGGACACACCCGGTTACTACGCGGTGATGTGCCGTCCGCCAACGGCATCACCGTCCACCAGGGTCGGTTGTTCATCGGCGAATGTCGCGAGGGCGGCAGGCTTCTCGAGCTCGACCTGGCCGGAGGCGAGCCGCGGGTGCTGCTGGACAACGTGCCGTCGCCCAACGCGATGGAGGTCGGCCCGGACGGCTTGCTGTACTTCCCGGTGATGGGCGCCAACGAGATCTGGCGCATCGGCCTTGACGGTGGCGCACCCGAGACAGTCGCCTCCGGTCTCGGCGTGCCCGACTCGGTGAAGTTCGACTCGGCGGGCCGCATTGTCTCGACCCAGGTGCACAGCGGGCAGGTGTTGCGCATCGATCCGCGCACCGGCGAGCAGACGGTGTTGGCTGATCTGGATGCAGGACTGGACAACTGCACCTTCGTCGGCGATCGGCTGTTCGTGTCGAACTTCACCGGAGAGATCACCGAGGTTCTCGGCGACGGCACGACCCAGACCGTGTTGCCGGGCGGGCTGAACTGGCCGCTGGACCTCGCCGTCGGCTCTGACGGCCATCTCTACGTCGCCGACGGGACGTACTTCTACGTGCTGCGTCCCGACCACACGTTGCAGACCGTGGGCATGCTGTTCACCCCCGGCTACCCGGGATTCCTGCGCGGGCTGGCCACCGCCGGACCGGGCGAATTCGTCGTCACGACCTCGGGCGGTCAGGTGTCGCGCTACCGGCCGGCAAGCTGCGAAAGCGACGTGCTGGCAGACGGATTCGACCAGCTTTACGGCGTGGCGATCGTCGACGATGGCACCATCGCGGTTGCCGAACTCGGGACGGGACGGGTGTTGTCGATCCGGCACGGGCAGGTCGAGGTGCTCGCGTCAAGCCTGAATGATCCGGTCGGTGTTGCGGTCGCTCCCGACGGCGGCTGGCTGGTCTCGGAAGCGGGCGCTGGGCGGGTCGTCAAGCTCGCCGGATCCGGTGTCCACACCGTGGCCGCCGAACTGGGCCGTCCGCAAGGCATTCTGGTCGACGGGCGGCAGTTGTATGTCGTCGACGCGGACGCCAGGGCGCTGATCGTCGTTGACCTGGAGGACGGCAATAAACGCACCATCGCGACCGGGTTACCGGTCGGCGCTCCACCCGGTGTCATCCCTAAACCGCTAAAAGGCATGCCACCGTTCTCCGGGCCACAGGGACCGTTCGCCGGCATCGCCGCCGGGCCGGACGGCACCCTGTACGTGTCAGCCGATTCGGACGGCAGCGTGCTCGCGTTTCGACAGGACGCCCGTCATGACTGAAGCTCCGTCCACCGACCACCGCTACCTGCAAGTCGCGCGGACACTACGCAAAGAGATCGTCGACGGGGTGTATCCGGTCGGATCGCAACTGCCCACCGAACATCAACTCTGTGAGCGCTTTTCGGTCAGCCGATACACCGTCCGGGAGGCGTTGCGGCGGCTACGGGACGACAACCTGGTCGCTTCTCGGCCGCGGGCCGGCACGCTGGTGGTCCCGCGACCGTCGTCGGACTCCTACGTGCAGGACGTGGTGTCGATCAACGACTTGCTGGCATTCGCCACCGGCGCGCAATTCGCGATCGAATCCACCAAGATGGTTCGCATCACCAACGCCCTGGCGACCCGGACCGGGCTGGGCAGTGGCGAAGAATGGTTGGCGGTCGAAGGCTTTCGCCGTATCGAAGGCGCAGAGTTCCCGGTCTGCCGCACCGAGTACTACATCAACCGGGCATTCGCAGCAGTTGGCCGGCTTCTGCCCCGCCACACCGGTCCGATCTTCCCGCTGATCGAAGACCTCTTCGGATTGAGCATCGTCGGAGTGCGCCAGGAGATCGCGGCGGTGCTGATCTCGCCGGAACTGGCCGACCAACTCAGTGTCGACGCAGGAACCCCTGCGCTCGAAGTACACCGGACCTACAGCACCTCGGACTGCGAAGTCGCCCAGGTAACGATCAACACGCATCCCGCGGCACGTTTCCGTCACTCCATGACGATGCGCCGGGTCCGCGGCTAATCTCCCATGAGATAGCGATGTCGAACACCAAACTGATCGGTGGACGAAGGGTCCGCTGGCACGACGAGCGGGCCGCCGAAGCCTACGCGCGTGGCTGGTGGGTGCATGGCACGCTGGCGGATTCGTTGGCCGAGGCCGCGCGTGACACCCCGCAGCGACCCGTCGTGATCGACGGCGACCACCACGTCGACTGTCAAGGCCTCTACGCGCAGGCCACAGCGCTAGCACAGGCAATGTTGCGCCGCATGCCGACCGGTAGCGTGGTGTCGTTCATGCTGCCCAATTGGCATGAGGCGGTGATCGTTTACCTGGCGGCGACGATGGCCGGGATGGTGGTGAACCCCATTCTGCCCTCGTTGCGCGATCGTGAGCTGCTGTTCATCCTCGACGACGCGAACACGCGGATGGTCTTCGTGCCATCTGTTTTCGGACGCCACGACTACGCGGCGATGCTGACGCGGGTCGTCGCTCAGATGGGCTCCCCACCCGAGGTGGTCGTCGTCCGCGGCGGCGATTCGGAGCGTCTGACGCCCTTCGAATCGTTGCTGCAGAACCAACATCCGCCGGCTGAACTGCCGACGCTGGATCCGGATGCGATTCGCATGGTCCTCTACACCTCGGGAACGACCGGGCGTCCGAAAGGTGTTCTACACAGCCATAACTCGTTGCATGCGCTGATCTGGCAGCTCCGCGACCACTGGCAGGTGCAGCCCGGCGACCGGTTCCTGGTACCGTCGCCGATCGCGCACATCGGCGGCTCCATCTACGCGTTCGAATGTCCACTGCTGCTGGGTACGTCGGCTGTGCTGATGGACCGGTGGAACGCCGACGAGGCGGTCGAGCTCATCCGGGCCCACCACTGCACTCACATCGCCGGGGCGACGCCGTTTCTCGAGCAGTTGCTCGCGGCGGCCGAGCGCGCCGGAACCCGACTGCCGGAGCTCAAGCTGTTCGTCTGCGGTGGCGCTTCGGTGTCACCGTCGTTGATCCGCCGGGCTGCAGACTATTTCGAGCGCGCCGCGGTGACACGGGTGTACGGCTCGACGGAAGTTCCGGTGACCACCGTCGGTGCTCCGCTCGACCCCGACCACGCTGCCGACACCGACGGGCGGGCCGGATTCGCACAGATCGCCCTGCGCGGCGCCGCCGACGAAATCCACACTCGCGGACCACAGATGCTGGTGGGCTACCTGCATCCCGACGATGAGGACGGATCGTTCGACGCTAACGGATACTTCCGTACCGGTGACTTGGCGCGCTGGATCGACGACGACTTTCTCGTCGTCACCGGGCGGGCCAAAGACGTCATCATCCGCAACGGCGAGAACATCGCGCCCAAGGAGATCGAGGACATCCTGATCGGGCACCCCGGCGTCGCGGAGATCGCCATCGTCGGTCTGCCCGACGCCCGCACCGGAGAGCGGGCCTGCGCGGTTGTAGTGCCCACCGACCAGCCGCACCCGGACGTCGTGAGCCTGCGCACCTTCCTGCAAGCCGAGGGTGTCGCCGCATTCAAAGCGCCCGAGCAAGTGGCCATCTGGGAGGCGCTTCCCCGCAACGATGCCGGCAAGGTGCTCAAGCACCAGATCCAATCGGCCCTGACACAGACGGACGGATGACATGCAGGTAGCGATCGTGACCGGCGCCAGCGGCGGTATCGGATTCGGATGCGCGACCAAGCTCGCCGAAGCAGGTATGGCGGTGCTGGCCACCGGCCGCAACGAGGAGCGACTGACCGAGCTGGCCTCAGCCATCGGCGATCCCGATCGTGTCGCGACGATCGCGGTCGACGTCACCGACGACGACGGACCCGCACGCGTCGTGTCGGCCGCGGTCGAGCGGTGGGGCCGCATCGACTTTCTGATCAACAACGCCGGAGTGGGCAATCCGACCCCGCTGCACGACACCGACGACGAGACGTTGGACTATTTTCTCGGCGTGATGCTGCGCGCACCGTTTCGGCTGGCGCGAGATGTCCTGCCACACATGCAGGCCGGCTCGGCCATCATCAACATCACCTCGACATTCGCCGTCGTCGGCGGGCTGCGTGGCGGTCCGTACTCGGCCGCCAAAGGCGGCTTGACGGCACTGACCACCCATATCGCCTGCCAGTACGGCGCGCACGGCATCCGCTGTAACGCGGTCGCGCCCGGCGTGATCCAGACGCCGATGACCGAAGAGCGACTGCAGGATCCGCGATTTCGCCGCATGCAGATCGAGATGACTCCACATCAACGGCTCGGCACGGTCGACGACGTGGCGAGCACCGTGGCGTTCTTGTGTTCGCCGGGTGGCAGTTTCATCAACGGGCAGACCATTGTGGTCGACGGTGGTTGGAGTTCGACGAAGTATCTGTCGAAGTTCGCATTGACGTCGGAGTGGACGGCCACGTGAATCTGTTCGCGCTGCTGGACCAGACCTCGCGGCGTCTTCCCGATCGCGGCGCGGTGTATCACGGCCGGCGACGCGTTTGCACCTGGCGCGAACTGAGGCATCGCGCGCTGTGCCTGGCGGGCTCGATCCGGCAGCATTACCCGGCCGGCGCACGGATCGCGATCGCCAGCGAGAATCGGCCGGAGATCGTTGAACTGCTGTTCGGGATTTGGGCCGCCGAGTGCGTCGCGGTTCCGATCAACTACAAGCTGCACCCCCGCGAGATGATGCAGATCCTCGACGATGCGGGCGTCTCGCACGTCTTCGCCTCAGCAGCTATCGCCGCACAGTTGGAACCCCACTGCGGATATCCGGTGGAAGACGTTGAGGGAGAGCATTACTCGCGGCGACTGGCCGCCGTCCCGGCGACGGCGCCGAGCACCGATCCGTCGACGCTGGCCTGGCTGTTCTACACCAGCGGGACCACGGGCAGGTCCAAAGGCGCGATGCTCACCCATCGCAACCTGATGGCGATGACGGTCGCCCACCTGGCCGATATGGACGCACCCGACGAACGATGCAGCCTGGTGCACGCCGCGCCGATGTCGCACGGCTCAGGCCTCTACATCCCGGCCTACGTCGTGCGCGGCGCCCGCCAGGTGATACCGGACGGCGGCGGATTCGATCCGGACGAATTCTTGGACCTCTGCGGAGATCACCCGAACTGCACCGCTTTTCTTGCGCCGACAATGGTGCAGCGGCTGATCGGGACCGGCCGCGCACGCCCGAGTTGGCTGCGGACCATCATCTACGGTGGCGGCCCGATGTACGTGGACAGCATCAAAAAGGCGCTGGCGGCGTACGGACCGGTGTTCGCCCAGATCTACGGCCAGGGCGAGTCCCCGATGACCATCACCGGCTTGCGCCGCGCGGACCACGAGGGCGCGGACGACGCGACCCTGGGATCGGTCGGTTACCCGCGGTCAGGTACAGAAGTCGCGGTGCTGCGCGACGACGGCACGCCGGCAGCAGTAGGTGAAATCGGCGAGATCGTTTGTCGCGGAGACGTTGTCATGGTCGGGTATTGGCACAACCCGACAGCCACCGAAGAGACGTTGCGTGACGGCTGGCTGCGTACCGGCGACATGGGCTCGTTCGATGCGCGCGGCTACCTGACGCTGCACGACCGTTCGAAGGATGTCGTGATCAGCGGTGGCTCCAATGTTTATCCCCGCGAGGTGGAAGAGGCGCTGCTCGAGCATCCTGGGGTGTCGGAGGCGTGCGTGGTCGGGGCGCCCGACGCCGAATGGGGTGAGGTGGTGGTGGCCTTCATTGTCGGCGCCGTCAGCACAGCTGACCTCGACGCGCACCTGCTGGCGCGCATTGCCCGGTTCAAACGCCCCAAACGGTATGTCGTTGTCGACGAGCTGCCGAAGAACAGTTACGGCAAGGTGCTGAAGAAAGATCTACGCCAACAACTGACCTGTCAGGCCGATGACTGAAAGTGGCTGCGGATGCCCGCCAGCATCGCGACGTGCGCGTTGACCGCCTCCCGTTGGGTCATCGCGGCGAGCAGACGGGGCGCCGCGATCTGCAGCCGCTCGGTGAGAAGGGTGCCCGCGTCGATCGGCTGGAAGTTCACGGTGCCGGTCAGCCTCACCCGGGGGAATTGACGCGCCTCGGTCAGCACGTCTCCATGGTCCGGTACCTCGACGCGCGCCCAGTAGGTTATCCGGATTGCCAACGGCCCTAGCGGGATACGGTCGTGCACCCGATAGGTCTGCTGGTAGCCGTCCGCGGTTTGGCTGCGCGATAGGGTCTGCACCGAAACCACCAGCGGATGAACGACTTTGATGTTGTCGAGGTCGACATAGAAGTCACGCACCCGGTTCGGCGGCGCGGGTATCTCGTCGGTCAGCGTGTGGGCGGAGGAGGCGATCCAGAAGCTCACTGCGGATGCCCTCAGCGCCCGCGAGCCAGGTTTTCGAGGAATCCGGCTATCCGCCCGCGGGTCTCCTCCGATATCCAACTGGCCCGCACGTCGGCGTCTGTCGCCGCACCGGCATCGATCGCGGCGCAGGCAGGCCGGTGCAACTGTTCCTTGGTAACCGCGTAGGCAGTCGGCGAGTACTGACCGAGTTCGCGCGCCACCGCCAGCGCCTGCGGAATCAGCTCGTCAGCCGCGACGACCTCGTCGATCCATCCGCGGGCCAACGCGGTATCGGCCTTGATCGTTTTGGCCCCCAGCGCCGCGCGGGGTGCCGATGTCCCCATGGCATATCGACATATCTCGAGCGCTGCCACCGGGAATGGGACACCGACGGCCATCTCGGTGAGGCCGATCGTCCCGCCGGACATCAGTCGCACGTCGGCGCACATGGCCAGGACGCAGCCGCCGGCAATCGCATGCCCGTTGATCGCCGCGACCACCGGTGCCGGGTGATCGAAGATCGCCAGAAAAGCCGCCGACAACGCGGTGACGAAGCGTTCGGCATAGACGGCGCCGCCGTCGATGAGGGCGCGCAGGTCGACACCGGCCGAGAAACTCTTGCCGGCGCCGGTGATGACGACTGGTCCCTTGACGCTTCGCATCGACGCGATGATGACCTCCAGCAAGTCCAGGTCGAGCGCGTTGACCGGCGCGTTATCGAATCGGATTATCGTTACGCCGTCGGCTGTCTCGAGATCTTTCACGTCTCCTCCGTCGCAGCTCTGCAGTAACTGACGCAGCGATTGTCGCGACCCTGGCCTACGTCACGCGTGAGGTCGCTTGGGAGTATAGGGCCGGGTGCGGCGACACCCTACGTGCTCTCGACGACCACGTCGCTCAGCCGCATCGAGACCAGGTTGATGAAGGGCAACGGGCGATTGCCGGGACCGATCGGGTGAACCCCCCGGCGAGTTGCGAAAATGAGTCCGTCGGCCTGCACCTCATCGGCGCAATAGTGTGCCGCCCTCGCCCAACGACCGACCACGAGTGCGATGTAGTCGTGCCGACGCAGCTGGCCACGGGTATCGAAATAGTAAGTCTGGCGCGGCGAGTGAGTGTCGATGTCCGGCGGGAAGCAGACATTGAGCCGCCGCCATGTCTGCCCACCTTCCTCCCACGTCTCCCCTTCATCGACCTGTACGCCCTCGCGTGTCAGCAGGTACGGGGTGGTGAGATAACCCCACATGGCATACCCAGCAAAGTAGACGGAATCCATTGCGTCCCAGCGGATGTTCCGACGCAGGCCTGAGCGCCCAAAGAATGCTGAACGTGGGTATGTGCGCGAACTGACGACTTCGCCGTCGCGATCCTCGATTCGCACCGTCCCGCGCTCGAAGACTCCACGCTGACCGTCATGCGGGAACGGGTCTATGACCGTTCGGGGCTCGTGGACGTCGACGGCGACGCGATAGTCCGCGAGCCGGTTGCCAGGAACGCGGGTGCGGACCAGCAGCCCTCCCGTGCGTACACGCGCGTGGATCACCGCGGAGCTCTGCCACCGGTCCCACCCACCATGGGCTTGCATCACCTGATCGAGCAACCCGCTCACAATGCACCCCGCCGAGCTGCAACAATCTCCCCAGTCACGTCCGGCGTCCCATCTCACTCTTCACGGTGCCGCCGACCATTCGGCGATACGGCGCAGGCGGTATCTACGTTCCGGTGCGCTGACCGAGTCATCGCTGAGCGACGCCCGGGTTTCTGCGACGGCCTGGCGATACTTGCCCGCGCGGGCTAACAGTTCCCCGCGCACCGCCAAGCAACGCTGGTCGGGCACAAGGTGGTCCAGTGCGCGCAGTCCCGCAGCCGCGCCGTCGCATTCTGCGACGGCGACCGCTCGGCCCAGCGCCGCCGGAGCGCTAGGCCGCACCG
The DNA here is from genome assembly GCA_963833935.1 of uncultured Actinomycetota bacterium. Classification (GTDB taxonomy): domain Bacteria; phylum Actinomycetota; class Actinomycetes; order Mycobacteriales; family Mycobacteriaceae; genus Mycobacterium. The sequence goes on along the minus strand of CAWIAC010000018.1, from coordinate 127,680 downwards.
ACAGCAACAGGTCGTAGAGCCGGACGATCTCGGGCCAGTTGGTGGTCCGGTATGACACCGCGCAGGCGTGCTCGGCGGCGATCGCGGCCTGCAGCTGGTAGGGATCGGCTACCGCTGTGGTGCGGCGCAGCGACTCATCAAGCAGATGCAGCGCTTCCCCAATCGCGTTGGTGTCCCACGCCAATCGGTCCTGCTCGGCAAGCGGCACCGGGTCGCCATTGCGGTCGAGCCGCGCCGTGCGTCGTGACTCGGTCAACAGCATCAACGCCAGGACAGCCATCGGGGACGGTTCATCGGGCATCAACTCGTGGACAAGCCGTGCCAGCCGCAGGGCCTCGCGAGCCCCGTCCACATCGGTCAACTGACCGCCGCCGGCCGTGCTGTGCGCGATCGTGTAGGACGCATGCAACACCGCACACACCGCCGCGAGGCGCGCGGGCAGGTCTTCGTCCGCTGGCACGCGGTAAGGGATGCCGGCGCGCGCGATCTTGGCCCGAGTTCTCGTCAGGCGTTTCAAAACGGCGCTTTCGCTCGTCAACAGCACCGCCGCGATCTGTGCCGGCGACAGCCCGCACAGCGTGCGCAGCGCGAGTGTCACCTGAGCCTCAAGGCTTAACGCCGGGTGACAGCAGGTGAAGATCAGTCGCAGCTGATCGTCTGCCACGGCACTTTCGGGCGGCAGATCGGGCATCGCGAGTTTCACACTGGCACTTTCCTTCTGCGCCCTAGCGCCCTCGCGGCGCAGCAGGTCAATCGCAACCCGCCGCGCGGTCACCGTCAACCAAGCGCGCGGGTCGGCGGGCACACCATTTCGCGGCCAGTCTCGCAACGCCCGCAATGCCGCCTCCTGTACCGCGTCCTCGGCTACCTGAAGCGACCCGACAGTCCGGACCAGGGTGGCTAAGATCCGTGACCCTTCCGTCCGTACCGTCGCGGCCAGCACCCCCTCGGAACTGATCATCTGAGCAGCACCCGTCGGTGGCGCGGGCATTCTCTAGCCGAAGTCGATGACGGGGCGCACCTCGACCGCGCCGTCCCAGGCAGCCGGAATATCCGCAGCTATGCGCAGGGCCTCGTCCAAGTCGGCAGCCTCGATGAGGTAGAAACCGGTCAACGCCTCTTTCGTCTCGGCGTACGGGCCGTCGCTGATGACGACGTCCCCACCGCGCGCGCCGGCAACACGGACGGTCGTCGCCGTGCTCGTCGGATATAGCGCGGCACCGCCCCGAATCTGTTCAGCGCGGTCCTGCCCGAATTTCATGTATTCGGCCATGTCTGCGGCCTGCTCGGGCGCCGACCAGTCGACGTCCCTGGTATAGGTCAATGCGGCGTACTGCGTCATAGCTATCCTCCAGTCCACATCAGCATCTCCGGATCACTTCTTTGGAGATTCTCACCACAAGGACGAATGGTGCGAGCCGCATTAGGACACTTTCACCAAGGCCATCGCCGACATTCCCCGCGACAAGGCGTACTCACGGCTGCAATGGAACTGTTGCGGTGCTCAACCTCGGTCGCTGCCCATGGCGGCCGCGCTCGCTCGCGCAATGAGGTTGACGGCCTCGTTGCGGGTCAGCGATGACAACATCGGCGCGACGCTGCGCATCATGTCGCCGACCATCACAGTGGGCCCGTTGCCGAGGTTTTCGAATGCTTCGCCGACGACCTGCTCGACGCTGTCGGCGTCCGGTGGCGCGTCGTCTTCGGAGGTCAGCACGCCGCGACTGTGTTCGAGTCGCCGCAGTGCCGGCGTGTTGGTCTTGCCGAGGATGAGGCCGAGCACGTCGACGCCCTTGTCGTGCAGTTCACTCCACAGCGCCTCGGCGAACACCATGTCGAACGCCTTGGTGGCGCCGTAGGCCACCATGTTCGTTCCACCGGCCAGTCCAGCGCCCGAGCCGAAGATCACGATGCCGCCGCGTCGCCGCTCCACCATTGCCGGCGCGAAGTGATGACACAGCTGCATGGGCACCACACAGTTGCGGTGCACCATCGCTTCGGCGGTGGCGATCGGGTTGGCCAGGAACGGCTCGAAGTTGGGATCGGCTCCGGCGCAGTAGACCAGGAACCCGACGTCGAGATCATCGGTGGCCGCGGCGATGACGGACGTGGCATCGTTTTCGGCGAGATCGAGCGCCAGCGTGCGGGTTTGGGCACCGGTGCGGTGGCGGATTCCGGCGGCGACGTCGTCGAGGACCCCCTGGCGTCGGGCCACCAGTACGACATTGACGCCGCGCTCGGCGAGACCCTCGGCGAACGCCGCGCCGAGACCGTCGGACGCACCGGCGACCAATGCCCACGGCCCGTACTTGGCTGCAAATGTCATGCCGACTCCCCCACCGCCACCACCCGCACCTGGACAAACCGACGACGCGCGACACGCCACCCGTCATCGCCTCGCACGAGTTCGTCGTCATAGAAACCCGCGGCGTTCACACCGGAATTGCCGTCTCCCACCATGATCAGCGCGTCGACGTAGGTCCGCGACTGCGCCGTGTCGCCATCGACGGCGATCACCTGATTGGTCAACCGGTGCATGGTGTGGCCGGCCATCGCATGCGCCTGTTGCATGAACTCCGTCACCGCGTCGACGCCCGTCCAGGAACCGACTTCGCCGTAGTTCAATTCGCACTCGTCGGTGAAGACCGTACGGAACAACGGCCAGTCCCGGCGATCGATGCCGGTGGCGTACCGCAGCAAGACTTCCGCGATGTCTTGCTTGTCTTCTCGCTCGCTCACTGCACGTCTCCGTTCGAATGGGCGACGATCGACCGGACTCTCGGGCCTCCGGACCGATGATGGCACCGCGGCGGCCGCCGCACCGGCGATCTCAACAGCCGCTCCACCTCGGCAACTTGTTATATCGACTAATTACTTGATATGCTAACTAAGTTACGTCCCGACAACTTCAAGGAGCACGCATGCCGCGCACCGACAACGACACTTGGGACCTGGCGACCAGTGTAGGAGCGACCGCGACCATGGTCGCCGCAGCCCGAGCCGTCGCCACCAAGGCCGATAAACCCCTGATCAATGACCAGTTCGCTGAGGCGCTGGTGCGAGCCGTCGGCGTGGATTTCCTCACCCGATGGGCCGCTGGAGACTTGGCCGGCGCTGACGTCGACGACGACAACTCCGCCTGGAAACTCCAGCAGATGCCCGACGCAATGGCCGCGCGTACCCGCTTTTTCGACGCGTTCTTTCACGAGGCGACGCAGGCCGGCATCCGGCAGGCGGTGATTCTGGCCTCCGGCCTCGATGCCCGCGCCTACCGGCTGGACTGGCCCACCGACATGACCGTCTTCGAGGTCGACCAGCCGGAGGTCATCGCGTTCAAGACCAAGACCCTCGCCGAGTTGGGCGCGACTCCGACCACCGATCGCCGCACGGTCGCCATCGACCTTCGCAACGACTGGCCCGCCGCATTGGTCGAAGCCGGTTTCGACCGACGCCAACCCACGGCGTGGATTGCCGAGGGGTTGCTCGGTTACCTGCCTCCGGAAGCCCAGGACCGGTTGCTGGACAACATTTCCGCGCTCAGCGCCGACGGCAGCCGGCTGGCCACCGAGGCCATCCCGGACATGTCCGACGTCGACCACGAGCAGGCCCGCGAGATGATGCGCAAGGCCACCGAGAAATGGCGTGCGCATGGCTTCGACCTGGAGTTCAGCGAACTCGGCTACGAGGGCGACCGCAACGACGTGGCCGACTACCTGGATACGCTGGGCTGGCGGTCGGTCGGCAAGCCGATGAGCCAGCTGCTGGCTGACCACGGGCTTCCGCCCGTCCACCAAGGCAACGACTCGGTGTCGATGGCTGACACCATCTACTACACCTCGATCACATGACGCAGACACCGCAACGTCGCGGATTCAACGACGCCGTCACGCGGTTCTGGGGAGTGGCCGCCCCGGCCTACAACCTGCCGTTCCTGCAGCAATGGGTGTACCGGCCGGCGCACGACGAGGTGGTCGCGCAACTGCGCGACCACCAGTCTGCGCGGGTAGCCGATATCGCCTGCGGCACAGGAATTCTCGCTGACCGTATCCAACGTGAGGTACATCCCGCCGAGGTGTACGGCGTGGACATGTCGGAAGGCATGCTCAAGGCGGCCCGCTCCCGATCGACTGCAGTGCACTGGCAGCGCGGCCCGGCCGAGCAGCTGCCCTTCCACGACGGGGCATTGGACGCGGTCGTCACAACGTCGGCGTTTCACTTCTTCGACCAGCCCGCCGCGCTGCGCGAATTCCATCGCGTGCTGTCATCAGGCGGTCTGGTGGCGGTGTCGACCCTCAGTGCACGCCAACCGCTGCTGCAGGGGTTGTCAACCAGCAGGTGGGCACCGGCGCACAATCCGTCGTCCGCCGAGATGCGGCGGTTGTTCGAGGACGCTGGATTCACCGTCGAGACACAGCATCGGGTCCGGCGACCACTGTGGACGCGTGCCATCTCCGACCTGATCACGGTCGGCATCAAGGGCTGACGATGTCATTGGCCGGCTGGTCCCAATGATCGAGGTTCACCACCTCGCCCAGCGGACGGCGACGCACCGGCCCGTGCCGTCCTTTCGGCCAGCCCACCACGACGTGCCCGGCCAGCATCCAGTCCTGGGGCACGCCGACGGCGTCGCGGAGCAACTGTTCGCCGCCGTACGCGCCCCAACTGGTCAGACATGCGCCCAGGCCCTGAGCGCGGGCGGCCAGCAAGAAGTTCTGCATCGCCGGGAAGATCGACCCGCCGAGCAGTAGCTCAGAGGCGGTCGGGAAATGCTTCTGCGCGAACAGAACCGAGGTGAATTCGCCGGCCCGGTCGTGCAACTCATAGGTCGCACGGTTGCTCCGGGCGCGCCGGCTATGGTCGTCGTCGGCCGGTCGGCTCATTCCGTAGACCGGTTCGATCACCTCTAAGGCGCGGGCCGCCGCCTTGGCCACCACGGCCCGCTGCTGCGGTGAGCGCAATACGACAAACCGCCACGCCTGCGCATTGGCCCCCGACGGAGCCCACATTGCCGCTTGCAGACAACGTTTCAGCGAAGCGTCGTCAACCGGCTCGTCGGTGAACCGTCGGATCGTCCGCGCGCTGGACATCGCCTCCCAGATGTCATCAGTTGCTCCCGACATGCAGGCTCCCTTCGGATTTCCCTTCCGAAAGAACCTACTGCGCGCATCGCCCGGTCAGTCGGCGCGCGGTGGCCGTTGATCGTTGGGATCGTCAGGGTCTGGTTCGCCAAACCATCGTGACGGCTCGCGCACGCCGTACTCATCGTGCCAGTCCCACCACTCGTACGGCGGGGTCTGCGGGTAGCCCTCCGGCGAATCCTCCCAGGTCTCCTGTCGGCCGAGTGGCGTCATGTCCAGAAAGCTCCAGGTGTTCCCCAGCACTTCGTCGCCGCGGTTGTTGATGAAGTATGTGCGGAACACCCGCTCGCCGTCGTGGATGAACACGTTGGTGCCGTGCCATTCGTCCACGCCGAAGTCGATATCGAAGCTGTCGGTGATCGTGTACCACGGCATCTGCCAGCCCATCCGCGCCTTCAGGTGTTCGATGCCCGGCTGCGGTGCGCGCGAGGCGAACACCAGTGTGGTGTCGCGGGCATTCAGATGGGCCAGGTTGCCGATGTGGTCGGCGATCATCGAGCAGCCGCGGCAGCCGTGATCGGGCCAACCGTCGATGTCCGGCCCGACGAAGGCGCGGTAGACGACCAGCTGACGCCGTCCCGCGAAGAGGCCCAGCAAGTTGACCTTGCCTTCGGGTCCGTCGAATTCGTAATCCTTGTCCACCTCAACCCACGGCATACGCCGACGCCGGGCCGCCAGCGCGTCATGGGCGCGCATCACCTCCTTCTCTTGCCGCAGCAGTTGGTCGCGCGCGGCCGCCCACTCTTGCGCCGACACGACGGGTGGTGTGTGCATGGTGATTTCCGCCTTTCGTTTATTGACAAAATTCCTGTTGCCGCTTGCATATTCAGCCCGACAGCGATCGAGGCAGCCCGAACCGTGGGAGCACGTCGTTGTCGAAGCGAGTCAGGGCGCAGATCTTGTTGCCGGTGAGGGTCAGGACGAGCAGGCCAGCCCCGTGGCGGATGCCGCCGGTGCGAGTGCGAAGGTATGCACCGAAGGCCTGCTGACCGTTGGCCCGTGTGGGCACCAAGTCGTATGCCCGGCCGGCGCCGAATATGCTTGCGTAGAAGCGGGTTACGACGTCGCGGCCCTGATATTCCAGTGGTATCGGGGGCATGGACACGTTGACGTCCGCGGTCAGCAGGTTGACCAGCGCATCGACATCGCCGGACTGGTAGGCGCGGACGAACTTTGCCACCAACTCCTGCTCGGCGGGTGAGCCGGGGGCCGGCGCCGGCCCGTCCTCACCCGGGGGTGGCAGTCGGCGTTTGAGGCTGGCGCGCGCTCGCTTAAGCGCACTGTTGACCGATTCGACGGTCGCGTCGAGCAGGTTGGCCACCTCGTCGGCGTGGTATCCGAGCACCTCACGCAAGATCAGTACGGCGCGCTGGCGGGCCGGCAGGGCCTGTAGGGCTGTCACAAAGGCAAGCGAGATGGCTTCGGTCTGTTCGTATCGCGCCTCGGGATCCGACGGCAGCGTTGACTCAAGGAAAGCGTCGGGATACGGCTCGAGCCAGACGATTTCGCTGAGTCGAGTCGGCTCGGGCAGGTCAAACTGCATGTTCCACTCCTGGGCCGGGCGTCGGCGGGCCGAGCGAAGCGCGCTGAGGCACCGGTTGGTGGCGATTCGGTAGAGCCAGGTACGCACCGACGCGCGTCCCTCGAATCCGTCGAGACCCTGCCATGCGGCCAACAGGGTGTCCTGCAAGGCGTCCTCGGCGTCTTGCAGGGAGCCCAGCATCCGGTAACAATGCACCTGCAGCTCGCGCCGGTGCGGCTCAGCCAGCTCTCGAAACGCGTCGCCGTCCCCGGCTCGCGCCCTGGCTATCAGATCGATTGTCACTACGTGTCCACCACTTTTCCCTCGCGGGTGTTTCGCCTTCCTGTATCGACGCCGCCCGGGCCGCGAATTGGGCGCACAACCTCAGCCCATTTTCTCGACGGTGCGGCATCGGTATTCCCCAGACAGGCGAAACCCACCAACAAGGAGGCGATGTGATCATCGCAGGAAAGTCAGTTCTGGCGACCGGGGCCAATCGGAGCATCGGGCAGAGAGCCCAACATGAGTGACTTATCAAGCAGCACAACGATGGTCGTCGGGGCAAGCCGTGGATTGGGGCGCGGCATCGCGGTCGCGTTCGCCGACGCCGGCGCGCCGGTCGTCGCGGTGGCCCGGACCGGACCGGCGCTTGCCCAACTGGCGGGAACCAGCCCGAACATCGCGACGGAGATTGCCGACGCGGTCGACCCGGCGGCGGCGTGGAGCCTGCTGGACCATCACAAGCCCCAGGTGCTCATCCTGGTGGCCGGCGCCAACCCGGTGATGCGTCCGTTGCAGCATCAGACCTGGGAGACGTTCTCAGTCAACTGGCAGACCGACGTCAAGATCGCATTCACCTGGCTGCGCGAGGCGCTGCTCGAGCCGTTACAAGCCGGCAGCAGGGTGGTGGTGATCAGCAGCGGAGCTGCCATCAACGGATCCCCGGCCAGCGGCGGATACGCCGGGTGCAAGGCCACCCAGCGGTTCATCGCCGGGTACGCCCAGGAGGAGTCGCGCCGCGCCGGCCTGGGCATCACCGTCACCGCGGTGATGCCGAGGATGACGCCGTTCGGCGCTGTGGGCCGGCGCGGTGTTCGCGCCTACGCGGCCCGCGGCGGCCAGACCGACGAGGCATACCTCGAGCAGTTGGGCGAGCTGTTGACCCCTGAACGAGCCGGATCCGCCCTGGTGGAACTGACCCGCACCGACCCGGCAAGCATCGCTCCCGGATATTTGCTCACCGGCGCTGGACTGCAGACGTTGCCTTAGAAAGCCCCAACCGGTTGGCGTTACGTCTCACCTACCGGCACCGCGATCTCGGTGCGGCGGCGACATGGCACGGTCCACGGTGGGTCGTAGAACCAGGCCACGGCGGGTCCGGTCGGCTCGTAGCCTGTTTCGGGCAGTGCGTGCAGCACTTCGTCGGTGCGCGCGGCCACCGCCCGCGGTCCGCGGTCGCCACTGAAGCGCAGCACCGCAAAGGTCGCGGGCGGCACCTCAACCAGCTCGACCGACCGGTCGTCAGGTTCTGGCAACGAGTCGAGGGTCCATTGCGCGGGCATGAAGAACCGAACCACCCACGAACCGTCGGAGGTGGCTTCCCGAGATACCGGTGCGGTCATGGCAATTCGCTGGCCGCTCGGCGTCGGGCCGCGTTCTCGGCTGACCGGGGCCGTCATCGCGATCGTCGATTTGGCGTGATTTCCCCCGAAAATGTAGCCGGCCAAGCGCTGGAATCCTTCGCGTAGCGCTTGTTCCTCGGCACCGGTGACTGTTGTTTGCGCGGCGATCCGCGAGTCGTAGCGCCGGATCTCCAGGCCGTTGACGCGCTGCTCCACCGCGAATCGCGGCTCTTCGGTTCCCACTCGCACACCCACGACGGAGCCGACGCCTTCGGCCAGCTGAGTCACGATCGATGCGACTTTTCCCAACATGCGTCCGCCTCTCGTATCGGTAGCCGACGCCCTGCCCTGCCACGTTCCGCCCGTCTCTCGCGCGAACGGCTGCCGAGTCGCAGACGGCTGTTTTCAATCGTGCCACGGCCGCCGACGGGTCGTGCGAGCACATTCGATCCATGTCCTGGACACTGGTAGGGGCAGGGTCGCCACACTGACCGTCTTCTTGATCCCGGGCTGTTCTCTGCATTCGGTCTGCCGCCAGCCCGGTGAGCCCCGAGTTGCGCTCGTCGCTGCCGTCATGGTTGAGGTCAGCGCCCCGACGGGTACGTGTGGACAGTTCGTTGACGCGTCATAAGGATGGGCGGGTAAACGTTGTGTGAAAGGTGAGGAATGAAGGTTCCGGGTGTAGCCGCCGTTGTCGGCGGGATAACCGGCGGAGCAGTACAGATGTTGCAAGCCGGCGTGCAGGGCGTGGCGAGCACCGCGGACACCATGCAGTCGCTGGCCGCCCCGGTGGTGGAGTCGGTGGGCTTATCGGCCAGCCGATTGCTCGGCACTGGCAGTTCGTCTAACCGCGCGCCTGACCCCGGGGCAGCGACGGTGCGCTGGCGAAGCGGTCGGCGGGTACATCTCGATCTTGATCCGTTGCTGCCGTTCCCCCGTTGGCACCAGCATGCGGCGACGGTCGAAGAGCCGGTTCGCCGCATCGCCGGTGTGGCCAACGCCCACGTCGAGGGCTCACTGGGCCGGCTGGTGGTCGAGCTCGAGGACTTCGACGGCCCCAATGCTGATGCGGACCGTGAACGAGTTCTGGACGAGGTACGCGACGTGGTGTCGGCGGTGGCCGACGACCTGGCCGCCGCGGGACCCGAGCCCGAGATCCGCACCGCGCCATTCGCCGACCCGGGTAACCCGTTGGCGATCCTGGTGCCGCTCACCGCGGCGGCGTTCGACGCGGTCGCGATCGGCGCCGCGGTCACCGGTTGGGTCGTCAGACTGCCTGCAGCCCCGCGGACCACCAGAGCGGCGGCGGCCCTGCTCAACAACCAGCCGCGAATGGTGGCAGTACTCGAGTCGCGACTGGGCCGGGTGGGCACCGACCTCGCGCTCGCCGCGTCGACAGCAGCGGCCAACGGGTTGACCCAGGCGGTCGGCACTCCGTTGTTGAACCTGACGCAGCGGATCCTGCAGATCTCCGAAGCCGACGCGCACCGGCGCCGCTGGAGGGACCGCGAGCCGCAGCTTGCCTCACCCACCCGGCCGCAGGCCCCGGTGGTCCCCATCATCTCGTCGGCCGGCGCCAGCTCGCAGGCGCCGCGGCACAACTGGGCAGCCGCCGCCGCGGGCGAGGCTTCCCACGTCGTCGTCGACGGAGCCATCGACGCGGCCATCGACACCGAGAAGGGATCAATGGCCGGGCCGGTCGAGGACTACGTCAACCAGGCGGCTAACGGTTCGCTGATCGCGGCCGCCAGCGCTTTGGTTGCCGGCGGTGGCCCCGCGGACGCCGCGGGAGCGGTGCTGGCCGGGATACCGAAGGCCGCGCACATGGGGCGTCAATCTTTCGCCGCGGTGCTCGGCCGCGGGCTCGCCGACGACGGGCAGCTGATCCTGGATCCGGGCGCGCTGCGTCGGCTGGACCGGGTGAAGGTGGTCGTTATCGACGGCGCGGCGCTGCGCGGTGATCACCGCGCCGTGCTGCATTCGCGCGGCGATGTCCCGGGCTGGGACGACGACCGCGTCTATGAGGTCGCCGACGCGCTGCTGCACTCCGAGGAGCCGCCCGAGCCTGACCCCGACGAATTGCCGGCCAACACCGCGCGATTGCGCTGGTTGCGCTCGCAGGGCCCGTCGGCCACCCCGGCCCAGGGTCTCGAACACGCCGACCTTGTGGTCGACGGCGACACGGTCGGTCACGTCGAAGTGGGCTGGGAGGTCGACCCGTTTGCCATCCCGCTGCTGCAGATCGCGAATCGCACGGGCACCCGGGTGGTGCTGCGACACGTGGCTGGCACGCAGGATCTGGCCGCCAGCGTCGCGGCCAGCCATCCGTCCGGCACCCCGCTGCTCAAGCTGGTGCGTGACCTGCGGACCGATCGCGGGCCGGTGCTGCTGATCACCGCCCTGCACCGCGACTTCGCGTCGACGGACACATTGGCGGCGCTGGCCATCGCCGACGTCGGCGTAGCACTCGACGATCCCCGCGCGGCCACACCGTGGAGCGCCGACATCATCACCGGCACCGACCTGGCCGCCGCGGTGCGGATCCTCTCGGCGTTGCCCGTGGCACGGCAGGCCAGTGAATCGTCGGTGAACCTGGCCAAGGGCGGCACCACGCTCGCCGGCCTGTTGCTGGTCACCGGCGATACCCGCACGACGACCAGCCCGCTTGCCGTGCAGCGCTGGCTCAATCCGGTCAACTTCGCCGCCGCCAGCGCCATGGTGTCGGGCGCCTTCGCGGCCAGCAAGGTGCTCCGCCAGCCCGACCCGACCCCGCAACCGCTCACCGCCTGGCACGCACTAGATCCCGAGATCGTCTACTCGCGGCTGGCCGGACGTACCCGCCCGTTGACCGTCGAACCCGGCGCGCCGGCATGGCGACGTGTTCTGGAGGACCTGTCCTACAGCCCGCTGGTGGCGCCGCTGCGGGGCCCGGCCCGGCAAGCGGGACGGCTGCTGGACGCGACCCGTTATGAGCTGCGCGATCCGCTGACCCCGATCCTGGCAGTCGGAGCGGCAGCCTCAGCGATCCTCGGCAGCAATGTCGACGCGTTGCTGGTCGGCGGCGTGATGGGCGTCAACGCACTGATCGGCGGCGCGCAGCGGTTACGGGCCGACGCGGCCGCCGCTGAGCTGTTCGCCGAGCAGGATGCGGTGGCGCGCCGTGTCGTCGTCCCGACGGTCGCGACGTCGCGACGCCGGTTGGAGGCGGCTCGAACCACCGAGCGCACCGCCAAGGTCGCGGCGAGTTCGCTGCGTCCCGGCGACGTCATCGACCTGGTCGCTCCGGACGTGGTACCCGCCGACGCGCGCCTCCTGGTGGCCGAAGACCTCGAAGTCGACGAATCGTTGCTGACCGGTGAGTCGTTGCCCGTCGACAAACAGGTGGAGCCGGTCGGCGCCACCGACACCGAACGGGCCAGCATGCTGTTCGAAGGCAGCACGATCGTGGCAGGGCACGCCCGCGCGATCGTCGTCGCCACCGGTGTGGGCACGGCCGCGCACCGCGCGATATCCGCGGTTCTCGACGTCGAGTCGGCGGCCGGGGTGCAGGCGCGGCTCCGCGAGCTGACCGGCAAGGTCCTTCCGCTGACACTCGCCGGTGGTGCCGCGGTGACGGGTTTGGCGATGCTGCGACGCGCGTCGCTGCGTCAGGCGGTCGCCGACGGCGTAGCCATTGCGGTGGCGGCCGTGCCGGAGGGCCTGCCGCTGGTGGCGAACCTTTCCCAACTCGCCGCCGCCCAGCGACTGTCCGCGCACGGGGTGCTGGTTCGCGCGCCCCGCACCATTGAGGCGCTGGGCCGGGTCGACACCGTCTGCTTCGACAAGACCGGCACGCTCACCGAAAATCGACTGCGGGTCGTGCGGTCGGTGCCGGCCGCAACCCCGCCGCGTGGTCCATTCCCGGACACCACCGACCCGAAGGGCGCCCACGTCCTGCGGGCTGCCGGATGGGCATCCACCCAGCCGGAGGAGGGGCGGGGCCACGCTCACGCCACCGACGAGGCCATCATCAATGCGGCGGGTTCACTTGACGCTCAAGGCGATTCGGAGTGGACCGTGCTCGCGGAGGTCCCCTTCGAGTCCAGTCGTGGCTTCGCCGCGGCAATCGGCACACTGAGCACGGCCCCGTCCAAGCCGTTGCTGATGCTCAAGGGCGCCCCCGAAGTCGTCTTGCCGCGCTGTCGGTTCGCCGATCCAGACGCCGACCAGAATCACGCCGAATCTCTGGTGCACAGCCTTGCCGACCAGGGCTTGCGGGTGCTGGCCGTCGCGCAGCGTAGCTGGATTCACGACACCGACGACGATGAAGACACCGACGCCGACGCCGTCGACGCCGCGGCACACGACCTGGAGTTGCTCGGGTATGTCGGATTGGCGGACACCGCGCGACCCTCATCGCGTCCGCTGATCGAAGCGCTGGTGGATGCCGAACGAAAGGTCGTGCTGATCACCGGCGACCACCCGGTGACCGCGCGCGCGATCGCCCACCAACTAGGCCTGCCGACCGATGCTCGGGTGGTCACCGGCGCCGACATCGCCGGGCTGGACGAAGACGCGTGCGCCAAGCTGGCCGCCGACGTGCAGGTCTTCGCCAGGGTCAGCCCGGAACAGAAAGTGCAGATCGTCGCGGCGCTTCAGCGCGGCGGACGAGTGACGGCGATGGTCGGCGACGGCGCCAATGACGCCGCCGCCATCCGGATGGCCGACGTGGGCATCGGGGTGAGCGGTCGCGGTTCGTCAGCCGCCCGCGGCGCCGCCGACATCGTGCTGACCGAGGACGACCTCGGCGTGCTGCTCGACGCGTTGGTCGAAGGCCGCACCATGTGGGCCGGCGTGCGCGACGCAGTGACGATCCTGGTCGGCGGCAACGTCGGCGAAGTCCTGTTCACCATCATCGGGACTGCCCTGGGCAGCGGCCGGGCGCCGGTAGGGACCCGTCAGCTGCTGCTGGTGAACCTGCTCACCGACATGTTCCCGGCGCTCGCGGTCGCGGTCACCCCGCAGTTCGAAGAACCCGAAGCCGACGAATACGACACCGAGGAAGAGGCCGACGAGGCCCGGCGGGTTTACCAACGATCAGTGCTGACTGCGCCGACCCCCTCGCTGGACGCTCCGTTGCTGCGCCAGATCATCACGCGCGGTGGAGTCACCGCTGCCGGCGCCACCGCGGCCTGGGCTATCGGGCGTTGGACACCGGGCACCGAACGGCGCACGTCGACCATGGGACTGACCGCGCTGGTGACGACGCAGCTGGCGCAGACACTGCTGACCCGCCGGCACAGCCCCCTCGTTGTCGCGACGGCGCTGGGCAGCTCCGCGGTATTGGTGGCCATCGTCCAGACGCCGGGCGTCAGCCACTTCTTCGGGTGCACGCCGTTGGGTCCGGTCGCCTGGACCGGGGTCGCAGGTGCCACCGCAGCGGCCACCGGGCTCTCGGTGCTCGCGCCCAACTGGTTGAACAAGACCGTGGGATTGGTGCAACCCGAGCTCGCGTAAACATCGACCGGCCAGGCAGCAGGTCGGCAAATTGACGTTTTGGCCATCCAGCGGTGGGCACTCCCAGCAAGATCTAATGGTGGCGACCGCAAGCGCGGCGAAGCCGGGCGCAGCGGGTCGCCATGCGAACACGATGCGACGTTGCTAAGAGCCAAAGGAAGTCCGATGAGCCAGACCAGTCCTACTCCGACCCGCGCGCCCAACCTGGCGCAGCTGTTTCTGCAACGCGTCGAAGCGTCCGGAGACAACGAGGCCTTCCGCTTCCCCGAGAACGGCGACTGGACCTCGGTCACGTGGAAGCAGGTGGCCGAACGGGTCGAGGCGTTGGCGGCCGGGCTGCTCTCATTCGGCGTTTCAGCAGAGGACCGAATCGGGATCGCGTCGGCCACTCGGCTCGAGTGGATCCTGGCCGATCTGGCGATCTTGTGCGCGGGCGGTGCAACGACCACCGTCTACCCGAGCACGAACGCCGAAGACACCGCCTACATCCTCGCCGACTCCGGCACAAAGATCGTTTTCGCCGAGGACGACGCGCAGCTCAAAAAGCTCACGGAGCGACGCGGCGACCTGCCCAACCTGGAGAAGGTGGTGGTGTTCGACGGAGAAGGGGACGGCGAGTGGGTGATCACCCTGGACGACCTCGCCGACCAGGGCGCGAAGTATCTGGCCGACCACCCGTCCTGTGTGCGCACCGTCGCCGAGAAGATCACCCCCGACCAGCTGGCAACGCTGATTTACACCTCGGGGACCACCGGCCGCCCGAAAGGAGTGCGGCTGCGCCACGAGGCCTGGGTCTACACCGGCGGCGTGATCGCCGACATGGGGCTGCTGCGCGACGACGACCTGCAGCTGCTGTGGCTTCCCCTGGCGCATGCCTTCGGCAAGGTGCTGATATCGACGCAACTGGCGTGCGGCTTCGCCAGCGCGATCGACGGTCGCGTCGACAAGATCGTCGAGAACACCGGGGTGGTCAAACCGACGTTCATGGGCGCCGCGCCGCGCATCTTCGAGAAGGCCTACTCCAAGATCGTGACACAACAGAGCGGCGCTAAAGCCGTCTTGTTCAACCGGGCATTCGCGGTGGGCAAAGAGGTGGCCCGCCGACGCCGCGAGGGCAAATTCGTGTCGCCGCACCTGACGCTGCAGCACAAGCTGTTCGACCAGCTGGTGTTCGCCAAAATCCGCGACGTGTTCGGCGGACGGATCCGTTTCTTCGTGTCGGGGTCCGCGCCACTCAACCGCGATATCGCCGAATGGTTCGAAGCCGCCGGCGTGCTGATCCTGGAAGGCTACGGGCTGACCGAGTCGTCCGGCGCGGGCTTCATCAACCGTCCTGACAGCTACAAGATCGGCTCCGTCGGCCTGCCCTTCGAGGGCACCGAGGTCCGCATCAGTGACAGCGGCGAGGTCCAGTTCCGCAGTGACTGTGTGATGGCCGGTTACCACCACTTGGACGACGCCACCGCCGAGGCACTCAAGGACGGCGGATGGCTGTCCACCGGGGATCAGGGCACGCTCGACGACGACGGCTTCTTGACCATCACCGGCCGGATCAAGGAACTGTTCAAGTTGTCCAACGGAAAGTACGTCGCGCCGCCCGCGATCGAAGCGAAGTTCGCGACGCTCTGCCCGTACGCCAGTCAGTTCATGGTGTTCGGCGAGGGACGCAATTTCGCCAGCGCGCTGGTCACCCTTGACGCCGACTCGATCAGTGGCTGGGCCAAAGAACGCGGCCTGGGCGACACACCCTACGAGGAGCTTACGAAATCGGACGCGGTGCACGACATGATCGACGAGCACGTCCAGAAGCTCAACGCCAGCCTGAATCGGTGGGAGACCATCAAGAAGTGGACCGTGCTCGACCATGACCTCTCCGTGGAAGGTGGCCAGCTGACACCGTCACTGAAGGTGAAGCGTGGAGTGGTCGCCGAGCAGAACAAGGAGACGCTGGATGGTTTCTACTCCTGAGCCGGTCGCCGAGCAACGCGCGTATCTGCACGATGCCGCCGGCGCCGCCGCCCCGGGACACCTGCTAAGAGCGCTGGAGTGGCGTACCGGCCCGGAGTATCTAGCCGCTCGCTTGGCAATGCGGCGCATTGCCCGCTGGCCAACCGGCGACGGCCATCCCGTTCTCGTGATGCCTGGTTTTCTGGCCGGCCCGTCGTCGACGGAGCTGCTCCGTAAAGTCCTGCGCCACTTGGATTATCGGGTCTACGACTGGGGTCTGGGCCACAACCTGGGCTACCGCGCCAGCATGAAGGAGACGCTGCCCGCGCGACTTCGCCATATCCGAGAACAGTCCGGCGGGCGCCGGGTGAGCTTGATCGGCTGGAGCGCCGGTGGAATCTATGCCCGCGAATTGGCGCGCGCCTTCCCCGACGATGTCCGCTCGGTGATCACGCTGGGGTCCCCGTTCCGGGGCAACCACCAAGCCAGCACCGCATGGCGGGTGTGGCGGCTGGTCAACCGCGGCGCCGACGCCGCCGATTCCGTCTCCGACGCTGCGCTGGTGCTCCGCGCACAACCGTTGTCGGTCCCGACGACCTGCATCTACAGCAAATCCGACGGCATCGTGGCCTGGCAGTGCTGCACCAGCGTGCCCGCGCCCCATACGGAGAACATCGAGGTGCGCAGCAGCCACCTCGGGTACGGCCACAACGTGCAGACACTCTCGGTGATCGCCGACCGTCTCGCTCAGCCGGAAAACCGCTGGCGGCCGTTCCGCCCGTAGCCTTCCCAGGCTCCCCGGGACACGTAAACGCCTCGACCATCACATCGATGTCCCGGGCGTCGAACCACCAGTTGACGCGGTTGATGAACTTGATGGCATCCACGCGGTGCCGTAGACATCGGCCAACTTCGTCGCGCCTGTCGCGCGTGGCGCCGAAGCGTAGCGGTCGGTCTGCAGCACGCATCTGCGCGTCGTCCATGTACCGACGTCCCTCGGTGAGTCAGTTCGTGTAGTCGATCATCGCCTCCGACCAGGGCGGCCTGCCAGGCATCAGAATCGTCAGGCCGTCGGGTCGGACCTGGTATTTGGTGCCGTCCGACATGTTGGTGACATCGAAGCCACCCGATGCCGGCACCGCGCCGGGTATTTCGATGCCGTGGTCGGCGTCGTTGGCAATGCCCCGGTAGTAGTAGTTACTGGGACCGGCCCGGCAGATGACCAGGTGGGACTGTGTGGTCTGAGCGATGAAAACCGCGGGGTCTCCGTCGTGGCAGCGGGCGTAAGAAAAGGCGCCCGTCTGGAACCCCTGCCAGTCCGCATTCGCAGCAGGCAGGCTGATCAGGGGTACACCGCTTGGCGGCCGCGACTCTGTCGAAGTAACTGGGGCCGGTGTCGTCGTGGGCGAGATGTGCGGGCCGATCAGACCGACCTGGTTCAGGATGGCGAGTAGACCGGTGATCGCGCCGATAAAAGTGCCCATTGCGGTGAGGGCACCAGGCAGCGTCAACCACCAGGATCGCTTCTTCACCGCGTTATCAGCCATCTCGTCCCCTTGGCGATCCTTGCGCCTCAAGGGGCTTCCTACGAGATCCCATCGGGCAAGTCCCTCCTTGAGACGTTGTTGCGGCTACGGGCCGCTAGCACGTCAAGACAGGTCTCATTACGAGTCCGATCTGTCGGTTGCGCAAGAGTGAGGTCCGCTGAGCGGACCCGGTTACAGCAGTCTCCGTCGGACCTCTGATACGGCTTGGCATTGAGCCGTGTTTCCGTCATCCATGCGGTCCGCGTCGCTAGTGGCCGATTTGCAGCAGCAACTGCAATTCAATGTCGATGGTCTCCCGCCGTCGACGGCATCGGCGATTTCGCATTCGCCGACGGCTACGGCCGAAACGGACCCCCATTCGGCCGCGCAGCCGCATACGCAAACCTCCCCGCGCCGGCCGGGCGCGGGGAGGTATGTGCAAATGGATCAGCTTTGTGCCGACGCGCCAGGTGGCTAGGCTCCCCGCACGTTCGACGTCCAGATCAGATGTTGTTGCAGTTGGTCGTCGTTGTAGATGACGCCCATCGGCGGCGGGCCGGTGACGTCGAAGTACGCGGTGCCCCTCGATTCGCTGCCTTGGGGGATAGGCGCGGGGTTCAGGCCATTCGGGACCGCAACCTGGTCGACCAGCTCGTAGGTCTGCCCGTTGGGCCCGCGGGCGCTGAAGTCTTTGAGCACGGGGGTAACGGTTCCGCCGTCCGAGGTGGCGGTGATGTCTGCCTGGTAGAGCGTTCCTTTAGGGGTGTAGCCGGGAATCGCTATGGAGCTGGGCCGCAGGTTGCTCACCGTGTAGGCCGTAACCATTGGCCCGTCGACCAGCGATTCGCTGGTACCGAATTCCTGCATGTTTGGCGGTGCGGCGGAGGCGATTGGTGCGGCGAAAACGCTTGCCGCAGCTATTCCCGCGGCACCGATGGCCGTCTGGACGGTGGTCTTCGTGAACTTCACGATGGAGTCCTCTACTTCCCGTGCAGTTCGAGCGGTACCCAGATGTTGGGGCCAAAACTGCACGCGAATGGCATAGCCGAGCGACGGCCACCTCAAACGTGACTGCATCGCGAAATGCCATGTCCGACCTTCTAACTGCGCAAATGGCGGGATATTATTTGGGCCGCACCATGAGTTCAGGTTTAATTCATGTAAAAGCGGCCGTTAATTAACTTGTGGTCGGCTTGGTGCCTCGTGTCAGCACCGCCGGACATGTCGGTGTGGCTAATGGCACTGCGACAACCGGTTAACGGCGTACGAAAACCGTTCACGGTAAAGCGGATTGGTGAGTTGCAGATTGCCCGGGTGATCCTGGCTGCGACATGATCGGCGGTATGGCCGACTTCGATTTTTCGTTGCTGGACGTGCCGAGATCAGTGCCGGTGGACGACCCGGAGGCATATCTACGCGCTGCGATCGCCTGGCACTTCGGCGAAGAAACCGGCTGCGCGTTCTGGCTGCGGGCGGCCAAGACGCTGGATTTCAACCCGCTGACCGATGTCATGACCTTCGCGGATCTGCGACTGTTTCCCAATCTGCTGAGCGATTTGCGAAGCGAGCCCGTCGAGGACCTGATCCCGCGTGGTTATGGCTTTCCCGCGCCGGTGCCGCAGATCTTCGAATCCGGCGGTACCACGGGTGCGCCGAAAAGGACCGTGCAGCTGCCGGATTGGATCGAGCAGATCATCGAGTGGCAAACCGAGGACTTCGCCGCCGGCGGTTTCCTGGGTGGCCGCGGCTTCCTGTGCATGATGCCAAGCGGGCCACACGGCGTGGGCTACTTCTCTCGCCTGGTCTCCGAGCGGCTCGGGTCGGTCTTTCATGCCATCGACCTGGACCCCCGCTGGGTCAAGAAGATTGCCGCCCGCAACGCCGCGGGGGAGGTGACGGCGTACGTCGACCATCTGGTCGAACAGGCCGTTCACGTGCTGCACACCCAGCACATCGCGAATCTGCACACCACTCCGCCGCTGCTGGAGGCCATAGCCCGCGACGACGACGTTGTCACACTGGTGAACGCGAAGATCCGCTTCATGCTGCTGAGCGGCGCCCACGTGGACGCCGATACGCTGGACTTGCTCCGCGACATCTTCCCGCACACGACGATCACCATGGCATTCGGTAGCACGATGATTCTTTCGCAAGCGATCACCCGACGCAGTGACAGCGACGGCCAGTTCGTCTTCCATCCACGTAGCCCCTATGCAGTCTTTTGGGTGGTGGATCCCGATACCGGCGAAGAAGTTCCGTACGGCGGGCGCGGTCAAGTCGTGATGAACCACATCAGCAAGGGAATGTTCATCCCGAACAATCTGGAACGCGACAGCGCCGTCCGGATGCGCGGCCTCGCCGGCCAAGTTGGTGACTCCGTCAGCGAGGTGCGGCCCGTCGCCGCCTTCGAAGGCGAGCCCGTCATCGAAGGCGTCTACTGAGATGAACTCCGCCGGAGGTGAAAAGCTCAGCGGCGCAGCGGATCTGATCGCCATCGATGCGCTCGGTCCCGACGGCGCCTACCGGACCCGCAACCGCGAGCCTGTCACGACCACCGCCGGTGTCGCCGTCGCCGAGCTCAGCATCGCGCCGCCGCTGTACATCTCGCGCGCCATCAACGCTGCGCGCAATGCCCGGCCGTTGCCGATACGCGAACGCGAAGCAGCCTTGGCCAAGGCTGCCGACGCTTTTGCCAACGGCGTGATCGCGGGGCTGGACTTCGACGCGTACGCGGTTCTGGCCAGCCGGATTTCCGGAGTGCCGATCTCGGTGACCCGGTCGGCGGCCCGCAGTGTCGCCGATGGTGTCGCTTCGGCATTCGGCGCGGTGCGACCGGCCCGGCCGGTGGGCGCGGTGCACGACTGGCACGACGAGCGCACTCGCGAAGGCGCTGCGGTGTGGGCCAGGCGGGGTGAAGTCTTCGCCGTACTGGCCTCCGGCAACGGCCCGGGCGTGCACGGGCTGTGGCCCCAGGCGCTCGCCCTGGGATGCCGAGTGGCGGTCCGCCCGTCGCGCCGTGAGCCGCTCACCGCGTACCGCCTGGTGCACGCGCTCAGGCAGGCCGGATTCCGGCCGCATGACGCCGTGTATCTGCCGACCGATCATCGTGGAGCCGACGAATTGGTCCGGTCGGCCGATCTCGCCATGGTCTACGGCGGTCAAGGCGTCGTCGACAAATACGCTGCCGACCCGACGGTGTTCGTCAACGGGCCGGGTCGGGCGAAGATCCTGATCACCGCCGAACACGACTGGCGCGACTACCTCGACGTCATCACCGACTCGATCGCGAACCTGGGCGGGGTGGCATGTGTCAACGCCACCGCCGTGCTGTACGAGGGTGATCCTGCTCCGCTGGCCGAGGCGATCGCCGAACGATTGTCGACCATCGCAGCGCTGCCCACAGACGACGAGCGAGCAATCCTGCCCACTCAGAACATCGACGACGCAACAGCTTTGGCGAACCATCTGGCGACCGTGGCCGCAGGCACCACCCCGCTGCTCGGCGCCGATCAGGTGGTGGCCGCGCTCAGCGACAGCTGGGCCGCGCTGCGCCCGGCGGTGCACCTGATGGCCGAACCCGACGTCGCCAAACTCAACGTCGAGCTGCCGTTCCCGTGCGTTTGGGTTTCGCCGTGGTCACGCGCGGACGGATTGAAGCCGCTGCGGCATTCCCTGGTGATCAGCGCGATCACAGACGACGAAGACTTGATCGACGGTCTGCTTGCCGAGCCGACCATCGCCAACGTGTACTGCGGCCACCATCCGACCCACCACACGGCCCCCGACATCCCGCACGACGGGTTCCTGGCGGACTTCCTGATGCGCAATAAAGGCTTCATTCGCGACTGATGTCGTCGATGGCGCCGGTTAATAGGCGACAGAACGCGGGCCCCCAGCGTCGGCCGGTGTGAGAATCTATTGCCCGGGTATACCGCCGAGGTGCCTCTTCGCCTACGCCCTCTCATCACCTTTCGTCCCGACAGCGTGCGGACTGCCTCGTCCCCCATCACTTTTCGTCAGCGGCGGGACTGAGCGTGGGTTCGAAACCGATACCCGAGGACCTGCGCCGGCTGGCCGCGGCGCACGGGGTGGCCACCACCTATCGAAATGAACGGCGCGAGCGGGTCGACGTGGACGCCGATGTGGTGATCCGGGTGCTGGGTCTGCTCGAAATCGAAGCAGGTACTGCAGCCGAACGGCGGCGCGAGCTGGCCAGGTTGGGCACGCGCGACAGCGCCCACGTGCTGAAACCCACGATCGCTGTGCGGGTCGGCACTCAGCCGCAGCCGCTGCCGGGGGCCTCTTCCTTGGTAGCCGAAGACGGCGAGCGCATCGACGTGCGTGACGAGCTGCCGGGTGGTTTGGCACCGGGTTGGTACCGGCTGCACACCCGCGACGGTCAGGACGCAACCCTGGTGGTGGCCCCTCGTCGGGTGCCGCAGCCGCCGGCGACATGGGGTTGGATGTTGCAGCTTTATGCGCTGCGTTCGGCCCGCTCGTGGGGCATCGGTGACCTCGGCGATCTGCGCGAGTTCATCACCTGGACGGCTGCCGAGCACGGAGCCGGTGCGGTACTGCTGAACCCGCTGCACGCACCCGGACCGACGCATCCGGTGCAGCCTTCGCCTTACACCCCGTCGAGCCGACGGTTCGCGAACCCGTTGGCATTGCGCATCGAGGACCTCGACGCTTACCGCCGAACCGACCCGGACACCCGCGCTGAGGTAGACGCGCTGCGGGTCGCATCGAGTATCGAGCGCATCGACCACGATCTGGTGTGGGCAGCCAAGCGGGCGGCATTGGAACTACTGTGGCGCGCCGAGGGCCGTCCATCTTCGCTGGACGAATCGGCGACGTTAGCCACCGGGCTACGCGATTGGGCCACGTACTGCGCGCTTGCCGAGCGGTACGGCGGCCGCTGGACCGACTGGCCAGAGCCGCTGCGTCATGTTGCCGGGCCGGCTGTGGCGGAGGCGCGCCGTCAGCTCGCGCCCAGGATGGCGTTTCACGCCTGGGTGCAGGATCGCTGCGCTGAGCAACTGACGGCCGCGCGCGCCGGCGCACACGACGCCGGCATGGCCTTGGGCATCATTCACGACCTGGCCGTCGGAGTCGACCCGCACGGGGCCGACGCATGGGCATTGGCCGACGTGCTGGCGACCGGGGTGAGCATCGGCGCACCCCCGGACAACTACACCCCGCCCGGACAGGACTGGGGGCTGCCACCATGGCGACCGGACCGGCTGGCCGCCACCGGTTACGCCGCGCTACGAGACATGCTGCGTGCGGTGCTCGCCCACGCCGATGGTCTACGCATCGACCATGTCGCAGGCCTGTGGCGGCTGTGGTGGATCCCGCCCGGCGACGGGCCCGATCGCGGCACCTACGTGCACTACGACGCCGACGTGATGCTCGCGGTCCTGGCGCTGGAAGCCCACCGGGCTGGATCCGTTGTGATCGGTGAAGATCTGGGCACCGTCGAACCCGAGGTCACCGAGGCGCTGGCCGACAATGGCATGCTCGGGTGCGCGGTGTCGTGGTTCGTCCGCGACGAGTCTGCGCCCGACCAGCCGCTGCGGCGGCCGTCACAGTGGCCGTCACGCGCGGCCGCGAGCTTGTCCACCCACGACCTGCCGACCGCGGCAGGTTTCCTGCGAGCCGAACACGTGCGTGTCCGCGCTGACTTTGGTCTGCTGCCCGACGCACCGGCTGAATTGGCCGCGGCGGGCGCGGAGCGGGCCGAGTGGCTGGCGCTGCTGCGTTCCGAAGGGCTTCTCTCGCCCGATGACAGCGACCCCGACGAAGCGACGATCATCGGCGCGATGCACCGTCTGCTGGCAGCCACCCCGAGCCGCCTCAAGCTCGTTTCGCCCTACGACGTGCTAGCCGAGACACGTCAGCCCAACCTGCCCGGCACCGTCGACGAGTATCCGAACTGGCGACTGCCATTACCGGAAACTCTCGAGCAGCTGCACACCGACCCCAGAGTCGCCGAGATCACCGCCGCCTTCCAGACGCTCGCTGCCTCAGATCACGACTGATGTTGCTTACCGGAATCGGCGCAGCGGGAAACTAACTCGCGAAAGTAATCCTTCAGCGATCGGGGCTCCCGGCCAAGGATCGAACGTAACACCAACGGGTTGCCGCCGGGCAGACCGTGCTTGTCGTAATGGTCCATCATGCGCCTCATGCCGTCGCGGAACGACCCTTCAGGCAACTGTGCCGCGTATTGGTCCAACGGAATCTGCATCGCGGCGATCGGTCGTCCGAGGACCTCGCTGAGTGTCTCTGCGGTCTGGTAGCAGTCTTGCATTCCCGGCGCACAGAGTTCGAATGTGCCGTAACTCAGTTCGCTGCCAGTCAGCGCCATCGCGGCCACCTCCGCGACATCGCGGTAGTCCACCGAACACATTTTCGCCGACAGGGAGTACGGCTGTGCCAATCGGCTGTGCTCGACGATGTCGCTCCACGACCGCTCGAAATTCTGCATGAACCGTGCCGGCTGCAGCACCGTGAAATCCAACTCGGAGGTGTAGAGCGCCTCTTCCACGGGCAGTTTCGCCGCGGCGTGATTCGTCATCGCCGCGATAGACGGATGAATGACCCCGGAGAACACGAACTTTCGTACCCCGGAGGCCCGAGCGGCGTCCACCATAGCCACGCCCATTTCCGCCTCCCCCGCCGAGTGCGCCGGGCCGATGTGAAAGACACCGTCCATCCCTGCGACCGCGTCGGTAAGGGTGGCCGGTTCGGTGAGGTCACCGATGGCCACCTCCGCGGCGCCGTTGGCTCGGGCAACATCTGCGCGCTGTTGATTCCGGACCAGGGCGCGCACCGAAACACCGAGCTTGGTCAGCTCACGCAATACCCAGTGGGCGTGGCGTCCGGTTGCCCCCACCATCAAAACCTGCATCGCTGGTCTCGCTAGGGGTCCAGCGGCGCGGACATCCGCGCGTTGAAGGCGGGGTACATCTTGTCGTAGGTTCCGTCCCGCTCGGCGAATCGAAATCCCTTGGCGCGCTCCACGACAATCTCGTCGGCCTCAGGTTTGGTCTGCAGCAGCGTCACGGTCTCGGTGACGAACTCGTCGACCGGCATCCCCGCTGGGTCGAACCCGCGCTCGCCCTGCAACGCCGTCTGCACTTGCGGCGGAACGATCTCGATGATCTGGACCGACGTCTCGCGAAGCTGAAAACGCAGCGACTGTGTGTAGGAATGCAGCGCAGCCTTGCTGGCGCAGTACGTCGGCGTGAGCGCGCTCGGCATGAAGCCAAGTGCGGAGGTGATGTTCAGGACCGCCGCGTGTGGTTTGCCGAGCAGCGAATGCAGGAGCGCCGCGGTGAGCCGGATCGGGCCGAGCAAATTGATGGCGATGGTCTGCTCGGCCGGTCCGGGGCCGCCGGTGGTGATGTTCTCGACTCGCTGAATCCCCGCGTTGTTGACCAGGACGTTGAGGTCTGGGTGGTTGTCGGTCAGCTGGATGGCGAATCGCCTGATGTCGGCGGGGTCACTTTGATCCAGCGCCAAGTACTCCATACCCGGGTTCGCCGCAACGACCGCCTTGAGCGGTTCGAGGCGACGGCCGGCGATGACGACGTTGTTGCCCAATCGGTGGAATGCCTCAGCCAGGCCCCGACCAATTCCGGTGCCGCCTCCGGTGACCAGAACGGTATTGCCGGTCAACTGCATGCGCTCTCCTTCTCTGTCGCTTGTCTGATACCTGCATACTCGCGGCAGCGGGTCTGCTGCGCGACTACCGCCAAGTAGACCTGGTGAACCTGTCGGCACGCTGAACTAGCCTGTAGCAGTGGCGCAGTTTCCGCGGACTCGCTACGCCAGCTGCAGCGAAGTCGACATCGCCTACCAGGTCTTCGGTGAGGGGCCGACCGACCTGCTGGTGCTGCCGGGCCCGTCCATTCCGATCGACACGGTCGACGCCGAGCCGTCGATGTACCGCTTCCACCGCAGGCTGGCGTCCTTTGCTCGGGTGATTCGGCTGGACCAACGCGGAATTGGCATGTCGTCACGCGTGCCGTCGTTGGACGTGATCGGGCCGAAGTTCTGGGCCAAAGACGCCGTCTCGGTCTTGGATGCGATCGGCTGCGAGCGGGTAACCGTCCTGGCGCCCTACTTCGCCTCGATGACCGGACTCGTGCTCGCGGCGGACTATCCCGAGCGGGTCAGCAGCCTGGTGATCATCAACGGAGCGGCTCGCACGCTGCGTGCGCCCGACTATCCGATGGGGTTCGAAATCGCCGACACCGACCCCTACGGCACCGTCGCGATGGAGCCGGACGCCGTCGACCAGGGCGTCGACATCCTGGGTGTCATCGCGCCCAGCGTCGCCGGCGACGACGCGTTCCGCGCGTGGTGGGACATGGCGGGCAACCGTGCCGCCTCACCCAGCATGGCCCGCGCGGTCATCCGGGTGGTGCGGGAGTCAGATGTGCGCGACACGCTGGCGCGCATCACCGCGCCGACGCTGGTCATGCATCGCGACAACCCGGACTTCACCCCGATCGCCAACGGCCGCTATCTTGCCGAGCACATCGGCGTATCGCGCTTCGTCGAGCTTCCCGGCGCCGATGCCCTGTATTGGGTGGGCGACACCGCCCCGGTGCTCGACGAGATCGAGGAGTTCGTCACCGGCGTGCGCGGCGGGTTCGGCGCCGAGCGGGTACTGACCACGATCATGTTCACCGACATCGTCGGCTCGACCGAGCGCGCCGCAATCCTCGGCGACGACCGGTGGCGCGACCTGCTCGACAACCACGACACCATCGTGCGCCACGAACTCGAACGGTTCGGCGGGCGCGAAGTGAACACGGCCGGTGACGGATTCGTCGCGACGTTCATCAGCCCGAGCGCCGCGATCTCATGCGCGGACGCCATCGTCGACGCGATCCGTGTGCTGGGAATCGAGGTGCGGGTGGGTATTCACGCCGGTGAGGTCGAAGTACGCGGCGCCTTGAAAGACGATGTCGCCGGGATGGCCGTACACATCGGCGCGCGCGTCGCCGCCCTGGCGGGCCCCGACGAAGTCCTGGTGTCGTCGACGGTGCGCGACATCGTCACCGGCTCGCGGCACCGGTTCGCCGATCGCGGCGAACACGACCTCAAAGGCGTGCCGGGCCGTTGGCGGGTGTGTGCGCTGGAGCGCGAACTCGCGCCCGCCAGGCAATAGCGAGCCGTTAGGGCTTCGGGCAGCTACGGACCGGGACAGCATGGGAGACGACTCCGATGCCCATGCCGAGGATGGGCCAGACCGGCCAGAAATACCAGGTGCCGACGGTGACCGCGAGCACGAGCCAGATGCCGATCATCAACGGTGACGCCGCGAGGTAAGCAGCGAGATGTACGCGTACGCCGCGGCGCGCAGCCGCAACCCTGGCTGCGCGACGTTGGGGGTCGTCCCGCGCGATCCGGCCTACGGGAAGATCGCTGAGAACCTGGCCCAACGCGCTGGCGGTCTGAGCTTCGAAGGCCTGGTCGAGCCGGGTCTCGTATTCGGGTATCGACAGATATCCCTGGCTGAATGCTTGACCGAGGCGGGCGATGACCTTCTCCCGTTCACGATCACCGACTCGGACGCCGGGATCGGCGTCGGCCGGGGGATGCGGTCGTGGGCTGAGACTGCTGCTGTGCGATACATCGTTTGCTTCTCCTTAATGAATGTGGTGTGTCAGCTGACGATCGGGGCGGCGAGCGCTTCCTTGATACCTTGTGCACCAACGACTTTCAGTGATTCAGCGACGAGTTGCGAGTCTTCGTTGGCATCGATTTCGACGACCTTTCCCCAGCGCATCCGCACGATGTGCACGCCATGGTTCTCGTACGGCGCACCGTCGGGCAGGGTCTGCGTGCCGACCCAGCGAATGACGGCCACCGTGTTGTGTGGCCAGCCCTTGACCCAGACATCCCGCACGGTCAGCTTCAAAGTTGGGGCGAGTCGGCCCAGACGCTCAAACCAGCGGCCGAGTGCCTCGCGGTCGTGACGGTCACCGCCGAGCGCGTGATGACCGCCGAAGCGATGATGGATGTCGGCGGCGCAGTTCTTGAGAATGCCGCCGTAGTCGTGCGCGTTGACGCGCTCGAAGTTCTTGGTCGCGATTCGCTTGACGATCGTGTGGTACATCGTGCCGTTCCTTCCGGTTCTTCGTTTGACACTGTCAAACATCTTCGGTCAGCATGTCAGAGCTGTTTGACACTGTCAAGATAAATGCGGGAGAATACTTGCATGGCACCTGCAGCCCGCCCCCAAGTCCGCGAGGCCCTGCTGGCCGCGGCACGCGCAGAACTCGTCGAGCATGGCCGCGCCGCGATCAGCCTGCGCGCCGTCGCCCGACGTGCCGGCCTGTCGCACGCCTCTCCCAAATACCACTTCGGCGACCGATCGGGGTTGCTGACCGCGATCGCCGAAGAAGGGTTCCACGCGCTCGCCCGCCAGCTGTCCGACGTCCACGAATCAGACGCTCGGCAGCAACTTGCGGCCCTGGGGCGCGCCTACATCGACTTCGGCCTATCTCATCCGGCCCTTTTCGAGCTGATGTTTGCACCCAGCGAATTGCACGCCACCGACCCGGAACTCGTTGCGGCACAACAGCAGGCCATCGGCTCCTTGACCACCGCAGTGAGCCGGTTGGCCGGAATTGAAGCGGCGCCATCAGGCACCCCGCAGCTGGCGCTGGCCAGCTGGGCGCTCGTGCACGGTTTGGTGGTGCTTGCCCGTGACGGCGCCCTGCAGGCGGCGGCCACGGCAGAAGACACCGACGCCGCCCAACTCGCCCACACCATCGCCGACGTGTTCACCCATTACGTCGGCGACGACGGCGTGTTCCGACTGAATGAGTCAAACCGGTTTTAGAGCGGCTGCGGGCCGAAGCCGCGTTTGCCTGCGCGATAACATGATTCGGAGCTCATTAAGCCGCCCGACTCAAACCAGCTGCTGTGAGCGGGGTTCCGCGCGCTGGCGACCGGAACCCCGCTCAGCGAGCTCGACGCCACCGCCGGGGGGGACCACGACCGGCTCGCCCAACTACTCCAACTCTTTACGATTCCCACCACCCTGAACCCCGCACCCACCGCCCCGACGCCGACCACTGTCAACTAGCAGTTCTCGAGTTCACGTAACCACTCACGCCAGAGAACTGGTGGCTTATCGGCAGCCGTGCGTCTGCCAGGCAGTTCTGAGCAGCGCCAGGCAGACTTCACAGCTCGGCCACACGTTGCCTGATTACCCTCGATGGCATGCCACCGCGACTGAACCTCTTCAATAATCGTCAGCGTGCCAACTCATTTGGTGGCGCGGCGCAAAACTACGACGCCTACCGGCCGCGCTATCCCGACCAGTTGATCGACGACGTGCTGGCACCCGGTGCGCGCCGTGTCCTTGAAGGGGGCGCCGGTACCGGTATCGCCTCGATGCAGATGATCGAACGAGGCACCGAACTCCTCGCCGTCGAGCCCGACGCCCGCATGGCCGCCGTTGCCCAAGCCAAGGGCATCCCCGTTGAAATCGCGACATTCGAGCAATGGGACCCCGCGGGAAGAACATTCGACCGGGTCGTGTTCGCCGCGTCGTTCCACTGGGTCGATCCGGCTGTAGCGCTGCCGAAAATACGCGCGATCCTCGACGACGGCGGAAAGCTGGCGCTGATCTGGAACCGGCTACGGCCGACCAACCCGACACGCGCCGAATTCGAGTCGATCTACCGAGATTACATGGACACCGAAACCCACAGGGGCGACGACAATCCCGACGCGATCGTCGACCTGCTCGCCGCATCGGGCTTCACGGTCACCCAGCGGCGCTATCCGCACGACCTGCACTATTCCGCACAACAGTGGGTCGATATCGCGTTCACGTTTTCCCATCAGCTACTCGTTGCCGCCGACAAAGCGGCCGAGCTCCGCGCGCGGCTGGTCGATCGAATCGGCTCTGCGGGGGTGTCGGTCGGCGGCGACGCGGTGGCAATCCTCGCCACACCCGCCTAGCTATACGGGAAGCGTTGTCCCAGTTTCTTTTTCGCCGAATTCGACCACCCGCGCGGCGACTTCGTAATCGCACGCGAGGGTCGACCGGCCAATCAGCACTGGGCCGCCTTTCAGCCCCAGCCGGCCGTCGACGCCCACATAACTGCCCGGCGGGATCGGCTCGCTGATGCAATACAGCGTCGGCCCGGCGCCCTCTTCGATGTCGTTGCCGAACCTATTCGCCAGCGTAGTCACCGCACGGTGAAAGCCCGCCATCACCGGCTTGTCCGACACACGCGAAAGATTCGACGACACCCAGCCCGGGTGCGTCAGCTGCGTCGTGACCGGCGACTGCGCAGCCCGCAGCCGGCGGTCGAGTTCGAGACCCCAGAGCATCACCGCGAGCTTTGAACGCCCGTACGCCGCGTAGGCCGCCCACCGGTGCGACCGCAGGTGCATGTCATCGAGGCGCAGGGTTGCGTTTTTGTGGGCGTCGGATCCGACGTTGATGATCTGTGAGCGCACCCGTCCCAACAGCAGGTTGGTCAGGGCGAACGGGCCCAAAAAGTTTGTGCCGATGGTCAACTCAAAACCATCGACGGTCTCGGTGCGGTGCTGGCTCAGGCCGCCGGCATTGTTGATCAAGATGTCGACGTCGCCATCGAGCTGGTCGGGGAATGCGCGCACCGACGAGAGATCGGCAAGATCAAGCTTGGCGATCGATGTGCAGCCACCGATCTCCGCGGCTCGCTGGGCGCCCAATTCGGTGTTGCGGACCGCCAGGATCACGTGTGCGCCCGCGCGTGCGAGTAGGCGAGCGGTCCCGAGGCCGACGCCGTTGGTTGCCCCGGTCACGATGATGCGCTTGCCGGTCAGGTTGCCGAGTCGGCTCGGCGACCACGCTGTCGTCATGGTGTCTCTCCTTCGTCAACGCGACACTAGCGTTGCTGCACCTCAGCACATAACAGCGTCGCAGCCAACCACGCGGGGCGCGACCGCCGCATTGACATACACGTTTTCAGCGAGGGCGAAACCTCTGTTCGACAAAGTCCTGGTCAGCAGGACCGGTTTGCTGCGTCCTGAACTGCGAGCGGCTGGCGCATGAGCAGCGCGGATGGAACCGTCTGACCGGGCGGCGTAGGCTGCGGACGAAAGCGCGCTGTCTTTTCAGATCGCGGCTTCGCGTTCGTAAACGGCTGTAAAACAAGACCTTTCATCGAAGGAACGCACATGACCGATGTGAGCACGACGTTGCCTCCCGCGTTGGCCAGGGCGCTGGACCTCCTGGTGGATCCACCCGCGGAACCCGACGTCAGCAAGGGCTATCTGGACCTGCTCGGCGCACCGGGCAGCGCGGACGCCGGCGTGGCCAAGAACACCGGTGCGATTCAGGCGGTGTGGGCATCGCCGATCGGGTCATTCCTGTACGACAATGCGCAGGCGCTGACCCGCCGGTTCATCGCGGCGTGGCAATTGCCTATCGACTGGTTGGACATCCCACCGGGCGGTATCGCGCTCGACGTCGGCTCCGGTCCCGGTTCCATCACCTCGGCGCTGGCTCACGCCGCCGGACCCGACGGGCTGGCGCTGGGCATCGACATCTCCGAACCGATGCTGGCGCGCGCGGTGCGCGCGGCGGCGGGTGCACAAGTCGGGTTTCTGCGGGCGGACGCCCAACGACTCCCGCTGCGTGACCAGACCGTGGATGCCGCCGTCTCGATCGCGGTGCTGCAGCTGATACCCGATCCGGCGGCGACGTTGTCCGAGATCGCCCGGGTGCTACGCCCCGGCGGACGACTAGCGGTGATGGTCCCCACCTTCGGTCCGCCAGCTGGACTGTGGCGGAGGCTTCCCACTGGCGGGGCTCACGTGTTCGACGAGGACGAAATCGGCGACATCCTGGAAGAGCATGGGTTCGTCAGCGTGCGGACCAAGAGCGTCGGAACGTTTCAGTGGGTGCGCGGCAAGCGCGGCTGACCCGCACTCGTCGTCGGCGGTATGTTTGCCCGCACGCCGCCGTACATACCCCGCCGCACGATCAACGGCATGACGATCCGTTCGACCGACCACGACGGCAGGCGGAACGCGTGGCCGGTGGGTAGAAAGACCTCCAAACCATTGGGCTGTGCTCCCACCAGCGAACCCCACCGTCGTCCCGGAGCCCGGTATCTGCGCAGGCTTCGACCGGCGAACTCGGCGCGGACGTTGTGGGCGACCAGTGCATCCCCGCGATTGCGCGCAGAGCTGCGCAGCGGGTCGGTCGCTGCGACGTCGCCGACCGCGAACACACCCTGATAGCCGGGCACCCGGAGCTCAGGCGTCACGCGGACGAAGCCGTCCTCGTCCAACAGCTCTGCAGGCAACCAGCCGGTGTTGGGTTGCACCCGCCCGATCGCCCAGAGCACGGCCTCGCCGGACGCCGGCGATTGTCCCGTGCTCCATTCGACGGGCCCGGCGGTGATCTCGTCGCCCGAGAAGCCGCTCTTCACAACGGCCCGGTGCCCCGGGTGCAGGCCGACGCCGAGGTCGGTCAGCCGGCCATGGATGCGCTGCCAAATCCGCGGGTGATAGCCGACCAGCGCTCGCTCGCCGGGAAAGTACAAGTCGATTCTTTTGTCAGGCCAGGTGGTTGCCATGTTGACGGCGCTGCTGACCGCTGCCGCACCGCCGCCGACGACGATCACCGATTGAGCGGCAGCCAGCCGATCGTGTGCGGCGCCGAGATCGGCACCTATCTGCGCGGGCGATTCCATGGTGGGCCGGCGCCAGAACCCGTTGCTGACGCCGGTGGAGATGATCAGCGCGTCGTATCCTTCGACGAACGTTGCGTCGTCGTCAGTCCGGCCGGAGATAGTGCGGGCGGTCAGATCCACTCCGGTCAGGACGCCCTGAATGGTCCGTACTTGATCCAAACGACGGAACCTGTCGAAGGAGATCCAGTAGTCGCGGGCCCAATCGTGCGGCCGCGACAACCGGACGCCGAGCTCTTGGCCGCTGACCAGCCCGGGTTTGACCGAAATGCCGACGACATCGGCGTGTCGAGAGAGCCTGATCGCGGTGAGGACGCCGACGTCCCCGAGCCCCGCGACAACTACGCGTCTGCGGCTCATGTCAGTGGCGTGTCCACCGCGCTTGGCTTGAATGTTGTTGATTCGCTAGACTTTTCGTCAGCGCGAGGCATCGGGGATGACGACGACGCAACCATCACGACCTCCTAACCGGCAAACTGTAACACGTTCTAACTCGACGGTGACGATCCAGATCTCCAGCAGAACAATCAGCCGGAACCTTCCGCTATCAGACACAACCGAACTACAATCCGGCGTGTGATGACCCCGTCGACCCCTTGGGCAAAGGGACGTGGGCAACTACCCGAGCGGTTGCGGATGCGAAGCCAGATCGTCGGCCGCACGCAAGCACGACGGCTCAGTCGGCGCTTCGCGCGCGTCGGCGTGACAACCCCACCGGAGCGGCTTCGGCTGATGCTGGCGGGCGCCCCCGCGGCGTACGCCGACGTGACGGACTTCAACTTCGCGTTGATAGCGACGCGGCTGAAGCGCGAACAATTCGGCGCAAAACTCAAACGGCTGAAACGCCGCGGCGCACGGTCGCTGATCTTCGTGGGCCTGGTTCTCGTCACGCTGAACTTTCTGTTGTGCGTGGCCTACGCCGTGTTCAGCTTGACGCTGGAGGCCCCGCCCCTCTGAACCTCTCAGTCGCCGGCGCCAGGGAACGTGGCGTCAGCGAGCTCGAGGATTTCCTCTCGGTCCGCGGCCAAGATGAACCCTGACAGGATCGCCGAATCAAGCGATGCGGTAAAGCGTTCCAGATAGTCCGTCACCCCGCCTGGGTAGAGCCGGCGCACGGTCGCTGCGTCGAACTGTTCACCGGAGCCGAAGATCGACGACATCGCGCTCTCGTCGCCCCCGGTACCGGATGTCCGGGCGATCGGCACGTCCACCCACGGTGTCCGTACGCCGCCTTGCGTGAGCCCGTGTGTGTCGAGGATGGGCTGGGCGTTGCTCAATTCAAGCGGTGCAGCACTGGGCGGAGGGCGGCCCTTAGCCACCCAGTCGCAAAGCCGCGACAACGCCGCCTGCAGAACGTAGTGGTGTTGCGGCGCGAAGTTGATGCAATGGTCCAGTTCCTGACCCATCAGCACGTTCGTCGGCGCGTAGGCCGCGACGATGTCAGCCAATGCCGCAGACCCGGTATCGATCGGCGCCACCTGGATCGTGTAGTTGTCAGCATGTGCCGTGCCGGCGATCTCCCACACCCGAAGCCGTTGATTGTCAGGCTGTCTCGCGCTGTGATAGCCCTGCCGCGGACCGCCGAAGAGGTCCGTTTCGGTGATGATCGTGACGAGCGGGACACGCAGATCGGAACGAAATGCGACGCCCTGGGTTGTGTCGGTTTCCAGCGCATCGAATATCGAGCCACCGTCCAGCGGCGCGGCGGGCCCGAATCGCGAATGCACCAGGAAGCCGTCGTAAACCTGGGCGAGTGGGTCCACCGCGTTGATGTACGTCGTCAGGAACAGCGCAGACTGCGACTCGCCCACTGCGACGATGTATTCGGCGCGCAGCCCACGTAGGACCTCTCCGCCGATTACACGCCCGGCTTGGGAAAAGATGTCGTACGCGTAGGCGTCACCGGGATGGTGCAATGCCGAATACCGCTCCGGATTCTGGCTTTTCAGCGACATGTCGAGGCCCATCATGTTCGCGCCGCCCTCGACGCCGACGCGCTGCGCCGACACCGCGACGTAGCCGTAGCCGGCGCGCAGCATTTCGCGGTGCGCCATCATCCAGACTGCGGGCGCATCGATGCCGCCGCTGACATTGAGCCACTCGACGAGCACCGTCCCGTTGAACCGGGCTCGATCCAGGGGTGTCAGCACCACTATCCGGGTGGTGAAGTCCGCCGCACCTGACGGTGTCACACTCCACCGGCCGTCCGGGCTGAGTTCAGCGCCAGAACTGTAGGACGACGCGGTACCAGAGATGAAGAATTCCTCGGCCACATAACCCACGCTGGCTATGTCGAAGGCGCCCAACAAGAGTGCGGGCTTCCCGGGTACAGGCGTCAGAGTTGCCGCGTCGCCACTGATCGGCACGTGCGCATCATAGCGCCGCCGACCCCGCCGTCCGCCGATGTGGCACAGTTGCTCCCGATGACCAGCGATCGAGTCGGTGGGGAACACCCCGTGATCGTCGTTGGCGCTGGGATATGCGGACTCGCGACGGCCTACCAGCTGGCGCGCCGCGGCGCGTCGGCGGTCGTCATCGAGCGTGGGGAGCCGTTCGCCGAGCAGTCCGCGGGATTGGCGCGGATCTTCCGCATCGCTCATCGGCGCCCCGAGTTATGCGGGCTGGCGATGCGGGCCCGCGCAGGCTGGCAACGCTGGGAGGCGGAATTCGGCGCCGGACGGCTTCTTGGCTCCGAGGGCTTCATCACCGTCGACGCCTGCGAGGACGTCGCGACGGCGATGACCGGGGCCGGCGCGGCATTCTCCTGGCTTGATCGGCGCGACGTCACGGCGCGGATCCCCTTTGTGGCTGCGCCTTGGGAGAGCGGGGTTTTCGATCCACTGGGCGGGAGCCTCCGCATCCGCCGCGCGCTGACCGCGTTGGCACAGCGCGTCAGGATCCGCCGTGGCGAGGTCATCGCGATCGACGACGACGGCACGACGACGCTGGCCGACGGCAGCGTTGTGCGCGGCGATCGGGTGCTCATCTGCGCAGGCGTGCAGACACCGACGTTGTTCGGCCCGCTCGACGTCGATTTCGCTCCGCACACTCGCTTCACCTATCAGGGCGCCGACGCGGCCGGTGCCGCGTGCCTTTCCGCGCCGGAGGGCTACGGGTTGCCGCTGGGCAGTACCGGGCGTTGGGCCTTCGGACAGGAGGTGCCAGATCCGGCGACCGTCCGCGCGCTCTTCCCGTCGCTATCACCGGTGGCCCAAGTGGACTGCGTCACCGTCCGCGCCCCGTGGCTCGATGCCGGTGGCGACGGATGGACAGTGGCGCGTCGCGGCCGCGTCGTCGCCTTCGTCGGCAGCAACCTGATGAAATTTGGACCGCTGCTTGGTGAACTGCTGGCTGCAGCCGTGCTGAGCGACGAATTGCCCGGCGATTTGACTCTGGCCCGGGAATAACGTGGGAGGCGGCGGCGTCTTGTTCGGTTTGGCGGCGGATCGCCACCGCGGGGAGGACGGAAGCCGATGATCTGGCCGAACGGGTCAGGTGGCCTGCTGCGTCAGCCGCGATCGGAGCCGGTCGTCGCAGCGCCTGGCCGCGACGGGCGCAGCGAGTCCGGGGTGAACGCCCGGTTCGGCGCCGTGTTGGCTGTCCTGCTGGCAACCGGATGGGTCGCCAACCATTTTGTCGCGTTGATGCCCGTGATCAGCGATCGCCAACACCTCAGCACGGCCACGCTCGACGCGATCTTCGGAATCTATGCGGTGGGGTTGGTGCCCGGGCTACTCGTCGGCGGCCGTGCCTCGGATGCGCTCGGGCGCCAGGCAGTGATGTTGACGGGTGCGACGACTTGTTTGGTTGGGACGATCGTGATGCTGCTTTCGCAGCAGGCCGACGTATTGCTGGTGGGGCGTTTTATCGTGGGAGTTGGTGTGGGCCTTACGATGACCTCCGGCACCGCATGGGCCTCCGACCTGAAAGGTCCCGCCGGCGCGGCCGCCGCTGGAGCGGTGTTGAGCATCGGTTTCGCCATCGGTCCATTCGGCGCAGGCCTGATCGTCGGGGCGGGACAGTCCGGCGTCGGGGTCTCGTTCGTGGTGGCTGGGGCCATCGTCGTGCTGGCGATGGCCATCACGGTCGTGGCGGTGCGGCGCACCGAGGTGCCCCTGCCGGCCGCAGCGCCCACCTCGGATCAGTCGACGCCGCCGCGGCAGGGAAGCGCTCGAGCATTGAGTTGGGCCATGCCGCTGGCGCCCTGGGTGTTCGCCTCGGCGACACTGGGATTCGTCACCATTCCCATCAGAGTCCACACGGTACTGGCGGCACCCATGGCCGCGGGGATGGCCACGTTGATCGTCAACGGATCGAGCGGGCTCATTCAAGTCATCGCCCGCGCGGGTAAATGGGGTCCGCAGGCCGGTACCACCGGTGCAGCGCTGGCTGCGCTCGGCTTCGCACTAACCGCGTTGGCACCGGCGACCATGACGGCCGCGCTGAGCCTGCCGCTGTTGCTGGTTCTTGGATGCGCGTCAGGTCTGACACTGCGCGAGGGCTTGATCGACTTGGAAGCCGCGGCACCACAACATGTGCGCGGCACGCTCACCGGATCGTTCTATGCGGTGACTTATGTCGGCTTCGGCTTGCCGCTGCTACTGACGACAGTCGGGTCTGGAATCTCCCAAATGATCCTCGCCGTCTTGGCGGTGCTGGCGTCGACCGTCGCGATCGGCCGAGCGGTGCGGCTGCGACGAGATAGCCACCGCCAGAACTGATGTGCTCAACCCGGCATCCGCACCGCGTCCGCGACGACCGCCGGCGCTTCGGATTGCGGGTAGTGGCCGACACCGGGTAGCTCGGTGACGACGGCGCGCGGCAGGACCTTGGTCGCCACCTCAAGGACATGGCGTCCCGACACCGGGTCGTCAAGCCCCCACACCAGACTCAGTGGACCTTCCCAGTCAGCCAGAGCCTGCTCCCACCGAGCGTGATGGGCAGCGCGTTCGGCGTTGTAGCGGATCAGCAAATGCGCAAGCTTGTGGCCGTCATGAAGCGATACGCCGTACCAGAGGTCGTCGAAATCGTCATCGGTGAGCTTCGACCCGAGGACGGCGTCGAGCGCGGAACGTAGACGACCCGCGCTGACTCGGCCGGCAAGAAGCTTGCCGATGACCGGCAGGAT
Organism: uncultured Actinomycetota bacterium; assembly: GCA_963833935.1. GTDB lineage: Bacteria > Actinomycetota > Actinomycetes > Mycobacteriales > Mycobacteriaceae > Mycobacterium. The sequence goes on along the minus strand of CAWIAC010000018.1, from coordinate 90,578 downwards.
CAGCAGCTTCTGCATCCGGGTCGGACGGTAGGCGCTGTAGACGATGCCGGAGTTCAACATGACAAGGCTGTCAATGGTGAAACCGAGCCGGCCGGCCAGGGCTCGGTCCAGAAGTTCTTGGGCGACGATGCACCCGTAGTCATGAGCGACCAAGCGCACGGAATCCAGGTGCAGGTGCGCGGCCAGATCCTGTACTGTGTCGGCTGATTCGGCCACCGAGTACTGGTACGGGTTGGGTTTGTCAGAGGCGCCGTAGCCAAGGAAGTCCAGCGTGATCACGTCGTGGTCTCGCTCAAGGTCATGGGCGACTTCGGCGTAGTCGTACGACCAGGTCGGAAATCCGTGCAGCATGAGCACTTTCGCCCCCTGCCCGCGCCGCCGGAAGGCGATGCGATGCCCCCCGCGGCTAACGAGGGTCTGGCATTGGTCGATCCAATCTCGGGCTCGGGCAGCATCGTTCACGCTTGTAGCACCGGGCGGGCGCCGGGACCGGGCCTGGGCCGGGTGTCTCGCGCGGTGAGCGGGACGTCGTCATGGCTGCAGCGAAGAACAAGGTCCACAGGGTGTCCACACTCGCGGTGAATGATCTCCACCGGCGGACCGGCGGCGTCGGCCTCCCAGCGGTCCCCCCATCGCATCAACGCGATAACGGCAGGCAGCAGATCGAGACCCTTGTCGGTGAGCCGATATTCGTGGCGTTCCCGCTGGCCGGGTTCTCGGTACGGCACGCGCTGCATCACACCGGCTTCGACCAGGGTGTTCAACCGTTCGCTGAGCAGGTTGCGGGCGCACCCGACGTGGGCTTGGAACTCCTCGAAGCGCCGAGCACCGTATAGAGCCTCCCGCAGCACCAGAATTGTCCACTTCTCGCCGACAACGTCGAGTGCGCGCTTCACAGAGCAGTTTTCAGCGCTATAGCTCTCACGGGCCGCAAACATACCTGTCAGCGTAGCAGGGTTTGACTTTGCAACTCAGACCTGTCTACGCTGCGTTGTGAAGTAAAACCCAGAGCTACGCCCGATAGATGGAGGGTTTCCGATATGCCGATGCTGGATGCTTACATTCCCGATGGCGCGTTGCCTGCCGAGGCGGAAAAAGCGCTACTGGTCACGCTGACCGATGTGCTGCTCGAGCACGAGGGGGTCGATCCGGCCAACCCGGCGGCTCGGGCACTGGCCGAGGTGTGGCTGCATCGGCCCGCGGCCGTCCTGCACGCCGGCGAAGAGCCTGCGGTGCCGCACTATCGCGTGATCGCGTCGGTACCCGAAGGCCAGTTCGACGATGAACGTCGCGCGAGCATGGTGGCCGCCGTCACCGAGGCGATACTCGATGCCGAGGAGGGGCGTTACGACCGCGACCCGATGCGAATTTGGGTGTTCGCCAACGAGATTCCCGATGGGACCTGGGGCGGCGGCGGACGCATCGCGAGGCTGGCCGATATCGCCGGCCTGGTGTTGGGTGATCCGGACAAGGGCCGCGCATATGCCGAGCGGCGCCTGGCCGGGCGCCGGTCAGTCCCCGCCTGAATTGCGGGATGCCTGCGCACAGCGCTCAGTCCGAGACCTTGACCGCATACAGGTTGTGGTAGCCCTGTAAGCCTTTGAGTTCGACCTCGCGAGGTGGACAGAGCTCAATACCCGGCCGGCCGTCGACCGCGTCGCGCACCGCTTCGCTGACAAGGATCTCACCACCGTCGGCTTGTTCGGCCACCCGAGCCGCCATCACGACGTTGCGTCCGAACAGGTCGTCACCGCGCCGTACCGAGGGACCCACATGGATACCGATTCGGACGCGGATGCCCTCCCAACGTTCTGCGTTCTCGAGCAGGGCTCGTTGCACGTCGACACCGCACCGCACGGCTTGCCCGGGATCGGCGAAGGCCATCATGAATCCGTCACCCTGATTCTTAACCACGTGGCCGCCACGGTCGTCGACAAACTTTTGGATGAGCCTGTTGTGCCGTTCGAGCACCTTCACCCATCCTTGGTCGCCCAAGGCTTCGTTGTGCGCGGTGGAGTCCTCGATGTCCGAAAAGGCGATCGCGACATCGCCGTCGGCGGTGAGCCTGGCGAGATCGGGACGCTCGACCTGCGCCCAACCTGCGAGGTCTTCGATCGAGTTTCGGAATGTGGCGCCAATGCCTTTCGTGATCAGTGAATCGGCTGTCTTCCACGCGGTTCGAATCGCAAACGGCGCGACCCCGGGGCGCCGGCGGCGGCGCCTGGTGGTGTTTTCACGGCTGCGCTCGAGTTCGGTTCGCACCCCTTTGAGCTGCGATCGCGACACGATCAGCAGAACTCCGAGCGTGACGATGCCGCCGAATTCGACGAACGCGCCTGCGGCCAGCAGCACGGTCGCATTCATTGCTCGTTGCCTGCCACTGCCGCCGCCGCCATTCGGCTGATTATGCCGGTAGGGCAGCTCAGCGGTTCGGGGCAGACCGCTGCGTCGCCAGACCTACGGCTGCCACGACCAGATCGGGTTGGTGGACCTGGACGTAGTGGTCGCTGCCGGTGGCGGCGACGTGCGGCGTTTGCGGCCGCAGCGCAATGAGATCCGACGTGCCCTGCTGCCATGCCTGTTCTAGTTTCGCGCCCTGCTCCGGCGGGACGGTTGTGGGAATCCCGAACGGCTCGGTCCTCGTCAGCACGACCGTGGGGACGTCCGGGAACGGCGGTGCTGCGGTGACCTGCGCGACGCTCTTGTCGATGTCGATCATCTCGAACGACGGCGAATCGGCGAACTGAGGCAATGGTTGATCCAGCAGTTGCCGATAGGTGGGCCAGTCGGATCCCATCAGGCTCGGGATCTCGACGGCGAAGGCGTCGACGAACACCACTGCGCGAACTTCGTCAGGGTGGGTCTGGGCGTACAGCCGGGCAAACACTCCGCCCAACGAGTGCCCCACCAGAATGTAGGGGCCTGGAACGCGGGCGGCGGTGAGTAACGCATGCAGATCGTCGACGACGTCGTGCGCGGTACGTGGCATCGGCGCCGGCGAACTGCGCTCGCTGATGCTGGGTGGGTCGGGATAGCGCAAGGTGCCGGGCCGGTCGTAGGCGCAGACGCGGTAACCGACGGCGAGGGCGGGCAGGACGGCGGGACCAACCGCGGGCGCGGCCGCGTCGGAGTAATTCCACGGATCCGATGAATTGTGGTAGCCGGATTCCAAAATGACTGTCGGGCTGCCCTTTCCGTGACACTCCAGATACAGGTGCCGCCCGTTACCGATGTCGATCGGACCGGCGAAGTCGCCGTGTGCGCCCGGGGTCGTACCGCATCCGACCATGGCGGCCAGCAACGCGATCGTCACGAGGAATCGACCGACTCCGTCAGCAGTCGTCGAAGGATGAGCCGGAAGCGGACGCCGGCAGGGCCGATGCTGTCTGCGACCTGTCAGGCCGCCACCACTTTGGGTGGCCGAACACCGGCAACCGGTATCGGGCTGTTGCCTACCGAGCTCATTCCGGCCAGGCGTCGCCACGAGCGGATGGCATGGCGGGTCACCTCCAAAATCCGCGCGGCGCCGGCATCGCCGTTCGCCAACCTGTGTGCACGCAAGGCATTACCCGTCACTGCGTCGAGGGTGTCCCAATCATTTGTCTCGACAAGAGAAGTCGATTGTGATGCAGCCCGCACGGCATACAGTTCGGCACCCTCGGTTGTCTCACTGGCCGCGCGGGCGGCACGAGCGGCACCGTCCCAGTTGACAATTGATGGCACGTCGCCAGGCACGAAAGTGCGATGTAGCTCCGCGACGCCTGCGATCGCCTCGGCCGCCGCGCCACCGGCGTAGCGAACCACCCCCCACGGTGGGCTGATCAGCAGCTTGGTCACCCAGAGGTGCATGATGGCGTCGGCGACATCGGCGGTGCCCACGGTCAGCCAACCCAGGTCGAGCACCACCAGACTGTTCTCTGGCGACAGGTAGGCGTCAGGCCCGGCCAGCAGGTCATTGCACAACTGAACGAACGACGCCAACGGACGGGCGGGGGTCGCCGGAAAATCGGTGATCTGCTCGTCGCCGTTGATGTACGAAATCACGTTCATGGCGCACCCTTTGCCCGATCCCGGCCGGTGGGATCCCCTGGCCAGTCGCAACGGGTTGGTGATGCGGTCGAGGTCCATAGCGTTGCTTCCTATCGGTTTCGTCGCCCGCGAGCCATCCCCGGGGATGGCCGGCCCTACGGGCGACGTGCCGCCGGTGCCGTGAAAAGCACTCTATGGCAGACGAAGTGGCGGCCCGACCGCGACACGGCGGGCCACCTCGATGAGTTTTGCCGTATCTACTCGGAAAAGTCGGCGGTGAGCCAGCGGTCGGGGCGGATGGTGAACAGCACGCTTTCTTGTCCCTCCATGCTTTGGACGAACGCCCGTCCGCCTTCCTCTCCGAGGTAGCGGATCGCGATGGCCTCTCGCACGTCCAGCGGCGTCGGCTTGGTGACGTCCACGACGGTGCCCTCCACGACGACGTACTGGTAAGGCGGCTCCTCGCGCTGAACGACCAGGGTCACCGCACCGGCCCGCTCGACGAGCTTGGCCTTGCGTGACCCCGCTCCAGTGTTGATACGGATGTTTCCGCCGGGGGTGTAGTCGTACCAGATCGGGACGCTGGCTGGCGGGCGCCCCTCAGCGGCGACGGACAACACGCCGACGTGTAGCGCTGACAGGAACTCCTGGCGTTCGGTCTCAGAAAGTGGGCCCATGTGCGGCCCAACATGTCGACGCCTGCGGCTATTCCCGGATTACATCTGTGCCCAGACGATTTTCGTTTGCAGGTAGGTCTCGATGCCGGCCTTGCCCGACTCGTAGCCCCAGCCGGATTGCTTGTAGCCCCCGAAGGGCATCGAGTGGTCGAACTGCATCTGACAGTTGAGCCCCACTGTTCCGGCTTTGAGCCGCTTGGCAATTCGGTGCGCCCGGCCGAGGTCATTGGTCCACGTGGTGGCAGCCAGCCCGTAGCTGCTGTTGTTGGCCAGCGCGACGGCCTCGTCCTCGTCATCGAACGGCAGGATGGTGACCACGGGCCCGAAGATCTCTTCCTGGAACAGCCGGCTCGTGTCGGGATCGACATTGGTCACGACCGTGGGGTGGACGAAGTAGCCCTTACGGTCCAGCCGATGCCCACCGGCGACCAGTTCGACGCCGTCGGCCTTGCCCTGGTCCAGGTAGCCGAGCACGCGAGATAGCTGCTTTTGGCTGATCAGCGGCCCGACCATCGCGCCGTCGTCCTTGGGTCCGCCGAGCTGCATGACGTTGGCCATGTTGGCGATGCCCTGCACAACCTGCTCGTAGACGCCGCGGTGGGCGAAGATGCGCGACCCACACACGCAGGCTTGCCCGGAGTGGATGAAGGTGCCGAACGATGCCATCGGAATGGCCAGTTCCAGGTTGGCGTCGTCGAAGATCACCACGGGCGACTTGCCGCCGAGCTCGAGGGTGACCTTGTTGAGGTTGCTGTCCGCCGCAGCGTGCACGATGGCGCGGCCGACTTCCGTCGAGCCGGTGAACGCGACCTTCTCGACGTCGGGGTGCGCGGTGATCGCCGCGCCGGCGGTGTGGCCGTAGCCGTTCACCAGATTGGCCACGCCGTCGGGCACTCCCGCCTCGGACAGGATCTGCATCAGAACATGAGCTGAAAGTGGTGTCTCCTCAGCGGGTTTGACGACGCTGCTGCAGCCTGCCGCCAGGGACGGCGCGAGCTTGGCGCAGAAATTGAACACCGGGCCGTTCCACGGGAATATCAGCCCGACCACGCCGTAGGGCTCGCGCAGGGTGTAGGTGTGCAGGTGCGAGTCGATGCCGGTGAGCCCGCCGGTGTTGACGTCGCGCGCGATGCCGTCGATCTTGGTGCACCACCCGGCGTAATAACGGAACCACTCGGCGCCGACCTTGGTGATGATCTGCGCTTGCGCCGGCGGGATTCCGGCGTTCAACGATTCCAGCTCGGCAAGGATCTCGGCGTTCTCGTCGATGAGGTCGGCGACCCGCCACAGCACCTTGGCTCTGTCGTAGTCGGGCAGACCGGACCACACCCCGGACTCGGCGGTCTCCTTCGCGCGCGCCACCGCGCTGTTGACCGCTTCGGGGCCGCAATCAGTGAATTCGCTGATCTGCTCTTCGGTGGCGGGGTCGATGATCGGAATCACGTCACCGGTGCCGGGCCGCTCACGGATTTCGTCCAGCACGTCCTGCACCAACATGGCTGGTTCCCTTCGCCTCGTCGCGACTCTATCTATGTAGAGATGAAGTCGTGAGTGTAGCTCAGGGCAGCCGCAGTCCACCAGATCGGTGAAGACGCGCGGAAATTCTGCACCAATGCCGATCTCGGTAAGCACCGCTGTCGAAAGAAGCGGGTGATCAGCCCATCCCACGGCTGGCCGGAATCGAGCCATCGGACGACCCTCTGCTGGAACTACGCGCCGCGGTCTACCTGATCAGCGGGCGTAAGCGCAGGGAAGCATGATCCACCTCGGGAATCAGCGAACGGGCAACTGAGTTCGTGCAGAGGTGTTGTCCGGGAGAACTGACGGAGAGCCGGCGTGGCGACTGACACCGGTATCGATGTGCTCGATTTTGTCGCCGTCCGCCAGAGCCACCCGCTCGCTGGGCCGCTGTTGGCAGAACTGGCAATCGAGTACACCGCCGGGTACGGCGGCGCTGCCGAACAGAAGCACAGTGAGCTGCGTGCCTACCCGGCTGAAGAATTCGAATCCCCCGCGGGCGCGCTGATCGTGGCGACGTTGAACGGGGTGCCGGTCGCGGGCGGCGCGTTCCGCCGTCACGACACGGAAACAGCAGAGCTGAAGCGGATTTGGACAGCGTCCGGCCATCGCCGTCGTGGTTATGGCGGGCTCGTCGTGGCGGAGCTGGAGCGGATCGCGCTGCAGCGGGGTTACACCCGCGTCTACCTGACTACGGGGTGGCGGCAGCCCGAGGCGGTGGCGTTGTATCTGGCGGCGGGCTACACGCCGCTCTTTGATCGATCGCTGCGCTCCGAGGAGATCGGCCCGCATCCGTTCGAGAAGCCGTTGGTCGCAGGGTGAAGTTTCTGCTGATCACCCTCATCACGCACGTGCCGGATCCGGTGTCGGGTGAGAAGAAAAGTCCCGCCGATCGGCTGCGCGATGTCCTCGACAAGGCCGTGCTCGCCGAAGAATTGGGGTTCGACGGCTTCGCGGTCGGCGAGCGTCACGAGGATCCGTTCATCTCGTCATCCCCGCCGGTGGTGCTGAGCAACATCGCGGCACGCACCGCGCGGATCGCGCTGTTCACCGGGGTGACGACGTTGAGCCTGCTGGATCCCGTCCGCGCATTCGAGGACTACTCGACCCTCGACAATCTCTCCGGTGGGCGGCTCGAGCTGATCATCGGCAAGGGCAACGGCGCGGCCCAGGCCGAGTTGTTCCACGTGACGACCGACGATCAATGGGACCGCAATCGCGAAGGCTACGAGCTCTTCCGACTGCTATGGGAAAGCGAAAACGTGACGTGGTCCGGCCGGTTCCGGCCGCCGCTGGTCAACGCCAAGGCACTTCCCCGCCCGCTGCAGAGCCGAATCCGCATCTGGCACGGCAGCGCGACAAGCACGGATTCCGTTGACCTCGCCGCCCGTCACGGTGACCCGATCTTCTCCGCGAACGTCAGCAATCCCGTCGAGCCCTACGCCAAGCTGGTACGTCACTACCGAGAGCGGTGGGAGTTCTATGGTCACCCGCCTCAGGACGCCCTGGTCGGTGCCGGAACCGCCGGCTTCTACGTGACCTCGACGTCGCAGGAAGCGGTGGCCACCTACCGCCCCATGTTCGAGGCACGCCTGGCGTTCACGCGCCGCGCCGGGATGCCGGTGGTGTTCGAGTCGATCGAGGATTTCATCGAGCGCAGCTCGGCGCTGATTGGCAGCCCCGAGCAGGTGATCGACAAAGTGGGGCGCTATCACGAGCAGCTCGGACACGAAGTGATGCACCTGAGTGCCGATGCCGACGGCGTGACGGCCGGTCAGCAACGTCGCAGCTTCGAACTGTTTCAGTCCGACGTTGCACCTGTTCTGCGGGAACGCATCCCGAGCCGACCGCTTATCTCACAGCTGACGTGAACAAGTCGCGGTGGGCGCGCACGAAGTCTTCGACACTTTGTGGCGGGTGCCCGGTCAGCTGCTGCACCTCGTCAGTAGAACGATTGTAGCGGTCTTCGCTATGCAGCCTGGCCATCGTCGAAATGTGCTGGAGCACATGCGGTTCGAGCCCGATGCTGGTGAGATTGCTCAGCCAGTCGTCGAAGTCAACGCGCTCGGCGGTGATCGGTCGATCCAGGGCACGGCTGTACTGCTCAGCGAGCCCGTCGATGTCGAGCACGGTGGGCCCGGTCAGCTCATAGACGGCGCCGACGTGCCGAGCCGGGTCTTGAAGGACGGCCGCGACCGTATCGGCCACATCGCTGGCGGCGATCGGCGAAGTGCGCCCGGCGCCGAAGGGTAACGCGAGCACCGCTCGGTCGAGGATCGATTGCGCGGCCAACACGGTGAACAGCGGGTTCTCCAGGAAGACGGTCGGCCGGATCTGCACTGCAGGGATCGGTGACCAGTCGATCACGTGTTCTGCCAGCCAATGCATGCGCTGTTGGCTGGACTCTTCGGTGCTGGTGGGTGTCATCTGGGACACCGTCATCTGTGAGATGTTCACCAGCACATCGAGGTTGGCGGTGTCAGCAGCAAGCGCGCACATTACCGTCGTGGCTTCCAGGTAAGACGCGGAGACGCTCATGCTGAAGAACACGCGGTCGACGCCTTCCAGTGCGGCGGCCACGTCGACGGGGTTCCTGAGGTCGCCGACGACGACCTGGGCGCCTACCGCGCGCAACGCATCAGCGCGGCCGTCTTCCCGGTGCACCATTGCCCGCACCTGCTGGCGGGCGGCCAATAGCCGATCCACCACCTGCCGGCTGACACCGCCCACGCCGCCGCCGGCTCCGGTGACGAGATACATCGGTTTGGCTGCCATGCGTTATCGCTCCTATTTCCAGGCGAATACCGGTTGCTCGAACTCGTCGACCGCGTCGTGACGTCCCTCCAGGCAGAGCCAGCGCAGCTGCAGCAGCACAGCACCCGTCGGCGCGTGGATGAGGTCGTTGCCCAACGGTATTTGCACCACAGGCCGCGGGCTTTCCGGAATCGTGATGAATCGCGGCGAGTCTGCACGCTGCAGTTGATGGAGCCCCACCCGGTAGACCGCCACCACTTCGTCGGGCGCCGGGCGAGGGTCCAAGCGTCCGCCACCCCAGATCACCACCGGGGTGATGACGTATCCGGACCGCGTCGGATAGTCGTCGAGCAGGCCTAAGACGGTCGAATCGGCCAGTGTGATGCCCACTTCTTCGTCCAGCTCCCGCAGCGCCGCGTCAACCACGCTTTCCCCCGGGTCCACCCGGCCGCCGGGCAGCGCCCACTGCGCCGCGTGCGAACTGAGGCGAGAGGCCCTGCGGCACAACAGGAAAGCGGCGCCACCGGACACGTCGACCATGCGACCGTCGAGGCCGGCCTCCATCGGGCGTCCCGCGATCCAGTCGTCGACCGGCGCCGGGTCGATCCTGTCCTCCCCGACCTTCGAGTCGACGAGCAGCACCGCGACGGACGCGTGCCGTTTCGTCGGGTCGGCCACCACGCGACGGTCGTGACTCGCCAGATGCTCCCGGATCTGCTCGCGGAGCACCTCGTCGTAGGGGATGGTCATCGTCCGAGCCTAAGCCGATGGGTGGCGGTGCCCGATGGCTGTGACGGATCGAACTCGTCCCGCAGCGTCTCACCCACCATCAGCTAGGTATAGTTCACTATATCCAGAAGTCCAGCGGCGGCGTGTTCTTTTCGATCGGTCAGCCACTGAACCGCGAGGCGGACGTGACAACGAAGACGCAGTTATCGGCAACGCGCCCGGCGGCGACGGTTGTGGTGGTGTCCGCCGCAGCATTCCTGGCCAGCCTGGACCTTTTCATCGTGAACATCGCGTTCCCTGATGTTCGTCGAGCTTTCGGCACAGCCGACCTCGGGGCGATGTCGTGGATCCTGAACGCTTATACGCTTGTCTTCGCAGCATTCATGAACCCAGCCGGTCGGCTCGGGGACCGCTACGGCCATCGCCGGATCTTTCTTTGCGGCCTGGCCGTATTCACACTGGGATCAGCCGCATGCGGGCTGTCTGAAACATTTGCCATGCTGGTGTCATCCCGTGTCGTTCAGGCGCTGGGTGCCGCGATGCTCATGCCGAGTTCTCTCGCATTATTACTGGCCGCCGTCCCCGCCTCTCGGCGCGCCGTAGCCGTCAGCACCTGGTCGGCGGTGTCCGCGATGGCCGCGGCACTCGGCCCTCCACTTGGCGGGATTCTGGTCGAAATATCATGGCGCTGGATCTTTTTCGTCAACGTCCCAGTGGGGCTGCTGGCGCTGGTCGCGGGCCCCTTGATCCTCGCGAAAACGGCCGGAACCGGCGCGGGTGTTCCAGACCTGTTTGGCGCGCTGAGCCTGGTTGTCGGCGTCGGCGCGCTGGTCTGGGCGCTGATCGAAATGCCGGTGATCGGGTCGAGCGCCACCGCCCTCGTCGTCGCCGCTGTCGGCTCCGGTTGCGCTCTGGCTCTGGCGATGTGGCGTTCGTTGCGCCATCCATCGCCCGCTATCGATCTTGTCGCGGTGCGGGTGCTGCCGATGTGGTCGAGTTGTCTTGCGCTGTTGCTGTTCGCTGCCGGGTTCGCTGCGATGCTGTTGGGCGGCGTCATGCTGCTCACCACGGTGTGGGGCAAGACGCCGGCCGTGGCCGGTCTGTGTCTATCGCCGGGTCCGGTCGTCGTCATCATCGTCTCGCTGAGGCTGGCCGGCAGGCTGATCGAGAAAGCTGGCATCGGCGCGGTGGCCGCGGCAGGGGCATCGCTCTACGTGGTCGGGATTGTGATCTGGTTGTGCGTCGTCGGGCCCCATCCCGACTACTTCGCTGATTACTTACCGGGACAACTGTTTACCGGCGCGGGTGTGGGACTGGTGATACCGAGCCTTTCCGCCGTCACCGGCGTGGCGCTACCGTCATCTCGTTGGGGCGCCGGATCGGCGCTCACGAATACCGCTCGGCAATTGGGCACGGTGCTGGGCACCGCGGCCCTCACCACGATCTACCAACCAGGTATCGACCTTGCCGCGATCCGGCGCGGGTGGGTGTTTGTCGGCTCAGCCGCCGGCGCCGCCGCGCTCACTGCGGCGGCATTGGGGATCTGGTGGAAACGCGCGGCGGACTCCTCGTGACCGGCCACGTTGGTCAGCGTCGTGGCCGAGATGGTGCGTTCAGAAGACTGCTGATTAACTGGTTCTGCCCGCGTGATTCGGTGAGGGGAGGTTGTGAGGCCAGATGGCTGACATCACCATGTTGATCCTCGCCGACCATGACTGGTTTCGCGAACAATTCGCCAAGCTGGATTATCTGCAGGCTCAGACGCCGGTGGATACCCGCGCGCTCGAACGAGTATGGCGTCCACTTGCCGACAAGCTGGACGTACACGCCTACATCGAAGAGATGATCTTCTACCCGCAACTACTGCAACGGGGCACCGACGACCCCGAAGGCGAAACGCTCGACGCGATCGGTGACCACAACGACATTCGCGACGGCGTGCGCGACGCGAACGCCGCTGCAACAGCCACCGACGAGTGGTGGGCCGCCGTCGGGCGGACCCGATTGGCCAACGACGACCACATGGGCGAAGAGGAACGGGAAGGACTGGCGGACTTTCGTCGTCACGCCCCGATCGGTCTGCGTGAAGCGCTCGGGCGCCAATACAGCGAGTTCGTGGCCCGGCATCCAACCACGAAGGGGTTGTCGATCGTCGACCGTGACCCGAAAGAGTACGTCGAGGAACACGCGCGCGAATCGCGGTCCACGCGCACCGACTTTTCCCTTGGCATTGGCAGCCTGAAAGGCCAATGACGGTCTTGCGCAACGACTAGTGCAGTTTTCGGCCCGCCATCGAGGGACGGCTCTTGCGGCCTGGTCACCAGGCCGCAAGAGCCGATTGGAGGGTTAGGGGATCAGGCGTGGCCGGAGCCGCACCCGACACCCGGCAGACAGCCGACGCCACCGGGGACGCCGCCCGGACCCGCAAACTGCCCGCCGGAACCGCAGCCCACTCCAGGCACGCAGCCTTGACCGCCCGGACCGCCGCCGGGTCCGTTGAACTGCCCGCCGGAACCGCAGTTCCCGCTGGTGTCGCAACCGCCACCGCCCGGGTCCTGCTTGTACACAACGTGAGTGGGCGCGGTGCCCGCGGGGCCGACAGACGCTTCAGCTGCTGCCACAGGCATCACAGCAATCGCCGCGGCAACAGCCCCGCCAACAAACAGTGGTTTCATGAAATCGAATTTCTGTAGCATGCGCACGCATATACCCCTTTCCACACATGTCCAAAACATTCTTCATCGCGGTGATTCACGACGTTGCGGTGATTCACGATGTTGATGATATGGCCGTCCGGTGCGTGCACGAAGACTGGTCGTAAGCCCCAGGTCTCGGCCGGGAAGCGCATTATCCTGGTGCCCATGAGCGGCAACCGGGTTCCCGGCGGAGTCGTACACAAGCTGCCCGCCGACCTGCGCCAGGCGCTGATCGCCAACTCGACGGCGCTAGCCGCTTGGAAGGACATCACGCCGCTGGCGCGCAACGAGTTCATCTGCTGGGTCGATGACGCCAAGCAGGAGGCGACCCGGAAGCGCCGCATCCGACGGACACAGGAGGAGCTCGAGGAAGGTCAGCGCCGACCGTGCTGCTGGCCGGGATGCAAGCACCGCGAGCGCACTGGCAGATAGGGGCCGGCTGCTCTAAATAGGCGTACACTCTTAACTACTACGCTGTGTGGTACTACGCTATTTAGTAGATGCTCGCGGTCTTCGAGCCGTGGTTTGGGGATGGTTGTCATGAGCCGACTAGCGGATATCGCGGTACGCCAAGCCGAAGATATTGATGCGCGATATCACCCATCGGCGGCGGTGCGGCGCCAGCTCAACAAGGTCTTCCCGACGCACTGGTCGTTCCTGCTCGGTGAGGTCGCGTTGTACAGCTTCATCGTGCTGCTCATCACCGGCGTATATCTGACGCTGTTCTTCGATCCCTCGATGACCGAGGTCACCTATCACGGCGTCTACCAGCCGCTGCGCGGCGTGGAAATGTCGAAGGCCTACGCGTCGGCGCTCGACATCAGCTTCGAGGTGCGCGGCGGCCTGTTCGTACGCCAAGTCCACCACTGGGCCGCGTTGATGTTCGCCGCCTCGATCATGGTGCACCTGGCCCGCGTCTTTTTCACCGGCGCGTTCCGCCGGCCGCGCGAAGCCAACTGGGTCATCGGTTCGCTGCTGCTGATCCTGGCCATGTTCGAGGGCTACTTCGGCTACTCGCTGCCCGACGACCTGCTGTCGGGTACCGGGCTTCGGGCAGCGTTCTCGTCAATCACGTTGGGGATGCCGGTGATCGGCACCTGGCTGCACTGGGCCCTGTTCGGCGGCGATTTCCCCGGCGACATCATCATCCCGCGCCTTTACGGGCTGCACATCCTGTTGCTGCCCGGGATCATCCTGGCGCTGATCGGTGCGCACCTGGCCTTCGTGTGGTTCCAGAAGCACACCCAGTTCCCTGGCCCCGGCCGCACCGAACACAACGTCGTCGGCGTACGCGTGATGCCGGTCTTCGCCGTCAAATCCGGCGCCTTCTTCGCCCTGACCACCGGCGTACTCGGCCTGATGGGCGGCCTGCTGCAAATCAACCCGATCTGGAACCTCGGCCCGTACAAAGCCTCGCAGGTATCAGCGGGCAGCCAACCCGACTTCTACATGATGTGGCCGGACGGCCTGGCCCGACTCTGGCCGGCATGGGAGTTCTACATCGGCCATCACACCATCCCCGCGTCAGTGTGGGTCGCTCTGATCATGGGCCTGATCTTCGTCCTGCTGATCATTTATCCGTTCCTGGAGAAGCGGTTCAGCGGCGACGACGGCCACCACAACCTGCTGCAGCGTCCGCGTGACGTGCCGGTGCGCACCTCGATCGGCGCGATGGCCATCGCCTTCTACATGGTGCTGACCCTGTCGTCGATCAACGACATCATCGCCTACAAGTTCCACATCTCACTCAACGCCACCACCTGGATCGGGCGCATCGGCATGATCGTGCTGCCACCCTTCGTCTACTTCATCACCTACCGGTGGTGCGTGGGCCTGCAGCGCAGCGACCGCGCCGTGCTTGAACACGGGATCGAAACGGGCATCATCAAACGCCTGCCGCACGGCGCCTACATCGAACTGCACCAGCCACTGGGGACCGTCGATGACCACGGCCACCCTGTGCCGCTGGAGTACCAAGGCGCCCCGGTACCGGTCAAGATGAACAAGCTCGGCTCCGGGGGCTCCCCCGGGTCCGGCAGCTTCCTGTTCGCCGACCCGCCCTCCGAAGACGCCGCGCTGTCCGCGGCCGCCCACGCCGCCGAACAACGGGCGCTCACCGCTCTGCGGGAACGGTAGAGACGGGTTCGCGCCGGCTCAGCGGCGCGCCCATTCCTCGGCGAGCAACCGGTAGGAATGCACGCGGTCGTGGTGGTCGTGAGTGATTGTGGTGATGATCAGCTCGTCGGCCCCGGTGGCATCGCGCAACCGTTCGAGTTGGTCAGCCACTTCGATTGCGGTTCCGACGAATTGGGTCTCGACCCGATCCGCGACGAGCTCACGGTCGGAGTTGCTCCAGGTGTGCCTGCGGGCCTCGGCCGGGGTGGGAAACGGGATCGCGCCTTCGGCGGTGCGAATGCTGCGCACCCACAGCCCGTAACCTGTCGCCAATTCGCGCGCGGTGTCCGCCTCGTCAGCGACAACGACGTCCGCCGACACCGCGATGTAGGGCCTGTCGAGCTCGACTGAAGGTGTGAACGCGGCCCGGTAGCCGTCGGTCGCTTCCAGAACCGTGGCGGGAGCCACATGGTAGTTCGCTGCGAATCGCAGACCCCGGTTGCCGGCCACGGTCGCGCTTTCCCCGCCGCTGCTGCCCAGAATCCAGACCTGCAGGGCGGCGCCCGCGCCGGGCACGACGTGAGCCTCGATCCCATCGGGCGACCGATAGGTGTCGGCGATGAGCGCAAGAACGTCGTCGACTTGCTCGGTGTAGTCCTGCGATTCCGCGCCCGGTAATTGCAGCAGCGTCTTGTGCACACCGAAACGCGGCGACTTCAACACCGGACGGGGATCGAACTTCGCCGGAATCAACAATCCGTTCGATGTTCGGCCGCTGACCAACGCCCGCGCCGCGGGTGCCGTCGCCGATACCGGCTCGCGTGGCCTACCGCCGGAACGTCCCAAGCCCAGGTCGAATCGTCCGGGGTGCAGCGCATCCAGTAGCCCGAACTCCTCGACCGTGGCCAGCGCGGTGCGGTGACCCATCTGCACCGCGCCCGAGCCCAGCCGGATAGTCGAGGTCTCAGCGGCGGTCAAGGCCAGCAGCACAGCGGGAGAGGTGCCCGCAACCCCGGGATTGAGATGATGTTCGGCGAACCAATAACGAGTGTAGCCAAGGCTTTCGGCCTGCCGAGCGAGATCGATGCTGTTCAGCAAGGCTTGCGGCGCGGTCGAACCCGATGAAATCGGGACGAGGTCGAGCACTCCTAACGTTGTCATGAGTCTTACGACGCCACCCCGGTGACGTTGTCCGCGTGAGTATTTCGGCGAGGTGCCGACGGACGGTCCAGGCCCAGGTGGTCGCGCAGCGTGGTGCCCGCGTAGTCGGTGCGGAACACACCGCGCTCCTGTAACAGCGGCACGACCTGGTCGACGAACGGGTCAAGGCCGGCGGGCGTGATATGCGGGACGAGGATGAAACCGTCGCTGGCGTCTGCCTGCACGAACTCGTTGATGGTCGCCGCGATGGTTTCCGCTGAGCCGACGAAGGATTGGCGTCCCAGCACCTCGACGATAAGTTCGCGGGTGGTCAGATTCTCCGCCTCGGCCTTGGCCCGCCAGTCGTTGGCGATCGCGATCGAGTCTCTGAACATCCGAACACTGGCCCGGCCGCGGGAGATGGTGTTCTCCCCCTCCAAGGGGTCAACGCCGGGCAGTGGACCGTCCGGGTCGTGATCGGACAAGTCGCGGTTCCACAGTTGCTCGAGGAACTTGATCGCCGTCTGCGGCGACACCTGCGCCAGCCGGACCTCGCGGGCTAACTCCTCGGCCTCGGCGTCGGTGTCGCCGATGACGAATGTCGCGGCCGGCAAGATGAGCAACTCGTCACGACGGCGCCCGTACCGGGCCAGCCGGTCCTTGACGTCTTCGTAGAACGCCTGCCCGGCGCCTAAAGTGCTGTGCCGGGAAAAGATCGCGTCGGCGGAGCGGGCAGCAAAGTCCCGTCCCTGCTCAGAGTCACCGGCTTGGAAGATCACCGGCCGGCCCTGTGGGCTTCGCGGGACGTTGAACCGGCCGTGGATGTCGAAATGCGCATCCTTGTGGACAAATACGCCCGCGTGTGCGGTGGACAGGAAAATGCCGGAGTCCTTATCCGCCACGATTTCATCGCCGCGCCACGAGTCGAAAAGCTCCTGCGCCGTCTGCAGGAAGGTCTGTGCCCGCTCGTAACGTTGGTCTTCGGCCAAAAAGCCGCCGCGGCGAAAGTTCTCCCCGGTGAATGCATCCCAGGACGTGACGACATTCCACGCGGCCCGGCCACCGGAGAGATGGTCTAGCGAAGCGAACTGCCGGGCCACTTCGTAGGGCTCGTTGAAGGTCGAGTTGATCGTGCCGGTCAAACCCAGCCGTTCGGTCACCGCGGCGAGTGCAGCCAAGACGGTGAACGTGTCTGGACGTCCCACCACGTCGAGGTCGTAGATCTGGCCGTTCTGTTCGCGGAGCCGCAGCCCTTCAGCGAGGAAAAGGAAGTCGAACTTGCCCCGCTCCGCCGTCTGCGCGAAATGCGCGAATGAACTGAATTCGATGTGGCTGCCGGCCGCGGGATCGCTCCACACCGTGGTGTTGTTGACGCCGGGGAAATGCGCCGCCAGGTGGATCTGCTTGATCGGCTTGCTCATTGAAGATAATCCTCGTTGTCGATGGTCAGGTGGTCGCGTAGCGGTTGGCGGGCCGGGGCAGTCCGAGTAGTCCGCGGAGTGTGGCCGCCTCGTAGGCAGTGCGGAACAGCCCTCGGCGACGCAACTCGGGCACCAGGTTCTCGGTGATCTGGGCGAGGTCGTGCGGCAGCGCGGCAGGCCGCAGTCTGAAGCCGGACAGGCCGCCGGCGTGCCACTCCTGCAGAATGTCGGCCAACTGTTCGGCGGTGCCGGCGAAAATCTCGGCGTCACTGTGATATTCGGTACCTGCGAGGTCGTCGAGGCGTCGCCGTCGCGCCTGCGCTGCCTTCGGCTCGTCGTCGAGGAACACCACCAGGTCACCGAAAATGTGCACCTCGTCCTCGCCGCGACCCACCTCCCGTTGCAACGCGCCGATGTCGGCGGCAATCCTTGCGGCCTGCGCGGCGTCGTGCGGGGTAACGAATCCAACGTCGGCGCTGGAGGCAATCAGCTGGTACGACGCGCCACCGTGACCCAGTGCGGCGACAATCGGCTGGCCCTGAGGGGGGCGCGGCGTGATCGAGGGTCCTTTGACGGAAAACCAGCGTCCTTCGAAATCGATGTAGTGCAGCTTGTCCCGGTCGATGAAGCGTCCCGACGCAACGTCGCGGATCTCCGCGTCGTCCTCCCAGCTGTCCCACAGTCGGCGCAGCACGTCAACGTAATCGGCGGCCTCGGCGAAATACTCGTTGACTAGCTGCTGTGCAGCCGGATCGTTGATCGCGGCGGGCGATAGCCGGGGCAGCGCGCGCCGCCCGACGTGGTCCGCCACGTCCGGGCGCGCCGAGATCTGCACGCGAACGCCTGCCCGGCCGGTGCTGACGTAGTCGAGCGTGGCGATCGACTTCGACACGTGAAACGGCTCGGTCTGGGTGACCGTCGCGGTCGGGACGAACCCAATTCCACTGGTGCGAGGCGCGATTCGGGCGGCGATGAGCACCGCATCCAGCCTGCCCCGAACCTGATCGGTCCGATCGTCGGGCACGAAGGGATCGTCGGACTGCAGGCCCAGCGAGTCCTCTATCGTCACGAAGTCCAGCACGCCGCGTTCGGCGTCGGCAACCAGGTCGGCCCAGTAGCCCGCAGTGAACAACTCGGCCGGCCGAGCGTCGGCTTCACGCCATGCTGCGGGGTGCCAACCGGCACCGTCCAACGCCACGGCGAGGTGTACGTGATGCGACGAATCAGCCACCGGACCTGCCTTCCTGAACGATCACGCCCACGGGACCGACGCGTCAGCGTCAGCC
This sequence comes from uncultured Actinomycetota bacterium, assembly GCA_963833935.1. Taxonomy (GTDB): domain Bacteria; phylum Actinomycetota; class Actinomycetes; order Mycobacteriales; family Mycobacteriaceae; genus Mycobacterium. The sequence continues at coordinate 72,213 of CAWIAC010000018.1, read as the reverse complement.
CTGCGTGACTAGCACCAACGCACGGAATCGGTCAGCGATTCCCTGGCAACGAGGTGATAACACCCAATCGAAAGTCTAGCCACGCAAACAAGATCGCACCGATGCTCATAATCCGGCTCACCGGCCTACCGCCCGAAACGCGATGGAAGCGTTCAAATCAGGCGGATTGAAAGTCGGCCTGACCCAGCAGCGGCAGCACACCTTCGGCGAACCAGTACGCCTCCTCCAGGTGCGGGTAGCCCGACAAGATGAACTCGTCGAAGCCCAGCGAGTGATACTCGCCGATCAAATTCGCAACCTCTTTATGGCTGCCCACCAGCGCGGTACCGGCGCCACCGCGAACCAAGCCCACCCCGGCCCACAGGTTGGGGTATATCTCGAGCTTGTCGACCCGCCCACCGTGCAGCGCGGTCATCCTTCGCTGCCCTTCAGATTCCGACTTGGCATGCAGCGCCGTGGCTTTGGCGATTTCCGCGTCGGTGAGGTCAGCGAGCATCTCGTTGGCGACGGCCCAGGCCGCCTCCGAGGTGTCGCGGCTGATGGTGTGCAGCCGAATACCGAACCGCACCGTCCGGCCACGCGCGGCAGCATGCGCGCGTACTTTGTCGATCTTGGCGGCCGCCGACTGCGGTGGCTCACCCCAGGTGAGGTAGACGTCGGCGAACTCGGCCGCGATTGGCAAAGCCGCCGTCGAAGACCCGCCGAAGTAGATCTGCGGCAAAGGATTTGGCGGCGCCGATACCCGGGCATCGGCAACGGTGTAGTACTTGCCGGTGAAGTCCACCGACTCCTGTGTCCACACCGAGGTGACGATCTGCAGGAATTCGGCGGTGCGGGCGTAGCGCTCGTCGTGGTCGAGGAAGTCGCCGAATCGGCGCTGCTCGGCGTCGTCACCCCCGCTGACGACGTTGAGCAACACCCTGCCTTCGGAGAAGCGTTGCAGCGTCGCGGTCTGCTGCGCGGCCAGGGTAGGCGGAACCAGCCCAGGGCGGAACGCGACCAGGAACTTCAGCTTTTCGGTTTCGGCCAGCAGCGCGGCCGTGGTCAGCCACGCGTCTTCGCACCAGGTTCCTGTCGGGGTCAGCACGCCCTCGTAGCCAAGCCGATCCGCAGCGCGTGCCACTTCGGCGAGGTAACGACGGCTCGGCGGACGAAACCCGTTCGGAATGTCGCGGTTCGCTGATGCATGCGACCCGCCGACTATCGTGCGGCTATCGCCGGTGGTGGGCAAAAACCAAAAGAATCGAGGAGACATCAGTCAACGACGTTAGGGGCTGGGTCAGCTGAGGACAAGTTGCACTCTGGGCGGATTTAACTCGCCCCCTGGGCCACGGCTCGGACTATATTTTGGGCGGCTTCCGTGCAACACGTCGGCAACGGCGACCGAGGCGCCTCGGCTGCCCCGGTGGGCACCAGACATGATGTCATGATGACCACCGAGATCCGGGTGCTCGACGGTGAGGACGAATTGCTCGCCGCGGCCAACGTGTTTCGCACCGCGATGATCGGGTTTCCTCCGCTGTCAAACCTCGCTCCGGGCCAGATCAGCAGAATGCTTGAGCCCGGCCGTACCCTCGGGGCCTTCGTCAAAGGGCAACTCGTCGGCACCGCTGACGCCGTGACCAGCGGACTCACCCTTCCCGGCGGGGCGATCGTGGGCCACGCGGCGGTGACACACATCGGGATGCTGCCGTCGTTCACCAGGAGGGGCATCGCCACTGATCTCGTGCGTCATCAGTTACGCGATATCGCCGGCCGGGGTGAGGTGATCGCTACGCTGCGGGCCTCGGAGGCGACGATCTACGGGCGGTATGGCTACGGCGTGGCGAGTTCATCGCAGACTGTTGAGGTGCAGACCGCGCGGGCGGCATTGCGTCCCGGCGTCGGGGCCGGCGGACCGGTGCGACTTCTGGACGCCGCGCACGTCTGGGATGTGTTGCCGGGGATCTATGCGCAGAATCGTCCGGGCCGCCCCGGCACCATCGACCGGCCTGACGTGTGGTGGCAAGGCGTGCGGCTACGAACCGAATCATCAACGGGTCCTTGGTATGTCGCGGTGCACGGCGTGCCTGGAACGGAGACGGGCTTCGTCCGCTACCGTCCCGTTGACACCGAGAGGTGGTTCGTCAGCGATCAACGCACGGTCGTGGTGGAAGATTTCTTCGCACCGACCACCGAGGCCTATCTTGGGCTGCTGCGTTTCCTTCTCGGTCTCGATCTTATTGACCGCGTTGTGTTTTGGATGCTGCCGGTCGATGATCCGCTGCCGTGGCTGCTGCTCGACCGACGCGGTTTGAAGGTCAGCGCGGTGCACGATGAAACATGGCTTCGCATCGTGGATGTCGAAAAGGCTTTGACAGCAAGGCACTACGAGGGAGACGACCTCGTCACCATTGCGGTCGAAGACCCGCTGTTGCCGGGCAATTCGATCAGCGTGAGCATCACCGGCCACGGTGCCGAGGTGACGGAACAGCGTCCGCAACTCAGCGTCGGCGTCGAAGGTCTTGGCTCGGTTCTCCTCGGCGGCACCACCTGGCGCAGCCTGGCCGTGGCCGGCCTGGTCCGGGCCGACGATCCGGCGGCCGTTGACATGGCAGACCGATTGTTCGCGGTGCACGATGCGCCGTATGCGGGGTTCTTCTTCTAACACCGACCCGGCAGAAACCTACACTGGTCGGGTGCGGATCGCCCTTTGCTCCGACGAGCCCTACCCGGTGCACAACACCGTGCGCAGATGGCTGGAGGAACACGGGCATCAAGTCGTGCCCTTCGGGTCTGTCGCCGTCGGCTCGGAGACGCCGTGGGCGCTGGCCGCGGAGTCGGCCGCCGAAGCCGTGGCGCGCGGGGACTGCGATCAAGGTGTGTTCTTCTGCTGGACTGGTACGGGTATAAGCATTGCGGCGAACAAGGTTTCCGGCATCCGCGCCGCGCTGTGTTCCGATCCTGGGCAGGCGGAGGGTGCCCGAGTGTGGAACCTTGCCAACGTGTTGTGCCTTTCCAACCGCACGCTCGCGGACGACCTGGCCAAAGAGATCCTCACCGCGTGGTTCGGCGCGAAACCGGACGGCCGGGGCGATGCGGGCGTCGCCGACCTCGCTGCCGTCGAGGCACGCCACCGTTCAGGTTGATCGGCCGCGGCGCGGCGCATATGCGACGGTACCGACCAGAAGCACGACGGTACTCGGGGTAGCGAGCAGCACACCGCGCCGATGACGTCGCGTTAAGTGACGCCACCAACGCCGCGGCGGTCAGGCTGATCAGCAAACTGGTCCCCCGGTCGTCAGTCATGTGATCCCGAGCAATTCGGTCAGTTGCGTCGCCGAATAATGGCTTGGCCCAAGTCCATTGCGCACCGCTGCACGCGCCGCGCGGGCCAGTGCGGCGTTGACGGGCGCGACGATCCCGTGCCGGTGCGCGAGCCGCACTATCTCACCGTTGAAGTAGTCGGTCTCGACGTTACCGGTGTTGCGGGACAACGACTGCCAGGTGGAGTTGCTTGCCCCGGTGTTGCGTCCTGGTACCGGTCGTGGCGTGGGTTCGTCGGCCCGAGCCGCGGTGGATACTTCAAACGAGACGAATTCGATTCCAGCATAACGCAATACCTGCTCACCTTCCTTGCGCACCGCGGCTACGACCTGGCCGACGTCCGCACCCTCCGCGGACAACGCACCTACGGCGTTACCGAGGTTGCTCAGCAGTTTGTTGTACTTCCACGGACCGACGTCGTCGACAGCCCGCACCCGGATTCCTGCGGCGCCCCATGTCTCGGTCAAGCCCTGCAACAGTTCAGCGTCGGCGGGGGTACGCAGCTGCGCTGGCCAGCGTCCGATGTGGAACTGTCCGACCACCGGCCACGACCTCACGATCACCTCGCCGGGTTCGAGGTGCACCGCGGGCAACCAGACACAGATACCGAACACCGACCGGAAATAGCGCAGCGCTTTCTCCTCGGCGGCGACGCCGTTCAGTGCGGTCATCGCCGGCAGCAGCTCACCCGCAACGCCGACGACACCGTCGGAGCCGTGAACCGGCTGATCCACCCATTCCTGCAACGCCGCGTCGAGTTGTTGGGTCTTGGTGGTGAAGATCAGCACGTCGTGGGGAGTCAGGCGCAACTGCTCGGCTTGGGATACCGCGGTGACCGGCGTGTGGAAGGTACCGTCCGGCGTCCTGAGCGTCAGGCCTGTAGCTGCGAGGGTTTCGGCGTGGCGACCCCGGGCGACCACCACGGTGGGAATCGCTGCCCGGGCGAGTACCGCGCCGACGGTGCCACCGATAGCGCCCGCGCCGACAATCACATATCGGCGGTCGCCTGGAGCCGACAGTGTCTCGTCCAATGCCATTGCCCGAGCTTATGTCTCCCGCGACACCGGATGCCTTCAGGCCAGGTGGATCACACCAAGTAATAGTAGTGCTTGGCATCTCCGTTGCCGGACATGGCAACCTCGGGGACGGAGTCGCCGGATTCGTCGAAGCCACGCAGGGCATGGGCGTAGCGGACCGCCTTCAGCGTTGCCGAGAATTCCTCGTCCTCCTCGGGGAAGACACGCTCCGCCGGGAACCACTTGTCGAAGCCGACGTTCGTCAGCAGCTTCCACAGGTCCGGCTGGACACCCGCAAGCAGGACGGTGACGCCGCGGTCGGTTTCCTCGCGCACAAACTTCTCGATCCGCTGGATCACGACGGCATCCGGGTGACGCACCCGCTTGACCCGCAGCACCAGATACTTGATGTCCTCGTGCTTGATCCGCTCGCCGAGCGCTTCCAGATATTGTTCGAGATCAGGTGCGGCACCGAAGAACAGCTCGCCCTCAAAATCGTAGATCAGCGTCGACGGATCGGACGGATCGCCCGGTATCCGCTCGCGGACCACCCGCTCAGGCGCAACCACCAATTCCCGTGCCTTGAGCTTGGCTGCCCGGGGCACGAACAACAGGATCGACAACGCGACACCGAGCAGGACCGCGGTGTCCAGGTCGACGAATACGCCGACGAGGGCAGTGATGATCACCAGCCCCGCGTCGTAACGGGACGCCTTGATCGCGTAGCTCAACCGCTTGACGTCGATCAGTCGCGCGGCAGTGATCAGCAGCAGTCCCGCCAGCGCGGCCCGGGGCATGTAGTGCAATAGCGGTGCGAACAACAGCACGATGATCGCGACGCCGATGGAAGCGATCACGCCGGAGAACCGCGTCTTCGCGCCGGCCTGGTAGTTGATCGGCGAGCGCGTCACCGAACCCGAGCCCGGCACGGCCTGGAAGAAGCCACCGGTGAGGTTCGCCAGCCCTTCGGCGATGATCTGCCGGTTGTAGTCGATCTTCTGCCCGCTCTGGTAGGCGATGGCCTTGGCGATCGACAGCGCCTCGAGCAGTCCGATGAACGCGATGGCCAATGCGCCCGGCGCCAACTGGGTCACTTCGTTGAGTTGCACGGACGGGATGTGCGGGTACGGCAGGCTCTGCGGGATCTTCGCGGTCAGCTTGATCGCGGTGTTGCCGGTGTGATCTTCGGTCGCCCATCCCGCCACATACGCGATCAGGGCCGCAAAGATCAGCGTTGCCAGCAGGTCGAGTTGGGGCAGGCCGAATCGCTTCACCAGCCGCCGCAGCACGACGGCGAGGACGATGGTCGCGACGCTGATGATCAGCGCGCGGTAGTTGAAGGCTTCGCCGTGAAACAGGGTGAGGTAAGTCCGTTTCAGCACCGACTGCCGGCCGTTGCCTTGGTCTTTCACTCCCAGCGCGTTGCCGAGTTGACCCAACGCGATCAGAACGGCCGCGGACAGCAGGAAGCCGAGGATCACGGATTCGGAGATGTACCGGGTCAGGTCACCGAGCCTGAAAACCGCAATCAAAATCTGGAAGGTGCCAACCAGAACGCCGAGCAGGAATAGCGCCTCGAACAGGACCGTCCGGTTCTCCGGGTCGATGAACGCCAGCGAACTGAATACCAGCAGCGATATCGCGCTCGTCGGGCCGTTAACCAAGTGCGATGACGACTGGAAAACCGACGCGACGAAGGTCACCACGATCGCCGAGTACACACCGAATTTGGGGTCGACGCCGGCCACTAACGCGTAGGTGATGCCCTGCGGCAGCGACACCGCAGCGACCGTGAGGCCCGCTATCAGGTCGCTACGCAGTTTGCCCCTGTCGTAGTTCACGCTTTTTATGCGTGCAGAAATCCCTGCAATACTCATGGCGTCTTCGTCTTTCGCCGAGGGTGTGCAGACGCGACCCTGGCCGGAGCCGACGAGACCACGTCGTAGATGCCGTTGCTGCCGAAGAATTTCTCCTGCGCGTCATACCAGTTTTTGGCGATCGCAGTGATGGGGAAAAGGTTGATCGGAGGCAACCGGTCCGCGTGCTTGGCCAAGATGTCCGGCTTCAGCGGACGATAGCCGTATTGCGCGACGGTTTCCTGCGCGGCGTCGGTGTAGAGGTACTCGAGGTAGGACTTGGCAAACGACGCGATCTTCTTGTCCCTAAGGTTCGCGTCGACCCAGGCGACCGCAGGCTCGGCGAGGATACTGATTGGCGGATAAACGATTTCGAATTCGTGCTTGTTCTCCGCGACTTCCCGCAGAGCTTCGTTCTCCCAGGTCAGGTGCACGTCGCCGATCTTTTCCACCGAGTAGGAAATGGCGGCGCCGCGCGCTCCGGTGTCGGCGATCTTGACGTGGTTCAGCAGCGCCCTGACATAGTCAGCGGCCGCTTGGTCGCTTCCGCCGCGCGTCGTCACCGAACCCCAGGCCGCGAGAACACTCAACTTCCCATTGCCCGAGGTGCGCGGATTGGGTGACACGACCTCGACGTCATCTTTGATGAGATCGGGCCAGTCGTGGATGCCCAATGGATTGTCCTTATGGACGACGAACACGATCGTCGACGTGTAGGGGACAGAATGGTTCGGCAGACGTTTCTGCCAGTCGGATGCGATGAGCCCGCGCTTGCGCAGCGCGTCGACGTCACTCGGCAAGGCCAGCGAAACGACGTCGGCCTTCTCATGGCCATTGATGACTTCGGCAGCTTGGCGTCCCGAACCACCGTGCGACTGCTTCACTTCCACCGTCACGCCGGTCTGGCGCCGGAACTGGTCGACGAATGTTTTGTCGAGTGCTGCGTAGAGTTCCCGGGTCGGGTCGTAGGAGACGTTGAGAATTTGATTCGGGTAGTTGTCGTGGTGCAGGTTGTGGACCGCGATGAGGCTTGCCGCGACGACGATGGCCACGATCCCAAGGAGGTTCAGCCGCGACACCGAAAACGGCAGTTTTCCGCGCCGCTTAGATGGCTGCGCGGGCTCCGTCATTGCCGCCTCCACATCAACAATCGGATTCGTAGAAGTTGCCGGGCACCGCCGACTGACTGCTGCGCGCGCTGGTCGGTTCGCACCAGGCACGGGATTTGGAGCTTAGCTAACGGACGGCGCCGGCACATCCGTGTAAATCAGCCTGATCGCAATGGCTTGTTCGACAGGCTGTTACCGAATTTTGGTTGGGCGGGCGGGGCGTTCGGTGGCTCGAGTCGGTCACTAATGCGACGAGGCTACGTGGCGGTTTTCCCGGTTTTCCAGGTCTGCAAGCACGCTCGTGTCCGTTGCCCTCCCTCGGGCGAGGGGTCGAACGGGATGCAGACGAATTCGTCCACACCGGCGTCGCGGAGCACGTCGAGCTGCTGCCAAACCGCCGACTCGTCGCCGATCAACGCGGCGTCTTCCGGGCCGGAATAGCCCTCTCGGTCGAGCATCGCGCGATAAGACGGTAGGTGGCCGTACATCGCGAACTGTTGAGCGGCACGTGACCGGGCCTTTTCAACGTCGTCGGTCACGCTTACCGGCAGCGCTGCCGCGACCGCGACCGACCCGTCCGCGCGTCCGGCATCGGCGGCCGCGGCGCGCAGTGTGGGTCCGATATGTTCTCGCAGTGTCTTGGGCCCCGTCATCCAGGTGATGGTGCCCGACGTGCGCCGGCCCGCGACCCTCAGCATCTGCGGGCCCAGCGCGGCGACGTACACCTGCGGGGTCGGCGCGTGCGGGATTTGCAACGCTCCCCTCGTCGTGACGAGCTCGCCGGACACGTTGGCAGGCTCCTTAGCGAGCAAGGGCAGCAACCCGTCCAGGAACTCCGAGAGCCGCTTCACCGACCTGTCCCAGGAGATGCCCCACATTCCCTCGGTCACGGCTCGGTGGGTCACTCCGATGCCGAGTGTGAACCGTCCGTCGCCAATGATGTTGAGGGTCAACGCTCGCTGCGCAAGCAGCGTCGGATGCTGGTTCTGGATGGGTACCACCCCGCTGGCCACTTCGATATCCGGAACTTCGCGCAGCGCGACAGCCAGAACGGTGAGCAAGTCGACGTCGTAGGGCATCTGGGTCACCCACAGCCGCGCGAAGCCCTCGTCGCGCGCCTGCGTCAAGTCACGGATACAGGACTCGACTGGCGATTCATTGTTGAGGCCGGTGATCAGACTGATTCGCATGGGCTGACCCTTCGCCGTGGTGTGGATGAAGCCTATGCCACGCCGACGGCGTCGGAGACGACGCATCGGGTCGGCGACGCAAACCTTCCAACGATGTCTAGATTGAAGTCACTTTTACTGTAGCTATTACAGTATGTTAGGTGGGATGAATCTCGACATGGCTTCCGCTGATCACATGCGCACGAGAGAGCGGGCAACTCGGTGAAGACCAAGGGGGCCCTGATCTGGGACTTCAATCAGCCATGGTCGATCGAGGAAATCGACATCGGCGAGCCCCGAAAAGGCGAGGTGACGGTGCGGATGGAAGCCGCAGGGCTGTGCCATTCCGATCACCACGTGGTATCCGGCGACATCCCGATGGCGGCGTTCCCCATGCTCGGTGGCCATGAAGGCGCCGGCGTCGTCGTCGAGGTGGGCGAAGGTGTTGAAGGACTTGCCGTGGGTGACCATGTCGCAGCGTCGTTCATACCCTCGTGTGGTACGTGCCCGTCCTGTCGGGCGGGAGAGAGCAATCTGTGCGACCTCGGCATGGGTCTGATGGCGGGAACAGCCGTGTCCGATGGGACATTTCGCGTCCAGGCGAAAGGGCACAATGTCTACCCGTACGCGTTGCTGGGCACCTTCTCGCCGTATGTCGTTGTTCATCAGACTTCGCTGGTGAAGATCGACCCGGCCGTACCCTTTGAGATCGCGGCGCTCGTCAGTTGTGGTGTGACAACTGGCTTCGGGTCGGCGACGCGAGCGGCCGAGGTTCGGCCTGGCGACGATGTCGTCGTCGTCGGCTTGGGTGGCGTAGGTACAGCGGCTTTGCTAGGTGCAGTGAATTGCGGTGCGCACCGGATCTTTGCCGTCGACCCCATCGAATGGAAGCGCGATCAGGCACTCAAATTCGGCGCCACGCATACTTATCCCGACATCGACACCGCACTCATGGCTATCGCACACCTTACTGCCGGTCGGATGGCGCGCAAGGTGATCGTCACCGTCGGCAGGTTCAACGGCGCGGACCTCGATAAGTACATGTCCGTCACGTCCAAGGGCGGAACGTGCGTCATGACGGCGGTGGGCAGTGTCGTGGAAACCGATGTGACGTTGAACTTGTCGTTGTTCACGCTGCTGCAAAAGAGGTTGCAAGGAAACATCTTCGGCGGCGGCAACCCCCAACACGACATCCCATTGATCTTGTCGATGTACCAGTCGGGCAGGCTCAATCTTGACGAGATGGTGACTCGCCGCTACACCCTCGAACAGATTAACGAGGGCTATTCGGACATGTTGGAGGGGCGCAATATTCGGGGCGTCATCCGCTACACCGACGCGGATAGGTAAAACCTTGTCGAGGTTGTGACACTACCTCGGCGCCGGCCCCACCAAGAGTTGCTGGATCACCGGGGCCGCCCAGCGGCTGAGTTCCTCGCGGCTCAGGCTGGCCACCGGCGGATTCACCAACACATACCGGGTGATCGCAAGCCCGATGACGAACGCACCCATCAACCCGATCCGTTGGACAGGGTGATCCGGGGTCGCGGTGGCCAGCTTGGGCGCCACCTGCTGGGCAAACACGTTCCGTAACGCGTCAGCCGCGAGTGGGCTGGTCATCGCGGCCCGCAGCAACGCCAAGAACGTTTCGTCCTCTTCCCACACCGCGAAGAACCGGGGCAGCAAAATGCCGGCGATCTCGTCGGGTTCGACTCCCGATAAGTCGGGCAGGTCGATTTCGAAGTCCGCCGCAGCGGCGAACAAATTCTGCTTGCTGCCGAAGTACCGGAAGACCAATGCCGCGTCCACTCCGACGTCAGCCGCGACGGCCCGCAAGGTCGTCCGCTCGTATCCCTCAGCCCCGAAGCGCCGCCGCGCCGCCGACAGAATGTCCGCGCGCGTCTGTGCAGCGTTACGAGGCCGTGTGACCGTCACACGACGACCATATGGCACCCGTTGTTCGCTTCGGCCGAACCGTGAGATTACGACGGCGCCGGCCCCACCAGGAGTTGCCGAAACACCGGTGCCGCCCACCGCCGCAACTCCTCGCGACTGAGTTCGGCCGCTGGGAGATTACCCAGGACCGATCGGGTGGCGGCCAGCCCGATGACGAACGCGTCCGTCAACGCAATCCGCTGCTGGTCATGGTCGGGGGTGGCAGATCTCAGCGTCGGCGCGACGTGCACCGCCAGGGTTTCGTTGAGGATGTCGGCGGCCACTCGGCTGGTCATGGCGGCCTGCAACAAAGCCATGAACGAGTGGTCCTCTTCCCACACGGCGAAATACTGCGGCAGCAACATGTCCGCGATCTCGTCGGGGCCCACGCCGGTCAGGTCGGGCAGCTTGATGGTGAATTCGGTGGCCGTCGCGAACAGGTCCTGTTTGCTGCCGAAGTACCGGATGACCAGCGCCGCATCCACTCCCACGTCCGCCGCGATCGCGCGCAGGGTGGTGCGATCGAAGCCCTCTGTCGCGAACCGGCGGCGCGCGGCAGCCAGGATGTCCGCCCTGGTCTGGGCGGCGTTTCGCGGCCTTCTTGTCATCGTCCGACGAGTATATGTCATCAGCTGTTGACTACACATCCGGCTGCGCGTATCTTCAAGTCACCGAATGTTGACAAAAGTCATCGACTGTTGAAATTGGTGAGCGGATGGTTTCCATGAACCGGACGCCGAGCAAAAACGTGAGGCTCTATACGCGGCAACGGTGCCGGCACCACATCGTCCGAGAAGGGTGAAAAATGACGGTATCTCAGAGCGGCAACGGATTTCGGGCCCACAAAACCGGCAGCGTCGTCGCGGCCGTGCAGGGCGTCCTGCCCGAGCATCGCTATGCCCAGCATGAAATCACCGAGACGCTCGCCGCGCTCCCGGCATTTCAGGACTACGGGGACGCACTGCGCAAATTCCATGCGAGTTCCAAAGTGAACAGTCGCTACCTGGTGTTGCCGCTCGAGCAGTACGCGTCGTTGACCGACTTCGGCGACGCGAACAGCATTTTCATCGACAAGGCGGTGGAACTTGGCTGTGCCGCAATGTCCGCGGCGCTGGATGAGGCGGGGTTGCACCCGCAGGATGTCGACGTAGTCATGTCGACGACCGTCACGGGCCTTGCCGTCCCCTCGCTGGAGGCACGCATCGCGACGCGCTTGGGACTGCGCCCGGATGTGCGCCGGATCCCGATGTTCGGCCTCGGCTGCGTCGCCGGTGCCGCCGGGGTGGGACGGCTCAACGACTATCTGCGCGGTGCGCCCGACGACGTCGCGGTGCTGCTGTCCGTCGAGCTGTGCTCGCTGACTTTCCCCGCGACAACTCCTTCGCTGGCTTCTCTGGTCGGCACCGCGCTGTTCGGCGACGGTGCTGCGGCGGTCGTCGCGGTGGGCGAACGTCGCGCCGAGCAGATCAACGCCCGCGGACCGGAAATCCTCGCTTCGCGCAGTCACCTCTACCCCGACTCGCAGGACACCATGGGCTGGAAGATCGGTTCCACCGGATTCGGCCTCATCCTGTCCCCGGACGTGGCCGGCGTTGTCGAGCGGTATCTGGGAGACGACGTGGCAGGACTGCTGGCGGCCTACGGTCTGGATATCGCGGACGTCGCCGCGTGGGTCAGCCATCCGGGCGGCCCCAAGGTCATCGAGACGATCGTGTCGTCACTCGGATTGGCCGACGACGCACTTGAACTCACGTGGCGCTCGTTGAGCGAGGTCGGCAACCTCTCGTCGTCGTCGGTGCTGCACGTCTTCCGTGACACGATCGCCAAGCAACCACCGGCCGGCAGCCCTGGGGTCATGCTTGCCATGGGTCCCGGGTTCTGCTCCGAGCTCGTCATGCTGCGCTGGCGGTGAGACGGCCATGACCTGGTATGCCTTGTTGATCGGCGCGGTCGCCGTCGAGCGGCTGATCGAAGTGCTTGTCGCCGAACGTAACCGCGCCGCCAGCTTGACACACGGCGGCGTCGAATTCGGTGCCGGGCATTACCCGGTGATGGTGGCCTTGCACATCGGCCTGCTGGTGGGATGCCTCGCCGAGCCAATCATGCTGCACCGCAACTTCATTCCAGCATTGGGTTGGCCCATGTTCGGCGTGGTGCTAGCGGCGCAGGCATTGCGCTGGTGGTGCATCACCACCTTGGGCTATCAGTGGAACACCCGCGTCGTCGTCATCCCCGGCGCGACCCGCATCACCGGCGGGCCGTACCGGCTCGTGCCGCATCCGAACTACGTCGCGGTGATCGCCGAAGGTATGGCGCTACCGTTGGTGCACACCGCATGGGCCACCGCTTTGGTGTTCTTGATACTCAACGCAGGCCTGCTGAGCGCGCGGGTCAAGGTCGAGAATGCGGCACTCGCGGGCCTGACGTGATCGACCTTCTCGTCGTCGGCGGCGGCCCGGCCGGACTGGCGACCGCGATCCACGGGGCGCGGGCCGGATTGGACGTGGCCGTCGTCGAACGGCGCCGCGGAGCGATCGACAAGGCCTGCGGCGAGGGCCTGATGCCGCATACCCTGGTTCACTTGCAGCGCCTTGGGGTGCATCCGCACGGCAAACCCATCCGCGGCATCAGCTACCGGGACGGCGAACGGCACGTGGATGCGCAGTTCAGGCCGGGCACCGGGCGCGGTGTGCGCAGGACCGTGCTGCACGGCGCATTGATCGACGCGGCCGTCGAGGCCGGCGTGGAAATCCACCACGACGAGATACGCGGGATAAGCCAGGACGCGGACGGCGTTTGCGCCGGACGCTGGCGGGCGCGCTACCTCGTTGCGGCCGACGGGCTGCACTCCCCCATCCGCCGGTCCCTTGGCCTGGAGCAGCCGAGCCCTGGCCCGCGCCGCTGGGGAATCCGTCGTCACGTGCAGACCGCCCCGTGGTCGGACCACGTCGAGGTGCACTGGGCGCCCGGCGCCGAGGCGTACGTGACGCCCGTCGCCGACGACTGCGTGGGTATCACCCTGCTCACCTCACAGCGCGGCGGATTCGATTGCCACCTGCAGAAATTTCCCGATCTATGCGACCGGATCGCCGGGCATCCGCACGAACCGGACCGCGCCGCCGGGCCACTACGACAGAAGGTGTCGAGCCGGACGGCCGGGCGCGTCCTGTTGGTTGGCGACGCCGCGGGTTATGTGGATGCACTCACCGGCGAGGGCCTCGGGTTGGCTTTCGGTGCGGCCGAACTGCTGGTCGACTGCGTGCTGGCGAACCGAACAGACGAATACGACCGCCGCTGGCGCCAACTGACCCGCCGTTATCGACTGCTGACTGCGGCGTTGCTCCAGGCGAGCGCCTACGCTCCCGCCCGATCGCGCATCGTCCCAGCCGCGGTGGCCATGCCCACCGCCTTTACCCGGATAGCGAATCTGCTCGCGCAATAGCAGGCCCGTGCGCCGCAGCTGGCACGCCGTTTGGTGTAGCGGGCCACGAGGCAGGTAAAGTTCCAACTCAGCGATCAACTGGCTCACCAAAGTGAAGGGGAAGCCAGGTGGCCCCGAGACGCCAGTGAGCAGCTACTGCGGATCGGCACGCAGAATCGATTCACATTCGTTAGGACCAGATTCACATTCGTTAGGACCAACAGTGGCAGATACCTCGAACGCAACATCCAGCTCGGCGCCGCGCGCCCAGTCCAAGTGGTTGTCGAAGTCCGCGGCGCAAACCCGCGGGTCAGACGCCGGGGAAGTCCAGTTCCACTACGACATCTCCAACGATTTCTTCAGACTGTGGCAAGACCCTTCCCAGACGTACAGCTGCGCGTACTTCGAGCGCGAAGACATGACGCTGGAAGAGGCTCAGCGGGCTAAAGTCGACCTGTCGCTCGGCAAGCTCGGCCTGAAGCCCGGGATGACGCTGCTCGACATCGGATGCGGGTGGGGCTCCACGATGATGCGCGCCGTCGAAAAATACGACGTCAATGTCATCGGACTGACGCTGTCTGAGAACCAGAAGCAACACATCGAGGACCACTGGTTCGCGAATTCGACCAGCAAGCGTCACATGGAAGTACGCCTGCAACCCTGGGAGGAATTCGACGAGCCGGTCGACCGCGTGGTGTCAATCGGCGCCTTCGAGCACTTCGGCTTCAACAAGTACGACGACTACTTCAAGAAGACGTTCAACTTGATGCCCGACGACGGTGTCATGATGCTGCACACCATCATCATCCCCAGCGATGAGGAGATCAAAGCGCGGCAACTGCCTCTCACGATGTCGCGTGTGCGGTTCATCAAGTTCATCATGGACGAGATCTACCCCGGTGGTCGGCTACCGCTGAGTGCACAGGTCGAAGAGCACGCGGTCAAGGCCGGCTACACGGTGACGCGGAAGCAAGCGCTAAGGCCGCACTACGCTCGCACCCTCGACACCTGGGCCGCCAATCTCGAAGCGAAGAAGGACGAGGCCATCGCAATCACGTCCGAAGTGATCTACGAGCGCTTTCTGCGATACCTGACCGGCTGCGCTGACCTGTTTCGCCAGGGCTACACCGACGTCTGCCAATACACCTGCGAAAAGGCTCCCGTTTAGCCGGAATCGACGAGATACGCTATAAAGTGCGTGTGCAACAGCGCAGTCTGGCGACCGAAAAGATCGACCCGGAAGGTCAACTTCTTATGACGGACAGCGGGTCCGATGGCTCGCCTAAAATGCGGCCGGCGTATGAGGATGTTCAAGCCCACTACGACATCTCCAATGATTTTTTCGGGCTGTTTCAGGATCCGACGCGGACGTACAGCTGCGCGTTCTATGAGCGCGACGACATGACTCTCGAAGAGGCCCAGATCGCCAAGATCGACCTCGCGCTCGGCAAGCTTGGTCTGCAGCCGGGAATGACCCTGCTCGACGTCGGTTGCGGCTGGGCCTCGGTGATGAAGCGCGCCGTCGAAACCTACGACGTCAACGTCGTCGGCCTCACCCTGAGTAAGAACCAACGCGCTCTGGGCCAACAGAAGCTAGACCAGATCAAGACCGGTCGCTCCCGCCAGATCCACCTGCTCGGCTGGGAGGAGTTCGAGGAGCCCGTCGACCGCATCGTCAGCATCGAGGCGTTCGAAGCGTTCCCTAAATCGCGCTACAAGGCCTTCTTTGATCTGTGCTACCGCATCATGCCCCGCGATGGTCGGATGGTCTTGCAGACGATCATGGGTCACCCGCTCAAGCGCTGGCCTGAGATGGGCATCCCGATCACCATGAGCGACCTTCGGTTCATGCGGTTCATCGCCGCAGAGATCTTCCCCGGCGGCTCAGTGCCGTGCGACGAGGACGTAGTTGAATACGCAACTGGCGCAGGGTTTTCCGTTGAGGCGCTGCAGAAGATGACTGCTCATTACGTTCGCACGCTCGACATCTGGTCGTCGAAGCTCGAAGCGGCCCGCGACAAAGCCATCGAAGTGACTTCCCAAGAAGTCTACGACCGTTACGTGCGCTACCTGATCGGATGTTCTGACTTCTTTCAGAGGAATGTCTCCGAGGTGGGACAGTTCACCCTCGTCAAGGGCTAGCGGTCCGCAGATCACCGAAGCGATGCGTTAGGCCACAAGTGGTCTCGGGATGTCCACGACGGAGTAGTCGCTGGCGTCCCCGGAGACCACTCGACTGTGTTCACCATCCACACTCACCGGAATGTCGCCCGCGAGAGTGATCCGGTGCATGGTGCGGGGTTGATTGCCATAGTCCGAAACGGCGTAGTGCTGGGTTGCCCGGTTGTCCCACATCGCGACGTCGCCGAGCTCCCAGTTCCACCGAATCGTGTTCTCCAGCCATGTGATCCGATCCTGGAAGATCCGGAGCAATGCCTGCGACTCAGTGCTGTTGACCCCCAGAATGGACTTGACGAAGTTACCGAGCAGCAGCGACCGCTCGCCTGTCTCCGGGTGCACCCGCACCACCGGGTGATGAGTCTCGTAGTGGTCGGAATGAAACTCGTTGGCGTACTTCAATATCGCTTCGGGGTCGGCTTCTAGCGCCGCCAACTTCACCGGGTCGACCTGGGCATAGTCGAATGCGTTGTTGTGCATTGCCCACAGGCCGTCCGCGAGCCGCTGCAGAGGCTGCGGTAGCTGCCGGTACGCGGCGACGGTGGAGGCCCAGGTGGTGGTCCCGCCATAGGGCGGCAGTTTCACGGCGCGCAGGATCGATGCTTTCGGCGGGCGGTCGACGAACGTGACGTCAGTGTGCCACTGGTTGGCGCCGGCCCCCGCGATGGACTCCAGTCGCATGACCCGGCTTCCGTCGAACTTCAGTGTGGGATGAGGCGTCGTGGGCACGCCCAGGCTCTCTGCGAAGGCGTAGTGCGAGTCGTCGTCGAGGTGATGCTGGCCGCGGAAGAACACCACTTTGTGGGTATTCAGAGCCTTGTTGATCTCGGCCGCAGTCTCGACATCGAGGTCACCGAGTCGCACCCCATCGATGCGCGCACCGATGTTCTCACCCAGCTTCACCACGCGAAATTCACTGCCCACTGGTGCTTCCTCCTTGATACGTTCACTAGTGTAGGCGCTTGTCTACACTAGTGTTGTCAGCTACTGTACACAGATGGCTACATCAGAGGCAACGGTTTTAGACACCGCGAAGCCAATTGGCAAAGAAGAGGTCATCGCCGCCGTCTTGCGGGCCGCCGGCGAGTTGTTTGCGGAAAGGGGTCCGGCCGCGACGTCCATCCGTGAAGTCGCCGCTCGAGCAGGTGTGAACCATGGCTTGCTGCATCGCCATTTCGGAAGCAAACGCCAGCTCCTGGCGGCGACGCTGCAAAACCTCGCCGACTCTGCCGCGGAGCTTCGTGAGTCTGGAACCCCTCTGGCGGACCTGGAGTCCGCGTACGAACTCCACGTGCGCGTCATGATGCGTTCGACGCTCGACGGCTTTCCGGTGGAAGAACTCCAGCAGCGCTTTCCCGGTATGGAAGCCTTCTTGGACCAGGTACGCGCCGGCCACAGCGACGAGCGCACCGCCCGCCTGTTGGCTGCCCACGGGATGGCCTTGCGGATCGGATGGGGGCTTCTCGGATCAACCCTGCGGGTGGCGTTCGGCCTGCAAGACCTCGACGACGCCGAGATACGCGCCGCGGTCGCGGAGCAAATCGCGAAAATCATCGCGGCTCAATGATGCCCATTGACCGAAGCGCTTATCGCAGTTGTTCAGTGGGAACCGCGTAGCGCTCTTGATAGGCGCAGACCCGCTCGCGGACCTCGTCGGCGTTGAGGTTGGTGTCCGACCAGGTGTAGCGACCGCGGCCGCCGTCTGAGGGATGCGCCGCCAGGAAATTCCGCATCCGTGCCGCGGTGTCGGGCCGGAGCTCCCGGCCCAATGCTCGGTAAACCCCGCCGATCGTGGTCCAGGGGTCGTTCATGAAATCGGTGAATTTGACGTCGACGATCCGGCCGTCAGGGATGACACCGCTGTCTCTCAATGCCATCTCCCGGTCAAGACCGACCACGACCTCCTCGTAGGACTGAGCCGCACATTCGGCGACCGTGGACTCGTCGGTGCTCATCCGTCGCAGATGATGGGTCAGCGCCGCGATCGACGAGATGACGTTGAGCGGATCACGATGGGTCTGCACAATCAGTGCGTCGGGATACTCGTTCAGCAGGGCGTCGAGGTTCCACAAGTGCGCCGGCGATTTCAACAGCCACTGCCCGGGAACCCCGGATTGCAGATGCTGCAGGAAGATTCGATGATAGCGGTAAGCACCGGAGTGATCGGCATCGTAAAGTAGCCAGCGGTAGTAGCTCGGAAGCCGGTATTGCACCGAATAGATCATGCTGGTGAATTCGCCCGCCGTGATACGGACACACTCCTGGCCGACCAGGGCTCCCATGGGATGGAACTTGAGGAAGCCGGGAATGATCTGCTCGGAAAGGTCGATGTTGGACTGTATTTGGGCGATGCGCGGGTCGTCGTGGTAGGTCTCGGGCCGCGGCACCGGACACGGCTCGTCGACCTCCCAGGTCAGCGGCGGCCGCAGCTGCGGGTCTTGCGCGAGTAGGTCGTAGAGGATCGTGGTTCCGGTACGAGGTTGGCCGACGATGACGATGGGACGGATGATCTGCTCGGCGGCAACGTCAGGATGCTTTCTGCGCCAGTCGATGACACCGAGGCGATTTGACAATGCGCGAATGATGTCGCCATATGCGATCTCGACACCGATCGCCGACAGCCGGGCCTCGTGGATCAGGCCGTCGACGAGCCGCTGCAAGCCGGGCTGCCACCCGTCGTCGCCGAAGTCTTCGTAGCCGGTCTGCGCGCAGGCGGTGGCGAGCAGCTGATCGATCGAAAATCGTTGGTCGATGGTCATTTTCAATCCTGGTGGATCGAGACGGTGACGGTCGGCGGTTCGGGGTTGTCGAGCCAGCGCAGAACGACGAAGCCGCGGTGCCGCCCGCCGGTGTCGAGCCAGTGGCCCACGTCGAAATCGCGCGCAGAAATCGCGATACGCACGTGTCCGTCGGCGCCGGGATGAACTCCCTTGTTGGTCACCGAGCTATGCCGGTGGTGTGGCTCCAAACACTCGTGCCAGATGTTTTCCAAGGTGACGTTCCAGTACCGGGTGGCCGGCGGCTCGATGTCGAGGACCAGGGCTTGGTCGGGGTCGAGCCGAAAAGTTCCGATCATGTACAGGTTGTCCGGGGTGGTGTCAGCGTCACCGAGGTCGGCCGCTTGTGCGGTCAGCAGGCTGTTCGGGTGCTCGAGCAACTCGGGCTTGATGGTGCGGTGCAGCGTCGCAAGCTTGACCAAAGTCCAGGCCATGGCGGTCAATTGATCCGACAGCGCGCTGTCGGTGAGCACCGCGACGGGGTCGGGATCGAGCGCTTCGATATCGAGGACAACCCGTTGCTCGGAAGCGCGGTCGCCGATGTATTCCCGCACGACAACTGAGGACGCATCTGCGGGGATCTGCAGCCATTGCGCACCGTCAAGATCGGCCGGCTCCTGTGCCGATAACACCAGCGCGAATTGCCCTGCGGTCACGTCCAAGTCGGCATCACTGACATAGCCGGCCATCCGTCGCGGACTGAGCCCGGTGCCGGCGAGGATCTGGAAGCCGAGGTATGCGCTCGTGCCGCGCCCGCCGGTGATCCGATAGCTACGGTCGCCGCGGATCATCGCCAGATAGTAGTTACCGTCCGGGTTGGGCCCGCCGACCATCTGGGTCGGCGAACACATATCGAAAAACGACGGCCGGTCGGGGTCAGCTTCGACCGAAAGTTGCGCGCACAGCGCTGAGATTCGCGCGATGACCCGCACACCCTCGATGAACTCGCGTTCCGTTTCGGCGTCCTCGGCGACCACCGTGGTCATTTCACCGAGCATGTCTTGGAAAAACCGCCAAGCACTGGCCGATTGCAGCCCGGCCCACCGTGTTGACTGCTCCGAGACGTCGTCAGACATGGCCTTAACGTACGACTACCGGGAGCGCATCGGGTCGAAAACGCGGACTGCGCAGATGGCTCGCGAACTACAGCAGGATGACCGGCCCGTCACTCCGATGTAGCTCTGTGACCCGAACGTGGCCGGAGTGTGCCCCTAGTTGAGCTAGGTTTACGACTCGGCTGATTTACAGCTTCCTTTCGCTCGAACCTGACGGAGGAACTGAAAATCGATGACAGGCAAGGAGTTCTATGGATTTCGAGGGCGGTCATGCCCGCGAGCTCGTGTCGCTGGCTCACCGCGCACTGCAAACCGACAGCGTCGACAAGGGCGCGCTTTGCGCGGCCGCCATCAGAGTTATCGACAACCCTCCCCGCGATGGCATCTTGCGAAGCCTGGCTGATCACGTGTGCCAAGCCGTATTCGACTGGGCCTGCTTTGACGGCTCGTCGGCACGGTTAGAGGGTGTCGTACAAGGCTACGAAACGGCGGCCAACGCGCTCAAAGCACTGCAAGTAGAGGATGGCCTCAACACGCTACGACACTGAGCAAGGATGTTTCGGTGAATGTCGCCGTCAAATAACCAGACGCATTGCCGAAGGACGCCAGCTCGTCGTCGGGCAACTCGAAACCGTTGGCGGCGTAGACCTGTGAAGTCGTCCGGATATCGACCCGCCAACCGTGTGTTTGCAGGTAGTCGGCGGCAGTGTTGCGGTCGCCGGTGTAGAAGAGTTCGGCGAGGTCGATGTCGGAGCCGATGCGACGGGACCGCTCGGTGATCCGCTCTACCCAGTCCGACGGAGCGTTACTGAGGTCCATGTGTTCGGTCGCGACGCGGCTACCCGGAGCCGAGAGAGCCGCGATGTTGTCGAAAAGTCGGTCCTGCGCGTCCGGGGGAAGGTAGACCAGCAGACCTTCGGCGCTCCAGGCGGTCGGCTGCTGCGCGTCAAACCCGGCTTCAACCAGTGCCGCCGGCCAGTCGTCGCGTAAATCGATTGCGGCCGTCGTCCGTTGCGCAGTCGGTTCTGCACCCAGGTCGGCCAGCGTCCGCGTCTTGAACGCGATGACTTGGGGCTGGTCGATCTCGTAGACCGACGTCCCGGACGGCCACCGCAGTCGGAAGGCCCTGGCGTCCAGGCCCGACGCCAAGATCACGGCCTGCCGGATACCTGACCCGATCGCCTGCTCGAAGAACTTGTCGAAGAAGCGAGTGCGGACGCTTTATGTTCGACTGCCGCTGCAGCCCGAAATGTGCACACAGTTAACTTGCCTCGGGGCTGACTTTCAGCGTGTACTCGTAGTCGATGGGCGAAGGCTTACGGAGGAGGTCACGATGAACAACGAGCACGTCGTCGCGCTGGTCACCGGCGCCAACCGAGGGTTGGGTCAGCGGTTCGCAGCCCAACTCGTCGAGCGTGGAGCGAAGGTCTACGCCGCCGCACGTCGCCCCGAAACGGTAGACGTACCAGGCGTCGAGGCCGTCCAGCTCGACATCACCGACCCCACCTCGGTGGCCCGCGCTGCCAGCCTGGCTGACGACGTCACCGTGCTGATCAACAATGCCGGCAGTTCGACGCGCGCCACACTGCTGTCTGGGTCGATGGAGGACGTGCGCTTGGAGATGGAGACGCACTATTTCGGCACCCTCAATGCCATTCGCGCCTTCGCTCCGATAATCGAAAGTAATGGCGGAGGATCAATCCTCAACATGCTTTCGGTGTTGTCCTGGCTGCACGCGCCCGGCTCCGGTGCCTATGCCGCAGCGAAGGCAGCGGCGTGGGCGATGACCGATGCCCTTCGGGAGGAACTCGCGCCTCGCGGCATTGGTGTCACTGCAGTGCACGTCGGCTACATGGATACCGACATGGCCGCCTTCGCGCCTGCGGACCAGAAGACGGATCCCTCGGTGGTCGCCGAACTCGCGCTGGACGGTCTGTTCGCCGGTGAGCCGGAAATCCTCGCCGACGACCTGACGCGCGCGGTGAAGGCACAACTATCCGGCGGTCAGAAGGCCTGACTGGCGCAAAAATGCGCTGTGCGCCAGCGTATTTCTTAGGATTGCCCCGCCACGATCACCGGCATGCGAACCGCGTGAACGACCGCGTTGCTGACCGAACCCAACAGCATGCCAGTGACGCGCCCGCGGCCGTGGCTGCCCACAACAACAAGCTGAGCCGATTCTGACTGCGCAATCAGCTGCCGAGCCGGTCGGTCACGAACAACAAGCTGGTGCACCGCGACATCGGGGTAGCGCTCGCACCAGCCGGCCAGACCTTCGGCCAAACTGCGTTCCGCTTCGGCCTTTACCTTCTCCCAGTCCAGCCCAGGAAGTTCGTAGACCTCGTCGCTCCACGTCTGCAGAGCCATCAGGTCGACGCCGCGACGCGACGCTTCGTCGAATGCGATAGCGGTTGCCCGCTCCGAGGCCGGCGAGCCGTCGATTCCTACCAGCACCGGAGCGTGCTGCGGCTCGTCCATCAGCGGATCCTCGTCGCGAATGACCGCAACCGGGCAATCCGCTCGTCGCACCACCCCAGAGCTGACCGAACCGAGCAACACTCGGGAAATCGCCCCGCGTCCGTTGTTGCCGACGACGACCATCTCCGCCTCTTTCGACATCTCCGCCAACGTCGGAACCGGGGGTGCGGACTTCAGTTCACACGCCACCTCGATCCTGCCGTAGAGATTCGCGGCATCGTGGGCGATCTTGACCGCGTCCTCGAGAACCCTTCTGCCGTCGTCCATCTGCCACAGCCCGACTCCGGACGGCATCGGTATCTGCGGCACCGTCGGCACGTAGGTGTTGAACCCGTGGACCAACGTCAGCGGGACATGTCGCAGCGCTGCATCACGCGCGGCCCAGCAGACGGCGGCATTCGACGCAGGCGATCCATCGACCCCGACGACGACGCCATAGCGCTGCGCAGTTCCAGACATTTCACTCTCCTCGTTGTCGGTCACCCAAAACGCTAATGACCTGATGGAAAGCCGTCATGGGGCTTTAGTCCTCAAACGGACGGCGAGAAGACCTCACCGCTGCCGTAGCTCATGGGTGGACCGCGGTAGGCGTAGCCACCGCGGCCGCTTTGGCGACAATCTGGTCGGTTTCGCTTTTGTAATCGAACAATTCGGCGTACCGGCCCCACCCCACGGCGATGTCGAATTGCTGTTGCGCCTCTTGGGGGCTGAGCCCCTGTTGCAAGATGTCAAGGAAGAAGCCGGCCCGCACGGTGCCCTCCGGGCAGTCGTGCAGGCCATTGCAGATGGTGCGCACCAGCGGAGCACTGGCGCGCGCCTGCTGGGCAAAGACCTGCTTGCTTCTCTGGATGTTGGCGGTGGTGAATTCCGTTCCGATCGAGGTCAGTTCGAGGTCACCGCCACCGACGCGAATGAAGCTGAGTAAGGCCGCCGCGTCGATCAATGGGAGCAGCTCTTTGGCATTGATGCCGAGGTCAGCGGCGATATCGGGGATGTCGACGCGCCCGCCTTTGCCGTGAATTATTTCCACCAGCCCGGCCAGCCCACCCACGGTTGCGTGGGGCAGGGGATGGCTGGTCGGAGTGGCGCTGTCGAATTCGACAACGGCAGTGGCTGATCCGGTACCGGTGAGCAACTCATAGAATTTGTCCACCAGGGCTTCAAATGAGGGCGAACGGCGGTCACGCGGCCGTCGGAGCTCAATGGGCAGTTCGGACAGGATACGACCTGGGTTGGTGCCCAGCACGACAATCCGGTCAGCCAGCAGTACGGCTTCCTCGATGTTGTGGGTGACCAGGCAGATGGCTTTGGTCGGGAAGCTTTGGCTGGCCCACAGCGTCATCAATTCGTTGCGCAGGTTTTCGGCGGTGAGGACGTCAAGCGCGGAGAACGGCTCGTCCATCAGCAACAAGTCAGGTTGGAGCACGAGCGCTCTTGCGAATCCGACGCGTTGGCGCATCCCACCGGAAAGCTCTTTGGGATAGGCGGATTGGAAACCATCCAGCCCGATGAGGTTGATAGCCTCGAGCGCTCGTCTCCGCCGCTCCGGCGGGGCGACCCGATGTGCTTGCAGCCCGAGCTCGACATTTTTCTGCACGGTTAGCCACGGCATCAAGGCGAAGTTTTGAAACACCATGGCGGCGCCGGCATTTGCACCGACCAGTTCGGTGTTGCGGTAACGCACCGTACCGGCGGTGGGTCCGACCAGACCGGCGATGATGCGCAGCAGGGTTGACTTGCCGCAGCCGGAGCGGCCGAGCAGCGCCACGATCTCCCCCGCCCGGATGTCGAGGGTGAGGTCATTGAGAACCAGCAGCTCGCCGCCGTCGGGCTTGGTGAAGCTCTTGCTCACATGGTCAAGCTGGATGAGCACTTCGTCGACCAACAGAACCTCCGTCAGAGCGTTATCGATCAGGACAGGGAAAAGCGCCGCTCCGACAGGGCGTAAAGGCGTTGCCATAAAAGAATATTCGTTGCGACCACGTAGAAGCTCATGATGATCACGCCGAGCAGCAGGCGCGGGGCATCACCGACCGTGGTGGCCTGCATGATGTATGCGCCAAGCCCGTAGGCGGTCAACGTGGTGCTGTGGTAGTGAACGACCTCGGCGACGATCGACGCGTTCCACGCGCCCCCGGCGGCGGTGATGCCGCCGGTGATGTAGCTGCCGAAGATGCCCGGCAGGATCAGCGAGCGCCAGCGGAGTTGCGTAGGCAGCCGTAGGCTGGCCGCGGCTTCACGTAGCTCATTGGGAATCGCGCTCGCGCCGGCGATGACGTTGAACAGGATGTACCACTGCGTGCCGAGCGCCATCAGCACTATGCCGCCGATGTTCAGGCTGATCCCCGTCGCCAGCAGCAAAGCAGTGAATAGTGGAAACAGGAAGTTGGCTGGAAACGATGCCAACACTTGCACCACCGGCTGGGCCAGCCGACAAACTCTGGGATTCAAACCGATCCACACTCCGATGGGAACCCAGATCAACGTCGAGACCACGACGACCACAATCACCCGAACGAAAGTAGCCAAGCCCAGCAGCGCCGCATGGCCGACCTCGATGACGCCGACACTATGTGCGATGTAGGCGATCACCCGGGTGGCGCCGTAGCCGAGGGCCAATGTCAGGGCGAGGGTGAATGCGACATCGCCGACGCGCTGCCGCAGTGCGAAGGTTTTCAATGGCCGCCTGGTCACTCCGAAAACAGCTGTCAGCCGGTCGATCGGATCGATCAGCCGGCCCAAGGGAGCACCAATGAGGCCGGGGACACGGGAGCGCCGGAGAACCTCTAACGTCACACTGCGCGGCGTCTCAGCGGATTCGGACTCCTCGATGCGAAAGCGTTCGGCCCATGCGGTCAATGGTCGCCAGAACAATGCGTTGACGCTGATGATCACGACGATCATCGTCGCGATCGCCAACAACACCTTGGCCAGGTTGCCCTCGTCGCTGGCAGCGGCAACATAGGAACCGATCCCAGGCAGTGCAAACTTATGGTTGTTGACACTCAACGCTTCTGACACTGTGAGGAAAAACCAGGCGCCACCGAAGCTCATCATGCCGTTCCAGACGAGCGGGATCATTCCGCTGGGCAGATCAACCCGCCAGAATCGCTGCCACCGCGACAGCCGCAGCAGTCTCGATGCCTCGTCGAGATCATGGGGCTGGGCTATAAGGGACTGGTAGAACGCGAAGGTCATATTCCAGGCTTGCGACGTGAAAATCGCAAAAATGGAAGCACATTCGAGGCCGAGCAGCGAGCCGGGAAACAGCGCGATGAACCCGGTGATGGTGATTGCCAGGAACCCCAGCACGGGCACCGACTGCAAAATGTCGAGCAGTGGGATCAACACCCTCTCAGCGCGGCGCGAGCGCGCCGCTGCCGTGGCATAGAAGAAAGTGAACACCAGCGACAAACCCAGCGCCGCGAACATGCGCAGCAGCGATCGCATCGCGTAATACGGCAACTGGAGCGGTTCCGTGGACACCGCCGACGGTGCGCCCGCGACCGTCCACGGGACGTCCATCCCACCGCCGACGCGTACCACCAGCCACAGAATCACGGCCGCGCCAACGAAAACCGCCAGATCGGCAACCCGGCTGCGCGCCGGTCGTGACGCCACACCCCGGCTGGGAAATGTTCCGACCACGCTCATGCACACCTCGCCGACTTTCCTGGGTTGCGGCGCAATCCTCGGTTATCGCGAGCACCATACCTAGTGCCAAGTGGCGCGGAAACTGCTGTCTAAAGCCTCTATTGGCGGCAGCCGGACGATCGTTGGGTGGCCGGTGCGATGGGCTGGCCTGCAACAGGGCTGAGGCGTTCATCTTTATGTCAGGTGTGGAACGGCCAACGTTCATGTCGACGGTCTTCGATAAGTACAAATTACTCGCAGCCATTGCGGGATCAGGAGTTGTTGATGTTTCACAAATTAACGGTCACCGCCGTGATCGCCGTTGCTACCGCGAGCTGGCTCACGGGGTGTGGAAGCACCAGTGGCGGTGGCGCCGCCAGCGGCGCCCAGCAGAATATGGCGGGCCAGATCTGTGGTCAGAAGGCGGCCGGCAAACCCGGCTACCCCAGGACGATCCCGAAGATCGACGGCGGTGCGACCAGTTTGTCGGGTGCTGGGTCGACGTTCGTGGCGCCGGTCATGTCGGTGTGGACCAAAGACTACTCACAGTCCGATGGGGTCCAGGTCGCCTATCAGCCGATCGGCTCCGGCGGCGCTGTGCAGCAGATCATCGCCGGCACGGTTGACTTCGGTGCATCCGATACCCCGATGAAGGACACCGAGCTGGCAGCCGCGAAATTCGGCCCCATCGTGCACATCCCGCTGACGCTGGGCGCCGTCGTGCCCACGTACAACGTCAAGGGCGTCCAAACCGGCCTGAAGTTCGACGGTGACACATTGGGCAAGATCTTCGCCGGCAAGATCACCAAATGGAATGACCCGGCGCTGGTCACGCTGAATCCGGGCGCGAATCTTCCCGACCAGCCGATCGCGGTGGCCCACCGCTCGGACGGCTCCGGCACCACCGCGGTGTGGACAGACTTTCTGACCAAGGAAAGCCCGACATGGGTGCAAACCCTCGGTGGCCCGGCGAGGAGCTTCGGCAAGGACATCGCCTGGCCAGTCGGCATCGGCGGTAAGGGCAATGAGGGCGTTTCCGGGGTGATCAACCAGACCGACGGAAGCATCGGCTACGTCGAGTTGGCCTACGTATTGGCGCAGAACCTCACTTACGGCGTCGTGAAAAACAAGGCCGGAAACTTCATTCAGCCCTGTGTCGCCACCATCACCGCCGGCACCCAAGGCCTCTCCTACCCGCCGGACCTACGGGTAAGCCTGACCGATGGGCCTGACCCCCACGCCTACCCGATCACCGGTACCACCTACGCGTTGGTCTATCAGAACCAGACCGATCCGGCGAAGGCAAAGGCGCTGGTCAACTTCTTCTCTTGGACCCTGTCAACGGGTCAGGACGATGCCGCCAGCGTGAACTACGCCCCGTTGGGCAAGGATCTGCAGGGTTTGGCCATGGGCATGGTTCAAAAGATCACTCTCAACGGCGGCCCGGTCGGAAAATGACCCGGGCTGCGCCAAAGGGGAAGTGTTGACGGCGGAAGTCCTGGCCTCACCCGACACGTCGGAGCCATCGTCGGACGGCCGGTTCACCGATGGGCTGTTCGCGCGGCTGATGGCCGCCGCAGCGCTGACCGTGATCGCGGTCTTGGTGGCGACGGCAGTATTCCTTCTGATCAGGGCGTGGCCGGCGCTGTCGCATTACGGGCCGCTGAGTTTTTTTCACGCTCGCTGGGCGCCGTCGGAGGCAACGGCGACCGCCACCAGTCCCAATCCTTACGGGATCCTGCAGTTCATCTACGGGACCGTGGTCACCTCACTGGTCGCGATGGTGATCGCGGTGCCGGTCGCGATCGCAGTGGCCCTGTACATCACCAATCTGTCACCAGCGGTGCTTCGGCGACCGTTGTCGTCCTTGGTCGATCTGCTCGCGGCGATCCCCAGCGTGGTCTACGGCTTTTGGGGGGTATTTGCGCTGATTCCCGCGCTGGGGCCGATTGGTCGGGGGTTGACGTCGGTAACCGGAATCCCGGTAATCGGCTGGCTGTTCCAGGGGCCATTTTTCGGATATTCCGTGTTCGCAGCCGGCGTGGTCCTCGCGATTATGGTGCTGCCCATCGTCACCGCGATTTGCCGGGAGGTCTTCGATACCGCGCCGCGGACCGAGAAGGAAGCCGCGCTGGCGTTCGGCGCGACCACGTGGGAGATGCTGCGCCTCGCGGTGTTGCCGCGGTCACGTTCGGGGATCTTCGGCGCCGCGATCCTGGGTCTGGGCCGCGCGTTCGGCGAGACGATCGCGGTGACCATGCTGATCGGCAACAACGTCTTGACCATCCCGCACGGAATCATGCGCCCCGGATCCACCATGCCCAGCGTCATCGCCAATGAGTTCACCGAAGCCAACCAGCCGTTCCATCTGGATTCACTTTTCGTGGTCGCCTTCGGGTTGCTCTTGTTGTCTTTGCTCGTCAACATGATCGGCAAGCGCATCATCGGCCGGGTTTCGGAGCACATCGCGTGAGCACGACGATCGAAAACGAGCCACTCGAAGGGTTTTCCGAGTTCGAATCCTTCCCCGGAGAGCGCCGCCGCCAAATCACCAACCTCTTCGTGCACGCCGTGCTGCTACTGGTCATGATCGCCACCGTCGCCGTGCTGGTCTGGGTGCTCGTCTACGTCGCTGGACAAGGGCTGAAGTACCTGGGCCCGGAGTTCCTCACCCAGACACCGCCCGGCAATCCCAGCGAGGCCGGTGGCGGATTCCTGAACGGCATCATCGGAAGCCTCATCGTCACCGGCATCGCGACGCTGTTGTCGATGCCCGTCGGTATCGCGGCAGCGATTTATCTGGTGGAATACGGGGGCCAACTGGCCCGGGTGACGCGCTTCCTCACCGACATCCTGGTCGGCGTGCCAACGATCGTCACCGGCGCACTGGTCTATGCGATGTGGGTGGTGTTCTTCGGGTTCTCCGGCATCGCTGGAGGAATCGCCCTCGGACTGGTCATGTTGCCGCTGGTAATCCGATCGACCGAGGAGATGCTGCGACTCGTGCCTCGCGAACTGCGCGAAGCCTCGTTCGCACTGGGCGCCACCAGGGCCGGCACCATCATGTCGGTCGTCATTCCCAGCGCCAGCTCAGGAATCATCACCGGTATCATGCTTGCGTTTGCCCGCGCCATGGGCGAAACCGCGCCGTTGCTGCTGACTGCCCTCGGGAACGACTTGTTCATCGAACTCAACCCGACCAAGCGCATGTCGACGCTGTCCTTACAGATTTTTGGCAACGCCATCACGGGTTACAAAGCCGCACAGGCCCGTGCGTGGGCGGGAGCACTCACCTTGGTGGTGTTGGTCCTGATTTTCACCGTGGCAGCCCGGTTGATCGCGAGCCGGACCAGCGTAGGTCGCGGACGTTCAACCGAACCCAGAGCATGATCGACGACCGATTCGCAGGAGGTTCAGGTGACTCGCGACATTAATGTGGCTTCGGAGAGCGCAGCGATCCGAAGTCACGACCAGCCGACCCCGCCGGCAAGCCCAGAGCCGTTGGGGGACGGCGTACTGCGACATCAACGGGGCGCGAAACGCCTGGAGGCCCGCGACCTCAACATTTATTACGGCTCCTTTCAGGCGGTCGCCGATCTCAATATGACGGTCCCTGCGCACAGCGTCACTGCGTTTATCGGACCGTCCGGGTGCGGTAAGTCGACGGTTCTGCGGGCCCTGAACCGCCTCCACGAGACAGCACCGGGCGGCCGGGTGGAAGGATCGGTGTTGCTCGACGGGCACGACATCTACGGGCCACAGATCAGCGCGGTTGCGGTGCGCCGCATCGTCGGGATGGTATTTCAGCGGCCAAATCCTTTCCCCACCATGTCGATTCGCGACAATGTCCTCGCCGGGCTGAAACTGCAGAGGATGCGCAAGAAGCACAACCTCGACGACCTCGCCGAGCAATCGTTGCGGAGGGCAAACCTGTGGAACGAGGTCAAAGACCGTTTGGGTACACCCGGCGGCGGACTATCCGGTGGTCAGCAGCAGCGCCTGTGCATCGCCCGGGCGATCGCCGTCTCACCCGAAGTTTTGCTGATGGACGAACCGTGTTCCGCACTTGACCCCATCTCGACGCTGGCGATCGAGGATCTCATTGCGGAGCTCAGGCAGGAGTACACCATCGTCATCGTTACCCACAACATGCAACAGGCTGCCCGCGTCAGCACTCAGACCGCGTTCTTCAACCTAGAGGCCACCGGCAAGCCCGGACGTTTGATAGAAATCAACGAAACCGAAAAGATTTTCTCCAATCCCGACCAAAAGGCCACCGAGGACTACATTTCCGGCCGTTTCGGCTGAGCCCTCCGGCCATTACCCGGCGCCCTTGCCGTTGTCGACTCGGTAGACAGCGCCGTGGATCGCCGCCGCGGCGTCACTGGCAAGGAACGCGACCACATTGGCGACATCGAGGGGCTGCATGAAGCCGCGCGGTGCGGCCGTGCGCATGATCAAGTCGTAGTTCGCGTTGTCTGGCGCGCTGAACTGTTCGATTTGCGGTGTGAGCATGCCACCCGGACATACGGCGTTGACGCGCAGGCGATCTGCGGTGTACTCCAACGCCAAGGCACGGGTGAGCCCGATCAGTCCATGCTTGGCAGCGCAGTAGCCTGCCGAGTACGCCTGTCCTTCGACACCGGCAATGGAGCTGACGTTGACGATGCTGCCACCCCGCTCCAACAGATGGGGCAATGCGGCTCTGCACAGGTAGAACGGTCCGTTGAGGTTGACCGCCAGGTCTTGCGCCCAGTCATCGTCGGTCATCGTCTCCGTCCGGCGCATCTGGTGCTTTCCGGCGACGTTGACGAGGACATCCAGGCCACCGAATTCACGGACGCATTGCTCGACCGCGTCTTGGCAGGCCTCCGCCGAAGCGATGTCCACTGATGCGTATGCACCGCGTTCCACGTCGGAAAAAACATCGGCCAGGCGCTGGTTATCGCGAGCTACGCCGAAAACCGTTGCGCCCTGGGCAGAAAGCAGCCGGGCCGTTTCAGCGCCGAGTCCCGACGAAGCGCCGGTAACCAAGGCGACCTTTTCCTGCAGTGCGCTCATGCCTGATCGGCCCTCACAAAACCGTTCCAGCGGCGACAGCCGCGCGGGCTAATTCTGCTGTTGCCGAACGTAATTGACCAGAGGAGTTCAATCGCGTGGGGAAACCGACCCGGGTGTAGGCGATGCCGCGCGGGGTGTGCACCCGAAGGTCTAGGCCATAGCGGTCGATTCCGGTGCACACCGCCGTGTCGGTGTCGGGATAGCCGCCGAACGTACGCGCCATCGCCGCAAGGGCGTCCGCGTGGTCGGCGTTGAGGTGAGCGATGGCGCTGGCCGCTTCGGGGACAATGGGATCCGGCGTCGCCGCGGTGTACTGCTCGCCGGTGGTGGAATCCATCCGGCCATACCCCCCTACCCAGCGCACCCGCTGGACCTGCAGCAGCCACAGCGTGAAATCGCTGAATTCGAGGTAGAGCCGGGCTGAAGGCACCGCGTTGAGGTATGCCGACCGTGCCGCATCCAGTTCGCCACGTTCAGGCATAACGACGCTGCCCGCCAACGTGATCCGACTTCCGGACAGCGGGTCGGGGTCGTTGCTCTCCGCCACGATCGCCAAGCTGGCCCGCGGGTCGCCTGCCAGGTTGCGGCCGTGCTCAGCCAGGTTCGACACGCATAACACTGGCGTACCGTGCAGCAGCCCGTAGGCCACGAGCGACGCCCACGGGTCACCGTCAGTGGTCAGCGTAGCCAGAGTGGCGCCGTTGGTCGCGGCGGCGATGGTGCGTGCCTGCTCCGCCGCCGACGGGCGGTCGGTGTGCGCCGGCTGCTGAAGCGGCGGTGGCATCGAGGGTGCATCCCCGGGGTCGCCGTGATCGCGCATCGCCATACCGCGAGGCTACTTGCCCCACGGCGGGTACATCGGTGTTCGCTTCTGGCGCCGATGGGTTGCCCGGCGCGCAGTGGGGCAGGTATAGGAACCACCGAATCCCGCGTAGGCCTGCACCTTGCGCTGGAGACCATGCGGGCCAGACGTAATTTGGCGTCGATGCCGTGACGTTCGCGGCGAGCCGACAGCGACGTCCGCTAGTTTGGCGCAGCGACTCCAACACGACCTCTGGACCACCAGCTGGGTATGGCCAGTTGCATTCATCCCAGCCCAACGGATCGCCTAGGCGTGCTATTCGCCTGTCGCCAAACAGCCTGAGGAACAGAAGATTACGTTGATGGTTGGGTCTGCGCCGGCAATCGCGTCGGGACGGTCAGCACCGTCTCGACAGAGCGGGGGATACTCGCAACGGCACCGGATCCGCCCAGGGCCAACCGCATCAGATAGCCGGGCAGGACGCATAACAACAGCTCGGCCAAGGCGGTCGAGTCGACGTGAGTGTTGTCGTCATCAGTTTCTCGGCTGACGTCCATCGCGGCATCGGGTGCAGAATGCTCATGCCCGCTCAACGTCGCCAATGCGGTGGCGATGGCATCGCGCAGGTGGGCGGCCAACGTCGGGTTGCGCAGGGCCTCAGACCAGACCAGCAGGGCGATGGCGGCGAAGCCGTCCTCGCCGTGGCGGAGGGTCACGAACTCGAGCACGGACGCGATCGCCGCCTGGGGGCTTGCGCCGTCGTCGATGGCCTGGGCCAAGACCGCGACAACTTGATCGAGGTTTTGAGCAGCGATCGCCTCGATGACCGCGTCCTTGCTGGCGAAGTAGCGGTACACCGCGCCGGATGACATTCCGGCTTCCTCGACCAGGTCCTGCATCGACGCAGCGTGAAAGCCGTCGCGGACGAAGCACCGTCGCGCCGCAGCCATGATGTGCGCGCGCCGCTCCGCGCGGTACTGGGCCGTCACTTTGGGCACTCGCGCACTCTATCAGAAAAAAACACGGACGTTCGCGTTTGACAAGCGGCCAACCTGGAGCCCAAAATAGAACGCGAACACTCATTCGCGGAATGAGTAGCGGAAGGAGACGATGACGGTGACGACTGCACCCGACTTCGGTACTTTCGGGCGGTTCGTGGAGACACCAGTCGACAAGATGCCGCCCGAGATGAAAGAGGCCTACGACTTCACCCTCGGGCTGCGGGGGTTGGTGCCGGGACCGCACAAGATCTGGCTAGCCAACCCCACGCTGTCCAAGACGATCGTTCCGACGGGGGCATACTTTCAGCGCGAGTCCACGCTGACGAAAGCCGAGATCGAGATCGCGACCAACATCGTCAACGCGCGATGGCGCAGTCCTTACGCCAACTACGAACACGAGATCATCGGTGAACGTGACGGCCACCTTGATCCGCACCGCGTTGAAGCGCTGATCGCCGGCTTGCCAACGTCGTTCGACGATCCACGCCAACAAGTGGTCTACGAGCTGGCATCGGCATTGGTCGCTCCACGGATCGTGCCGCTTGGCTTGTATCGACGCGCCAAGGAGTTGCTTGGTGACGCAGGGATCGTCGATGTCGCGGTGTTACTCGGATGGTTCACCATGGTGTGCATGACGCTGGGTGCCTTCGATGTGCCGGCCAACGCCCAGGGTTTGGACCAGTGAGCGCCACCAACGACGCGCTGGGTGGTCGGCTGAAGCTCGCCGACCCGGACTCGCTGACCGGCGCACAGCGCGCGCTGTTCGACCACATCACCACCAACGCCGTGCAGTGGGCAGACCGAAGCGGTTTCGCGGCCACGACGGCCGATGGCCGGCTGATTGGGCCGTTCAACCCCAGCCTGCTCAACCCGCAGATCGGTGCGGAGTTCCTGAAACTGCAAGCGGTCGAGGAGCACAACACGTCACTCCCCGAACGTGTACGCCAGGTGGTGATCCTGACGGTCGGCGCGTCGTGGCAGGCCCCTTACGAGCTCTACGCTCACGCTGCGGTCGCGCGGCACGCCGGCCTGTCCGAGTCGGTCGTTTCCGGGTTGCTCGGCGGGGGTATGCCCAATGCCCTCACCGACGACGAGCAGACCGCTCACCGGGTGGCCAGAGCACTGTCCACGTCTCACCGCGTCGACGATGACCTCTACCGGCACTGCGAGCAGACATTTGGCGCCGCAGGCGTTTTCGAGATCGCCGTGCTGTCGGGCATCTACCACACCGTGTGCGCCATCCTCAACGTCTTCAACATTCCCGTTCCCTGACCCAAGGATCATCATGGCTCTTGCCCCGCTGCCCACCGTCACGCTGACACCGGTTGCGTTCTTCCCGCAGTATTACTTTCTGGAGAACCTCGCGGTGCGCGCCGACGGATCCATCCTCGTCACCGCCGTCCTGCAGAAAGAACTCTGGTGGGTCCCGCCGGCAACGCCCGGCGCAGTCGTCGAGCCGGTCCTGGTGCACACCTTCGATCACGGTGTCACTGGCATCGTCGAGGTCGCGCCCGACGTGTTCATCATCAGCCTCACCGAGGGATACACCACCTACGAATCACATCTCGTTCGAGTCGATTTCGCCCGGTGGGCACCCGGGGTGCCGGTATCGGCGGAGGTCATCTACACCTTCGACGACCGCGTTCGCGCCCCCAACGGCAGCTGCCTACTGGCACCGAATGTGTTGGCAATCGCTGACTGCTTCGCTGGACTCATCTGGCGCGTCGACCTCGCCGACGACGCGCGCACCGCGACTGCCCGGGTGTGGCTTGAAGACGACACCATGGCGTTCGATCCAGACAGCGGCGTGCCGCCTCCACCGCAACCCGGAGTCAACGGCGTGCGCTACGGCGCCCAGACCGGCTATCTGTACTACACCTCAACCGCGCAGAAGGTGTTCATGCGCGTGCCTGTCGATGCTGCCACCCTCGATCCCACTGGACCGGCGCAGTTCGTCGCCGCGATCGACAATGCCGACGACTTCTGCGTCGACGAGGACGCCGGGTTCGCCTACGTCACCAGGCATCGCGCCAACACTCTCGACCGCGTGCCGTTAGCGCCGCGCCACGGCAGCGAAGTCCGCCATATTGCCGGCAACCCGTTCGACGAAACCCTCGTCGGGCCATCCAGCGCCGCATGGGGGCGCGGCCCGGGGGACCACGGCCGCATCGCCTACCTCACCACCGACGGCGGCACCACCGCTGCACCAAAAGGCGTCACCCGCCAGGCCGCGCTCCTGCGCGTCGAGTTGACACACCCGGCCCGGTCCACGGCCGCCACAGACGGGTGATGATCCGGCAGCGCGAGATCGTGGCCGTGGGCGCGGCATCCATCGAGACTTACGTCGACGGACATGGTCCGGCCGTTGTCATCCTCCCGTCGTACGGACGCGACGGTGGACGGGATTTCGATCCCCTCACCGCAACGCTTGCCCGGGCGGGTTACCGGGTGCTGCGGCCTCAACCACGCGGCGTGGGCCGCTCGGCTGGTCCAATGACCGGCGTCGGGTTCGACGACATGGCGCATGACGTCGCGGCCGTGATCGATGCCTTGGCCGACGGGCCCGCGGTCGTGCTCGGCCACGCCTTCGGCAACTTCGTCGCGCGTGCTACCGCGGTCCATCATGGCGACATGGTCGCCAGCGTGATACTGGCGGCGGCATCAGGCAAAACCGTTGCCCCCGAAGTCAACTCGGCGCCCATGCGTGCCGGAGATCTGACATTGAGCGACGAAGCGCGCCTCGCCGCCCTGCGTCTGGCGTTTTTCGCCCCCGGTCATGACGCGTCGGGCTGGCTGACCGGCTGGTACCCCGACACGTTGGCCATGCAGGTCGATTGCGTCCACCACGCCGACGTGAACCGCTACTGGGGTGCCGGCAACGCGCCGGTATTCGAAATCATTGCCGCCCTGGACCCGTTCCATCACCGTGACGAGTGGGGCGACTTGCACGATCGTTACGGAGCCCGCGTCACCACCACAGTGATCGCCGACGCCAGCCATGCGTTGTTTCCCGAACAACCTTCCGCGGTGGCCGATGCCATCACGGGCTACTTGGCTAGGCCGCAACATTGACCGCACCGCACAACAAGGTGTCGCGCTGACGGCGGTCGTCGACGACGTAGCGCCGTCCAGCGCCAGTGATCCTCCGATCAGCCGCCCTTGATGGCGTTGGCAGCGAAATCGGCTGCCTGGTCAGTCATTCCGTTGGACCGGTAGGCGCTGTGCGCGGCGCGACTGAATCCGCTCGAAGCACAGACGGGATCGCTGGGAGCGCACAGGTCGATGGTCTTGGCGGAATACAGGTGCCCGATGGTGATTGGCGGAGCGTTGCGGTCAACCAGATCGAGGAAGCCGTTGGACGGCTTGCCGAACAGCGTGACGGCCGCGATGTGGTTAGCAACGTTCGGCGGCAACGGGCCGGTGATCCCGGGCGGCAACGCGTAGCCCTCGGGGACGTTGTCGGTGGTGATGTAGGCCGCGATCGCGGCACCCTGGGAGTAGCCCCCGGCGACGATTTTGGTCTGCGGGCAAGAGGCCACCACAGAGGTGATCTTGTTACTGGCGTCGACGACCCCGTCGGCCGCTCGGGAGAAGTCCAGAGAGGCCGGGTAATCCACCGGATACACATCCACGGATTTACCGGGCAGGCGTGCGATCAGCGCATCGGTGAATGCCTGGCCGGTCGCCCCCACCCCGGGTGGCTCGTTGGTGCCGCGGGCGAAGACGACCTGCACGTCAGCGCAGGGGTCGGCAGCCGCGGCGGCGCCGGTGATGGTCGGCGAGAACACCGAGGCAGCGAATACCGCGGCGAAGACCCATCGGCCTATCGTGCTGGCCGTTCGGAGGTGCCATGGCGTGACGCCGTTGCCTGAGGTAGTCGTCGCCATGTGGGTCCTTTCCAGTGCTGGATGCGGCGCATCAACCGGACGCATCCTGCCTTGCGATGACTTCATTCTGCAGTGCGAGCGGCCGCGCTGCCGGACGAAGGGTCGGTCACGTGCCTTAACCGCACGCACCCCTCCAACGCCTGATGCGCTCGTGATGTTCCGGCGCCGGCGTCGATGACGGGCCTGTTTCGGGTTTGAACTGCGATCCGCTCGACGATGACGTTGCACAAGGGTGTCTTCGTGAGCGGCGCTTGGACGAAAATGTACATGCGATGGGATCGGGAACACGAGTCGCGGCTGAATAGTCCACCCGACGCAGGCGGGCGCACCGCCGCGCTGCTGTTCAGCTTCCGTGGAGCGAGTGACGGGATTCGAACCCGTGTGTACGGCTTTGCAGGCCGCTGCCTAGCCGCTCAGCCACACCCGCACAAGCAACCACCGTGCCAGCTCACACCGCTGGCGGTCCAGCATTTCGCTCGACCCGATCATTTCCGCGGTACTTCATGAACCCAGTTCCATCGCGACTCGATTTGACGCCGTTCATCAGCCTCTTCTTCCGGGATCCGGACGGCATGGAAGGCGAAGTGCTCATTGCCAAAGGTGACATCGGCGGCGAAGCCTCGTAGAGGAGATTGACAAAGGTCGGCGCGTCGACAAAGCCATTCACGGTAGGCGGAAGAGCACCGTTGGCGGTCGTGTAGGCGGTGGACCGCTGCCGCAGCCGCCGGTGTACGCGCGTTAGTGTGCTCTGGTCGGACTCAGCGAACAGGCCGGCAGAAAAGTTGAGCACATTCATGACTGCACCAGCAGAGGCGTCGGCGCTCGAATCGCGGGTCGGCCACTACTACCAGATGGACGGCACCTACCTGGTCGGCCGCGAAAAGTTACGCGAATACGCCCGCGCAGTGCAGGACTACCACCCCGCGCACTGGGACGTCGACGCCGCGGCGAGGCTGGGCTATTCGGACCTGGTGGCGCCGCTGACGTTCACGTCGACACCGGGCATGACCTGCAATCGCCGCATGTTCGAACAGGTGGTCGTCGGTTACGACACGTATATGCAGACCGAAGAGGTCTTCGAGCAGCACCGCCCGATCGTGGCCGGCGACGAACTGCACGTCGACGTCGAACTGACGTCTGTCCGCAGGATCGCCGGCAGAGACCTGATCACCGTGACCAACACCTTCACCGATACCGCCGGTGAGCGAGTGCACACCCTGCACACCACGGTCGTCGGCCTCACCTCCGAGGACCTCGATCCGGCGATCAAGACGGCCGTGCAGAAGACGATGATGCACGACGTGGACATCTTCGGAATCGGCGAAGAGGAGTACCACAAGACGGTGCGCCCCGACGGTGAGGTTCGGATCGCCGAGATAGATACGACCCGCACGCCGGGCACACCGTCCTTCGACGATGTGCAGGTCGGTGACGAGCTGCCGACGCACCACACCCGACTGTCCCGCGGCGACCTGGTCAACTATGCCGGTGTGGCCGGTGATGCCAACCCGATTCACTGGGACGAGGGCATCGCCAAGCTGGCCGGGCTGCCCGATGTGATCGCCCACGGGATGCTGACCATGGGACTGGGTGCCGGATTCGCCTCCGCATGGTCAGGCGACCCCGGTGCGGTGACCCGTTATACGGTGCGGTTGTCTGCGCCCGCGATCGTGTCGGCCTCCGAGGGCGCAGACATTGAGTTCAGCGGCCGGATCAAGTCGCTGGATCCAGTGAGCCGCAGCGGTGTCGTCATCGTCGCGGCGAAGTCCGACGGCCGGAAGATCTTCGGCCTGGCGACGTTGAACGTCCGCTTCCGCTGACGGGAACGGCGGCGCTTTTAGAAGAGAGCTATCAGTTCGCTGAGGAAGCCGCCGATTGTCTCGGCATTGCCGGATTGACTATCCAACAGATTGACGATGGCGTACGCGTAGTCAGCGCCTTGAGCGCTCGCGGTCGCGCCGTCAACCCCGAAGATGCCGGCCAAGTCGTCGCCACCGGCGGCGGTGCTGTTGGTGCCCGCGTCGGCGACGCTGCCTAACGTGCCATCGGGGTCGTAGACCTCGGCGATGTTGTCGTTACCGCCGGTGATCTTGGCAATCGTGTCGACGCCGTCGGCAAAGGCGTAATTACCAGTGCCCGTCCCGGTTGCGGTAGCGGAGGCGCCGTCGCCGTAGGCGATCGCGATGTCGCCCTGGCCCGACGTGGCGGTGGCCTCATTGTCGGTTGTGGAGAACAGGTCCGTGCCGTCGATAGAGATCTGGATATCCAATGGTGACGTCGCCGTATCCGCGGGCACCGCCACACCGCTCACAAGGCTGTCGACCGATGACAGCCAGTCGGACGAGTCGGCCGACGCTGTTCCCGGTATCGAGGCGAATGCCGCCCCGAGAGCGAGCGCCGCTACCAGCACGCCAACCCGACCGATAGCACGAGCGTTCACCATGTTGTTCCTTTGCCCACGCGCCCCTGACGGGCGCAGGATTACAGTCATCAGCGCCAGCCGCTGAGATTCGATGCTCAGTAAAAGCGAAGAGAAGCAACGGAAGAACTCATTAACTCCCGAAAAGTTAATTGAGCCAGCCCGGGCAGCGAGGAGCGCAGGTGGGTCGACGCAGGTTGACACTTCTCGCGGTAAGCGCACTCATCCTCATCGTCGGCGGATGGGCGTTGACGCGGATCCATCCTTCCAACCCGGCGCCGACGACAAGCGGTGCAGTCCGTGAGGCGACCTGCCCGATCGCGACTCTGCCGCCCGAGGCGGTCGACACCGTGCGGCGCATCCACGCAGGCGGCCCCTTCCCGTTTCCGCGCAGTGACGGTGCCGTATTTGGCAACCGCGAGCATCATCTGCCCAAGCAGCGTAGGGGCTATTACCACGAATACACCGTGATCACCCCGCGTGCCCAAGACCGGTCGCTGCGGCGCATCGTCACGGGCGGAGCACCTCTGAACGATCCGACGCAATACTTCTACACCGGCGACCACTATGACTCGTTTTGTCTGATCACTGACGCGGGAAGGCGACAATGACGCGTGAGGCGGAGGATAACCAGCCTGTGATCTTCCGGATCGACGGACGAAAGATCAGATCTGCCAACGATTTCTATCGCGAGATCGGATCCGCGGTCAACGGACCCGGCGGATACTTCGGCCGTAATCTCGACGCGCTGGCCGATTGCCTACGGGGCGGCTTCGGCACCCCCGACAATCGGCCGTACCAATTCGAATGGCAACACAGCGCGCTGTCGCGCCGCTACCTTGACGACGTGCGCCACGGGCAGCACACGTTGTTCGATGGGATACAAGACGTCTTCACCGACGCCGGCGTGCCGCTGAACCTTAGGTGACACTCCTAGGCTCAACCGCGGTCGCGTTACACAGCGACGTCAGTGTGGGTTCTCAAACTTCATTTCCGGCTGTGATGCGTTGCACTGGGCCGATACTTGTTGTCTCACTTGACGTAACGTCGATGTTGGCGACTAGACACTGACATCGCACCGCTGGCAAGTTGACAAGTCGCCGGTGGCGGCGCACTCTAAGAGGTGCTGAGTATGCAGCCGGCCTGGGGCCGACGCCGTTGCCTGATCGAGGTCTGCGGCGCTGAATGGTAATGACACCGCCCAGATTCTCACTTGGTTCGTGTGTTCTGGAAGTCGGTGTCTATGCCGGTCTCAAATATTCCAATTGTGTTGCGCGGCAAGGATTCTTCGCGATCATGCTCCATTGGCGGGCGGGACCGTGGCGCTGTTTTGGTCGTCCGCGAGGCGGACCGCCAGTGGCGGCCGGACTGCATTAAATGGGCCACGACGCCAACAGATGAACAATTCCCTAACATACGGTGCCGACCTTAAATGCTTGCCGAACAACGACATCCGGCCAACCGAGGCCGCATCCTTCAGGAAACGAGCCGATGATGACCGTTCTGCACAGCCCAGTCACCGCTGAAGACGAACTCCCCTACCGTCACGGTAACCTCACGATCGACCGCGACGGCGTCGACGCGCGGGCTCAGTATCGCCATCTGGCCACGCTGCTCACGATCAGCGGCGACATCGACGCGAGGAACACCGCTCGCGTCAGCGCTTATGCCACAGACTTGGTGCCGCTGGGAGACGCCTTACTTATCGATCTAAGTGCCGTGGGCTTTTTTGCCGCGCAGAGCATTTCCGTGTTGACCGCGGTCGAAGATGCCTGCCGCATTGCCGGGTTGCCGTGGGCGTTGGTCACTAGCCACCCCGTCGACCGGGTGCTACGTCTCAGCCAAGACGACGACATCCTTCCCGTGGCGAGTTCGGTGCCCGACGCGATGCAGTATTTCGTTCTCCTCGCGCGCATGCGCCGACAGGTCCCGTGGTCATCGACACGGACACGCCCGGGCCGCGGCATCGATATCGCGTGAGACCGCAACGCCGCCGAACTCGGCCGCGACGATCCGATCAATGTGGACCGAATCGGGCCAACCCAAGCATGTTTGAGTCCTAGATCCCACGTGGAAGGTTGATGTCATGAAGCTTGTTCAGGGTCTTTCCAGGCCGCGCCGAGGCGCCGATGAGCGACGGTCAACACTGAGGGTCGCTCGTTTCTTGGGTGTCGCAGCCATGACGATTTGGGCGATACAAGGCGCATTCGAACCATCCGCCTCGGCCCAACCGTGCCCCGACGTGCAGGTCCTCGCCCGCGGTACCGGTGAGCCCACTGGTGTCGGCCCGACCGGACAGGCATTCATCGACTCCCTACGCTCCCGCGTCGGCGGAAAGTCACTCGACGTGTATCCGGTCAACTACCCCGCCAGCCATGACTGGTCCACAGCCCCCGCCACTCGGGGTTCCAGTCGAAACCGGGAGCGAAACCCCTGGTCCTGAGATAGCTCCTCGGGCAGTACCTTCAGTCCGTCACGCGTGCGCGATCCGCGCCGATATGCTCCGAGACCGTGCGACGCATCGCTCTCTAAATCCCTATACTCCGCGGCTGCCCGGAACGGCTGGTCGGATCGGATTTCGCGCGTCACCTACGCGTTTGGACTAACGTCGCGGGCACGGCCAGCAGCTACCCGCGGATCGCAGCAGCGCAGGGCATTTGGTCACCGGGAGGGATCTCATGAAGCACCGCCCCCACCGAGGTGCCGGGCGGCGATCCACCTGGGCAGCCGCGGTACTCGCGCTGGCGTGCCTGGCGCCGGCGACCGCGGGGTGCGCTCCCACCGTGATGGAGGGGCGCGCAGCCTCGATGATGTACGACCCGGACCGCGTCGGCGGGCTACCGGTCAGCGACGTTCCTACCGGAGTCCGCCCCCACGCGCCCGCGCCGGCAGGCAACGTCGAAGGCAGCGACGGTGGCCGCAATGATCGCCTTGCACTCTTGGCAGTCAACGACATTCAGAGCTTCTGGACGACGATGTACCCGCAGTCTTTTTCGGGCGACTACACACCGGTCTCCGCTCTGAGGTCCTACGATTCGAGAAATCCGGCAAGCCCGCGGGTGTGCGGCAGAAACGCCACCTACGGGGAGCCCAACGCCGGGTACTGCTCGCGAGATGGCTCGGTGTCGTGGGATCGCGGCGTTCTCATCCCCGACGCGCGCAAGTACTTCGGAGATATCTCCGTTGCCGGGTTGCTGGCGCACGAATTCGGCCACGCTGTGCAGCGGCAAGCGCACCTGGTAAAGCTGTTGACCCACACTATCGTTCGCGAACAACAGGCCGACTGCTTCGCCGGGGTCTATCTGCGCTGGGTGGCCCAGGGCCGCTCACCTCGGTTCACCATGAACACCACCGATGGACTCGACCACGTGCTGGCCGGCGTAATCACGTTGCGCGATCCGGTCGACGAACCCGGAAACGCGCCCGGCGCACACGGCTCAGCGCTCGACCGCGTCGGCGCATTCCAGGAAGGGTTCGACGGCGACCCCACCACCTGCGGCGCCATCGACAAGGAGGAGATCACCCGCCGCCGCGCAGGCCTGCCCAAAGGGCTGCAGAACTACCTGTCCGGTGACTCCGATCCCGGCGAGATGCCTATCACCGCAGACTCATTGGGCCTGCTGATGGAAACCCTGACCCAGATCTTCCACCCCGACAACGCCCCCGCCCTGGCCGTCGGAGGCAACATACCGTGTGCTGACGCCCGACCCAGCCCCCCGGCCTCCTACTGCCCTGCTACCAACACCATCAACGTCGACCTGCCGGACCTGCAAAAGATGGGCACCCACACCGATGAACACAGCCGCCAGCTGTTGCAGGGCGACGACACCGCCTTTTCGGTGGTCACCTCCCGTTACATGCTGGCCGTGCAACGCCAACAGGGCGTATCGCTGACCGGCGAGCGCGCCGCGCTGCGCACCGCATGCCTGACCGGCGTCGCTCAGCGCGACATGTCCGAACCCGTCGCGCTCCCGTCCGGTCGCACCCTGGTATTGACTGCCGGTGACCTCGACGAGGCGATATCGGGCTTGCTGACCAATCATCTCGTCGCCAGCGACGCCGACGGCGACACCGTGCCCGCCGGCTTCACCCGGATCTTCGCGTTCCGCTCCGGGCTGGTCGGCGACGCGGCCCAGTGCTACCGAAGGTTCCCATGAACCGGCCACCGGCGCCGGGTTCCGGCCAAGACCCCGACGTCCCGTGGTATCTCCGCCGCCCAACATCAGACGACCACACCGCTGCTCGGCCGCTGCCCGCACCGCAACGCCCTACGCCGGCGCGCCGATACCCGCCGCCCAGCCCTGCGCGGGATGTCACCCAATCCCCTCCCGCGTACCGCCCGCCGCCGCGGCCACCGGGCAGGCATCAGCGCCCGGATCGCCCTGTTCCGCCTGCCCCGCCTGCCCCGCCGACGGCGTCGCCGCCGCATCCCGACACAGCAGCGCGTCCGCAACTCACCCGCTGGCTGCTCATCGGAGCGGGAATCGGGGCGGTGCTGGTCGCAGCGGCGGTGATCCTCGTCGGCGTAACGCGACTCGGTGTCACCGGCGGCAAAGTCCTCGACGTGGCCAAGGTACAAGTCGGGGTCTTGCAGACACTGTCCGATCCTGCCGGTGGCTACGGCGCCAACACGGTCACCGACGTCAGCTGCAACAACGGCCACAATCCCAGCGCCAACAAGGGCACCACGTTCACCTGCGATGCCACCGTCAACGGCGCCCAACGCCACGTCAGCGTCGTCGTCTCAGACGACAACGGCACCTACGAAATCGACGCGCCCCGGTAGCACTACCAGCGGTGCCACTAAATACGTGCGCCGAATATTTAGTGCTGTAATTGCACAGTCAGCAATCTTGTCAGCGAGGTGGTGGTGATGGCGGCTCAGGGAAAGCTCCGGCTCGACTTGGAAGCGTTGAGTTCCTCGGCGGCACATGTCACCGGCCAGGGTGAGGACCTGGCGACCGCCCACTTGTCGTCGGACAACCGGATCGTGGCAGCGCAGTCAGGCTGGGTGGGCAGTTCGGCGGCGGCGCTGCACAGCAAGACGGCGGCCTGGTTGGAGACGTCGCGCAGGTTGGTGACCAGGGTCGGTGATCATGCAACGGACCTGAGCCAGGACGGTATCGACTTCGCCGCGATGGAACGCGAGAATGCCGACAAAGTGCGTGCGGTCATCGGCCGCGCCGATGGGGTGGACGGCTCCGCGCGGGTGTGACGAGTGACCTTGACCGTGGCCGATATCGACCGGTGGAGTGCCGAGTCGGTGCGCGAGGTGTTCCACGCGACCAACGCCCGCGGGCAGGCCACCCTGGAGGCATCGCAACAACTGAGCACGTTGGCCGTTTTTGACACCTGGGAGGGTGCCACCGCCGAAGCGAGGAAGCATGCCAACGCCTCGATCCGCCAAGATCTTGACGCTCACGGCAACGAGTCCTTAGCAGTCGCGCAGGCGGCAGGCAAAGCCGCCGATGACATCGAGCGTGTTCAGTCCGACCTGCGCACGCTGCGCCACGACGCCACCGAGCTGGACATGACGATCGACCCACTTTCCAACACAGTGGTCCCGACGCCGAAGT
Organism: uncultured Actinomycetota bacterium; assembly: GCA_963833935.1. GTDB lineage: Bacteria > Actinomycetota > Actinomycetes > Mycobacteriales > Mycobacteriaceae > Mycobacterium. The sequence goes on along the minus strand of CAWIAC010000018.1, from coordinate 27,534 downwards.
GCCTTCCTACCGAGGCCCTCATCGCCGAGATGCAATTGCAGCCGCGGCTCAACGCCATCATCGCCGAGGCCAACGCCGTTGACGCCGAGCTGGCAGCAGCGATCAACATGGCCGACGGTGACACACCTATTCCTGGGGGGCCGCATGAGAATCGGCCCGACATCCAACAGGCGCTGTCCAAACCGCTGCCCAACGACGCTAAACAGTTCGCCGATCTGTGGAATCAGCTCACGCCCGAAGAGAAGGACTGGCTCTACAGCAAAGACCACGACGTCGGCAATCACGATGGAATGCCCTGGGACCCTTCAGATCACTTGGGCAAAGACCATTACAACCGGTTGCATATACCTGAGCTTGAGCAGCGAGCTCAAGCCGACGTCGACCAGATGCAGCGTGCCCTTGATGAGTTGATGGGCGAGCGCAACGCTGACGACGGCGCAATCTATTCGCTGCAAAGTCAGCTGGCGGTGGCCAAAACCCGCCTGCAGGGCTACCAAGACGTCGAAGCAACGCTCAATAAGGCCGGCCCGCAACGCTATCTGGGTCAGCTCGATGAATGGGGCCACGGCGCAATCGCGATCAACAACCCCGACACCGCTAAACGCAACGCGATCCTGGTGCCCGGGACCGGCCAAGACTTGACGACGATGGACGGCGCTGACAACAAGTCGCTGGCCATGTACGGCGCAGCGCTTGACGCGGACCACAACCTCAAACCGGGAGACGTGTCGGTGACGACGTGGATGGGGTATGACCGACCTATGGACCTCGGCCAGGCAGACTTCCCGGATCCCGCGCGGGCCAGCGCCGCTAACTTGGATGCGTTCCAGGCCGGGCAGCGCGCCTCACATGTCGGAGCGCCGTCGATCGACACCGTGATCGGGCATAGCTACGGTTCGACCATGGTCGGCGCCGCAGCCTCCGACGGGCACCATCTCGATGCGGACAACGTCATCGCCGTCGGCAGCCCCGGCATGCTCGTCGACCACGCCGGCGATCTGAACCTCGATCCCGGCGGGCATGTCTATGCCATGCGCGCAGAGAACGACATTATCGGCGCGGCCGGCGGAGTCACCCAATGGTCGCTCGGGCCCGAACCGGACCAACCCGACTTTGGTGCGATACGGCTGCAGGCCGCTCGGGGACCCAGTTGGCCGCTTGGGCTACCCAGCGTCGACGCGCACAGCAGCTACTGGAGCCCGGAGAATCCCGCGCTGGCCAACATGGGTTCGATCATCGCGGGCAAGCCGCCGCCCTTCGTCGCCGGACCGCGATGAACCTCTCCGTCATGCGATCCGGCGCCGCCGCTTGGCTGACGCTGCTGCTCGTCGCCGGGTGTCATCAGCACAGTCCACTCGGCCCGCGAACACCTACTGGCGCAACGATTCTGGGAGGACCCGACGTGACATCCGCTTCGCCACCGCCGCCAGGCTGGACGTCGCGGCCCGTGGTCCCGACCAGTCAGCAGCAGGCCCAAGACACCATCCTCGGCTACCTCAAGAAGACCTTGCGAGCGCTGCCACCGGGAACAGCCTTGGACGCCACCCGGTACAGCGGAGCCGTCAATACGCCCCCCTGCAAGGATGTGACCACCGGCGTTGCCCCCGTATCACTTTCGACGATTGGCGAACTCAATCTGCCAGCTGGCGTCGATCCTGTCGGCATCGTGGCCCAACTGGGAGACACCTGGAAAGGCTGGGGCTGGTACGTCGTCGAACGCGACGGCTTCCGCAAACCGAATCGCTTCGGCTACGCGCCGGACGGCTACATCCTGCACATCATGGCGAAGGACCCCGTGACCGATCCGCCGACGCTCATCGCCGACTCCCCGTGCTTCTCCGGCGACCTACCCAAGGACCGCAGTCCCTTCCCTGTGGTCCTGCAAGGCGACTAGCACCGACAGTTCAGTCGTGCCGGTGGAGGAAGCCGTGGAGTATCGCCTGGACGAGTTCGTCGACGATGGCTTCTCTCGAGGGCTGCTCGGATCCGAAATACGTCGAACGTAGTGCGGCCATACCGGCGATCATGGCAACCGTTGAGTGAGCCGGCAGGTCAGGGTTGCTGGTACGCATGCCGCGAATGCGCATGCCCTCCGCGCCGATCTGGCTGAGCACGGTGAGAGCTCGTCTGATGTCCGCGATGCCAGTTTCTGCGAGTTCTTCCTCGCTGAGGGTCTGGGCCGCCATGAGCGTCAAGAGCAGGCCCTGGTGTTCGACAAAGACATCGTAGAGCTGGCCGACAAACCGTCGAGACAGCTCTTCCTCGTCGGTCTGCTCAGGCACGACAGAATCCCACGTGCGGCCGAAGTCGTCGACGAATTCGGTGAATGGCAAGACCAGGGCTTCCCGGAACAGCCCTGCTTTGGAACCGAAGTTGCGGAATAGCAGATGTTCGGTGACGCCAGCGGCCTCAGCGATTTCGCGCGTCGTGGTGCTGCGGTAGTCCTGGCGGGCGAAGAGGTCGCGGGCGGCGGCGAGCAGAAGCTTCCGCGGTGCGCCACGCGGCCGGCGCTCCCGTTGCGTCGGCGTCTCCACCTCGGCCTGCTGCCTAGCGGAAGGGCGCTGGGGCACGGTTGTTCACTCCTCAAGCCGCGGTCGATGGTTGACTGTTCATAGGATAGTCGTCACTATCTAAAGAGCCGAGCTCATATCGAGAGAGGTACGGACGTGGGCGCTGTGATCATGCTAGGCACGTTGTTCGGATTGATCGCCCTGACATTCGGCCTTGTTTTCCGCTATGACCCGGAAGCGCGGCGCACGGCGAGTAGCGAGAGTCGCCGATGAGCACGCAGTTGACGCCACTGTTGGCGGGGCAAATGTACTTTGCTTACGTCTCCGGCATCGGGTTTATTCTCGTCGGGGCCTATCTGAGCTATCGCCGCCGCCGCGTGCACCCGCTACTACTGCTGAGCATCTCGGCGCTGTCGTTCTCGTGGATCGAGTCACCCTATGACTGGGCGATGTACGCACAGTTTCCGCCCGGTCTGCCCCGGATGCCGTCGTGGTGGCCGCTGAACGTGACGTGGGGAGGTCTGCCGTCGTCGGTACCCATCGGCTACGTCTCCTACTTCGTGCTCCCCGCTCTGATCGGAGCCGCCCTTGGACGATGGCTGAGCGCAAAATTCCACTGGCGCAGGCCAATTACCCTCCTCACGGTCGGCCTCCTCGTGGGCTTCTGCTGGGCTTTCGTGTTCAACGCAATTACCGGTGCCCATTTCGGCAACTTCTACTACGGCTACGTGATTCCTGGACTCGCAATATTCGAAGGAACTAAACACCAGTACCCGCTGTACGACTCCCTGGCCATGGGCATCGAAATGATGGTCTTCACCTACCTGCTCGGACGCACCGACGCCGAGGGCCGAAACGTCATCGAGATGTGGGCCGACAGCAAGGCGCACACCCGACTGCAGTCCTCAATACTGTCCATCCTCGCTGTTGTCGTCGTCGGCCACCTGGTTTACGGCTCGGTGTTTGCGCCACATTTGATTACGAAACTTGGTGGTTGGGTGACCGCGGGACCTACCGAACAGCTCTACCCGGGCACTCCGAACCAGCCCCGCTAGCAGAAGGCAGATCTGTGACGAGCAATTCAACCGTCGAGCTGTATTACGACCCGTTCGACCACACCATCGACGACGACCCTTATCCGGTGTGGAAGCGGATGCGCACAGAGGCGCCGTTGTACTTCAACGACAAGTACAACTTTTATGCGCTCAGTCGTTACGACGATGTCGCACCAGCACTGCACGATTGGCAGACATATCGCTCGGGACGAGGCACCACCGCCGACGTCTTGTTCAGCGGCATCGACATACCACCCGGCATTTTGCTGTGGGAAGACCCTCCCCTACACGACCTACACCGTCGCCTGTTGTCACGAGTTTTCACCCCCCGCCGCATGTTGGCGGTCGAAGGGCTGGTGCGTGAACTCTGCTCACGCGCACTGGAACCGCTCCGGGACTTGGACGGATTCGACTTCGTCGGCGATCTCGGCGCGATCATGCCTATGCGGACGATCGGCTACCTACTCGGTATCCCCGAGGAAGGACAACAACAAATCCGCGAACGTAACGACAAAAGCATCACCGTGGAATCCGGCGGCAGTCTGCTCACCGCGACGACCCTTGAGGAGTCGATCGCACAGTTCGCCGACTACATCGAGTGGAGAGCGAGCCATCCGTCCGACGACCTGATGACAGAACTGCTCAACGCACACGTCGAAGAACCCGACGGAACCATGCGCCCCCTCGACCGCGGCGAGGTCATCGCCTACACCGCCATGATCGCCGGCGCAGGCGGCGAAACCACGGCTCGGCTCATCGGATTCATGGGCGAGCTCCTCGGTGAAAACCCCAATCAGAGAAGAGAACTGGTCGCTGATCCGTCACTGATCCCGTCCGCGGTCGAGGAAGCGTTGCGCTACGAGCCGCCGTCACCGGTGCAGGCGCGTTACGTCGCACAAGACACCGAGCTGTACGGGCAGACCGTGACCGAAGGGTCCTACATGCTCTTGCTCAACGCTTCGGCCAATCGTGACGACACCCACTTTTCTGAACCAGACCGCTTTGACATCCACCGCAAGGCAGGGCATTTGAGCTTCGGACAAGGTTTGCATTTCTGCCTCGGCTCGTCGCTGGCACGGCTGGAAGCGCGCGTCGCGTTCGAGGAGGTCTTCAAGCGGTGGACCGACTGGGACGTCGACTACGAGCACGCGAGCAGGGCGCGAACGTCCAGTGTGCGGGGCTGGGCCCGGCTGCCCGTCAAAACCGGCGCAAAAATCTGACACCAGATCACGTACAGCTCAGGAGGAAGCGATGACCGCAGGACAATACCGCGTGGTGGTGTGGGCGACCGGAGGGATCGGGTCGATCGCAATTCGCACCATCACCAACCGCCCCAACCTCGAGTTGGTCGGCGTCTGGGTCCATTCCGACGACAAGGTGGGCAAGGATGCCGGTGAGCTGTCCAACGGTGATCCTATCGGCGTCACCGCGACCAACGACGCCGATGCGCTGATCGCGCTGAAGCCCGATTGCGTGATCTATGCGGCCAGCGGACCCGAACGCGACGCGCTGGCGATTCCCGACTACGTGAAATTACTCGAAGCAGGGATCAACGTCGTCACCACCAGCACGACACGCCTGGTCAACCCGCACGCCTACGAGCCCGCCGAATGGCGCGAACAGCTCGTTGCCGCAGCAAAACAAGGACAGGTGTCGCTCTACGCCTCCGGCATCGAACCCGGCTTCGCCGCCGACTATCTGCCGCTCGTCCTGTCCACCCAATCGTCCTCGATCGAGTCGATCCACTCCTATGAGATCGGGTTGTACGACGACTACGGCGTGCCCGACATCATGATCAACGGACTGGGATTTGGCCAGCCCCTGGACTACCAGCCCTGGATCTCATTTCCGGGAGCCATCGCCGGCGAGTGGGCAGGCCAGCTCCGCTTGATCGGCGACGCCTTGGGTGTCAAGGTCCAAGAAGTGCGGGAAGGCTTCGACCGCGCCGTGACCAACGAAACACTCGAAGTGGCAATGGGTACCGTCGAGGCGGGAACGTGCGGCGCGATCCGCATGAAGGCCATCGGCGTCGTCGATGGACGCGAGGCAATCATCGTCGAACACGTCACGCGACTGGCACACAGCGTCGCTCCCGACTGGCCGACCGGTATCGGCGACCTGTCCTACCGCGTGGTGATCACCGGAGATCCAGACATCGACTGCACACTGGCGGCAACGCTGCGTGACCCGGGGCGGGCCGGTATCGCGTCGATGACCTCGGGCGCCGGCGCGATGGTGGCCACCGCGATGCGTGTCGTCAACGCCGTACCCTACGTCGTCAAAGCCGCACCGGGACTCCTGAGCGCCGTCGACCTGCCTTTAACGATCCCCAAGAATGTGTTTGCGACACAATCGGTGTGAGCACACATGACTACCAGAGTCATCCAGTGTGCTTCGTGGCCAGTTCCATCAGTCGCGTGTCCTTGATTCTGTTCAACAGCTCACTAGGGTCCTCGAAGACGTCGATGGCACCCGCGTTTCGAAGTTCATCACGCCCGGCGCCGCCCGTGAGTACGCCGATGCACGGTAATCCCGCCCGTTTGCACGCTTCGGCATCCCAGACGGCGTCTCCCACGAACACAGCTTGCTCTGCTGCGACGCCCGCTCGGTCGAGCGCGACCTGGATGATGTCCGGCCGTGGCTTCGCGGTGTCGACGTCGCCCGAGTTCGTCACGTGAGACACCACGTCGTCGCAATCCAACACTTCGCGCAGCATCGCCAACTCACTTTCAGGCGCCGAGGTCGCCAGCACCACTTGCAGCCCAAGCTCGGCGACGTGGCGCAGCAGGGACTGGGCGCCGGGCAGCGGCTGTAAGAGCGCCGCGACGTCGCGATAGTGCTGGCCATGTAGTTCGGTGAGCCGCTGTTGTGCCTCGCTGTCGACTCCACCGGAAAGGTCATGAACCAGCGTGGATCCGTCCATCCCGATGCTGCGGTGTATGCGCCACGCGTCGACGGGAATTTTTTCCTCGGCGAATGCGCGCTGCCAGGCGTAGACGTGCAGGTAGTTCGAGTCAACCAACGTTCCGTCAACGTCAAAAAGCGCCGCTGGAGCACACGGATTTGAAGCCATCTAGGGGCTTTACCCGCTATTTGCGTTACTCACTCGGTGCGGCGAACATCACCACCGGCGGTGACGCACGGTTTGCTTGTCAGTGATTGCGCAGTTTGGCGATCAACTTGTCTTTCGTGAGACCTGAGTAACCCGTGACGCCAAGTTCCTTGGCTCGCTTTCTCAGATCGGCGACCGACCAATCGTCATAGGAGCCGGGCCTTGCCGCCCTTGCGGCCGACCGACTTCGCGCCGCGGGCCGCAGCAGCGTTAGAGATGCGCGCAGCCTTCTCCTTCGAGTTGCCTTCCTTGCGCAAGTCCTCGTACATCTTCTCGTTCTTGATCGATGAATTCGGCACGGTGCACCTCCGTGAATGTGGCTTTTCAAAGAAAAAGGAATTCCCCAGTCTTCCCTGCTGAAACCCAGGTACGGTCGCCGCTCGACTACGTTAGGGCACATGCCGTCTTCTGCGCTGCAGGGCTTCGTTGAGGACGCGACAGGTCGGACCTCGAATGTTGTGTGGTCTGTCTGCATTCGGAACGGCCAGGGTCGCGAACTCGCATGCGTGAACCATGACGCGTGCATGAAAATTGCAAGCGTAGGAAAGCTTTTGCTGCTCATCGAGGTCGCCCGGCAATGCGATGTCGGTGACATGGCCGGCACCGAGGTGCTTTTCCGCGATCCGTTGCTCGAGGTAGCCGATTCCGGCCTCTGGCAGCATCTTCACACCGATAGGCTGCCGATCCACGATCTTTGCGTACTGACCGCGAGCGTGAGCGACAATGTTGCGGCAAACATCTTGTTGCAACGCGTCGGGTTTGAGCGACTTAACGATCTAGGCGCAGCACTTGGATTAACCAGCACGGCGCTGCTTGACTACGTGCGGAAGCAACGCGGGCCGAATGATGTGCCCACGTTATCGACTGGCTCAGGCGCCGAGTTGTCTGCCCTGATGGTTAAGATTGCGCGCAATGAGCTTCTCTCCCAAAAGGTTTCCGAACAGCTCAGGACTTGGCTGGCGGCCGGAGTGGATTTATCCATGGTGGCATCTGCCTTTGGTTTCGATCCGCTGGCACACACAGAGCCGGACCGCGGCTATTCCATTGTCAATAAAACAGGCACCGACGCAGGCATCAGAGCAGACGTGGGGACACTCAGCCGGCACAGTAGCCAACTGTCCTACGCCGTTATCGCCAATTGGGAAGCCGGCAAACCGGATCTGCGAGACACCGTGCTAGCGACTATGCATACGATCGGTGCACGACTTCGCGACTTCGAGTGAAAGCTCCTACTGTTCGCGTGCCGGACGCTGCTTGGTCGGCGAAGACGCAGCCTGGACAACGATGATCCACTATCGCCACCCACTGGCGTTCCGATTTGGGCACTGGCCGCCTGCGGCCTCAGCGAATGCGGCTCCGCGCATGGCATTCAGGCGCATCAGGTACCCATCCCCGGAATTTCTTGTATCCAAGGTTACTTCAGATAAGAAGATCCGATGACGCAGATCCCAGTACGGGCGCGCAGGTGACAAAAGCGCAGCGGGTGACCGAATACAAGCTGCTCGCGGGCATTACCGCTGTTGGCATGATCATGTCGGGCGATGAATCGGTACGGAACCGAACTGAAATCGGCCAGCGGGGCTACACCATTAACAGCAGTCACATTGTTAACATCACGCGATGCACGACTCGTCGGGGACAATCGGCCTTCGGCGATCACGCCCGGTTTCCCGGCGTGACGCGCTCCGCTACGCCACCGCTGTGTCGGCGCTGGCCGGGCTGGGTGCGGCAGCAACAAGCGCCGCCACCCCCGCGGCGGCGGCAGCCGCGCCTACCCTGATCGACTTCGCCATGCGCCAGATTCCGGCCCAGGACATCCGTGCCGCCGGCCATTCCGGGGTGATCAACTACGTCTCGCTGTCGCGTCCCGGCTCGTCCTTTGGTGCCAAGCCGATCACCCGGGCCTACGCCGACTCGCTGACCGCCGCTGGGCTGGCGATCGTCAGCAATTACCAATACGGCAAGCCGGGCGGCTCAGCACCGTCGGACTTCACCCGCGGGTTCGCCGGCGGCGTCAGCGACGCCCGCACCGCCTGGCAGCTGCACACCGCGGCAGGTGGAGGCCAGAGCGCACCGATCTTCTTCACCATCGACGACGACATCAACCGCGAAACCTGGAACACCGTTGCGCTGCAGTGGTTTCGCGGAATCAACTCGGTGCTTGGAGTGCAGCGTACCGGCATCTACGGGGGTATCAACGCGTGCCAGTGGGCCGCCGCCGATGGCGTGATCGGGAATTCGCGCACGCCCGGCCGCCGGTGGGCCTGGCAGACCCGGTCCTGGTCGCACGGTGAGGTCGACCCCGCCGCAGTTCTCTATCAGCGCATCGTGAGCACCGCGTCGAATCCGGGCCCGGTGGTCGGCGGGCTCGAAGTCGACGTCAGCGACGCCCTGGCCCAGGATTGCGGCCAGTGGAACCTACATCCGTGAGGTCGTAAACACTCCAAGCGGTCGACGGTCCGCATGCGGTGTTAGTGGCTACTCTGATCGGGGCCGGCGCGGGAGCAGTTGAGCACGCTGGTACGGCGGGTGCGCCCAGCCTTGGACACGCTTGGTGAATACGACCGTGTCGTAAACGAACTCGACCGCATCGGCGCGCAGGGCAACGGGGCAATGCGCCAGCTCCGGGCATCGCGGAACCGCCGCGACGTGATGGACGTCATCGCGGAAGCCGCTGCTGCCAAGCTGAGCTGAGCACCGCACCCGACCAGATCGAACTGCGCAAAGAACGCCAGGCTGCAGGAACGTCTGCGGCCGCCGTTGCGGCGCCGAGGCTATCGACCCGGCTTCGTCGCTAGCAGCGCAGCAACCGCCGCTGGGTCCTTGTAGTACACGTCAAGCTCGGCGATTTGCCCGTCCCGCACCGTGTAGATCTCGACCAGTCCCATCTCGATGCTCTTGCCGGTGGCCCGCGAAATGAACGTGAGCCGGAAGCGGGCGGCGACGGCCTCGTTGCCCAGCGGATCAGTGGTGACAGGACCCGCCTCAAGTTCCAACACGTCGTTCATCTTGCCCAGAAGCTCGAAGAAGCCTTGCGGCCCGTGATAGTCACCGCTGAAGGGCAGACCACCGCTTTCGTGAAGAACGAAATCGTCGCGTAGCAAACTGCGTCGTTCATTTCGGCGTTCTGCGCCGGTCGCCGCCATGAACCGCCGAACCGTGATCAGCCTGCTCTCAGCTGTGTCCAGTGCCATCGCAGCGACCTACCCGACGCCGATCGAAGGATTCTCACCCGAGAAGTCCGCCGCCATGATCGCAGCGTCGGGCGACGTCTCGGCATGCGTGCGTTCGAGTTTTCGAAAGCTGAAGCGCCACTGGCCATCCGGCCCGCGGACATAGGTTTCGTGATAAAAACCGAACCCGCGCAGCCACTGCTTCTCGCCGTTTCGCATCCAGAACAGGTTGTCTTCCATGGCCCACACGCCGGTCGCATTGTCCCGGTCCTGAAAGTCGATGACCGGCGTGTGACTGTGATGCACGGTGGTGACGTTCGAAAGCTGAATCGAAAGCGCTTCGGCAGCGGCTTTGCCGCCGACGATCGGTCTGCTGGAAATCGACACCGCGACATAGTCATCGGTGTGCAACTCTGCGTAGGTCGCCCAGTCTTTCCGGTCGACCGCGTGATCGCGTCGGGCCTTGAGCCGGTAGATCGCCTGTAGTTCGATCAGCACCTCGACATCGGTCATGCCGTCGGCACGACTCATGTCATGTCCTCGAACCGTGAAACCACCGGCTCCGTGCCTGCGCTGGCGTACTGGGCAAGTCGAGGCATCCCGTCGGTGAGGAGCAACATCTTGGGCACCGACTCTCTCACCCAGGCGGTATCCCCGTGCGCGACGCAGGCTGCTTGGTCCCGATACACCTCGACGACCACATAAGTGTCGGTCTCGTCGACGCTCTTGGCGAACCCGTAGTAAGCGACGCCAGGCTCGTTCTCGAGCGTCTTTGCGGCGACATCGGTCATCAGGTATTCGAACGCCTGCGCGTTCCCCGGAGGCACTCTCAGGTGAGCGATGAAGGTAATCATCGGGGCTCCCTAGACCTTCGCCGGTTCGCCGATGATGTGATGCGAGGTATCCAGCCTGGCGTTGGCGGCTTCGATCGTTCGCCGCACGCCTTCGCGCACCGACACCTTGTTCGGACCCAGCAATGCCACCATCTTGGTCGTATCGGCCCAGATCGGCCAGGCCTTACTGTTCTCGACGAATATCGGATCTTTGCCGAGGATCTCGCCCGCCATCCGGCAGTACTCTTGGGTCGTCACGGCTTCCGTTCCGCCGACGTTGACGATCTCGGTGCCGACCTTGGCGATACCCGCGGCGGCGATGGTCTTTTCGACGTAATCATCCTCGTAGAGCGGCGTGTGGACATTTCGCACGCCCGGATAGACGCTCACCGGTTGATCCCGGATCATCTGGTCGATGCGCTGTGTGACTCCGCCGCCCCGCGGACCGTAGAAGGAGAAGATCCGCACCAGCACCACCGGCAGCTGGTAATCCACGCTGAGATGTTTGAGAAGCAATTCGGCTGCGATCTTGCTGGCGGCGTAGTTCTCGGCGGAGGAGTGCAAGCCATAGGGATCGTCCTCGCGCAGGGGGCGTTCACCCTGGTACTCGTAGAGTGAACCGGTGCTGCCGTGTACGAACGCTTCGCAGTCCCGGTAGCGTCTGGCCAGGCGGCCGGCGGCGCCCGCATTGACGTCATAGGCATTCTTCTGCGGCGGCAGGACGGCGTAATTGATCACCACGTCAACTGATTTCGGTAGCGACGACAGGTCGGGATCAGCGAGATCGAAGGAAATCGGGTGGGCGCCCGCCTCCTCCAGCATCCGCTTCTGGGCAGGATCGGAGAACCGCGCGACCGCGTACACCTCATTTGTCTTTGCCAGTTCTCTGGCGACCGGGAACGCCACCACGCCGCTCGCGCCGGTGACGAGAACACTTCGCCCTGACAATTGATGCATTGCAACTCTTTTCGTGTCGGTTTGGTTATCCGTCGGCAACGGACGCCTCCATGGCTTCAACTTGGTAACTGCCCATGAACTCCATCGGCACGCCGCCCACGGTGCAGATAAACAGGTCGACGCCAGGCACTCCTGTCTCGAGAACTGTTACGTCACTGGTGAATTGGCGCGCTTTGTCATGGATGATGCGGTAGTCGTCGGCCATGAAGGACAGTGCGGCGAGTCCCTCAGGCGCGGCGGTGCATAGCTGTTCGGGAACGTCGAGAACCTCGACGAGCCCTGCCACACCACTGCCCAGGATGGTGACGTCCGCCCCCTCAGACGGTGGCCACCCGAGGGTCGTCTCGAGGATTTCCCCCGGAACTCGAAAACTGTGTTGCACCTCCATTCCGACGACGTCTGTGAGAAATTCGATGAACCTTGTCGCTGAATGGCTGAGCATGACCACGTGATGCAGGTGGTTCGGCATGGGCAAGACCTCCGATGAGCGCCTATTGGTGCTTGGTGCGCCACGTCGGATGCTAGCCAGGCGGCTCGAAGGTGGGTACAGATTGCCGATTATTTTTCCCGAAACGAAAAAAGTCTCGGTTGATCGGCGGATGTGGCGGGCCGTCGGGGTGCCGCTTTGGCTACCACCGCCTCCAGCCCGGCGATCACCAACTCAAGGCTGAAATCGAACTGACCTTCGTCCGGGGTGCCACCCGCCTTCGCGGCGACGACTTGACGTAGAACCGGAAAATCCTGCGCAGCTGCGGACTTCAACGCCGTCGCGACAGCCGGAACTTCGGGATGGACCGGGTTCTCCGCCGACCGCAAGGCGTCCCGCCCGGCGGCGTAGGCCATCTCAGTAATGAACGTCAGTGCCCGGCCGGCGTCCTCGACGTCAAGGCCGGCACCGACCAACGCTTGCAGAACGCTTTCCACCGGGTTCAACGCGCCCAAGCCCTGACTTCCGGGTAAGTGCACGGATAGGGCTAAGTCCCCGAGCTTTTTGACCGCCTCGCGTAATGCATGCACATATGCGCACACCACATCGCGCCAGTCGCCGCCACCGGGCATTTTGACCCGGCGAAGCTCGGACTCGAAGACGTCCAAGACCACCATTTGCCGTAAGCCGTCTCGGTCTCCGACGTGGTAATTGAGCGCCTTGGGATCGACGCCCAGCGCGTCGGCTACCTTCTGCATGGTCAAGGCCTCGGGCGCTATCGTGCGCGCTGCGGCGATGATGCGTTCACGGCTGATACGCGCCGGTCGACCACGGGTGCGCGGCGCCACGGTGTCGCCGTCGAGGCCCGGTACATCACTCGCTTCGCTGCCCACGTTCAAGAGCCTAAGCGGAGGTCAGTCGGAGCACCGTCACATGCCGTAGCGCAGTTTGATGCTGTGATAGCGATCGAGTAGCTGCTTGACACGCTCTCCTGCGGACACCATCGCGGTGCCGGGAGGCAAAGCGTCGAGCAGTTCTGACCGTTGCACCAACCGGGTGCGAAAACTTGCGCGGTTCTGGCTCATCAGATTGCGATAGGTCAGGTTGCCGTTCGAAAAGCGTTGGGTGTCAAGCCAGTTATGCACGCCAGGATCGTCGTGCGCGATCACCAGACGCACCACGTCGTCGCTGTCCACCTTTGTACGTGCAGGGGTGTAACTCACCGGGCGGTACAGGAAGTCCATGCTGGCCGCGAAGACGTTGCCCATCCCGAAAATCCAGAAGCCGTCGTGGTTATCCATTTCGACGATCAGAGCCTCGTCCGGCTGCAACGCCCAGATCATGTGCGCCGCGAGCCGCCCGCGCTTGGCGTCGTCGTCGGTGTCGGCGGCCCGCTCGGGCGGGAACTGGTTCGTGAAGGCCGGGTCGCACACGCCGTGCGAGTAATTCCACGAATGTTCGGGCCAGTCGTGCATCGCGCCGGTGAGGAAATCCCCCGCCCACTCGATGGCCTCGATGATCCGCTCCGGCGTGGGTATCGGCCGAGGGCCGTCCATGCCGATCCGCTCGATCGACAGGGTGGTCGGCATCTCGAACCAGGCGTCGAATGCCTCTCGGATGAACAACTTCCGCGAGCCGGGCGTCGTCGGCAGCCAGTTCTGAGCGCGCACCTGTCCCCCGACGAAGAGCTCGAAACTGCCGTCGGCTTCGGTGATGATCTGATGACCGAAGATGTTGGTTTCCGGAATGTCACCGAAGGGCTCGTGCAGACTCGGCCAATCGGTGCCCGGGATGCGGTCGGGCCGCGGGCCCTGCACCGTCACGTTCAACCACCGCGCGGTGCCACGCTTCCCGCTGATCCGGTACGCGTGGTCGCCGTCGATCCACGCTTGGCGATAGGTGAAGTCGGCGACATCACCGCCCAGCTTGCGTGTGGCTGTGCAGAACGGATGAATTTGTGGAAAGGCCGGATCCTTAGTCTCCAGCGCCAGGTCGAACGCCTGACCCAGATTCTGGGTGAGAAATCGGAAAGCATCGGCCCGTAAAATCGGATCACCGGGGTTGGCGTCTTTGAAGACATCGTCGCCCGCGGACCTAAGCTGATCGCAGAAACGGTGCCACGCGTCGCGGAGCTTCACGTCGCTGGGTCCGTCGCCGTAGGCCATCGGTCAGGCTCCCAGCTTGGTGAGGATTTCCGATACCCGTTGCGCCGCGCGTGCCGTGGCGGCGCGCGCTCCTTCAGCAACGATCCGCGGACCGACCAACTCGATGTCGAAGACGCCTTCGTAGCCAGCCTGGAGCACGTCGCCCAGTAGTCGGTCGAGCGGGATCACCCCGTCACCAGGTACCGCACGACAGGGTGCGGTCCTGTCGCCAAGAACGTAATCGCTGACCTGCACGAGACGGGTCATCGGAATCGCTTGCCGCAGAAGCGTGTTCAAGCCCGCCTCCATCCAACAAGCGTGCCATTCGATACAGAGACCGATTCCGGCGAGTTTCGCGAGGGTGATGGTGTCGGCGAGCGTGTGGGCAATGTGGATGTCGGCATTGAACGACGAGGCGTTCTCGACGAGCACAGCAATCCCCTGAGCCGCAGCTGCCGCCGTGCATGGCGCGATGAGCGCGGCAAAGCGTTCGGCGGCCTGCTCCCACGTCAAATTTCCACGGCCGCCCGTTTGCAGATACACCGAGCTGGCCCCCATCGCCGCGGCGATGTCGATGGCGTGCAGCAGCTTCTCGGTCGCCTCGCCACGGTCGTTATCCAGGTCGGGATAGACGGCGAATTGATGGTTCACCGCTTCCACCCGCGGACCACCGGCCGCGAGGGCTTGCTGAGCCTCGTCCACCCCGCCGGGCCGCATCAGCGCAGCAGTCACCAGCGTCGTGTGCTGCACACCGATCCGGCGGCAGTGGTCGAGAAAAGCCGTGGTGCTTTCGTCGAGGAATGCAACCTGGTGCAGGCCGACGCGCGGATGCATCCCTAGGCCCTCGTCTCAATCTCGACGCCGAAGCGTTCGCGGAACGGTCTGAACTCCTCGTTTAGGTCGTTGAGGTCCTCACCGATGTCGGTGAGCAACGACGTCGAATAGCGGAACTTTCCGTAACGGTCACCTTTGTTGTTCGCGAGGTAGTCACGCATCGCGACCTCGGCCCGAGGGGTCAGCTGGCGCCCGGCGAAATCGTAATAGCCTCGCACGGTGGCGATCTGGTCGGAGACAAAGTCTCGGTAACGGACGTGATGGATGCGCGGGTCGTCAACCATGGGGTTGGTCATGGTGTTGGCGATACCCGCTCGCGTCATCTCCAGATGCTTCTTGGCTTCGACCTTGAGATCGATCGGACCGACGATGCCGTCCAAGATGTCGGCCATCATCATGGTGCGCGATGCCGCCACCTGTACCGGGTCGCGGTGCAACCACAGGAGTGTGGCGTCGGGATAGGCGTCGAAGAACTCCTTGAGTCGAAATCCATGGAATCCCTTCAGCACCCAGTATTTCTCGGGCCTGCCGTACTGGAGTTGCTGCAGCATCGCCTTGTGAATTCGGTACTGGGCGGCGGCGTCGGCCGGTAAGCCCTGAGTCACTGATTCGATGGGCACCCGCCACCACGCGGTCGGCGTCATCACCCGAAAATCGAAGGCCCAGGTGCGTTCGTCCTCGGGCAAGCCATCACCGAGCATGTCGTTGTAGGGATGCGAATGCAGCCACTTGGGCAGCTTGGCGTTGATCTCACGCCAATCGTCGTCGGCGCGAGGTCGACGCGGATCGTCAGTGCCGACGACACCCGGTGGTGGTGAGGGATACATGACCTCCCAGAACCTCATTGCGCGGGCCGCTGGGTCAACGGACATCAAGGCGTGCATGAGCGTGGTTCCCGTGCGCGGTTCGCCGGTGACGAACATCGGCCGCTCGACCACCTCGTCGGCGACCGGATAGCGGTTGCGATCTTCGAAGAACTCCAGTCGCGAGGTCAGCAGCCAGTCGCAGACGTGCGCCGCCTGGCGGCGACCGTCTGTATCCAGCCTCGCCGCGTTGAGCTGATCGACCGCGAGCCTGAAGCGCTCGGGGAAGCTGGCGTCGCTCCAGTCGGACAGTCCCGTCTCGGCCTGCGCGCGAGCGAGCATCGCCTGCGCGTCGAGCGTGTATTCGGCTGCCGGCGTGGTCATCCGCCACCGACCAGCGTGAGCAATTGGTCCTCGGTCTCGCGCACCTTGGCGGCCGAGCCGGCGCTGAATGCGAGTCCACCCATGCTGCCGTACTCCATCAACTTGAACACCCGCAGGCCCGCGTCGCAGAAACCCTTCATCCGCTGCGCCACCTGCTTGGGTGTGCCGCAGGGGATAATGTCGCGAATCGCCTGTGTATCAACGTCTTCGCAGAACTTCACGATCTTCTCGCGGGAGAGCGTGACCGGGTCGAAGTCCATGATTCCGCGCCAGGCTGCGCCCATCGGGTGCTGGTAGCCGAAGGAGCGGAGGTCCTCGGCGGTGAGCATCAGGATGATGGACTTGACCAGCGGAGCCTCGAGCATCGCCTCGATTTCGTCGTCCTCACCGATCAGGCACATCTGGGTGATCGCGGGGACGATCGCCATGGGGTCGCGGCCGGCCCGCTCGGCGGCCTCGCGAACGACGGCGAGTTTGGCGGCGTAATCCTCCGGTGTGAACGCCCCTGCGGGCCACCATCCGTCGGCGTGCCGGCCGGCGATGCGCAGCATGCGCGGACCGGCGGCGCCGATCCAGATCGGCGGGACCCTGCCGTCGTAGGCTTCGGTGTCCAGCCGCGCGTGCTCGAGACGATAGAAGTCACCCTCGAAGTCCACCGGGCCGTCGCTGTCCCAGAGCAGCTTGATGACCGTGAGTGACTCCTCGAACCGGCCGACCGGCTTGGCGAAGTCGAACCCGTAGGGCACGGTGTTCTCGAGCTCACCACAGCCGAGGCCGAGGATGAAGCGGCCCTTCGACAGGTGACCAAGGGTGAGCGCGGTCTGCGCGAGCATGGCGGGGTATCTGCGGACGGTGTCGACGACGGTGGTGGCGATGGGTGTCGCCCTGGTGAGGACGGCGGCTGCGGCGGCGACGGCCATGCCGTCGAGGTGCCGGTGCGGCGACGGTGACGCGCTGGCGAGATCGGTGAACTCGGGCGTCCAGATCGAATCCGGCCAGAAACTGACCATGTGGTCCGGTAGCCAGATGGAGTGATATCTGCCGGAGTCGTACTGATCGAGCAGATCGAGGGCGAGCGGCAGCGTGGTGCGCAGAAACGCGGCCGGCTGGACCTTCATCGGTTGACGGTCCGTCCGACGCTCGTGGCCTTCCGGGGAGTAGGTCCGATCGCGCTGAGCATTCGCTCAGCGTAGCCGTACGCTGTGCGCCGAACCTGCAGATCATCGAGACGATGCCGCTGTAACGATGATCACCGGCGTTGTAACCAACAAAGAGGTATGCGATGAACGATCACACCGCGCTCAGAGACATCGAATCGATCAAGCAGTTGAAGGCGCGTTACTGCCGGTATCTCGACACCAAGGATTGGGATCGATGGCGCGACCTCTTCACCGACGACTTCGTCGGCGACACAACGGAAGGGGGAGGGACTCGGATTGTCGGCGTCGACGAGTTCATTGCTTATACCCGCAATACGATCGGCAAGGCGTCACAAGCGACTGTCCATCAGGTGCACGCTCCCGAAATCGAACTGACGTCAGCGACGACAGCTCGGGGCACCTGGGCACTCAACGACGTCGTCCGCCTGGTGCCGGCCTTGACCCTGCACGGCTACGGCCACTACCACGAAGCCTACGAGAAGATCGATGGCCGATGGCGAATCAAGGCCTCGAAACTGACGCGGCTCCGCGAGGATGTGACGGTGCCAATTTTCACCCCGCGGGTCGCCGCGCGATTGCGAGCCGCTGCGGCGAAGATCGCGCGACGCCCCATGTCTTCCAGATGATGCCTTTCGTAATCCTGCCGCGCTGCAGGTAGTTTGGCCTTTAAGCGTTCAGATAGTGTCGTCGGATTCATATGGCGCTGACCCTGAGCGTGGCCGTGACTCGACGACATCGGGCCATGAATTCAGCGTGTTGACATAGAGTTCTCGGACGCTGGCAATGTGTTCATCAAGACTCGCAAGTGTCCACTGGGCAACGGAGATGGGAGGCAGCACTGCGACGTCGACGGTTCCGGCATGCAGAATTGAGCTGTGATGGCCGGCGATTGTTTCTGCGTTGCGGATGACGATGGGCACGACCGGAATCTTCGCCGACATCGCGATCCTGAACGGGCCCTTCTTGAACTCTCCAACAGTGCGCGTGCTGGTCCGGGTGCCTTCGGGCGAGATGATGATCGACAAGCCCTTCCGTGCGAGTTCCTCCACCTTGCGAAGGCCAGCGATCGCGGCAGACTGATCATCGCGGTCGATGAAGGTGACGTCGACGATCCTGCCGATGGCGCCGGCAATCGGATCCTTTTCTAGCTCCTTCTTGCCCACGGCGGTCCAGTTATCGCGCACCAGCGCCGCCGTGATGAATACGTCGAAGTTGTTGCGGTGATTGAAGATGAATACCGCAGGCCGGGTCGCTGTGAGGTTGCCCGCGCCAATGACGTTCAGGGCGACGCCACCGACATCAAGGACCAGCTTTGGCCAGATAGCGCTGAAGAAGTTGACGCCATTGCGCCTGCTGCGTGTCGCAATACCAATGGCCATGCCTCCGAAGGCAACCGGTGCCATCGAACTCAGCCCGGCAATCGTCCGCAGCGTCGGGGAGATGTCGTGGGGAAATGGCTTCATGCTTCGTAGATGCCCGGATCGCGACGAGCAAGGCCCCCTTCGCCGTGAATCACGAGTTCGGAAGGGTCACGACGCCGTTCCCAGCATCGCTTGATTATCCGCACATTCTAATATGGCATAAATTTTATGCGCAATCCAGGCCTAGTGGGTCCAAAGCTGCCGACTTGCGCATCGAGCCGGCTAGCACCCGTCGGGACGCCACTCACGAACGCGGCGTCCAGCGGACTTGAAGACGCTAGAGCCGCCGCGCACTGACATCGACGAATACTATTGAACCATGCCTAGAAAACCAACTTCTGCTAAGTCCGACGCTGAAAGCGCGGGCTTGAAGTCCCAGCGGACCCGGTCCCGGATTCTCGACGCGGCCGCCCACGTGCTCAGCGTCAAGGGCTTCGCGGGGACCCGGCTGGCGGATGTGGCTGAGTATGCTGAAATCCAGGCGCCGGCGATCTACTACTATTTTCCCTCCCGCGAAGATCTCATCGAAGAGGTCATGTACTGCGGGATCAGCGACATGCGGAACCACCTGCAGAAGACGCTCGATGCGCTGCCTCCCGACACCTCGCCCATGGACCGGATCATGGTCGGCGTAGAAGCCCACCTTCGGCATGAGTTGGAGCTCTCCGACTACACCACTGCGTCGATCCGGAATTCAGGCCAAATCCCTGAACGGCTGAGCAAGCGGCAGAAGAGGGAGGAGGCCGCCTACGGACGGATCTGGCAGATGCTGTTCGCCGATGCGATCGCCGACGGGGAGATCAGTCCTGAGTTGGACGCCAAACTCGCGCAATTGCTGGTGATGGGAGCCCTGAACTGGGCCGCCGAGTGGTGGCACCCTCGCCGCGGATCGATCGACGCCATCGTGGCCAACGCCAAAGTCCTGATCCGAAACGGTCTCAAGCCCAACACTAAATCGGCCACCTCGGCCAGGAAGCGCTCTGCCAGAACCATCGCACGACGGTGACGCTCCCTGTCGTGCGCCCGTCCTATCGACGGTTTTGATTCTATGTTAAATTGTGAGGATGGCTGAGGCGTATATTGTCGATGCAGTTCGCACCGCTGTGGGCAAACGCGGCGGCGGGTTCGCCGACGTCCACCCTGCAGACATGGCCGCCCATGTGATCAGCACGGTGGTCAACCGGCATGAAGTCGATCCGGCAGGCATCGACGACGTCATCCTGGGCTGTCTGGACAACATCGGTTCGCAGGCAGGCGATATCGCGCGTACATCCGCGCTGGCCGCCGGCCTGCCCGAGTCTGTGCCGGGCGTCACGGTCGACCGGCAGTGCGGGTCCGCCCAGCAGGCAGTGCATTTCGCAGCGCAGGCCGTGATGAGCGGAACCGCCGACCTGATCGTGGCGGGAGGCGTGCAGAAGATGAGCCAATATCCGATTCTGAGCGCTTTCAGCGCAGGAGAGCCTTACGGGTCGACCGACCCGTGGACCGGCTGCCAGGGCTGGCATGCTCGCTACGGCGACCAAGAGATCTCTCAATTCCGCGGCGCCGAAATGATCGCCAGCCACTGGAAGTTGTCCCGGGAGGACAATGAGCAGTTTGCTCTGACCAGCCACCAACGGGCAGTTGCGGCCATCGCCGACGGGCGCTTCGCAAAAGAGATCACCACATACTCCGGGATCAGTGTCGACGAAGGACCTCGCGCCGACACCTCCCTGGAGAAGATGGCTAAGTTGCGCACGTTGGTCGAGGACGGCGTACTGACCGCGGCGGTGGCGAGCCAGATCTCCGACGGCGCCGCCGCGCTGCTCATCGCGTCGCAAGCCGCGGTCGAGCGATTCAACCTCACTCCCCGCGCCCGGATCCATCACATGTCCGTGCGCGGTGGCGATCCCGTGATGATGTTGACGGCGCCGATCCCGGCCACCCAGCACGCGCTGAAGCGAACAGGCCTGTCGATCGACGATATCGATGTCGTCGAGATCAACGAAGCCTTCGCCCCTGTGGTGCTGGCCTGGCTGGCTGAACTGAACGCCGATCCTGACAAGGTCAACCCCAATGGTGGCGCCATTGCTTTGGGTCACCCGATCGGCTGCACGGGCGCCAGGCTCATGACATCGTTGCTGCACGAACTCGAGCGGACCGGCGGTCGGTACGGCCTGCAGACGATGTGCGAAGGCGGCGGCCAGGCCAACGTCACGATCCTTGAACGGCTTTAATCGTGCGGCGCTCGCTCTACGAACCCGATCACGAGGCCTACCGGGAGACGGTCAGGGAGTTCCTCGCCCGCGAGGTTGTTCCACACCAGGATGACTGGGATCGCGAACGTTGGATCGACAGGACGGTGTACGCCCGCGCGGCCAAGGCCGGGATCTACGCCCTGCAGGTCGGCGAAGAGTACGGTGGCGCAGGCGAACCCGATTACCGGTACCGGATGGTGGTCTGTGAAGAGATCGCCCGAGTCAACGCATTGTCCTTCGGCCTGACTATTAGCCTGCAGGACGACTTGGTGCTCCACTACCTGCTCGACCTGACCAACGACGAGCAGCGGCAACGTTGGCTACCGGGCTTCGCGTCCGGCGACCTGATCGGTGCATTGGCACTGACCGAACCCGGGGCGGGCAGCGACCTGCGGGGCATCCGCACCACCGCTCGCCGCGACGGCGACCGCTGGATCCTCAACGGGCAGAAGACCTTCATCTCCAGCGGCATCATGGCAGATCTCATCGTCGTCGCCGCCCGTACCGATTCCGGCGCCGGATCGCAGGGCTTCAGCCTGTTTGTCGTCGAACGCGGCACGCCGGGGTTCGAACGAGGCCGCAAGCTCGACAAGATCGGGTTGCCCGCGCAGGACACCGCCGAGCTTTTCTTCCGGGACGCCGAGGTGCCGACCGCCAACCTGCTCGGCGAGCAGGGCGCTGGATTGCGCTATCTCATGAGCCACCTGCCCCGCGAGCGGCTTGGAGTCACTGCTAAGGCAATGGCCACCACCCGCGCGATCTTCGAGCTGACCGTTCAGTACTGCCAACAGCGGCAGGCTTTCGGCGGACCGCTCACCGACAAGCAACACATCCGCTTCGAACTCGCCGAAATGGCGACCGAGATCGACATCGCCCAGGCCTACACGGACCAGTCGGTCCTGGCCTGGAACGCGGGCGAGCTCACACCCGTCGACGCTGCGAAGGGCAAATGGTTCGTCAGCGAGTTACAAAAGCGCGTTATCGACCGCTGCCTGCAGCTGCATGGGGGCTATGGCTACATGGTCGAATACCCGGTCGCACGAGCGTATCTCGACACTCGGGTCCAGACGATCTATGGCGGCACCACCGAAATCATGAAGGAGATTATCGGCCGCGACATCGCCGCATCCTGAACAACGAAGCACAACGATTCTCATCGAGAGAAAGCACCTGACTGAGCCCCTTTCGCGGCCAAGGGTCAAGGCCTAGGTCGCTACCCCGCTGCACGCGGCTTACTCTGTGGTGTCACTTGCTCATTCGTCGAGGATCGAACCGCTCGCACCCGTGCTGCCGAACACGCTGAAACGCCGGCGCAAGCATCAACGTCGGATGAGAAAACGAGTACCCGTGATGTCGGTATGATCTTCAGATGGCACGGCGGACCAGCAGCGTCACCCCTATGCACGATGTGCCAGACCGTCGCGTGGCCAACGACTCCAAGGCTGCTCAGACACGGGCTCGTATCCTCGATGCAGCGGCCCATGTCCTCAGCGTCAAGGGCTACGGCGGACTACGGCTCACTGAAGTCGCGGAGCACGCCGAACTGCAAGCGCCGGCGATCTATTACTACTATCCCTCCCGCGACGACCTTATCGAGGAGGTCATGTGGGTCGGTATCGCCGACATGCGGCGGCACGTCGCCGCGATCCTCGACTCGCTTCCTTCGGATGCCTCGGCATCGGATCGACTTCTCGCGGCGGTGGAGGCACACCTGCGGCATTCGCTCGAAATATCCGACTACACAACCGCTTCCATCCGAAACGCGGGGCAGGTGCCACTGAAGATCCGGAAACGTCAAATCCAGGAAGAAGAAGCTTACGGCGAGATCTGGCGCAGACTTGTCAACGACCTGGCCCGCTCCGGGGAGCTCCGCGCTGAACTCGACCTCTACATCGCACAAATGTTGGTACTGGGCGCGCTCAACTGGGCGGTGGAATGGTGGGAGCCGCGGCGGAGCTCTTTGGAAACGGTGGTGGCCAACGCGCAATTGTTTGTTCGCCAGGGCCTCGTCGAACCTACCTCCCGCTAGGGCGTGGCCGCGGGTTGGTGCGCCGCGAGGATCTTGTCGACCACCAGCTTGGCCGTTTCGGCACAGGCGGTGGTGCCGCCGTTGGCATACTCCTTCACCGCGTCGCCCACGTTCCACAAGCCGGCAAACGGCGTGTCGTGGGGCAGGTCGAACCCTGCGACAGCACGTTGCGGCGGCCAGTCATCGCGGGTGATCGCGATGTTCAATATCCTTGCGCGATCGTCGAATCCGTCGATGTTGTCGCGCAGGTCCTGCAAGAGGAGCTCCGTCTCGGCGGCCTCGTCGAAGTCGCCGATCGACGGATTGGGCACCGAAGTGCCAACGTAGAGGTTCCACCCGTCCGGCGCCATCTCCGGACAGACGTCGGTGAAGTTGGCGATGTAGGCCAGCCGCCGAGACGTGGCGAAGCTCAGCATGCCAGGTGCATCGATAAGCCTGTCACTGCTGGCGAAATTCACCGAGATCATCGCGGTGGGTCGGTCTCCCTTCTTGACCAACTCCTGGTAATCGGCGGGGACGTTATCCGCGCCGAGTAGCGCCACCGTCGCCGCGGGACCAACGTCGCTGACCACGACGGGTGCTGTGACACAAACCTTTTCGCCGTTGCGGACGAGTTCCACCCCACTTACTGTGCCATCGACGGAGACGATCTTGGTGACCGTCGATGCAAGCCACACCTCGCCGCCATGAGACTCGACGACACCGGCCAGGCCGCGCCAAATGCCGATCGTCCCCTGCGGATGGAACCCGAACCGTTTGAAGGCGCTCTTGCGGGTGAAGTAGGTCAGGAACACCCGAGCCGGCAGGTCCTCGGAACCCACCGCGAAGATTGAGGCGCACATGTTACGAAAAATACCTTGCACCGCTTCGTTTTTGGTGTACTTGGAGACCCAAGCGGCGGTCGAGATCTCGTCCTGCGGCAGCCCGGAGTCATTGCGTGCCGCGCTGATGCCCTTGACCAGTTTGGCGCCTTGGCGGGTCAGCTTGCTCAACAGAAAGCCCCAGCCGCCCCCGGTGACATCGACGTCCTTGCCGCCGATACGGTACAGAAGCGGGGGCTTGGGCTCACGGATGTCGAACGGGGCGCCGACATCTGCACAGGTTTGCTGAGTGATGCCGCCGACCTCGATCACAATGGCACCGGTGTTTACCTTGAAGCCGTCGATGTCGTCGGTGGATGCGCGGCCGCCGACCTTGTCGCGGCGCTCGGCGACCAAGGTGCGGTAGCCGAGATGAGCCAAGCGTGCCGCGGTGAACAGGCCGCCCGCGCCGGCGCCGATGACGACGACGTCGAACTCCCGTTGAATATCAGACACCTGTGTCTCCTTCGTCGGTTAGTAAGAACGGGGTAGACCCAGACACGACTGGGCGACAAAGTTGAGGACCATCTCGCGACTCACGGGTGCAGTCCGCATCAGCCGGGTGACGAACCAGAGCTCGGACAGCCCATATTCGTGTGACAGACCGTTACCACCGTGGGTCTGAATTGCTTGATCCAGGGCCGTCAATGCGGCTTCCGATGCGGCGAACTTGGCGATGTTGGCGGCCTCGCCCGCCGGCTCATTGGCGTCAAATAATTCGGCGCTTCGCACGGTGGCCATCCGGGCCAGTTCGATAGCGATGTGGCATTGGGCCAGCGGGTGGGCGATGCCCTGATGCGCCCCGATCGGAGTCGACCAGACCTGGCGCTGCTTGGCGTACTCGCAAGCCTTCGCAATCGCATACCGGCCGATGCCACTGCACAAGGCGCCCACTAGGATTCGTTCCGGGTTCAGTCCGTCGAAGACCTGACGCAGTCCGTTGCCGGCGACACCGATCAGCGCATTCTCACCAACGTGCACCTCGTCGAGGAACACTGTGAACTGCTTATCCGGAGATACGATCGAGGTATCGATCGGCTGGAAGGTCAGGCCGGGGCTGTCGGTGGGTACGACGAACAGCGACAACGCGCTCTTTTGGGGCATGGAGTGATCGATGTCCTTGCTGACCAGCAGTATTGCGTCGGCCTGGTCGACCGCCGAGATGTAATACTTGGAGCCGGAGATCGTCCATCCCTCGTGGGTGCGACGAGCGGTTGTCTTGACGTTGTGACTGTTGGATCCCGCGTCCGGTTCGGTGATCGCGAAGGCCATCTTCCGGGTACCGTCGGCGATCCCCGGCAGCCATTGCCTCTTCATATCGTCCGACGCATGGCGCGACAGGATACTTCCGCAAATAGCTGGCGAAATCACCCAGATCAGCAATGGCATCCCTTGCGCGGCAAGTTCTTCGACGACGACGACCGCCTCAGCCATGCCGCCGCCCCCGCCGCCGTAGTCCTCCGGCAGATGCAAGCCGAGCAGCCCGGCTGAACCCAAATCGCTCCAGAGTTCCTCGATGCCCTTGCCCGCTCGACCGCGCTCCAGAAAGTATTGTGGCCCGTAACGTGCAGCGATTCGGGCGACGCTGTCGCGAATCGCCTTGTGCTCAATAGAGTCGGTGATCAGTCCCATCGCTACCTTCCAGTGAAGCGCGGCGCACTTTTCGTAAGAAATGCGGCAACGGCGTCGGCGACATCGGCGGTATCACCCGTCAGTTTGAGCGCCTCGGTCTCCGCCACGAGTTGGCCTGCCAGGTCGTTGGTCCACGAATCACGAAGCAGCGCCCGCATCTTGCCGAATGCTTTGGTGGGGCCGTGCGCCAGTTCGGTGGCCAAAACCGTAGCCCGCTCGCGTAGTTCGTCAGCGGGTACGATCTCGTTGATCAGGCCCCAGTCCAGGGCCTCTGACGCCTCGATGGGCGCGTTGCGCAGGTAGGCCTGCGCGGCGCGACGCCGCCCGATCAGTCGCGGCAGGTGCCAGGTGCCACCACCGTCGCCTGAAAGCCCAAGGGCGGCAAAGGCAGTCACAAATTTTGTGCCCTCGGCTGCAAGTACCAGGTCCGCTGCATACACGTACCCGAGCCCACCACCGGCGACGGCACCGTGTGCGGCGGTCACGATTGGGGCGTCGATCCGGCTGAGCACCCGAAACGCCTCGTGGAACGGTGCAGTCATCCGGACGAACAGATCGCCGAATTGTCCTGCCGATTCGCCGTGGAAGTATTCTATGTCGCCGCCGACCGACAACGACGGCCCGTCGCCACAGATCAGTACCGCGCGCACGGACGGATCGGCGGCAATCCGACGGGCGACAACGAGGGTCTCCTCAGCCATACGCAGGTCGATGGCGTTACGGGCGTCGGGCCGGTTCAGGCAGACGGTGACGAGCCCATCTTCCACCGCGTAGTCGATAGTTTCCAGCGGCGCGGCAATGCCTAGTGCCTCGACCCACGCGGCGCTGTCGGTCAACTGATCCAGGGCGGAAATCCGGCCATCGTCAGCAAAACCGAGCACATGTATGAAGCCGGCGTCCAAGTTGTTTCCCGATGCCCGCGCCTGCCCACGATAGTGCCCGGCGACGAAGAGCCGACCGTCGTCAAGCGCGTGATACTCGTCGACGTGGACCTCGGCCTTGTAATGGCGACCGATCTGCCACCACAACCTTGTCTGCATCGCTTCCGGTCCTGCGTGCTCCCCACCCATGTTCAGTGGCAGACCCTCGGTGGCGTGACCGATGAAGTCGGGATGCAGCAGTGTCCCGAGGGCTTCGCGGTCGCCGGTCGCCAAGGCGCGGTAAAGATGTTGAGCAGTAGCAACTTTCGTGTTGGCAGAAGCGTCAGGGGACATAGCGAATGATCGAGTAAAGCACCGCCGCGGGCTTGTCCGACCCTTGGACCTTGCCGGAGGTGATGGAGTGCGGCAGCAGCGAAGGCGTCAGCAATCCGTGCGCGATCGTGCCCGAGGGCGCTCGTTCGGGGTCGACGTTAATCCACTGCTGGTCGCCGATGACTTCGGCGAACAAGTTCACCCGGTCCTGGTCGACTGTCGGCCGCTCCGTCGGACCGAGTGTCACGCCTTGCGAACGCGCGAATTGGTCAACGCCATCGAGTACTTCCATATCGCTCCTCATCCCTGCGACCCCTCAACCCCCACCGGGCAACCCCTCGAAGACCTGCCAAGATCCGACGCATGCCGAACAGGCACCGCAGGTAACAGGGCACCAGTTGGTCCGCATCCGACGATCGGCTCGTGCGTATACCGCCGGCGAAACGGCGCCGAGATCACGGCGACACGATCATCAGCGTCGTCATCTCGTCCCTCGGGGTGCCAGTGCATGAGAACATTTAATATTGGTTAAGCGCGGTTAGTGCAGTCCGAACAGGTCTTAATGGCACAATAGCTTATTTTTCTATGACTCGTTAGATTTAGCGCAGACCCTACCACGAGGTCGTCGGGCGTCATGCGGTAGTAGCACGTACCAGCGTCGCCACGACGAACACGGAACCGGAGCGACCCCGTTCGCTGTGATCTCGTACTTGGCACCTTCGATCGCCAGAGTGTTGATCAGACCAACCGATTCCAACCTGGCGGAGCCT
>CAWIAC010000017.1:0-10511 GCA_963833935.1 uncultured Actinomycetota bacterium | reverse complement strand
GAAATGTCGCGAAGGGCGGGATTTCGTCGGCTGCACATTCGATGCTGACGACTGTTGAACATCCTTGGGCAGCAACAACACCGCAGGCCCGCTTGTTCGCGCCGCCGCCACGGCGGCTGGCAATGCCGAGGCAATGTCGGCGGGGGTCTGCACGCGTCGACAGAACGCCGAGACCTTCAGAAAACAGCGCCTCGGCATTCGGCGAACCGTTGCGACCGCTGGTGTCCCGAAAGCTGCCGCGACCATCCATCGTGGTCGCCGGCTGGCCCACCAACGCCAATACCGGCACGCGGCTGGTAAACGATTCCCTGAAGCCGGCAACAAGATTCAGCGCGCCCCCGCCGGACGTCGCCGCGACCACACCAAAGTCGCCGCCGCTGCGACTGTACCCGTCAGCCATCGCAGCGGCTGAGAACTCGTGCTTGGCCAACACGGCGGTGATGTCCGACTGGAAAAATGCGGCGTCGTAAAGGTCTTCAATGTTGGCGCCGTCGACGCCGAAGATGTAGTCGACCCCGACTGCCGCGAGGTGCTCGACGATGTGGTCGACCACACGCTGCTTCATGCGCATCTGATCACCTCATCCTCATGGCGACATCAGGGAGCCAGTGTTTGGGTGCAGCAACGTCCGGAAAAGTCGCAGTCATATCTGCGCGTCCAAACGCTCGAATTCGTTCTGCAGGTAACGTTCAGTACAGGCCGAACGCCGAACCTTGCCACTGGTCGTGATCGGAATCGAACCAGGTGCCACAAAAACAAGGTCGGCGACGCGCAAACGGTGAATATCCGCTATCGCCGAGGTGACTCTATGCTCCATCGAGCGGAGTTTCTGGTTCTGCTCTTCATCGGACTGGGCCCGCGTCTTCACCTCGACGATGGCGACAAGTTGCTCCCTCCGACCGCCGGGCCGCCGGTCCGCCCGGTGTTGCAGCAGCGTTGTGAGAGATGGTTCAGCCATGATGGATTGATCGCCTCCAAGTAATCTAAGGACTCTCAGATTCCGCCTGCGGTGTGGCATCACGCTTGAGTAGTGCACTACCTATTTCCTACCTGTTCCTGGAGGCGCTGATGCTGGCCCACAGGGCACAGCTGCAGAGCGGCATGCCATCGGGACGAGCGTAAGAGAGCTTTTTGCTGGTCGCCGTATGTTTGCCACGACTGAGGTAGACCTTAGACGAACCTAGAGTAGAAGCCAGAGATATGGGGGTAGCACTCAGATATTATTCAGGTAACACCCAGCGAACGTCAAGGTAGCGAACGAACCCGGACGTCGAGGCTTGACCGACAACCGTGCTAAAGGCCAAATGTTACCCCTGGGTCACTTAGCCCGTCCGCCCTTCAACGAGGCTGATGAAGCCGCAGTTCCGTGCCGCAGCAGATCCTGGCAGCGCTGTAGGTCGGCTGGGTCACGCATACGCCTCCACGGGCGGGCAGGAGCAGACCAGGTTGCGGTCGCCGTAGGCGCCGTCGATGCGGCGTACTGGCGGCCACACCTTGGGCCGGAAGCCCTTCCCGAGCGGGTAGGCGGCTACTTCGCGGGTGTAGGGGTGTTCCCACTTGTCGACGAGCAGGCATTCGGCGGTGTGCGGGGCGCCCCGCAGCGGATTGTCCTCCACCGGCCACTCGCCGGCGCCTACCCGGTCGATCTCGCCGCGGATAGCGGTCATGGCGTCGCAGAAGGCGTCGATCTCGGCCAGGCTCTCGCTCTCGGTGGGCTCGACCATCAGCGTCCCGGCGACCGGAAAGCTCATGGTTGGTGCGTGGAAGCCGTAGTCCGCCAAGCGTTTTGCGACATCGTCGACGGTCACGCCGGTCGACTTGGTGATCGGCCGCAGGTCCAGGATGCACTCGTGGGCAACCATGCCGTTCTCACCGGTGTACAGCACCGGGTAATACTCGTCGAGCCGGCGGGCGATGTAATTGGCCGAGGCGATCGCCGTCAACGACGCGGCCCGCAGACCGGGCGCACCCATCATCCGGATATAGGCCCAGCTGATCGGCAGAATGGACGCCGACCCGTAGGGCGCCGACGACACCGGCGGACCCGCCGGCAACTCGGGCGCATACGGGTGGCCGGGCAGGAACGGCGCCAGATGCGAGCGCACGGCCACCGGCCCGACGCCAGGACCGCCGCCCCCGTGCGGAATGCAGAACGTTTTGTGCAGATTCAGGTGACTGACGTCGCCGCCGAACTTACCCGGCCGTGCCAGTCCGACCAAGGCATTGAGGTTGGCGCCGTCGATGTAGACCTGGCCACCCGCGTCATGGACTGCCGCGCAGATGTCGACGATGTCCTGCTCGTAGACACCGTGCGTCGACGGATACGTGATCATCAGCGTCGACAGCCGGCCGGCATGCTGCCTGACCTGGGCGCGCAGGTCGTCGAGGTCGACATCGCCGTTGGACCGGCAGGCCACCACCACGACTCGCATACCGGCCAGCGCCGCGGACGCGGCGTTGGTGCCGTGTGCGCTGGACGGGATCAAGCACACGTCACGCTCCGGTTCGCCGCGGCTGGCGTGGTAGGCGTGGATGGCCAGCAGGCCGGCGTACTCACCTTGCGACCCGGCATTGGGCTGTAGCGACACCGCGTCGTAGCCGGTCATCTGCACCAGCCAGGTTTCCAGATCGGCGATGAGCCGCCGCAGACCCTGGCTGTCCGCGGCCGGCGCGAACGGGTGCACGCGCGCGAACTCCGGCCAGGTGATGGACTCCATTTCGGCCGCGGCGTTGAGCTTCATCGTGCACGAGCCGAGCGGAATCATGCTGCGGTCCAACGCAAGATCCTTGTCGGCCAGCGCCCGCAGGTAGCGCATCATCGACGTCTCGGTGCGGTAGCGGACGAACGCCGGGTGGGTCAGGAATTCCGAAGTCCGGTTGACCCCGATATCAGCGCCCGCGGCGCCATGCTCGGCGGACGTCACTCCGAACGCGTCCAGCACCGCCGCCACATGAGCGTCGGTTGTCACCTCGTCGCAGGTCACCGACACGTGGTCGTCGTCCACCCGCCACAGGTTGATGTTGCGGGCCTTGGCCGCGGCGATTACCTCGTCGGCACGGCCGGGCACTTGGGCCAGGACGGTGTCAAAGTACTTGTCGTGTATCAGCGCATCGCCGAGTGCGGCGGCGACGCGCTCGGCGTGGCCGTGCACGCGCCGCGCGATACCGGCCAGTCCGTCGGCGCCGTGGAAGCTCGCGTACATCGCGGCCATCACCGACAAAAGCACCTGCGCGGTGCAGATGTTGCTGGTCGCCTTGTCCCTGCGGATGTGCTGCTCGCGTGTCTGCAGCGCCAACCGGAAGGCGGGCGATCCGTCGGCGTCGACGGAAACCCCGACCAACCGGCCGGGCAGTTGGCGGGCGTGTTGAGAATGCACCACCAGGTAGCCGGCGTGCGGGCCGCCGAATCCCATTGGCACACCGAAACGTTGAGTGTTGCCGAACGCCACATCGGCGCCGATCTCCCCCGGCGGAGTGATCAGAGTCAGCGCCAGCAGGTCAGCGCCGACGGCGACGAGCGCGCCGCGGTCGTGCGCCTGCGAGACCAGCGCCGACCAGTCGGTGACCCGGCCGCTGGCACCGGGCAGCTGAGCGATGACACCGAAGAAGTCGCCGTCCGGGAGGCCATCACGCAGGTCAGCGGTGACGATCTCGATGCCCAGCGGTTCGGCGCGGGTGGTGAGCACCGCAGCGGTCTGAGCGAACACGTCGACGTCGACAGCCAGTTTGTTGGCCTTTCCTCGCACGGCGCGGTGCATCAGCGTCATCGCCTCGGCGGCCGCGGTGCCTTCGTCCAGCATTGATGCGTTGGCCACCTCGAGACCGGTCAGGTCGGCGACCATGGTCTGGAAGTTCAGCAGCGCCTCCAGCCGGCCCTGGCTTATCTCCGGCTGGTACGGCGTGTAGGCCGTATACCAGGCCGGGTTCTCCAAGATATTGCGCAGCAGCACCGGTGGCGTATACGTGTCGTAGTAGCCCTGCCCGATCATCGATACCGCGACGGTGTTGGCGTCGGCCAGCGTCCGCAGCTCAGCCAGCGCTTCGGCCTCGGACACGGCCGGCGGCAGTTGATCCAGACCGGGCGCCGTTCCGGAGTCGGTCAATGCGTCGAGGATCCCGGCAGGCAATGCGCGACTGGCCAACTCTTCCAAGGAGTCGAGCCCGATGACCTCGAGCATCGCCGCGACGGCTTCACTGTCCGGGCCGATGTGCCGATCGGCGAAAAGCGGGTTGGTGTAGTCGGACATTGGCGAACTCCTGACGACGGCAGAGGAACACGGTCCTCCCCCTCTGTCGTCTACCCGAACCGGGTGCCTGAGAGATTCGACATCTTCATGTCTTTCCCCATGGGCGGGTGACCTGAGTCGAGGTCACCGCTTTCCAGAGGCATCGGGGTCCGGCGCGGTCCGGGTGCCTGAGAGGTTGACGGAGAGGTATTGCTCCTTCGGCGTCCGTGGCTGGCGACCACGGAACTCTCCCGCGCGAGAACGATGCGCCATCGAGTCTACCGAGTCACGGCCGCCGGCACAGCCAGCGGCACACACGAGGAAAAGCCGGGGTCAGCCGATTTTGCGGTCGCGGTGCTTGCGACGGGAAGCCAGCTCGTCTTCCGGCGCGGCGATCGACTCGCCGCCGTCGGCCCGCTCGCCCGGGAAGTCAGCGATGGCGCCGGTCAGCTCGCGCATAGCTCCCGAGACCGCGATACCGAATACGCCCTGCCCGCCCTGCAGCAAGTCGACAACCTCTTCGGCCGAGGTGCACTCGTAGACCGTGGTGCCGTCGGAGAACAGCGTGATGTTGGCTAGGTCCTGCACGCCGCGCTGGCGCAGATGATCGACCGCGACGCGAATGTTGTGCAACGAGATTCCGGTGTCCAGCAACCGCTTGACGATCTTGAGAACCAGGATGTCTTTGAACGAGTACAGCCGCTGGCTGCCGGAGCCGGCGGCGCTGCGGATCGACGGCACGACCAGTGACGTGCGGGCCCAATAGTCCAATTGGCGATAGGTGATGCCAGCGATCTGGCACGCGCTCGGGCCGCGGTAGCCGACCAGTTCGTCGGGCACTGAGTCATCCGGGAACAAGCCGCCCTGCACGGGTTCGCTGGAGACGCGGATCGCCGGATCGGGGCCGGTTGCTGGACTCTGGTCGAGCGCGGTCACGGACTCGAGATCCAGTTGATCTTGACGTGGCTGGTCTCCCACGGGTGCTTCCTCTCGCCGATCGCGCTCGTTACGGGCTGACGGTTTCCGCGGTTGCTCAATCGAGTGTTTGTGAGCATACGCTTTTCGACCCGCTGTGGTGTTCGTAGAACTAATCAGTCGAAATCAAAGTATGGCGGTCGTGGCGGTGACACCACGCTATCCAATGGGCGTGTCGAGGTCGAACTCGCAGATGAGACGCATCCGTGATATCGCCGGCGTGCCTCCGGTCCGTGCCGTCGAGCCGTGGGCCAGTGCGGGCTCGTGTTGGATCGCCCGCCTCTCCCCCTCGCCGCTTCGCGGCTGGGCGGTACCCCCACAGCGCGCCGATGCGGCGCGCATCGTCAGCGGGCTAGGTGGCCTTGAAATCGTCGGGTGAGACGCTGTCCAGGAACTCCTTGAACTTCTCCACCTCGTCCTCACGGACAGCGGTGGAAGGCTCTTCGTCGTTCTCGTCGGGAATCAGCAAACCGGCCTCTGCGAGCACTGCTTCCTCGACGTAGATAGGCACGCCCACCCGTAAAGCAATGGCCACCGAATCCGATGGCCGCGCCGAGACGGTGATGTTTCGGTCGAAGATCAAGTCGGCGTAGAAGGTGCCTTCCTGCAGATCGACGATCCGCACCTCTTTGAGCGAATGCCCAAGTGCGGCAATAAGATCCCGAATCAGGTCATGCGTCAGCGGGCGCGGCGGCTCGACTCCCTGCTGCTCGAGCGCGATCGCCGCAGCTTCGGATTGGCCGATCCAGATCGGCAGGTAGCGGTCGCCGTTGGCCTCGCGCAGCAACAGCACCGGCTGGTTCTGCGGCTGCTCGACGCGAATGCCGACGACGCGAACTTCACCCATCTGTGTCTGCCCTCCGCACGTGCTGCCGTGTCCAAAATCAGACCTGCGCCGACGGAGCGGTGCAAACACCAAGTCGCCGAACGCAAGCTGTGGTCCGAAGTCTAGTCCTTCAGCGGTGCAGAACGTCGCGCACTGCTGACTTGATCAACGAGGTGTGCAGCGTGATCGCCAGTGCGGCGACTTCGCGGGCGAGGTCGTCGGCGCGATCGCGGGCACCGGCTTTGCCGGCCTTGACCAGAGGCCCGGCGATCTGCGCGATCAGGTCGGATTGCCGGTCGGCGGCCGAGCGGAACGCCCGCAGGTGACGTGGTTCGACGCCGTACTCGGCCAGCGCCCGCGCGCACTGCAGGATCGCCACCGCATGCTCGTCGAAAAAGCCGCCCGGCCCGGTGGTGATGACTCCCGCTTTGAGCAGCGCCGTCAACAGCTCGCCGTCCACCCCGGAGCGTTCCAGCAGGTCCTCCCGGCTGAGCCGGATGCGGGTCGCCGCCACCGCCGCCCGGTCAGCGGCCATGGCCGTCGGCCTATCGTCGCCGACCGACACCAATCGCGGCACGCCGTAAGGTGATCCGGCCAGTGGCAGCTCGCCGTTTGGCTGGGCGTCCAGCTGCGCCTTGATCACCTTCAACGGCAGGTACTGGTCGCGCTGGGCAGTCAGAATGAAGCGCAGGCGTGCGCAGTCATATGCAGTGAATCGGCGATAGCCGGAAGCCGCGCGCTGTGGAGTGACAAGACCCTCGGCCTCCAGGAATCGAATCTTGGAGATCGTCACATCCGGGAAGTCCGGCCGTAGCAGGTCGAGAACCGCTCCGATCGACATCCCGCTGAGCGCGGAGGTCTCCGGCGCGGTCACTAGCTTCCGGGCCCTCCGTTGTCGTCACCGACCTTGGGCCCGGTCAGAAAAACCAAGCGGAATTTGCCGATCTGAACCTCGTCGCCGTTTGCCAGCACTGCCGAATCGACCGGCTCCCGGTTGACGTAAGTGCCGTTGAGGCTGCCGACATCGACGACGTGGAACTCGTCTGCTTCCAGACGGAATTCAGCGTGCCGCCGGCTGACGGTGACGTCATCGAGGAAGATGTCGCTGTCGGGATGGCGGCCCGCCGACGTGGTCGGCTGGTCGAGCAGAAAGCGAGAGCCGGCGTTCGGTCCGCGCTTGACGACCAGCAACGCCGAACCGACTGGCAGGCCCTCGACACCGGACACCGAGGTTTCGCTGCCCGTCTGTGCAGGAGCGTCCAGTTCATTGAGGAAGTCGGCGCGGAAGACCGATGTCGTCTCCACGGTGACTTCATCAGAGGTCTGGTCGTTGTCCTTGTCCGTCACCCGCTGCTCCTCACTGGCCGCTGCTGCGTCGTCTGGTTGGGTCTGCTCGACCGGCTTCCCACCCGCTGTGACCGTCGATGTGACGACCGTACCGCGCACAGGAGCCCAATGTGCCGTCCCTCGCCGGATCGGCGGCGACATCTGATCGCCGTTCGGTCCGGCATGCATTGTCGCCGGGCGCAGGGAACGATAACAAGGGTCATTCGGCCAGCGTGGCGCGGTAGGCCTCGGCGTCCAGCAGCTCCGAAAAGCCCTTCTCGAGGGCGGCGGCCTCGACCTGGAGGTCAAGCAGCCAGCCGCCACCGTACGGATCGGTGTTGACCAACTCGGGGCTGGCGTCCAGATCATCGTTGACGGCAACGACTTTCGCCGAAACGGGTGCATACAAATCCGACACTGATTTGGTCGACTCCACCTCGCCGAAGGACTCACCCGCCGTCAGGTCAGTACCCACATCGGGCAGCCGGACAAACACCACGTCGCCAAGGGCCGACTGGGCGAAGTCCGTGATCCCTACCCTGACGATGTCGTCACCGGTTCGCCGAACCCACTCGTGGTCGGCGGTGTAGTGCAAATCAGGTGGGGTTTCGCTCACGGTAGTCCTGTTCTGGTCGGTGGCTACTTGACTGGCTGAGCGTATTGGCGCGGTTTTGGTTGCCGCAAGGCGGTGATGTCCACCTTGTCGCCCTGTTGCACCGACATGGTGCCGCCCACACGCTTGACGCTGTCCACCGCGCCGCCGGGAATGTTCATCGCCGCGGCGAGTGTCGGTGGATCGCCAATGGCGACAACCGAATACGGCGGCATAAGGGTTTTGCCGTCGATCGTCAGCGCACCAGGGGCGCCGACGATCCAGGTGTCGACGCCCGCGCGCACCGCCAGGTGCGCGTCGCTGATTTGGATCGCCTCGGCTCCCGCGGCCCGTAACTCGTCGAGCACGTCGAGCATCGCCTGCGGCGCCACGCCCGGGCCGGGGTCTTCGATCCGCACGGTGACGCCGGGGCCGGTGGCCCCGACGGTGCCGATCAGGATCGACAATGCCGCCAGCCGGGCCTCGGCATTTTGGATGGCTGCCTGGTCGCTGCTGCCCGAGGCCCGCAGGGCGTTCAACGAACTCTGCAGTTCGGCGACTTCGGTGTTCAGCGTGGCTTCGCGTTGATGCAGGGAGTCCAGCAGCACCAGCAAGTCCGCGGGACGGGCGGTATCCAGCGAGTCGCCGGACGTGGTCTGGTGCACCTGGGTTGCGATGGCGACACCCAGCAGCAGGCACAACGCGACGGCCAGCGTGCCGAAGACCGTGCGGCCGCGGCGCAGCAGACCGGGGAACCCGCGGGGCCGCAGGTCGCCGATCGCGGGTTGCGCCTGATGCGGCGCGAGTTCATGCCGGCCGCGCTGGGCGGCCTCGTCGGCACCGTGCTCGTTGTGCTTCGCGGCGGTCTCGTCGGCTGTGGGATCAGGGTCGCTCATGTCGTTCTCGTGCCCGTCAAGCCCCGAATAGTCGACGCCGCAGTGCGGCGGCGTTGCCGAAGATGCGGATACCGAGCACGACGATGATCGCGGTCGACAGCTGTGTGCCGACACCCAATTGGTCACCGACATAGACGATCACCGCGGCGACCACCACGTTGAAGACGAACGACACCACGAAGACCTTCGGGTCGAAAATCCGTTCGAGGTAGGCCCGCAATCCGCCGAACACCGCGTCAAGCGCGGCGACCACCGCGATCGGTAGATACGGCTGGACGGCCTCCGGCACGCTGGGATGGAAAACCAGACCCAACACGATGCCGATGGCCAGCGCTGCGATACCGATCATCGACGCTCTGCTCCTGTAGTTCGCGCGTTTCGCACTAGGGTTATCCGCACTACGAACCAATCTGCTTGGCGAACTTGACATCTCGGACCGCGCCGGCGGCCAGCGTGAGGCCGTCCCGGGCGCTGACGTTGACGCCGACCCCGTAGGAGGTCTCCAGCAGCCGTAGCCGGCGCAGGCCTGGACTGTTGCCGAACACATCCTGCATGGCATGCGGCGGCCCGATCGCGAGCACTGCATACGGGCTGCTGATGGGGTTATTGTCGACCAGAATCGCACCTCCCGCCTGCCTGATGGTCACGTTCGGTCCGATTCGGACTCCGCCGACGGAGATCGCCTCGGCGCCGCTGGCCCACAACGAATTCACCACGAGTTGCAGGTCGCGGTCGAGGATGATCTGTTGACTGCCGGGGACCCGCTGTTTGGACACATCGGACAGGTTCGGCCCCACGCCCGGGTCGGTGACCGTCACACTCAGGCCCGGACCGGCGACCGGGGTGCTCGCGGCGGCCAGGCCGAGCCGGTCGAGGTTGGCCAGCAGCCGCCGGCCGGCGGCGTCGTCGGCCAGCGCTGCTCGCTGAACGTCGTCGCGTTGCGCCGCCAACGCGTTGCGCCGCGCGGTCAGCTCACTCGTCGCCGCCTCCTCCGAACGCACGCTCGCTGCCAGCACCCGTTGGGCCGCACTGACTCCCGGTGCGACTAGCCGAGCCTGGGCGACAGCCGCGGCGAACACCATGGCCACTAGCAACGCGGCCAGCGCCTGCCAGATCCAGCCTTGGACACGGGTTCGAGCGGTCCGCGGCTCGCCCGAGCGATCTCGCTTGGCGGCCGCGGCCGCGTAACCGGGATCCAAGTGCTCGGAGAGCAAGGCCCGCAGCAGCGACGGCACCGGGAGCAGCTGCGGCCGCTCCGCGACGTGCGCGCTCAGACCCGCAGTGGGGTCGTAGCCGCCGAGCGCCTGTTCAGCCATCGGCGTCCGCCCTTGTCGGCGAACGGTTTTCGCGGGCCTTCACCGGCGGCATGCGGCGCAGCACCAGGGCCACCTGCACCGCGTACACCACGAACGACCACAGGTACATGTACAGGCCCCAGATCAAAAACGCCCAGCCGCAGGCCAGCACGACACGACTCCACAGCGCATCCCACTGACCCAGCAGGATCAACGGAAAGGCCGACATCAGCGAGAACGTCGCAGCCTTACCGACGTAAACCACCGGCAAAGCGGTGATGCCGCGGGTGCGCAGTAGTGGCATCTCGGCGGCCAGCAGCACATCGCGCGCCAGCAGAATGGCGATGATCCACCACGGCACCAGGCCGCGCAGTC
>CAWIAC010000016.1:0-20352 GCA_963833935.1 uncultured Actinomycetota bacterium | reverse complement strand
CACCAACCAGACGGTATCAGAATAATTCGCATTCCGATCTATCTATCGCCTGCCGCCTAGTGCGCGCCCAGCGTGCCGTTGAGGTATTGGGCGCGGCAGGCTTGGCGGGCCAGCTTGCCGCTGGTGGTCCGCGGGATGGCGCCGGCCGGCAGCAAACGCACATCGCCAACGCTGACGCGGTGTCGGTGCAACACGGCCTGCGTGATCGCTTCCATCGCCGGCTGGGGATCGGCACGGCTGGTGCCTGCGGCACGTTCGGCGATGATCACCAGCTGTTGGCCGCCCTCGATAGCCGGCACGGCGAAGGCAGTCACGTAGCCACGACGCACCACGGGCGAGGCTTCCGCGACGGTGGCCTCGATGTCGTGTGGATAGTGGCTCCGGTCATCAATGGTCACCAGATCGGCGATTCGGCCGGTGATATAAAGCTCGCCGTCGACATAGACACCGAGGTCGCCGGTCCGCAACCAGGTGCCCTCGACGGTCGAGCCTTCAGCATGGCTCCGGTCTTTAAGCCGCGATGCCAGTTCGGCGCCGAACGTCGCGCGGGTCTCGTCGGGCAGCCCCCAATAGCCTCGGCCAATGTTGTTGCCCTGCAACCAGATCTCGCCGACCTCCCCGTCGGGCAGTTCGTCCGCGGTATTCGGGTTGACGATCACGGCCCACTCACTGCGAGCCACCTGACCGCACGACACCTGCGCAACGGCGTTCGGAGAATCTGCCGGGACGGGTATGGCATGCCCGGCGCCCAGTTGTTCACGGTCGAAATACACGACGCCCGCCTCGACGCCCGGTTTGGTGGTCGCGACGAGCAGTGTCGCCTCGGCTATTCCGTACGACGGTTTGAATGCTGTGCGGGCTAACCCGTAGGGCGCGAACGCCTTGGTGAAGGTTCTGATCGCGTCGATGCTGACCGGTTCTGAGCCGATGATCATCACAACGTTGCGCAGGTCGATGTCGTCACCCGGTGCGGGCAGGCCACGCTGAGCGGTCCACTCGTAGGCGAAGTTCGGTGCGGCGGTGACGGCGCGGCCTTCTCGCGAGACAGCCGACAAGGCGTGGATCCAGCGCTGCGGTCGTCGGATGAACGCTGTCGGTGACATCAGCGTGGAATGTCCGCCGTACACCGCGGGGAAACCGATCATCGACAGGCCCATGTCGTGATAGAGCGGTAACCAACTGACGCCGTGGGTGTTTCGGTCCAGCAGATCGATCGACAGGATCATCTGCACCAGATTGGTGCCGACCGCACGGTGGGTGACTTCGACACCTACCGGGGGCCGAGTTGCCCCCGAGGTGTACTGCAGGTGCGACACATCGTCCATGCCGAGTTCGGCTGCGACGAAGCGTTCACCCGCAGCGTCGGGGACCTGGTCGATGACGATGACGTGCGGCCGGCGGCGGTGGGGGAGGTTGGTCAAGAAGGCCTCGACCGACTCTTTCGCTGCCGTTGTCGTAAGGACGAGTGTGGGCTGCGAATCGTCCAACGCCGTAGCGAGACGCTGGGCGTGCCCCGGCAATTCGGGGGCGAACAACGGCACCGCGATGGTCCCTGCCTTGATCGCCGCGTAGAAACCCGCAACGTAGTCGATGCCCGGCGGCGCGAGGACCGCAACGCGCTCGCCGCGCCCTGCGTCTTGCTGCACGCGCGCACCGATGGCTTGCAGTCTGACCCCGAACTGGGTCCAGGTGACCTCGTTGACCTCCGCCTGGGTCGCGTGGCTGTAATCCAGGTAGCGATATGCCGTCGCGTCACCGACATTCGCGATGTTGCGGTCGATCAGCGATATCAGCGTGGCGTCCGCAGGCAGCGCGACTCCGCCGTGCGCATCCAGGCAGTCTTCGATCTGCAGCAGTCCGAGACCAGCCATGGCCGGAAGTTTAGGCTCTCACCCACCCGCACGAGGCGGCGGCGACGCCGGTGCAGGCGGCGCCACGAACAACGCCGGGTCGGCCACGATGACGCTCGGCGCCACACCGCCCGTGCGGGTGGCAACAAACGGCGTCCGGTAGACCGTTCCTTGCGTGCCACATCCATTGCTGAGGATGGTGCCGATCTGAAGTCCGTTCAGTGTGCCGTTGGGCTGTGGATCCCATGACCACAGACGTGTCTCGTCATCGCGCCCTGGCTTGTTGGTCTTTTCGCAATCCATAGGCGCCTGCAGCGTCGTCGTGCCCTGCCAATGACCGTCAGCAAAATGGACGACACTTGTCGTACCGGTGGCCTCCTGTTGGTTGGATTCGGCCAACTCAGACCCCGCGGCGACACATCCGGACGGTGTGCACACGGAACGAAAGGCCCACCACTGAGACACGGCGGCGCCGAGACCGGTCACCGTGCCATTGATTGTCTGATTCTGCAGATCGAAGTCCAGGCGGTAGGTGCCGTCGAGAACGGGACCCGCGACGTGTGGGGCCGGGGGCGACGGCGTGATGGTGGCTGTCGCCGGGTCGGCGATGGTGACGCCGGTCGGCACCTCGCCGACGCGCGTCGCCACGACGGGGGCCAGGGCCACCTGCCCTTGAAGGCCGCATTCGTTGGTGAGCGCGGTGCCAGTCTTCGTACCACGAAGCGTGCCGTCGGGCTGTGGCCCCATTGACCACGTCAGCAAGACGGTATTCGCGCCGGCAACGACTTGACCGGCTGGTCCGAGGCAACGCGGCTGGTCAAGGTGGCGCTGTACGGGCGCGGATTGCCAGCGGCCGTCGACGAAACGGTAATCGGCTGACTGGGCCGGGGTCCGGGCCACTTGCGGGTTTTTGGCGTCGAGCTGAGTCGCGGTGGCGACGCATCCCGTAGATCCGCACGACGAGCGAAAGGCCCACCAACTGGTGGTGTCGGAGGTGTGTACGGCATAGGGCGCACCGTTGATCGTTTGCTTCTCGTAGTCGTAGTCGAAGCGGTACGTGCCATCGAGCATTGCGGGGGGCCGGGGTGGCGGGTTGGCTGCCGGGGCGGACGTGGTGTTTGCTGCGTGGTACGCGGAGACTGCGTTCCTGGCGGGCTGCAGCAGGTAGCCGACGACGGCGATGGAGGCGACCGACGCTGCCGCTATCGACGCTGCGAGAAGAACGCGAGATCGTCTGCGGCGCTGTGGTTTCGGCGTCTCGGCCCGGATGAGCGGACGGGCGACCGTGGTAACGGCCGCGTCGTCCATGCTGGCTTGCGCGGTGAGGGCTGCGGCGAAGTCGCGGCATTGTTCGAATCGGTCGGCGGGGTCCTTGGCCATCGCCCGAGTCAATACCTCATCGAGGTTGCGACACTCCGGACGTCGATCGCTCAGCTTTGGCAACGGTGCGGTGAGATGCCGGCTGATGACGGCGACCGGGTTGGAATGCTGATACGGCGGCACGCCGGTGAGAAGGTGAAACGCGGTGGCCGCCAACGCATATTGGTCGGCCCGCCCATCGATGTCTGCACCCATCAACTGCTCAGGCGCGGCGTAGGCGAGCGTGCCCACGGTGAAATTGGTCACGGTGAGCCCACTGATGTCGGCGAGTGGTCGCGCAATACCGAAGTCGGCCAACAAAATTCGCCGCCTGCTATCGTCAGCATCGGTGAGCAGGATATTCGCGGGCTTAACATCGCGGTGCAGCAGGCCCCGGCTGTGCGCGTAGTCGAGCGCGGCGGCGACGGCGGTGACGATGTCGCACACCTCCTGGACCGGCATCCCGGCCGGGTAGCGGTCTTTGATCAGCTGCGCGGCGTCGGTGCCGTCGACGTAGTCCATCGCGATCCATAGGTGACCGTCGAACTCGCCGCGATCATGGACCGCGACAATGTTCGGGTGCCACAGCGTGGCGGCCAGGTCAGCTTCGCGCTGAAACCTTTCGCGGAAGGTGCCGTCCGCTGTTATCGCCTCCGAAAGCACTTTCAGCGCATCGCGACGTGGCAACCTTGGATGCTGAGCGAGGTAGACCTCGGCCATCCCGCCAGAACCCAGTAAACGCAGGATTGTGTATCCGGCGATGGTCGTCCCAACCGGCACTGACATGCGCGGATGGTACCGCTGCCCGACGGGCCATGGTCCGGATCGGCCCGCCGGGGATCAGCGGCTTAAATCGTGTTCACACGTCGTAGTAGAGCGCGAACTCGTACGGGTGCGGCCGGATCTGGACCGGCAGGATCTCGTTCTCGCGCTTGAATCTGATCCACGTCTCGATCAGGTCAGGCGTGAAAACGCCTCCCTCGGTGAGATATTCGTGGTCCTCCTCCAAGCGATCGATCACCGCGGACAGCTGGGTCGGAGCCTGCGGGATGTTCGCGGCCTCCTCCGGCGGCAACTCGTAGAGGTCCTTGTCGACCGGCGTCTGCGGCTCGATCTTGTTCTTGATGCCGTCCAAGCCGGCCATCAACATCGCCGAGAACGCCAAGTACGGGTTGCCCGAGGAGTCGGGGCAGCGGAACTCCAGCCGCTTGGCCTTCGGGTTGCTGCCGGTGATCGGGATACGCACACACGCCGAGCGGTTGCGCTGGCTGTAGACCAGGTTGATCGGAGCCTCGAAGCCCGGAACCAGTCGCTTGTAGGAGTTCGTCGTGGGGTTGGTGAAGGCCAGCAGCGACGGCGCGTGGTGCAGCAGGCCGCCGATGTAGTGGCGCGCGGTGTCCGACAGGCCGGCGTAACCGGTTTCGTCGTACATCAGCGGGTTGCCGTCTTTCCACAACGACTGGTGGGTGTGCATCCCGGAGCCGTTGTCGCCGAACAGCGGCTTGGGCATGAACGTCACGGTCTTGCCCTCGGCCCACGCAGTGTTCTTGACGATGTACTTGTACAGCTGCATGTCGTCGGCCGCGTGCAGCAGCGTGTTGAACTTGTAGTTGATCTCGGCCTGACCGCCGGTGCCCACCTCGTGGTGGCCCTTCTCCAGGCTGAAGCCCGACTTGATCAGGTTCTGCAGCATCTTGCTACGCAGGTCGACGTAATGGTCGACGGGAGCGACGGGGAAGTAGCCGCCCTTGGGGCGCACCTTGTAGCCGCGGTTGGGGCTGCCGTCGTTCTCGGTGGGCTCACCGGTGTTCCACCAACCCGAAATGGCGTCCACCTCGTAGAACGAGCCGTTGGTGCGCGAGTCGAAGCTCACCGAGTCGAAGATGTAGAACTCGGCCTCGGCGCCAAAGTACGCGGTGTCGGCGATGCCGGTGCTGATCAAGTAGTTCTCGGCCTTGCGGGCGACGTTGCGCGGGTCGCGCGAGTACGGCTCGAGGGTGAACGGATCATGCACGAAGAAGTTCAGGTTCAGCGTCTTGGCCTGGGTGAACAGATCGATCTGCGCGGTGTCCGGGTCGGGGAGGAGCAACATGTCAGATTCGTGAATCGACTGGAATCCTCGAATCGATGAGCCGTCGAAGGCCAAGCCTTCCTCGAATACACCCTGGTCGAAGAACGAAATCGGAATGGTGAAGTGCTGCATAATGCCTGGCAGGTCACAGAACCGGACGTCGACGAATTCGACGTGCTCGTCCTTCGCGAGTTTGATGATGTCGTAGGCCGTTTTTTCGGACACCGAAGCGCTCTCCTTTGCTGCGAGCTTCGAATTAATACGGTCACTTAAAGGCGCTCCTTTACGTGGCCGTAACGGATCGCCCGACCAGACGTTACGCGCCGTCAGCGCGGTACGACGCCGAGTATGGGCAGATTTCACCTTATTGTGGAGAATATGGCCCGCAGCAACCGACCCTCGCCGTCTGATCCGGGGCCAACCGAATCCGAACAGCCG
The DNA here is from genome assembly GCA_963833935.1 of uncultured Actinomycetota bacterium. GTDB lineage: Bacteria > Actinomycetota > Actinomycetes > Mycobacteriales > Mycobacteriaceae > Mycobacterium. The sequence continues at coordinate 14,634 of CAWIAC010000016.1, read as the reverse complement.
CAGGGGTATCCCGGTGAGACCCTCGGCCTGCCCGGGCACGGATCGGGTTCGCTGGCCGGCATGGGTCGCCGGTTGGCGGCGCTGCTCGTCGACTGGTTGCTCGCCTACGGAATCGCTGCGCTCGCCATCACGCTCGGGCTGCTGTCCGCGCGGGCGCTGTCGTCAGCGGTACTGGTGATCTGGCTGGTGCTCGGAGTGGTTGCCGTCCGGCTGTTCGAGTTCACACCGGGCCAGTTCGCGCTGGGTCTGCGGGTGACGTCGGTCGACCAGAGACTGCATGTCGGGATCGGTCGTGCGACGGCGCGCGGGTTGTTGATCGCGTTCGTCATACCGGCGTTGTTCGTCGACGTCGACGGGCGCGGAATCCAGGACCGCGTGACCGGCACTGCCGTCGTGCGGCGCTGACTCGCCCAGCGGCTATCGGCGGCGCACAGTTCGCTGCACACCGCGCATCTTGGCGGTGCCGGGCAGCGGGCCCTTGGGCATTGCCGCGGTTCCGGCCCGCGAGCCCAACGCACTGAGCCGTGATTCCAGCGAATCCATCTGTTTGACGGTGATGTTGGCCGGCAGCTTGGTGAGGTGGCGCTCCAGCTTGGCCAACGGAACCTCGCCGTCGCCGTTGCCGACGACGATGTCGTAGATCGGAACCTCACCGACCAGTCGTGCGGTGCGCTTCTTCTCCTGGGCCAGCAGCGGTTTGACCCGGCCTGCCGCCCCTTCGCCGACCAATATGACCCCGGGCCGGCCGAGCACCCGGTGCACGGCGTCAAAATGCCCGGTGGCCGCCACTCCGGTAGTGACGCGCCACTTGCCGCGCAGGTTGTCCAGCGCCCAGGCAGCGGCCCCGGTTTGGCCCTCGGCCTTGCGGTACACCGACCGCTGTGCGCGTCGACCGAAAATGATGAACGCCACCAGCGCGCCCAGGACCACACCCAGCGCGGGCAGCGTGATCATGGTGAATCCGCCGGACCACACCCCGACCGCCACCGACACGGCCACGATCAGCACGAACGCGCCGATCATGTAGGGCAGTAGCCGCTTGTCCTCCTGGCGCTGAACGTTGAACGCCTGCCAGAGCTGACTGCGGCGCTCTTTGGCGGCGACCTTACGAGCGGCTCTCGCCTCCGTTTTGGCGGCCTTGGTCGCCTTGGTATCGCGGGATTTGGCCATAATGACCAAGAATACTTAAAGCCGGACTCAGCCGGGGTGAACGGTGCGCGTCTGCTGGCGTCGCCGGCTGGCCTGCTGATAAAGCCGCCCGGCCCGGTACGACGAGCGCACCAGCGGACCCGCCAGCACCCCGGCGAATCCCAGTCGCTCGCCGTACTGGGCGAACTCGACGAATTCCTCGGGCCTGACCCAGCGCTCGACCGGATGATGCCGCGCCGACGGGCGCAGGTATTGGGTGATGGTGACGATGTCGCACCCGGCCCCATGCAGATCGGCCAGCGCAACGCGCACCTCATCGGGCGTCTCGCCCATGCCAAGGATGAGGTTGCTCTTGGTGACCAAGCCGAAATCCCGCGCCGCCGTGAGCACGCCGAGGCTCCGCTCGTAAGAGAAGGCCGGCCGGATGCGCTTGAAAATGCGTGGCACGGTTTCGACGTTGTGGGCCAGCACCTCCGGGCGGGATTCGAAGACCTGCCGCAGCTGATCCGGGTCACCGTTGAAGTCCGGGACCAACAGCTCAACGCCGGTTGACGGGTTGAGCTTCTTGATAGCGCGCACGGTCTCGGCGTAAAGCCATGCGCCACCGTCGGGCAGGTCATCGCGGGCCACCCCGGTGACCGTGGAGTACCGCAGGCTCATCGCCTGCACGCTCTCGGCCACCCGTCGTGGTTCGTCGCGGTCCAACGATGCGGGCTTGCCCGTGTCGATCTGACAGAAGTCGCAGCGACGGGTGCACACCTCACCGCCGATGAGAAAGGTGGCCTCGCGGTCTTCCCAGCATTCGTAGATGTTGGGGCAGCCGGCCTCCTCGCACACGGTGTGCAGACCCTCGCGCCGAACCAGCTTTTTGAGCTCGGTGTACTCCGGCCCCATGCGCAGCCGGGTCCTGATCCACGGCGGCTTTCGCTCGATCGGCGTCTGCGCGTTACGTGCCTCCAGACGCAGAAGCTTCCGACCTTCGGGGGCAACGGTCACGGTGTCGATGCTACGCGGGCGGCGGTGTACTGCGCCCGGCGGCGACTCGCGCCGGAACGGCGGGCAAAGGAGCCCGGCAAGGTGCCAAGTGAACCGCCAGCCGGCCGTCCAACGCGTCGCACACCGCATCGGCGACCGCCGACCGGACATCGTCGACCGCGACCCGGCGGCCCAGTTCGGCCGACATCGACGTCACGCCGGCGTCGCTGATGCCGCACGGCACGATCGTGTCGAACGCGTCGAGGTCGCAGTCGCAGTTGAGCGCAAACCCGTGCAGAGTTGTTGCCCGCGACACCCGGACCCCGATGGCGGCGACTTTTCGTGCCGGCCGCCCAGCGCCTGCGGGCACCCACACCCCGGAGCGGCCGTCGACGCGACCGACCCGCAGACCCACGTCGGTGCACACCTTGATCAGCGATTCCTCAATGCGCCGAACGTAGTTCACCACGTCGAGCGGCTCTGCCAGCCCGATGATCGGATAGCCGACAAGCTGCCCTGGGCCATGCCAGGTGATCTTGCCGCCGCGGTCGGTGTCGATGACCGGCGTGCCGTCGGTCGGTCGCTCGTGCGCCAGCGTGCGTCGCCCGGCGGTGTAGACGGACGAGTGTTCGAGCAGCAGCAGGGTGTCGGTGCCGCCGGACGCCCGGGCGTCGGCCAGTTCCTGCTGCAACTGCCGAGCGACCCGGTAATCCACGGTGTCCATCTGACGAACATCGACACGTGTAGTGCTCGAGCGGATCGAACTCACGGGGCCGACGCTACAACCCCCACCCGGCGGCCGCCAGGCAGTGCCTATGCGGCAGCGCGCGTCGCGGTGGCGTAGCGCAGTGCCTCACCGACGGTGTTGTGGTGGAAACCGAACCCGGCCCGCTCCAGGGCGGCTGGAATAGCGCGTTGCCCGCTCAACAGGGTCTCGTCGGCGAACTCGCCGAGCACGGCGCGCACCGCGAACGACGGCATCATCAGCGGGGTGGGCCGGTTCACCGCCCGGCCGAGCGCCGCGGTGAACTCGGCGTTGGTGACCGGCGCCGGGCCGGTGATGTTGACCGGCCCGGAGAGCCGCCTGTCGAAGATCGCGAACTGCAACGCTCGCACCTGATCCTCCAGGCTGACCCAGGACAGGTACTGGCGGCCGCTGCCCAGACGCGCTCCGAGGCCCGCCGAGAACAACGGCCGCAGCCGGCGCAGCGCACCGCCCGATGAGGTCAGCACGACGCCGGTGCGGGCCAGCACGACCCGCGTGCCGGCGTTCCGGGCAGGTGCGGTGGCGGCTTCCCAGTCCTTGCATAGTTGGGCCAGGAAACCCTTTCCCGCCGAAGCGGTTTCGTCAACCGCGCGGTCCTTGGTGTCGCCGTAATAGCCGACTGCGCTGGCATTGATCAGCGCACCGACGCCTGCATCGGCGACCGCCGCAGACAACACCTCCGTCGGTGTGATGCGGCTGTCGCGCAGGTTCTGCTTGAACGCCCCCGACCAGCGTCGCCGACCGATGTCGATGCCGCACAGGTTCACCACGGCATCGATTCCGTTCAGTGCGCTGGCGTCGAGTTCGCCGCTGTCGGGATCCCAGTGCAGCTCACTGGCATTCGCCGGCGCCCGGCGCACGATGCGCAGCACCTGGTGGTCTGCAGTGCGCAGCGCCGTGACCAAAGCCGCGCCGATCAAGCCGGACGAGCCTGCGATCGCCACGGTAACGCCCACGATTCAAGCCCCCCTAAAGGCCGAGATCGGCCTCGAAAGCGCCTTCTTCGAGCCGATGCTTGATGGTGGTCAGAAACCGTCCGGCGTCCGCGCCGTCGATGAGCCGGTGGTCGTAGGTCAGCGGGAGATAACAGATCGACCGCACTCCGATGGATTCATTGCCGGTGTCATCGACGACCACCCGCGGCCGCTTGACGATTGCCCCGGTGCCCAGCATGGCGGCTTGCGGAGGAACCAGGATAGGGGTGTCGAACAAGGCACCCTGGCTGCCGATGTTGGTGATGGTGAAAGTGCCGCCGGACAGTTCGTCGGGCTTGAGGTCACCGGACCGGGCTCGGGCAGCGATGTCGGCGATGGCGCGCGCCAACCCGGCCAGCGACAGGTCTCCGGTGTTATGGACGACGGGGGAGAGCAGGCCCTGGTCGGTGTCGACGGCGAAGCCGAGGTGCTCGGCGTCGTAGTAGGTGATTTCCTTGGTGTCTTCGTTGTAGCTGGCGTTGATGTTCGGGTGGATCTTGAGCGCATCGATCGCGGCGCGCGCGATGAACGGCAGGAAGGTCAGGTTCACGCCTTCGCGTTCGGCGAACGCGGCTTTGGCCTTTTCCCGCAGGGCAACGATCCGGGTCATGTCGACCTCGTGGGTCTGCGTGAGCTGCGCGGTGGCCTGCAGCGATTCCCGAGTCTTTTTGGCCGTGATCTGGCGGATCCGGCTGGCCTTTTGCGTGGTTCCGCGCAGATGGGCCAGCGCGGGAGTCGGCGTGGGCGCGCTGCGCTTGGGACCGGAGGGAACCGTCGGCGCCGGCGCGGCGGCCGGCGCGGGGGCCGACGCCTGCTTTGCTTCTTTCTTCTGCTGAGCGGCTGACAGCACATCCTGTTTGCGGATGCGCCCACCCACCCCGGTTCCGTTGAGCTCGCTGAGGTCAATGTTGTTCTCGGCGGCGATCTTTCGGACCAGCGGAGTGACGTACGGAGCGCTCGACGCACCGGCGATCGGTGCGGACGCGGCGGCCGGCTGTGCTGCAGGCTCGGGCGTGGGCCGGGGCGCCGCCGCCGGTTCGGGTTCCGCCGCGGGCTCAGGCTGCGGTTCGGGCGCTGGTTCGGGTTTCGGTTCGGGCGCGGGTTTTGGCGCGGCGGCACCGCTACCGATTCGCGCCAGCTCGCCGCCGACCGCGACGGTGACGTCCTCCTCGGCGGTGATGCTGATCAGCGTGCCCGCCACCGGCGACGGAATCTCGGTGTCCACTTTGTCGGTGGAAACCTCGACCAAAGGCTCATCCACTGCCACCGTGTCGCCGACATTCTTGAGCCAACGGGTCACGGTGCCCTCGGTGACGGACTCGCCGAGTTCGGGCATCACCACGGGCTGGGAGTCGCCGCTCGTGTCTTGTGCAGCGGCTGCCGACACGGCGGGCGCCTGCGGCTCGGCTGGTGGTTGGGGTTCGGGCGCGGGTGCGGCTTCCGGCTCCGGTTGAGGTTCGGGTGCTGCCTGCGCGGCAGGCTGTTCGGCCGGTTCGTCGGAGCCGCCGTCGGCGCCTTCCGCGGCGTCGCCGATGACGGCCAGCTCACCGCCGATCTCGACGGTGTCGTCTTCGTGGGCGACGATCTTGGTCAGCACGCCCGCCGCGGGTGAGGGGATCTCGGTGTCCACCTTGTCGGTGGACACTTCCAGCAACGGCTCATCGCGCTCGACGGTGTCGCCTTCTTGCTTGAGCCAGCGAGTGACGGTCCCCTCAGTCACGCTCTCACCGAGTGCCGGCATCTGAACTGAGAACGCCATCTCTGTCGACTCCTCGATCGATCGGTCTGTGGGCGCGGACCGATCTCTGGCTTACCACAGCGCGGTGTACCGAAGCTGCACCCACGATTACCGAACCATCCTGTCACTGCGGCGCTGCTGGCACACAACCAGGGCGAACCCGCGGTGCCCGACTTCTGGCGCCGTCGGCGGAGTCGAAATCGGACCCGCCATGTGTGATTTTCGTCTCTGAGGGCCGCGATCACTCCGCCCGCCACATCGGCGAATGCAGAAGCAATGTCCGATTTGTTGGACTTGAAATCCAGATCGACGGAGGCGTGGGATACCAAAAATTGCCCGCAATAGGCATTTAACGCGATGTGGATTTTGGAAAGCCGAAAAACTGGATATCTTGTTCCTCGTGTATCCCGATGACAGCGGCAAGGAACTAGCCACCGTGCTCTCCTATCTGGCAGGTCGCTCCCTGAGTAGGGAAGAGATCTGGACGGCGATGGAACTCCCGCGGTCCACTTACTACGACCAGTTGGACAAGGGGACCCTGATCACCGCGGACAACCTGCGCGTCGCGGCCGCCAACCTCAACATCAACCGCGCCGAGCTGTTGACGCGCTACCGGTTCATCGACCCCGAAGAGGTCACTGCCCTCGCCGAAGAGATTCGTGGCGGCGCCCCGATGCACACCGCGGTCAGCGGTCTGGTGAAGACCGCTCCGCCGCCGACGAAGATCGCGGAGTGGCGACCGCGGCAAGACGCACCTCCGCTGTAATCCTTCACTCCTCCGGGAATTGCCGTGGCTCTCACTGTTCTCATCCTCATCACTCTCGCATCGATCTCGTGGAGCCTCTGGATCAGGCGATTCACCTGGCGTTGCCGATGGGAAGTCGCCGCGACGCTCAACATCGCTCTGCAGGGGCTCACGGTCGCCCTGATGTCGCCGCTGGCCGCCGACACCCTCGGCGTAGCCCTGCACGACATCACCGGCGAATGGAACCTGCAGAACTACATCGGGCACGACTGCTACATCGTTGCCGCCTCGGCCATTGTGTACAACGCGGTCGGCCGGCTCGCCGACGACCACGTGTTGCAGGAGTCGTTCAAGCAGTACGTGGAGCGGCCGGCCACGCTGTGCATTCCGCTGCTGCTGGCAACGTTCACCCTCAGCCATGGCAGCAGGACCTATGCGCGGGATTTCTTCGCACTGCCCACCGACTTCTGGTTGACCGTCTACTGGATTCTGCTCTGCGGAACCCTGAGTTACCTGCTGGTGTTCGGCTCGCGCGCACTGCTGGTGCTGCGGCAAGACCCGCGCTCGAGAAACATCGCCAATCTCTATCTGTTCGCCTCGGCCAGCGGCATCTCCGCCTGCCTGGTGCGGATCATCACTGCGCTGATCCCTCAATTCCAAAGTCCCCAGAGTGCGGGGCTGGTCTGGTTCTTCTGCTGCGTATGCGGCGCCGGTTTTGCCGTGACCTCTGCGCACTCCTGGCGGCAAAAGGTCAGATGGTTTAGCCGGCCAGTCGTACACGGCTAGCCGTTCGCTGCGATGTCTTCCAGCACCGCGAACATGGTGCGAGTCGGCACACCAGTGCCCCCTTTCGGGGTGTAGCCCCACGGGCCGCCGGTGTTGTAGGCCGGCGCGGCTACGTCGATGTGCGCCCAGTCGACCCCGTCGGCGACGAACTCGCGCAAAAACACTCCGGCCACCAACATCCCGGCGAACCGTTGTCCGCTGACATTGGCCAGGTCGGCCACCGTCGACTTCAGATCGTCCTTCAGCTCGTCGGGCAGTGGCATCGGCCAGCCGTTCTCGCCGACTCGCTGCGAGATGGCCGCCACCCGGTCGCGGAACTCGTCGCTACCCATCACACCCGGCGTGCGCGAGCCCAGCGCCACCGTCTGCGCGCCGGTGAGGGTCGACGTCTCGATCAGGTAATCAGGGTTGTCCTCGCACGCCCGCACGATGGCGTCGGCCAGGATCAGTCGTCCCTCGGCGTCGGTGTTGAGCACCTCGACGGTCGTCCCGCCGTATTGGGTCAGCACGTCGCCGGGGCGCTGGGCGGTCGCCGACGGCATGTTCTCGGCCATTGGCACGGTCGCGGTCACATCGATCGGCAGCTCCAGCTGAGCTGCCAGCGTCACGGTCGCAATGACCGCGGCAGCCCCGCCCATGTCGGAGGTCATGTAGTGCATCGACGCGGCCGGCTTGATCGAGATGCCGCCGGTGTCGAAGGTGATGCCCTTGCCGACCAGGGCGACTTTCTTCGCATTCTTGGGCTTCTTGGCCAGCCGCGACCCGCGATGGGTCAGTCGGACCAGCCGCGGCAGCCGCGACGAACCTTTGCCGACTCCGATGACGCCGCCATACCCGTTTTTTTGCAGCGCCTTATCGTCGAGCACGTCGACCTCGAGTCCAACCGATTCGCCCAAAGCCTTCGCTCGCTGGGCGAATTCGGCCGGGAACAGATGGCTGGGTGGGGTGTTAACGAAGTCACGGGCGGTGGCGACAGCCGTCGCGACGGCTGCTGCGTGAGCGGCCCGCGCCTTGGCGGCCTTGTCCTTCGACAAGATCGTGATGGTGCGTAGACCCGGGTCTTTCGGCGCCGTCTTGTCGGTGCGGAACGCGGTGAATCGGTAGCTGCCCAGGATCAGCCCCTCGACGGCAGCCTCCAGCGCACCGGCTCCCGGCACCGCAGACAGCGAAGTGATAGCGGCCTCGGCGCCACCTAATGCGCGCGCCGCCGAGCCGGCTGCGCGACGGATCGCGTCGGCCGGCCACTCGTCGCGCGGCTTGCCCAAGCCGACCGTCAGCACGCTGGCCACCGGCAGCGACGTCACCACCAGTCGGTGCACCTGCTCGCTGGCGCCGGTGGCGCCCAATGCGCGCAAGCCTTGCTCGATTTCAGCGACGGCATCCGCAGGCAAAAAGGGCTCGGCAGCGGCGACCACCGCTTCCGGCTCGTCGCGGGTGTCCTCGGGGCCCGACGAAACCACCGGAACGATCAATACCGCCGATCCGGTGCCCCGGCGGGGCAGCGAAGACGCGACAGAGACGGTCGGGGCCAGGTAACCGGGATGTGTGCTCACAGACAACAACCCTAACGATCGCCGAGTCGGGTTGCGCATTACTCGTGTCTTTGCCCGGCCGCAGTGCATCGAGCCTGCTGAACTCGACGCCAGTGAACCGAGTCAGCCGCCGCCGCGACCGAGCTCGTAGGCGATCACCGGAGCGTCGAAACCCTTGAGCTGCAACGGTTCCTGAACGACGGCGGGCCAGTGCGGCAGTCGCTCGTAGACGTCGGCCGCGGCGAGGATCTGCCCTGGCGCCGCCGCGGCGACGAGCCGGGCGGCCAGGTTGACCGCGTTGCCGAAGTAATCACCGCTGATGGCGAGGATCTCGCCGTAGCCGAGGCCGGCGCGGACCTGAAGTCCCTCCTCGCGGGCACGCGGATGGTCGACGAGGTCGAGCGCCGCCGTGACCAGCCGCTCCGGGTCAGAGCACACCCACATCACCGCGTCGCCGAGGAACTTCACCACCCGCCCGCCGTCGGCATGCACCACGTCGCTGACGGTTGCGCCGAACTCGTTGAGCATCGCCGACAACTCCGCGGGCGTCAGCGTTTGAGTCAGCGCCGTGAAGCCGGACAGATCCGCAAACCCGACGCCGCACACCAGACTCGACGACGGACCCCGTGCCATGCCCTCGATGAACGTCCGGGTGCCCACCAGATGGTGGCGGTGGACGGCGTCGATCATCGCGCCGACCCTGGGGACGTACTCCGCGACGTCCCGATAGGCCTGCGCGGTGGCGAGCTCGTCCCCGGTGTAACCGAGCCACATCTCGGGTGTGCTGGTGCGGATCATCGACGAGACGGCCTCGGCCAGCCGGGCGACCGTCGCTCCCAAGACGCGCAGAAAGCCATCCGCGGCGTCCTGGCCCATCTGCGCCCTCATCGCGGCCCAGGTCGCCAGGCCGTCGACATCGGCTTGACTCAACGCGGGCGTATCCACGTCGGCAACGGTCAAGCCGAGCATGGCCCAGCCGTGTTCGACGTCCTGCAGCGCCACACCGATCGAATCCGCGGCGGTGCGCAGGGTGAAGGTCTGGGGACCGGACCGCAACAGGGCATCGCCGGCCAATCCGAACAGCCGGCCGCGCCGCTCCGCCTGGATCATGTCGTCCGCGGTGAAGCCGAGGCCCAGCAGATATTCGATGAGACCGGCCCGCGCGCGTGGATCGCCGATCCCAGCAGCCGCCATGGCGTCGAAGTCCAGAGCATCGACCACCTGGCCAAGTGTGCCAGTCGCCTCTGACATTAGGGTGAAATGTCGTGAGCGACTTGTTGCACGGACCGCTGGAGGACCGCCATCGCGAGCTGGGCGCGAGTTTCGCCGAGTTCGGTGGCTGGCTGATGCCGGTGTCGTATGCCGGCACCGTGGCCGAGCACACCGCGACCCGCAATGCCGTCGGTCTGTTCGACGTCAGCCACCTGGGCAAGGCATTGGTCCGTGGGCCCGGCGCCGCGCAGTTCGTCAACTCCACCTTCACCAACGACCTCGATCGCATCCACCCGGGCAAGGCTCAATACACGTTGTGCTGCACCGAATCCGGTGGGGTTGTCGACGATCTGATCGCCTACTACGTGGGCCCCGACGAGATCTTCCTGGTGCCCAACGCCGCCAACACCGCCGCCGTGGTCGCTGCCCTGCAGAAAGCCGCGCCCGCGGGGCTGAGCATCAGCGACGAGCATCATTCCTATGCGGTGCTTGCCGTGCAGGGTCCACGGTCGACGGATGTGCTCACCGAATTGGGGTTACCCACCGACATGGACTACATGGGCTATACCGACGCAACCCTGCAGGGCGTGCCGGTGCGGGTGTGCCGCACTGGATACACCGGGGAGCACGGCTATGAGCTGTTGCCGCCGTGGGACACCGCCGGGGTGGTGTTCGACGCGCTGCTGGCCGCGGTCACGGCTGCGGACGGACAGTTGGCCGGACTTGGGGCACGTGACACGCTGCGCACCGAGATGGGTTATCCGTTGCATGGTCATGAACTCTCCGCAGACATCTCGCCGCTGCAGGCCCGGTGCGGCTGGGCGATCGGCTGGAAGAAGAACGCGTTCTTCGGCCGCGATGCGCTGCTGGCCGAAAAAGAGGCGGGACCGCGGCGGCTTCTGCGGGGTCTGCGGGCGGTGGGCCGCGGCGTGCTCCGGCCGGAGTTGAGCGTGCTCGACGGCGACACCGCGGTCGGGGTGACCACGTCGGGCACGTTTTCCCCGACGCTGAAAGTCGGTATCGCGCTGGCGCTGATCGACGTCGACGCGGGCATCGAGGACGGTCACCATGTCACTGTTGACGTCCGCGGCCGCGGCGTCGAATGCGAGGTGGTGCGCCCACCGTTCGTCGATCCAAAAACCCGCTAGCGCCCGGCTATACAATCGCCTGATGACCAGCGACGTCCTCGAGTTCACGGTGTCACCCGCCGAAAACCCGGCCAGCGACGACGCGCGCGCAGCGATCCTCTCCGATCCCGGCTTCGGCGCATACCACACCGACCACATGGTGTCGATCGACTACACCGACGAACACGGTTGGCACAATGCGCAGGTCTGCGCATACGGTCCGATCGAATTGGATCCTTCGGCGATCGTGCTGCACTACGCGCAGGAAATCTTCGAAGGGCTCAAGGCGTATCGGTGGGCGGACGGGTCGATTGTGTCGTTTCGTGCCGACGCCAACGCCGCGCGGATGCAGTCCTCGGCGCGGCGAATCGCGATTCCCGAACTTCCCGCTGAGCTGTTCCTCGAGTCGCTCCGCCAACTCATCGCCGTGGACAGCGCCTGGGTTCCGCCGGCCGGTGGCGAGGAGTCGCTGTACCTGCGCCCGTTCATCTTCGCGACCGAGCCTGGATTGGGAGTCCGCCCGGCAAAGCAGTATCGCTACCTGGTGATCGCCTCGCCGGCGGGGGCTTACTTCAAGAACGGCATCAAACCGGTAACAGTCTGGGTTTCAACGGAATACGTGCGGGCCAGCCCGGGCGGCACCGGTGCGGCCAAGTTCGGCGGCAACTACGCCGCGTCGCTGGTGGCGCAGGCCGAAGCGGCCGAGAACGGGTGCGAACAGGTGGTCTGGTTGGACGCCGTCGAGCGCCGCTACATCGAAGAGATGGGCGGGATGAACCTGTTCTTCGTGTTCGGCAGCGGCGGGTCGGCGCGCTTGGTCACCCCGGAGCTGTCCGGCTCGCTTCTACCGGGTATCACCCGAGATTCACTGCTGCAGTTGGCAACCGACGCCGGCTTTGCCGTCGAGGAACGCAAGATCGACATCGACGAGTGGCAGAAGAAGGCCGCTGCCGGTGAGATCACCGAGGTATTCGCCTGCGGCACCGCTGCGGTGATCACGCCGATTTCACACGTGAAGTACGGGATGAGCGGATTCACCATCGGTGGCGGCGAATCGGGCGAGGTGACGATGGCGCTGCGGGACACCTTGACCGGAATCCAGCGGGGGACTTTCGCCGACACCCACGGTTGGATGTCACGACTGGGCTGACGGTTAGACCCCGGCCGGCACATCGCGGTGATATGACTTGGCGGTCAGAACCGCGCGAACGCCACCAACAGCACCGCGGTCACCGTCGTGGTCAATTCGATTGCAGCGCCAAGCACGTCACCGCTGACACCGTCGAAACGACGCACACAATGCCTCACCATCGCCGCGCCGCACGCCAACGCCATCGCCACCGCCGCCGGGCCCTGCCACGGGTGCCGGCCAGCGACCAGTGCCGCCGCGAGCAGCACGACAACCCAGGCCGCGACCACCGGTGCCGACTGGGTGCCCGCAACCCGAGCGCCCAACGTGCTGCCCGGCGCCGCCGGCACCGAACGGCGACAGGCCAGCACCGCGCCTACCCGGCCGGCGGCAACGGCGATCACGATCCCGGCCGCGCACAACGACGAAAAGGCCAGCCCCTGAAAGACGATGACCAACACGATGGTCGCGACCCCGAACGGTCCGGTCGACCCGTCGCGCATCACCTGCAGCGCGCGTTCGGCCGGCCCGTAGCAGCCCAGCCCGTCGGCGGTGTCGGCCACCCCGTCGATGTGTAGGCCGCGGGTTGCCGCGAGCAGCGCTGCCACCGCGAGCAGACCGCTCAGCGGGCTACCGGCGCCGAACGCCAGCGCGCTTGACCACGTCACCGCCGCGGCCAACCCGCCGAGCGCCGCGCCGACCACCGGCAACGCGGTCATCGCGCCACCGCCCAGCGGCCGCTCCGATCCGCCCGGCACCGGGACAATGGTCTCGAATGCGAAAGCCGTTGCCAACGAACGGATCACGATGAGGATGTCGGGTGGCCGGACACCTTCGCGCTGGTGAAAGTCGCCATTGAAGTCAGCGCGGCCACCGCGGCCCGCAGCACCGGTAACGCCACCGCCGCGCCGGTGCCCTCGCCGAGCCGCATGCGCAGGTCGACGATCGGGTCCAGCCCGAGCTGAGCCAGCGCGAGCGCATGCGCGGGTTCGGTCGACAGATGACCAGCCTGCCACCACAGTCGGGCGCCCGGCGCCAGTTGCTCGGCGACCAAAGCCGAGGCCGTCACCGCCAAACCGTCCAGCAGCAACGGCGTGCGCCGCACCGCTGCTTGTGCGCAGAAGCCGGCCAGCCCCGCCAAATCGGCCCCGCCGCAACACCGCAGCGTCGCGACCGGATCGGGCAACACGCGCTCGGCGCGAAACAATGCGTCGCGCACCGCCGCGGTTTTGCGGGCCCACCCGGCGTCGTCTATCCCGGTTCCGTATCCGACCGCGGCCACCGGCTCCACACGCGTCAGCGCGGCAACCAGAACCGTTGCCGCGGTGGTGTTTCCGATGCCCATATCACCGGCGATCAGAAGATCGGCGCCGGCATCGACCTCCTGGTCGGCGATCTGGCGGCCGGCGTCGATGGCGTCGCGGGTCTGTTGCTCGGTGAGCGCATCCTGGACGGTGATGTCGCCGCTGCTGCGCCGTATCTTGTGGGCGCCGATCTGCGGGGACAGCGCTTCGGCGTCCACGGCGAGGTCGACGACGCGTACCGTTGCCCCGGCGATGTCGGCGAGCACGTTGATCGCCGCACCGCCGGAGGCGATGTTCGCGACCATTTGCCTGGTGACCTCGGCCGGGTAGGCCGATACTCCCGCACGCGCGACTCCGTGGTCGCCGGCGAAGACCACAACCCGGGCGCGTTCGAATTGCTTTGGTGGGCAATGTCCTTGACACGACGAGATCCAGACCGACAGGTCTTCCAGGCGACCCAGCGCACCCCGCGGTTTGGTGAGCGTGTCCTGGCGTGCACGGGCTGCTGCGGCAGCGGCTGTATCGGGGGGCGCAACCGGCGAGAACATCATCAGTTCCTGGGCAACTTGATCGGGAGCGGATGCCCGGCCACCACCAGCACTACCCGGTCACAGAGCAGGGCTAGCCGCTGATTGAGTGCGCCCAGCTCGTCGGTGAACCGACGGGCCGACTCGCTAGCGGCCACCACCGTCAGCCCGACCTCGGGGCTGACCAGCACCAGCGGCGAGTTGAATCCCACGACCGCGGCCAGTAGGTCGTCGATATCGGCCGCCACGGACCCACCTTCCCAGGCTTGGCAGCGATCCAACGTGGCGGTCAGCCAGCCGCCGATATCGTCGACGAGCGTCGGCGTGTGCGGAGATCGCCGCAATTGCTGTGCGATGTCATCGGTTTCCGACGTCGACCAATGTGGCGGTCTGCGGTCGCGATGCTCAGCGATGCGCTGCCACCACGCCGGATCGGCGTCGACGGCCTGGCCGGTCGCCAGGTAGTGCACGGGCTGCTCCGCTGTCAGCGACTCGGCGATGGCGGCCTCGGCCCACCGGGATTTTCCCGACCTGATTCCGCCGAGCACCAGGGTTCGCACGGCAGATCAAGCACCCCATCGCGATCGCAAGCGCGGCGCAGCCGGGCGCTGGGGGTACCACCCGCTTGCGGGGGACGGGTCGCCATGCGAAGACTTCGTCGGTCGCGGCC
>CAWIAC010000015.1:0-13969 GCA_963833935.1 uncultured Actinomycetota bacterium | reverse complement strand
CAGGTCGTAGAGTGCGGCCGCCTCCAAGCTGTCCCGGCGGTCATCGTCGGCGACGCCGGAGGCCGACGGTATCGCCCAGCCGTTCTCGCCGTCGTACCACTCGTCCCACCACCCATCTCGGATGGACAGGTTCAGCCCGCCGTTGAGTGCGCTCTTCATCCCCGATGTGCCGCATGCCTCCAGCGGGCGCAGCGGATTGTTCAACCAGACGTCGCAGCCCCAATACAGCCGCCGCGCCATCGACATGTCGTAGTCGGGCAGGAACGCGATCCGGTGGCGCACCTCGGGCCGGTCGGCGAATTGCACCACCTGCTGGATCAGCGCCTTACCGCCGTCGTCGGCGGGATGGGATTTGCCGGCGACGATCAGCTGGATCGGCTTTTCCTCGTCGAGCAGCAACTGCTCCAGTCGCTCCGGGTCTCGCAGCATCAGCGTCAGACGCTTGTACGTCGGTACGCGCCGCGCGAACCCGACGGTCAGCACGTTCGGGTCGAATGCCGTCGAGATCCAGCCAAGTTCGGCCTCCGAGACACCGCGGACCAGCCACGAGGCGTGCAGCCGCTGACGGACATCCTCGACCAGCAGCGCCCGCAGCTGGGCCCGGATCCACCACAGATGACCCGCGTCGACCTCATTGACTCGCAGCCAGACGCCGGGGTCGCCGAACGAATCCGACCCGGCCAGTTCGCGGCCCAGCTCCAACCACTGCGGGGCCGCCCAGGTACGCGCATGAACGCCGTTGGTGATCGATCCGATGGGTACTTCGCCAGGGTCGAAGCCGGGCCACAGCTCGTTGAACATGTGCCGGCTCACCTCGCCATGCAGCAACGACACACCGTTGGCGCGTTGCGCGAGCCGCAGGCCCATGTGGGCCATGTTGAACTTTTCCGGATCGTCCTCGGCGCCCAGCGCCAGGATCCGGCCGACCGAGACGCCGGGGAGCAGCGCCGTTCTCCCGGCGCCCTCTTCAGGGTCGGCGAAATAGCGTTGCACCATCTCCACCGGGAATCGGTCGATACCGGCGGGCACCGGGGTGTGGGTGGTGAACACCGTACTGGACCGCACCACGGCCAACGCCGTATCGAAATCCAAGCCGGCATCGACTAATTCGCGGATCCGCTCGGCGCCGAGAAATCCGGCGTGGCCTTCGTTCATGTGGAACACCTCGGGCGCCGGCAACTCCTCGATCGCGGTGAACGCGCGGATCGCGCGGATGCCGCCGATGCCCGCGAGGATCTCCTGCTGCATACGGTGCTCTTGATCACCCCCGTAGAGACGGTCGGTGACCCCGCGCACGTCGTGCTCGTTCTCCGGGATGTCGGAATCCAGCAGCAGCAGGGGTACCCGACCGACTTGCGCGACCCAGATCCGCGCCCGCAGCAGACCGGAGTCCGGCAGCGCCAGTTCGACCAGCGCCGGCGCCCCGGAGCCGTCGGTGAGCAGCCGCAACGGCAACCCCTGGGGGTCCAGCGAGGGATAGTTCTCGTGCTGCCAGCCGTCGGCGGTCAGCGACTGCCGAAAGTAGCCGGAGCGGTAGTACAGGCCCACCGCGATCAGCGGTAACCCGAGATCAGACGCGGACTTCAGGTGATCGCCGGCCAGGATCCCCAACCCACCGGAATAGTTCGGCAACACCTCGGCGACGCCGAACTCCATCGAGAAGTAGGCGATGCCGTTGGGCATGGCAACACCGTTGCTTTGTTGCTGCTGGTACCACAGCGGACGGCCCAGATAGTCGTGGAGTTCGGCCGCCAGTTCATCAAGCCGGTTCAGGAAGCCGTCGTCGACCGCGAGCTCGTCGAGCCGGCTCGGACTTACCGCGCCCAGCAAGGCAACTGGATCCTGACCACACTGGGTCCATAGGGTCGGCTCGATCGCCTCGAAGAGATCCTGAGTCGGCTTGTCCCATGACCATCGCAGGTTGGTGGAAAGGCGTTCCAACTCCGCCAAACGTTCCGGAAGATGGGCGCGGACCGTGAACCGACGGAGGGCTTTCACGTGTCCATACCTTACTGACGACCGGCCGGGTTTCGACCGCCGGACAACCCGCGCAACCCGACCCCAGGTGTGGGTCGACACTACGGTGGGTATTGGGCGCAGAGGGCTTGGCGAGAAGAGCAAGTCGAAGACGAACAGGTAGCGGTTTGGCCGCGCCCAGGACGACAACCGACTAGCGAAGGGACACTCTGGTGACTGTGCAGGCCGTGCGCCGGCCTGAGGAGGAAGCCGGAGACTCAGAAGGAGTTGCGGTGCCCGGTCGTGTCGAGATCGATGACGTCGCGCCCGTCGTGTCGTGCGGCGCCTATCCGGCAAAGGCTGTGGTCGGCGAGGTGATTCCGGTCCGCGCGTCGGTGTGGCGCGAAGGCCACGACGCGGTCGCCGCGACGCTGGTGGTGCGTTACCTGGGCCCGCGTTATCCGCTGGTGGGCGAGACCAGGCGGCTCAAGGCCGTGCAGGCCCCTACGGTGGCCGACGCGCCGGCCGACCCGCTGGTTCGGGTCAAGCCGTTGCTCGTCCCGATGAGCATGGGCGTGGAGCCCTACGTCTTTCATGGTCAGTTCACCCCCGACAGCGTCGGGTTGTGGACGTTTCGGGTGGATGGGTGGGGCGACCCGATCCGCACCTGGCGACACGGCATCGAGGCCAAACTGGAGGCCGGCCAGGGCGAGAGCGAACTGTCCAACGATCTGATCGTGGGCGCGCAGCTGTTGGAACGCGCCGCCACCGGGGTTCCCCGCAGTCAGCGCGAGCCCTTACTGGCCGCCGCGGCCGCGCTGCGAGCCCCCGGCGATCCGGTGACACGTGCTGCGCTGGCGCTGACCCCCGAGTTGGAACACCTCCTGGCGCGGTACCCATTGCGGGAACTGGTCACCCGCGGCGAGCAGTACGGGGTGTGGGTGGACCGGCCGCTGGCCCGCTTCGGCTCCTGGTACGAAATGTTTCCCCGCTCGACCGGTGGCTGGGACGCCGAGGGAGTCCCTGTGCACGGCACCTTCGCCACCGCGGCGGCGGCGCTGCCGCGGATCGCGCAGATGGGCTTCGACGTGGTGTACCTGCCCCCGATCCACCCGATCGGCAAGGTCCACCGCAAGGGCCGCAACAACACCGCGACTGCAGCGCCCGGCGACGTCGGGTCGCCGTGGGCCATCGGCAGTGACGAGGGCGGCCACGACGCGGTGCATCCGCGACTGGGCACGATCGCCGACTTCGACAAGTTCGTGGCCGCGGTGCGCGGCCTGGGCATGGAGGTGGCCCTGGATTTGGCGCTGCAATGCGCGCCCGATCACCCCTGGGCGTCCGAACACCGCGAGTGGTTCACCGAGTTGCCGGACGGCACTATCGCGTATGCCGAAAACCCACCGAAGAAATATCAGGACATCTACCCGATCAATTTCGACAACGATCCTGCCGGTCTGTACGACGAAGTGCTGCGCGTGGTGCGGTACTGGATGGACCACGGGGTCAAGGTCTTTCGTGTCGACAATCCACACACCAAGCCGCCGAACTTCTGGGCCTGGCTGATCGCCGAGGTCAAAGCGGTCGATCCCGATGTGCTGTTTTTATCCGAGGCGTTCACGCCACCGGCCCGCCAATACGGACTCGCCAAGCTGGGATTCACGCAGTCCTACACCTATTTCACCTGGCGCACATCCAAGGAGGAGCTCACCGAGTTCGCCGAGCAGATACCCGAGATCGCCGACTACCGGCGTCCCAACTTATTCGTCAACACCCCTGACATCCTGCATGCCATCCTGCAACACAATGGGCCGGGCATGTTTGCGATTCGGGCTGTGCTGGCGGCGACGATGAGCCCCAGCTGGGGCGTGTATTCCGGCTACGAGCTGTTCGAGAGCCGTGCCGTCGCCGAGGGCAGCGAGGAGTACCTGGACTCGGAGAAATACCAGCTGCGACCCCGCAACTTCGCCGGCGCGCTGGCGGCCGGACGATCGCTGGAGCCATTTATCGCACAGCTGAACAGCATTCGTCGGCTTCACCCGGCGCTTCAGCAGTTGCGCAACATCACATTTCACGCCATCGACAACGACGCGTTGCTGGCCTTCAGCAAGTTCGATCCGATCACCGGCGACTGCGTCGTGGTCGTGGTGACGCTCAACGCCTTCGGGCCGGAGGAGGCGACGTTGTGGTTGGACATGGCCGCACTGGGTATGGAGCGTTACGAGCGGTTTTGGGTCCGAGACGAGATAACCGGCGAGGAATATCATTGGGGTGCAGCCAATTACGTGCGCATCGATCCTGGCCGCGCGGTTGCCCACATCATCAACATGCCGCTCGTACCGTCCGAATCGCGAACGACGCTAATGCGCAGGAGATGACGCCGCGATGAAGTCCACCGACCAACTCGCCGAGACCCACTTGGCGCCCGAGCCCGGCGATCTTGCCCGACTGGTGGCCGGCGAGCACCACAACCCGCATGACATCCTGGGCGCCCACGAATACGGCGACCACACGATCATCCGGGCGTTTCGGCCGCACGCCGCTGAAGTCGTCGCACTCGTCGGTGACGACCGCTTCCCACTGCAGCACATCGATTCCGGCGTATTCGCGGTGGCGCTGCCGTTCGTCGGCCTGATCGACTACCGCCTCGAGGTGCGCTACGAAGGCACCGGCCCGACCACGGTCGCCGATGCCTACCGCTTCCTGCCGACGTTGGGCGAAGTCGACCTGCACCTGTTCGGCGAAGGACGCCACGAACGACTCTGGGACGTCCTTGGCGCGCACCCGCGTTCGTTCACCACTGCCGACGGCGTGGTCGACGGTGTGTCGTTCGCCGTGTGGGCACCCAACGCCAAGGGCGTCACCTTGATCGCCGACTTCAATGGCTGGACCGGCAACGATGCCCCGCTACGGATGCTCGGTTCGTCGGGTGTGTGGGAGTTATTCTGGCCCGGGTTCTCCCGTGATGGCCTGTACAAGTTCCGGGTGCACGGCGCCGACGGGTCGGTCACGGACCGCGCCGACCCGATGGCATTCGCCACTGAGGTACCCCCGCACACGGCATCGCGGGTGAACGTGAGCGACTACCGCTGGCATGACGAGGCCTGGATGACTGGCCGCACCCAGCGCAATCCGGTGTTCGAGCCGATGAGCACCTACGAAGTGCATCTCGGCTCATGGCGACCGGGTCTCAGCTATCGCGATCTTGCCCGCGAGTTGACGGATTACGTTCTGGCACAGGGATTTACTCACGTAGAGCTGCTACCCGTCGCCGAGCACCCGTTCGGCGGATCATGGGGATATCAAGTGACGTCCTACTACGCCCCGACGTCGCGATTCGGTTCCCCGGACGATTTCCGGGCACTTGTCGACGCGCTGCACCAGGCGGGTATCGGCGTCATCGTGGACTGGGTGCCCGCTCACTTCCCCAAGGACGCATGGGCGCTCGGTCGTTTCGACGGCACGCCGCTCTACGAGCATTCCGACCCCCGACGCGGCGAGCAACTCGACTGGGGCACATACGTATTCGATTTCGGGCGTGCCGAAGTGCGTAACTTCCTGGTGGCTAATGCGCTGTACTGGCTCGAAGAATTCCACATCGACGGTCTACGCGTCGACGCCGTCGCCTCGATGCTCTACCTGGACTACTCGCGCCCGGCCGGCGGCTGGACGCCCAACATCTACGGCGGCCGGGAGAACCTGGAGGCCGTGCAGTTCCTGCAGGAGATGAACGCCACTGCCCATAAAGCGGCGCCGGGGATCGTGACCATTGCCGAGGAGTCGACGTCGTGGCCGGGTGTGACAAGGCCGACGACCGTTGGCGGCCTGGGCTTCTCAATGAAATGGAACATGGGCTGGATGCACGACACCCTCGACTATCTCAGTCGCGATCCGATCCACCGCAGTTACCATCACCACGAGATCACCTTTTCGATGCTCTACGCGTTCAGCGAGAATTTTGTGCTGCCGGTCAGCCACGACGAGGTCGTGCACGGCAAGGGCACGCTGTGGGGGCGGATGCCGGGCAACGACCACGTCAAGGCCGCCGGGTTGCGTAGCCTGCTGGCCTACCAGTGGGCGCATCCGGGCAAGCAGTTGCTGTTCATGGGTCAGGAATTCGGGCAGCGCGCCGAATGGTCCGAAGAACGCGGTGTCGACTGGTTCCAGCTCGACGAAAACGGCTTCTCGACCGGGATCTCTCGCTTGGTGCAGGACCTCAATACGATCTACCGCAACCGGTCGGCGTTGTGGAGCCAGGACATCACGCCGGAAGGCTATTCCTGGATCGACGCCAATGACTCCGCCAACAACGTGCTGAGCTTTCTGCGGTATGGCAACGACGGCTCGGTGCTGGCGTGTGTCTTCAATTTCGCCGGCGCCGAGCACAGCGGATACCGTCTCGGGCTTCCCAGTGCCGGGCGGTGGCGAGAAGTGCTCAACACCGACGCCACCGTTTACAACGGAACCGGGATCGGCAACCTCGGCGGCGTCGACGCGTCCGACGATCCGTGGCATGGCCGCCCGGCGTCGGCGGTGCTGGCATTGCCGCCGATGTCGGCGCTGTGGCTGGCGCCCGAATAGCCGGTCGGCCTGCTAGTACAGGGCGTTCGCGAGATCCCGTCGACCCGCGATGACTTCTGGGTCGGAGGGATCGAACAGCTCGAACAGCTCGATCAGCCGCGTGCGCACCGCCGTCCGCTCGTCGCCGGACGTCCGCCGCACCAACGCGACCAGACGATCGAAGGCCCCGCGCACATCTTGATTGAGGATCGCAACGTCGGCGGCGGCGAATGCGGCCTCGATGTCACCGGGTGCGGCGTCGGCGACGGCCACCGCATCCGGCCGCTGGGCGGTCGCCCGCGTCAGGAACGCGATCTGGCGCACTGCGCCTTTGGCCTCGGCGTCGTTGGGGTTGGCGTCCAGGATCGCCTGGTACGAGTCCGCGGCAGCGACGAAGTCGCCGTCTTCAAGTTGCTGGCGGGCCAGCGCCAACGCCGGATCCACTTCCTCCGGATCGTCAAAATCAGTTGCGCCGCTGAGCTTTCCAGCGGTAGCCGACAGCAGCGAGTCCACCCAGCGCCGTAGCTGGTCGGGTGGCTGCGCTCCTTGGAAACTGGAAAGCGGTTGTCCGGCAGCCAATGCCACGACCGTGGGCACCACTTCGACACCGAAGATCTGCGCTACCCGGGGTGCCACATCGACGTTGACGCTGACCAGTGCCCATTTGCCGTTGTCGGCGGCCGCCAAGCCGGACAAGCTGTCGGCCAGCTGCAGGCAGACATCGCTGCGAGGCGACCACAACAGCACGATCACCGGCACCTGATTGGAGCGCAGCAGCACCTCGTCTTCGAAATTGACCTCGGTGACCTCGACGCCGGCGGCTGCCGCCGCCGACCCGGCCGTATCGCCGCCGGCGGTTGGGCTTTGCTTGAGGGCGGACAGATCGACCGCTCCGGCCAACGCAGGCCCGATCGGGGGTCGAGGACGGCTCACGCCGTTAAGTTTGGCACGTGGCCGTCGGTCGCGTGCCACCCGGTTCACAGCGGCGTATGACCAACATCACATCAACCGGCTACGCGGGGACGCGATCACGACGCCAGCAAAATTCCAAGCGTGGAATTCATATATGCTCCGGCCGGTGGATACTGGCCGGTAACTAGCCGGCGCGCAGGATCAGCGCATCACCCTGGCCGCCCGCTCCGCACAGCGCGGCAACGCCGTACCCGGAGCCCCGGCGGGCCAACTCGAGAGCCACGTGCAGCGCGATCCGGGCGCCCGACATGCCAATTGGATGCCCGATCGCGATCGCGCCGCCGTTGACGTTGACGATGTCGGGATCAACGCCCAGTTCCCGTGTCGACGCCAACGCCACTGCTGAGAAGGCCTCGTTGATCTCCACCACGTCGAGCTGGTCGACCGAGATGCCTTCGCGGCCAAGAGCTTTCTTGATCGCATTGGCCGGCTGCGACTGCAGCGTCGAATCCGGGCCCGCTACCACACCATGGGCGCCGATTTCGACCAGCCAGGGCAATCCCAACTCGGTGGCCTTGTCTTTGTTCATCACGACGACAGCGGCCGCGCCGTCAGAGATCTGCGACGCCGATCCGGCGGTGATGGTGCCGTCGCGCCGGAATGCCGGTTTGAGAGCGGCCAGCGATTCGGCGGTCGTGTTGGCGCGAATGCCCTCATCCTCGCTGAACTGGAGGGGATCGCCCTTACGCTGCGGGATGCTGACCGGCACGACTTCGTCGGCGAAGACGCCGTCCTTCCACGCCGCGGCGGCCTTCTGGTGCGACCGCGCCGCAAACTCGTCCTGTTCGAGCCGGGTGAACTTGTCGGTGTCGTTGCGTTGCTCGGTCAGCGCGCCCATCGGCTGGTCGGTGAACACGTCGTGCAGTCCGTCGTAAGCCATGTGGTCCAGCACCGTCACATCGCCGTACTTGTAGCCGGAACGGCTGTCGACCAGCAGGTGCGGAGCCTTGGTCATGGATTCCTGGCCGCCCGCCACCACCACGTCGAACTCGCCGGCCCGAATGAGCTGGTCAGCGAGTGCGATGGCGTCGATGCCGGACAGGCACATCTTATTGATCGTCATCGAGGGAACGTCCCAGCCGATACCGGCGCCCACCGCCGCCTGCCGGGCGGGCAGCTGACCGGCCCCGGCCGTCAAGACCTGGCCCATGATCACGTACTCGACCACCGAGGCGGGCACATTGCCCTTCTGCAAAGCGCCGGCGATCGCGATGGCGCCCAGGTCACTGCCCGAGAAATCCTTCAGCGAACCGAGCAACTTGCCTACCGGCGTCCGTGCGCCAGCAACGATCACCGATGTCGTCATGACTACCTCCAGGAGCGGGGTTGAGCGGCCGATCCAGCGGATCGGAGAGACAGAATCTTTCCCGTCAGGTTACCTTTACGTTATGACCACCGATCAAGTTGACGGCCGTCGCGTACTCGCCACCGCGCTGGTGACTGCGGTCGACCATGTCGGCATCGCGGTTCCCGACCTCGACGCGGCCATCGCCTGGTACCACGACCACCTGGGCATGATCGTCCTGCACGAGGAAGTCAACGACGATCAGGGCATTCGCGAGGCGATGCTATCGGTGCGCGGTGCCGCGGTCGGCAGCGCGCAGATCCAGCTGATGGCCCCGATCGACGAATCATCGGTGATCGCGAAGTTCATCGACAAGCGCGGGCCCGGCATCCAGCAGCTGGCCTATCGGGTCAGCGACCTGGACACGCTGAGCGAGCGACTGCGCGAGCAGGGCATTCGCCTGCTCTACGAAGCGCCTCGCCGCGGCACAGCGAACTCGCGGATCAATTTCATTCACCCCAAGGACGCCGGCGGCGTCCTGATCGAATTGGTCGAACCCGCCGCCGACTCAGATTCCGCGCACTAAACGATCACGACCACCGTCGGGTCGGTCCGCGGGTCGACCTGTTGGCCCAGCACGGGGTGTGCCAGTGCCGCCGGTCATCGACCGCGACTTCACCGAAATCTGCTAGCCACACCACCAGATGGGCTGTGCCCGAGCGTATTTCATGATCGCAGCCCGGGCAGCGATACGTCTTGACCGCACGAGCGCCGGCTACGGGACGCACCTCGTAGTCATAGCCGTCCGGCCCGGCCTCCACCCGCCGTTGGGCCGGCAGCGGCCGAGATGACTGCTGCCCACGCGGCGGGGTGCGGCGTCGAGCCATGGCAACAGTCTAATGAGGCAGCTCAGAACAACCGGTACTCGTCGGAATCCATGCCCCGCATGGTGTCGTAATCTAGTGTCACACAACGGATCCCGCGATCTACCGCTAAAGTTCTCGCTTGCGGCTTAATCTGCTGCGCGGCGAACACTCCGCTCACCGGCGCCAGCAGGCTGTCGCGGTTGAGCAACTCCAGGTAACGGGTGAGCTGCTCCACTCCGTCGATCTCCCCGCGGCGCTTGATCTCGACCGCCACCGAGCGGCCCTGGTCGTCGCGGCACAACAGGTCGACCGGCCCGATCGGTGTCATGTATTCGCGGCGCACCAACGTGTAGCCGGCGCCCAGCAGTTCCACGTGCTCGGCGAGCAGCACCTGCAGATGGGCTTCGACGCCGTCCTTGACCAGCCCCGGATCGAGCCCCAGTTCATGGCTGGAGTCGTGCTCGATGTCCTCGACGGTGATGCGCAGTTGCTCGCCCGCCTTGTTTTCCACCACCCATACCGGCACTTCTCCTTCGCTGCCCTCGGGTTCCTCGGTGAACCAACACGGCGGGCTCATCCAGTTCAGCGGCTTGTAGGCGCGGTCGTCGGCATGCACGCTTACCGACCCGTCGGCCTTGAAGAGAAGTAAGCGACGTGCCGAGGGCAGATGAGCGGTGAGCCGACCGATGTAGTCCACGGTGCAGCGAGCGATCACGAGGCGCACGCGACTCACCTTAAGCGCGCGTCGCCGAAGCAATTAGGCTGACGCCACCATGATGGCCAAGCGAACCACCGCGCAACGCCTGGGCCGCCTTCTGGAAATCGTCACCCGGCAGAGCGGCCGGCTCTCGGAAACCCCGGCGTACGGCTCCTGGTTGCTTGGTCGCCCGTCGGAAAGTCAGAGCCGGCGACGGGTCCGCATTCAGCTCATCATCACGGTCTTCATCCTCGCGGCCAATCTGATCGGTATCGGCGTCGCCGTGTTGCTGCTGACCGTCGCGTTCCCGTCCCCCAGTATTTTCAGCGACGCACCCCGGTGGATCACGTTCGTCGTCGCGCCGGGCTACATCGCAGTGGCGCTGGCGCTGGGGACCTACTGGATCACCCGACGAACCGTATCGGTGTTGCGGTGGGCAGTCGAAGAGCGAAAGCCCACGCCGGCCGACGAACGCAGTACTTTTTTGGCGCCGTTCTGGGTGGCGTTGGGCGTGCTGCTGCTCTGGGGGCTCGGGGCCGGGTTGCTGACGACACTCTGGGGGCTCGCCGATAGCACGTTCATCCCGATCGTGGGTTTCTGCGTCAGCATCTGCGGCATTCTGGTGGCCACCGCGTGTTATCTGTTCACCGAATTCGCGCTGCGGCCGGTGGCGGCTCAAGCCCTCGAAGCCGGCCACGCGCCGCGGCGGTTGGCGCCGGGCATCATGGGCCGAACGCTGACGGTCTGGTTCCTGGGCTCCGGCGTTCCCGTTCTGGGCATCGCGATTACCGCGTTCTTCGTATTGACGTTGGGCAATCTCAACAGGACCCAGTTCGCGGTGGCGGTGTTGGTTATCTCAATGGCAGCGCTGATCTTCGGGTTCGTCTTGATGTGGATCCTGTCCTGGCTGACGGCGACGCCGGTACGCGCGGTACGAACGGCGCTCAGGCGCGTCGAGCAAGGCGATCTGCGAGGCGATCTGGTGGTCTTCGACGGCACGGAACTCGGCGAGCTGCAACGCGGATTCAACTCGATGGTCGACGGCTTACGCGAGCGTGAGCGCGTACGCGACTTGTTCGGCCGTCACGTGGGACGCGAAGTCGCCGCCGCCGCCGAGCGGGACAAGCCCGAACTCGGCGGCGAAGAACGCCATGTCGCAGTGGTTTTCGTCGATATCGTCGGCTCGACACAGTTGGTGACGAGTCGGCCGGCCGTAGAAGTCGTGCAGTTACTCAACCGTTTCTTTGCGGTGATCGTCGAAGAGGTGGACCGCCACCGCGGACTGGTCAACAAGTTCGAGGGGGACGCCGCGCTGGCGGTGTTCGGCGCGCCCAACCACCTCGACCGGCCGGAGGACCAAGCGCTCGGTGCTGCGCGCGCCATCGCTTGTCGTCTCGACAGCGAGGTACCAGATTGTCCGGCCGGCATCGGGGTCGCGGCGGGCAAAGCCGTCGCCGGCAACGTCGGCGCCCAGGAGCGGTTCGAATATACGGTGATCGGCGAGCCGGTCCACGAGGCGGCCCGGCTGTGCGAGTTGGCCAAATCCGCGCCGGGCCGCCTGTTGGCATCCTCGTGCGCCGTCAACGCCGCGAGTGAAAGTGAACGTGCCCACTGGTGTCTGGGCGAGACGGTGACGCTGCGCGGTCATGATCAGCCCACGCAGCTGGCCGCACCCGTGTAAGCGGCTCTGGCGGCGCCCTACTCGGGCACCCCGTGCGTGAAAACAGCGCGGGTGAGCTGAGAAATTGGCAGTCCTCGCGTTTACCGATTTGACGCCCGACTAATCAATGGTTATCCGCCCACGCGATTGGCGGCACTTGTCACGCCTCTGGAACCTTGCAGGAAACACTCAGCGTGGTACGCGATACTCCGATCGTGGTTGACAGTCCTCACACCAGATTTGTCGGATTCGCCTGCGCCGCGATGAACCTGAGGTGCCGCTTGCACGTAGCCGCCTCGCCGGGTGGTGAGCGCCGGTCATGAGCACTCGGTTGGCTGATTTCGTTGTTGACCGGCGAATGCTGCTGATCGTTGCATTCGCGCTCCCCATCGGCGCGCTGTCCGGGGGTGCAGCATGGTGCCTGGTACGACTGATCGGGCTGATCACCAACCTTGTTTTCTACCAGCGGTGGGCCGTCGATCTGGTGGCACCGGGAGCACGTCATCATCCCTGGTGGCTCGTGCTGGGTGCGCCAGTGGTCGGGGGTTTGGTGGTCGGACTGATGGCGCGGTTCGGATCGGAGAAGATTCGCGGTCACGGCATGCCCGAAGCGATTGAGGCTATCCTCATCCGGGGCAGCCGGGTCGAACCGAAAGTTGCTGTTCTTAAGCCGGTTTCGGCGGCGATCAGCATCGGAACGGGTGGCCCGTTCGGCGCGGAGGGGCCAATCATCGTGACCGGCGGGGCGCTCGGTTCGCTTCTCGCCCAGTACCTGCACCTGACCGCCGACGAACGCAAGATCTTGCTCGTTTCCGGCGCCGCCGGCGGAATGGCGGCGATCTTCAATGCACCGCTGGCATCTATTCTGCTGGCGGTCGAGCTTTTACTGTTCGAGTGGCGCCCCCGCAGCACAGTTCCGGTCGCCGCGGCGGTCGCCGTCGCGACCTTGGTACGCCAGTTCATTCTGGGCCGGGATCCGTTGTTCCCCGTCACCATGAACGTCACTCACATCCAGTGGCACATTGACCTTTTGGCGCTCGTCGCCGGAGTGTGCGGTGCCGCGATCGCCATCGTCGCGACGCGGTTGGTGTTTCTGTCCGAAGATGTATTCTCGCGTCTGCCATTTCATTGGATGTGGTGGCCAGCAATTGGTGGGGTCGTGATCGGGATAGGCGGGCTGATCCAGCCCCGGGCCCTGGGCGTCGGCTACGACGTGATCAACGCACTGCTGACCGGCCACGCCGGCCTGTCGCTCATCATCGGAATTCTCATTGTGAAGACGGCAATCTGGTCGCTCTCGCTGGGTTCAGGCACCTCAGGTGGCGAGTTGGCGCCGCTATTCATGATTGGCGGCGCGCTCGGAGCCCTTCTTGGACACTGGTTGCCGCACGTGTTCCCGGGATTCTGGGCGCTTCTGGGCTTAGCGGCGGTGGTTGGCGGCGCGATGCGCGCGCCGCTGACCGGAATCGTCTTCACTCTCGAACTCACCCATGCATGGCCTGCGCTATTCCCTCTGATCCTTGCCGCGTTCACCGCCTACGCCGCGTCTGTGCTGATACTCGACCGGTCCATCCTGACCGAGAAGATTGCCCGGCGAGGATTGCACGTCACCTGCGACTACTCCACCGATCCGCTGGACGCGTTCTTTGTCGAGGAGGTGATGCATCCCGAGCCGCCGCCGGCGCCAGCGGGGGGCACCGTCATCGCCCGCGACACGTTGCGGCATGCGGCGAATGTCCTCGCCGAATCGGGAGGTCGGCCGCTGAGCGTGGTGTCCGCGGACGGCACCGAGATAGGTCACGTGGCTTGGCACGATCTACTCGCCGCCAGGTTGCACGACCTCAATGAAGAAACCCTGCGCACCAGATACTTTGTTGGCTTTCCGCGCAACTCATCCGGCGTTGACGACCCGGCATCTCAGCCATCGGAATGACGTAGTTCGCCCTCGCCAAGTACTACCGTGTCGGTTTCCC
>CAWIAC010000014.1:0-42290 GCA_963833935.1 uncultured Actinomycetota bacterium | reverse complement strand
ACACAGGACAAGCATGCCGAGTGAGGCGCCAACCGTCGGCGCAGTGCTGCGTTCCCAGGCCCTGAGCAGAGGCGATCACCCGCTGCTGATCTGCGACGCCGAACGTGTCAGTTACGTCGAAGCCGAACGCCTTTCCGCGCAACTGGCTGGTGGGCTCATCGCCCTCGGCGCCGGTAAAGGCAGCCACGTCGGACTGCTCTACCCCAACGGAGTGGCATTTGTGGTCGGAATGTTGGCGGCGGCGCGAATCGGCGCGGTCGTCGTGCCGTTCTCCACGTTCTCCATCGCTCGCGAACTGCGCGAGCAATTGGTTGACAGTGACACTGAGATCCTCCTCGCCGCGACGTCGTTCCGATCCCACGATTACGTGCAAAGGCTGACCGAGCTGTTGCCGAGCTCGCTTCTGGGCTCGCAAGATCGGCTATTCGACGTCGCCGCACCGCAGTTGCGTCACGTGATCTTCGACCTGGCAAGCATCCGTCGGCCGACCGACGCAGACGACGAGGCGCGTTTGACGGCGATGGAGGACGACGTCGAGGGCTCTGATCCGCTGTCGATCGTTTACACGTCCGGTTCCACCAGCACCCCCAAGGGAGTCGTGCACACCCACGCCGCGCTGCTCAACCACCAGCGAAACCTCAACGCGATCCGCAACCTCAGCGCCGCGGACACGCTGTTCTGCAATTCGCCGTTCTTCTGGATCGGCGGATTCGCATTCGGTCTGCTCGCCACGTTGGTCGCCGGGTCGACGCTGGTCTGCTCGAACGCCATCGACGCCGGCGAGGTGCTCGATCTGCTCGAGGCCGAAAAGCCAACCATGACCAATGGTTTCGCAGCGGGGATCGCGCACCTGGCCGAGCATCCGAGTTTCGCACGGCGCGACTTGTCGTCGATGCGACGTGGCAACCTGTATCCGATCATGGCGCCGAGCGCGCGGCCGGCCGACCCGGAACTGCGACACAACATGTTGGGAATGACTGAGGCGGGCAGCGTCGTCCTGATCAGCGGCGACGAGTCCGACCAACCCGCACATCGACGTGGGTCGTTCGGCAAGCCGGCGCCCGGCTTCGAGACAAAGATCATCGAGGCCGACAGAACAGGAGTCGGCGAACTCTGCATCCGAGGCCCATATCTGATGCAGGGCTATTACAAGCGCAGCCGCGAACAATGTTTTGACGCCGACGGGTGGTTCCACACCGGTGATTTGGTGCGCACCGACCGCGATGGGTTCGTCTATTTCGTCGGGCGCCGCAGCACGATGATCAAGACGGCGGGTGCCAACGTTTCGGCCGCCGAGGTTGAGAAGACCATCGCCAAACTCACTGGCATGGACGCGCATGTCGTCGGTGTTCCCGACGCCGAGCGGGGCGAGCTGGTTGCCGCGGTTGTCGTCGGTTCCGGTTTCGATGAACCGGCGTTGCGTCAGCGGCTCAGGGACGAATTGTCGGCCTACAAAATTCCCAAGCGCTTCCTCGCTTTGCCCCGCACCGAAATACCGCTGCTGTCCAGCGGCAAGGTCGACAGGCGGCAACTGAAAAAGCTGTTCGATGCCTGACCCGACGCGCGCACGCACCATCGACCAACTCGTGCGGTTTCACGCCGCCCACGACGGCGCCAAGCCGATGGTGATCGATCCGATGTCGCAGGTCAGCTACCACGAAATCAATACGACCACAAGAGATTTGGCCGCGGTGTTCGTGGAAGCCGGCGTCGGCAAGGGCACTAGGGTCGGCCTGATCATGCCCAACAGCGCGCGATGGGTGCAGGTCGCGATCGCGCTGACGCGCATTGGCGCCGTGCTGGTTCCATTGAGCACCCTGCTGCGGGCCGGCGAACTGGTCGCCCAACTTCGGACCGCATCAGTGCAGTTCTTGGTGAGCGTCGAAGAATTCCGCGGTCACCGCTATCTGGACGGCCTGCAATCTGAACGTCTCCCTGCCTTGGGCCAGGTGTGGACGGTGGACACGCTCGTCGGTGCCGCTGCGAGCGAGCGGGCCCGTGGGATCGTCGACGCCATGGCCGAGACGGTCACCGCCGCCGACCCCTTGGTCATCATCTTCACCTCGGGGAGCAGCGCAGCACCCAAGGGCGTTGTGCACTCTCACGGCAGCGCATTGGGCGCCGTGAGATCGGGACTGGCGGCGCGCTGTATCACCTCTGATACCCGCCTGTATCTACCCATGCCGTTCTTCTGGGTGGGTGGCTTCGGCAGCGGAATTCTGTCCGTACTGGTTGCCGGCGCCACGCTGGTGACCGAAGAGTTGCCGGAGCCGGAAACCACACTTCGTCTGCTGGAAAGCCAGCGAGTCAACCTATTTCGAGGCTGGCCCGATCAAGCGGAGGCGCTGGCACGGCAGGCGGGCTCGGTCGGCGTTGATCTGTCCGCCTTACGACCGGGCAGCCTGGAAGGCCTGCTCCCGCCCGACCAACGCTCTCAACCAGGAGCACGGGCCACGTTGTTCGGCATGACCGAAGCGTTCGGACCGTTCTGTGGCTACCCCGCCGACACCGACATGCCGCTGACGGCGTGGGGCAGTTGCGGAAAGCCGTTCCCCGGCATGGAAGTTCGCGTCGTCGACCCAGAAAGCGGCGAGCCGGTTGCGGTGGGAACCACCGGAATGATCCAGATCCGGGGGCCGCACACGCTGCGCGGCATGTGCCGCCGTAGCCGTGAGGAGTTGTTCACCGCCGACGGCTTCTACCCTACTGGCGACCTCGGCCACCTCAACGAGGCTGGATTCCTCTTCTACCACGGCCGGTCCGACGACATGTTCAAGGTCAGCGGCGCGACCGTGTACCCCAGCGAGGTCGAGCGCGCGCTTCGCGCTATCGACGGCGTCAAAAGCGCTTTCGTCACCAACGTGCCCGGCCGCGCAGGAGAACGCGTCGGCGCGGCGGTGGTGTGCGGCGACAGCGCGCTGACCGCCGACCGGTTGCACAACTCCGCACGCACACTGCTCAGCGCGTTCAAGGTTCCGACGGTATGGCTGTTGCTGGAATCCGACGACGACGTCCCGCGCGGCGGCACCGGGAAGCCCGACACCCGTCGCCTGCGGGAGATGCTGATCGACGTGGCCAGCGTCAAGGAACCCGCGTCCAGGGTTGACAATTATGAGACTCGAAGGCCTTGACCGTTGTGTTGACATTCGCGAACATCGGACCGACAGACATGTTCGTCTGGATTACATGGTCCTTGTTCGCATCAGGCGTGCTGTAGGTAAACCACGCGCACATCGAGTCCTGAGTCGGCACGTTATTGATCCACACCCCGAACGTCGACGCCGAACCGGCCGTTCGATAAAGGCCTGGGGCAATATCGGGACCGACGACGAAGACACCGTTCCCCGGGATCGGGTCCATCGGATCGGCCATGGCCGGCGGCGCCAAAGCGACCACGACCATGCAGGTACCGAATCCGACCATTGCGCGACGCACAGGTGTTGTGGGCATTTGTCTCTCGCTCTGGAACCGCTTTCGGGTTGCCGCTCCAAACGGCAGCGTATGCCCGCGGGCGCCCAGGCAACAACAGATGGCGCCGAACGGTCACAGCAGCTCCGGTCACGTCGGGCGGCTCTCCCCGTCGACCACCCCGTGCGCGGTGAGGTGGTCGATCAACGGAGCTGCGCCGGCGGCCAGGTGCTCCGACATCGCTTTGCGGGCTGACTCGGCGTCACGTTTGGCCAGCGCCGCCACCACCCGCCGATGGTGCTTGATCGACTGGCTAGGCCAGCCGCCGATCGTCGGGAATACCGATTCCGGTGCATAGCGGGTGATCTGGGACATGACTTGGGCGAGTTTCGGTGAGTCTGCGGCAACGTTGATGGCGCGGTGGAATTCGTGGTTGAGCCGGACTGTCCGCTCGTTGTCGTCGCCGGCGTACGCCTCTTCCAACTGTGCCTGAATACTTTTGAGCTCACGTAGCTGTTCGTCGGTGATGTTGAGCGCAGCTCGCGCGGCGAGTTCACCTCCCACGTGCGCCTGCACATTGGCGACGTCGGCGAGATCACGTCCGGTGACCGGCAGCACCACGAAGCCGCGACGCGGCTGCTGGTCCAGCAGCCCCTCGGCGCGCAGTTGGAAGAGAGCCTCCCGCACGGGTGTGACGCTGATCCCCAGTCCGGCTGCCAGCTGGTCCAGCCGGACGTACTCACCCGCGGAGTAGGTGCCGTCGAAAATCCGCTTACGGACATAGCGCGCAACATCTTCGGAGAGCTGCGGCCGTGCGGCGAAGTCCGGGACGCTCATGGTCAAATCCGATACTCGGCGAGCAACCGCTTGCTGATGATGGACTTCTGTATTTCGCTGGTTCCCTCACCGATGAGCAGAAACGGGGCATCGCGCATCAGCCGTTCGATTTCATACTCCTTGGAGTACCCGTAGCCGCCGTGGATGCGGAAGCTCTGCTGGGTGACCTCCGAGCAGAACTCGCTGGCGAGATATTTGGCCATTCCGGCAGCAACATCGTTGCGCTCGCCGGAATCCTTCAGCCGGGCCGCATTGACCATCATCAGATGAGCGGCCTCGACTTTGGTTGCCATTTCAGCGATTTGAAATGCAATGGCCTGGTGCTCGGCGATCGGCCTGCCGAAAGCGTGGCGCTGCTGGGCATAGCGCACGGCGAGCTCGAACGCGCGCACGGCCACCCCGACGGCCCTGGCCGAGACGTTGACCCGTCCGACCTCGATCCCGTCCATCATCTGATAAAAGCCCTGGCCCGGGACACCGCCCAGGATGTCTTCGGCGCTCGCGACATATCCGTCGAAGATGAGCTCCGTGGTGTCAATCCCCTTGTAGCCCAGCTTGTCGATCTTGCCCGGTATCAACAGTCCAGGTGCCACCTCGCCGAAGCCGGTCGGCTTCTCAATGAGAAAAGCCGTCAGGTTGCGGTGCGGCGCATCCGCACCCTCGTCGGTTTTGACCAGCGCCGCGACAAGTGAGGAGCTGGCGCCGTTGGTCAGCCACATCTTCTGGCCATTGATGGTGTAGCCGCCGTCGCTGCCCCGTGCGGCGCGGGTGCGGATCGCGGCGACGTCGGAACCCAACTCCGGCTCGGACATCGAGAACGCGCCGCGAACCTCGCCGTCTGCCATACGCGGCAACAGGCGCTGCTTCTGTGCATCGGTGCCGTGCTGACGCAGCATGTAGGCAACGATGAAATGGGTGTTGAGCACCCCCGAGATACTCATCCAGCCGCGCGCCAATTCTTCGACGCAAAGAGCGTAGGTCAACAATGACTCGCCCAAACCGCCGTATTCCTGCGGGATCATCAACCCGAAGAGGCCCATCTCCCGCATCTGGTCGACGATCGCTTCCGGATAGGTGTCGGTACGTTCGAGCTCGGGCGCGGCCGGAATGACTTCCTTCTCCACGAATTGCCGCACCGTAGCGATGATCTCGGTTTGGGTTTCGGTCAGTCCGACCGTCTGGGCGAGTTTGGTCATGCGGCGGCTTTCTCCTTGGCTCAGCAGGCGATCGTCTTCGCACCGGTCAGGCGCGTGATATCAGCGGCGCTCAATCCCAGACGGGCGGTGAGCACGCCGGCGGTGTCGCCGCCCAGCCTGGGTGCCGGTTCACTGCGGAGATGGCTCCCGTCGAAAACGGTCGGCAACCCGGGTGCGAGGTAGTACCCCAGGCCGTCCTGGTGCAGCCGGGAGAACAACGGATTCGCCGTCACCCGTTCATCTTCGGCGACCTGCGCAAAACTCCGATAGCGCTCGAACAACACGCTGGTGGTCGACAGGGCCGCGGTGATCTCGTCGGCGGTGTGGTCGGCGAACCAGGTCGCGAACAAGCCGCTGAGCACGTCGCGGTACCGATACCGCTCTCCCTCGTCGCTGAAGTCGGCACCGAGCGACTCGGCGAGCGCCGAAACCGGTGCGCCGGTGCCGGATACCTCGACCAGGTCACGGAAGTGACGCTTGGTCAGCGTGACCACCATGAACGCGACGCCGTCGCGACTGGTGAAATCCTGCCCGTACTGCCCGTAGATCGCGTTGCCCAGGCGTTGGCGTTCGGTGCCGTTCACCTGCGGCTCGGTCAGCAATCCCAGGTTCCCTGCGGTGGCCAACGCGACATCTTCCAACGCGAGGCTGATGTGTGCGCCCGCTCCGGACTGGTCGCGGCGACGCACCGCGGCGACGACGGCGAGCGCTGCATAAAGGCCACAGCAGACATCCCACGCCGGCAGTACATGGTTGATCGGGCCGGCATGGTTCGCCGGTCCGGTGACCAACGGGAATCCGGTTGCGGCGTTGACTGTGTAGTCCACGCCGGTGGTGCCATCGTGACGGCCCAGCACCTGAAGGTGGATCACGTCGGGGCGCTGTGCGACGAGCGTGTCAAACGACAACCAGGACAGGCCCGCAGCGTTGGTGACCACCACGCCGTCACCTTCGACGATCAGCCGCTGGACCAGCTGCTGTCCTTCAGTTGAGCGCAAATCGATAGTGGCCGAGTACTTTCCCTTGTTCAGACCGGTCCAATAAATCGACGTGCCGCTTTCGGCCAATGGCCACCGCTGAGTGTCGGATGCGCCGCCGATGGGGTCGACGCGTATCACCTCGGCGCCCAGTTGGCTCAACGTCATTCCGCACAACGGTGCTGCGACAAAACTGGACACCTCGATGACGGTGAGGCCGGACAACGGGGTATTCACCGCGCCCCGACCCGTTCGAAAACCGCGGCGAGGCCTTGTCCGCCGCCGATGCACATGGTTTCCAGCCCGAAGCGCGCGTCCCGCCGATCGAGTTCGCGGGCCAGCGTGGCCAGCATCCTGCCGCCGGTAGCGCCGACCGGGTGACCCAACGATATCCCCGAGCCGTGCACGTTCGTCCGATCTCGGTCGGCGGTGCCGAAGCCCCACTCCCGCATCACGGCCAGAGCCTGTGCGGCGAACGCCTCGTTGAGTTCGATGAGGTCGATGTCGCTCCATTGCAGGCCCGCCTTCGCGAGCGCGATCTCGGTCGCAGGAACCGGGCCGATACCCATCACGTCGGGTGCCACCGCCGCAACGGCCCACGACACCAGTCGAACCAGCGGAGTCAGGCCCAATTCGTCGGCTCGCTCCGGAGTGGTCACCAGACACATCGACGCCGCATCATTTTGCCCGCTGGAATTTCCCGCTGTCACCGTCGCGTCTGGGTCATCGTGCAGCAGAACGGGTTCGAGCTTGCTCAGCGACTCCACCGTGGTGTCGGCGCGCGGATGCTCGTCGGTGTCGATCACCTCCTCACCGCGACGGCTTCGCACGGTGACCGGAATGATTTCCTCGGCCAGCAGACCGTCCTTCTGCGCGGCCACCGCTCGCTGGTGCGATGTCACAGCGAGTTCGTCCTGCTCCTGGCGCGGGATGCCGTATTGGCGGCGGAGGTTCTCCGCGGTCTCCAACATACCGCCGGGGACCGGATAGTGACGACCACCGGCGGTGGTACGCCCACGGGCAAGCGCGTCGTGCACCCGCACACCGCTGCGGGCCCCACCCCAACGCATGTCGGTCGAATAGAAAGCGACGTTGCTCATGCTTTCGGCGCCGCCGGCAACGACCAGATCGTTGTCACCGGCTCTGACCTGGAGACACGCCTGGATGATCGCTTGCAGGCCCGATCCGCAACGCCGGTCGACCTGCATGCCGGGCACCGTTACCGGCAATCCGGAATCGAGCGCCACAACGCGCCCGATCGCCGGCGCCTCGCTGTTCGGGTAGCAGTGCCCGAGAATGACATCCTGCACCGCTTCGGGCGGAACGCCGGTCCGGTCGAGCAGCCCGGTAAGGGCCGCTACCCCGAGCTCGACGGCGTTCTGCGACTTGAACATTCCTCCGTAGCGACCGATCGGGGTCCGGACGGGCTCGCAGATCACCGCTTCGGGGGTGCTCATAGGTGCCTCCCGCCGGTCACCTCGAGGACGGTTCCGGTCATGTATGACGACAGATCGCTCGCGAGGAACAGTGCGACCTTGGCGACCTCTTCGGGCTCGCCGGCTCGTCCCATCGGCACCTCGGCGACTTTTGCGTCCCAAATCCGTTGCGGCATGGCCTCTGTCATCGCGGACCTGATCAGCCCGGGCTGGATCGCGTTGACCCGAACACCGAGGTGGGCGAGTTCCTTGGCAGCCGCCTTGGTCATGCCGACGATGCCGGCCTTGGCCGCCGAATAGTTGGTCTGGCCGACCATGCCGACCTTCCCGGAGATCGACGACATGTTCACGATCGCGCCGCGCTTGTTCTCGCGCATGATCGCCGCGGCTGTGCGCAACCCGTGCCACGTTCCCTTCAGGTGCACCGCGATCACCTGGTCGAACTGCTCCTCGGTCATCTTTCGCATCGTTGCGTCGCGAGTGATGCCGGCGTTGTTCACCATGATGTCCAGCCCCCCGAATCGGTCGAGGGCGGCACCCACCAGCGCATCCACGTCGGCCCCGGACGTCACATCGCAACGCACCGCGACGGCCACGTCGTGACCGCCGAGTTGCGCGGCCGCCGACTGCGTTGCCTCGAGATTCACGTCCCCGAGCACGACCCGCGCGCCCTCACCAACGAACCGCTGCGCGATAGCGAAACCCAATCCTTGGGCACCACCGGTGATGACTGCGGTTTGACCGGTCAACAACGACACACGATCACCGTCCTCTGTCTAGTCCTGAACGCGGGACATCATCGCACATCATATTTCATATATGATCGGCGCCCAGCCGGAGAAGGAGAGATGAGCCATGCCCACTGCTGCCGTCGACGACGACGATTTTCAGCAGATTCTCAAGCAGACCCGCCACTTCGTCCGCACTGTCGTGGTGCCGCGGGAACAAGAGATTCTCGCCAATGACCAAGTGCCGGAAGACCTTCGCAACCAGGCCAAAGAGATGGGGTTGTTCGGGTACGCGATTCCGCAGGAGTGGGGCGGCCTCGGGCTCGACATCACCCAAGACGTCGAGTTGGCCATGGAGTTGGGCTACACCTCGATGGCGCTGCGCTCGATGTTCGGCACCAACAACGGCATCGCCGGTCAGGTCCTGGTCGGGTTCGGCACCGACGAGCAGAAGGCCACCTGGCTGGAAGCACTGGCGTCCGGAAAGGTCGCCTCTTTCGCGCTGACCGAGCCAGGAGCGGGATCGAACCCGGCGGGCTTGCGCACCAAAGCCATTCGTGACGGATCGGATTGGGTGATCTCCGGCGAGAAGCGATTCATCACCAACGCCCCGGTCGCGGATCTCTTCGTGGTCTTCGCCCGGACCCGACCGGCCGACGACGACGGACCGGGCATCGCCGTTTTCCTGGTTCCTGCGGACGCGGAAGGCGTCGACGTCGGCGCCAAGGACGCCAAGATGGGCCAGGAAGGTGCCTGGACCGCCGACGTGCGTTTCACCGATGTCCGCGTCCAGGACGGCGCGCTGATCGGCGGGAGCGAAGACATCGGCTACCGGGCAGCGATGACGTCCCTTGCGCGTGGGCGGATCCACATCGCCGCACTGGCCGTGGGAACCGCTCAGCGAGCGCTCGACGAATCCGTCGCGTATGCAGCCACCGCCACCCAGGGCGGCACCCCGATCGGCGACTTCCAGCTGGTGCAGGCGATGATCGCCGACCAGCAGACCGGGGTGATGGCCGGTCGCGCCCTCGTCCGTGAGGCCGCTCAGCTGTGGCTCACCGACACCGACCGGCGGATCGCCCCGTCGGCGGCCAAGGTGTTCTGCACCGAAATGGCGGGCAACGTCGCCGATCTCGCCGTGCAAATTCACGGCGGCAGCGGATACATCCGCGGCGTGCCGGTCGAGCGCATCTACCGCGACGTTCGCTTGCTGCGACTCTACGAAGGCACCAGCGAGATTCAGCGACTGATCATCGGGGCGAACCTGATCAAGGCGGCGCAGCGAAGCCAGTGACGCGGCATTAGGCCGGCCAGGCGGTGGCTGGCGGGCGACTGTTATGGTTCGCGTTACAGTGACCTTTACGATATGGAGCGCACATGACCGGCCGGTTGACGGACAAGGTCGCATTCATCACCGGGGCCGCCCGGGGCCAGGGCCGCGCCCACGCCGTCCGGCTGGCCCGCGAGGGCGCCGACATCATCGCGGTCGACATCGCGGGAAAACTTCCGTCCTGCGTGCCCTACGAGTCGGCAACCCCGGAAGACCTTGCTGAAACCGTTCGGCTCGTCGAAGCCACCGATCGTCGAATTATGGCTTCAGCGGTTGATATTCGCGACGTCGACGGGCTGCGCGAAACCGTCGACGAAGGCGTGGCCGCGCTCGGGCGTTTGGACGTCATCGTCGCCAACGCGGGCATCTCGTCTCCGCAGGCATGGAACGAGATCACTCCCGAGTCGTTTCGCGACGTGCTGGACGTCAACGTGACCGGGACCTGGAACACGGTGATGGCCGGCGCACAGAAGATCATCGACGGCGGACGCGGCGGGTCGATCATCCTGATCAGTTCGGCCGCAGGGCTCAAGATGCAGCCGTTCATGGTGCACTACACCGCCAGCAAGCATGCGGTGACCGGGATGGCTCGCGCGTTCGCCGCCGAACTGGGCAGACACTCGATCCGGGTCAACAGCGTGCACCCCGGCCCCGTCAACACCGCCATGGGTAGCGGCGACATGGTGGCCGCGGTAGCCCGGGCCAACGAAACCATTCCACAGATGGCGAACGTGCTCACACCGTTCCTGCCGAACTGGGTGGCTGAGCCCGACGACATCGCCGACGCGGTGTGCTGGCTGGCCAGCGACGAGTCGCGATACGTCACTGCGGCGGCGGTGCCCGTCGATCAGGGCTCTACTCAGTTCTGAAGGTCAGGCCGGAGGCTCGGTCATGCCGTCGTCGCCTGCTCCGCCTCATACTGGCCGACGAGCTCTAAGGTGCCGAGCTCGCGGATCGCCCGGCAGCCCCGAGCCAGCATGGTGAGCACCATGTCGTCACCGCGATCCGTGGTAGCAGCGAAGGCGAATCCCAAAGCTGAGATCAGCACAGCTTGCGGCATGCCGAGTCGGTAATCCCGCCAACAGGTTTCGCGGTCATAGTCGGTGACACCGTAGCCGCGAAGCGCCCGGTGATATTCGTCGACAAGGTCCTTCTCGATCGAGGACCGCAGTTCGGGCTCGAGACTGGTCGCCGTGAAGTACGCGAGATCGCGCGCGGGCAGGCCCACCCCGAGCGTCTGCCAATCCACCACCGTCACACCGGCGGCGTGGGGGTAAAACAGCAAGTTGTCGAGTCGGTAATCGCCGTGCAGCAGGGCGAACCGGTCATGCTCGGCGAGCAGCCAGGGCGCTACCAAACCCATTGCCGCGGTGAAGGTCTCCCGGTCGGCTGCGCTCATACGATCACCGAGCTTGTCCAGGGTGATCTCGGCACTCATCCGCGCGACCTCGCCGAGGCCTCTCGCCGCCGCTTCATCCGGTCGAGCGAACGCAATCCCGGGGAAGTCCAACCAGACGTCGTCACACCAGCTGGGCCCGTGCAGACCGGCGATCGCCGTAACGGCCAGCCGCGCCTCGCGCTCGCCGCAGCCCGCGATCTGGTCGCCCTGCACCGCCGGCGCCTGATCGGCAAGCAGCAGCGCATAGTCCATTGCGTCGTCGCTGATCTCGCAGTAGAAACACTGCGGTGTAGGGACCTGCACCCGAGCGGCCACCGCGGTGTAGAAGGCGCACTCACTGCGGTAACCGATGGTCACCCTGTCGCGCACCGTGTCATCCTGGGCCGGCAGTTTGATAACGAAGGTGTCCGGCAAGCCGCCCGCATTGTCGGAATACGTGACCGCGACCCGATACGTCGCTCCGGTCTGCCCGGTGCCGATGGCTTCCACGTCAACGCCGGACAGCCGCACGGGGGTTTCGCCACTGTTCAGCACGGTCGAGAGCCACTCGTCAGTGATGTCATCCGGGTATCGGGGAATGGGCATCGGGATATTCGCCCCTCTCGCGCAGTGAGGAAATGACAACTGTAAGTCATACGGCATGAGTCGCGGCCGTCTATCCGGATTGCACTCTCGGCACGATTGCCCTAGCTGTCTGGCCCAACGCAGGGGTATGCGTGCGCATAGCCGACGTTGATAGCACTGACAATTGGTTTCATCCCGCGGGTGGGCGTCCATTGTCTCACCGCACGCAAATGTCGAATACCCCTCGTCGCGCGTCTCGCCCGTCCTAAACTCGCCCCACTTATATAGCTGGAGAGGTGATCACTTTGAAGATGAATGCCGCCGTTCTGTGGGACTTCAACGCCGAGTGGAGCGTCGAGGACGTGGACCTTGACGGCCCGCAGGACGGCGAGGTCCTAGTATCGTTCGAGGCCTCCGGGCTCTGCCACTCAGATCATCATGTCCGCACCGGAGACCTTCCCGCTCCGCTGCCCATCGTCGGTGGCCACGAGGGGGCTGGCGTCGTGCAGGAGGTCGGCCCCGGCGTCAGTGCCTTGAAGGTTGGCGACCATGTGGTGGCGTCATTCATTCCGGCGTGCGGACGATGCCGTTGGTGTGCGAGCGGCCATCAGAATCTGTGCGACCAGGGCGCGATGTTACTGACCGGCACGCAGCTCGATGGGACGTATCGGCGTCGAATCCGGGACCGCGATGTGGGCGCCGCATGCCTGCTGGGGACATTCGCCCAGTACGGCACCGTGCCGGAAACCTCGCTCGTCAAGATCGACGATGACCTTCCGCTCCAGCGGGCATGCCTACTTGGCTGCGGGGTCACCACCGGATGGGGATCAGCGGTCAACACCGCCAACGTGAGCCCGGGCGATACCGTCGTGGTGATCGGCTGCGGCGGCATCGGCAGCGGCGCCATCCAGGGTGCTCGACTGTCTGGTGCGGAAAAGATTGTGGTGGTTGACATCGCTGAAGGCAAGCGGGACAAAGCCTTTCAGTTCGGAGCAACTCATTTCGTCACTTCTATGGCCGAAGCGATCGCTTTGGTCGGCGACTTGACGCGTGGTGTCATGGCCGACTCGGCGTTGCTGACGGTTGGCCTTGTCGAAGGCCCCATGATCGGTGAGGCGCTTGAGATCGTCCGCAAGGGCGGCGCCGTGGTGCTAACTGCGCTGGCATCGATCACCGACGTGACGCCGACCCTCCCGATGGCGATGTTCACGTTGTTTCAAAAGCGTCTGCTAGGCAGTCTTTACGGCGAAGCCAACCCGCGCGCCGATATTCATCGACTGCTGAGCCTCTACCGCGAGGGCAAGCTTTTGCTCGACGAGACGGTGACCGCCGAGTACAAACTCAACGACATCAACGATGCCTACGACGATATGCTGGCGGGCCGCAACATTCGTGGCGTCATCATCCACGACCATTGAGTCGCATAACACTTAGCTATTCGCCGCCGGCGTGAAAACGTTGGTGGAATCCGAACGGCCGCGCAGTACGGTCTCGCCGGTGGAGACCCAGCGCCGGCGCTCGGCCGGGTCGGCGCGGTCTATCGCAGCGGCCGCGCACATGATCCGCCCGTCCGACGTTTTCGCGAAATCCGCGAGCCGCGCGGCCTCGTTGACCGCGTCCCCGATGACGGTGTACTCGTAGCGATTTTCGGCACCGATGTTCCCAGCGAATACCGACCCCGCTGACACACCGATCCCGAAGTCGACGATCGGCAGACGGCGCAATTGGTGTCGCAGATCGCGTGCGCTCGCCAACGCCGCCGACGCCGCGTCTGGCAACGGCAGCGGGGCCCCGAAGACCGCCAGTGCGGCGTCCCCCTGGAACTTGTTGATCAGCCCGTTCCGCCGATCAACCGCGCTGACCACGATCCGGAAGAAGTCGTTGAGCACCTCGGCCACCTGGTGTGGTGTGTGGCTTGCGGCCAATTTCGTCGAGCCCACCAGGTCGATAAAGAGGATGGCCACCTCCCGCACGTCTCCCGACAAGACTGCGCCGCCCTCGATCGCGCGACGAGCCACATCTGCTCCGACGTGGCGGCCGAACAGATCCCGCAGCCTATCGCGTTCGCCGATTCCGGCCACCATACGATTGAATCCGCTTTGCAGCCGGCCTATTTCAGACTTTTCGTAGACCCCGACGACGGTATCGATTCGACCTCGCTCGACCTCAGCCATCGCGTCGACAACTTCGCGAATCGGGTCCGATATCGATCGGGAGGTCAGAATCATCACCGGGAGCCCAATCAGGATCGCGACGAGTGTCACCACCACGATCGGCATCTCGACCGACCCGGTTTTCTGAATCATCCAGCCGTTCGAGCGAGCCAGCACCAGGCCCACGATCGCGAGGCACGGTAGGCCACTGCCCAACGTCCACATGCCCACCAGCCTGGTCAGCACACGGGGCGCGAACACCAGGCCTTCGGAGCCCTGCGTGGCCGCAAGCAGAATCGGCCGAAGGGATCGCTGCGTGAGCAGAAGGCTCAGGCTTGCCGCCGCGGTGCCACCAAAGATGATCGCCAACAGCGCCGGGACCGCAAGTGCCTTGAGCCCATGGGGGTTCGACACCAGATAGGTCACGCCGCTGGCCGCCCACACCACCGCCAGGATCATCGACTGCCGACCGAGCAGGCGCGTGGCCGCTCGCCGCTGATCGGCATCAGGTTGCTGCCCACTGACGTACCAACGCAGCACCGGAACGAGATTCGCGATACCGCCGACCGCGACTGCGACGGTTCCCAGGGCAACGATGGCCGCCATGATGACCAGGTTTTTCGGAGCGAAATACGCCTGCGTGTCGTCGGCGAACTGACCGCGCAATGGTATGACGATCGCGGCGGCATCGGCGGTACCCAACAAATGGCCGCCTGCGAGGCCCGCCGCGTAGCGGATTGCCATCCTGCGACCGGTCGCCCGCTGGGATCGTCCCGCTTCAGTCACGGGAAATAACGTAGCCCGCCGACGATGCGTGCCGGAACGGCACGAGGTGGGGGTACCTCCAGTCGCGGAGCGGCGAGGGGGCGAGGCGGGCAATCAAACCTAGCCCGCCGGGTCGATACCGAGTCCGACCCGTTCGGTCAGACCGCCGGATACCCCACAGACTTGATCTCGGTGTATTGGTCGAACCCGGCCACACCGTTCTGCCGGCCCACACCGCTGTCCTTGTATCCGCCGAACGGAGTGTCGGCGCCGTAGGGTGCGCCGCCGTTGACGCCCATGAAGCCGGCCTTGATCCGACGGGCCACCGCCAGCGAATGTTCCAGGGAGCCCGACATGACGTTGCCGGCCAAGCCGTACGGGCTGTCGTTGGCAATCCGGATCGCGTCTTCCTCGTCGTCGAACGGGATCACGCACAGCACAGGACCGAAGATTTCCTCCTGAGCGATGGTCATCTTGTTGTCGACATCGGTGAAAAGCG
Source organism: uncultured Actinomycetota bacterium (assembly GCA_963833935.1). Taxonomy (GTDB): domain Bacteria; phylum Actinomycetota; class Actinomycetes; order Mycobacteriales; family Mycobacteriaceae; genus Mycobacterium. The sequence goes on along the minus strand of CAWIAC010000014.1, from coordinate 26,998 downwards.
TTGGGCGAACGAAATATCCCTTATCGAAACCGGTGGGGGCATCGGGTCCACCGACCAGCGCCGTGGCACCCTCTTCCACACCCTTGCGGATGTAGCCGGTCACCCGCTCAAACTGCCGCTGCGAGATCAGCGGACCGCACAGCGTCCCGGGATCCTGGGGGTCACCACACGTGACGTTCTCGTAGATGCTCTTGAGGATCGCCACGCCTTCGTCGTAGCGGGACCGCGGCAGCAGCATCCGGGTCGGGTTGGCGCAACCCTGCCCGGCGTGCATGCACGGGGCGATGCCGATCGCACAGGCCAGCCCGAAGTCGGCGTCTTCGAGGACAATGGTGGCCGACTTGCCGCCGAGCTCCAGGAACAGCCGCTTCATGGTGGCCGCACCCTTTTCCATGATCCGCTTACCGACAACCGTCGAACCGGTGAAGGAAATCAGGTCGACCTTGGGCGACAGCGTCAACTCCTCGCCCACGAAGTGATCCGACGCGGTCACGACGTTGACGACACCGGCTGGGATGTCGGTCTTTTCGGCGATCAGCCGGCCCAGCCGGTTCGCGTTAAACGGGGTGTTGGGGGCCGGCTTGAGCACCACGGTGTTGCCGGTGCCCAGCGCCTGCCCGAGCTTGTTGATCGTCACCTCGAAGGGGAAGTTCCACGGCACGATCGCGCCGACCACGCCCACCGGTTCGCGCCAGACCTTGCGGGTGGTCAGCGCGCCGGTCAGGCTGATCACCTTGTCGCCGAGGTCGGTCTCCCACGGGTACTCGTCGATCAGCCTGGCGGGGTACTTCAACCCGTCCTCGAGTGGGGCGTCCAGCTGCGGACCGAACGTGATGGCTCGGGGTGTGCCGACCTCGAGGATGAGCTCCTCGCGCAGCTCCTCTTTCTCCGACTCGATCGCCTCGTGCAACTGCAGCAGACAGCGCTGACGCAACTTGTGGTTGGTCGACCAGTCCGTCTCGTCGAACGCCCGTCGGGCGGCGTCGATGGCCCGGTGCATGTCCTCTTTGGAAGCGTCGGCAACCTCACCGAGCGGCTCCTCGGTTGCCGGGTTGATGTTGGTGAAGGTACCGGCCTGGCCGTCGACCAACGTGCCGTCGATCATCATCTTCGGCTCGAAGCGGACCTTTACAGTGTCAGTCATATTTGTCGCTCTTTCGTTGAGGGGACGCTGCGCAGGGCGCCGGGACGCAGAATACTATGGAGAGCCTTACTGGAACGTAGCCGATTGGCAACCCTTGGACTCTTACCGAAGCTGTTTGACCAAATATCTGTTCCACCGTAGAGTTCGGCATTGCCCGTAGTCAATCACCACGGAGTCAACAGGAAACGTGGATTTCTCATACCCGCCAGAGGTGGAACAGGTTCGCAAGGAGCTGCGTACGTGGCTGACAGCGAACCTGACCGACGAGGTCGTTGCCGCCGGCCGTCGGCGAGGTAAGGACGACGCCGCGTTCCAGACACTTCGTGCGTGGAATGCGACGATGGCTGACGCCGGTTGGGCCGCGGTCTCCTGGCCGCAGGAGTACGGCGGCCGCGGCGCGACTGTGCTCGAGCAATTGGTCTACGCCGAAGAGACAACCCGCGCTCGGGTGCCGGTCCCGCTCAATGTGATCGGAATGAACAACATCGCGCCCGCGATCATGCAATACGGGACCGAAGCGCAGAAACGCACCCTGCTGCGCCGGATGATGCGAGCCGACGACATCTGGTGCCAGGGAATGTCGGAGCCGGAGGCCGGCTCCGATCTCGCGTCGCTGCGCACCCGCGCGGTCCGAGACGGCGACCACTTCGTGGTCAACGGTCAGAAGATCTGGACCTCGCTGGGGCATCGGGCCAACTGGTGCCAGCTGTATGTGCGCACCGACCCGGACGCGCCGAAGCACAAAGGCATCTCGTGTCTGATTCTTGACATGTCGTTGCCCGGCATCGAAGTTCGGCCGCTTGTCACGCTGAGTGGCGAGGCGGATTTCGCAGAGGTGTTCTTCAACGACGTGCGGGTACCCGCCGACGCCCTGCTCGGCCCGGAGAACGGCGGCTGGCGGATCGCCACGACGACGCTGAGCCACGAGCGGGCCGGGGCCGCGCGCCTCTACACGGAGATGCAGCTGCGGCTGGCGGAACTGGTGGCCGACCTCGCCGACGTGAAGATCGACAATCGGCCCGTGCTCGAAGATCCTACGACGCTGCGGCGTCTCGGTGAAATCGCCTTGCGTATCAAAAATCTCGAGGTGCTCTGCCAGCGATCGATCTCTGCGATTCTGCACGGCGGCGACGCGTTCGGGTCGGCGAGCCTGGCCAAGTCGATCTGGGGCGAGGTCGGCCAGCAGATCGCCGCGCTGGCCTTCGACCTGCTGGGGTCGCATCCCGACGGCCGTCGATGGGCCGACTACCGCTTGACATCGCGTGCGCTGACCATCGCCGGCGGGACGACGCAGATCAACAAGAACATCACCGCTCAACGGGTTCTGGGATTGCCGCGATCATGAACCTGGAGCTGACCGACGAGCAGGTTGCGCTGCGCGACACGGTACGGCGCTTCCTTGCCGAAAAGGCTTCGATCGCCGGACATGTCCGCCGGATGCTCGACGACGCGAGCGGAAACACCGAGGCGGTCTGGCGAGGTCTCGCCGACTTGGGTACCACCGGCCTGCTGGTGCCGGCGGAATATCACGGTGCCGGCATGACGATGGTCGAAGCGGGCATCGTCGCCGAGGAGCTCGGCGCGGGGCTGCATCCTGGACCTTGGCTGTCCACCGCCGTCGCGGCGACCCGCGCGCTCACACGATTCGGGGTGAACAGCAACACCGCGGCCCCGCTTTTCACCGGGATCGCAGACGGCTCCACGATTGCCACCGTGGGCCCGCTCGAGGGCGCTCGCCCCAGCGTGGTCGAACTCGACCACGACGCAGGGTTGCGCGGCCAGATCGACTGCGCGTGGGACGCCGCTGCCGCCGACGTGATGCTCGTGTTAGCCGAAGACCGCGATGGCACAGGCCTTTTCGCGGTCCAGACCTCGGCGCCCGGAATCGATATCACTCCGCTGACCGGAATCGACCAGACCCGCAAGCAGTTCCGCGTCGTGTTCGACGACACGCGTACGCAACGCCTGGCGACCGCAGCACCAGATGCCGTCGAGGCCCTGGTCGATGACCTGCTCATCGCGTGGGCGGCTGACGCGCTCGGCGCCGCACAAGCCATCCTGAACCTCGTCGTCGAATACGCCAAGGTGCGCCGCCAATTCGGCCAGCCGATCGGCGCGTTCCAGGCGGTTCAGCACCTGTGCGTCGACATGTACGAAACAGTCGAGCTCGCCCGCAGCGGGGTGATCCACGCCCTGTGGGCCGCCGACGCGGAACACCGCGACGAACGACACGCAGCCGCGATGCGGACCAAAGCCTTCTCCGGCCAGCTGGCCGCCGTCGGCGATACCGCCATCCAGGTCTTCGGCGGTATCGGCTACACCTGGGAGCACGACGCGCACCTGTATCTCAAGCGGCTGCTGAGTTGGAACGCGTTTCTCGGTGGCCCTGACCGCTACCTCGTTCAGCTGGGCACTCAGTTCGCCGAATCCGTTCTTCACTGAACGGTTTAATACCTGCACGTTCGATTCGCAGCAACCTGGTAGCGTCAGACCAAATATTCGGTCATGGATCTCGCAGGACCGGCCTGTGGAGGTGTCGTGGGGCTTCAGCAACCATCCGAGGCTGCGACCGCACGAGGCTCTGCACGCCTAGACCTGCCCGATGCCATTCGTAGGTCCGGGCTGGTCGCGCCGGACGTTCCCGCATGACGCCGCGGGGACGAGGTGCTGCCAGACGCATCCCTGAGTCTGCGGGCGAGCGTGGAGGTGCCTACGACGACGGCACTCGTCGCACCGAAATCCTGCAAACCGCTGAATCGTTAATCGCGTCCTCGGGCCTGCGGACGTCTCTGCAGGAGATCGCCGACGCGGCGGGCATATTGCCGGGAAGCCTTTACCACCACTTCGAATCGAAGGAAGCGATCCTCGTCGAATTGGTCCGGCGGTACTACGCCGACTTGAATCGCACCGGCGAGCTCGCCCATCAGAAATTGGACAAGCCCGACGCGCGCTCGGCCGCCGACAAGATCGTCGAACTGGGGTCGGCGATCGCACGTTGCGCGGTAGAGCATCGTGCCGCTCTTCAGATGTCGTTCTTCGAAGCGCCGAGCGCAAATCCGGAGCTTGTCGAGCTCCTTCAAAACCCGCCCACCGCCGTCCAACAGGCGATGCTGCAAACGTTGCGCGCCGGAAGGTGGAGCGGCTTCATCAGATCCGACATCGACCTTCCGACGCTGGCCGACCGGATCTGCCAGACCATGATGCACGTCGGACTCGACATCATCCGGCACACCGCGGCGGCCGACCAGACCGCGGTCGTCATGTGCCGCATCATGTTGCACGGCCTGGCCAGTCGGTCATACAGCGACAGCGAACTGAACAGTTCTAGTGCTTTCGCAGCCGCCGAGGCGGCAATCAAGACCTGGGCCGACGACAGTGAGTCCAACCGCAACGACAAAGGCGCTCATGTCCGCGCGGTTGCACGAGCCGAGTTCGGCAGAAAGGGCTACGAGGTCACCACGATCCGCGACATCGCGGCCGCGGCCGGGCTGGGCACCGGAACGGTCTATCGGCTGATCGGGTCGAAAGACGAACTGCTCGCCTCGATCATGGAGTCCTTCGGACAGAAAGCCGGCGGCGGCTTCGCCAGCGTTCTGCGCACGCATGCCACTCCGGTGGAGAAGCTCGACGCGCTGAGTTGGGTCAACATCAATGCTTTGGATCAGTTCCCCGACGAGTGGAAGATCCAACTCGCGTGGATGCGCCAATCGCCGCCGGACACACCCAACCCCGGTCTGATGTTCACTATGCGATTGCGACAGCTCAGGGCGCTGTTGTCGGAAGGAATCCAGTCGGGAAACATCCGCATCGAGGACCAACCCTCGCTGTCGATGCTGGCGCGTTACGTGATGGATCTCCTGTGGGTGCCCGAGAACATCGTGCGGACCCAGGGCAAGGACGCCGCATTGCTCAACGCCCGTGACACCGTGGTGCGTGGCGCCGCAGAGCGTGCCGCGCCCAGGTCGGCCTGACAGCCACGATTCCACCCAAACATTCCAATACTCAACGGCAGGCACGCCCGTCCACGCATACTTGCGTGGTGCGCCCTGGCGGAATCCGTGTCGCCGACTTCTCGCACGCACCAACGCTTTATCACGTGGTCGTGCACGAAACGGAGCATCGTGGCCGACCGCGTCGAACCCCGGCCCGACGTACCAAATATCTGTTCCCGTAAAGTACACCGGAGCCTTTACTGTTGGCGTCCCTAGAGAGGATTGAAATGACTGGTATCGAGCAGTTCCGCTACGACGGCAAGCGGGCGTTGATAGTCGGAGGTGCCACCGGCATGGGCGCCGCGGCGGCCAAGATCGTCGGCGCACTCGGAGCCGAGGTGATCAACCTGGACTACGCGCCGGTCGACTCCGGACTCGGCCGCGGGATTCAGGTCGACCTGCGCGACCCGGCGTCGATCGACAGCGCGCTCGAGCAGGTCGGCGGACCCGTCGATGCGCTGTTCTCTGCCGCCGGCATTGCCGACGGTCCGGACCTGATGAAGATCAACTTCATCGGTCATCGGCACGTCATCGACCGACTGATCGACAACGACCAATTCAACCGTGGTTCGGCCATCTGCTTCATCTCCTCAGTGGCCGGCATCGGATGGGAAACCGATTTGCCGCGACTGCAGGAGTTCTTGGCCACGCCTGACTTCGAGTCAGCAGACGCCTGGGTCAAAGCCCACGAGGCTGACAACTTCGGCCACTACGGCACCAGCAAGCAAGCGATCAACGCCTACGTCGCGACACACGCGTTCCCCTTCCTGGCCAAAGGCATCCGGATCAACGCGATCTGCCCCGGTCCGACGGACACTCCGCTCGCCCGGGCCAACGCCGACCTGTGGCTGTCCTTCGCTCAGGACTACCGGGAGGCCACCGGCGCGGCCGTCCACACCCCGGAGCAGATGGGCAACGTGATGGCGTTCCTCAACAGCGATGCCGCCGCCGGTATCAACGGTGTCACCCTCCTCGTCGACTACGGGCACGTCAATTCGTCAAACACCGGAACGTTCCCGGCCGGCAAGCCGATCATCGACTTGCTGATGGGACGGATGTCGCTCGGCTAGCGCATCGCGCACGTTTGCTCCCGAGGACGGCCGCAGCCTGATAGAAAAAACGTGCGAGGAAAATCCACGTGCGTTCAAGCTGTTGGCGGAATGCGGAGGTGCCCGGTGGGAAGAAAGCTTGTCACCGCGGGGGTGAGTACCGCGGTGGTCGCGGCATTGTGTTCGGGATGCACTTCGACCGACGACACAGTGACGCAGAAGACCGCCAAGATCACCGTCGACAACACCACCCGCACCTCCCACGCCGTCTCCTGTAACCAGGTCGAGTGGTTGTTGACCGCGAACATCACTGCCGCGCCGGCCACTGTCCGGGTACTTCTCAAGCTGGATCCGGACAAGCCCACGCTCGAATCGGTCGACATCAACAACTTTGCAGGCTTCTCGGGTGTCGCCAACTCCGGCGCCGGCGACACGACAATCCATTTCGCCAACGACACCTACACGATCACGGGCACCGCCGAGGGATCTCAGCTCAACGATCCACGCGTCTCTGTCTCGACACCGTTCACCATCGAGGTGGGTTGCTGAGCGATCGGTGACTACTCCGCTTCATCGTCGAGTGGCGGAGGCAGGTCTTGTCCAGAAGGCGACCTGTTCAGCCACTTCCTCAGCCGGAGAAGGCCATCAGCCAGAGTGCCGATTGCCACCAGAACCAGTATCACCACAATCGCGGCGGTCACACCGTCCATGGTGACAGGTGGACGGTCGGCCGCGATGCCGGCCTTTCAAGAGATCTGCGCCATCACGCCGGCGGCCTGATCCGGGCGCAGCGCCTCGCAATAAGGGGCTGATTGATGCCGAGACAAATGCGCAATTACCTCTGGTGTGCGTTGCGAATTGGTCGCAAGTGGTGCGAATGCACGTGATGCCAATGTTAAAGGAGTTGTTTAAACCGTCCTTCTGCGCAAAATGATATCGGCCCATTTGCGCAGGTAGTCAGGCCGCATGTGTCATTTCACGATGCAATCGTGTTTCAAATTGCCGCCGTCGGGCTATGCCGGAGCGGCGCGGAGCAGCCCAATACTGGGTAACCGCTCGAACGATTAGCAGCAGTAAAGAAGGAGCCCATCGTGAAGTTCACAGCGAGCATTATGAAGACTGCCGTCGGCACCGCGGGGATAGCTGCGGCGGGCGTTATCGCCGCCGCAACTGCCGCGGCGGCGCCGCCAAACATCCAAGGGTTCGGCACCAGTGAACCGCTGATCGACGGACCGTTGGTCACCAACTACACGGTAAGCAACCTGCAACCCAGCAGCGTGGCGATTCCCGGGTACACCCCCAAAGGAACGCTCTACCAGGCGGATGTCACCGTCAGGTCGGACGGCGGGATCGTTACCCCGATGGTCAACGACTTCATCGCCCGCGGGCCCAACGGCCAGAACTACCGCGTGATCGACAAGGTTCAGGCCCCGGGCAGCCTCAACCCGGCGCCGATCCCCCAGGGCAGTGAGTCGACCGGCACGCTGTACTTCGATGCGACCGGCGCACCGCCGAATGGCGTCGTCTACAACGACGGGCTGCAAGACATTCTGATGTGGACGTCGAACGTTCCGGGGGCCTCGTCGCCGGGTGCGCCGCAGAACTCAACTCCGCCGCCGGGTGCGCCTCCTGGCCCGGCAACCACCTAATCCAGTCGCTAACCTCCCCGCGCCGCACCTAGTGGCGTGGGGAGGTCTGCGTTTAAGCCGAAATCGGTGCGGGCGGAGGGACTCGAACCCTCCACAGCTACCAGGTCAATGGCGTGAAATGGGCTCTAGCTGCGAAATGACATGACTGTGATTGACTCCAGCTATCTGTGACTGCCGAGATTGTGTGCTCAAAATGTGCTCACGGGGCAGTTAGCTGGCCTGAAACTAGTGCGGTGCCGGGGGTGTGTCATGTCTGCTGGCCCGCATCGGCCTCAAGTGATTGCCGGAAAAGCTGTTCGAGTCGACGACGGCCGGCGCGGCGGCGCCAGGGATTGAAAAGCGTCTCCGCAGGCGACAGCCGATCAACTGCCGCGATCACTAGTGCGCTCACCGCCGAATTGAGCTGGGCGGCCTGGTCGGCGAGGTTTCTAAGGTAGGCGTTTATGTCCTCATCGCTCCGCACGGCGGGCGGCTCGGTCTTCAACTTGTTCAGGCGGTCGAACTTGAGGTAGGCGGCGCCTAACGCCTCCCAGCACGGCGCGTCGACGATAGTCAGTCTGCCGATTGCAAAAGCGTGGTCGAGGGCAAGCCCCGCAGTGCCCGCCGCCTTTGTGGCCGGCATTGACCCGCCGCCGGTTGAGTCGATGAAAGATTGTTGCTGGCGAGCCATTTCAGCCAATTCGTCCAGGGCTCTGCGCCGGTCGAGTTCGCGGGCTTGGAACTCAAAATTGGCCGCGAGAATGTCGCTGATGGCTTGCCGCTGAGGCGCTCGGTAGGTGTCAAGGCTGCGGCGGTGCTCCCGCCTCCACGTCAGGCCGAATGTCGCCACGGCACCGAGCGCAGCACCAGTGAGGTACTTGACTCCCTCGCGGCTCTCGACGAACTTGAGGGTATCCAAGAACCATGACATAGGACCCGAGGCTATCGGGGCGTGCCGCCGCGGTCACCGACTACGCGCTCGCGGCGCAACTTGACCGGGGCGCCGACCTCGACGACGGGGCGGCACGCCGGGCGACCGGGGCTGTCACTCTGTCCGGTTTGCCGCAGCGGGCCGTTGGCTCCCCTGCGGGTTAGGGTCGCCCGCCATAAGCCAGATCAGGTCGCACCCTGTGCGCGCCGCGATCTTTTTACAGATGCGCTCGTAGTCGCGGGGCCGACGGCCCGACAGTTCCCATTCGCGCCATGACTGCGGGTTGACACCGCAGGACATGGCCGCTTCTTTCAGGTTCCAGCCCATCCGGTGGCGGACCAGAACGAGCCTGACAGCGAAGTGATCGGTGTCAGGCACCCAGTGGGTGGGATTCATCTTTCTGACCTTAACGCGATACATCGTGTTTGACACGACTTAGACGACCCGCACACTTAACGCTGCCCCCCCCACCCTTGGACCACTGGAGCAGCTGTGATCGGGCCGCCAGCGGCGCACAGCCTCGGCGCGGGGGGTTCGGGCTAGTGCGGCGGGCGCGCTTCGGGGTGCTCGTCGAACCACCGCTCGATTGCCTGCAGCGCTTCGGCCTTCACCTGTTCGGCGGATTTCCCGCTGGAGCTGATCAGCGATATCAGCCGGCGTGGCGGTTGGTCGGTCACCTGATCCGCCGCGGGATGCCGGTCGGGCGCGGCGGCTCGGCCCCCCGGCGACGCGCTTCCAGACACGCCGCCCATGACAGCACCGCAGCGACCGCGGCGTCGTACTTGTCGGCCAGCCGGCCATCCTGGTGGCACATCAGGTGCCGCGGTTTGCCTTCGTCGTCGAGGATGTTCAGCTCACGCCGGCCGGCGTTACCCAGATGTCTGAGCATGTCCGATATCTGCTTGTCGGTTCCGACGATGGTGCAGGCTCCGCTGTCCAGCGCTTCCAGATACGCCCGTATGAAGTCGGACATGCGGCGTTGCTGGTTCGTCCACACTTCGGCAATTTCACCTGGGTATAGCGCCGCCCAGGACGCCAATTCCTCTGTCCAGTAGGGCGGGTCGCCGTACATCCGCCAGTGCCGCCACTTCAACCGAACTTCGGAGAGGGTTTGGGCCACGTCGTGGGTGTCGACTTCCCAGTCTGGGTTGTTGTCGTCCTTCTCCCACAACCCGACCAGCTGCTGATAACCGGTTGCGATGTCGGTGATGACCATTGCTGTGGAGTCCTTGCGTTTGGAGCCGTCGAAACCCGACGCGATGAACGCACCCGGCGGAATCTCCACTCCGCGAATGGTTTTCACGTTCTTCACGTCGAACATCGCCGCGCCGGACTGCCGCCAGCGGTTCAGCCACACCCGCTCCCAGTAAGCTTTGTCGTTGCCGACGCGCTCCCAGTCGTCAGCGATGCGGACATACTGATCAGGCCCCCACTCGCCGGCGATCGGGCCGGTCGCGGACTTGATCGCCGCGATCCGCTGGTCCCTGCTGGACAGGTCTTTGAATTCCGGTCCGGCCCAACGGGAGTAGAAGAACAGGCGCGGCTGCTCGACGTTGCCTTTGTCGATCTTCTCGGCTTCGGCCCGCACATCCTCCTGCACGCTGCCCTGCCCTGGCGATCCGGCGGTGGATGTGTAGAGCGCCCACGGTGTCTCGGTTTGGCGTTTGTGCAGGTTCTGGATCATCGTTTCGTGCGCTTGCCGCTGCAGCTCCAGATGCAGGCGGTGAGGTTCGTCGAACGTCTGGAACGTTGTTCGGGCACCATCACGTGTGGCGGGTGCGTTCGACACGGCCATCGCCTCGCCGTCGCGGGTGCCGTCCTCGGCCAACCGGACGATGCGCTGCAACCCGATGTCGAACTGGTCTGCGATCGGTGAATGCTCCAAGATCCACATCAGCACGCCGTAGGCCAGCTCCTGCACCTGCTCTTCAGCGGCAGCCATCATCGGAATGAACGGCGCCTCAACGCATTTGCCGAGCGGGTTGCCGTCGGGGTCCCAGCGATCGAACCGGACCGGTGACGGGATAACATTGCCGGCGGCGTCGTAGCCGTACCTGGCCAGCTCGGCGGCCGTAACCCAGCTTGCAAACTCGGTCTTCGCCAACCCTTTTCGCATCTCGACCGCAACCCGGTGGAATCTGCGCAAACCGGCGGACGGCGTCCCGCGGGGATGCAGCTCATACGCTTTGTACAGCAGCGCCGACTTCTCCCGGTCCAACCGCGCCGGCTGGCCCTGCAAGGTGCCTGGACCAAAGACCAGGTTGTTCTCGATCCAATGCTGCACCGCCGGCCCCAGCGACGGCCCTGTGTCCCGCGGGACGCACAGAACGGTCATCAGTGCGGCTCCCCGTCCGGGTCCGGTTCCACCGTGTCATCGGCCCTCACAATGAAACACTTCCAGCCGGTGAACAGCCACGGCCGCGGCAGCGGGCACTCGGAGAACGGCAGCTGCCAGTACCGCAAACGGACCGGTTGGCCCCGCCGGCGTTCCATCTCGGCGAGGATCTGCCGCTCCTGCTCGGCCTCAAGCTCGGCTAGCTCTTCGGCGGTGCCGGCCATGAGCGCGTCGAGCGGATCTACCACCGTCATCGCACACCATGTCCGCAGACACAGCGGGTAGCAGCCCTGCCACACGTAGGGTCCGGTCGGTGTGTCAGCCGGACCGCGGTCAGCTGTGCCTTTGCGGTTAGCCACGTTGGCTCTCTTCGGTGTCGTAGCGGGCCGCCAGTGCCGCCCTGTGTGGCCGCCAGCGAGTGTTGGCTGCCTTCTGCTTGGTCGCGTTTTTCGCGCCCTCCTGCAAGCTGATCTGACTCAGCAGCCGCGCGAGTACGGCCCGCAGCTGTCTCGCCTCAGCGACAGCCCAATGCGCCCGCGGTGGGCCGCCCTTCGTCGCCGGCGGGAACGACATCCCTTCGACGGCGATCAGCTGGCGTAGCTGCTCAATCTCGTCGGCGACCTGCTGCGCCTGGGCGAGGATCGCCGCCTCCCGGCTGTCGGGCTCTAATCCCTTCGCGTCCAGCTCGGCCTTGATCGCGGCCGCCAAGTCTTCGCCGGCGCTCGACATCGAACCGGTGGCGGCCGGCAGTTTGACGACAGTTCCCGCCGGCCGGCCACGCCTCGACGAATTACCCGCGGGTAGAACTCCGCGCTTGCGGAGGTCGGCGATGTAGCGCTGTACCTGGCTCTGGCTGATGCCCAGCTCGGCGCCGATCGACTCCTGCGACCGCGCCGGATCGTCGGTGAGCATCCGCTTGATGGCGGTTCTCCGCTGCTCAGCGTCCACGAGTTCCATGGTCGCACATGTTTTCGATCCGGGTCCCGGTCCGGGTCGCGTGCCGCCGGCGGCCGCACCCGCGGGGTTTGCCGGCACCTGGCCCGTGCCCCAGGCGCCATTGCTCCTGCATTGCAGATCTGAGGATGACGAGTATCGGCCACGTTTGCTGCATGGGGGTGGGTGGGCCTCTCCCCACCCCCCCTAACCGCGACGATGGTCACCATACCGTGATGGGGTGGTGTTTGCTGTTGGGATGGTGACTAGGGCGGTCGGGCTCTCTCCAGAGTTTGCCAGAGCTTTGCCAGGGTTGCACTTCCATGGTGTCGGGCGCTGTGACGGTCACCGGTCGGAGGCCCCGCGTCGAGGGAACTGGTGTGGCGCGACGTGATCGCAGGGAACTTGGGTGGCCGCGGCGATCGCGACCGGCACGCTGATCGACCGGTCGCACTGTCGGCGATCGCCAACGGGGTGCGGATGGTCTGCCGGTACCTCATGACGCAACGAGGGTGCTTGGCGTTGACGATGGGTTGGCGCCGCTCGCCGCGGTGTGGACGTCGTCACCGATGTGATCGTGTTCGCGTTATCGCGATCGTGACGTGATCCCGTTGGTGTAGTTGTTCGTGTAGTTGGCCGGCTCCCACGCTCCAGGGAGTCCCTTGCCAGTGCCTCGGGCAGGTGAAGATGGTCAGCGGTGTGTTGGTGGCTACAGCAGGCCGCCAGGCCCCCGTGCGGCGCCTTCGCACGACCGGTCACCGTCCGCAGATGGTCGGGCTCTGGACCTACCGCTTCTCGACGTCGGCTGGGGTTTCCGTGCCGTTGTGGGGTTCGACCCGTTGCAGGAGGACCTCGGCGCGGCTCACCCGGACACCCCGGCTGTAGTCGCGGGGCTCCAGCTGACCGGGTCTGCGATTTTTACGCGGCATCAGCGGTCAGAAGCCGTGCGTGTGCTGTCCGTGCTCGCCGTTGCGGCGGGGTGGTGGCGCCGGCGCCCCTAATGCGGCCAGCCGGTTCTCGGCGTACAGCTCGTTGATCTGTTGCGGCGTGAAGTATTTCAGCGCCTCGGCCGACGCTTGGGAGACGCCGTTGACGCTGCTGGTAGCGGGATACACAGACGTGGTCGGCGGCTGCGGGATAGGTGTGCCCTTCCAGGCCAAAGCGTCCTGCGCCGACTGACGCATCGCGTCCTCATCGCCGTCGCCGAGCACGCTGGGGATGGTGCCGGTTTCGCGCGCGATGCGCTCACGTAGCAGATCCTGGCGCAGCTGCCGGTTCTCGCGCTCCAACTCGTCCATCTTGTGCTCCTCAAATCGGTTGCGGCGCTTACGGATTCGGTGCGTGCTCATGTGTCACTTTCAGCGAACGGCGGCAAGGGGTCGCGCCCTGGCACACGAACCGCAGGCGCCTTGGCTGCGGTGTCCCTTGCCGCCGTTGCCACCCCGAGCGTTGGCGGCGCTAGGCGCAGAAACCGCCACGCTCGGAATCCTTCGGATCGGAGCCCAGACCGCAGCAACAGGGGGATGTGCTGCGGCCTGGGCGACCCGTTCCCCGACGGCCAGAGAGCTGGCGATGACGCGCCAGTCGCACCCTGGCGGGATACGAGAACCGCCGGGACGTCAATTCGCACCTTCCAGTTCGGCGCGGACCGCGGCGACCGCGCTGCCATGACGGAGGCCGAGCCCAACTTTCACCTCGTAGTCGCTGGCGGTCGGGGCGGACCGCAAATACCGAGCGATCGCTTCACGATCAAACTCGCCGTCTTCCCATCGTGCGTCGATCGCGAAGCCAGCGCGGATACGGTCGGCGCGTTGACGGACTTCGCGTTGCTGCTCGCGATATTCGCGGCACAGCTGGAAGTGCAGTGCGCTGGTCGCCATGGTCACAAGCTCCCGTATCCGCTCCGGTGTCAACCGTGGCAGCGCGATGCTCACCTGGATTGCGTTGGCCGACATGACAATTCAGCCCTCGCGAGTGAAAACTGTATCGGCCGCCGGCGTCATGGCCTGCCCGCTGCGCTGCGAACTCAGCCCCGAACCTGCGTCGCCGGCGCCGAGCTGTGACCGATCACCGTCGGCGCCGATCACCGTAGCTTCACCCGCGGCGGCCTGGACCCGCACATCGCGGCCCAGCGGCACACGGACCGCGGTCACCGGGACACTGCCATCCGGCGAAACACCGCCGTGCGCCGCGGTCATTGGGCGTCGATGTCGTACGCAGCAGCCGAAATCGGCGGCGACGGCATGACACCCTTCAGGTAGGCGTTGTGCCGGCTGCGCTGGTTCTGTTCGTGCACCATCACCGATTTGCTGATGTTTTGGTGCGCGGCCGCCAGCTGGTCGAGCCCCAGCCGGGACCTGATCGCCGGCTCCAGGATCGCGGCCGCGTCGTCCAGCCCGCGTGACTGCAGATACGCCGCGGCGTCATCAGCCAATACGGCAAACGTGTTCGGGTCGGCTTGCCTGATGGCATCCACGATCGCGCTGGCGGCCTTACTGGCGTCCATCCGGTCCCAGACCGGTGTGTTGCGGGCCATGACACGCTGAGCGAAAACCTGCCCTTCCGTGGTCAGCGGCACGCCCAAACCGGCCCGCTGAGCATCGATCTGCGACCCGATCTCATCGCGGCGGGCACGGAGGTCGTCGAGCGCGGCGTCGGCCGCCACCGCGGCCGCTGTGGGGGCGAATTCACGCGCCCTGGTGGGCAGCTCCTGCGGCGGCAGCTGGTGGCGGAACGCATCGAAGCGTTGCCGCGCGTACTCGTCGGCGGCCTGGGCGCGCTGCGACGCGGTCAGGCCGGGGCTCAGAGTGGGCGCCGGATCTTGCGGGGGCGGCACGTAGGTGGGAGGCGGGCCGGCTGTGCCTGGCATGTTGTCGGGGCGTACGGCCAGCTGCGGCCCGTCGAAATTGAAGCCCATGATGGTTCCTTTCGTCGAACGTGTGTGCGGATATTTGACAGCGTAGATCTCGGCGCGGCTGGAATCACACCGTTGTGAGTTAGCGTCGATGTCCGGCCCGCGGGCTCAGGCCGGTACACGCGTCGGCTGCCCGGTCCGCAGTTCACGGAACGTGTCGAGCACACGTCGGATCTCCCACGCCGCTGACGACGCCGTGCAGCATGTGTAGGCCACAATGTGGTCGATCGCGCTCAGGTACTCACCGAAAGGGACGTCGAGGGTTTGCGCCTGCTTGACCAGGTCTTCGCGGGCTTTATCGATGCCGCCCGGCATCTCCGAGCCGGTTACGTCCTGCGTTTCGGCAACGATGCATGACAGGATCTCGAACTCGCTGGCCGAGGTGTAGCCATAGTCGCCGAAGCGTCGAAGGTAGGTGTGGAGGATTTCTAGGTCGGTGTTCATGTGAACGCTGCTCCAATCGTGTTGTGTTGCTTCGCTTCTGGCGAAGTTCTTACCCCGCGGTTTGTGGGAAGCTGTGAGTGCACCGCGATGCGGACACCGGGAGTTTCACCAAGTTCGGCGATGCGCTTGGCAGCGATCAGCTCGACCACCTGGGCGTCGTCGACGATCACCGTCGAGGTGATCGCGTCGAGCACGGCCCTGGCCAGCTTGTCCGCGTCCGGCCGTTTGATCGCCGGCGGGGTGCTGCGTTTCGGGGCTGACTTCGGCCGTGGCAGCACGAAATCCAACCGGACGGCTACAGCGCCGGCGAACAGTTCCCGCCCGCCCATGCCGTTGTGGGCGGCCAAAGCGACCCGTTCCCGCCACGGGCCGACCTCGCAGCTGGACTCGACCATGATGCCGCGGCCGACATGACGTTTGGAGCCTTGGGGTGCAGGTCGGCCGGGGACATAGAACGCGATCATGCGTCGATGTCCCAATCGAATCCGCCGCGCCAGCCCTCGTGTGGGTCCAACCACGGACCGGCGGTGAACGCGATGACGGGTCGGTCGATGGCCAGCTGCACCATGCGGGCAAGGCCGGCGACTAGATCACCCGCGGCGTCGAACAATTCGCGGCGGACCGGGTTGTCGTGGCCGTACAGCGGCGAGATGCTGCAGGCGCCCGTGAGTGAATGCGGGACCGGGAAGCGGTCGGCGAGGAACTCCTCGACCGCGGTGTTGACGGCCACCACCAGGCGCTCGACGGCGCGGTATGCGCCGGCCATGCCTTCGGTATCTGTCGTTGTCATACTGAACCTTTCTTTTACGAATCCACTTCGGATTCAACAACTTTCGTGACCTGGCTGGTTAACCCCGCGCAGTGCTCGCAGACGATCCGGCCAGGTTGGTGCGGCCGGACCACACACACGGTGCAATTCCCGGCCTGATACGCACGATTACGCGGCCGGGTGAAGGGCTTGTCTGCAAGTAGGTGCAAAAGCCGGCGGCGGCATGCGGTGTGCACCACCGCCCCGTTGGCCGGCCGGCGCCCACAGATCGGGCAGGGCGGCTTGTCCACCACCTCGCGCGCAGCCAGGATCACCGCGTCCGCCGCCGCGGTGTAATCGGGCTTGTCCGGGATGGCCGTGTCGACGTCCGCCAGCACCGGCATCCGAAACCGCAACGCCGCGCCGGTGGACGGGACCGCCCGCGGCCAGGGCGCCAACCCTGTGGCGGCCAGCACTGTGATCACCCGCTGCTGGCGGGCCACCCGTTCGCGGTAGCACCCGTCGCACTCGACGCCGCCGGAGCGGTGCGGCTGCTGGGTGCAGACCGCGCAGAGACCCTTGACGTAGGCACGGTGACCGCGCTGGCCGATCGGCGTGGGCGACAAAGCCCACCCGGTGACGTCGTCGAGCCCGTCAACCCCTACGCCGGCGTTCAGGAACGCGCACGCCAGCGGGCCGGCCCAATCAACGCTGACCGTCCAGAACCTGCCCGCCTTGTCGAATTGGCGGACCGCGGCCGGCACCAACAACTTCAGGATCTCCACAGCGGGGGCGTGGTAGGCGAATTGGACGCGGTAACGGCCGCTGTCTTTGGTGAAGGTGACGGTTGGCACAGTGTCGGGCACCCGTGCCTGCAGCAGGGTGACGACGGTGACCAGTCCGGTGCGTTCGCTGACCGTTGGAACGTCGCCACAATCGCCGCAATCGCCCGTCATCGCGGCCTCGCTGACTTCGGTTTCAACCACGGGAGCCCCCGCACAAATCGCACAACACGCACAAATAGGTCTGAGAGGTCGCGGTCGTCATGGCGATGACATTTCTGCGGTTTGTGCGATTTGTGCGGCAAGGGGGTGCACGCGATAGCGCGGTGACGCGGGCCGGCCTCGGGTCGCCGGCTTCGGGGTGTCCAGCGGAAGCAGGTAGCCGTAGTCCACCAACAGCTTCAGCGCCGGCGCCATAGCCTCCTTGGTGGGGAACCGGGGCCGGCTGCAGTTGAACATGTCCCGCTCGGACACCTCGTCCGCGCCCAGGCGCATCACCCGCCTGAGCAGGTAGACGGCGTCCGTAATGTCGGCATTTCCCAGCTGCGAGAACACGTTGATCGCGCACGCCTTGAAGTAGCGGCCGATCCGTTCAGCCTTCCCGACTGTCTCGGCCTGTACCGGATATCTGACACCGTTGGCGCCGTGCTCGGCCAAATGCAGCAGACCGGCGATGCGGACCACCTTCCCCGCATACTTGCTGCCCCAGTCGGTCAGGGCGGGTGTCGCCGCGAGTTCACCGTCACCGGCGAGGGTGGGTTCGACATCTTCCTCAAGCCGCAAGACCGCGGCTTGGGCGCGAGGGTCCAGCATCAACACGGCCGGGTCGCCGGCCCAACCCGCCAACTCGGACGCCAGCTTCCGAATCCACTGGTTGTACTGGGCTTCGGTGGTTTCGCTGACGGGCGTGGCCCCAGGCCGGCGTCTACCGACCTTCGACGCCGGCATCGCGTACAAGAACCTGGCCAATAGTCCGCGGCCGACGAAATCACGATTGGCGGCGATCGCCTCGACGACCCGCGGTTGGATCATCAACCCGATCGTGAGCACCGCGCGCGGAATGTTCACCGACCCGCGCCCTTGGCGGTCCACCCGGATGGTGTCGCCGTCATGGCCCTTGAGATAGGTATCGAGGTTGACGGAGTTGGCGTAGCGGCCGGCGAGGATGTCGAAAATTCCGCCTTCGGCCGACACGATGGCGATCCGGCCGCCGTGGTCACCGAGCAGCGTCGCTGTCTTCTCGGGCGTGACATCGTCGGCCAGCAGCCGCGGAATCACCGGCACCTCGATCGCGCGGCTGACCGCCTTGGCGGCCCGGGCGGCGTCGGCCGCCAACTCGGCGGCTTCCCTGTCGGCGTCGTCGGCGCCAGGGCTGGCGGCCTTGACGGCCGCGTCGACCGCGATCTTGCTCAGCCGCTCCGCTTGCTTGGTTGCCGTGTCCAAGTCGTCGGCCAACCTCAGGTATTCGACCTGCCCGGCGACCGACAAGTCGGCTTCGGCGTCCCGGATCGGTTTGACCATCGCCGCTTGGACGGGCGACTTGCGTTCACCCGGCCGGGCGACCGTGTTGATGAACAGGCACATCGGCTGCTGCCAGCCTCTGCGGACCTGGATCTCGGCATGTCCGCCGGCGCATGCGGCCAACACCGTCAGCGCGGACGCTGCGGGCATCGCCGGGTCGACCTGAGTGGCTTCGGCTAGTTCGGTGACCATGCTGGCGATCACGGCGGGGAACGCGTCGACAGGGAACGGCGGCACCTCAACCGTGTCGGGTGCCAGCGGGATCGGGTCGAGTTCGGGCATCTTTTCGTCGACGCGGGCGCGGACGTCGTCGAGATCGGCCCCGAGCGCTTGACCGACCGACCATGCCAGAATCCCGCCGAACTCCGACCGCGCGACCGCGCCGTTGCGCGCCGAGCCCTGCTTACCAGATGCGGGTGGTTGGGCGACCGCCTCGACGAACATGGGTTTGATCTCGTCGAGCGCCAGCTGCGCCGGGTAGAAGCCGGCCGCGGCCTCTTTCATCGTGCCGACCAGGGCGGTCAGGGTGGATTGGTGACGCGATGCCCCGTCGTCGAACTGCCCGCGCAGCCACGACGTCAGACCGGACAGAATGTCGGGCCGTGATGATTGCTGGTGCTCGGCGACGAACGCGGCGACCGTCTCATCGGATGCGGCGTCGTCGGCGGGTGACCCGTCGTCGAGCTGCGCGGCAAGCTCGTCGGGTAACACCGGCACCACGCCCGTTCGCTGCCAGCGGTAGCAGCCACCGTTAGGGTGCGCGGTCGGCTCGACCACGATCACACCGTTGAGCCCGCGGACCTCACCCCACGCGCCGCCGAGCCGGCCGCCGCTGTTGCCGATCATGCGACCGGGTGGCTGCGCGAAGATGTAATGCCCGCGGCCGGGCTGATCAAGTCGGGTCGATTGGTACGGCGCCGCGGCGAGGTGCTTACGCAGAATGTCGGGCAACTTGTCGGGGTCGTCGACGTCGAAAATGATGGCGCCGGACCTGCCGGCGTGCAACGCAATCCCATGGTTGGTGCCGGCGAACCACGCGGCGATCACCTTCGGGTCGCGACTGGACTTGTCCTGCCAGTGTTTACCGACAACGCTGCCGGGGTGCTTGGCGTCGACTGCCGGGTCGGTGGGTAGCACATACCAGCCGGCGGCGGCGTAGGCCAGGGCGGCGGTCAGGCTATCGACGTCGTTGTCGGGCTGAGGGACGGCCAGTTTCACCGGGCAACCTCCTTGAGTCTGAAGGGGTGCCCGCGGCCCTGATCGGGTGGAGACGGCCAGGGCCGCGGGCAATGGGGTGCCTAGAACGTCGGCTCCGAATCGCCCTCTAGGTCGGCTTCGGATTCCAGCGACCCACGCCCGAGAAGGGGTGGCTGGTTGGTACGCGCGACGCTGATCGCGAACTCTTTGACGGTGCGCCCGCCCTTGAGCTTGGCGATGTTCACCAAGACGATCCGCACCAGGTCGCCGGGCCGCGGGTCCGCCTTGCGGACAGCCCTTTTCAGGCTGACCTGACCAGCGTTGATCTGCACAGTCTCGCCCGCCTCGTGTGTGCTGCGCTCGCCTGACTTGGTGAAGCTGTCAGCCGGTTCGATCAGGTCCAACGCCAGCGCTGGGCATTGATCGCCGGCGAAGTCGGTGCCGCCGGCCTCGTCGTAGTCGATGACCTTTCCGACGACGGTTTGCCCCGGCTGGGTGCCCCAGCTGATGTAGGCGCCGCGTGGGACTTCGATCTCTTCCCATCGTGGTTGTGCACTCATATTCGTAACTCCTTGTGTATCTTGATGTTTCGTAGGCTTGTTGCCTACGCTTACCCGCTGTCCGCGGTAAGTTTCACTGCGCGGGCAAGGCCTCGGCCGTAGTTGAACTCTCTGCGCCACTGCACTATTCGGAGTGCGAGCTTGGCTGCCTCCCAGCCGGATACGGTATTGATCGAGTGCAGGCTGCCGACCTTTTCGCCGGCCTCAAGCGACAGGACGTAGCCGCGGTCGCGGTAGAGGTTCTCAGGCAAAGAGGCCCACTCTGTGACCACCGTCCGGTCACCTTTGGTGTCCATCAATTTGGCCATCCATGGGGCGTTGAGGTAGGTCGCCAATTGAACAGCAGTGCTTTGTGGGTATTTCACTGCGTTGTCGCCGGACTTCAGGTCCACCAAAATCATTGTGCCGTCAGCCTTTTCAAGAACAGCGTCGAACCTGCCGGCGACCAGTTCCACGGGATAGCAGATGATGTTCTCGACCAACTCGGTGGGAGTCAGCCGGTAAAGATCCATGGTGCGTTTCAGCGCGTCGGCGTCGGCGCGCTGCTGGGCGGTGATCAGGAGATGCTCTTGTCCGCTCAGGATGCACTGAAGGACCCAATGCATCTGGGTTCCGCGCTTGGCTTTACGGTCGGCGCCGGCCGCGGCCTTGGCCTCCTCGATGCCCGCGGCGATGGCGGCACTACTACCGAGCGCGACCTGCTCCAGCAGCTCGGGCTTGCGGGCGAACCCGATAGCGATTTGCTTCTCGCTCCAGCGGATGAGGTTATAACCGTCGCCGGTGATCTTCGTCAGACCGCTGGCGTTGGCACAGCGGGCGCCAGCGAGGCGGTAGGCGTGCTCCTTGTCGTCGTACGTGAGCGAGCCTGGCTGCGCTAGCATAGAGCTGCCTTTCATTCTTTGCGGGGTGGAACGGTTGGTTGTGAGCGGCCCCCTGGCCTTTGTGGTTGGGGGGTTCGTTCGTTTTAGTCCCGTTTGCCGACGGGCGACAGTCGCCGTTCCTCGCGGGGCGGTTCGGGAAATAGGGCCAGTTGCTCGCCAGTGCGACTCACGGTGTTGGCGTCGAGGTAGGCGCGGATATCACTGCGGCGGTACAGAACTCGCCCCCCTTGGCCGCCGCCCAACTTCACGAATTTTGGCCCCCGGCCACGGCTGCGGAGCTGCGCCAACGCGCCCTCGGTGGTGTCCCACTCCTGCGCGAGCTTGCCGGGTGTAACCATTTCGTCAACAGGGTCGGGGCTGGTCGTCGACATTGCGCAGATCCTTTGCTGTCTCGGTTGGCGGATTGAAAATTCCAAGCGTGTGATTTGCCCAAACGGTACGACCCGACGGCGCCCGATGTCAAGCTTTGACGTTTCAAGGCGTATGGTGTGTCGGTATGAGAGGAAAAAACACAGACACCAGCGCGCCCACCGCAGCAGTGATCATGGGACGCAATGTCCGCCGGCTACGCGGCAAGCACTCGTACGAAGAACTCGCCCAGCACATGCGCCCGTGGGGGCTCAGCTGGGGTTCCGCCAAGATCTTCGAGATCGAAGACGGCCGGGTATCGCCCACCGTGACCACGATCTATCTGCTGAGCCTGGCGCTAACTGGCCTCCTCGACTATCCCGTCCCGCCGGACCGGCTGCTCTACGGCGACGGCATGGTGTCAACACCGGGCGGCGATATCGAGCTGGCGATGCTGCGCACCGTGCTGTCCGCCGTACCGCCGCCGAGATATCCCGAACCGATCGTGACTGCGGAAGACCACTGGTCGCCGAAGCTGGTCGCCGGCTGGCCGAAGCGGCTGCGGAAACTACCGAAACAGCTGATCGTCGAGACGCGCGTCGCGATGACCGGCGTCGATTTGAGGATCGCCAAAGACCTCGGCGTCGATCCTCTGCGGGCCGCTGCGGAGATGGCCTCCCTTTGGGAGGGAAAACCGTTGAGCGCCAAGCGAAACGAAGAAGCCGGCGCATCCCCCCAGTCCAAGGGCCGCGCCACGCTGCGACTGAAAGAGCAGCTACGAGAGGCGATCAGCGATGACTGACACAGAATCCCTGCCCGGCGGGCCATGAACGCGAACGCAAACCACATCCGCGGTGTGGGCGATCGCCCGGACCGACATCGAGCCCGGCTCAAACCCACTACTACGACGGCTCCGCGGAGCTGGCGATCGAGTTCTACCACCACGACCCGGTGTGTATCCGGTTCGGTGGGAACGGTGCCCGCGGCGATCACCCCGAGCGTGGGCGCCATCCTGGCCGGCGCGACACTGGGGATCACCGATCTGTGCGGCCGACTCAAGCGCCGCGCGCAAGGGAGGCTGAGCTGATGGCCACGATAGAAAAATACGAAACCAAAAGCGGCGCAACGCTGTGGCGGGTCCGCTACCGCAGACCGGACCGTGGCCAGACGATGAAGAGTGGGTTCACCACGAAGCACCAGGCTGAGGATTTCGCCACCAGCGTCGAGCACAAAAAACGGGCCGGCGAATACGTCTCCCCGACGCTGGGCCGGGTCACGGTGGCCGAGCTGGCGCCGATCTGGCTGGCCCGCAAGAAACAGGCCACCGCGCCCAGCACCTACCGGACGCTGGAGTCGGCCTGGCGGGTGCATGTCGAACCGGTGTGGGGGCATGTCAGTGTGGCTGGCGTCGACGCGGGCGCCGTCGAGGCATGGATCGCCGCGATGGGCGCACACGGCGCCGGCGCCACGGTGGTGTTGCGCGCGTACGGGGTGCTGTCGGGGATCTTGGCCGCGGCGGTGAAGTCCCGCCGGCTGGCGATCAACCCCGCCAAGGGTGTCGACAACCTGCCCCGCAAGACCGGCAAGCGGCGTATCTACCTGACCACCGACGACGTTGCGGCCCTGGCTGATAAATCCGGCCCGCACGGCGCGCTGGTGCTGGTGCTGGCCTACTGCGGGATTCGTTGGGGTGAGGCGATCGCGCTGCGGGTCCGTGACGTCGAGTTCCTGCGGCGCCGGCTGAGCGTGCACGAGAACGCCGTCCAGATCGGTGCACAGCACGCGGTTGGGCCGACCAAAGGTCGCGAGGCTCGTTCGGTGCCGGTGCCGGAGTTCGTCCTCGATGAGCTCTCGGCACAGTGCGCCGGTAAGGCGCCGGGTGATCTGGTGTTCTCCGCCCGCGACGGCGGCTACCTGCCGCGGCCGAAGTCCACCAACGGGTGGTTCATCAAGGCGGTGCGCGCGACAGGGGTGCAGGAGATCACCCCGCACGACCTGCGCCACACTTGCGCATCGCTAGCGGTGTCGGCGGGGGTGAACGTGTTGGCGTTAGCCCGGATGCTCGGACACAAAGACCCGAGCGTGACGTTGCGGGTCTACGCGGACCTTTTCGACACCGATCTTGACGCGGTGGGGGCCACCCTACACGCGCGATATGGCTTGCGCGGCAAGGGATCTGAAGCGCGATAGCGACGCAACCCAAGCATCGGGGGCTACGGCGAGCAGCCTGGCGGCACCTGGCAACGGCCGAAGTTTGCTGTAGCCGAGGTGGCTTTTCAGAGTGTGCTGGATTTGTGCTAGCGAGGTGCTCGCCGGGGGCCAAATAAGCCGTCTACCTGCGCAAACACTGGTGCGGGCGGAGGGACTCGAACCCTCAAGCTCTTTCGAGCACGGGCACCTAAAACCCGCGCGGTTGCCAATTTCGCCACGCCCGCATTCGCCCCGCGATCGTACCGTTCGGCCCGTCACCCGACCTTGTCGGCGGTCTCTCTTAGCGTGAGTTCAAGACGACGAGGGAGGCACACAAATGCGATCCGCAGAGGATTTCGAAACCGTGCAGCGCCTCATCGCTGCTGGCCTGAACGATTGCGCGATCGCGCGACAGACTGGCATTCCGCGATGCACAGTCCGTGACTGGCGACTCCGTCCACAAATTCGGCCCAGGCCGGTGGGTACGTCGGTATGCGGGGTCCTCCATGGCTTCGCTGCATTCCCAGCTGCAGCGTATTGCTATCTGCTCGGCTTGTACTTGGGCGACGGGTGTATATCGCGGCACCCGCGGGCATGGCGGCTAAGGATCGTTCTCGACGACAAGTACCCAAGGATCATTGACCGGTGCCGCGAGGCCATGAACGCTCTCATGCCGGGCCAGCAGGCGACGACGCTACGCCGTCCCAATAATTGCACCGAGGTCTCGCTCTACTCGAAGCGCTGGCCGTGCCTGCTTCCCCAGCACGGCCCAGGCCGAAAGCATTTAAGGACAATCCGACTGGAGCCGTGGCAGGAAGTGCTCGTAAAGCAGGCGACGAAGGAATTCATTCGCGGCCTGATAGATAGCGACGGCTGCCGCGTCGTGGCGAACGATCGCGGGGTCCGAAGTGTCCGCTACCACTTCTCCAACCGGTCCGACGACATCCGCGGGCTATTCTGCGCGGCGCTCGATGAGCTTGGAATCCCATGGACGCGGCCTCGCTGGTTCGAGGTTGCCGTCTATCGAAAGGCAGCAGTGGCGCGGCTTGACGAATTTGTCGGGCCGAAAGCGTGATGGGCCGACATCCGAATACCCCGGGGTACCTTCTAGGGGTGTCCACTACACGTCGTCGGAGACCAGCGCTCATCGCGCTGGTGATCCTTGCGGCGGGCGGTTGCCTGGCGTTGGGCTGGTGGCAGTGGACACGGTTTCAGTCCGCGTCGGGCACCTTCCAGAACCTCGGATATGCGTTGCAGTGGCCGACGTTCGCCGGGTTTTGTGTCTATGCCTACCGCAAATTCGTCCGCTACGAAGAAGCCCCGCCGGAGCCGTCGAACGGCGACGCCGTCACGGAAATACCGCAAGGCTTGCTGCCCGAGCGACCTACACTCGCACCGCAACAGTCCGACGATCCCGCGCTCCGCGACTACAACGCCTATCTGGCCGAACTTGCCAGGGCGGATAACGAAAAGCACCGAAAACAGAACAGGACCACTGCATGACCACACCCGAGACACCGGCTACGCAGCAGGCTACGCCCGGGGGAAACATCCGCACCGCCCTGCTCGCCTATCGCGTCATGGCGTGGACGACGGGTCTGTGGCTCATCGTGCTGTGCTACGAGATCGTCTCCCACTTGGTCTTCCATCACGAAATCCGTTGGATCGGAGTGGTGCACGGCTGGGTCTACTTCATCTATGTGTTGGCGGCGTTCAACCTTGCCATCAAGGTCCGATGGCCGATCGCCAAGTCGATCGGCGTGCTGCTGGCCGGAACGATCCCGTTGCTCGGCATCATCGTCGAGCATTTCCAGACCAAGGACGTCAAGGCGCGCTTCGCCCTGTAGGCCAACGCAATTCGCAAGCTTCAGCCCGCGTGGGCGGCTACCGCACGCAGCGCCGGCAGCAACAACCTGAGCGCGCGGCCGCGATGCGATGCGGCGTCTTTCTCCGCCGAAGTCAGCTGCGCCGCAGTGCGATTCTCGCCGTTCGGGATGAACACCGGGTCGTAGCCGAAGCCCGCATCGCCGCGCGGCTCACGCGCGATCACGCCAGGCCACTCGCCGCGGACGACGACCTCACCCGACCCCGACACCAGCGCGCACGCCGACACGAATGCGGCATTACGCCGCCCATCGGGCACATCCCGCAGCTGCGCCAACAGCAGGGCGGTGTTGCCGTCGTCGTCGCCGTGGGTGCCCGACCACCGCGCCGACAG
Source organism: uncultured Actinomycetota bacterium (assembly GCA_963833935.1). Lineage (GTDB taxonomy): Bacteria > Actinomycetota > Actinomycetes > Mycobacteriales > Mycobacteriaceae > Mycobacterium. The sequence goes on along the minus strand of CAWIAC010000014.1, from coordinate 1,183 downwards.
CACGCCCGGCATGCCATTCAGCGCAGCCACTTCCAGCCCGGAGTCGTCGGCGACGGTCGGTAACCCCGTCGCCGCGAACCCGTCTCGGGCTTTGGCGAGCGCATTGGCTTCAAAAGTTGCGCCGGTTTCCGGCGCTTCGTCGAACGGTGGCACGTCGTCGAGCGACACCAGTGTCAGTCCCGTCAGCTCGGCTGCGTCCAACACCCTGCGCAACTCGGCCAGCTTTTTGAGGTTTCGGCTGGCGACCAGCAATCGGGTCACCAACTATTCCTAAACGACTGACGTACGCCGGTTGTAGCCACCACGACAGGCTACGTGCGGGCGCGCGTACACCACGAACACGCCGCCCAGTTCTAGTTGCGCCGCTTGTCGGTTCGCGGCGGTAGAATTGTCTGCGGACCTAACGCCCCAAATCGAATAGAGACAACAATGGCCAACCCGACTCCCAACATCGGGGATGTATGATCTTCGAAAGCGCCGGTAGGCCTTCGGAAAGCGCTACTTGAGGAGGCTGACAATGGCGACGGATTCCGCAAAGTTCAAATTCGAATTTGAGGTGGAAGCGAAGAAGCTTCCTTTCCAACTTTCCTCTACGTTGACTTATCTTGATCTGGCCGCTCTTGCAAAGACGCCTTCGGCGAAAGTAGATCTGGGGTCCTTTAAGACAAACTGCTGTGATAGTCACGTCTACGCGGTGATCGAAAACGGTGAGGTCGTGCGCTTGGACTCTGATCCTTGTTCCGAATCGAACAACGTGACCCCGGAATTGGGAGCCGTGCTGGAGCTGGCACTCAAGAAGATGAAGATAGATTTGCCTGGCAAATGGAATCCTCTTCCCGTCTCCAAGTTTTTCGCGGCGCCCCTGGAAATCAAGACGATCACTTGCATTCAGATCTGTGTTTGGGGTCACTGCATCGTTTGCTGCACAACCTACAGCCCGAATGCCGCGATCTGGTGCGGCGATCGCGTCATCATCCAAACCGGCCCCGCCCCTGAATAAATCACGGCGGCGGGCCAGACCGGCTCCAGCTGTGGCAACGTCTCACTCGGATTTGCCGCGCGAGCTTGGTGTGAGGTAATCGTTTTACGGTTGCCGATCAGAGATCTTGGCGCGGCGTAGGTGGTCAAGATAATCCTCATGTGACGCGGGGGCCGTGTTGTCCGGTGTCGTCAACCTCATGCG
>CAWIAC010000013.1:0-138616 GCA_963833935.1 uncultured Actinomycetota bacterium | reverse complement strand
ATCCCATTGCTCATCGGCGGGAAAGGCCCCAAGAAGACGCTGCGGCTGGTCGCCGAACATGGCGACATCTGGCACGGGTTCACCACCGTCGACAGTTACCCGAAGGCCGCGGAAGTGCTGGCCGAGCACTGCAAGGCGGTGGGCCGCGACCCGGGCACGATCGAACGCTCGGCCGGTGTCAACGTAGCGAGTCTGATCGCCGACGCGGAAGGCTTGGTGGCACTGGGCGTCACGCTGCTGACCGTCGGCGTCAACGGCCCGGACTACGACCTGAGCAACGCCGAAGCGCTATGCCGGTGGCGTGATCGGGCATGAGGGTCCGCTGCTCGAAGCTGGTCGCGCTGCTCGCCACGATTCTGCTGACCTACTGTCTGGCTCCGATGGCGCCGGCGGCGGCCGACAACCTGTGCAAGCCGTCAGGCAAAGAGGGCGCGATGGCCCTGCCGGAGAAGCTGCTCACCGCCAGCCCGCCGGAGGAACGCGACTACACGACTGCCGACGTCGAGCCGTTGAGTTCGGTGAACATCGACGCGCTGGGCTTGCGCACGCCGCGGACCCTGACCATCGGGACTCAGCCAGGCGGTCCGCCGACCAGCTGCCTGAACACCACGGGGCGCTACACCGGTTATGACAACGAGCTGCTGCGCGCGATCGCCGCGAAGCTGGGACTGAACGTCGTCTTCGCCGGCACTGAATTCGCCGGCCTGCTCGCCCAAGTGGCGACGAGACGCTTCGATGTCGCCTCGTCGTCGATCGTCGCCACCGAAGCACGGCGCCGCACAGTCGGATTCACCAACGGCTACGACTTCGGTTACCTGTCGTTGATCGTGCCGTCCGGCTCGCCGCTCGACAGCTTCGACAAACTGGGTGCGGGGCAGCGGATCGGCGTCGTTCAGGGCACCGTCGAAGAGGCCTACGTCGTCGACATCGTGCATGTGCAGCCGGTGAAATTCCCCGACTTCACCACCCTGTACACCTGCGTGAAGAACCATCAGATCGACGCGTGGGTAGCGCCGGCAATGGAGGCGGCCAAGGTGATGCGGCACGGCGATGCCGCCACCGTCGCCGCCTATACGTTCAGTCCGGGCAGTTTCGTAGCGTTCCCGGTGGCGAAAGACAACCAGCCGCTGATCGATGCGCTGAACGCCGGCCTGGACGCGGTCATCGCCGACGGCACCTGGTCGCAGCTGTATACCGACTGGGTTCCCCGGCCCTTGCCGCCGGGCTGGAAGCCGGGATCGAAATCGGCACCGACGCCGCACCTGCCGGACTTCGCGGCGATCGCCAAACACAATCACCGGGAGGACGCGACCGGGGCCGGTGCCGCCGAAATCCACCCTGGCCCAGCTGCGGGATCAGTTCTTCGACTGGGACCTGTACAAGCAGGCCATCCCGGCCATGGTGACGACGGGCCTGCCGAACACGCTGATCTTGACCGTCAGTGCCAGTGTGATCGGCCTGGTGGTCGGTCTGGCGCTCGCGGTGGCCGGCGTCTCGCGGACCCGCTGGCTGCGCTGGCCGGCGCGGATCTACACCGACATGTTCCGCGGCTTGCCCGAAGTGGTGATCATCCTCGTGATCGGTCTTGGAGTCGGGCCGATCGTGGGCGGATTGACGCACAACAACCCGTATCCGCTGGGCATCGCGGCGCTGGGGCTGACCGCGGCCGCATACATCGGCGAGATCTTTCGCTCCGGTATTCAAAGCGTCGAGACCGGACAGCTGGAAGCCGCCCGGGCGTTGGGGTTGAGCTACCGCACCGCGATGCGACTGGTGGTGATCCCACAGGGCATCCGCCGGGTGCTGCCCGCGCTGGTCAACCAAGTCATCGCGCTGCTGAAGGCTTCCGCGCTGGTGTATTTCCTCGGTTTGATCGCCGGGCAGCGCGAACTGTTCCAGGTCGGCCGCGACCTGAACGCACAAACTGGCAGCCTGTCACCATTGGTCGCGGCGGGCGCCTTCTACCTGATGCTGACCATCCCGCTGACCCATCTGGTCAACTTCGTCGACAACCGGCTTCGGCACGGCCGGGCCGCCGCCGCCGAACCAGAAGATCCGCTGGCATTGGCAAGCAGTCAGGAGATGATGTGACCGAGTCAGTGTCGTTGGCGGGCAATGGGATTCACTTGTCCTTCGGCCCCAATAAAGTGCTGCGCGGTGTAGACATCAGCGCGCCGGCCGGCAACACGGTGGCGGTGATCGGCCCGTCGGGCTCCGGAAAGTCGACCCTGCTGCGCGCGCTGAATCGATTGCACGAACCCGACGGCGGCGACATCTTGCTCGACGGTCAGTCGGTTTTGAAGGACGATCCCGATACGGTTCGGCAGCGCATTGGCATGGTGTTTCAACATTTCAACCTTTTCCCGCATCTGAGCGTCCTGGACAACGTCATGCTGGCACCGCGCAAGCTCAAACGACTCTCCGGCGACGCGGCTCGCGAGTTGGGGCTGGCGCAACTGGACCGGGTCGGCATGAAGCACAAGGCCGATAGCCGCCCCGATGCCGTGTCGGGCGGCCAACGGCAAAGGGTGGCGATCGCCCGCGCGCTGGCCATGGCACCTCAGGTGATGCTGTTCGACGAGGCGACCTCGGCGCTGGATCCCGAACTGGTGAAAGGAATCCTGTCGCTGATCGCGGACCTGGGCGCCGACGGCATGACAATGCTGGTAGTCACGCACGAAATGGGTTTTGCCAAGTCCACATCCGACACCGTCGTCTTCATGGACCACGGTCGGGTCGTGGAGACCGGGCCGCCGGAGCAGATCTTCGAGGCGGCAGAAACCGAGCGACTTCAGCGGTTCTTGTCGCAGGTACTGTGACAGCAAAACCCAATTAACGGCCGCCGCACCCCAGACAGGTTAGACTGTCGAACTATGGCGGAACGCGAAGCCACCGTGCCAGACGCTACCGAGCTGGCGGAGGGACTTCACCGCACCCTGTCCAAACTGTTTTCCATTCTGCGCCGCGGCGACCCCAGTGCCGGCAAAGAAGCGGCCGGGGACCTCACGCTGGCCCAGTTGTCGATTCTGGTCACCCTGCTCGACCGCGGCCCGATCCGGATGACCGATCTGGCCGCCCACGAACGTGTTCGCACACCCACCACGACGGTGGCGATCCGCAGGCTGGAGAAGATCGGCCTGGTGAAACGCTCGCGAGACCCGTCGGACCTGCGCGCGGTGCTCGTCGACATCACCCCGCGGGGCTTGGCCGTTCACCGTGAGTCGCTGACCAACCGGATCACCGCGCTGGCCGCGCTGCTGAGCCAGCTCAGCAACCCCGACTTGGAGACGCTGACCAAGGCGCTTGCGCCGCTGGAGCGGCTTGCGGCCAGTGAGCCCGTCACCAGCGCCGCGACGGCGCGGATCAACGGCGACCAGACGTCGTAAACCCTTGCTGCCCTGGCTGGGGCGACCCGCTTCACCCGGCTCCGCCGCGCTTGCGATCGCCCCTAGGTTGCCAGGGCGACCCGCTTCACCCGGCTCCGCCGCGCTTGCGATCGCCCCTAGGCTGGCAGGCGTGCGGACCGCCCTCATCACCGGTGCCAGCCGCGGGATCGGCGCTGCCATCGCCGCCGCCCTCGCCCCGACCCACACTTTGTTGCTGGCCGGACGGCCCTCTCCGGCGCTGCAGGCCACTGCCGAGCGCCTGGGCGCCACTGCGCTGCCATTGGATGTGACCGACACCGACGCGGCCCCAGCCGCCACCGCGGCCATCGGCAACCTCGACGTGCTGGTGCACAACGCCGGCGTGTTCTTCCCCGGGCCGGTCGCCGAGTCGACCGTCGACGACTGGCGGGACACGTTAGAGGTCAATGTGGTTGGTGCAGTGGCTATTACGCTTGCGCTGCTGCCGGCGCTGCGACAGGCAGGCGGTCAGGTCGTCTTTATCAACTCGGATAGCGGACGCAAGGCGTCGGCGACCATGGCGTCGTACTCGGCGAGCAAGTTCGCGCTGCGAGCATTCGCAGATTCGTTGCGCGAAAGCGAACCGGCGCTGCGGGTCACCACCGTGTTCCCCGGTCGCGTCGACACCGATATGCAGCGTGCACTGGTGTCCTTCGAGGGCGGCGACTACCAACCCGAACGCTTCCTACGACCCGAAACCGTCGCCGAAGCGGTCGCGAAAGTGGTGGCGACCCCGCCGGACGGTCATATTCACGAGGTGGTGCTGCGGCCAAGGGGCTAGCAGGACTCAGACGACCAGGTTGACCAGTCGCCCGGCGACCACGATCACCTTCTTCGGTGCGGCGCCGGCCAGGAACGCCCGCACCTTCTCGTCGGCCAGCGCCGCCGCCTCCACCGAGTCGGCGTCGGCGGCGGCGGCCACCGTGATGCGGCCGCGCACTTTGCCGTTGACCTGCACCGGATATTCGACGGTGTCTTCGACCAGATTGCCGGGGTCGGCCACCGGGAATGGTCCGTGGGCAAGCGACCTCGGATGGCCCAGCCGCTGCCACAACTCCTCGGCCAGGTGCGGAGCCACCGGCGCCACCATCAGCACCAGCGGCTCGACCGCCACCCGCGGGACAGAATCGCGATGCTGCTTGGTCAGGTGGTTGGTGTACTCGATCAGCTTGGCCACCGCGGTGTTGTTGCGCAATGCCGCATAGTCCTCGGACACCCCGGCGATGGTGCGGTGCAGCAGCCGCAGGGTGACGGTGTCGAGATCTGGATCATCGGACACCCGGATGTCGCCGGAGGACTCGTCGACCACCAGTCGCCACACCCGCTGCAGGAAGCGGTGCGCCCCGACGACGTCCTTGGTGGCCCACGGCCGAGACGCCTCCAGCGGCCCCATCGACATCTCGTACACTCGCAGCGTGTCGGCGCCGTAATCGTCGCACATTTCGTCCGGCGATATCGAGTTCTTCAGGCTCTTACCGATTTTGCCGAATTCCTGGAAGACTTTGACTTCCCCGTCCGGGCCCGGGTAGAAGAACGTCCCGTCGCGCTCAACGACGTCGGCGGCCGGTAGGTAGGTTCCGCGGGCGTCGGTGTAGGCGAACGCCTGGATGTAGCCCTGATTGACCAGCCGTCGGTAGGGCTCGCGAGAGCTGACGTGACCGAGGTCGTAGAGCACCTTGTGCCAGAACCGGGAATACAGCAGGTGCAGCACCGCATGCTCGGCACCGCCGACATAAAGGTCGACGCCACCGGGATCGTCCGGCCCGTGCTCGGCCGGCCTGGGGCCCATCCAGTAGGCCTCGTTCTCTTTGGCGCAGAAGCGTTCTGCGTTGTGCGGGTCGGTGTAGCGCAGCTCGTACCAGGAGCTGCCGGCCCACTGCGGCATGACGTTGGTGTCGCGGGTATAGGGTTTCAAGCCGTCACCGAGGTCCAGTTCGACATGCACCCAGTCGGTCGCCTTGGCCAGCGGCGGCGACGGCTCGCTGCCGGGGTCGTCGGCGTCGAACAGCACCGGCGCATAGTCGGGGACGTCGGGCAGTTCCACCGGCAGCATCGCGTCGTCCAGCGCGTGCGCGCGCCCGTCGGCGTCGTAGACAATGGGAAACGGTTCGCCCCAGTAGCGTTGCCGCGCGAAAAGCCAGTCGCGCAATTTGTATTCGATACGAGCCCGGCCGCGACCTTCGGATTCCAGACGCGCGGTAATGGTTTCCTTGGCGGCCGCGACATTCATGCCATCCAAGTAGTCCGAGTTCACCAGAACACCGTCGCCGACGTAGGCCTCATCCGAAATATCGCCCCCGGCAATGACTTCGAGGATCGGCAGGCCGAATTCGCGGGCGAACTCCCAGTCGCGTTGGTCGTGGCCGGGAACGGCCATGATCGCCCCGGTACCGTATCCGGCCAACACGTAGTCGGCGATGAAAACCGGCGCCTGTTCACCGTTGGCCGGGTTGATCGCATAGCTACCCAGAAAGACGCCGGTCTTGGCTTTGTTCTCCTGGCGTTCCAGGTCAGACTTCGCGGCGATGGCCTTCCGGTAGGCGGCGACGGCCTGCGCGGGGGTGGCCGCATCGTAGGTCCAGCGCGGGTCCGTGCCGTCCGGCCATTGCGCCGCCACCAGGCGATCGACCAGGTCGTGCTCGGGCGCCAGCACCAGATACGTTGCGCCGAAGAGGGTGTCCGGCCGGGTGGTGAACACCTCGATATCGCCGGCTGCCGATGAGAACAACACGGCCGCACCGGTGGAGCGTCCGATCCAGTTGCGCTGCATGGTCTTGACCTTCTCCGGCCAGTCCAGCGCGTCGAGGTCGTCGAGCAGCCGGTCGGAGTAGGCGGTGATCCGCATCATCCACTGCCGCAGCCGCTTGCGGAACACCGGAAAATTCCCCCGCTCGCTGCGGCCGTCGGCGGTGACCTCTTCGTTGGCCAGCACGGTGCCCAGGCCCGGACACCAGTTGACCATCGAATCGGCCCGGTATACCAGGCGGTGGCTATCGACCACGTCGGCGCGCTCCCCTGCCGACAACGTCGCCCAATCTCGGCCGTCGCTCAATTGCCTGGCGCCGGAATCGAATTCGGCGACAAGGTCGGCTATTGGTCGGGCCTTGGTGGCGGTGGTGTCGAACCACGCGTTGTAGATCTGCAAGAAGATCCACTGCGTCCATTTGTAGAACTCGACGTCGGTGGTGGAAAAGCTTCGGCGGCTGTCGTGACCGAAACCCAGCCGGCCCAACTGGCGCCGGAAATTGACGATGTTGGCCTCGGTGCGGGTGCGCGGATGGGTGCCGGTCTGCACCGCGTACTGCTCGGCGGGCAGCCCGAAGGCATCGAATCCCAACGCGTGCAGCACATTACGGCCGACCATCCGGAAGTAGCGGGCGTAGACGTCGGTAGCGATGTAGCCGAGCGGATGACCAACGTGCAGCCCCTCACCGGATGGGTACGGGAACATGTCCTGCACGAACATCTTGTCGTCGGGTATCGGCGAGCCGTCGGTCGGCGCCAGCGAGCCGACCGGGTTGGGCACGTTGAACGTGCCTGACCGGGTCCAGCTGTCCTGCCAGTCCCGTTCGATGCGGCCGGCCAGCTCCGCGGTATAGCGATGCCGCGGCGCGTCGGCCTCGGCCGGCTCGGCAGGGGCCGTCGGGGAGTCGGTCACGCCCAACAGGTTATAAGGGCGCAGGTCGCCGACCCGCCGGACACCGATGTCTCGGTTGGGTTGCAGACCGGTCAGCGCTTGATCCCAGGTGTGTTCCAGGTCTATTCCGGTGCTGGTAGCCGCCCCTTGGCCCTGGTTACAGTCGCGTTCTGCGACTTCGAACACAGCTCGACCGCGAGTGATGGAAAAGGACCGCCTCAGATGATGCAGATTGCCCGTAGCTGGCGAGTAGCGATCGCGGGTCTGGCCGTCGGCGTTGCTGGTGTGTTGGGCTCTGCCTGCCCGGTCGCCTCCGCGGACCCGGCTTTTCCGCCCCGGCCCAATCCCGCGCCGGTCCCCGCCGCCCCGATGCCGCAGGCCGTCGCGGTCGTTCCCGGCGCCGCTGGAGTTGCGGCCAACGCCGTGCCGGGCGTGGCCTCCGCACCCGCTCCGGTCTCGCCCGCGCTGGCCCCGGCAGCGCCCGCCCTCCCACCGGCTCCACCGGTTGCCGTGCCGCCGGAGCCCATCCCGGCGGCCGCTGGGACGCTGCGCGACTACTTCGGGAGCAAGAACGTCGCGCTGCAACCGCAGCAGGCACAGAATTTCAAAGCCCTCGACTTCGTCTTGCCGATGCCGGCCGGCTGGACGCAGATACCCGACCCCAACGTCCCCGACGCGTTCCTAGTGACCGCCAACCGTCGCAGCAATAGCCTCTACACGTCCAACGCCCAGCTGGTGGTGTACCGGCTGGTCGGCGATTTCGACCCCAAAGAAGCCATCACCCACGGCTACATCGACAGCCAGCAACTGCCCGCGTGGCGCAACACCAACGCCTCGCTGGCCGACTTCAACGGCTCTCCGTCGTCGATCATCGAAGGCACTTACCGGGAGAACCAGATGACGCTGAACACCTCGCGGCGCCACGTCATCGTCACCTCCGGCCCGGACAGATACCTGGTGTCGCTGGCCGTGACGACGGATGCCTCGCAGGCCGTCGCAGAGGCGCCGTCCACCGACGGCATCATCAACGGGTTCAGGGTGGGGCCGCCGGGGTCCATCCCACCGGTAGCCCCGCCGCCAGCGGTAGCGCCCGCGGCACCGCCGGCGGCGGCAGTCGCTGTGCCACAGGCGCTGGCGCACTAGCACCCCGGGCGCGGGTCCAGCGTCCGCGCGGGCCTCGTATTGTGTCCCCATGCTCATCGCGGGGGTGCTGTGCGTCTGCGTGGCGGTGGTGTTGGCAGTGCTCGGATTGCGGTCGCTGGTGCGCCCCGCCGGTACCGCCACGGCCGAGTTGGTGATGCGGTCGGTGGCGCCGCCCCAACTGGCAGCCGCGGTGATGCTGGCGGCCGGCGGCGCCGTGGCGCTCGCCGCGCCCCAAGGCAGCGCGTTGACGGTGGTCTGTGTGTGCATCGCGGGAGCGATCGGCACGGTGGCCGCCGGCTGCTGGCAGACTGCGCGCTACACACTGCGTCGGGAGGAGGCATCGGCCGCCTGCGGCGGCGTGTGCGCGGCCTGCCCGCTGGCATGCCACTGACAGCGGGACGCCGCCAATCGTGCTGAAACGGCTCTCGGCGCTGCCGATCGACACCTTCCTGCTGGCCATGGCGGCGACCGTGGCGTTTGCGGCGCTGTTCCCCGCCCGCGGCGCCGTCGCCGACGCGATGTCGGTGGCCGCCAAAGTGGTCATCGCGTTGCTGTTTGCGCTCTACGGCGCACGGCTCTCGCCGCAGCAGGCATGGCACGGCGTCAAACAATGGCAGTTGCATGTGCTGGTGCTGGCGACCACGTTCGTCGTCTTTCCCGTGCTCGGGCTGGCCGCCCGTGGCCTGGTGCCCTGGCTGCTGAACATCGACCTCTACCACGGTCTGCTGTTTCTGTGTCTGGTCCCGTCCACCGTGCAGTCCTCGATCGCATTCACATCGATTGCGCGGGGCAATGTCTCGGCGGCGCTCGTCAGCGCGTCGCTGTCCAACATCCTCGGGGTCGCGTTGACCCCTTTGCTCGTCGTGCTGCTGATGAACACCGGCGGCGTGACCCGGATGGACGCCACGGCGATCCGCGATATCCTGCTGCAGCTGGTGTTGCCGTTTACGGTCGGCCAACTGCTGCGGCCATGGGTCAGCGAATGGCTTGCCCGGCATGCGATCTTGACCAGCGTCGTCGATCGCGGGTCGATCCTGCTGATCGTCTACACGGCCTTCTCGATCGGCATCGTGGAGCACATCTGGCGCAGCGTCGATCCGTGGCAGCTGGTCGCGGTCGCGGTCATCGACACCGCACTGCTGGGGGTGGTGCTGGTCTTCACCTGGCTGATCGGTCGACTGTCCGGATTCGATCGCGGCGACAGCGTCGTGTTGCTGTTCTGTGGATCGAAAAAGAGTCTGGCGTCGGGTCTTCCGATGGCGCTGGTGTTCTTTCCGGCCGCCACCGTGGGGGTGATCATGTTGCCGCTGATGATCTTCCACCAGATCCAGCTAGTGGTGTGCTCGGTGATCGCCAGCAGGCTCGCGCGCGATGCACCGGCGTCTGCCGACTAGTTGCGGCTGATGTCGATCGGATGGGTGGCCAGCAGCGACAGCGGCTGCGGCTGACGTCGCAGCACCCGACCCCACAGGTCTACCCGCGGCTCGATCAGAACATCAGATGGCAACGCCGACAACACAATCCAGCCGTCGCGCTCGATCTCACCCTCTAACTGGCCGATCGTCCAGCCGGAGTAGCCGGCGAAGATCCGCACGCCCTCCACCAGCGGGGCGATCGTATCTGGGTCGGCGTCCAGATCGACCATCGCCATCCGGCCGGTCACATGGCGCAGGCCGGCCACGCCGTCGGGCTCCGCACCGACCCGCAGCACCCCCAGGCACAGCGCCGCGTCGCGCTTGACCGGCCCGCCGATGAACATCGTCTTGGGTTTGGACGCCAGCTTGGCCCATTGCGGCAACACGTTGTAGACAGCCGTCTCGCTGGGGCGGTTGAGCACCACGCCCAGCGTCCCCCCGTCGTTGTGCTCGACGATGTAGATCACGCTGCGGCGGAACGTCGGTTCGAGCAGGTCCGTGTTCGCCAGAAGCAAAGTGCCCGCCCGCACTCGCTGTGCGGCGGGGGCAACATAGTCCTCCGGGTCTTCGTGCTGCGCCACTACACCATCATGGCATCCGGGCCGGACGACTGTGGTGAACACCGAAGACCGCCCGGCGAGAATTTGTACTGTTGTTAACAGGGCCCGATGGCCAGGATGTGTCCATCCGGATAGCCCGGCCCTACCGGGAAGTAGGTTCAGTGAGTCATCCGCGCGCGCCGGTCGCTGTCTGGCGCTCGGTGCGCAGCCTGCCCGACTTCTGGCGGTTGCTGGAGTTGCGGACGGCAAGCCAGTTCGGCGACGGTCTTTTCCAAGCGGGTCTGGCCGGCGCGCTGCTGTTCAATCCCGAGCGGGCCAGCCGCCCGCTGGCGATCGCGGGCGCGTTCGCGGTGTTGTTTCTGCCGTACTCGCTCCTAGGGCCGTTCGCCGGTGCGCTGATGGACCGCTGGGACCGCCGCCTGGTGCTGATCGCCGCCAACGTGGGCCGTGTGGTGTCGGTCGCCGCGGTGGGCATCTGTCTGGCGCTGGGTGCCGGCGACTTCCTGGTGCTGTGCGGCGCGCTGGTCGTCAACGGCCTGTCCCGGTTCGTGTCGTCGGGAATGTCCGCGGCGCTGCCCGACGTGGTGCCCCCCGAGCACGTTGTCACGATGAATTCGGTCGCGTCGGCGACCGGCGCGATGGCGGCGTTCGCCGGCGCCAACTTCATGCTCGTACCGCGCGCGCTCGTCGGCTCCGGCGACCGGGGTTCAGCGTCGATCATCTTCTTGGTCACCATTCCGTTGCTGATCGCCCTGCTGTTGACGCTGCGATTCGCAGCCCATGTGCTGGGTCCCGACGACACCCGGCAGGCGATCCACGGTTCGGTCGTCTACGCCGTGATCACCGGTTGGTTGCATGGCCTGCGCACGGTGCTGGACCGTCCCACCGTCGCCGCCACGTTGTCCGGGTTGGCCGCACACCGGATGGTGGTCGGCATCAATTCCCTGCTGGTGCTGCTGCTGGTGCGCAGCGGCGACGCGGCGGCGGTCTCGGCGTTGGGCAGCGCGATGCTTTTCGTCGCCGCGGCCGGCGCCGGATCGTTTCTGGCCAATGCCGTCACTCCGCTCGCCGTGCGCCGCTGGGGCCGTTACGCCACGGCCAACGGAGCGTTGGCGATCGCGGCGGCCATCGAGATCGCCGGAGTCGGCCTACAGCTGGCGGTGTTGGTGACGTGCGGCTTCCTACTGGGCGGGGTCGGCCAAGTGGTCAAGCTGTGCGCCGACACCGCCATTCAGCTCGATGTGGACGACGCCTTGCGCGGACACGTGTTCGCGGTCCAGGACGCTCTGTTCTGGGTGGCCTTCATCGGTGCGATCTCCGTCGCGGCGACCGTCATTCCCGCCGACGGCCACTCCCCCACGCTGATTGTGGCCGGCTCCGTGATCTACCTGTGTGGCTTGGCCGGCCACAGTGTCGTCGGGCGCCGCGGCCGGGCGCCCGCGAATCGTTAAGGTACTCGGATGGCTGACCTGCACCAGATCGTCGACGATCTGCGCGACGAGAGTGACGAGCTCGATGCGCTGGTCGCGCCGCTCGCCGAGGACCGCTGGACCGCGCCGACGCCCGCCGACGGTTGGACCGTCGCCCACCAGATCGGGCACCTGCTGTGGACCGACCGCGGCGCACTGATCGCGGTGACCGACGAGGGTGCCTTCGCCGACGTGGTGAACACTGCGGCGGCCGACCCGATCGGCCTCGTCAACACCGCGGCCGATGAACTCGCCGCTGTCGCTCCCGCCGACTTGCTCGCCGACTGGCGGCTGACCCGCGCGCGACTGCACGACGCCCTGCTGAAGGTTCCGGACGGCCGCAAATTGCCGTGGTTCGGGCCGCCGATGAGTGCCACCTCGATGGCGACGGCGCGGCTGATGGAGACCTGGGCGCACGGACTCGACGTCGCCGACACCCTCGGTGTGCGACGGCGTGCCACGGCACGGCTGCGATCCATCGCGCACATCGGCGTCCGCACCCGCGATTTCGCGTTCACCATCAACGGTCAACAGCCCCCGGCCGATCCGTTTCGGGTCGAGCTGCGCGCACCCGACGGCAGCACCTGGTCGTGGGGCCCGGCCGACGCGGTGCAACGCGTCACCGGAGACGCCGAGGACTTCTGCCTGCTGGTCACCCAACGCCGCCCGCTACGCGACCTGGACGTCACCGCCGACGGCGACGACGCGCTGCGGTGGCTGCCGATTGCGCAGGCCTTCGCCGGTCCACCGGGCGGCGGTCGATGAGCGCGGAGCGCGAAGAGAGCCCCGCCCCTCCAACACAGCGGCGGTCGATGAGCGCGGAGCGCGAAGAGAGCCCCGCCCCTCCAGCTACCGCGCATCGTCGCCGGCGTCTTCGACGTCGAACCACGTTGCCGCCGAATGACGTTCGAGCCCGACCACCGCAACACCGCGGCGCGCGGTTGTGTGAAAAGACAAGTCAAGCGTTATTCGGGAGGATTCGGTAGACCAGGGACTTGTTGCTCGCGAGTACCGCGACGGCGTTGCGAGGGTCACGGTGACGGCGTTGGGGCGCGTCCTCTTGGAGAAAGGGCTCCGAACGGCCAGCCCGTAGGACGGCGCTCGGGGCCCGCCGCGGACGGGGCCTACGTCTTGGGCACCAGTGTGCTGGCCGCATCGGCGGCGCCGTCGCCGTCGATGTCGGTGAGCTTGACATCCCACCGCCCGTCGCCGTCGATGTCGACGTAGCCCGTCACACCGTTGTCGGCGGACACGATTGCGCGGTCAGCCAGCCCGTTGCCGTCGCTGTCGAGCAGCCGGAGCTGGCCGCGGTCCTCGGCGCCGAAGTCCGTCAGCGGCCCGCCGGTGTGCTCGATGCCGTCGAGGCCGAACCAACGTAGTCCGGGCGCGGGCTGGCCCATGCGCGGCGGGCGGTCCGCCGCGACCGCCCAGGTGCCCGAGCCGTCGTCGGTGGCGTAGCTTTCCGCGGTGCCGTCGTGGTGTATGTCGAGCACGGCGTGGTCGGCGATCCCGTCGCCGTCCACATCGGTCAAGGCGTCGTCGGCCAGTCCGTCGCCGTCAAGGTCCAGGCTGACCGCGTCGAGCCGGCCATCGCCGTCGAGGTCGAGATCCGGTCCGCGGTCCCACATTGTCGCTGCACCGTCACCGGTGCTGAGGCAGTATTCCATGCCAATGGGACGCGGACCGGCCGCTACTGGTTCCCCCGCGCGCTCCACCAGGACAACAGCTCGGCCGTCGCCTCCTCGTGCGTCAGCGGCCCGCGGTCCAACCGCAGCTCCTTGAGGTGCCGCCACGCCTCCCCCACCTGCGGACCCGCCGGGATGCCGAGCAGTTCCATGATCTCGTTACCGTCCAGATCCGGCCGCACCCGCTGCAGGTCTTCCTTGCTGGCCAACTCCGCGATACGGGCCTCCAGGTCGTCGTAATTAGCCTGCAGCCGGGCGGCTCGTCGTTTGTTGCGGGTGGTGCAGTCGGCGCGCACCAGCTTGTGCAGTTGCGGCAACAGCGGCCCCGCGTCGGTGACGTAGCGGCGCACCGCCGAGTCGGTCCACTTGCCATCGCCGTAGCCGTGAAATCGCAGATGCAAATACACCAACTGTGAAACGTCGTCGACGATCTGTTTTGAATACTTCAACGCCCGCAAGCGTTTTCGAGTCATCTTGGCGCCCACCACCTCGTGGTGGTGGAAGCTGACCCCGCCGTCGGCTTCATGCTTGCGGGTCGCGGGCTTGCCGATGTCATGCAGCAGCGCCGCCCACCGCAACACCAGATCGGGCCCCTCGTCTTCTAGGGCGATGGCCTGGCGCAGCACTGTCAGCGAATGCTGGTAGACGTCCTTGTGCTGGTGATGCTCGTCGATGGCCATCCGCATGCCACCGACGTCGGGCAGCACCACGTCGCCCATCCCGGTCTGCACCATCAGGTCGATCCCGGCGACCGGGTCGTCACCCAAGAGCAGCTTGTCCAACTCGGCCGCCACCCGCTCGGCGGTGATCCGGCCCAGCTGCGGAGCCATGTCCTCGATCGCCGCGCGTACCCGCGGGGCGACCGAGAAGCCGAGTTGCGAGACGAACCGCGCGGCGCGCAGCATCCGCAGCGGATCGTCGCCGAAGGAGTCCGACGGCTTCGCCGGGGTATCCAGCACGCCGGCGCGCACCGCGGCCAAACCTCTTAGCGGATCGACGAATTCGGCGGCCCCGGTGGCCGTCACACGCACCGCCATCGCATTGACGGTGAAATCGCGTCGCGCCAGATCGTCGTCGATCGAGTTTCCGAATGCCACCTGCGGGTTGCGCGACACCCGGTCATAGCGGTCGGCGCGGAACGTGGTGATCTCCAGCCGCTGGCCGTTGCGTTCCGCGCCGATGGTGCCGAACTCGATACCGGTGTCCCACAACGCGTCCGCCCACGGCCGCAGCAGCTTTTGCAGCTGATCGGGGCGCGCGTCGGTGGCGAAGTCCAGATCCGAGCTCAGCCGCTGCAGCACCGCGTCGCGCACCGAGCCGCCGACCAGATACAGCTCGTGGCCGCCCGCAGCGAACAGCTCGCCCAGTTCGCGCAGGACGTCGGCGTGCGCGTGCAGCGCGACCGCGGCCGCGGTCAGCAGCTCGGCGTCCTGGGCAGTTTCAGGCACCCAGAGAGCGTAGTAGTCCGGTGACGATGCGGCTGTGGACGGCCGCTGAGCAGCCGGACACCGGCGGGCTGAGCTGCGACCGGGCAGTTCACTACCGGCGAGTGCGGCCGAAGCGTCTGAGCACGCCAGCTACTATCGCTTGGGTGTCCGACGGCGAAAAACCGCAACCGCGTCGGCGCCGGGGGAGGCGCCGCGGTCGGCGCTCGGCGGGCTCGGGTGAGGGTCATACCGGTAGCGAGACGCCCGCCGGCGGCACGACGGCCGGCTCCGGTCAACGACATCCCGCCCGCCGCGGACCGGAGCGGCTGCGCACCGTGCACGAAACGTCGGCCGGCGGGCTGGTCATCGACGGTATCGATCGGCCGCGGGAAGAACAGGTCGCCGCCCTGATCGGTCGCGTCGACCGGCGCGGCCGCATGCTGTGGTCGCTGCCCAAAGGCCATATCGAGCTTGGTGAGACGGCCGAGCAAACCGCGATCCGTGAGGTCGCCGAGGAGACCGGCATTCAGGGCAGCGTTCTCGCGGCGCTGGGCCGCATCGACTACTGGTTCGTCACCGACGGGCGGCGGGTGCACAAAACCGTCCACCACTATCTGATGCGCTGCTCGGGCGGCGAACTCTCCGACGAGGATGTCGAGGTCGCCGAGGTGGCCTGGGTGCCGATTTCCGAGTTGCCGTCCCGGCTGGCCTACGCCGACGAACGGCGGCTGGCCGAGGTGGCCGACGAGCTGATCGACAAGTTGCAGACCGACGGACCGGCCGCCCTGCCGCCGCTGCCGCCCAGCTCGCCGCGGCAGCGTGCGCAAACTCACTCGCGCACCCGGGTCCGACGGCCCAACGATTCCGTTCGCGGCCGGAAGAACGGTCGCGGCCCGGGGCCGTAGCCGCCGACGACGACGATGCAGAGCAAAGCCATGAGGTGGGGGCACCGACTCCGTCGGGCCGCCCTGTTGCGCCTCGCCGCGGTCGGTGTCCTGACCGGCCTGGCGGCCGGGCTCAGCCTTGCCACCGCCGCCGCGGGTGAGCCGGGCGCCACACCTTTCGTCCAGGTCCGAATCGATAAGGTCACCCCGCAGGTCGCCACCACGACCAGCGAGCCGATCGTCGCCGTCGCCGGGACCGTGACGAACATCGGGGACCGGCCGGTCCGCGAGGTGATGGTCCGCCTCGAACACGCCGCCGCGGTCAGCACGTCGGCGGGTCTGCGCACCAACCTCGACGGCGACACCGACCAGTACGGGGCTGTCGCCGACTTCGTGACGGTGTCCCCGGAGCTGCAGCGCGGCCAGAAGGCGCGCTTCACGCTGTCCGCCCCGATGCGCTCGGCGACCAAGCATTCACTAGAAATAGGTGCGCCTGGCGTTTATCCGCTGCTGGTCAACGTCAACGGCACACCCGATTACGGTGAACCGGCGCGACTGGATAACGCCCGTTTCCTGCTGCCGGTAGTGGGGGTGCCGCCGGATCCGCTGGACACCTCGGGCGGCGCGATGAGCGCGGTGATCGCACCCGACATCTCCAAGCCCGTCCCGCTCACCATGCTCTGGCCGCTGGCCGACCGGCCCCGGCTGGCGCCCGGCGTACCGGGCGGCACCATTCCGATTCGCTTGATGGACGACGAGCTGGCGACGTCACTGGCCGGCGGCGGGCGGTTGGACATTCTGCTGACCGCCGCGGAATTCGCGACCAGCCGCGACGTCGACCCGGACGGCGCCGTTACCCGCTCAGTGTGCCTGGCCGTCGACCCGGACCTGCTGGTCACCGTCAACGCCATGACCGCCGGCTACGTCGTCTCCAACTCCCCCGCCGGCCCCGCGCAGCTGCCGGGCACCCCGACCCATCCCGGCACCGGGCAGGCCGTGGCACTGAGCTGGTTGAACCGGCTGCGTGTGCTGGCTCACCGGACATGCGTCGCGCCACTTCCGTATGCCCAAGCCGACCTCGACGCCGTGCAGCGCATCGGCGACCCCGCGCTGAGCGCGACCGCCACCACCGGAGGCGCCGACGTCGTCGACCACATCCTGGGCGTCGTCGCCGTCCGCGGGGCCACGCTGATCCCCGACGGGTCGCTGACCAGGCGGGCCGTGGATCTGTTGAGCGCCAACGGCAACACGGTGGTGATCGCCGCCGCCGACAGCTCCGCCGGGGACTCCAACACCCCGATACCGGCGATCGCAGACACCGCACCACGCTGGCTCTCGCCGCAGGTGGTGATGGCGCCGTTCGACCCCGCCGTCGGCGCAGCGTTCGCGGCGAGCGGCTCTGATCCGGTCACGCCCACCTACTTGAACCCCGCGCTGGCGATTCGGCTCCAGCACGACTCGGAGATTGCTCGACGGCAGGACGCACTGGGCTCGATGCTCTGGCGCGCCCTGCAGCCCGGGGCCACCCCGCGGGCCCAGATCCTGCTGCCCCCGACCGACTGGAAGCTGGGCGCCGAGGACGCGGGAGCCCTCCTCACCACGCTCGCGACGGCGATCCGATCCGGCTTGGCGGTACCGCGGCCTCTGCCCGCGTTGATCGCCGACGCTTCCGCCGTCCCGCCGGTGAACGGGACCAAGCAGCCTGCCGCGGAAGTCGCCGGCGGACATGGCCGGTTCACCGACGCCGTCATCGCCAAAATCGCCGGCGAAGTGGGCCGGCTTTCTGGGCTGACCGCGGCCTTGACCGCCGATAGCCGTACCGGGCTGACCGGCCTCAGCTACACCGCGCCGTTACGCGAGGACATGCTGCGCGCCGTCAGCCAAGCCGACCCCCCCGACACCCGCAACGGGCTGGCCCAGCAGCGGTTGGCGGTTGTCAGCGCCGCGCTCGACGATTTGTTCGGCGCCGTCACCATCGTCAAGCCGGCCGGGTCCTACACGCTGGCCACCGAACACAGCCCCTTGCCGCTGGTGCTGCACAACGGCTTGGCGGTTCCGATCCGGGTGCGACTACATCTCGAGGTGCCGCCGGGGATGAGCGTGACCGATATCGGCGACATCGAGCTGCCGCCGGGATACCTGCCGCTGCGGGTGCCAATCGAGGTGAACTTCACCCAGCGCGTCGCGATCGACGTCGCCCTGTACACGCCGGGCGGTGTGCCGTTGGGGGGCGAGCCGGTGCGGATGTCGGTGCACTCCAATGCCTACGGCAAGGTGCTGTTCGCGATCACGCTGACCGCGGCCGCGGTGCTGGTGGCACTCGCGGGACGCCGGCTGTGGCACCGGTTCCGTGGCCAGCCGGACCCCGCCGACCTTGATCGGCCGCGGGAACCGCCCGATCCGGACCACCTCCTCGACGACGAGCCGCGCCTATGAGCCCCGCCGGCCGGCCTGTACCGCCGCCATCGGCCGCGCGGCCGCGCCGAAATCCGGGACCACCGACCGGGCCGCTGCCGCCGACCGGCCACGTGCCGTCGCAGGGCACGTCGCCGCAGCCCCGTCCTGAGCTCTCCGACGCCGCGCTGGTATCGCGGTCGTGGGGCATGGCGTTGGCGACCCTGATCAGCCGGGTCACCGGCTTCGCGCGGATCGTGGTGCTGGCCGCGATCCTGGGTGCCGCGTTGTCCAGCGCGTTCACGGTGGCCAACCAGCTGCCCAATCTGGTTGCCGCGCTGGTGCTGGAGGCGACGTTCACCGCGATTTTCGTGCCGGTGCTCGCGCGCGCCGAACGGGACGACGCCGACGGCGGCGCGGCGTTCGTGCGGCGCCTGGTGACATTGGCGACCACCTTGCTGCTGGCCACCACGCTGCTGTCGGTGGCCGCCGCGCCGCTGCTGGTGCAGCTGATGTTGGGCCGCAACCCCCAGGTCAACGAGCCGCTGACCATTGCGTTCGCCTATCTGCTGTTGCCTCAGGTGATTTTCTACGGCCTGTCGTCAGTGTTCATGGCCATCCTGAACACCCGCAACGTGTTCGGGCCGCCGGCCTGGGCGCCAGTGGTCAACAACGTCGTCGCGATCGCCACCCTGGGCGCCTACCTGGCGACACCGGGGCAACTGTCGGTGGACCCGGTGCAGATGGGCAACCCCAAGCTGCTGGTGCTGGGGATTGGCACCACGCTGGGGGTGTTCGCGCAGACCGCCGTGCTGCTGGTGGCGATCCGGCGTCAGCGCATCAGCCTTCGCCCGATGTGGGGTATCGACGACCGTCTCAAACGCTTCGGCACGATGGCCGCCGCGATGGTGTGCTACGTGCTGATCAGCCAGATCGGTCTGGTCGTCACCAACCAAATCGCCAGCACGGCGGCCGCGTCCGGCCCGGCGATCTACAACTACACCTGGCTGGTGCTGATGCTGCCGTTCGGCATGATCGGGGTGACCGTGCTGACGGTGGTGATGCCGCGACTGAGCCGCAACGCGGCCGCCGACGACACCGCGGCCGTGCTCGGCGACCTCTCGCTGGCCACCCGACTGACGATGATCACGCTGATCCCGACGGTGGCCTTCATGACCGTCGGCGGGGCGGCGATGGGCAGTGCGCTGTTCGCCTACGGCCATTTCGGCGACGTCGACGCCGGCTACCTCGGTACGGCGATCGCGTTGTCGGCTTTCACACTGCTCCCCTATTCGGTCGTGCTGTTGCAGCTGCGCGTCTTCTATGCCCGCGAGCAGCCGTGGATACCGCTCGTGATCATCGTCATCATCACCACCGTCAAGATCGCCGCCTCGCTGGTGGCGCCGCACGTCACCGACAACCCCGACCTCGTCGCCGGTTATCTGGGACTGGCCAACGGCCTGGGGTTTCTGGCCGGCGCGATCGCCGGCTACTACCTGCTCCGTAATGCGCTGCAGCCCGCCGGCGGCCAACTGCTCGGCGTGGCGGAGGTGCGCACCATCCTGGTCACCATCACCGCGTCGCTGCTGGCTGGGTTGGTCGCGTATGTGGTGGATGTGCTGGTGGGCATGCAGCGGCTCACCGCTTACGGTGGCGGGGCCGGCTCGCTGCTGCGGCTGTTCGTGCTCGCGGTGATCATGGTGCCGATCTTCGCCGTGGTGATGCTGCGTGCGCAGGTGCCCGAAGGTCTGGCGGCGCTGGCTGTATTCCGCCGCTGGATCGGCGCGACGGCCGGCACCGGTCCACGCGCTTCCGGCAAGTCAGACGCTGTCACCGCAGGCAAACCGGGCGGCGCAAACCACCTGTTGCGCTCCGGTCTCGTCACGTACCCTGAACCGAGGGATTCGTTTACGCGGTCGGGGCATCCGGTACGAGAACCTTTTCGGCGCAGGCATTCGCAGCAACCAACCGGGGAGGGGATAGGGAAAGGACCGGGGATGACCGACGGCCCATCGGAGAGCGCCTCAGCCAGCGCTGTCTCTGACACCAGAACTTCACCTGTCGCGGACGATTTCCACCCCGACGTCCCACCCGATCTCCAGGTCGGCACCCCCGCGCCACCGGAGACCTCCACGCCGCCTAACGGCGATCCGTCGCCTGGCCCCGCCCTCGATTCCCCCGCTTTCGACGACGGCGATCCGACCGGGCTGGATGCGCTGGGCCGGCCTGAGGAGGAGTCGCCCGGGCACCCGGACGATCAGCACCTAGTGCCCGGCGCCAGCATCGCGCGCGGCCGCTACCGGCTCTTGACGTTCCACGGCGGAGCGCCGCACCTGCAGTTCTGGCAGGCACTCGACACCGCACTGAATCGGCAAGTGGCGCTGACGTTCGTCGATCCAGACGGGACGCTGCCCGACGACCAACTCCGCGAGATCCTGTCCCGCACCATGCGACTGAGCCGGATCGACAAACCCGGCATCGCCCGGGTCCTCGACGTCGTCCACACCGGTACCGGTGGCTTGGTGGTCGCCGAATGGGTCCGGGGTGGTTCGTTGCAGGAGGTGGCCGACACCTCGCCGTCGGCGGTGGGCGCGGCGCGCGCGATGCAGACTTTGGCCGCCGCGGCCGAGGCCGCCCACCACGCCGGCGTCGCGCTGTCGATCGACCATCCCGGCCGGGTTCGGGTGAGCATCGAGGGCGACGTGGTGCTGGCGTTCCCGGCGACGATCCCGGACGCCGGCCCAAAAGACGACATCCGCGGCATCGGCGCTGCGTTGTATGCGCTGCTGGTCAACCGGTGGCCGCTGCCGGAGTCCGGGGCGCCCAGCGGGATGGCGCCGGCACAACGGGATCCGGCCGGTCAACCCATCGAGCCCAGTTCGATCGACCGCGAAATCCCCTTCCAGATTTCTGCGGCCGCCGCTCACTCGCTCCAAGGTGACGGTGGAATACGCAGTGCTGCAACACTTTTGAATCTGCTGCAGCAAGCGACCGCGGTGGCTGATCGCACGGTGTTGCTCAACCCTATTCAGGACCAGCAGCCCCCGCCGTCCCCGCGGACGAGCCGGTTCGACACACCCGGGCTGACAGATGCCCAGGAACACCTCCGCCGCCGCCGCGCCGTGACGATCGGGGTGGGCGTCGGAGCTGCCGTGCTCGTGGTGGCACTGTTGATCTTGGCCTCGGTGCTCAGCCGGATGTTCAGCGACGTCGGTGGCCTCGACAAAGACCAGCTCGGCCTCAACGGACCCTCGGCGAGCTCGACGTCGGGTGCCGGCGCGGCCGCGGGCAGCATCGTCAAGCCGGAGAGCGCCACGGTGTTCTCTCCAGGCCAGGAGCCCGATAACCCCGGCCAGGCCGGGCTTGCGATCGACGGCAATCCGGGCACTGCATGGGAGACCGACACGTACCACGACGCGGTCCCGTTCCCGAATTTCAAGAACGGGGTCGGGCTGTTGCTGCAACTGCCGCAACCCACCGTGGTGGGGGCCGTCACCGTCGACCTCGCCAGCACCGGAACGAAAATCCAGATCCGCGCATCGTCGACAGCGACACCGACCAAGCTCGAGGACACCACCGCGCTGACGCAGCCGGTGGCAACGCATCCGGGCCACAACACCATTCCGGTCAGCGCGTCGTCGCCCACCACGCATCTGCTGGTGTGGATCCCCACCTTGGGGACCACCAACGGCGAGAGCCGTTCCGGCCTCTCCGAGATCACCGTGCAGGCCAAGTCCTGAGATCGCGCTGGTCACACCGGTCGGATCGAGTGAAGTGCCGGGTGTTGGGCGATTGGTTACTGTCCGGCCGTGGTGGAACAACGTAGCGACGGCGAATTGTTGGCGGCGCACGTCGCGGGCGACCGCTACGCGTTCGAGGAACTGTTCTACCGCCATCACCGGCAACTGCACCGGCTGGCCCGGCTGACCAGTCGCAGCGCCGAGGACGCCGAGGATGCGCTGCAGGACGCGATGGTCTCGGCGCACCGCGGCGCCGGCTCGTTTCGGCACGACGCCGCGGTCAGCAGCTGGTTGCACCGCATCGTGGTCAATGCCTGCCTGGACCGGCTGCGCCGCAACAAAACTCACCTCACCACCGCGCTCGACGACATTTATCCGGTGCCGGACCGCACCGCGCAGGTTGAGACCGCGATCGCGGTGCAGCGGGCGCTGATGCGTCTGCCCGTCGAGCAGCGCGCCGCGGTGGTGGCGGTTGATATGCACGGCTATTCGGTCGCCGACACCGCCCGGCTGCTCGGCGTCGCCGAAGGCACCGTCAAGAGTCGCTGCGCCCGCGCCCGTGCCCGGCTTGCCGCGATCCTGGGCTACCTGCACAGCGACACCCCTCGCCCGGCCGGCTAGCCGCCGTTCAGGTGCGAATCGGCTGCCAGGCGCGACGGGTGGGCTTCTTGCGAAGCACCACTGTTTCAGCGTCGTCGCCGAAATGGCACGTCGCACCACCAGTCGTCTTGGCTCGGTACATGGCGGCGTCAGCGGCCCGCAAGATGTCCGCGGCGCAGCGCGGTTCGCCCGGACGGACCGCGACAACGCCGATACTGGCGCTGACGTGGACGCGGGTCGCCGGTGCGCAAGCACTCGTGCCGGGGATGCGGATCGGCCTGCGCAGCGCCGTGTGCAACCGCCGGACCAGGGCGTTGACTTTCGCGCGCGGTACCGGCGCAGCCAGCAGCGCGACGAACTCATCACCGCCGACCCGCCCAACGACGTCGTCAGCGCCTAAAACTGCCCGGAGTCGCTGCGCCGCGACTTCGAGGACGGTGTCGCCGGCGTGGTGACCCAGCTCGTCGTTGATCACTTTGAACTTGTCCAGGTCGATGAAAAGGGCCGCACCCCAGCGGTATTCGGCGGAGCCGATCGTATCGTTGATCAACGCCACCAGGTGGGCGCGGTTGGGCAGCCCGGTCAGCACATCGTGCGTGGCCTGATAAGCCAGCTGCTGGTGGGCATTGTGCCGCTCGGTGATGTCGACGATCGACACCAACACCGACGAACGGTCCGGATCGCCCGGGTCCAACAGCGACCAGTTGAGCGACACCCAGATCCGCTCGCCGTCGCTCAGCCGGTCGAGACCGTAGACGCAGCCTCGGCGCGGGCTGCGCTTGACGGTCGCCATGATGGGGCGTTGGTCCCAGGTGAGCAAACGGCCGTTCGCGTCATACACCGCGACATCTGCCGCTTTCGCGACGTCGGCGACGTCGACTCCCGCTGTCGGCGCGCCCAGTATGCGCAGCGTCGCCGGGTTGACCGATTCCACCGACCCGTCTGCCGCGATGACCACGACCCCCTCTTGCAGGGACGCGACAACGAGTTGGCACCGTTGCTCAGCGCGCCGCAACGCCGTCTGATTCGCGCATGACACCACGAATCCGTCATTCATCCTGGACACCGAGACCCGCAACGCCAGCTCCGAGCCGTCACCGGACCGGTGGGTGGTGTGGATTACTCCCCCGTGGACCACGATGGCCGCAAGATCGAGATTGGGATCGATGACCTCACTGATCGGCAGCCCTAACGCCTCGACTGCCGGCCGCTGATAGATCGCCTCGGCTGCGGGATTCCAGCTGGTCACATGTCCGGACGTGGTGGTGGAGATGATCGCGTCGCTGACGTGAGCCACCAGAGCGGCCTGAAAGCGCAGGTTCGCTTCCGCGGCTTTTTGCATCGTGAGGTCCCGAAAGACCACCTTGTGAGCGGGCCGGCCCTCCCACCACGTCCGGATGGCCAGCGCTTCGACCTCTCGCGGGGCGCCGTCGAGCGTCAGAATCACCAGTTCCAGGGGCGGGGTCGCATCTCCGTCGTGCCGCCGCGTTGATATCTGCGCCCGCACCGCGGCAAGCGAATCCGGGTGGATGAAATCGGTGATCCTGCGGCCGAGCAGCTGATCAGCCGACTGCGCCCCCATCTTGCGCACCAAGGTCTGGTTGACGTACACGTAGCGGCCATCGGCATGGACGCACATGGCGACCGGGCTGTGATCGACCAGCCACCGGTACTGCTGTTCGGCCGCATCGGCCCGCGGCCGCTCGAGGGCGGGGCGCTGCGCGCGGTCAGTAAGTTTCAGGGCGATTCCCGTCACCGCGTTCTCCCGACGTGGTCGGCCAGTGTTATTACGCGTCGGCGCGGCGCATCCGGGACTCGACGCCGCTCAGTTCGCCCCTTAACTGAATTTTCCTCAGCTTCTTCAAAGTGTATCTTCAGTTGCCTCCGCACGTCATCTCAGCGGACCAATCCCTCGTGGCCTTCGCGCCAAAGATGACGGACACTGGGGCGGATGGACGACGACGGGCGCGACGACCTGCCGCCGACCGTGGAAGCCCTCGCCGACCTGCAGGCCGGGCTGCTCGATGACGACACCGCTGCCCGGCTGCGCAGGAAGATCCGCACCGACCCGGACGCCCGTCAGACCATGAATGCACTCCACCGGGTTCGCCGTAACGTCGCCGCGCTCGGCAGCGACCCATCGTCCGTGCCGGTCGTAGACCCGGCGGTCGTCGACCGGATCGGGGCCACGCTGCGTGAACAGCCGTCCGAGACGGTCCGGTCCGGCGCCGCGCACACCGTGCGCCGCGGCCGTCTCCCCCGCTCGGCGCGGATGACCGTCGCGGCGGCCGGTCTGGTCGCGTCGGCGGTGGCGGTCTGGCTGGGAACGACGGCGCTGATCACGGCGCCGGCGCCGACCCCGAGCAGGCCGACCACCGTGGAACACATCACCGTGTCGCGCCCGCCGATGGCGATCCCGCTGTCGGATCAGCAAATCCTCGCCCTGCTCGATCGCGCACCGGACCTCGGGCCATTGTCCGACCCGCAGCGGCGCGCGTCATGCCTGGCCGGTCTGGGCTATCCGGCGGACGCCCGGGTGCTGGGCGCCCGCCCGGTCGAGATGGCCGGACGCCCCGCCGTTCTGTTGCTGCTGCCCGGCGACGCGGCCGGCGCGGTGGCGGCGCTCGCGGTGGCGCCGACGTGCAGCGCCGTGGACACCGGCCTGTCGGCTGACAGGATTGTGCACCGCCCGTAGTGTTCGCGGGAACAGCACCGCCTACCCTGGCGTTCAACTGCTTTGAAGCGGCTTGAAGTATTCGAAAGGCTGGTATGAGCTCCTCCACCACCGTTCACGACGTGATCGTCATCGGCTCCGGACCTGCGGGTTACACGGCGGCGCTGTATGCGGCGCGCGCGCAGTTGGCGCCGGTGGTCTTCGAGGGCACCTCGTTCGGCGGAGCTCTGATGACCACGACCGAGGTCGAGAACTACCCCGGTTTCCGGGACGGGATCCTCGGCCCCGAACTGATGGACCAGATGCGCGAGCAGGCGCTGCGGTTCGGCGCGGACCTGCGCATGGAAGATGTTGAATCGGTGTCGCTGGACGGTCCGGTCAAGTCGGTCACCACGGCGGAGGGCGAAATCGTGCACGCGCGGGCCGTCATCCTGGCGATGGGCGCCGCGGCGCGCTACCTGCGAGTACCGGGTGAGCAGGAACTGCTCGGCCGCGGCGTGAGCTCGTGCGCCACCTGCGACGGCTTTTTCTTCCGCGGCCAGGACATCGCCGTCATCGGCGGCGGGGACTCGGCGATGGAAGAGGCCACCTTCCTGACCAAGTTCGCCCGCAGCGTCACCGTCGTGCACCGCCGCGACGAATTCCGCGCCTCCCGAATCATGCTTGAGCGGGCCCAGGCCAACGAGAAGATCACGTTCGTCACCAACTCCGTCGTGCTCTCCGTCGAAGGCGACAGCACGGTGACCGGCCTTCGGGTGCGCAACACCGCCACGGGCGACGAAACCACCCTGCCGGTGACCGGGGTGTTCGTCGCGATCGGCCACGACCCGCGTTCCGCGCTGGTGCGTGGGGCCGTGGACCTCGACGACGAGGGCTATGTGCGGGTCATCGGCAACACCAGCTACACCTCGCTGGACGGCGTGTTTGCCGCCGGCGACTTGGTCGATCACACCTACCGGCAGGCGATCACCGCCGCGGGCACCGGATGCTCCGCGGCGATCGACGCCGAGCGTTGGCTGGAAGAGCGCGCCCAACCGGCCGAACGGACACAGACCAAACCCGCCGAAACCCCAGCGGCAGCGACACTTTGATAGGAGTCTTGCGATGACGCACACCGAATCCGCCGGCGCGCCCGTGGATGTCTCTGACGCCTCGTTCGAAAGCGACGTGTTGGCCAGCAATACGCCTGTGCTGGTTGACTTTTGGGCGACCTGGTGCGGACCGTGCAAGATGGTGGCGCCCGTGCTGGCGGAGATCGCCGCCGAAACTGCGGGGCAGTTGACCGTCGCGAAGCTCGACGTCGACGCAAACCCCGAGACTGCCCGCAACTTTCAGGTGGTGTCGATCCCGACGCTGATCTTGTTCAAGGACGGTCAGCCGGTCAAGCGGATCGTCGGAGCAAAGGGGAAGGCCGCGTTGTTGCGAGAGCTTTCCGACGCGGTTCCCGACGTCGGATAGTTCGCTAAAGATCGCCGCACTTCGCCTGGCGTTTTCCCGAAACCGCCGAGTGTCTGCGACAATACCGCCAAGCCTGTCAATAAGCGGCAAGGCTGCCCACACCGGCTCACCGGAGGCCTTGGAATGTCGAGACCGCACCGCGGCGCTGGCGATGCCCTGCGCTGTGGCGACCGTAATGCAGCGGTCACCGAGATTCGTGCTTCGCTTTCCGCGCTCGGGCATCTGGACAGCGCGGACGCGGATCTGAGCACCGGACGGCACGTCGCCCTCGATGTGTTCGACGAAGAGCTCGACCACGCGGTGCGTGCTTTTCAGCAGCACCGCGGGCTGCTGGTGGACGGCGTCGTCGGCGAGGCCACCTATCGGGCACTCAAAGAGGCATCCTATCGGCTCGGCGCCCGCACGCTGAACCATCAATTCGGTGCGCCGATGTACGGCGACGACGTCGCGACGCTGCAGGCCAGGCTGCAAGATCTCGGTTTCTACACCGGCCTGGTCGACGGCTACTTCGGCCTGCAGACCCACAACGGTCTGATGTCTTACCAGCGCGAATCCGGGCTGTACGCCGACGGTATTTGCGGCCCGGAAACGTTGCGCTCCTTGTACTTTCTCAGTTCACGGGTTACCGGCGGGTCTCTGCACGCGATCCGCGAAGAGGAACTGGTCCGCCGATCCGGCCCGAAACTGTCGGGTAAGCGGATCATCATCGACCCCGGCCTCGGCGGCGCCGACCACGGCCTGATCACGCACGGGTCCGCTGGGCCTATCAGTGAAGCAGATGTTTTGTGGGACTTGGCAAGTCGTCTCGAGGGCCGAATGACCGCGATCGGCATGGAGACGTTCTTGTCCCGGCCGACCAACCGCAGCCCGTCGGATGCCGAACGCGCCGCGACCGCCAATGCCGTCGGCGCCGATCTGATGATCAGCCTGCGCTGCGCCACCCAGCCCAGCCCGTCGGCCAACGGCGTCGCCTCATTCCACTTCGGGAACTCACACGGCTCGGTGTCGACCATCGGCCGCAACCTCGCCGACTTCGTCCAACGAGAAGTTGTGGCGCGCACCGGTTTACGAGATTGCCGCACCCACGGTCGTACCTGGGATCTGCTCCGGCTCACCCGGATGCCTACCGTCCAGGTCGACGTCGGCTACATCACCAACCCGCGTGATCGTGCGTTGTTGGTCACCACGCAGACCCGCGACGCGATCGCCGAGGGCATCCTGGCGGCGGTCAAGCGGCTGTATCTGCTCGGCAAGAACGACCGGCCCACCGGCACGTTCACCTTCGCCGAGCTACTCGCTCACGAGTTGGCCGTGGAGCAGGCCGGCCGGCTCAGCGGCTCGTAACCGACGCTCCCGCCGCGACCGGTTGCTCCAACGCCGCACTTTCCAGCAGCCGCTCCAGGGCCGCTTCGACTTCGGCCTTCCAGCCCAGACCCTTGTCCAGCTCGAGCCGCAACCGCGGAAAGTACGGATGCGGCGCCACCACAACGAATCCCGCGGCGCGCAAGAAGTCCGCCTCGATCACGCAGTGCTCGGCCGAGCAGTCACCCAGCGCCTTGAGCACGGGTTGTAGCTCAGGGTCGGCGGTCGGCAGGCCGGCCAGCTCCGCGACATTCTCGGTGCGACCGAACGCTTCCAGCGCGCGCACGCCCCGACGGACCAGCTCGTCGACCACTTGTGCGAGCAGGCTGTACGGCAGCTCGTCGGCGGCCGGTCCGGGCTCCACCCGCATCGAGGTCAGTAGCACGGCATCGGCCGACACCGGCGCGGTGGGAAACCGTTGCGCCCGCGGTACCGCACGCGGCGGCGCGTAGAACGCGTAGCCCAGGCAGGCCGCTTCGCTCTGGCCTTCAGCCGGCGCCGCCGTGGCCACTTGACCACACGTGCCCCACTCGAGCATGACCATCGACAGCCACGCTTCTTTCTCGAACTCCGGATCGGCAAGCTGATCGTCGGGGCCGAGGGTTGCGGGGTCCACCTCCCAGAAGACACAGCGGCGTGCGTGCTTGGGAAGCTGATCGAAGGCTTCGAGTCGCAACGGCGTGATTCGAGCAGACACTAGACTCCTGGCCTCACTCCTGGCCTCCGTGGGGCGGTGCCATTTTGCGCTGCTCCTCCTCGGGCCACCCGGGCCCGAATCGTTGCAGCGCGGCCATCGATGACCCGGCTTCCCCGCGAGCGGGTGGTGCCCCCACCCCGCAGCCGAGCGTACCTCCCGGACGGGGCCGCCGGCGACACCCGCGCGAACCCACTTCGGGGCCCCGATGCACCCTGTGTGCAGCCGTTTCAGTCCCGGCCGCCGCCCGGTTTGGGCCCGCGGCCGTCCCGACAGTGAAATTACCTGGGGCGCAGAAGGATTCAGTGAGAGACCGCATATCAGCGGCGCCGGATCTCGCTGATTGTCACAGTGACGTAATCGGCTGGTATGGCCGGTCAGCTGTTCGACGAGTTCATCAAGTCAACGATGCGCTGCAGATCGTCCACCGAGCCGAACTCCACCACGATCTTGCCTTTGCGCTTACCCAGGCTGACCGTGACGCGGGTATCGAAGGCGCTGGAGAGTCGTTCGGCGACGTCCTGCAGTCCGGGCATCTGGATCGGCTTGCGCCGCGGAGGCGCGGGCAGACTGGGCCCGGCACGATTGGCGAGGGTGACCGCTTCCTCGGTGGCCCGGACCGACAGCCCTTCGGCGATGATCCTGGCGGCCAGGCTCTCTTGCGCCTCCGGTCCGGCTTCCAGTGACAGCAGCGCCCGGGCGTGGCCGGCCGACAGCACGCCCGCCGCGACGCGGCGCTGGACGGGAATCGGCAAGCGTAGCAGTCGGATCATGTTGGTGATCAGCGGACGCGACCGGCCGATCCGGGAAGCCAGCTCGTCGTGCGTGACGCCGAATTCGTCGAGCAACTGCTGATAGGCCGCCGCCTCTTCCAGCGGGTTCAACTGCACGCGGTGAATATTCTCCAGCAGAGCATCGCGCAGCAGGTTGTCTTCGGCCGTCTCTCGAACGATCGCGGGAATGGCGGTCATACCGGCCGCCTGGGCCGCACGCCACCGCCGCTCGCCCATCACGAGTTGATAACGCGGATCCCCCGATGCTCGCGCAGCTCCGTCCAGTGCTCGGACCACGATCGGTTGCATGAGGCCGAATTCGCGGATCGAGTG
Organism: uncultured Actinomycetota bacterium; assembly: GCA_963833935.1. Classification (GTDB taxonomy): domain Bacteria; phylum Actinomycetota; class Actinomycetes; order Mycobacteriales; family Mycobacteriaceae; genus Mycobacterium. Next base: position 108,964 of record CAWIAC010000013.1, on the reverse strand, counting down.
GACGAGTTCGGCCAGGGACTCGTCGTCGAACACCTGCCGAGGTTGGCGCGGGTTCGGCTCGATCAAGGCCGGATCGATCTCGCGGTAGACGGCGCCGATGTCGGCCGTGGAGCCGGCGGTCGATGAGCCGCCCCCCATCACCACGTCGGCTGCCGCGTCCCCCATCCGCGGACTCATCCGCGATGCGTCCGAGTCACCCTCGGCCGGCCCGGTAGGAATCAGCGACGCCAGACCTCGCCCGAGGCCCCCCTTGCGACGCATCGGTTGGCTCATGCTTGATCCCCTTTATCGGGTGCTGGTCGGCCGCGCTCGGCGAGTTCACGGCTGGCGTCGAGATAGCTCATCGCACCGCGCGAACCCGGGTCGTAATCGATGATGGTCATGCTGTAACCGGGCGCTTCCGAGACTTTGACACTGCGCGGGATCACCGTGCGTAGAACCTTGGCCCCGAAGTACCGGCGGACTTCGTCGGCAACCTGGTCGGCCAGCTTGGTGCGTCCGTCGTACATCGTCAGGATCACCGTGCTGACGTCCAAGCCGGGATTCAGATGTGCTTTCACCATCTTGATGGTGCTCATCAACTGTGACACGCCCTCCAGCGCGTAGTACTCACACTGGATCGGGATCAGCACCTCGGGCGCGGCGACCAAAGCGTTGATGGTGAGCAGACCGAGCGACGGCGGGCAGTCGATGAACACGTAGTCGAAGGAGGCTTCGGGTTCGAGACTGTCGAGTTGAGCCAGTGCGGTGCGCAACCGGTTCTCACGCGCCACCATGCTGACCAATTCGATTTCGGCTCCGGCCAAGTCAATGGTGGCCGGCACGCAGAACAGCTTGTCGCTGTGCGGGCTCTTCCGCAGCGCGGTGCGCAATGGCATGTCGCCGAGAAGCACTTCGTACGACGACGGGGTGCCGGAATGGCGCTCGGTGATACCCAGTGCAGTGCTGGCGTTGCCCTGCGGATCCAGGTCGATGACGAGCGTCTTGAGTCCCTGGATGGCCAGCGCCGCGGCCAAGTTCACCGCGGTCGTCGTTTTGCCGACGCCGCCCTTCTGGTTGGCGATGGTCAGAAGTCGACGGTGGAGCGGCCGGCGCAATTGCTTGTGGGTGGTGTGCAGCACCTGCATCGCGCGCTCGGCAGCGGCTCCGATCGGGGTGTCGAAATCCGATGTTTCACGTGAAACATGCGGTTTGGCTTCGGGCCTGAACGGCTCGTATGGCGCACTCATAGGCTCTCCCTGTTCGACCGGCGACGCGACGGGCCGCGGGCCGGTTCCGGTTTCCCGCGCCGCGCCACCACCACCGTGGTCGGTGGAGAAAGATAGCTCACGCCACATTCCACCACCCTGGCATCCGTGGCGCCTAACCTGGTCATCACACGCCGGTTCTGTTGGACCTCGTCGGCTGCCCGCTCCCCCTTGATCGCGAGCATCCGCCCGCCGGGACGCAGCAGCGGGATACTCCACCGGGACAGCTTGTCCAGCGAGGCCACCGCCCGTGAAACGACGGCGTCGCACCCGCCCACCGCCTGCCGCACCGCCGCGTCCTCCGCGCGCCCTCGGACGACCTCGACGTCGAGTCCGAGCTCGTCGACCGCCATGCGAAGGAAGTCGGTTCGCCGCAGCAGCGATTCCACCAAGGCGACGCGGAGTCCTGGTTTGGCGATGACCATGGGCAAGCCCGGCAGCCCGGCGCCGGTTCCGATATCGGCGATACGCTCACCTGGTTCGACGAGTTCGGCGACAGCTCCGCAATTCAATAGGTGTCGGTCCCACAGTCTATCGACCTCGTGTGGTCCGAGCAGTCCCCACTCGACGCCGACGTTCGCCAAGATCTCCGCGTAGCGCTGCGCCAGCACTAGTCGGTCGCCGAAAATAGTCGTTGCGGCCTCGGGTGGCGGGGGTATCGGTGGTGCCGGCCGATGGTCGGGAGCGACATGTTTCACGTGAAACATTCCTCCCGTCCGCGCCCGCTGAGACGACCGATCGAACTACACCGTTGTAACTCCGTCCGCGCTCAGTCGTGCAGGACCACGACCCGGCGCGACGGCTCCACGCCCTCGCTCTCGCTGTGCACACCGCTGACCGCGGCCACCGCGTCATGGACGATCTTGCGCTCAAACGGCGTCATCGGCGCGAGTTCCTCGCGGTCGCCGCTTTCCAGTACCCGCCTGGCCACCTTGTCGCCCAACGCGGCCAACTCGTCGCGGCGACGCCGCCGCCAGCCTGCGATGTCGAGCATCAAGCGGCTGCGCACCGCGGTCTTCTGGTGTACCGCCAGCCGCGTCAGCTCCTGCAGCGCATCAAGAACCTCGCCCTTGCGGCCCACCAGCTTGCTCAGGTCGTCGCTGCCGTCGATGCTCACTATGGCCCGGCTGCCTTCGACGTCCAGGTCGATGTCGCCGTCGAAATCGAGCAGGTCGAGCAGCTCTTCCAAATAATCGCCAGCGATCTCTCCTTCGGCAACCAACCGCTCTTCGAGATCGCCCTCGCCGTCGGCATCGCCATCGTCCGCCACCGCATCCTCGACTGCCTCTTCGAGGACATCTTCCGTCGACGCGTCGTGTGCGTCGTGTCCATTGATATCGACGTCCGTCATATCTGCTTTTCCCTTCCCGTCATCCGGGGCCTCCCCCGGCGAAGTCTGCCGTCCGGGTTCCATCACCGGACGGTCTCATTTCGTTAACGCTTGCGCTTCCTCGGCTTCGCGCCCGGCCGCGGGGTCCGGTTGCCCGGGCTGCCGTTGCCCGCCGTCAGGTCGGTGGCCGAACTGCCCGCATCCGACGGTTCCGCCGCGGGGGCCTCTCCATCAACAGCGTTCCGCCCCGATCGCTTCGGCTTGGCACCCGGCACGGGAGCGTTCGCCGCTCGGCGCTCGAGCGCCTCGCGCTTCTTTGCCTCTTCTTCTCTTTCGATCATCCCGAACACGTAGTGCTGCTGGCCGAACGTCCAGATGTTGTTCGAGAACCAGTAGAAGATGATCGCCAGCGGCAGGAACGGCCCTCCAACCACCACGCCGAGCGGGAAGACGTACAGCGCCAGCTTGTTCATGATCGCCGTCTGCGGGTTGGCTGCGGCTTCCACGCTCTGCCGGGCCACCGACGCCCGGCTGTTGAAGTAGGTCGCGATGCCGGCCAGGATCATGACCGGGACCCCGACCGCTGCGACGGCCGGTCGGCTGAAATCACTGAACGCGGCGAGGCTGGCTCCGCGTTGCGTCATGCTGGCGCCCAGAGGCGCACCGAAGAGATTGGCGTTGAGAAAGTGGTTCACGTCCGCCACCGAGAAGACGTAGTTCCCCAACTCGCGATTGCGCTCCGGCGATAGACCCAGCTGTCCGATACCGGTGGACGTCCGGTTGAAGCATCGCAGCACGTGGTAGAGCCCCAAGAACACCGGGATCTGCACCAGCATGGGCAGACACCCGAGGATCGGATTGAACCCGTGTTCGCGCTGCAGCTTCTGCATTTCCAGCGCCATCCGCTGTCGGTCCTTGCCGTACTTCTTCTGCAGTGCCTTGATCTGCGGCTGCAACTCCTGCATCTGGCGGGTGGTGCGGATCTGGCGGACGAACGGGCTGTACAGGATCGCACGCAGGGTGAAAACCAGGAACATCACCGACAGGGTCCACGTGAAGAAGCTTGTCGGTCCCAGGCCCGGCACCGCAGAGAATGCCTTGTACCAGAGCCACATGATCGCTGAGACCGGGTAGTAGAAGTAGTCGAGGCTGAACGGATCAAACGACAACAGAATCACTCTTCCCTAGCGTCGCTGGGGTGCCCCAGGCTTGGACCCCGGCACCCGGTCGCTCCGGTACCGGATCCCATCCTCCCCGATGCCATGGGCCGCACTTCGCCAGCCGGACAGCTGCCAACCAACTTCCTCGCACCAACCCGAACTCTGCCAGCGCGTCCACCGCATATTGACTACACGTCGGGGTGAACCGGCACGTCGGCAGACGCAGCGGCGACACCGTGTGTCGGTAGAGCTGAATGACGAAAATCAGCCCGCGCGCCCACCGTGACGGCACGGCGTTCATCGGGTGGAACCCGTGGACTCGATGCGTCGCAAGCCGGCGCGCAGTTCGTCGCCCAACCGCGCGGAGCCGACGTCGCGACTGCTCGGCAGTGCCCGGATGACGAGGCACTCCGAGCGATCCAACGTGTTCAAGACGCCACGGGCGGCGTGGCGCAGCCGACGGGCCAACCGATGTCTCTGGACAGCCGATCCGACAGATCGAGAGACGATCAGTCCCACCTTCGGCGCACCCGCGGACGCGTCATCTTCGCGTCGCAGATAGATCACTAGATCCCGCTGCACGGCTTTGGTTCCGTGCCTGACCGTGGTATCGAAATCGGCTGACCGCGTCATGCGGTTCCGCGCGGAAAGCACCGCTGTGACACCGGGTTTGAAAATCAAGCAGTCAGCGAGCGACGTCCCTTACGACGCCGATTCGACACCACTGCCCGGCCTGCCCTGGTACGCATCCGCAGCCGGAACCCGTGCACGCGGGCACGGCGCCGGTTGTTCGGCTGAAACGTCCGCTTGCCCTTTGCCACAACTCTCTCCTCGTTGCCTCTGGCATCGTGCTCTCACCGGGCACCCCATGCCGGTTGGTCACGCTTACCCTCACGAAGCCCCGGTAGGCTCTGTGTCTCGCTGGTAACCGGCGCGGCCCCCGGGCGTAGTGCTCGGATCGCAGCCGTATCGCCGACTTTCGGGCGACTGTACGAGGGTACTGACCGCCGTTCGCCTGGTCAAACCTGGGCCGTCCGACCGCCGCCGCGGGCCCGATCTTTCACTGCCGCCACACCCGCCGCCGGCGCGCCGAGCAATCTCTGGAAAGCCTTTCCCAATGTTGCAGAACGGTTGGCACTGTCCGGGAAAACTGTTAGCTTCGGGCAGTGCCGTTTCGGACCGCGAAACGGCGCAAGACAACGAAACAGGGATGGCAGATCGGCATCCTGGCCAACTAACGAGTTGGTTGCCTCGAGCGCCGGTCCCGCGTGCCGTCGGCGGTAAGCTACGGCGCACTGGTGGCTGTCCTGTCCACACCTGTGGATAACCATGTGGACAGTTCGTTGTCGCAACCAACAACTGTAGGTCGATCTCGTATCAGGGGGACCCGTCGTTGACCGAGGACCCCGGATCAAGCTTCGCGGCGGTCTGGAGCGCGGTCGTCTCCGAACTCAACGGCGAAATCCGCGCCGATTCTCACGCCGCCAACGGTGAACCATACGTCCCACCGCTGACACCACAGCAGCGAGCGTGGTTGAACCTCGTGCAACCTCTGCAGATCGTCGAAGGGTTTGCTCTGCTCTCCGTCCCGAGCAGCTTCGTGCAAAACGAAATCGAACGCCACCTCCGCACCCAGATCACCGACGCGTTGAGCCGTCGGCTCGGGCAACAGATTGAACTCGGCGTACGTATCTCCCCCCTGGCCGCCGACGAATCCGACGACGCGCCCGGCGCCGGCTACGACGAATCGCTCGCCGACAACGACGAGATCGACGAAGCCGGCGAGGCCCTCGCCAGCGCACACCAGAACTGGCCCAGCTACTTCACCGAACGGCCGCAGAACACCGCGGCGGATTCGGCTGCAGGCACCAGCTTGAACCGGCGCTACACGTTCGACACCTTCGTCATCGGCGCCTCGAACCGATTCGCGCACGCCGCGGCGCTGGCGATCGCCGAGGCGCCCGCCCGGGCCTACAACCCACTTTTCATCTGGGGCGAATCCGGACTAGGCAAGACTCATTTACTCCACGCGGCCGGCAACTACGCTCAACGGCTCTTCCCGGGCATGCGGGTCAAGTACGTCTCCACCGAAGAGTTCACCAACGACTTCATCAACTCACTGCGCGACGACCGCAAGGTGGCATTCAAGCGCAGCTACCGCGACGTCGACGTACTCCTAGTCGACGACATCCAGTTCATCGAAGGCAAAGAAGGTATCCAGGAAGAGTTCTTCCACACCTTCAATACCCTCCACAACGCCAACAAGCAGATCGTCATCTCCTCTGACCGGCCACCCAAGCAACTCGCAACCCTCGAAGACCGGCTGCGGACCAGGTTCGAGTGGGGACTGATCACCGACGTTCAGCCTCCTGAGTTGGAAACCCGAATCGCCATCCTGCGCAAGAAAGCACAGATGGAACGACTCGCCGTACCCGACGACGTACTCGAGCTGATCGCCAGCAGCATCGAGCGCAACATCCGTGAGTTGGAAGGCGCGCTGATTCGTGTCACCGCGTTCGCCTCGCTGAACAAGTCGCCGATCGACAAGGCTCTCGCGGAGATTGTGTTGCGCGACCTGATTGCCGACGCCAGCACCATGCAGATCAGCGCCGCGACAATCATGGCGGCCACCGCGGAGTACTTCGACACCACCGTCGAGGAATTACGCGGCCCGGGAAAGACCCGTGCCCTGGCCCAGTCACGACAGATCGCGATGTACTTGTGCCGCGAGCTGACCGACCTGTCGCTGCCGAAGATCGGGCAGGCCTTTGGGCGCGACCACACCACCGTGATGTACGCGCAGAAGAAGATCCTGTCGGAGATGGCCGAGCGACGCGAAATCTTCGATCACGTCAAAGAGCTCACCACCCGGATTCGGCAGCGCTCCAAGCGCTGATCCTGAAACCAAATTCCAAAAAACTTTGGGCACGGCCACCACACCTGTCACACGTTCGACTGTGGATACCGCTGTGGGCAATCTGCTCGCAGGCTCGCCCCGACTATCCGGTCAGTGCACAACGGCGTCCGATTCCCCAGTCGCTGCACACGAACCTCACAATCCAACCGCGTGTCATGCACAACCGGGCTGACACTCCCAGCAGCACAGACGTCGTGCTGTCCCCAACATGCACAGGCCCTAATACTGTTATTGAAATCTCTCCATAGTTTCTTCTTTAGAAAACACCGCTGGGGACGGGCCGTTCCACACCCCTCTTCGAGGCGAGAACGACCAGAGTGTCACTGCTTCCGATTAGCTTTCAAGATGGGCCCCGACGCTCTACCGTTGTGGTTCGGCTGCCGTTTCGGTCGTCGAAGCGGAATACGGGCACGGGCGTCCGTCGGCGGGGAGCGCACCCCACGCGGGGGTGACCGGCTGAAGTTAGCCTTGTTGTTCGAGGTGATGAAGGGACGCAATGGACGTGGCGACGACCACAGTCGGCTTGACCGACTTGAAGTTTCGCTTGGTGCGGGATGACTTCGCCGACGCGGTGGCCTGGGTGGCGCGGACTCTGCCCACCAGGCCCACGGTGCCAGTGCTGGCCGGCGTGCTGTTGAGCGGCTCCGATGACGGCCTGACCATCTCCGGGTTCGATTACGAAGTCTCTGCGGAAGTTCGGCTGGCAGCCGAAATCGCTTCTCCGGGTAAGGCTTTGGTATCTGGTCGGCTGCTATCCGATATCACCCGGGCATTGCCCAACAAGCCGGTCGACGTCCAAGTTGAAGGCACCAGGGTTTCCCTGGCATGTGGAAGCGCGAGGTTCTCGCTGCCGACGATGGCCGTGGAGGACTACCCCACGTTGCCCACGCTGCCGGATGAGACCGGGGCGCTGTCTGCTGATGTGTTCGCCGAAGCGATCAGTCAGGTCGCCGTGGCGGCCGGCCGCGACGACACGCTGCCGATGCTGACCGGGATCCGCGTCGAAATATCGGGCGAGTCGGTGGTTTTGGCTGCCACGGACCGGTTCCGGTTGGCAGTTCGGGAGCTGACCTGGTCCGCAGGTGCACCCGATGTCGAGGCCGCCGTGCTGGTCCCGGCCAAGACGCTCGCCGAAGCGGCCAAGAGTGGGACCGACGGCACCGAGGTGCATCTGTCGCTGGGCGCCGGACCGACGGTGGGCAAGGACGGATTGCTGGGTATCAGCGGCAACGGCAAACGCAGCACGACTCGACTGCTGGATGCGGAGTTCCCGAAATTCCGGCAGCTGCTGCCGACCGAGCACACCGCGGTGGCCACCATCGGGGTGGCCGAGTTGACCGAGGCGATCAAGCGAGTTGCGCTGGTGGCCGACCGCGGGGCCCAGGTCCGGATGGAATTCTCGGCCGAGGTGTTGCGGCTGTCGGCGGGTGCCGATGATGTGGGCCGGGCTGAGGAGGACGTCCCGGTGGACTTCGCCGGCGAGCCGCTCACCATTGCGTTCAATCCGACGTATCTGACCGACGGGTTGAGTTCGCTGCATTCGGAGCGTGTTTCGTTCGGATTCACCACGCCAAGCCGCCCCGCGGTGCTGCGTCCGGCCGGCGACGACGACGCGCAACCCAGTGACAGCGGACCATTCCCGGCGGTTCAGACGGATTACGTGTACCTGTTGATGCCGGTTCGTCTGCCCGGTTAGCGGTTAGGTGTACGTCCGTCATCTGGGCTTGCGGGACTTCCGGTCCTGGGCGAACGTCGAGCTCGAACTGTCACCCGGCCGGACGGTGTTCGTCGGTCCCAACGGTTATGGCAAGACGAATCTCGTTGAAGCTCTGTGGTATTCATCCATCCTGGGGTCGCATCGGGTGGCGACGGACGCGCCGCTGGTGCGAACCGGCGCACAGCGGGCAGTGGTGTCGACGATCGTGGTCAGCGATGGTCGGGAATGCGCGGTCGACCTGGAGATCACTGCCGGCCGGGCCAATAAGGCACGGTTAAATCGCTCTCCCGTACGCAGCCCCCGCGAGGTGATCGGGGTGCTGCGCGCGGTGTTGTTTGCGCCGGAGGACTTGGCGTTGGTCCGTGGCGACCCCGCCGAGCGCCGACGTTACCTCGACGATCTGGCGACGGTGCGGCGTCCGCGGGTTGCCGCCGTCCGGGCCGATTACGAGAAGGTTCTGCGTCAGCGCACGGCGCTGCTCAAGTCCGCGTCGAGTGCGAGGTTCCGCGGCGACCGCGGCGCACTGGACACCCTGGATGTGTGGGACGGGCACCTCGCCGCGCACGGCGCCGAGTTGATGGCAGCTCGGATGACGCTGGTGAACGAGTTGGCGCCCGAAGTGCAAAAGAGCTACCAACTCCTGGCGCCGGCGTCGCGGCCGGCGTCGATCAGCTACCACGCCAGTATCGAGGTCGAGTCCGATCGCCCCGACGTGGAACTTCTGCGGGCGGCTCTGCTGGAACGCATGGCGGCCCGTCGCGACGCCGAACTCGAGCGCGGGGTATGTCTGGTGGGTCCTCATCGTGACGACCTGGAGCTGCGGCTGGGCGAGCAACCCGCGAAAGGGTTTGCCAGCCACGGTGAATCGTGGTCGATGGCGTTGGCGCTGCGATTGGCGGCGTACGAACTCTTACGCGCCGACGGCAGCGATCCGGTGTTGCTGCTCGACGACGTCTTCGCCGAACTCGACTCCGCGCGGCGGGAGGCGTTGGCGGCGGCGGCGGCCTCAGCGGAGCAGGTGCTGGTGACGGCGGCGGTGCTCGACGACGTCCCCCGCGACTGGGACGCCACCCTGGTGAGCATCACTCTCAACGACGACGACAGCGGGCCGGCGTCCGCGGTGGGAACGCAACGACCTGACGAGGAGCGTGAACAGTGAACCCCGACGACGAAACCCCCGGAACCGATGCCGCACCGCCGGCACACCTGAGCGGGTTGGCGGGGATGGACTTGGTGCGGCGGGTTCTGGAAGAGGCCCGTGGGGCCGCCCGAACCCAAGGCAAGGACGTCGGACGCGGCCGTCGGCTGCCTCCCACCCGCCGGGTGGCCGGCAGTGGAAGCCGGCGGCGATGGTCGGGTCCCGGACCCGACAGCCGTGATCCGCAGCCCCTGGCGAGCGCTACCCGCGATGTCGCGAAGAAGCAGGGTTGGTCCGGGCGTGTCGCCGAGGGCGCAGTATTCGGCCGGTGGCCGACGGTGGTCGGCCACCACATCGCCGAGCATGCGACGCCCACCGCACTGCGCGAGGGGGTGCTGACCGTGACGGCGGAATCGACGGCCTGGGCGACCCAACTTCGGATCATCCAGAGTCAAGTGCTGGCGAAAATCGCTGCCGAGGTCGGCGACGGCGTGGTGACCAGCCTGAGAATCACCGGCCCGGTCGCGCCGTCCTGGCGGAAGGGCCCCTTGCACATCGCCGGGCGAGGGCCTCGAGACACCTATGGCTGACCCGCCAGCGGTCGGCTGAAAGCCGTCAGAAGGCTGCAAGTAGCCTTGTCGAGCGTCAAGACGCTGCCCGAAGCGAAAAATTCCGTACACGGCGCAGATAGCTGTGTAGAAACGCCCTTGCAGAGTCGGTGCGGAGCCGGCTGGACGGTAGACTGACCCAGAACCAGCGCACAGTCATCGGACTGGCCGCGCGCGCACCCCAAGGAGAGCCTCCCGACCGTGGCTGCCCAGAAGAAAAGCCCGAAAGAGTACGGCGCTGACTCCATCACGATCTTGGAGGGGCTGGAAGCGGTCCGTAAACGCCCCGGCATGTACATCGGCTCCACCGGAGAGCGCGGATTGCACCACTTGATCTGGGAGGTCGTCGACAACGCGGTCGACGAGGCGATGGCCGGCTACGCCAACACCGTCGACGTCAAGATCCTGGAGGACGGCGGCGTTCAGGTCACCGACAACGGCCGCGGCATCCCGGTGGCCATGCACGCCACCGGGGTCCCCACCGTCGACGTGGTGATGACCCAATTGCACGCCGGCGGGAAGTTCGGCGGCGAGGACGGCGCCTACGCGGTGTCCGGTGGTCTGCACGGGGTGGGCGTCTCGGTGGTCAACGCGCTGTCCATCCGCCTCGAGGTGGAGATCTCTCGTGACGGCTACGAGTGGTATCAGACCTACGACCGTTCGGTGCCGGGCAACCTCAAGCAAGGCGACAAGACCAAGAAGACCGGGACGACGGTCCGGTTCTGGGCGGATCCGGGCATCTTCGAAACGACGAACTATGACTTCGAGACGGTGGCCCGCCGGCTGCAGGAGATGGCGTTCCTGAACAAGGGACTGACCATCAACCTGACCGACGAACGAGTCACCCGGGAAGAGGTCGTCGACGAAATCGTCAGCGACACTGCCGAAGCCCCGAAATCCGCGGAAGAGAAAATCGCCGAATCGGCTGCGCCGCATAAGGTCAAGCACCGCACCTTCCACTACCCGGGCGGTCTGGTTGACTATGTCAAGCACATCAACCGGACGAAGAACGCGATCCACAACACCATCGTGGACTTCTCCGGCAAGGGGCCCGGCCACGAGGTCGAGATCGCAATGCAGTGGAACGCGGGCTATTCGGAGTCGGTGCACACCTTCGCCAACACCATCAACACGCACGAGGGCGGTACCCACGAGGAGGGTTTCCGCGCTGCGCTGACGACCGTGGTGAACAAATACGCCAAAGACAAGAAGTTGCTGAAAGACAAGGACCCCAACCTCACCGGCGACGACATCCGTGAGGGCCTGGCGGCGGTCATCTCGGTCAAGGTCAGCGAGCCGCAGTTCGAAGGCCAGACCAAGACGAAGCTGGGCAACACCGAGGTCAAGTCGTTCGTGCAGAAGATCTGCAACGAGCAGCTGACGCACTGGTTCGAGGCCAACCCCGCCGATGCGAAGACGGTGGTGAACAAAGCGGTGTCGTCCGCCCAAGCCCGCATCGCGGCCCGTAAAGCCCGAGAATTAGTGCGCCGCAAGAGCGCAACGGATCTGGGCGGACTGCCGGGCAAGCTCGCCGACTGCCGCTCCACAGATCCACGCAAATCGGAACTGTATGTGGTGGAGGGTGATTCGGCCGGCGGCTCGGCGAAGAGCGGCCGCGACTCGATGTTCCAGGCCATTCTTCCGTTGCGGGGCAAGATCATCAATGTCGAGAAGGCCCGCATCGACCGGGTGCTGAAGAACACTGAAGTGCAGGCGATCATCACCGCGCTGGGCACCGGGATCCACGACGAGTTCGACCTGACGAAGCTGCGTTATCACAAGATCGTGCTGATGGCCGACGCCGACGTGGACGGCCAGCACATCTCCACGCTGCTGCTGACGCTGTTGTTCCGGTTCATGCGCCCGCTGATCGAGAACGGCCACGTGTTCTTGGCGCAGCCGCCGCTGTACAAGCTGAAGTGGCAGCGCAGCGAACCCGAGTTCGCCTACTCCGACCGGGAACGCGACGGTCTGCTGGAGGCGGGCAAGCAGGCGGGCAAGCGGATCAACGTCGAGGACGGCATCCAGCGGTACAAGGGTCTCGGTGAGATGGACGCCAAGGAGCTGTGGGAAACCACCATGGACCCCTCAGTTCGAGTCTTGCGTCAGATCACCCTCGACGACGCCGCCGCGGCTGACGAGCTGTTCTCCATCCTGATGGGCGAGGATGTCGAGGCGCGCCGAAGCTTCATCACCCGCAACGCCAAAGACGTCCGCTTCCTGGATGTCTGAGGCGCCCGACGCTCTCAGACCTCTCCCCCACTGGAACCTCGGATAGGGAATAGATGACAGACACCACGCTGCCGCCCGGCGACGAGGCCGGCGATCGGATCGAGCCGGTCGACATTCAGCAGGAGATGCAACGCAGCTACATCGACTACGCGATGAGCGTGATCGTCGGCCGCGCGCTACCGGAAGTGCGCGACGGTCTCAAGCCGGTGCACCGCCGGGTGCTGTATGCGATGTACGACTCGGGATTCCGGCCGGATCGCAGCCACGCCAAGTCGGCACGCTCGGTCGCCGAGACGATGGGTAATTACCACCCTCACGGTGACGCGTCGATCTACGACACCCTCGTGCGGATGGCGCAGCCGTGGTCGCTGCGCTACCCACTGGTCGACGGCCAGGGCAACTTCGGCTCGCCGGGCAACGACCCGCCGGCCGCGATGCGGTACTGCGTCACAGGCGATGCGTTGGTGCGGCTACCGCTGGGTCAGTCGGTGCGGATCGCGGATGTCGTCGCCAATGCGCGGCCTAACTCGGATTACATCACCGACCTAAAAGTCCTTGACCGGCATGGCAACCCAGCCGCCGCTGATCGCTTGTTCCACTCGGGTGAGCATCAGACCTTTACGGTCCGCACCGCCGAGGGCTACGAGGTCACAGGCACGGCCAATCACCCGTTGTTGTGCCTGGTCGACGTCGCTGGCGCGCCCACGCTGCTGTGGAAGCTCATCGAGGAGATCCGTCCGGACGACCACGTAGTGCTGCAGCGCACCCCGCCGACCGAGCTGGGCCCGGCCGACTGGCATCCGACCATGGAAGCGCTCCTTCTCGGGGCATTCATCAGCGAGGGTTTTGTCTCGGAGAAACGGGCCGGCTTCAACAACCTGGACCGGGACTACTTCGCCAACGTTGTCGCGGCGTACGACGCGGTGGTGGGCGGCCAACGTTATGTGTCTTCCCGCCAGATCGCCTCCGGTTCAATGCTGCACGAGCTTGACATCCAGAACCTGACGGCGCTGAGGCGCAGTCGACTAGGTGAGATCGCCGGACAGCGGTCGGCGCACAAGGTCGTGCCGGAGTGGCTTTGGCAATCGCCGGCACCCGTCAAACGAGCGTTTTTGCAGGCCCTGTTCGAGGGTGACGGCTCGTGTTCTCTCCTGCCGCGCAACACGGTTCAGGTCTCGTACTCGACGCTTAGTCAGCGACTGGCATCCGACGTGCAGCAGATGCTGCTGGAGTTCGGAGTCGTCTCGAAGCGGTACCGGCACGCAGTAGGCGAGCACAAAGTGGTCATCACTAATCGTCGCCACGCCGAAATATTCGCGGCACAAGTCGGTTTCGGGGGTGCAAAGCAAGCCAAGCTCAACAAGATCCTGGCGGCACTGCCCACGTATGCCGGACGCGATAACGACCATGTCCCCGGATTGGCGGCGTTCATCCGCAAACACGCGGGCGGTTCATGGGCTGACCGCGATTGGCTTAACCGACACAACGTCGACCGCATCCAGCGGTGGCGGAGCCGCGGCGCAGAAATCCGATCGCATATCGCCGACCCCGACGTCCGCTCCATCGCTAACGACCTCACTGACGGGCGCTTCTATTACGCACGCGTCGCAACGGTGGTCGATGCGGGCGTGCAAACCGTGTACAGCCTGCGGGTCGACACCGCGGATCACGCCTTTGTCACCAACGGGTTCGTCAGCCACAACACGGAGGCGCGGCTGACTCCGCTCGCGATGGAGATGCTGCGCGAAATCGACGAGGAGACAGTCGATTTCATCCCGAACTATGACGGCCGCGTCCAAGAGCCGACGGTGCTGCCGAGCCGGTTCCCCAACCTGCTGGCCAACGGCTCGGGCGGCATCGCGGTCGGCATGGCGACCAACATCCCGCCGCACAACCTGCGCGAGCTCGCCGAAGCCGTCTACTGGTGCCTGGACAATCACGAGGCCGACGAAGAGGCCACCCTCGCCGCGGTCTGCGAGCGCGTCAAGGGGCCGGACTTCCCCACCCACGGTCTGATCGTTGGATCGCAGGGCATCCACGACGCCTACACCACCGGCCGTGGCTCGGTCCGCATGCGCGGAGTCGTTGAGGTAGAAGAGGATTCGCGAGGCCGCACATCGCTGGTGATCACCGAGCTGCCGTACCAGGTCAACCACGACAACTTCATCACCTCGATCGCCGAGCAGGTCCGTGACGGCAGGTTGGCCGGCATATCCAACATCGAGGACCAGAGCAGCGACCGGGTCGGCCTGCGGATTGTCGTGGAGATCAAGCGCGATGCCGTCGCCAAAGTGGTGTTGAACAACCTGTACAAGCACACCCAGCTGCAGACCAGCTTCGGCGCCAACATGCTGTCGATCGTCGACGGCGTGCCACGCACGCTGCGGCTGGATCAGATGATCCGGTACTACGTCGAGCACCAACTCGACGTCATCATCCGCCGCACCACCTACCGGCTTCGCAAGGCCAACGAACGTGCCCACATCCTGCGCGGCCTGGTCAAGGCCCTCGACGCGCTCGACGAGGTGATCGCCCTGATCCGGGCTTCGGAGACGGTCGACATCGCCAGGGCGGGCCTGATCGAGCTGCTCGACATCGACGAGATCCAGGCCCAAGCGATCCTGGACATGCAGCTGCGTCGGTTGGCCGCCTTGGAGCGCCAGCGCATCGTTGACGACCTGGCCAAGATCGAGGCCGAGATCGCCGACCTGGAAGACATCCTGGCCAAGCCGGAACGGCAGCGCGGCATCGTGCGCAGCGAACTGAGCGAGATCGTCGAGAAGCACGGCGACGACCGTCGCACCCGAATCATCGCCGCCGACGGTGACGTCAACGACGAGGACCTGATCGCCCGCGAAGACGTCGTCGTCACCATCACCGAAACCGGATACGCCAAGCGCACCAAGACCGACCTGTATCGCAGCCAGAAACGCGGTGGCAAGGGAGTGCAGGGTGCCGGGCTTAAGCAGGACGACATCGTGCGGCACTTCTTCGTGTGCTCCACGCATGACTGGATCCTGTTCTTCACCACCCAGGGCCGGGTGTATCGGGCCAAGGCCTACGACTTGCCGGAAGCCTCCCGCATAGCGCGCGGGCAGCACGTCGCCAACCTGCTTGCCTTCCAGCCCGAGGAGCGCATCGCCCAGGTCATCCAGATCAAGAGCTACGAGGACGCGCCTTACCTGGTGCTGGCCACTCACAACGGGCTGGTCAAGAAGACCAAGCTGACCGACTTCGACTCGAATCGGTCCGGCGGCATCGTGGCGGTCAATCTGCGTGACGGCGACGAACTGGTCGGGGCGGTGCTGTGCTCCGCGGAGGACGACCTGCTGCTGGTGTCGGCCAACGGCCAGTCGATCCGATTCTCGGCGACCGACGACGCGCTGCGCCCGATGGGCCGGGCGACGTCGGGTGTGCAGGGCATGCGGTTCAATGCCGACGACTATCTGCTCTCGCTCAACGTGGTCCAGGAAGGCACGTTCTTGCTGGTCGCGACTTCCGGCGGGTATGCCAAGCGCACCGCGATCGAGGAGTACACCGTGCAGGGCCGCGGCGGTAAGGGCATCTTGACGATCCAGTACGACACCCGTCGTGGGAAGCTGGTAGGTGCGCTGATCGTCGACGACGACAGCGAGGTGTACGCGATCACCTCCGGCGGCGGGGTGATCCGGACGAAAGCCAGGCAGGTCCGCAAGGCCGGACGGCAGACCAAGGGTGTTCGGTTGATGAACTTGGGTGAGGGCGACACACTGTTAGCCATCGCCCGTAACGCCGAAGAGGCCGTGGACGACGGCGAGGACTCGGACGCCGAGGCGTAAGCGATCGCCGACCGTCGCGGCGGCCGGATGCACAGTTAGGAGCCGTGGGTGACTTCACCGAACGAGCCGGTACATACCGGACCGGGCGACAGCCCGAACGGGAATGGCTCGGTCGACCGCGGGGGTGACCGGGCTGCCGATGCCGACGCGACGCAGCGAACGCGTGCCACCGCCCGGCCCTCCCAAGCGCAACAACGGGCGCCGTCGGAGGTGCCGAGCCCGCGCGAGACCCGACCGGGTGGTCGCGCCCCTGCCAGCCCCAACGCCGAGGCTCGGTTGAACCGGTTCATCTCCGGCACGGCCGCGCCGGGCGCCGCCAAGACCCCACCGCCCGACGTGGATGCCCCACCGGCTGCATCCGCTGCTGGGCGCACCGAGAGCCGGCAAGCCGATGCCTACGCCAGCGAATTGCCCGATCTTTCCGGTCCGATCCCCCGCGCCGGACAACGTCAACCGTCCGCCGACACGGCGCCGGTCCGGACGGAAGGCCGCGTGCAGGTGTCCCCGCGGCCCAGGGGCCCGGTTAGGGCCAGCATGCAGATCCGGCGGATCGACCCGTGGAGCACCTTGAAGGTGTCGCTGGTGCTATCGGTGGCCCTGTTTTTCGTGTGGATGATCGCCGTCGCGTTGCTGTATCTGGTGCTCGGCGGCATGGGTGTGTGGAGCAAACTCAACAGCAACGTCGGGGATTTGCTCAACAACACCGGTGGCAGCGCCGCCGACCTGGTTTCCAGTGGCACGATCTTCGGCGGCGCCGTGCTGATCGGTTTGGTGAACATCGTTCTGCTCACCGCGGCGGCCACCATCGGCGCGTTCATCTACAACCTGACCACCGACTTGATCGGCGGCGTCGAGGTGACGCTAGCAGACCGGGATTAGTGGTTTGGGCGCAGACGGTCCGGTGCGGTAATCTCGGCGCTCGTCCGTGTGCGCGTGCGGGCCTATAGCTCAGGCGGTTAGAGCGCTTCGCTGATAACGAAGAGGTCGGAGGTTCGAGTCCTCCTAGGCCCACAACCATGTGTTCGCCAAGACGTTTCGTAAGACTGGTGTTGCCGCTGGCAGCGATCGCGGTGCTGGCGGTTGTGGTCCGGTCTCGACGCAGCGTCGAGGTCTGGCATGTGGCGGCCGACCAGACCGATGATCGACGTGAGGGGCCTTAGCTCAGTTGGTAGAGCGCTGCCTTTGCAAGGCAGAAGTCAGGGGTTCGAATCCCCTAGGCTCCACAATTCAGGGGCGCGGCTGTACCTCGACGCTCGACGGCAGCGTTGACGGCTCCGGTTGCGACGAGCGGCGCACGATCGAGAACGCCGCCGCACCACCGGCCAGGACGACCGCTGCGGCGCCCGCGATCAACCAAGGCCGCTTACCGCGCCGCTGGGACCGCCGGGCCTGCTGCAGCGCATCCGGCAGGCCGGTGACCACCTCCTGGGCCGCCGTCAGTTCCTGCAGCAAAGCCTCTTGGGCGTCGCGCAGATCCCGGGCCAAGCGGCCCTCGCGGTAACGGCGCCGCAGGCTCGACGCGCCGGTCTGCGCGGAGTGAACGCCAAGACCGATCACCCCGCGGGTCACGTCCACCGGCCCGACCGCCGTGTACGCCAGACCGCGGCCCAGCCGCTGCCGAGGGGTCAGCCGGGTGTCGTTTCTGGAAGCCATCTCTCGCCTTTCCCTGCCTGCCGCAAGACCGTGACCGGAATACTTTCAGACTGCCACCGCCGGGCCGCCCGTGGGCCCGATGCGCTCAAGTACCGGCACTCCGATGACCGGCGGGCCGGACGGTGATGGCAGACTGTGATCCCGTGACTACCAGCCCGATTCAGACCGCCACTGCCACGCTGCACACCAACCGCGGCGACATCAAGATCGCCTTGTTCGGAAACCACGCACCCAAGACCGTTGCCAACTTTGTGGGCCTGGCCCAAGGCACCAAGGAGTACTCGACCGAGAACGCCTCCGGCGGTAGCTCCGGCCCGTTCTACGACGGCGCGGTCTTCCACCGGGTGATCAGCGGTTTCATGATCCAGGGCGGCGACCCGACCGGGTCCGGGCGCGGCGGCCCGGGCTACAAGTTCGCCGACGAGTTCCACCCCGAGCTACAGTTCGACAAGCCCTACCTGCTGGCGATGGCCAATGCCGGCCCGGGAACCAACGGCTCGCAGTTCTTCATCACCGTGGGTAAGACGCCGCACCTGAACCGCAAGCACACCATCTTCGGCGAGGTGGTCGACCCGGATTCACAAAAGGTCGTCGACGCCATCGGCTCCACCGCAACCGACCGCGGTGACCGGCCGACCGAACCCGTCGTCATCGAGTCGATCACGATTTCCTGATGGGGAATCAGGACTTCGCGTAACCGCCGGCGGTCAGCGCGTCGAGCACGTCCAGCGGGTCGGTGCCGAGGTCCCACCGGGAGAAGATGAAAAGCCGGTCGTCGTCGGCGTCGATCTCGAGCAGCCGCACTTTGCGGCCGATCCGGCGGAACTCGGTGATCCGGATGATCTTGATGTCGTCGCGCACCAAGCGCTGCGTCCGCAGCCAGCCGCGGACCAGTAGACCGTCAGCGGTGATTGCCAGTTTCGGGCGTGCGCGCCACGTTCCGCCCGCAAACAAGATCAAGCCGACCGCGGAAATGCCGAGCAGCAACTTGCCCGGCGGGTCTGTGACCAAGGTCACAGTTGAGATAGCCAGCACGATCCCGGCGACGCCGCACGCTGCGATTCCGACGGAAGGTGGCGCCCACTGTGTTTGCTGCACGGTGCTCCTAGCGGGGTCTACCACTGCCGATGCAGTTATCCACAAGTGCTATCCACAATGGGGATGAATCACACGCGTGTGATCCGCTGCCCTCGTAGTTGCTAAGTCGGCAACGATGCAGACCACGAGCGGGCTCACCATGGCCGCAACGGCGCCTACCTCCACCGCATCGTGAGCAACAACCCGCTGATCATGAAAGCAAACGCAATGGCGTAGTTCCAGGGACCCAGCGAACCCATCCAATTGAGGAATGAGGGCGCATCCGGTCCCGTGGCGGCCAGTTGAAACACCATCAGCCAGACCAGACCGACGAGCATCAGTCCGCAGAACAATGCAACGAACCACACACTGGACGGGCCGGCCTTGACCTTGACCGGGGTGCGGCTGACCGCATGGGAGGTGAAGTCGGTCTTCTTGCGGACCTTGGACTTGGGCATATGCGACTCGGGGATCCTCGGCGATTACGGTATGGAGAGCGGGTGCTGGCGGGTTCAGGAATGAGCCTAACGCACTTACCTGCAGCGAACGGAGAGCCGATGGCTACACGGATCTTCCGGTTGTCCCCCGCAAGCGGGAGGTGCCCCCTGTCCGCGCGGCGCGATAAGGCGGTGGGACCGCCCCGTTCGCGGTGGCGGGTCGGAGTCCCAGTGGTGTGTCTGCTGGCCGGGCTGCTGCTGGGGGCTACGCATGGAGTGTCTCGTGGCGGCGAGATCCGCCGCAGCGATGCGCCGCGGCTGGTGGATCTGGTGCGCCGCGAACAGTCCGAGGTCGGCCGCTTGAACACCGAACGGGATCGACTGGCCGCCACCATCGACGCAACGCACGGCCGATCGCCGGACGCGGCGCTGGCGGCCATGCGGCGACGGTCCGCCGAACTGGCCGAGGACGCTGGGCTGGACCCGGTGCACGGGCCGGGCCTGACCGTGACGCTGACCGACGCGCCGCGCGACGCTAACGGTCGCTTCCCCCGAGACGCATCGCCGGACGACCTTGTCGTGCACCAGCAGGACATCCAGGCCGTGCTCAACGCGTTGTGGACCGCTGGCGCGGAGGCGATTCAGATGCAGGATCAGCGGATCATCGCGACCTCGGCGCCTCGCTGCGTGGGCAACACGCTGCTGCTCAACGGGCGAACCTACAGTCCGCCGTACACGATCACCGCGATCGGAGACGCCACGGCCATGCAGGCGTCGTTGGCCGCCGCTCCCCTGGTGATCCTCTACAAGCAGTACGTGGTGCGTTTCGGCCTGGGCTACACCGAGCAGGTCTCATCGAACGTCCGCGTCGCGGGCTACACCGAGCCGGTGCGGATGCATTCCGCTCAACCCAACGGCCTGGTCGGTTACTGAGCCCACCTGCGATCGGGCCCGACGGTAGCCTGACACGATGCAGATCTTGGTCGTCGACAACTACGACAGCTTCGTCTTCAATCTGGTGCAATACCTCGGTCAGTTGGGCGTCGCGGCGCAGGTGTGGCGTAACGACGACGCTCGGCTGTCCGACCCCGCCGCGATCGCCGCCGAGGTCGACGGGATCCTGCTCAGCCCTGGCCCGGGTACGCCGGAACGCGCGGGCGCCTCGGTCGACTTGGTCCGTGCCTGTGCCGCGGCACGCACCCCGCTGCTGGGAGTGTGCCTCGGCCACCAAGCCATAGGCGTGGCGTTCGGGGCCGCCGTAGATCGGGCACCGGAATTGCTGCACGGCAAGACCAGCAGCGTATTTCATACGAATATCGGCGTGCTGCAAGGCCTTCCGGATCCGTTCACGGCGACCCGGTACCACTCGCTGACGATCTTGCCCGAGACTTTGCCGGCCGAGCTTGAAGTGACCGCCCGCACCCGCAGCGGCGTGATCATGGGTGTGCAGCACACCGAGTTGCCGATCCACGGCGTCCAGTTCCATCCGGAGTCGATCCTCACCGAAGGCGGCCATCGGATGCTGGCCAACTGGCTGGCCGCCTGTGGTCAGGTGCGCGACGATGCGTTGATCCGTCGACTGGAACGCGAGATCTTCGACAGCCTGGCCACCGTGCGTCGCCATGACGACGACGTGGCGGCGTCGCAGCGGCGGCTGGCGGCTACTGACCGAACTTCAGCGTGATGCTGCCGTCTTTATTCGTGCCCTGACCCGCGGGCGGGCTCTGATAGACCACCCGGTTGTGTTGAGGGCCGCCCGCGTCGACGTCGGCGCCCTTGATCAGAAACCCGGTCCAGCCGAGCGCGCGCAGCTGCGGCTCGGCGTCGGTCCAAACCAGGCCCGACAAGTCCGGCATGACGAACTGGTTCCCCTTGGACACCTGTAGCTCGATCACCGAGTCGACCGGAACGGTCGCTCCCGCAGGCGGATTGGTGCTGATCACGTCGCCAGCCGGACGGGTGCTGTCGACCGCGGCCTGGCTGAACTTGCTGAAGCCGTAGACCGTAAGATTCTTCTGCGCGAGGTCAGCGGTCTGCCCGCCGACATCGGGAACCTGCTTGGTGGACGGACCCGAGCCGACGATCACGGTGACCTCGTTGGTGATCGCCGACGTCTGGTTGGCCGGCGGGTTGGTCCCGATGACCTTGTCTTTCATCTCCGGCGTCGACGCGGCGTTGACCTGCTTGAAGTGACCGAACCCGGCGGCTTTCAGCTTCTTCACCGCCGCCGAGTAGCTCAGCGATGACACCTCCGGCACCTCGCGCTGCTCGGGTCCGGTGGAGACGTCGACGGTGACCAGCTCGCCGGCGCCCACTTTCGCGTTGGCACCCGGGTCGGTACCGATGACGTGGTCGGGCAGCACAGTCGAATCGGGTTTCTGCTGAGTACGGGTCTTGAAGCCGTGGTTCTGCAGCGCGGCGATCGCGTCCGCGGACGCCTGGTTGCGCACATCGGGCACCTGAACGTTGCGCAGGCCGCCGCCGAACGTGTTGATCACGATCGTGACCACCACCGTCAGCACCGCCAGCGCCGCGACGGCGATGACCCAGCGGCTGATCGAGCCGGGGCTGCGGTCGCGGGCGAACTCGAGTTGCTGGCGGGGCAGCGCATCGGTGTGTCTGGCCGCCGAGTCGCTGGAATGCGGCGCGGCCATCAGCGACGAACGGTCGGCGTCGGTGAGGATCTTGGGCGCTTCCGGCGGCTCACCGTTGTGCACCCGAACCAGGTCGGTGCGCATCTCCGCGGCGGTCTGGTAGCGGTTCTCGGGGTTTTTCGCCAGCGCCTTGAGTACGACGGCGTCCAGGTCGGCGGAGATGCCTTCATGCCGGCGCGACGGTGCGACCGGGTCCTCGCGGACGTGTTGATAAGCCACCGCGACCGGCGAGTCACCGACGAAAGGTGGTTCGCCGGTGAGCATCTCGTAGAGCACGCAGCCCAGCGAGTACACGTCGGAACGGGCATCGACGGAATCGCCGCGGGCCTGTTCGGGGGAAAGATATTGCGCGGTACCGATCACCGCGGCAGTCTGAGTGACGCTGTTGCCGGTGTCAGACAACGCCCGCGCGATGCCGAAGTCCATCACCTTGACCGCGTTGGTGCTGCTGATCATGATGTTGGCTGGTTTCACGTCGCGGTGGATGATGCCGTGCTGGTGGGAGAAATTCAGCGCCTGGCAGGCGTCGGCGATGATCTCGATGGCGCGGGTGGGTGGCAGCGGTCCGTCGGTGTGGACGATGTCGCGCAGCGTGACGCCGTTGACGTACTCCATCACGATGTACGGCAATGGGCCCGCGGCCGTTTCGGCCTCGCCGGTGTCGTATACCGCGACGATCGCCGGGTGGTTGAGCGCGGCCGCGTTCTGCGCTTCCCGCCGGAAGCGTAGGTAGAAGCTCGGGTCGCGAGCCAAGTCGGCACGCAATACCTTGACCGCTACGTCGCGGTGCAACCGGACATCCCGGGCCAAATGCACCTCGGACATGCCACCGAAGCCGAGGATTTCGCCTAGTTCGTAACGGTCGGACAGGTGCTGCGGGCTCGTCATGGCGGTGTTTCGTGTTGGGGCGGCACCGCGCAGTACAGAGTCAGCGCGGGCGCCCGCCTGGGTGTGGGCAGCTGGCATTGCCCTCCAGGATTACCCACTGGCCCTCGTTTCGTCCAATTTGTTGGATGAGCCGGTGCCGAACCAGGCTTGCTGGGCGGGCTTCCGGTGTCGGTCACGGTGGGTGCGGATGGTTGCTGCTGAGAATTATTGTTGTGCGAGTTGATCACGATGAGCACGGCGATGATGATCGCCAGGGTGCCCAGCACCCCGGCAGCCCACAGCAGTGCCCGCTGACCGGACGAGAAGGTGCGTCGCGGTGGCGGAGTGCGATGACCGCCGGTGGTCGGGCGGGCGCGTCGGGCGGCGGGCGCCCGGGCGGTCACGTTGGCCGCGGCGCGTGATTGCCCGCCCGATGGAATCGCCGCCGGCGTGGCGCGTCCGCCGGTCGCCGCGGCGTTGGGCCGCGGGGGTCGGCGCCCGGCGCGAACCGCGGCGACGGCATCGGCAAACGGTCCCCCACTGCGGTAGCGCATGCCGGGGTTCTTGACGAGGGTGATCTCGATGAGCTCGCGCACGTTGGGCGGCAAGTCAGACGGCAACGGCGGCGGCGGCTCTTTGATGTGCTTCATCGCCACCGTCAGCGCACCGTCACCGGTGAACGGTCGCTTGCCCGAAACCGCTTCGTAGCCAACCACTCCCAACGCGTAGACATCGCTGGACGGGGTCGCATCGTGGCCCAGGGCCTGCTCGGGGGCGATGTATTGGGCGGTGCCCATCACCATGCCGGTCTGGGTCACCGGAGCGGCGTCGACGGCCTTGGCGATCCCGAAGTCGGTGATCTTCACCTGACCGGTCGGAGTGATCAAGATATTGCCGGGCTTGACGTCGCGATGCACCAGCCCGGCGGCGTGCGCGACTTGCAAGGCCCGTCCGGTCTGCTCGAGCATGTCCAGCGTGTGTCGCAACGACAACCGGCCGGTCCGTTTGAGCACCGAGTTCAGCGGCTCACCGTTGACCAACTCCATGACCAGATAGGCGGTGCGGCCTTCGCCGTCCATCTGTGTCTCGCCGTAGTCGTGCACGCTGGCGATGCCGGGATGGTTGAGCATCGCGGTGGTGCGCGCCTCCACACGGAAGCGCTCGATGAACTCGGGGTCAGAAGAGAACTCGTGCTTGAGCACCTTGACCGCGACGCGCCGGCCCAGCCGGCTGTCGACCGCCTCCCACACCTGGCCCATGCCGCCGGTGGCGATCAGACGCTGCAGGCGGTACCGGCCAGACAGCGTCACACCTACTCGCGGGCTCATGGTCCCCCCTGCAGCGCGGCCTCGATGACGGCGCGCCCGATCGGTGCGGCCAGCGCACCACCGGTTGCCGACAACCTGTCGGCGCCGTCCTCCACAAGGACCGCAACGGCGACCTTCGGGGTCTTCGCCGGCGCGAAGGCGATGTACCACGCGTGCGGCGGGGTGTGGCGCGGGTCGGTGCCGTGCTCGGCGGTACCGGTCTTGGATGCGATCTGCACGCCGGGGATCGCCCCTTTCTGCTGTGTGACATTCTCGGCGCCGACCATCAAGTCAGTTAGCTTAGCCGCGACTTCAGGGGACACCGCACGGCGACGTTGATGCGGCGCGATGGTGCTGATGTTAGCCAGGTCGGGTCCCTGCAGGCTGTCGACCAGGTACGGCTGCATCGTGATGCCGGCATTGGCGATGGTAGCGGCAACGAGCGCATTCTCCAGCGGCGTCAACGCGACGTCCTTCTGTCCGATGCTCGACATGCCCAGCGCGGCGGCGTCGGGAATCGGCCCAAGCGTCGATTCGGCGACTTGTAGTGGGATCGGGTCCGGGACGGCGTCGAGTCCGAACGACTGTGCGGTGCTTCGCAGTGCATCGGTGCCGGTGAGCAGGCCCAACTGGACGAACGCGGTGTTGCACGACCGGGCGAACGCCTCACGCAGCGAAACGGTGTCGGCGTTGGTGCAGGGCGCGCCGCCGTAGTTCTCCAGGCTGGCGGTGCTGTCCGGCAAGGGAATCGACGCCGCCGCGGTCAGCTGGTCGTCCTCGGTTGCGCCGTTCTGCAGGGCGGCCGCGGTGGTGATCACCTTGAACGTCGAACCCGGTGGGTAGGTTTCGGCGATCGCGCGGTTGGTCAGCGGCGAGAGCGGGTCGTCGCGAAGTTGCTGCCAGGTTTGCGCCTGCTGCTCGGGGTCGTGCGATGCCAGCAGGTTGGCGTCGTAGGACGGCGAGGACACCAGCGCCAGGATCTTCCCGGTCGACGGTTCCAGCGCCACCACTGCGCCACGGCACGGGCCGCTGCAGCCCTGCTGCATCGCATCCCAGCCGGCTTGCTGGATGCGCGGGCTGATGGTGGTGTCCACGGTGCCGCCGCGGGGATCGCGACCGGTGAAGAAGTCGGCCAGCCGCCGGCCGAACAACCGCGGATCGGATCCATTGAGCAGCGGATCCTCGGCCCGCTCCAGACCGCTGCTGGAATAGCGCAGCGAATAGAACCCGGTGACCGGGGCGTACACCGCGGCGTTGGGATACACGCGCAGGAAACGGAAGCGGCTGTCGGTGGCCACCGAGTACGCCAGCAGTTGGCCGCCGGCGGTGATCTGACCTCGCTGCCGGGAGTACTCGTCGAACAGCACGCGCTGGTTACGCGGATCGGCCCGCAGCCCGTCGGCGGTGAACACCTGCGTCAGCGTGGCGTTGAACAGCAACAGCACGATCAGCGCCATCACCGTCATCGAAATTCGTCGCAGGGAGCTATTCATACCCGCTCGATCACCTCGGTGTTGGCGCCCGCGATCGGCGTGGTGTTGCGTGACGGGCTGCGCAGCGGGCGCCGGGCCGCATGCGAAATACGCACCAAGATCGCCAGCAGCACGTAGTTCGCCAACAGCGACGAGCCGCCGTAGGACATCCACGGTGTGGTCAGCCCGGTCAGCGGAATGAGGTTGGTGACGCCGCCGACGACGATGAACAGCTGGATGGCCAACGTGGAGGCCAGGCCCGCGGCCAGCAGCTTGCCGAAGCTGTCACGCACGGCGATCGCGGTCCGCATGCCGCGGACGATGACGATCGTGTACAGCATCAGCAGGCCCGCCAACCCCACCAGTCCGAGTTCCTCGCCGAACGCGGCGGTGATGAAATCGGTGGCCGCGGCCGGCACGGTGTCCGGCTGCCCGTTGCCGAGCCCGGTGCCGAAGACGCCGCCGGTGGCAAAACTGAACAGCGACTGCACGATTTGATAGCCAGCACCGTCGGGGTCGGCGAACGGATCCAGCCAGGTCTGCACACGGACCCGCACGTGACCGAAAATGAAATACGCCGCAACACTTCCCAGTGCGAACAACGCCAGGCCGATGACCACCCAGCTGAACCGCTGGGTGGCCAGGTACACCACCACCAGGAACGACGCATACAGCAAAAGGGAAGTCCCCAAGTCTTTTTCGAAGACCATGACGCCGATCGAGATCACCCAGGCGGCCAACAGCGGAGCCAGATCACGCGGGCGGGGCAGATCCATGCCCAGCACGTGCTTGCCCGCGCTGGTGAAGAGTCCGCGCTTGGCGACCAGCACCGCCGAAAAGAAAATCAGCAGCAGGATTTTCGAGAACTCAGCAGGCTGAATCGAGAAGCCCGGCAACCGGATCCAGATCTTGGCGCCGTTCTGCTCGGACAGCGACCGTGGCAGCAGTGCCGGTATCGCCAAGATGACAAGTCCGATCAGCCCGCAGACATAGCCGTAGCGTGCGAGTTGGCGGTGGTCCTTCAACCAGATCACCACGACAGCGAAAGCGCCCACGCCGACCAGCGTCCACAGAATCTGCGGGTTCGCGACGGCGCGGCCACTCCCCTCGGCCACCCTCTCGTCGAGGTCGAGTCGATGAATCATCACCAGCCCCAACCCGTTGAGCAGCGCCACGATCGGCAACAGCAACGGGTCCGCGTACGGCGCGTAGCGTCTGATCGCCAGGTGCGCGACGACGAACACCGCCAAGAAGCCCGCCGCGTAGTCGAGCAGTGCCCAGCTGAGGCCGCGCTCCTGATTGGCCTGCACGATCGCGAAAGCTGCCGCGGTGATGACGGTGGCGAAGCACAGCAGCAGCAGCTCGGTATTACGGCGGTCCGGCAACGCGGGCGTGACGGTGACCGGTGGCTGCGGCTGCGTGCTCATTCCGGCGTCCGGCAGTCGGTTCCCGGCTGAGGTGGCGGCGGGGATAGTGCTGTGACAGTAGGCGCGGCCGACGTCGGCAAGGGGTTCGTCGGAGACTCTTCGGGGGCCTCGGGAACCGTTGTCACCGCACCCGGTTGGAGTGCCTGGCCGCTGCTCGGCGTGGGCTGGGCAGGCGCGGTTGTCGAGGTCGGCGGCGACTGGGCGCGGGCAAGTGGGCAGAGCGGCAGCAGCGACTCGGTGGCCAATCGCCGCAGCTGCGCGTCGGCTTGCTCGAGGGTGCCCGCCGGAAGTCCGGCTGCCACTTGCGCACGCGCCGACTCGGCCAGGTCGGACAGCTTCATCAGTTGGCAATCGCGGGTGGCGCCGGCCTGGCCGTACCGGATCACCGACAACTGGTTGCGGCTGTTCAGGCAGCCTTGCGAATAGGGCTGGTGCAGTGGCACACCCAGCACGGACACCTGGATGCCCTGCATGATGGACACGGCGCCGCTGTAGTCGGCGACGTAGTAATAACTGCGGATGACGGTCCGGCCGACGGCCAGCGCCGCAAGCACCAGCAGGATGATGACGGTGGCCCCGATAATTAGCCGCCGCCGCGATCGGTGCGGCGGTGTGACCGTCTCCACTTGGGGCACAACGCGTTTGTTCACTTCTTTGCGGGGGGTGAAGGCCGAAGCCCGGCCCGCCGAGGTGTTGGGCCGGGTCAAGGGGTCATACACATCGGAGTCACCGGATACCGCACCCGCGATGATCGGCTGGGTGGAGCCGTACTCGAAGTCGACGACGTCGGCGACCACCACCGTCACGTTGTCGGGCCCGCCGCCACGTAACGCCAATTCGATGAGTCGGTCGGCGCTGTCGGTGACGTCGGGAATCTTCAGGGCGTCCGAGATGGTCTCGTCGCTCACCGGGTCGGAAAGCCCGTCCGAGCACAGCAGATAGCGATCCCCGATGCGGACCTCGCGCATGGTCAGCGTCGGCTCGACCTCATGGCCGGTCAGCGCACGCATGATCAACGATCGCTGCGGGTGGCTGTGCGCCTCTTCGCGGGTGATGCGCCCCTCGTCGACCAGGGTTTGGACGAACGTGTCGTCTTTGGTGATCTGCGTCAGCTCGCCGTCGCGCAGCAGGTAGCCGCGCGAGTCGCCGATGTGTACCATTCCAATACGGTTGCCCGCGAACAGGATTGCGGTCAGAGTGGTGCCCATCCCCTCGAGGTCGGGCTCCATTTCCACCTGCGCGGCGATAGCGGAATTACCGGCGTGCACCGCGGCGTCGAGCTTGGCCAGTAAGTCGCCGCCGGGCTCGTCGTCATCGAGGTGGGCCAGCGCGGCGATGACCAACTGCGACGCGACTTCCCCCGCGGCGTGCCCGCCCATGCCGTCGGCGAGCGCCAGCAATCGCGCACCCGCGTACACCGAGTCCTCATTGTTGGATCGGACCAAACCGACATCGCTGCGCGCCGCGTAGCGCAAGACCAAATTCACGGCCGCAACTCGATTACCGTTTTGCCGATACTCACCGGCGTGCCAATGGGAACCCGTACCGCCGTCGTCACCTTTGCCCTGTCGAGGTATGTACCGTTGGTCGATCCTAGATCCTCGACGTACCATTCCGACCCCCGCAGGGAAAGCCGCGCGTGCCGCGTCGAGGCGTAGTCATCGGTCAGCACCAGAGTGGAGTCATCGGCGCGTCCGATCAGCACCGGCTGGCCGCTCAATGTGATTCGCGCACCGACCAATGCGCCTTCGGTCACCACGAGATAGCGGGGGGCGCCACCGCGTTGCCGCGCCGGCAGCAGGGCGCCCCGCAACGTCAGACCGCGCCGCACCATGACCGCGCCGGTGGGAGCGTAGATGTCGGTGCGAAGGATTCGCAGGACCGACCAAATGAATAACCACAACAACATCAGGAAGCCGGCGCGCGTCAGTTGCAGCACAAGTCCCTGCATCTGGCGTCCTCTCCGTCCTGGTGCCGCGTACTTCACGTGCCCGGATATAGCAACGCCACGATACTTGGACGGCGATCGACGTGGGGTGAAGCTGGATGGCTGCGCGACCTACGGGCTCAGTGGATGTGGACGACGATCTCCGAATGCCCCAGCCGGATCACGTCGCCGTCGGCCAACTGCCATTCCTGCACGGGCGCGTTGTTGACGGTGGTGCCGTTGGTGGAGTTGAGATCAGAGAGCAGCGCGACCTGACCATCCCAGCGAATCTCCAGGTGGCGACGCGACACACCCGTGTCCGGGAGCCGGAATTGCGCATCTTGGCCGCGGCCGATCACATTGGGGCCCTCACGCAACTGGTAGGTGCGCCCGCTTCCGTCGTCGAGCTGCAGGGTGACCGCAGAGCCGGAGGCCGAGTAGCCGCCCTGCCCGTAGCCACCGTAGCCGCCCGCTTCGGCGGGTTGGCCGTAGTCGTACTCGCCGTGTCCGGGCTCGGGGTACCCGCCGCCGGGGGCGGCGTATGGCTGGCCGGGGGCCTCACCGTAACGGCCGTACTCGGGCTGCTGACCGTACTCCGGCCGACCGTATCCCGGTGCGCCGTAGCCCTGGTCATAGCCGGCTTGTTCGGGAGGAGCCGGCCGCTGGTCGGGCGCGCCGTAGCCGCTTTCTTCGTGGCGCCCCGGTCCGCGGCCGTAGTCGGCGCCGTACTCGCCGTAGCCCTGGCCGCCGGGCTGGCCGTAGCCGCCCTGACGGTAGCCCTGGTCATAACCCTGCCCGCCGCCGTAGCCGCCGGCCGGCCGCTGTTCGTAATGCGGTGGGTAGCCGCCCTGGTCCGGGTAGCCACCGCGCGGGTCGGGATAGCGGCCCTGTTCGGGTGGGCCGCCGCGCTGCTCGGGGTAACCGCCGCGCTGCTCGGGGTAGCGGCCCGGCTCGGGGTAGCCGCCCTGGTCTGGATAGCCGCCGCGCTGCTCGGGGTAGCCACCTTGGTCTGGGTAGCCGCCTTGGTCGGGGTAGCCGCCGCGCTGCTCCGGGTAGCCGGCGGGCTCCGGCGGATACGGACCGCGCGGATCGGGTGCGGCGTGCGGGTCCTCTTGCGGATGCCCGTAGGGATCGTCGTAATACTCGTCGCCGGGCCGCCCCTGCCCCGGGCCGCCGCGGTAGCTCGAATTCTCAGTCATCGGTGGTACTCCTGGTTCTGCGCCGAACGCATGGTCTGATTGTGGCGGGGCGGGCTCGCCGGCTGTTAACCGGGGCTCGACATCGGGGTTGACAGCGCCGCGGCTGCGGAACTGGCCGGTGTGCAGGTTCTCGGACTGCTCGAACCGGACGACCACGTCACCATATGTTTGCCACCCCTGTTCGCCGATGTATACCGCCAAATGCTTAGCCAAAGCGTCCGAAGTGAGGTCCGAATCGGCGCCCACTTTCTGGTAGTCGTGCATACCGAGGGTAATGATGTATTCGTTGGGAGCCAAAATGCGATTGCCCGCAACCGGACGGACCCCCTCGGCTGCGTCCCGTCGCAGCAGGGCTTCCAGCTCTTGAGGGACGATCGATCCGCCGAACACGCGGGCGAATGCGTCGCCCACAGTGACCTCGAGCTTGCGCTCGATGCGTTGAACCAGCCCTTTCTGGTTGCCGATGTTCAAGCGCCCCCTCTGCCCTTCTGTGTCCGGCTGCTGCACGGCGGACGGTTTCCGGCGTGTCGCACTACGCGTGTCGTTCTGCAGCATGGTATCGGCCCAGCGCAGCTCAGCGGCACCTACAGAACTCTGAGAATCGCATCAGACCAGCTCAATCCAGGGGTTCAGCGGCCGCGTCGGGTCATCGGCGCGGTTCGGGATGACGGCTACTACAGTGATAGGCTCCTCCGGTTGTTGAGGGCGAGTGGCGGAATGGCAGACGCGCTGGCTTCAGGTGCCAGTGTCCTTCGGGACGTGGGGGTTCAAGTCCCCCTTCGCCCACAAAAGTGATGAGTCGAGTCATAGGTGACAGATGAGTCGCGTCATGGGTTACAGATTTCCCCGGCCGTTGGTCGGGGTTTTTTGTTGGTTGGGCCAGTAGTTGTGGTGGGGGTCGATGTGGTGGCTGCTCAGGACGTGGTGGCCGGTCTGTCCTCGGGGCGGCCCGTGTCGTCAACAGGACCAACCGCAAGACGAACGAAAAATGAACTGCGCCAGAAGGCTATAGCGGTGACAGATCGCTGACAGAGGCTGATCGCGCAAGTCCGTGTGGGCTACCGGGCATCGCGTCGGGATAAGCGGCGGGGGTCGATGCGGACGAGTTCGCACACCGCGCGTCTTCGGCGCGAAAGACACTTTGCACTACAGAGAGGCCGCGCCTCTTAATAGTGCACAAATCACTCCTAGTCGTCGGGAAGATCTGTTCGCAACGACGGTTGCAGCCGATAACTCTTCAGAAAGGATCCGCCATGGATATGCCGGTCGATCTGGTCAATCCGGGGAGGCAGCCATGAGTTCACCGCTGGCCGACCTTGGCCTGACCATCCCCGTTATCGCCGCGCCGATGTCTGGTGGCCCGACCACACCTGCAATGGTGATAGCCGCACAGCGCGCCGGCGGGTTGGGTTTCCTGGCCACCGGTTATAAAACGCCCGAGGCCGTCGATGCCGACTTGCGAGCTGTTCGTGAGGCGGGAATATCGTTCGGCGTCAACGTCTTCGCGCCGAACCCGGTGCCGATCTCAGCGGCCCGGTATCACGACTACGCGCGCGTCATACAAGGTGAAGCCGAGCGCTTCGGTGTCACCTTGCCCACCGAGCCGATCGATAGCGACGACCACTTCGGCGCCAAGGTCGACCTGCTGCGTACCGATCCCGTCCCGATCGTCAGCTTCACCTTCGGTATCCCAGGCCGGGATGTCATCCGAAGTCTCCAGCGCGCAGGCACGACGGTGGTGCAGACCGTGACGTCACGTCCGGAGGCCGAGGCCGCCGCCGCGGCGGGGGTGGATGCGCTTGCCGTGCAAGGCCATGTCGCGGGCGGCCATTCAGCAACTCTGACCCCGGACCGTCCGCCGGCAGCCGTGCCGATCGAGGACCTGGTCGCATCGATCACCACCACGGTCGGCCTGCCAGTGATCGCCGCGGGTGGTCTTGGGACCGCTGCCGATGTGGCCGGTGTGCTGCGGGCGGGCGCAGTGACGGCCGCGGTCGGCACCGTGCTGTTACTGGCCGACGAGAGCGGGGCGTCTGCGACACATCAAGCAGCGCTGGAGGATCCAGCCCGTACCGCGACGGCCATCACCCGGGCATTCAGTGGTCGGCCGGCCCGGGGGCTGCGCAACCGGTTCATCGACACCTACGAGGCGTCCGCGCCGCTGGGGTATCCCGCCATCCACTACCTGACCAGCCCGCTGCGTAAGGCCGCCGCCAACGCGGGAGAGCCAGAGTTGGTACACCTGTGGGCCGGCACCGGGTACCGACAGGCCCGCCGCGAACCCACAGCGCAGATCCTGGCCCGATTGGCGCCGTAGTGCAACTGGCCGTAGGTGCCGATGCTGTGCACCGACCAACACGCCACCGGACAGCGGTGCCGAGCGGTAGGTTCCCCTCAGCTGCAAGCTAATTGGCTGTAGGCGTCGGGTCGACGTCGTCGTGGTGGCTGCGCGGACCGGCGCCCCGATGGGGATCATCGGCGGGTAGCCACACGGAGGCATCGTGGACGCCGAGATCCCCGACGTCACAGGTGAGTACCTCGATGAGGGCTCGCACCGTCGCCCTGTCCTCGTCGCGTCGCCACACCAATGACCAGGTCCACAGCGGAGTCGGCGCGATGATGGGGCGGCGTACCAGATCACGAGGCTGTGCGGCGTCCTGCCCTTTGGGGTTGTTGAGCACCGGCCGTCCCAACCGGCGGATGTGTTCATAGAACACCGGGCCGGTGACGCCGCCGTCGTCGGTCCGCATCAGGCGCGCCCGGGTGTCAGCAGCGAACTGCTCTGCGTACCGGTTCCATGACGACCAGCTGGACGCATCGGCGTCGACCAGGACCACTAGATCCTGGGCCGGTAGCGGACTGTCATCGGCGCCTGGGGACAGCGCGTAGAGCCGGTCCACGCCGATGAGGTGGGCGTCGAGCCGCAGGTCTTCCAGGTCGGTTTTCTGCACCCAGCAGATAGCCAGGTCCAGGCCGCCGTCGGCGACTCGGGCGGCCTGCGCGTGCGACGGCATGACCCAGGTGTCCATCCGGAGCTGGGCCACGCCTGCGGCCCGCTCCGCCCAGTCGGGGGGGCACCATTGCACGTAGCCCATCCGCACCGGCTCGGCGACCGCCAAATCTGCAGCTCGAGAACGTAATTGGTCGGCTTGACGAACCAGCGTCCGAGCTTCGGGCAGCAGCGACGCACCGGCCGCAGTCAACGCCACCGATCGGCGGTCGCGGTCGAACAGGCTGACGTTGAGGTCTCGCTCCAACGCTTTGATCTGCTGAGACAGCGTCGGTCCGGCGATATGCAGGCGTTTGGCGGCTCGGGCAAAGTTCAGTTCGTCCGCCACTACGACGAAGTACCGCAGTTGCCGCAGTTCCACCGCTGCAGCGTAATAGGCGCAGCCTCTCAGCAGCGAGCAAACCCCTTGTAGTGATCGGGAGTCGCGGGGTCTGGCTAGCCGTTGCATCTGGCAACTGATTGTTGACACCCCGAAAGGACTTCATGTCATGGCAAACTCACCGCGCGTGGCGGTTATCACCGGCGCATCGCAGGGCATCGGCGCGGGTTTGGTGGCGGGTTACCGCGAACTGGGCTACGCCGTCGTTGCGAATTCGCGAAACATCACTGCCAGCGACGACCCGATGGTGCTGACAGTCGACGGCGACATCGCCCAGCCCGGAGTCGGGCAGCAGATCATTGACGGTGCTCTGCAGCACTTCGGCAGGGTCGATACGGTCGTCAACAATGCCGGCATCTTCATTGCCAAGCCGTTCACCGAGTACACCGACGCTGACTACGACGCCATCACTGGGGTGAACCTGCGCGGCTTCTTCGAGCTCACCCGCGCCGGCGTCGCCGCGATCGAATCTCACGGTGCAGGTGGTCATGTGTTGGTCATCTCCACCTCCTTGGTTGACCACGCCAATTCCAAGGTGCCGTCGGCGCTGGCCTCATTGACCAAAGGCGGACTCAACGCCGTCACGAAGTCGCTGGCAATCGAATACGCGGCGCGCAGAATCCGTTCCAACGCAATCGCATTAGGCGTTATTCGGACGCCGATGCATGCCCCTTCTACCCATGAATATCTCGCCGGCCTGCACCCGATCGGGCGTATGGGCGACATCCACGACGTCGTCGATGCCGCTCTGTATTTGGAACAGGCGAGCTTTGTCACCGGGGAAATCATGCATGTCGACGGCGGACAAAGCGCTGGGCGCTGATGACTCTTGGAAATCGGCGGAGCGGGTGTGTTTCAGCTCGACAGTCTGAACAACTTGTATCCCAACGTTATTAGAGTGCTCGAGGCGTAATGAAAGGTAGCTGATCATGCCGTTACTGAACTTCACCATTTTGCGGGGCCGCACCCCCGAAGAGATCCGTCAACTGCTCGACAGTGCACACAAGGCCGTAGTGGAGGCATTCGAAGTTCCCGAACGCGACCGCTACCAGATCGTCAACGTGCGCGAGCCGGGCCACGTGATCGCGCTCGACACCGGGCTGGAAATCGAGCGATCCGGCCAGCTGGTGATCATCCAGGTCACCAGCCGCGGACGCACCAATACCCAAAAGCAGCGGTTTTACGAACTGCTCGCCGAGAATCTGCATCGTGACTGCGGCTTGGACGCCAGCGACCTGATCGTGTCGATCACCGAAAACGGTGACTTCGACTGGTCTTTCGGCCAAGGGCGAGCCCAGTTCCTGACCGGCGAACTGTCTTGATCATCGACGCCGCACCCTGCGGTCATCGGCCGACACCGTGCCACGCAAACACCCGAAGCCCACGATGTGAAGGGCTGTCACCTCAAGGAGGTTTCCATGATCACCACAAGGCTCACGTCGAGATTCGATCTCTCGGTGCCGATCGTGCTGGCGCCGATGGATAAGTTCGCCGACGCCCGCTTGGCCACCGCGGTCACCCGAGCGGGCGGCCTCGGCATACTGGGGGCGGGCTACGGTGACGCCGACTGGCTCAAGGCCCAGTTCACCGCGGCGGCCGGCGCCCGCATGGGGGTCGGCTTCATCGCTTGGAAACTGGCCGAGCGACCCGAACTGCTGGATCTGGTGCTGGCACGCGACCCCGCGGCCGTAGTGCTGTCGTTTGGAGACCCCAGCCCGTTCGCCGATCGGATACGGGCCGCGAAAGTGCCACTGTTCAATCAGATTAACGATCTAGAGGAGGCACGGCGGGCGATCGACATCGGTGCCGAGGTGCTGGTGGCCCAGGGCGGCGAGGCAGGCGGGCATGGCAAGGGAGTCCGGTCCACTTTCACCCTGGTGCCTGAGGTGGCCGATCTGGTCGCCGAGCGAGCGCAAGAGACTTTGGTGCTGGCGGCCGGCGGCGTGGCGGACGGACGGGGTCTGGCGGCAGCGCTCGCGCTGGGCGCGGATGGCGCCGTCGTCGGCTCACGGCTGTGGGCCGCGCAGGAATCACCCGTCACCTCCACGGCGCGCAATCGCGCGCTTGCGGCCCGCTCTGACGACACTGTGCGCTCGACCGTGTTCGACATCGTGCGTGGCCACGCCTGGCCGCAGGGCTACGGTGGCCGAGTGCTGCGCAACAGCTTCGTCCGCCGCTGGTACAGAAACGAGGACGCCCTGCGCGCCAATCTCCCTGAGGTGCAATCTGATTACCGCGCAGCCGTCGCGGCGGCGGACTTCGACACTGCGGGCATTCACATGGGCGAAGGCGTCGGCATCATCCACGACAGCCCCACCACGGCCGAGGTGCTGGAGCGGATGCAGCGCGAAGCAGAAGCTGTTCTCAACGCGTTGGTGTCATCAGCCACTTCTCGATCGTGAGCGTCTGCCGGCTCGCGAGCACGGACGTCGCGGCAGATGACGTCGATGTCGTGCAATCTGGACACCCCACAATCTGCTGAGTCCGCTAGGACCGGCCCAGGCGCGCTTAGCATTGGCCATGCGGATTCCCTCCATCCTGCGGCAGAACCAATCGAGCACAATGCACATCGGATTGGCCGCCATCGTCGGCGCGGCTGCTGGCACGCTGGTCGGCGCGGCAGCGGGATGGCAGTACGCCCCAGCGGCAGG
This sequence comes from uncultured Actinomycetota bacterium, assembly GCA_963833935.1. Taxonomy (GTDB): domain Bacteria; phylum Actinomycetota; class Actinomycetes; order Mycobacteriales; family Mycobacteriaceae; genus Mycobacterium. The sequence goes on along the minus strand of CAWIAC010000013.1, from coordinate 72,737 downwards.
GTGGATCGCAACCGCGGCCGTATATCTGTTCTGGACGTGGGCGAGCATCGCCAAAATGACCGCGCCCGGGATCGAAATCGTTGTGCAGCACCGGCATCCGGGGCGCGGCGCGGCGGACACGATCATCGTGTTAGCCAGCATCGCCAGCCTCGGCGGCGTTGCCTACTTACTCGTCGCCGGCACCGCGAAAGGACCCGACGCCTCCATTGCCGCCGCCGTCGGGTTTTTGAGCGTGATCGCCTCCTGGTTGGTGGTGCACGCCGTCTACACCCTGCGCTACGCGATCTTGTATTACACCGAGCCCGTGGGTGGAATCGACTTCAATGCAGACGAGAAGCCGATCTTCGCCGACTTCGCCTACCTGGCTTTCACGATCGCCGTGACATATGGGGTGACGGACACCACCGTCAAAAATCGGGTGATCAGAAAGTCGGTCCTTCAGCATTCCATGGTGTCGTACTTGTTCGGCACCGTGATTCTGGCGATCACCGTCCAAGTGATCACCACATTGAGCGGTCTGTAGGCCGCTGAACTGGGCTTACGTGGAGCGGCGCGGTCGCCGGGCCCGATCCATGATGATCGGCGGGGTCTACCCTGGAGGACAGAGGGAAAGGCACGCAATGCTTGCAGCGTTCGGATTCGAAGCCATGGGTGTCGTCGTCGGCGACATGTTTTTCGTCGACCCGACCCCGCTCGCCGGTCAGGAAACCCCGGAACGAGGAGTCCGGCTGGAACTCCGCGTGGTCGACCGGGCCGAGCCCCAAGGGTCTATCTACGCCGGCGTCCCGATCGCCTTCACCCGCCCGGTGTGGCGGGTGGACCTCTTCGGGTCGACGGAGAGCCCGCCCGGGACCCTGGACCGAGCCCATCATCACCCCCGTTTCAACGGGTGGGAACCCGGCCGCCGGCACTTCGTCGACGAGCTGTCCGCCGACCCGCTGTCCTGGCTGGCCGGTGAGCTGGCCAATCCGGCCGCCGTGCTGGCGCGCGCCGGCGTCGCGGCCGATGAGGTCACCGAGGCCGATAAGGCCGGACTCGCCGCGGCAGCCCCGGAGATCGTCGCCGCGGTGAAACGAATGCTCGACGGCGTGCGGGACGGCGAACTGGCTCCGGTTCCCGCCGAGCCGGTTGCCGCGGCCCGCACCGGCTGGCTCTGATCGAGCGGTCGGGCCAAGACGTCTACAACGTCTGGACCCACCGCAGAATCTCCGGCGTGGCCGGGTCGGCGATGTCGCTGAACTCAGGGTGTTTCTTGATGAAGCCGGCGACCATCGAGCAGGTGGCAACGACGTGCTTTCCGTCGGCGCGGGTTGCCTCGAGAGCTTCTGCCACCAGGATGGTGGCCAGTCCACGTCCGCCGAACCGTTCGTCGACCTCGGTGTGGTAGAAAACCCGCTGGTTGCCTCGATCAGCGACGGCGGCCAACCCGACGGTTTCCCCGTCGACGGCGATGGTGTATTTGCCGTCCCCGGCGCTGACGGTGGTCTCGGCGCCGGTCTTGTCGGTGGTCATGGGTTCAGTTATACGGCTCCGTGCGCGGCGCCGTCGACGTATTCAACCCGACCGCTGTGACGACAGCTCAGGCCGCCGACCGCGGCCCGACCTGGCGATCGGGCAGATGAAATACCGTCGCGGTCACCGGAACGGTGTCCCCTTCGCGCCGCGTCAGCAACGCGGCGTTGTCGGGCAGCTCACGGGGGTTGACCTCGCCCGCGGCGATCCGGCGCAAGGTGTCATGCGCGGCAGCCAGCTGCTCCCGTTTGCGGTACTGGCCGCCTGGCAGTTTGACGCCGGCCCAGACCCCATATTCTTCGCGGTTCTCGACCGCATACCGGGCGCACAGTCGTTGCTGCGCCAGCGGGCACCGCCGCAGACACTGCAGCCGCGCCTCGGTGGCCGACTGCTCATAGGCGCGCGCTTTGGCGGCGCCGTCGCCGCCGTCGTCATCGGCGTAGCCGAACCACAATTCCGGGTTGACCGAGCACGGATGCCCCATAGCTGCCTCCTTCAGACAAAAACGTATGTGGAAGCGTATACACACCGCGAGGCAATTGGCAAGAGAACGAAGATAGAAACGTATATACCCAGGATAGCCGATGCGCCTGTGTAGTATCCGGATATGCCCGGAGCGCTACGGTGAGCCGCGAATCGGCGGGGGCGGCGATCCGGGAGTTGCGCGAGTCGCGCGACTGGTCTCTGGCCGACTTCGCGTCGGTGACCGGCGTCAGCATCATGGGCCTGAGCTACCTCGAGCGGGGTGTCCGCAAGCCGCATAAGAGCACAGTTCAGAAGGTAGAGAACGGACTTGGCTTGCCGCCGGGCACCTATTCGCGACTCGTGGTGGCCGCCGACGCGGGCGCCGAACTCGAACGCTTGACCGCCGTCACCCCTGCCGAAGCGCCGGCGCGCGCAACCGAGCCGATCGTGGTGGACCGGCACACCGACACTCACATGCTCGAGGGATACGCCGAGGCACAGCTCGACGCGCTGAACTCGGTGATAGATCGGCTGCCTGCGGAGACGTCAAACGAATATGAGACGTATATTCTTTCTGTGATCGGACAATGCGTGAAGGCCGAGATGCTCGCCGCCAACTCGTGGCGGGTGGCGATCAACGCCGACGCAGCGTCGGCAGGACGGCTTATGCGACATCTGCAGGGTTTGGAGGCAACTCGGGGCGCGCTCCTCGAGCGGATGCCGACGAGCCTGAGCGCGCGCCTTGATCGCGCGTGTGCGCAGTCGTCGCTGCCCGAGGCCGTGATCGCGGCGCTGCTCGGCGTCACGCCGGCGGAAATGTGGGACATCCGGAATAGGGGAGTCATCCCGCCGGGAGCGCTTCCGCGCGTGCGGGCGTTCGCCGAGCTGGCCGATGACGCCGACACCACCGGCGACGAGGGAGAGGAACAGTGAGCGGAAGCGAACTGGCGGCATTGAGCCGTGCGCACGAATTGTTCGCCGGCACCACCCGAGAAGCGGTGCCCGATGCCCGGATAGAGCCATACGACGGACTGCTGGCGCGCGCGGCGGGGTTGAATACCGGCGCGGGACATGAGCTTTACCAGTCAGAGGTCGACCGTAGCCGGCAAGTGCTGCGCTCGGCGGCGAGCACTGACGCCGCGGTGGCCGAGACCGTGGCACAAGCGCACCGGGATCACGCCACCGCTCGAGCGCAGACCAAGAGCGTTCTCGACGAGGCCCGCGCCGACACCGGGGTGCCGGACAACCCGATCGCGCAGCGCGAAGCGATCCGCCGGCGGGTGGCGCGGTTGCGCGCGCAACAGGAGCATGTGCAGGCGGCGCGCCGTCGGGTCCGGCGGCATCGGTCGAGATGGCGCCCGTTGAGCTATCGAATGACGCACCGCGGCCACACCCTGGCCGGGCTGCGGCTGCCGCCGGCGAACAGCCGGGCCGGCATCGCGGTACGGGCAGCGCTGTCGCGGCTGGGCCGGCCCTACGTGTGGGGCGCGACCGGCCCGGACCGGTTCGACTGCTCGGGGTTGACCCAGTGGTCCTACGCGCGGGCGGGAATCCATTTGGACCGCACCACATATCAGCAGATATACGACGGGGTCCCCGTCCCGCACGCCCAGGTCCGTCCCGGCGACCTGGTCTTCCCCAGCGCGGGACACGTGCAGATGGCGATCGGTAACAACCTGGTTGTCGAAGCACCCCACTCCGGCGCCACGGTGCGGATCAGCCCGCTGGGGACCGGCGTGCAAATCCGGCGTCCGCTGGGGTGACGGCGGTGGTTGTCGAGCGTCGACCCGATCAGTACGGTCAAGCCATGGCAGAGCAGGACGGGCTGTCGATCGGCGCGATCGGGGAGCAGCAGGCCGCGCTGTCGACGCAACACGCCGCCGCAGGCGACGCCGACCGCGTCCTCGCCGAAGCCCTCGCCGGCGCGCACGCGGCAACGGTGGAGGGCATCAGACGCCTCGACGCGATCGCGGCCGAGATCGACGGCGCGGTAAGCAATCAGGCCGCGCTCGGGTTGGACACCGCGATCGGTGCCCGTGAATTCCAGAAGTTTCTGATCGCCAAGCAACGCGAGATCTCCGCGGTGGTGTCAGACGCCCGCGAATTCGACGGTGCCAAGAAGGCCGTACTGGAGAAGTTGAGCGAGCACTACACCGCGTCCGCGGGCTAGGGTTCATGGTGTCGGCACGACGCCGGCTGTGCACAGGAGTGAATTGTCGACGCCGGGCCCGCTGGCTACCGTCGCCACCATGTTCGGGCAGCGAAGCGATGGCGACGCCTGACGACGTGCTCGCCGCGGTCGAGCACGTCAAGCAATGTACTGGTGACCCGAACGCCTGGTTGACCGGTTTGACACCGCAGGACGTAACGGATGCGGCGACGGTATTCGCGGCAAGTCCGCCGCGCGTCGACGGGCTTGTTTTCCGTATCCGCCAGCAGCATCCGGATCTCTTCGATTCGAAAACGGGGGAGAAAATCTACCCGGCGTGGACCAAGCCGACCGCCATTCCGCAACGTGGCGCCACCGCCTCCGATCATCAGGAAGGCGATGCCGCCGACGCGATCAGGAATGCGGAAGTGGCTCTGGCGCATCAGAACTCGACAACTGCCCAAGTCGACCTGCAAGTGGTGACGGCAGTTCTCAATGCGCACCGCAAGAATGCCGCCGGTAGGGACGCCCTCAGCCTGTTGCAGCGCGATGTCGAGGGCGCGGTGTCCACCCGATCTGATCTGGACACCCCGGCGGGAGCGCGGGACTTCCAGCGATATCTGATCGGCAAGCTCAGGGACATCCGCGCCGTGGTCGCGGGCGCGAGCCTCGACGACACGTCGAACTCGGCGCTGATGGCGGCGTGGACGTCGCTGTACAACGCTGCCCGGCCCGGCTCCGAATCCGCGGACAGCCCGCAACGGCCACCTGTGCAACCGGGCGATACCCCAGCGCAGCGAGTCGCCCAAAATGATCCGCCGGCAACGGAATCCGACCTGAAGCCGTATTTCGACGAACTGCCCGATGATGATCTTGGCCCGCCGTCCGAGGAGATGCCGGCGCAAAGCCCACCGGCACCCGCCGCGACAACTGAGGGTATGCCGAACTTCCCCCCGTTTGCCGGAGGAGGGATTCCGGGTGGTGCGGCGTTGCCCGGCTTGGGCATGCCGGGGGGATTTCCGCTGTCCGGACCACTGCCGGGCAGCGACCAACTCACGCCGAAGGCGTCCGGCGACCCGCTGCCAGAATCCGACGACCCGAAGGACGATCCGCAGTCCCCGGCGGACGGTCACGATCCGGCCGGCCACGACGACACCGAACCCGCGGCGGCGCACCCGGCCGGCCCGACGACCGTGACGCTGCCTGACGGCGAGACGCTCACCGCCGCCAGCCCACAGCTGGCCGCCGCCATCGAGGCTGCAGCGGGCGGGACGCCCATCGCCGATGCCTTCCGCCACGAGGGCATCACGATCCCGCCGCCGGGGACGGCGGTCACCGACCCGCTCGATCCGTCGCAGCTCGCGCCCGGAGACATCGGCATGTTCACCGATCGCCACGCGCTTGCCCTCGGCGCAAGCAGGGCCCTGATCAACGGTCAGATCCAGCACATTTCCACCGTGGGCGGCCCGAGCTTCCTGGGCTGGGAGCATCCTCCGGTGCCGGTCAGCGCACCCGCACCGGACAAGCCCGACCCACCCGCGCCGACCAGACCGGCCAGGGCAGAGCGACCGCAGAGCGCGTAGTGGGGAGTCCGGCGCCCGCCGGCAGATCACTGGCACATCAAAAGGAGAGAGCGGATGGCAGACCGAATCCACGTGGTACCCGCCACCTTGCGCGAGGCCGCCGGCCACCACCAAGAGACGTCGGAGTATCTGCGGACCCTGCCCTCTACGCATCAGGCCATCCAGCAGAGCCTGGATTCGCTGGGCCCGATCTTCGGCGAACTGCGGGAGGCGGGACGCGCACTTCTGGAGCAACGACGCCAGTGCTACGAGCAACAAGCTGCCAACCACGCGGAGATCGCCGACAACCTGACAAAATCGGCAAACATGTGGGAGCAGCACGAGTCGGAAGCCGTCGACAAGATCGAGCGCATCTCTGACGACGGTCGATGACTGAGGCCGACCCCGCGTTCGACACCGTCCACCCCAGCGGGCACATCCTGGTCCGGTCCTGCCGCGGTGGTTATATGCACAGCGTGACGTTGAGCGAGGCGGCGATGCACACCGATGCCGAAAGCCTGACGCAGGGCATCCTGTTGACCGCCGATGTCTCCTACCTCAAGGCGGCGATGGAAGTGCGCGGCGAGATCGTGGCGGCCGGCTACACCCCGTCGGCTGAGGTTCCCGCCGCGCATGATCTCGACACGGCGATCGAGAGACTGGTCGCGCACGAACTGCCACGGCGGGACAACCCGAAGCGGTAACCCGGTCTAGCGGATCCAGGTCTGGACGGCGTCGCGTTTCGGGGCGATATCGGTAGGGGGCTCGACAGGATTGGCGCCGAACAACTCTCGCGCTCGAGCCAGCAGCGCGCGTACTTCATTCAGCTGCTGCTGCAGCCCTGAATCTGCCACCCGCTCACGCTACCCAGACCATGTTATCCGCACAATTCACCACAATCTCCGGCAGCTCGGGCGGCGTTAAATAGCTGGTCTCTCAGCGAAGTTGTGGAACCGCCGGTGACGGTACGCTTGGGCAGTGGCGATCTTCGGACGGAATACGGCGCGGCAGCGCCTCCGGAGAGCTGCCGAAGAATCGCTGAAGATCCCGGCCTTCAGCGCTCCTGTCGACTGCACTCCGTGGGTGACGGGCGGACTTTGGCCCGCTGAGCTGTCGACAGTGACCGCTGAGACCGCTCCGCTTGTCAAATATCTCAAGGCAGACTTACAGCGAATCGTCGATTCGGCAAACGAAGAATTGAAAAGCATTCGGCGAGCGGGATGGGCCGATTCCACCCGGCAAGCCGAAGAATCCCGAGTCATCAACGAAGCTCGTGCTTTTGCCGTGAGACGAGTGGAGTCGACAGTCCGTCATCTCCGCAACATGAGGCAGAAATTGCCGGCGGCGGAGTATCGGCCGGTAAATGGCGCTGACGACACCGAGAAGACGACGCGATTCAAGCTCGCCCCGCCGCGACCGGAGGCGAACGAGCCGTCAGACGAGCCCGCGCCACCGAGTCCGGAGCGCCCCGAATACGACCAGCCGCCGAAAGCTCCCGTCGAGCAACCGGACGGCTGGGAGCCCGCGGTGGAGACGGCAGCACAAGCTGCCCCGATAGCCGAGCCGGTAACAACCGACCCCGCAGTGGCGGAACCGGAAAGCGCCGAACGGGAAAGCGCCGAACCGGAAAGCGCCGAACCGGAAAGCACCGCACCGACGGCCCCGGAGCCGACCTATCCGTTCGAGTCGGACGACACCGAGGTGCTCGCGGAGATTGCAACGGTGCTTCAGGAGATCGCGCCGCTGGCGGAGGCTCCGTTCGACCACATTCCCAGGCACCACCAACCCGTTGAACGTCCCCCGGCGGCGCCGGCGGCCCAACCGCCGAGCCCACCAGCCGCCGTCGCCCGGCCGGAGCCCGAGATCGATGACGTGGAAACCACACGTCAGCAGGTGCCGGCAGCGGAACCCGAGTCGGAGCGCGACCGGCTCGAGCGCCTGCTCAAGTTCGTTGCGCGGCAAGAACCGGGGTTGCGCTGGGCGATCGGCACTCGCGACGACGGCACCATACTGCTGGTGACCGATCTAGCCCACGGCTGGATACCGCCCGGAATCACGCTGCCCGCCGACGTGCGGCTACTGGGCCCGGGCCGCCGCACCGGAACCGCACGCGCGTTGCTCGGCCAGACATCGTCGTTGGCGACCTACGCCCCCGGCGACGCGCTCGGTTGGGCGACTGACTACGACGCGACCCAGACCTCGTCGCAGCCTCGTGAGCTGCCGCCGGTCGACGACCTGGGCTGGATACTTGGTGAGGCGACGCACTGGCGGGACGGCTTGCCGCGCATGGTCCATACGCTGGCCAAGGCGGGTGCGGCGGGAACGGGCATTATCGACGCCGAAATCGACATATTGCGGGTTTACCTCGACACGTCGCGATACCAGCTTTTGGCGCAGTATCCCGACATCGATCCCGGGTTGCTGTTGAATTGCCTGCTGCTGGCCGCCACCGAAGGTATGGCCACCAAGAACCCAGTGAACGCGAATTATCACTTCGCGTGGTTTCAAATGCTGAGCGCGCCGCCGGCCAGCGGGTGGGAGGCTGGCCCTTGACGGGTCGCGTTGCCCAGCCCGCAGACAATGAATTGACGCTGGTCGGAGGGGTCGAGATACTGTCATGATGCCGGGGCCGGGCAGTCGTGCGCAGCGCAGCGACAAGGATCTCGTCGAATCGGTCCTGCGTGAGCTGAGCGAAGCCGCCGACAAGTGGGAAGCGCTCGTGGGTCAGGCCGAGACGATCACCTACAGCGTCGATCTCGGCGATATCCAGGCGGTCGCAAACTCAGACGGCCGACTGGTCGAATTGGCGTTGCATCCGAGCGTGGTGTCCGGCTACTCCCACGGCGAGTTGGCCGACAGGTTGAACCTCGCCGTCGCAGCATTGCGCGAAGAGGCCGAAGCCGAGAACCGGGCGCGCTATGGCGGAGCCCTGCAGTGACCTGGGATCCGTTGTCGCTCAAGGTACTCGAGTTGCCAGGTCGCGGACACACATCGCTGAAAGGATACTGACCGTGCCGCTCAATCTGTCGAACCGAGACCAGAACTCCGGCCACCTGTTCTACAACCGCAGACTGCGGGCCGCGATCACCCGGTTCTCGGTGCGGATGAAGCACGACGACCGCAAACAGCAAGCGGCGGTGGCATTGTCGATGGTGTTCGTGCTCATCGGCATCGGCTGGATGGCGCTGCTGCACATCATGAAACCCGCCGGACTGGTGGGGCAGTCCGCGATCATCGGGAACCGCGACACCGGCGCAATCTACGCGAAGATCAATGGCCGGCTGTATCCAGCGCTCAACCTGACGTCTGCGCGGCTGGCGGTCGGCAACGCGGCCACCCCGACCTGGGTCAAGGCATCCGAGATCGCCAAGTATCCGACCGGACCGATCGTCGGAATTCCCGGTGTGCCGGACAGCCTGAGCATCACCCAGAGTTCGGAGTCGGCGTGGTCGGTGTGCGACACCACGCCCACTCGGGGTACCGGCACGGTTCCGTTGGTGACGTCGATCGCCGGGGAGCTGTCGACGACGGGCCGGGCGGCGGCGATGGAGCCCGGGCAAGCCATCCTGGTCACCCATAAAGGCGCGACCTACGTGGTCTGGGGCGGGCAGCGGTCGCAGATCGACCCCACGGACCGATCGGTCACGTTCAACTTAGGCCTGGATCCGGGTGTGACCTATCCGGTCGAGATCTCCAACGCTCTCTTCGATGCCATGCCCGCGACCGAACCCCTTGTGATTCCGACGATCCCGCAGCTCGGCGCGCCGTCGACGTGGCTGCCGGGCTCGACGGTCGGCAGCGTGCTGGAAACCCGGGACGCCAACGGCACCGTCACCGGCTTCTACGCGTTACTGCCCGACGGCGTGCAGAAGATCACCAGCTTTGTGGCCGATCTGCTGCGCACCGCGCTGGCCCAGGGCTCTGCTACGCCGACGTTGATCACGCCTGACAAGCTGATTCACATTCCCGCCGTCGAAGTCCTCAACGTCGGCTTCTACCCGTCGGGAAAGCTGAATTTCGTTGATATAGCTGCTAACCCGGTGACCTGTGTCGCGTGGCAGAAGCAGTCGACCGACCCGCAGGCGTCCATCGCCATCTTCAGCGGGCGGGGCCTGCCCGTGCCGATCGGCATGGATTCGCGCCTGGTTCGGCTGGTTCGCGACGACCGGGCGCCCGAATCCGTCGAGGCCGACCAGGCATTGGTATTACCGGGAGCGGCGAACTTCGTCGCGACGACCAGTGGTGTCGCCGCCTCGGGTAGCCGCGAAAGCCTGTATTGGGTTTCGCCGCAGGGCGTGCGATTCGGAGTGCAGTGGGATCGAAAGACCCTGGATCCACTGGGTCTGGATCCAGGCAGCGCCGTACAGGCGCCGTGGCCGATCGTGCGCACCTTCGCGGCCGGGCCGGCCATCAGTCATGACACTGCGCTGTTGGCGCGCGATACCGTCACCGGCGGCGGCGAGGTTGCGCCGGTCCCCGAACCCAACCCATCACTCGGAGGCTAGGGCATGTCGAAGCGCGGTTTCGTCCGGGCGGCACGTAAGCCGCCGCCGATGGTTCCACCGGTGCGGGTGGCGGTCCCGCCGCCGCTGGCGTTGCCGGAACGCGAGCCGCGCAACATCTTGCTGATGATCGCGCTGCCGGCGCTGCTGGTCGGGATCATCGGAACCTTGGTGGTGATGTACACCTCGGGGGTCCGATCGCTACAGTCCGGATTCTTCCCGATGATGGGGCTGGCCGGGTTCGGCGCGTTGATGTTCAGCGGGCGCTTCGGACGGGGGCGGCGGATCTCATGGGGCGAGCAGGAGAAGCAACGGCGCGTTTACCTGCGTCAGCTCGACGACGATCGTGAGGAAGTCCAGCGCGCTGCCCAAGACCAACGCCGCAGTCAACTGTTCGTGCACGGTGACCCCGAGCAGCTGGACACCGTCATCGGTGGACCGCGGATGTGGGAGCGCCGTGTCGATGACCCGGATTTTCTCGATGTCCGGCTCGGCATAGGCATCCAGCAGGCCAGCGACTCGGCGGTGTCGTTGCAGTGGCCTGAGGTCCCGATCGGCGAGGAGCTCGAACCGGTTACCGGCGGCGCGCTGCGCGACTTCATTCTCGAGCAGAGCAAGATTCGCGGAATCGGCAAGGTGCTGAGTCTGCGGTCCAAGCCCGGCTTCAGTTTCATCGGGCCCGATCCCGCCGAGCTGCATCATCTGGCCCGGTCGATCCTGTGCGAATTGGCGGTCTACCACAGCCCGAATGACCTGAAGCTGATGGTGGTCACGCGCCATCCCGAGCTGTGGTCGTGGCTGGTGTGGCTTCCGCATAATCAGCACGACGAGATGTTCGACGCATGTGGTATGCGCCGCCTGCTGTTCGCCTCACCGACCGAGCTGGAGGAGGCGCTCGACGCTGAGCTACACCGTAAGGGCCGTGGGCCGTGGACGCCGCCCGTCGGGACCAGCCCGACGTCGATGCCGTCCGCGTTGGAGTCCTCCGGGTTGAGGCTCGGACCGCACTGGGTGATCGTCGACGACAACATCGGAACGCCCGAGCAGTGGGAGGGCGTGACCGGACAGAAGGGCATGGCCGGCATCACGGTGCTGCGGCTGGCCACGCGGCCCGGCGTCGGCGTCGGATTCGCCGACGGAGACCAGCGTTTCGATTTGCGCGAAGGCAGGCTGTATCACCGCGACGCGTTCTACGCGGTGGCCGACATGCTGGCCGAGAGCACCGCCAACAGGTACGCCCGCGCCATCGCGCGCTGGTCCCCGATGAGCGCGGGGGAGTTGTCCGAAACCGACAGCCAGGCAGGGGAATTGCTGCGCGCGCTGGGCATCAACGATCCCCGCCAACTCGACGTCGATCGGCTCTGGGCCGAGAGCCGCGGGCGAGGCGACCCGAAATGGGCGATGGTGCCGGTCGGGGTGAAACCCGGTGGCGAACTGCAGTACGTCATCTTCCGCGCAAAAGACTTCGGCGGCTTCGGTTTCCACTCCGTGGTGATCGGAACCTCGGGCTCGGGCAAGTCTGAGTTCTTCCTGTCGTTGTGCAACGGCATCGCGCTGACCCATTCGCCCGAGACATTCATCGTGATCTTCGTCGACATGAAATTCGAGTCGGCCGCCCAGGACCTGGCAGGCCTGCCCCACGTCGCGGGCTCGCTGTCCAACCTCGGCAAGGATGAGCGACACCTGGCCGAACGAATGCGTAAAGCGATCGACGGCGAAATCCACCGGCGCTACCGACTTTTCAAAGAGGCCGGTGCGCGCGATGCCAACGAGTACGAAGAGATGCGACTGGCCGGCCGGGATCTGGAACCCGTGCCCATTCTGCTGGTCATCATCGACGAATACCTGGAGTTGTTCCACCACCACCAAGAGTGGATACAGCTGGTCATCCACATCGGTCAGGAGGGCCGCGGCTGTAACGTCTTCTTCACCCTCGGCGGCCAGCGCCTGGATCTGTCGTCGCTGAGCAAGGCGAAGAGCAATATCGCATTCCGCGTCGCGCTGCGCGCGGAAACCGCCGAGGATTCCCGCGACGTCATCAACAGTGACGCCGCGTTGCACCTGCCGTCGAAGGAAAACGGGTACGCACTGCTCAAAGTCGGCCCGCGTGACCTGGAGCCGTTCCGGTGCTTCTATCTCTCGGCGCCGTTCGTGTTGCCCAAGAAGGTCGCCAACGTCAACCGGACGATCGACGTGAGCTTCTCCCAGCCGCGCCCGCTCACCTGGGAGTACCAGCCGCTCAGTGCCGAGGACACCGCGGCGCTTGCGGTCGCCGACGAGCCCGAGGAACCCGACGAGTTCCTGTTCCATGCCGACGGCTTCCGAAAGAAGAAGCTGCTCGACGTCATCCGCGATTCACTGGTGTCGAACCAGGCTCGGCTTCCTCACCAAATCTGGCTTCCTCCACTGGAAGTCAGCGAGCCGGTAGACGCGCTGGTTGGATATTGGCGCGGTAAGCCATGGCACGTCGACTACGGGCAGAACCCGGGCCTGACCTTCCCGATCGGAATCGTCGACATTCCCGAAGATCACACGCAACTCGTGCATGTGATCGACGCCGAGATGGACAACGTGATCGTGGTCGGCACCGCCCAGCGTGGCAAGAGCACGACGCTGATGACGTTGATGGCGTCGGCCGCATTGATGTATCGCCCAGAGCGGGTGACGTTCTTCTGCATCGGCGCGGCGCTGTATCCCATGGAAGAGCTTCCCCACGTGGCCGGTGTCGTCAGCCTCAACGACGCTGAGGGAGTATCGCGCACCATAGCCACCATCGAGGGATTGATTCGCGCGCGAGAAGCGTCGTTCAAGCACTATCAGATCGACATCTCCGAGTTCCGTGAACGACGGTTCGGCGCGGCCGGCGGCGGGGGAACCGACCCGGAAGACAAGTTCGGCGACGTATTCCTCATCATCGACAACTACGGCGACCTGTACGAAAAGGACTTCGCGATGGGCGATCGCGCGATCGCCATTGCCCGCCAAGGGTTGTCGTACGGCGTGCACGTCATGACGAGTGCCAACGGCTGGTTCGTCGGTCAAAAGCAGGGCTTGCTGAACGTCTCGAACGCCAGGATCCAGCTCCGGTTGAGCAACCCCGACGAGTCGCAGATGGGCAGTTCCATGGAGCGGCGCAGGGCGGCGCGGAACACCCTGGACCGGCCCGGGTTCGGTCTCACCCGAGAAGGCCACGAAATGCTGGTGGGAGTGCCTGAGATCACCGGAACCAAAGGTGAGCGGGTCAATGCCCGCGGTGTCGGGTCCGTCATCGCTGAAGTCACCGGCGCGGACCGAGTGGAGCGGCTCTCGCGGCTGCCTGAGCGGGTGGCGCTGGCCCAGATCATCGAGGTCTACGAGCGCTCCCCAGACGGGGCCGACCCGCTCAACCTCCCGTTCGCCATCAGTGAGAGCGGGCTGCAACCGGTGGCCCTGCCTCTGCGGGTTCTGCCGAATGTGATCGTGATGGGTCGCCAGCTGTGCGGCAAGACCACGACGTTGGCGGCCATCGGTCAGGCGATCACGCGACGTTTCACCCCCGAGCAGGCCCAGATCACCGTGATCGACCCCAAGACCACGCTGATTGGAAAGATCCGGGGCCCGCACGTGCGGGCTTACGCCTACACCGCCGACGACATCGACGCCGTGGTCGCCGAGCTGGTTGCCGAGCTGCGCGATCGCCTGCCACCGTCGGGCCTGACGCAGGAGGAACTGCTCGACCTCAAGTCGTGGGAGGGCCCGCGCCAGTTCGTCTTGATCGACGACGAACACGAGCTCAGGCCGCACAACCAGGTCATAAAGCCGGCCGCGACTGCGCCGTTGTGGCCGTTGATCGAGCGCAGTCGGCAGATCGGGCTGCATGTGATAGCCGCGCGCCTGCCTGGCAACTGGGCCGGTCAGGTGGTGATGAACCCGTTCCTGCAGAAGATGAATGGATCCCGCTCGCCGATCCTGTTCATGGACAACGACCCGGCGAACGTCAAAGTCTTCGCGAGGATCAGTGCCCAACAACTGCCGCCGGGGCGTGGACTCTTGGTCACGACAGAGGGTGATATCGAAGGAGTGCTGGTGGGCACCCCCGAATCGGGTGAGTAGCCATCTCAGCCGGTATTGCATACATTCGCCTGTACGCACGAGGACAAAAGACCTTAGACTCGGGAAATTCCGCAGGGCAGCTCTGCGGATCAGACCATGGGGAGACGGTATGTCGATACTCGATGTTTCGCCGGAGGCCGTCAACGTGTCGTCGTTGACGGAGTCGGTGGTCACCGGAGAGATGGCGGCCACCACCGCGGCGGGGTCTGCGGCCTTGACCGGTGTCGTGCCGATGGCGGCCTCCGCCGACGACGCCGCGTTTGCGGCGGCCATGGCTGGCGCGGGTGGCGCCTACCTCGGAACCGCTGGTGCACACTTCGGGCAGCGGGCCTCGTATGCGACCGGGCAGAGCGTGTCGTCGGTCAGCTATGTGCTCCAAGAGCTGATCAGCGCCGCCAAATTCTCGTTCTGACCTCGGCATGCCACTCGACCCACGATGGGTCGCCGCGCCGCCCGAGATCGTCGCGCTGATATTCGAGGGCGGTCCCGGCCCAGGATCGATCGTCGCCTACGCGAGCGTCATGGCTACCGAAGCGGCCAGTCACCAAATGGGAATGGCGGTGTCCACCGCCAACATCGCGACCACCAGCGCGTCGTGGACGGGCCTTGCCGGTACCGCCAACGTCGCCAGGGGAACCGCGCTCAACACCGGCGGGCTGGAGCCGTTGGCCGCGCACTGCGCCAAACACGTGATGCTCGCTCAGGCCGCAGTGGACGCCTACACGATGGCCGCCCCGTCGGTGATTCCTGCGGTGGCTTGCCAGGCGAACCGGGATCTGTGGGGTGTGCTGAACGCCACCAACTGGTTCGGTCAGAACACCCCCGGAATCGTGAGTCAGGACCTGCAGTACTTCGGGGACTACTGGCCGCAGAATTCCAGCGTCGGCGTGCTGTACGCCACGACTCTCGGCTCGATCGCGGCCGCGGCGGCCGTCCCTCCGCCGGCAGCCGCCGTCGACGCCGCCCCCGCCGGTTTGGGGTCCGCGGCAAGCCTGGTGTCACAGACCGCGAGCACCGCCGGGCAGGACGCCGCGCAAGCCCCGACCGCCGCTCAGGCCATGGGATCGGCCGGTTCCGCGCCCGCTGAGACGGGCAGTCAGATGTCCTCGATGCTCACTTCGGCGCCGCAGATGCTGATGGGCGCCGCCCAGCCCCTGACTCAGGCCACGCAGGCCCCGATGCAGATGGCACAGAGTGGGTTCGGCCCGCTGCAGAGCATGATGGGCATGTTCATGCAGGGGAACGCGCCGGTCGCGGCGGAAACCGCGGGGCTGGGAGCCATTGGTGCCCCGATAGGCGGCGGCGGAGCGGCCGCCGGTGGTATGGGCGGCGGCGCGGGTATCGGCGGTTTGGGTTCCAGCACCGCAAGTCTGACCAGTTTCACGTCGCCGGCCAGCACTTTCGAGCCGGAGAACGGCGGACGGCCCACGGGCCGGGCCGGCGTACTTAATGCCGCGGATCTGCGGAGCCCGACTGCCCGGGCAGCGGGTGGATCTGCCGTGCCGATGTCGCCGGCTGGGATGTTGGGCCGCGGTGAAACTCCGACCGGCGACAAAAAGGACGATGTCACGCACGCACGCGTTATTGTCGGCGCCGACAAAATAAATTCCCAGCGGATGGACTTATAGCGCGTGTTGCGCCCTGCTACCGCGCCCTCGATGCACATCGGACAGTGGGGAGATTGACAGCTGCACCACCCTGATAAGGCTGAAGTGACAGCTAACCCAAAGCGCTTAGACTCTCGTTAATGCCCCAGCCCGGGGCGCTGGCATGAAGGAGAAGAATTAGATGGCTGACGCATCAGGAGCGTTCCCGCGGATTCCGCAGGACGTGGCACTCCAAGTCAAGTCGAAGATCGAAGACCTCATGGAGCACGCGACCATAGCTGCCAACCAAGGTCTGTCGGCAGTCGAGGAGATCGTCGCGGCAGGCGCGCACAGCGGCACCGCCGCCGTGGTCTCGCAGCAGAAGGCAATCGAGATCAACACCGACCTCACGCGAATCATTCATGGCTGCACCGAGTTGTCCCACAAGCTGGGTGTCTCGGTGGCGCAGTTCGCCCAGCACGACCACGACGCGAGCAGCCAGCTGCAGGCCATCACCCCGTCCTAGTCAGCCAACGACAACCACAGTCATTACAGGGATAGGAACAGCGATATGTCGGACCCGAACACCATCACATACCAGGCCGGGGCGATCGAGCACGCCACCGGCACTCTCGCCTCGGCATCGGCGTCACTGGAACAGTGCAAAGCAGATCTGAGCAACGTCAACGCGCTGCTGGCCAGCCACATGGGTGGTCAGTACCACGCGGCGTACCAGGAAGCGATGCTCCACATCGAACAGCCGCTCCAGCATTTGGCTGAGATCGTGGGCATGCACGGCCAGGTGCTGAACTCCATCACCGCCGACGCGATGGCGCTGGACGCTTCGCTCGCTGCGGGGTGACTTAACAAGCAGGCTGGGGCGCACGCGAAAGGGTGCGCCCCAGCGGCTTTCAAAGGGGCGATTCGTGTTAACCACCACTGTCGATGGCTTGTGGGTACTGCAGATACTCACCGGAATTGAAACCCTTGCCCCGGAACTCGGGCTGCGGTCCATTCGCCCCAGCGTCGAGACGCGGCATGCGGCGCTGGCACACCCGATCGTCGGTGAGCTGCGGGCCGCGGGCGTCCTCGACGAGTCCGACAATGTCGACGGCGCCGTCGTCGAATGGCTGACCGTGCTTGCCCGGCGCGATGTCGCATTGCTGATCAGCATGCGCAGGCCTGACAGTGGCGACAAGCTCACCGGGGCGCTGCTGGCACGCTTCGCCGAGTGGTGGGTTGTCATGGAGC
The DNA here is from genome assembly GCA_963833935.1 of uncultured Actinomycetota bacterium. Classification (GTDB taxonomy): domain Bacteria; phylum Actinomycetota; class Actinomycetes; order Mycobacteriales; family Mycobacteriaceae; genus Mycobacterium. The sequence continues at coordinate 55,618 of CAWIAC010000013.1, read as the reverse complement.
GATCGGAAGATCTGGTCCGAATCAGTGGCGCTGGCACCTCGACCGCCGAAGGGGCGGCGAACGCCGTGATCCGTGTTCAGATCGAGCGGATATGTGGCTCCAACACTCCGGCGCGGCTGCGCCCGGTCACGCTGGACGCCGATGCTTTGCAGGAGAAAGCGACCAGCCGGCAGGCGCTGGACGCTTTCCTGGCGGGTCAACGGCTGGACAACGATCAGCTTCAGATCCTCAAAATGGCGGCCGATGTCGAGCAGTCGGCCCAGGCGGGAATCGTCGCTGTGCAATCCGGTTTGGCTGTTGCCGGGCCGACGCGGACCCACGTCGAACCGAGCGCGGTGACGATCATTGACACCCCCGAGGGCCGAATCATCGCCGAGCACGAACCGTCGGCGGGCAAGAAGTGGATGATTCTCGCGCCGGGAACCACGAGCAACATCACCGCTGCGGTGAACCGGATGATGCGGCGGCTCCCTGCCAATGAGGAATGGTATTCCTATCGAAAGGTTGTGTAAGTGAGGGCTACGCCGCGCGTGTTAGCATCGGCATCGTGACAAATCCGTGGAACGCACCGAATTCACCGGAGCAACCTCGGCAAACACCGAGACCACCGGCTGGCTCGCGTCCTCAGCACCCGGACTCCGTTTCGGAGACACTGCGCATATCCGACATGGTCGCGCCGCGCAAAATTCCGCCGGGCTCGGGCTGGCGAAAATTCATTTTCGCCGCATCGTTTCAAACAATTAATCTCGGTGAATCGCCGGCCGAACGGCATTACCGGGAATTGCAAGGACGGATACGCCGCCATATCCGCAAGCAGTATGTCATCGGGGTGGTGTCCGGCAAAGGCGGCGTCGGCAAGACCACGATGACCGCCTGCATCGGTGCGGTGTTTCGTGAGTGCCGCCCGGAGAACGTTGTCGCGATCGACGCGGCGCCCGGTTTCGGGACACTCGCCGGGCGGATCGACGAGTCCCCACCGGGTGACTACGCCGCGGTCTTGAACGACACCGATGTGCAGGGCTACGCTGATATTCGGGAACACCTGGGGCAGAACAGCTTAGGGCTCGACGTCCTAGCGGGGAACCGGGCATCGGACCAACCGCGACCGCTGGTGCCGTCGATGTTCGCCGGGGTGCTGTCGCGGTTGCGCCGCACCCACAACGTGATCGTGGTGGACACCTCCGACGACCTCGAGCACCCGGTGATGAAGGCCGTGTTCGACGCGTGCGACACACTGGTCTTCGTGTCGGGCCTCACCGCCGACACGTCACTGCCGGTGACGCGCGCTATCGATCTGCTGCGTTCAATGGGTTACCACGAATTGGTGTCGCGCAGCATGGTGGTTCTTAATGACAGCCGGGACAAGTACGATTCCGACGCGCGCGCGTATCTCACCGAACGTTTCAGTCAATCAGGCGCGACGGTTGAATTCATGCCTTTCGACCCGCATTTAGCCAAAGGTGGGATCATCGATACCCGCCACGAATTGCAAAAGAAAACACGGCTGCGACTATTCGAGATCACTGCGGCGCTGGCGGATAAATACGTTCCGGACGCCGATAGGCCACGGTAATGGCGAAGGTCGCATTCCCGGCGCGTTGCGCAGTTGCGGTGGTATGTGGCGAACACCTTGTCTCGCAGGTGTACCCGGCGTCGGTGCCGGTGGAGGTTTTCATCGACAACATCGTGGAATTGCTCAACGATGAACTCAAACGGCGAGGCTTGGCAGGACTGGAGTCCGGGGTCGGCTACGAGCTGCACAAAGCCAACGGCGTGCGACTCGATGTGACGAAAACTCTGGATGAATTGGGCGTCGAGGACGGCGCCACCCTGGTGCTGGTGCCTGCGGCGGAGGGCGATTCGTTCGAGCCGCAATACGAGTCGTTGTCCACCGGCCTGGCCCGCGTCGGCAAGAAACTATTCGAGCCCGTCACGGCCGCCACCGCCGCGCACACGTCGCTGGCCATCCTGGCGATGGTCTCGGCAGCGCTGCTGGGCGTGGCGGTGCGGAACCGCGCCGCCGGCGACTCGATGGTGCCCAGCATCGTGACGGGCGTTCTCGGGCTGCTTGTCATCGGTGGTGCTGGCGTGGTGGCGCGCTGGTGGCTGCATCGCACCGACCTGATCGACGGGTTGGCGTGGCTGGCGGTGCCGCTGCTTGCGGTGAGTCTGGGCGCGAGCGCTCCGGGCGCCCTGGGCGCAGCTCACCTGTTCATTACGGCGCTCGCCGCCGCGATGCTCACCTGCGGAATCGCCGTGATGACCGGGCGCCGTCTCTACCTGGCGGCGACGGTGGTGACACTGTGCGCGCTGGGCGGGTTGGTGGCCACGGCACGGATGTGGCGACCGGTTCCCGCTCAGTGGTTGGGCATGTGCACGCTGGTCGTTCTGCTCTTCTTGCTTACCCTGGCGCCCACGATCGCGCTGTGGTCCGCCCGGATCCGACCGCCGTACTTCGGGTCGGTGACGGGGCGGGACCTTTTTCGGCGTGATGCCGGACTGCCCGTCGATGCGGTGTCACCGGTAGATGAGACCGCCGAGGAGGAGGTGAGCCCGGACACCACGCCGCGCGGCGCACAGATCGCGGCGGCCGCCGTGCGCGCCAACAGCGTGCTGACCGGGATCTGCGTGGGCGCGGGCCTGACGCTGCCTGCCGCGGTGTGGGCGACGCTGATGCCGGGTCATCACCGCAGCGGCTACGCGGTGGTGCTGGTTGGGCTGTTCGTGCTGATCTTCATCAGCCGCGGAAGGGCTTTCGCCGACAGACGGCAGGCTGTTGCGCTGGTATGCGGCGCCGCTGCCGCGACGTGCGTCGGCGTCATCAAGTATGTCTGGTACGCGCCGGCCGCGTCGGCGGACTCGGTGCTGTGGGGTGCGCTGCTGTTGGCCGGATTCGGCGCTGCTGGTCTGGTGGCGGCGCTGCTGGTGCCCATCACCCGATTCACCCCGTTGGTGCGGATGATCGCCGAGTGGCTGGAGATCGTGGCGATCATCGCCGCGTTGCCGCTGGCCGCGTGGATCGGCGGGTTGTTCAACTGGGTGCGCATGCGATGACCCGTGCGTTGGCGCCGCGGCGGATATCCGCCCTCGTGCTTGTCGGGTTGCTGGTGGGTGTGCCTGCGACGATGCCTGCGGCGCAGGCGATCCCGCCGCCGGCCGTCGACCCCGGCCGAGTGCCTCCCGACGGCAAGCCGGGCCCTGATCAACCGATGCGGCAGAGCAACATCTGCGCACGGACCATTACCGTCGCCGATCCGAATGTCGCCGTGACTGCACCCGGATTCACGATGCTCAACATCAGCAAGGCCTGGCAGTACTCGACGGGCAATGGGGTGCCCGTCGCGGTGATCGACACCGGGGTCAACCCCAGCCCACGGCTGCCGGTGGTTCCCGGCGGGGACTACATCATGGGCGGCGACGGATTGATGGACTGCGACGCCCACGGCACCGTCGTGGCGTCGCTCATCGCCGCCGCCCCACAGGGCACGCCGATGCCCGCCCCGATGCCGGCCGCGCCGGCGTTTCCTGCGCCGGCGGGCCCACCGCCCGCGATTGCGGCGCCGCCTCCGCCCGGCGGACCACCTCCGCCCATTGCGCCGCCACCGCCGCCTTCTCCGGTGACGATCACCGAAACCAAACCACCGCCGCCGCCACCGCCACCCCCACCCCCGGACGAACCGTCGAACGGACCGGGCGATCCGGTCGCCGGCGGCGCGCCGGACGATCCTGAAGTGCCGCCGCTTCCGCCTGGTGCGCCGGACGGGGTCGCCGGGGTGGCGCCGCACGCGAGGATCATCTCCATCCGTCAGTCCTCGCGGGCTTACGAGTTGGAAAAGCCAGGCGGCAGCGACACGGAGGCCCGGAAGAAGGCGGGCACCATTGCCACGCTGGCCAGCGCGATCGTGCATGCGGCGAACATGGGTGCCAAGGTGATCAACATCAGCGTCACCGCATGCGTGTCGGCGGCCGACCCCTTGGACCAGAGCGCCATCGGAGCCGCCGTCTGGTACGCCGCCACGGTGAAGGATGCGGTGATCGTCGCGGCAGCCGGCAACGAGGGCGAGGACGAGTGCGCCCAGAATCCGGCCTTCGACCCGTTGAACGTCTCAGATCCGCGCGACTGGCATCAGGTCAAAACCGTGTCGTCGCCATCCTGGTTCTCCGACTACGTGCTGTCAGTCGGCGCCGTCGACAACACCGGCGCTCCGGTCAGCAAAAGCCTGTCCGGACCCTGGGTGGCCGCCGCGGCGCCCGGCGTCGGAATCATGGGTTTGTCGCCCCAGACCGGCGGCGCGGTGAACGCGTATCCGCCGATCCGCCCGGGTGAGAAGAACTTGCCGTTCTGGGGCACCAGCTTTTCGGCTGCCTATGTGAGCGGAGTCGCCGCATTGGTGCGGGCCAAGTATCCGGCGCTGAGCGCCCATCAGATCGTCACCAGGATCCTGCAAACGGCGCACAACCCGCCGCGCGGCGTGGATAACCAGGTGGGCTACGGGGTGGTGGATCCGGTTGCCGCGTTGACGTTCAATGTGCCGCCCGGAGACCGCCTCGCACCCGGCTCCAAGAGCCGGGTGATCGTGCCGGCCGCGCCGCCGCCGCCACCGGATCACCGCGCCCGCAATGTGGCACTGGTGTTCGCCGGTCTGGTCATCGCAGCCATGGTGCTGGCGTCGCTTGTTGCACGGGCCCGGCGAGAGCGATGACAGCCACGATCAGGCTGGCGGTCATCGTCGGCGTTCTCGCTACCGGTCTCGTCGGCTGGACGTTGGGCGGATACCCCGGTGCAGCGGTGGGTTTGGCACTCGGCGTCGCGGCCGGCGTAATCCGTTGGTGGCGTCAGCCGGCGTGGTCGTGGCTGAACCTGTGGCGCCAGCGTGGTCGGGCGATCACCTTGAGTGAACCCATCACGGTCGCCAACGATCGCGCCGGTGGTGGAGTCCGCTACCAGGACGGCGTGGCGGTGGTGGCCGTGCAGTTGCTCGGCAAAGCGCACCAGCCGACCCTGTTCACCGGGTCGACGGCGACGTATACCGAAAACACCGTCGACGTCGCCGAGCTGTTGCCGCTGCTGCATCAAAGCCTGGGCTTGTCGATCGAATCGCTCAGTGTGGTCAGCGTCGGGGCGCGGCGGCGCAGCAGCGGCGACTACCCGCGGGTCTACGACACCTTGATCGGCACGCCGCCCTACGCGGGCCAGCGCGAGACCTGGCTGATCGTGCGGATCGTGTCGCTGCCCAATGCCGAAGCCCTGCAATGGCGTACCTCGGTGGGCACCGCGACGCTGGCCGCGGCGCAGCGGATCAGCGCGGCGTTGCGGCAGCACGGTATTCGCGCCAAGGTCGCCACCGCCACGGACATCGTCGAGCTGGAGCGACGGCTGGGCTCCTCGGCATTGAGTGCTCAGCACCAGCGGTGGCGTACGGTGCGCGGCGAAGGCGGTTGGCTGACGAGTTACTGGTACCGGCCCGCACACATCACCGCGGAGAATCTGGAACACGCATGGGCATTGCGGGCCGACGGGATCATCCAGAACATCACCGTGTTCAGCGACGGGAGCATGACGGCAACGGTGACCGTGCGCAGCGCCCAGCCGCCCACGGCGCCACCGAGCGTCATCCTCAAGACGTTGCCGGGCGAGCAGGCCCGGGCGATCGCGGCCAACCTCTGCGGACCCACGCCGGCGCTGCACGGCCTGCGGCGCGGCGTGCTGTCGGCGCCGTTAATCATCCCGATCGGTCCCTCGGGTGTATTGCTGGGCAAGGTCGATGCCGGCAACCGGCTGATGCTGCCGCTCGACGACCCGGGCGAGTTCAGCCGCGTACACATTGCGGCGCAGGACGCGTTGGCCAAACGAATCGTGGTGCGGTTGGCCGGCGCCGGCGAACGGATCACCGTGCACACCCGCGATCAGCAGCGCTGGGCCAGCGTGCGGATGCCCGACATTGCCGTGGGCAGTGAGGTCAGGCCGATGACCGGCACCACCGTCAGCGTGGTCGACGGCACGGTCACTCCCGCGCCGCGGCCGAACACCCTGATCTCGATTGGTGAACCGGGAACGCCCTACCGGGGATCCGCCGACGTGCTCATCACGCAGATCGGTCCGGCGACCGTCGATGTGACGGCGGCCGGACAACTGCATACGGTTGAGGTCGAGTTGTTCCGCGCCGAGAATCGCTACATATCCTCGGAGCCGACGACGATACGGACAACCGAGCTCGAACCAGTGGACTAGACAATGACCACGCGCCGACGACGATGCAGTGGGGGTACCCCCAGCCGCGCAGCGGCGAGGGGGCCGCAGCGATGTGGGGGTACCACCCAGACGCGCAGCGGCGAGGGGGAGAGGAGCGGCGCGCAATGACCAGCGGCACGAACACAGGCGAGGCGCGCAAGCGGTTCGATCAGGCTATGGCGTTGTTCGACAACGACACCGTGGCCGCTCAGATGCGCTTTCGTGAGGCCACCGAGATCGACCCGTCCATGGCGGACGCCTGGCTGGGCCGGATCGCGGCCGGCGATGAGTCGCTCTCGGCACTCCAGCAGCTGTATGCGTACGGAGCACGGTTGCACCGCGAAACCAATCGGCTCGGCGCTCGACTGTCGGCATCGATCAAAGCCGGTCCCTACCTGGCCATCTCGGTCACGGAGTCGTCACACGCGGGGTTGGCGCTGGCGAGTGCGCTCGTCGATGACGGCCAGTTCGAGAAGGCCGAGGCGCTGCTGAAGGATTCGGCGCTGCTGGACACCTGGGAGAACCACCAGTGGCAGCAGTACGTGCAGGCATACCTGATGTTCGCCACCCAGCGCTGGCCGGACGTGATCTCGGTGGCGGCGACGATCCTGCCGCCGCAGGCGATCATCATGTCGGCAGTCACTGCCGCCACCAACGCGCTGGCCGCTCACGCCGCGGCCCATCTCGGGCAGGCGCGTGTCGCGCTGGACTGGGCCGATCGGGTCGATCTGCGGGCCGGACACGGCGGTTCGGCCGAGGCGCGTCGCCACCAGCTCACAGACACCGCGGTGACGGCGATCGATCCGAACGAGTTCCCGCTGATCGCGGCAGATCTCGCTTACGTGCGGGGGATGGCGCACCGCCAGCTCGACGAGGAGGACAAGGCCCAGATCTGGCTGTCCAAGGCGACGATCAATGGTGCGCTGATCGAATCGGCCAAGAATGCGCTGGCCGACCCGCACCTGCAATTGGTCGTGACCGACGAGGAAACCATCGAGACCCGCACCAACAAGTGGGACGTCAGCACCGAGCGGTCCGAGCAGCAGCGCCGCGAGGAGGAAAACGTAGGTCGGCGAGAAGAGCTCTTGACCGAAGGCCGTGCCCTGCTCAACAACCAGGTCGGGTTGAGTGAAGTCAAACGGGCGGTAGCCGAGCTCGAGGACCAAATCGAGGTCCGGGCCCTGCGGTTGGCGGCCGGGCTGCCGGTGAACAACCAGACCAACCACATGCTTCTGGTAGGGCCGCCCGGCACCGGAAAGACGACCACGGCCGAGGCGTTGGGAAAAATCTACGCCGGGCTGGGCATCGTGCGGCATCCCGAGATCATCGAGGTGAAGCGGGCCGACTTCTGCGGGGAGCATATCGGCGCGTCAGGTCCGAGGACCAACGAGCTGATCGCGCGTTCCCTGGGCCGAATCCTGTTCATGGACGAGTTCTATTCGTTGGTGGAACGCCACCACGATGGACGACCGGACATGATCGGCATGGAGGCGGTCAACCAGCTGCTGGTAGCACTGGAGGTGCATCGGTTCGACTTCTGTTTCATCGGCGCCGGATACGAGAAGGAAGTCGACGAATTCCTCACCGTGAACCCAGGTTTGGCGGGCCGATTCAATCGCAAGCTACGCTTTGTGTCCTACGCTCCCGACGAACTGGTGGAGATCGCGGTCCGCTACGGCCAACCGCGCGCGACCATCATCGAGCCCGCCGCACGCGAAGCGCTGAACATGGCATGTAAGACGCTGCGGGCCTACTTGGCACCGGACGGCACCCACGGAATCGACGTCATGCAGAACGGCCGGTTCGCCCGCAACGTCGTCGAGCGCGCCGAACGGCTCCGGGATTCCCGGGTGGCCGCCCAGAACCGCACCGACCGGGGCTCGGTGACCATCGAGGACCTGGAGACGCTGCGCACCCAGGACATCGTCGCGGCGGTCACCGACGCATGCGCGGAAAAGCATGTGCCGGTGCAGCTTTGAGACGTGCCCGACTCGTCAAGCCGACGTGACCGGATCGAACCGGAACACCGCGATTCGGCCGGCCAGCGCCTCGAATTCGTCCGGGGTGCCGTCCGCGACCGTTCCGGAGCGTTTGGCGAACGTCACGCCGACCGGCACTTCGACCGGGAATGCCCGCAGCACCGGACGCGCCTGTTCGGCGGTCAGTTCGACGACCCTGACCCGCCGGGAACGCCGTCCCCTGCTGAGTGTGCCGCTGCCGGCGGCCCTGGCGTTGGCGGCCCAGTCCGCACCCGGATAGCCCGCCACGGCGTAGAGGCCGCCGTTGAATTCGAACGGTGTCATCGGGGTACTGCGGGGCTTGCCGGACTTGCGGCCCGGCACCGTCAACACCATGGCGGGGCCGGTGGGGATGCCGAGCTTCTGGACGGCCATCATCACCTTGTTCATCGGCTTGAGGTAACGGGGTGGACGCGGATCGGACATGTCTGTCTCCCTTGTTATTTGGTGAACAGCTGGCGATTGTCGGAAACCCACTGCGCGAATGTGGTGGCCGGCCTGCCGGTGATCTTCTCCACTTCGCGGGTCACCAGCGCGGGGGTGTCGACTGCCTCGGCGAGCATCGCCGTGTACGCGTCGGCGAATTCGGCACCTAGACCGAGACCGACGAAGCGTTGCCGCACGACGTCCGGCGGCGCCTCGACGTATCGCAGCGGTCGGTCCAGGACGGTGCCGATCACCTCGACCAGCTCGGTGTTGGTGAAGGCGTGCGGCCCGGTCAACGGGATCTGCTGTCCGACAAGCTCGTCGGTCAACAGTGCCTGCGCAGCGACCGAGGCGATGTCGGCGTCGACGATCGGCGCGCTGGACGCGGCGGCATACGGCCCACCGACGACGTCGCCGGCGCGGAGCTGCGCCGACCACATCCCGGCGAAGTTCGACACGAACACCGCGGGCCGCAGGCTCACCCAGTCCAGGCCCGAGTCGATGGCGAGTTGCTCGACTTCCTTGTTGCGGTCGCCACGAAACCGCGATGGCTGCCGCGAGAAGTCGTCGTCGGCGTTGATGGCCGACAGCGCCACCAGCTTGGCGACTCCGTGGCGCCGTGCGGCGCCCACCACGTCGGAGAGGCCGTCACCCAATGCGCGGGAATTCAGGAACACCGCCGACGCTCCCGGCAGCGCATCGATCGCCGAGCTCACCGCCTCGACGTCATCGGAGAATCCGGCGGCTTCGGGAGTGCGGGTCACCGCCCGCACCCGTGCGCCGGCGGCGGTCAGCCGCGAAACGAGGGGCCAGCCGACATTGCCGGTCGCACCGGTCACAACGATCGTCATCATGGTCTCCTTCATCAACGGGCTTTCCAACAAGGACGGCCCGGCGGATGGGAAAGTTACGGCTTGACCGCGTAACTTTTTCGAGGGCCAGATCGTCGTGAATGCATGAGCAAACCGCCGACGGCGAGCGACCGACTCAGCGAGGCCTGGGGTCGGCATCGCCCGTACCTGGTCAACCTCGCCTATCAGATGCTGGGCGATGTCGGCGATGCCGAAGACGTTGCGCAGGAGGCTTTTCTGCGGCTTTCCCGCGCCGACGTCGACGGGATCGAGGATGTCCGCGCCTGGCTGACGGTGGTGGCGGGTCGACTTTGCCTCGATCAGGTTCGTTCAGCCCGGGCCCGTTACGAACGTCCCGCCGACATCGGCTCACAAGGGGCTGCGCTCAATCAAGCCCCACGGCTGGATCCGGCCGATCAGGCCACCTTGGACGACGAGATCCGGACGGCGCTGCTGGAGGTGCTGCGTCGGCTCAGTCCGGCCGAGCGGGTGTCGTTCGTGCTGCACGACGTGTTCGGGGTCCCGTTCCAGGCGATCGCTGAAACGGTGGGCCGCCCGATCGGTACCTGTCGACAGTTGGCACGCCGCGCCCGCGCGAAGTTCGCGATGGCCCAACCGAAGCCGGCCGAGGTGTCCGTGGCGGAGCACCAGGTTGTCACCGAGAAATTCATCACCGCCTGCGCTAACGGCGATGTGGACGCGTTGGCCGCCGTGCTCGACCCGACGGTCTGGGGTGTGGGGACCGTGCTCCTCGATCCGGCCCCGCCACCGCAGATCAACCACGGTCCGCAGGACGTCGCCGTCAACCTGATGCGCTATCTGGGCCCTGGCGTCACGGTGGTCAGCGGTCCGGCCGGCCAACCGGTGCTGCTGGCCTTCGCCGAACGACGGCTGTTCGCTGTCATCGTGCTGACGGTCCGCGATCACCTGGTGATCAAGATTGAGGCAACCGCGGACCCGTCGGCACGCGTGTCGGGCTAGCGCTGATTGCCCCACTCCTTCTCAGGCCGCGTGGCGGCCTGCATCGTCGTCGGGCTAGCGCCGCTCCCGCGGGCTCTCCGGTCGCGACGCGAAGAACCCGGCGACCGTCGCGGAGATCTGCAGGAATTTGCGCCGCGTAGTGCGAGCCAGCTCGCTCTTCACGTCGATGACGCCGCCGGGTCGCAGGTGAGGATCGAACGGCACCTCCACCACCGTCTGCCCGCGGTCGATGAATTGGTGCGCCAGCACCGCTCGGGTGCGCTTGTCCGAGTGTCCGTCGGAGTCGTTGAGCACCACGACCGTGCGGTGTAAGAGGCCGGTGCGGCCGTGGGCCGCGAGCCATTCCATCGTCTGCGCCGCCGCCGAGGCGCCGTCCGCCCACGGCGACGACACCACGAGCAGCGCGTCCAAGTCGCTTAGCGCCTCCTGGGTGACCGGCGCGTCCATCGTGGAACCGCAGTCGATGATCGCGATGGTGAAATGGCGGTCGAGGCGAGAGGTGGCCTCGCGATACAGCGCCGGGTCGAGCACCCGCCGCGGGCCGGCGGTCGGTTCCCCGGCCAGCACGTACAGGCCCGCGGAGTTGCTGCCCACGCGGGTGCTCACATCGGCGAATGACCGAAGGTTCTGGTCGGCGGCGATTTCCCAGTAGGAACCGTTGGTCTGCGGGTCGACCCTGCTGCCGAGGCGGCCGAACGAGGTGTCCGCGTCGATCGCCACGACGCGGTCCTGGCGGCGAAGCTCGGCGAAGATCGACCCGACGCTGGCGGCGACCGTGGTCTTGCCGACACCGCCCTTGCCCAGCACGCCGACCTTGTAGTTGCCGCGCAGCGTTGCCGCGATCGCGGCTTCGTAGGCGGCTTCTTGCTTTTCGCCCGCTGAGGGCCCGACGTTGACCTTCCCGAACGTGGCGCGATAGACGCCGCGCCGCCATCCGTGTCTGGGGCCGGGGCGCTTGGGCTGGGGCTGCGCCCGGGACGCGAAGTCGATGTCACTCCACGAGGGCCGCTCAGAGCGTGCGGAAGTACGCGGGGGAGCGGGCCAGTGAATCGGCGCCGGACGGGGATCTGCCGGACGGGGATCTGGCGGCGGACGGGGATCGGGTGGACGGGGATCGGGTGGACGGGGATCGGGTGGACGGGGATCGGGCGGCTGGGGGCGTGCCGGAGGCACCGCAGCACCGGTCGGCGGCGCGGGCCGTACCCGGCCGCGGAGGAAGTCGTCGGGCTCGGTCACGTCAGCAGCTCACCCGCTCGGACACCCAGTACTCCCGCCAGCGGTCGCTCATGGGCCGCTGCAGTACACGCTCGTGGTAGCTCGCGGTCGGGGTGACGACCGTAAGCATCAGATCCGGATCCTGCGACGTCGCGGCGCGCAGGTAAATGTCGATGAGCTTATGTACTTCCTGCTTGGCCAAGCTCATGGATTCATCGTAAAGCTGCCGCGACGGCACCCACGCCACCCGGCTGCCGCTGACGACGGAAACCACGGATCGCGCAGGTCACAGGCTCGGGGAAGCTCTCATGCCGAAAAGATCCCCGCTGGGCGGCGCGCTGTGAGCCGCGGCGCCGTCGTCGCTCCGGTTGATCGTGGTCACAGCAAACTTCCGATCGGAATCGCCTGGACAGCAGGGCATATGCGGCTCTGCTGCAGCGGCCTTCGTTGCGCCCAAATACCCTCCGCCACAGACCGACCCAGCCAGCCGCAGCATTGATGGCACGACAACTCGGCGGCACCGGCGCCGGACGGGTTAGTATGGCTCAAGTTGGCATGTCAGGCGGGTTTTGTCATATCGTTTTACGACTTGTCGAAACCGGGTACTGGGCCACCGTTCAGCGCTGCACGGATGAATCCCTACCCGATCATCGCCACCAGGCGAACACCACATCGACAAGACCGAGGGGGCCTACCCACAGCCTTATGGGCGGCGCCAACGGAGCTCTGCATTCCATGGCGAGAAAGTTCTGGTGAAGGGTCAGGTGGGAATGGCGCCCAACCGCTCGCGGTCTCAAGGGCTCTACAACCCCGCATTCGAGCATGACTCGTGCGGGGTGGCCATGGTCGTCGACATGCACGGCCGCCGCAGCCGGGACATCGTGGACAAGGCGATCACCGCGCTGCTCAACCTCGAGCACCGCGGCGCACAAGGTGCCGAGCCGCACAGTGGTGACGGTGCCGGCATCCTGATCCAGATCCCTGACGACTTCCTGCGTGCGGTTGTCGACTTCGAGCTGCCCCAAGCCGGTAGCTACGCCACCGGTATCGCCTTCCTCCCGCAGTCGTCCAAAGAGGCGGTGGCGGCGTGCGCCGCCGTGGAGAAGATCGTCGAAGCCGAGGGCCTGCAGGTGCTGGGCTGGCGCGACGTACCCACCGACGAATCGTCGCTGGGTGCGCTGGCCCGCGACGCGATGCCCACCTTCCGCCAGGTGTTCATCGCCGGTGCCGACGGGATGCACCTGGAGCGCCGCGCCTACGTCATCCGCAAGCGTGCCGAGCACGAGCTCGGCACCAAGGGTCCGGGGCAAGACGGGCCCGGACGTGAAACCGTCTATTTCCCAAGCCTTTCCGGCCAGACCATGGTCTACAAGGGCATGCTGACCACGCCGCAGCTCAAGGCGTTCTATCTCGACCTGCAAGACCAGCGGCTGACCAGCGCGCTGGGCATCGTGCACTCCCGGTTCTCCACCAACACCTTCCCGTCGTGGCCGCTGGCGCACCCCTTCCGGCGCATCGCGCACAACGGCGAGATCAACACCGTCACCGGCAACGAGAACTGGATGCGCGCCCGTGAGGCGCTGATCAACACCGACGTCTTTGGGTCTCAGGGCGCCGCCGAAAACCCGGTCAAGCTGTTCCCGATCTGCACGCCGGGCGCATCGGACACCGCGCGCTTCGACGAGGCCCTCGAACTGCTGCACCTGGGCGGGCGCAGCCTGGCGCACGCCGTGCTGATGATGATCCCGGAGGCCTGGGAGCATCAGGAGTCGATGGACCCGGCTCGACGGGCGTTCTACGAGTACCACGCCTCGCTGATGGAGCCATGGGACGGCCCGGCGTCGATGACGTTCACCGACGGCACCATCATCGGCGCGGTGCTCGACCGCAACGGCCTACGCCCGTCGCGGATCTGGGTGACCGAGGACGGCCTGGTCGTGATGGCTTCCGAGGCCGGTGTGCTGGACCTCGACCCGTCGAAGGTGGTGCGCCGGATGCGGCTGCAGCCGGGCCGGATGTTCCTGGTCGACACCGCACAGGGCCGCATCGTCGCCGACGAGGAGATCAAGGCGGAGTTGGCCGCCGAGCAGCCTTACCAGCAGTGGCTGGAAGGGCTGATCCCACTGGCGGATTTGCCTCAGGGCGACTACGTGCGGATGCCGCACCACCGGGTTGTGTTGCGGCAGTTGGTTTTTGGTTACACCTACGAGGAGCTCAACCTGCTGGTGGCGCCGATGGCCCGGACCGGTGCCGAGCCGATCGGCTCGATGGGCACCGATACCCCGGTCGCGGTGCTCTCGCAGCGCCCGCGGATGCTGTTCGACTACTTCCAGCAGTTGTTCGCCCAGGTGACCAACCCCCCGCTGGACGCTATCCGCGAAGAGGTGGTGACCAGTCTGCAGGGCACGGTCGGGCCGGAGGGCGACCTGCTCAACCCGAACCAGGATTCCTGTCGCCAGATCGTCTTGCCGCAGCCGGTGCTGCGCAACCACGAACTGGCCAAGCTGATCAACCTCGACCCCGACGTGGAGGTCAACGGTCACCGGCACGGATTGCGGTCCAAGGTGATTCGCTGTCTGTACCCGGTCGCCGAGAACGGCGCCGGCCTCAAGACGGCGCTGGACGACGTACGTGCGCAGACCTCGGCTGCGATCGCCGACGGCGCGCGGATCATCATCCTTTCCGACCGCGAGTCCGACGAGCGACTGGCCCCGATTCCGTCGTTGCTGGCGGTCTCCGCGGTGCACCACCACCTGGTCCGCGAACGCAGCCGTACCAAGGTCGGCCTGGTCGTAGAGTCCGGCGATGCCCGCGAGGTGCACCACATGGCCGCGCTGGTGGGCTTCGGTGCGGCGGCGATCAACCCGTACATGGCATTCGAGTCGATCGAGGTCATGCTGGACCGCGGCAGCCTCGAGGGCCTCGACCGCGAGACGGCACTGAAGAACTACGTCAAGGCCGCGGGCAAGGGCGTGCTGAAAGTGATGTCCAAGATGGGCATCTCGACGCTGGCGTCCTACACCGGCGCGCAACTGTTCCAGGCCGTCGGCGTCGACGAGGACGTCCTTGCCGAGTACTTCACCGGGTTGACGTGCCCCACCGGCGGAATCAACCTCGCCGACATCGCTGCCGACGTCGCGACCCGGCATGCGCTGGCCTTCCTGGACCGGCCCGACGAACGCGCGCACCGCGAACTCGAAGTGGGCGGGGAATACCAGTGGCGTCGCGAAGGCGAATACCACCTGTTCAACCCCGACACCGTGTTCAAGTTGCAGCACGCCACCCGCACCGGTCAGTACCAGATCTTCAAGGAATACAGCCGTCTGATCGATGACCAGAGCGAGCGGATGGCGTCGCTGCGTGGCCTGCTGAAATTCCGTGAGGGGACCCGCCCAGCGGTCCCGCTCGACGAGGTGGAACCGGCCAGCGAGATCGTCAAGCGCTTCTCCACCGGTGCGATGAGCTATGGCTCGATCTCCGCCGAGGCACACGAGACGCTGGCCGTCGCGATGAACCGGCTCGGCGGCCGGTCGAATTGCGGCGAAGGCGGCGAGCACGTCAGCCGTTTCGACCGCGACCCCAACGGCGACTGGCGCCGCAGTGCCATCAAGCAGGTGGCCTCGGCCCGCTTCGGTGTCACGTCGCATTACCTGACCAACTGTTCTGACATCCAGATCAAGATGGCACAGGGTGCCAAACCTGGTGAGGGCGGCCAACTTCCGGCCAGCAAGGTCTACCCGTGGATCGCCGAGGTGCGACACTCCACTCCCGGTGTGGGCCTGATCTCGCCGCCGCCGCACCACGACATCTACTCGATCGAGGATCTCGCCCAGCTGATCCACGATCTGAAGAACGCCAACCCGTCCGCCCGGATCCACGTCAAGCTGGTGTCCGAGAACGGGGTAGGGACGGTTGCGGCTGGAGTCTCTAAAGCACATGCCGACGTGGTCCTGATCTCCGGGCATGACGGCGGCACCGGCGCGACCCCGCTGACGTCGATGAAACATGCCGGCGCGCCGTGGGAGCTCGGGCTGGCCGAAACGCAGCAAACCCTGCTGCTCAACGGATTACGGGACCGGATCGTGGTCCAGGTCGACGGCCAGCTCAAAACGGGCCGAGACGTGATGATCGCGGCGCTGCTCGGCGCCGAGGAATTCGGCTTCGCCACCGCCCCGTTGGTGGTGTCGGGCTGCGTGATGATGCGGGTGTGCCACCTGGACACCTGCCCGGTCGGGGTGGCCACCCAGAATCCGGTGCTGCGGGAGCGGTTCAACGGCAAACCCGAATTCGTAGAGAACTTCTTCCTGTTCATCGCCGAAGAGGTCCGGGAATACATGGCGCAACTCGGTTTCCGCACTGTCAACGAGGCGGTGGGCCAGGTCGGTTCGCTGGACACCACGCTGGCCCGGGCGCATTGGAAGGCACACAAGTTGGATCTGTCGCCGGTGCTGCACGAGCCGGAATCGGCGTTCATGAACCAGGATCTCTACAACAGCTCCAAGCAGGACCATGGCCTGGACAAGGCGCTCGATCAACAGCTGATCGTGATGAGCCGTGAGGCGCTGGACTCCCAGAAGCCCGTCCGGTTTTCCACCACCATCGCCAACGTCAACCGCACCGTCGGCACCATGCTCGGCCATGAGGTGACCAAAGCCTATGGCGGCCAAGGGCTGCCGGACGGCACCATCGACATCACCTTCGAAGGCTCGGCCGGCAACAGCTTCGGCGCGTTCCTTCCCCCGGGCATCACGCTGCGGGTCTACGGCGACGCCAACGATTACGTGGGCAAGGGGTTGTCCGGTGGCCGGATCGTGGTGCGTCCGTCCGATAAGGCGCCGGCGGAGTATGTGGCCGAAGACAACATCATCGGCGGCAACGTGATCCTGTTCGGCGCCACCAGCGGACAGGCGTTCCTGCGCGGCGTGGTCGGTGAGCGGTTCGCCGTGCGCAACTCCGGCGCCCACGCGGTGGTCGAAGGCGTCGGCGATCACGGCTGCGAGTACATGACCGGCGGCAAGGTCGTAATCCTCGGTGACACCGGCCGCAACTTCGCGGCGGGGATGTCCGGCGGTATCGCCTACCTGTATGACCCGCAGGGCGCTTTGCCGGCCAACCTCAACCCCGAGATGGTCGAACTCGAAGGGCTGGACCACGACGACGTCGAGTGGCTGCACGAGATGATCCAGGCGCACGTCGACGCCACCGATTCCGCGGTCGGCCAGCGCATTCTGGCTGACTGGGGCGCCGGGCAGCAAGACTTCGTCAAGGTGATGCCGCGCGATTACAAGCGGGTGCTGGACGCGATCGCCGAGGCCGAGCGCACCGGTACCGATCCCGAGCAGGCGATCATGGCGGCCGCCAGTGCCTGATCCGAAGGGCTTCCTGAAGTACACCCACCGCGAGACGCCGAAACGCCGGCCGGTGGAGTTGCGGCTGCACGACTGGCACGAGGTATACGAAGACTTCCCGCACTCGACGTTGCAGCACCAGGCGGCTCGCTGCATGGACTGCGGGATTCCGTTCTGCCACAACGGTTGCCCGCTGGGCAACCTGATTCCGGAATGGAACGACCTGGTCCGCACCGGTCGCTGGCGCGACGCGATCGAACGGCTGCACGCGACCAACAACTTCCCCGAATTCACCGGCCGGCTATGCCCCGCGCCCTGCGAGTCCTCGTGTGTGCTCGGCATCAACCAGGATCCGGTGACAATCAAGCAGGTCGAAGTCGAGATCATCGACAACGCCTTCGGTGAAGGCTGGGTGATTCCGCTGCCGCCCGAGCCGGATCAACACACCGGCAAGACGGTGGCGGTGGTCGGGTCCGGCCCAGCCGGTCTGGCCGCCGCACAGCAACTGACCCGGGCCGGACACCAGGTGACGGTCTTCGAGCGCGCCGACCGGATCGGCGGGTTGCTCCGCTACGGCATCCCCGAGTTCAAGATGGAAAAACATCACCTGGACCGCCGGCTGGACCAGATGCGGGCCGAGGGCACCGAATTCCGTGCCGGCGTCAACGTCGGTGTCGACATCACCGCCGACCAACTGCGCACCGAGTTCGACGCGGTGGTGCTGGCTGGCGGCGCGACCGCGTGGCGCGATCTTCCGGTCCCCGGCCGCGAGCTCGACGGCATCCACCAGGCGATGGAGTACCTGCCGTGGGGCAACCGGGTTCAAGAAGGAGATGACGTGCTCGGCGCTGACGGTGAGCCACCGATCACCGCCAAGGGCAAGAAGGTCATCATCATCGGCGGCGGTGACACCGGTGCCGACTGCCTCGGTACCGCGCATCGTCAGGGCGCCGCCAGCATCCACCAGTTCGAGATCATGCCGCGCCCACCGGAGACCCGCGCCCCGTCCACGCCGTGGCCGACGTACGCACTGATGTTTCGGGTGTCCTCGGCGCACGAAGAGGGTGGCGAGCGGGTCTTCTCGATCAACACCGAGGAATTCGTGGGCCGGGACGGGCACGTCGCTGCGCTGAAGGTGCATGAGGTGACGATGCAGCACGGCAAGTTCGTCAAGATCGAGGGCAGCGACCATGAGATCGAGGCCGACCTGGTGTTGCTGGCCATGGGATTCGTCGGGCCGGAACAATCGGGCTTGTTGACCGACCTGGGCGTCGAATTCACCGATCGCGGAAATGTGGCGCGCGGCAGCAACTTCGAGAGCTCGATTCCGGGTGTTTTCGTGGCCGGTGACGCGGGCCGGGGCCAATCGCTGATCGTCTGGGCGATTGCCGAGGGCCGCGCCGCCGCGGCGGGTGTGGACCGATTCCTGATGGGCGAAACCGCGCTGCCCGCGCCGATCACCCCCTCGGCGGCCCCCCAACGCTAGTCACATAAGTCACGTCAGCAACATTTGATAAATTATGCGGCGAGTCTTACACTGTTTGCCAGCTAGAGGCTGTCTAATAGTTCCATACGGGCGCCGCGGGGTGTGGTGCCCGGTTGAGCTGATCGACCGCAGGAGTAAGCGCTGTGTATACGAACCCGATGGCCCGCTCACGGGTCGGCCGAATCGCCTGGTCATGGTTCCGCCACCCAGTCAAGAGCCGGGAATTCCCCGCAAAGCATGAGCGCTTGGTGACCGCGGACGAACTGATACGCTTCGGCGTCTAGCGCCCGCGGACGTGGTCCGCCGATAACGGCGAATGTTTGCTCCACGACATCAAGTTGTGATCTGGTTTCGGCGCCCAGACTCAGGTGATCAGCCCTGAGTCCCGGATCGCCTCGGCCAGCGGCTCCAGAACGGCAGGGTCGTGCGGCGGCGGGATGTACACGATGCCCAGATCGAGGCCTTCGGCGGCCAGCGCGGCGGCGTCGTCGATGACCTTCGCGTAGTCGAGGTCGGGCTCCAGGCGCAGGTGAGCCGACGTCATGATCTCTTTCGGGTCACGGCCGATGTCGGCGCAGTGGGACGCCAGCACCTCACGCTTGTGCGCGAACACATCCGGCGGCCCGCCGACGAAATTCCAATGCTGGGCGTAGCGGGCCGTGATGCGCAGCGTGCGCTTCTCGCCGCTGCCGCCGATACAGATCGGCGGGTGCGGACGTTGTGGACCCTTGGGCTCGTTGCGGGCGTCTTTGAGCTGGTAGTACGTGCCGTCGAAGTTGGTCGTCGGCTCGCTGAGCAGGCTGGTCAGCACCTGGCACGCCTCCTCGAACCGATCGAAGCGTTCCCTGATACCGCCCAGCTCGATGCCGTAGGCGCCGGACTCCTCCTCGTTCCAACCGGCGCCGATCCCCAACTCCAGTCGGCCGTCGGAGATGACGTCCAGCGCGGCAGCCATGTTGGCCAGCACCGCGGGATGGCGGTAGTGGATCCCGGTGACCAGGGTGCCCAGCCGCAGGCGCTTGGTCGCCTGGGCCAGTGCGGTGAGCGTGGTCCAGCCCTCTAGACAGGGTCCGGCGCTGTCACTGAAGATCGGATAGAAGTGGTCGAAAGTCCACCCTGACTCGTAGACGTCGATATCGTCGGCGGCCTGCCAGACGGCGAGCATGTGGGCCCACGTGGTGTTTTGGGGTGAGGTTTTGAATGCAAATCGCATGAGCCCGACGGTAGTCGAGCTTTTCGAGTCGCGCCGCGACGTGTTGCGCTACGACGTCCGGATCACCGTGCTGGCCGGCTTCGTCGTCGCGCAGTTCTGGTAGCCGGCCGGGGCACACTGGAGACATGGACCCGGTAGCCGCGCTGCGTCAGATCGCCTACTACAAAGACCGGGCGCGCGAAGACACTCGGCGGGTGATGGCCTACCGCAACGCCGCCGACATCGTCGAGCGCCTCGACGACGAGGAGCGCGAGCGGCACGGCCAGGCCAACAGCTGGCAGTCGCTGCCCGGTATCGGGCCCAAGACCGCCAAGGTGATCGCCCAGGCCTGGTCCGGCCGTGAACCCGACGCGCTGGTCGAATTACGTTCGGCCGCAGAAGATCTCGGCGGCGGCGAGATCCGTGCGGCGTTGCGCGGCGACCTGCATCTGCATTCGAACTGGTCCGACGGCTCGGCCGACATCGAGGAGATGATGGCTACCGCCAAGGCGCTGGGCCACGAGTACTGCGCGCTGACCGACCATTCGCCGCGGTTGACGATCGCCAACGGGCTGTCGCCGGAGCGGCTGCGCAAACAACTCGACGTCATCGACACACTGCGGGACAGGTTCGCGCCGATGCGCATCCTGACCGGCATCGAGGTGGACATCCTCGACGACGGCAGTCTGGACCAGGAGCCCGCGCTGCTGGACCGGCTCGACATCGTGGTGGCCAGCGTGCACTCGAAGCTGTCGATGGATTCCGCGGCGATGACCCGCCGGATGGTGCGCGCGGTCAGCAACGGCCATGCCGACGTGCTCGGCCACTGCACGGGACGGCTGGTCGCCGGCAGCCGCGGTATCCGGCCGGAGTCGACGTTCGACGCCGAAGCGGTCTTCACCGCCTGCCGCGAGCACGGCACCGCCGTGGAGATCAACTCCCGCCCGGAACGACGTGACCCGCCCACCCGGCTGCTGCAGCTGGCGCTGGAGATCGGCTGTGATTTCAGCGTCGACACCGACGCCCACGCGCCGGGCCAGTTGGACTTTCTCGGCTACGGCGCCCAGCGTGCGCTGGACGCCGGTGTGCCAGCCGACCGGATCGTCAACACCTGGCCGGTCGACACGCTCGTGGCCTGGAGCCACCGCAACTAGGGGGCCGCGCGTACGCGGTGGCGTTTTGTCATCCGAACAAGGGGCCTAAAGGCCCTAGGTGCTAGCGGGTAACGAGCAGATGCTTCAGATTGTGAATGAGCGTGACTATGACGGCGGTTTGGGTTTGGTACAGGCCCCCGACGGCGCTCAGCTGTTAGATGAGGCTGCCGCGATGCGGCTGCTCGCCAGTATCGACTATGGGCGGGTGGTATTCACTCTCGCCGCGCTTCCGGCGATTCGTGTGGTGAATCATCTGGTGGACGGAGAACGGATCATCATCCGAACCCGGCTGACCGCGGCGATCTCGGCCGCGGCGCGATCCGCCGATGGGGTTGTGGTCGCCTATGAAGCGGACAGCATCGACCCGCCGACTCGGACGGGTTGGAGCGTCGTGGCCACCGGGCTTGCCCGGACCCTGACCGAGCCTGACTACGTCGCGCGTTACGAACAGCTACTCCATCCGTGGGTGAACCACGCTGACACCGTTGTCGCGATCACGCCGGGAATGGTCACCGGGTTGCGATTCAACGCCACGGCGGGCTGACCGAAGCCGTCGCATCAATCGGGCAAATGCGGCACCTCCAGACCGGTAGCGCGACCGACGAGAACGCCGTGGGTGAGCGCCGACTTGCCGTAGCGGCGACGCACCTGGTCGACCGCCGCGTCGACGGCTTCGACGTTCTTGGGGTCTGGTCCCGTGGTGAACGGCAGCGTGAGCTGCTCGGCGCCGCTCCGGTCGATCTCGGAGACCGCGAAGCCGACCAACGTCAGTCCCCGCTCGGCGATCAGCGGCGCGGCGGCAACGACCAGTCGCCGCGCGGCGGCCAGGATGGTGTGCGTCGAACCGGTGGCGTACGGGAGGGTGTGGGACCGGGTGGCACGGCCGAAGTCGTTGAACCGCAGCCGCAATGTCACTGTCCGGCCCGTTCGCCCGGCGGCGCGCATCCGGGTCGCGATGCGGTCGATCAAGCCGATCACCACGGCGTCGACCTCGGCCGGTGACATGGTGTTGCCGGCGCGCCCCAGCGCGCGCTGAGCTCCTACCGAACGTCGGCGCACGCCCGTGGTTACCCGGCGCTGGTCGACATTGCGGGCCAGCGCATACAACCGGCCGGCCATCCCGCCGCCCACCAGCGAGGCCAACATGGATTCGCTGAGTTCGGCCACGTCGGCGACGGTCTCGATGCCGTGCGCGTGCAGCTTGTCGGCGGTCACCGCGCCCACACCCCACAGCCGGCGCACCGGAAGCGGATGCAGGAAGGCGAGCTCACGTGCGGGCGGAACCAGCAGCAGGCCGTCCGGTTTAGCTTCCTGGCTGGCCACCTTCGCGAGGAATTTCGTCCGCGCGATGCCGACCGTGATGGGTAGTCCGACCCGGTCGCGCACCTCGCTGCGCAGCCGGGCCGCGATCTGCACGGGCGTTCCGGAGACACGCCGCAGCCCACCGACGTCCAGGAACGCCTCGTCCACCGAAATCGCCTCGACCAGCGGTGAAGTGTCCCGAAACACCTCAAACACCGCGTCGCTGGCCCGGGTGTAGGCCGCCATCCTGGGCGGGACCACCGCGGCCTGTGGGCACAGCCGTCGGGCCTGGGCGCCGCCCATCGCGGTGCGCACGCCGTAGGCCTTGGCCTCATAGCTGGCCGCCAGCACCACTGGGCCGCCGACGATCACCGGGCGGCCGCGCAGGGTCGGGTCGTCGCGTTGCTCGACGGAGGCATAGAACGAGTCGAGATCCGCGTGCAGGATCTCAGCTGATCGGCGGGGCGAACGCGACACGAACATATGTTCGCATCCGTGGGTGACCAGTTAGCGGTTTTCGCCGTAGATGCTGGTCACCCAGATGTGCACCAGCGTCTCGAGCAGCCGCTCCCTGGGCACCGACGGGCGATCGCCGGCGAACGAGCTCAGCATCACCTTCTCGTTGAGCAGGTTGAGCGCCGCCGAAAGCTCATCGGCCGGCAGCGTCGCCGGTGCCGCACCGCGGGCGCGCTCGGCCTCGATCACGGTGGCGATGTGACCGACCCACTTCTGCATGAACCGCGACCACAACGCGCGGAGATCCTTGTTGGTGCGCGCGGAGTCGGCAGCCAGTGAGACGGCACGGTGCGAACCGAACGTCTCGACGAAGACATTGATGCCGATGCGCCACAACGCCTTCAGGTCGGCCGGCGGATTGGCGATCAAGCCCTCCAGCGCGGAGTCGGCTTCGACGATCACCCGCTCGAACAACGTGAGCAGGACCGCGTCCTTGGACGGGAAGTAGAAGTAGAAGGTCGGGCGGGACAGGCCGGCGCCTTTAGCCAGGTCGTCGACCGAGATGTCGGTGAGCGGGCGCTGTTCCAACAGCCGCTCGGCGGTGGTCAGGATGGCGAGCTCGCGGTCGTCGCCCGACGGCCGCGCCGACCGGCGCCCCCTCGAGGCGCGACTGGAGCTGACGGCTGTCACGGCCGCTACTTTACATGGTGTTGA
Source organism: uncultured Actinomycetota bacterium (assembly GCA_963833935.1). Classification (GTDB taxonomy): domain Bacteria; phylum Actinomycetota; class Actinomycetes; order Mycobacteriales; family Mycobacteriaceae; genus Mycobacterium. Next base: position 32,243 of record CAWIAC010000013.1, on the reverse strand, counting down.
GAAGTTCAACAGGGTGTTGACGCACTCAACACTGTGTTGATAGCGTGTCGCCATGACTGAACACCTCGACGTTGTCATCGTGGGCGCCGGCATCTCCGGCATCAGCGCGGCCTGGCATCTGCAGGACCGCTGCCCGACCAAGAGCTACGCCGTTCTGGAGCGCCGCGACGACCTCGGCGGCACCTGGGACCTGTTCCGCTACCCCGGGATTCGTTCCGACTCGGACATGTTCACGCTGGGCTTCCGCTTCAAGCCGTGGGAGTCCTCGACGTCGATCGCCGACGGCACCTCGATCAAGGCCTACATCAAGGAAGCCGCCACCGAGAACGGCATCGACAAGCACATCCGCTACAACCAGCGGGTGGTCGCCGCCGAGTGGTCGGACGCCGAGAACCGATGGACGCTCACCGTCGACAGCAACGGCCAGCGGCAGGAGCTCACCTGCTCGTTCCTGTTCGCCTGCAGCGGTTACTACAACTACGACGAGGGCTACCTGCCGACCTTCGCGGGCTACGACGACTTCGACGGCACCATCATCCACCCCCAGCACTGGCCGGAGGACCTCGACTACGCCGGCAAGAAGATTGTGGTGATCGGGTCCGGGGCTACCGCGATCACGCTGATTCCGGCGCTGGTGAATTCGGGCGCCGGCCACGTCACGATGCTGCAGCGCTCACCGTCCTACATCGGATCGCTGCCGCTGAGCGACCCGTTCGCCGAGCAGGCCAACAAGTGGCTGCCAACCAAGTTCGCGCACGCCGCGAACCGGTGGAAGTGGATCGCGTTCAGCACATTCCAGTACCAATTCTCCCGGAAGTTCCCGAGCCAAATGCGTAAGACCCTGCTGACGATGGCCAAGCGACGGCTGCCGCAGGGCTACGACGTCGAGAAGCACTTCGGCCCGAGCTACAAGCCGTGGGACCAGCGGCTGTGCCTGGCGCCCAACGGTGACCTGTTCAAGACCATCCGCAAGGGCCAGGCCGACGTCGTCACCGACACCATCGACCGCTTCACCAAAACCGGCATCAAGCTAGCCTCTGGTCAACAGATCGACGCCGACATCATCATCACCGCAACGGGTTTGAACCTGCAGCTGTTCGGTGGCGCCGAGATCCGGCGCAACGGGGCGCCGGTCGAACTCAACGACACGATGGCCTACAAGGGCATGATGCTGACCGGTATGCCGAACATGGCGTTCACCATCGGCTACACCAACGCGTCGTGGACGCTGAAAGCCGACCTGGTCTCCGAGTTCGTCTGCCGTGTCATCAATTACATGGATGCGCACGGCTACGAAACCGTAGTGCCGCAACACCCGGGCAATGCGGTCGACGAGCGTCCGCTGATGGACTTCACGCCCGGATACGTGCTGCGCGCGCTGGACTACCTGCCGAAAGCCGGTTCGGTCTCGCCGTGGCGGCTCAAGCAGAACTACTTCATGGACCTGCAGCTGATCCGGCGCGGCAAGGTCGACGACGAAGCGCTGCACTTCGCCAAAAAGCCTGCCGCGCTGGCGGTCTAGCCAGTAGCGGTAGCGGCGACGACGACGATGCCGTCGTCGTCGCTGTAGGCGATGTCGCCGGGTACGAATTCCACGCCGCCGAAGCCGATCGTCACGTCACGCTCCCCGGCGCCGGTCTTGGCGCTCTTACGCGGGTTGGTGCCCAGCGCCTTGATGCCGATCTCGATGCCGCTCAGGGCCGCGGCGTCGCGAACGGCACCGTGCACGATCAGCCCGGCCCAGCCGTTGGACCGGGCCAACTCGGCGATGAGGTCACCGACCAACGCCGTATGTAATGAGGCGCCGCCGTCGATCACCAGCACGCCGCCGTCGCCGGGCGCCGACAGTACCGACTTCAGCAGGGCGTTGTCCGCGGCGCAGCGCACCGTGCTGATCGGACCGGCGAACTCGGTGCGCGCGCCGAACTGCCGGAATTGGACGTCGCAGCTGCGGACGTCGGGACCGATGTCGTCGACCAGATCTGCCGTGGGCCGGAATGTCACCGTCACCGGGCCGCGCTAGTCGTCGTCGCGCCGTAGGCGACGCACCAGCAGCACGGCCAGCAAGCTGATCGCGATCGCCACGGCCAGCGGCACCGGACGCCGGCCGCCCGACGACGAGCCGGCCTGCGCAGGCAGCGGATTGCGCGCCGCGTCTACAGTTGATTTTGCCCGTGCCGCAACATCTTTGGCGGCTGCGGCAAGCTGGCCATTGGTGTCGATCCGCGGCGGCGCGGGGGGCTGGCTCGGTGGTTTGGCGGCATCGGGTGCCGGCACTTTCTTTGCGGGTGCCTTCGCCGCCGGCGCTTTCTTTGCGGGCGCCTTCGCGGCGGGTGCCTTTTTCGGCGCTGCCTTCTTGGCGGCAACCTGTTCGCCCTTCTTCACTGCCTTTGCCGGCGCGGCTTTTTTCGCGGCCTTGGCGGCCGCCTTCTTGCCGGGTGCCTTCTTCGCCGGCTTCGGTGGCGCCTCATTGGCAGGGGGCGGTGCGGGGGTGCTCGGTGGTGCGGGCGCGGGGTCCGGCGTGTTGTCCGGTCGATCCTGCGGGTCTGCCATCCGGCTGCTCCTTTGCAGTTTCTCGTCGCGTACACCGGGCCAGTGGAGTCGAATCCATCATGCCAGGGCCGTCGTGGTGGGTTGGCCGGGCGACCACCCGCCGGTCAGTGCTTGTTACGTGCGGCCCACAGTGCCCCGCCAGCGACCAGCACAATCGCGCCGACCATGAACGGCCAAGCCGGAACATCGTCGGTCGGGCTCGCCGGGGCCTGCGCGGCCGGCCCGGGTGTGCCGCTGCCCGGTGTGGTCAGCTGAAACGTCCACGATCCGGCAACCACATGCCCGTCTGCGGACGTCACGCGATAGTTGACCACGTAGTTGCCGGTCGGCCCCAACGGCCGCACGCCGACACTGACGACCGTGCCGTGCACCTGCGGCACTCCGGTGGACCACAGGTTGCCATCCGGACCGACCACCGTCATCGCCGCGAACGTGGTCTGCAGGTCCTCGTTGAAGGTCGCGCTGACGCGGCTTGGACCGATGCTGACGGCGGCGTGGTCGGCGGGCTCGGCCGACACCCGGGCGGCGTGAGCGCTGGCGGCGCCGGCCGGCAAGGTCGTCGCGAACGCGACTGCCGCGAACAGCAGAGCCAGCACGACCAGATGCGTCCGTCGGGTCATGTCCGATGCGCAATCAGCGCGACACCCACGCCCAGAGCGCCGACGAGCAGGGCGGCTCCGGCGAGAATTCGCGCGGTGTTGTCGACAGGCGGCCGCGGCTGCTGTGCCACCGGCGCCGCGGTGACGGCCGGTGGCATAGCGGAGGTGGTCGGGCCAAGTTGGCGGGCGGGCGGTGTCGAGCCGCCGGTCAGGACGAGCGTCGGCGCCGGGTGTTCCGGCTCAGCCCCGCCGGGCGCCGCCGGCTGGTCCCACTTCACCACCGCTCCGTCGGCGTAGGTTTGGGTCGCCGGGAAGCTGACCGTGTCGGCGTCGGGAAGCTTCACCGATATCCGGAACAGCCCGAATTGATCCACCGGGATTCCGCCGCCCGCCGCCGCGGTCCACGTCACCGAGCGGACCTTACCCGACGCGGAGTTGCGGTCGAGCTTGGTCGTCCACCCGGGTTCGGCGTCGGTCTGTACCGCAGAGACGTTGGTCAGGTCGACGGTGAGCGCGGTGGTGGCCGCGCCGGTCGTCGACTCGTTGGGCACCTGGAAGCTGACCAACGCCGTGCCGCCGCGCACCGCGTCGGTGCTGCTGGCCTCGACGTGCGCCGACGCGGTCGTGAGCGCGGTGGCTGGCCCGAGGTAGAGCACCGTGGCAGCGACAGCGCCGATCAAGGCTCGCCAAACGATCCTGCGGTGGCATGACATTAGGAAGAGCTTCTCCTGTCTCGAAGGGTCGGGATGCGGGCGTCAGGTCAATCCGAGCCGGGCCATCAAGTCGGCGTCGATCTCGTCGAGTTGCCGGGAGATCGCGGCGTGCGCGCCGCGGCGGCGCACGGTCGGCATGTTCTCCGCAGCCGTGACAGCGGCCGCCAGGTCGGTGAGCCGGTCGGACATCGCGGCCGTGAATTGTTTGGTCTCGGCATCCTTGGGCTTGTTGTCATGCACGGTCCGCAACGACTGCTCGGCACCGGCGATGCGGGCCGACAACCGGCCGCCCTGCCCGGAGAACCGGCCGATCTGCGCCAGCGGAACCCCGAGCTGGTCGGCGCGACGCTGGTCGACCAGCCCGCGGGCAGCGATCGCAACCCGGTAGGCCAGCGGCACCACAATCGGCGCGAGCAGCCGAGATACGGTCAACAGTCGTCGAATCCGCGTCGGTGAGAGCAATTTGCCCTCGCGCAGCGCCTTCAGCTGCGTCTCGGCAACCTTCAACGCGGTCTGATCGCTGCTGCGCTGCGCCTTCAACTGCTCGCGCAGAGCCTTGGTTTCGGCCCGTTGCGCGGCCTTGAATCGACGAACCTCGTTCTTCGCCGACAGCTTGGCCTCCAGTTTGGCCTTCGCCTTGATCGCGCGGGCCTCGGCACGACGCGTCGCGCGGGTCTTTCGCTTGCCGAACAGGCCCATTCGCCGGCCGCCTCCCCGGAATCTTGTCGACTATCGCGGTGCCGTGCGGCATCGATGCGCCAACCCTAACCGGGCCGACTGCGCCGACCGCGGTCAGGCGTCGAGGTGCTCTTTACGGCGCAGCTCTTCGACGCGATGAACGATGTCCTCTTGCGCCTCCGGCGACAACGCGCTGGCCTTGATAGCGATGCGACGGATGCCCTCGTCGCGCATGACCAGCAGCCAGGACAACTCTTTTTCGAGCTTCTCGTAGTACTCGTCGTCGGTGAAGTAGGCGGGCTTGATGCGGAAGAAGTTCGCCAGCGCGGCCATCGTCGCGGACGACGGGTTGGTGCGGTTGCCGGAGCGTAGCTGCGACAAATACGGAGCCGACATCGTGACCCCCTCAGCCTTGAGCGCCGCGATCACTTCAGCGGACGTATGCGGTCCTCGCCCGGGCGGATATACCGTGTCGAACAGGCGGTTCAGGCGGGCGGAAAACGTCGTGCTCATCGATATGACCTCCACCGGGTTGGTAGATCGAATAGCTCCATCCGGGTATTTGCTGACCATCGTAGCCAGAGTTATCGCCGCAACCAAGTGCAAACATAGACAGAATTACTCCCATCGGTCGTCGTGCCCGTCGGCGGGGCTGTCGTCGTCCGCCGCAGCGCGCCATGCAGCGAATACACAAGATGTTCCAAGGGAATTGTGCCGAGTCTCGGAGCTTCAGCGACCAGCGGCGACGACGAGCGGCTTCGTCGCTGGGGCGTGCCCGGATCTATGGCAACATGCGTGGCCCGGCACCGCGGCGACAAGCCAATTTGCTGTCGCGGTCCGGCGAGGCGCCGGTGACGACGATTCCCGGGCATGCCGGAGGCCGCGCTACTCGGCGCGGACCGTTCGGTTCATCCGGCCCGGGGCTGACCCCGTCGCCGGCCGGGCCGGCGCGGCGTGGCCTACCCGAACGCCGGTTCGGGCCGCCGAGACGCCTAAGCGGCGAGCAGCATGGCCAAGATTGCTGTGTCGGGATGGCTGATCGGATCGACACCGACGCGGCTGACCATCGAGGTGATCGTGCCGTCGGATTCTGCCTCGACCCACGCCGCGCGATGCTCCAGCCCTAAATACGGCAGGCCGGGCAGCAGCACGCAGCCGGACGCGGCGCCATTGCACTCGGGCAGCGACGGCGTGGTCTCCGATGGGGGATGCAGCATCAACAGCGCAGGCGGCTGATGCTCGGCGAAATAGCCTGGCTGAATGGCGGATTCGCCCACGACGGGACCCTCAGCCAGTACCAGGCCCACGGTGCCCGGCGCAGGAGCATCCGGTAGTTCCTCACGGGCGCCGAATACCGTTGTGGTGTTGAGCAATCCGGGCATCGAGGCTACCCTGACAGCGACCATGAGCAGCTGTGCCCACTCTTTGGTCGAATCGGGCCAGCGTCCGGAAATCACGAAACCCTTCAGGGCACCACGGGAGTGGAACGGGGCCACTTCGATGGCCCGGCTTGAACCAGTGTCCATTTCGGCCTCCGCCCACAATTCGGTTCGGGTACCCAGCGATTCGCCGGTGGGTCGATCAGCTCAGCATGCGACAGGGTTTCAATACCCGCAAGCTGACACGGGCAAACAGCGGCGACAAAAGCTGAAAAGAAACACGGACGAAATAGTGTTCGGGGCGACGCGCGAATCGCGCGACGCCCCGAACGGGTGAATCAAACTGAAGTCAGCCGGCGATCAGGCCTTTGGCCTTCGACGTCGCGGTCGCGTAACGCGCCTGCACATCGTCCCAGTTCACGACGTTCCAAAACGCTTTGGCGAAATCCGCCTTGACGTTTTTGTACTGCAGGTAGAAAGCGTGCTCCCACATGTCGAGCACCAGCAGTGGAACCAAGCCGAGCGGGAAATTGGTCTGGTGGTCATAAACCTGGAATACCAACAGCTTCTGGCCGAGGCTGTCCCAACCGAGCGCGGCCCAGCCCGACCCCTGCACGGTGGTGGCGGCCGCAGTGAACTGAGCCCGGAACTTGTCGAAGGACCCGAACGCGTCATCGACGGCAGCCGCGAACTCGCCGGTCGGCTTGTCGCCGCCGTGGGGGGACAAGTTCTTCCACCACAAGCTGTGATTGACATGGCCGGCCAGATTGAATGCCAGATTCTTCTCGTTCAACACAATGGCCGACTGATCGTCCTTGGCGCGCGCCTCTTCGAGCTTAGCGACGGCGTCGTTGGCGCCCTTGACATAGGTGGCGTGGTGCTTACTGTGGTGAAGTTCGTTGATCTGGCCCGAGATGTGCGGCTCCAGTGCGCCGTAATCCCAATCCAAGTCGGGCAAAGTGTATTCAGCCACGGATTTCCTTCCTTCGATGATCGTTGCCGATCGACTCTGACGCTCCACTCGCAGGCTGTTGGCGGAGCGGCGGCTTTGACGTCATCAACCCTGCTCCATCGCCGCGCACACCGCAAGAACGAGTGCGAAGCGGGGATACCCAGCGGCGGGAATTCAGAACCAGACGATGAGCGCGAGGACGGCCAGCAGAACCAGCGCGATCACGCCGGCGCGTAAGCCGGCAATCAAGTAGGAGCGATTGCAGGTCGCCGACGTCGCATACCAGTTCGACGACCTTCTCGTCGACTGCGGTCCGACCGGTTGCGTCGTCATCGGAGTGCCACGACCTGCATGTCCAAGGTTTCCCCCAGTGAGATGAGTCACAAAAAGTCTCTGTGATCGCGATCATAACCGCTTATGTACCGCCTGGAAAATTGGGCCCATCGCGAGTCGCTGACCAGCACCTTGTTACCGGGCGACTTCGCTGCGCGGATGGCAGTCGAGTGGGATCCGCCCGGCTGCGGCCGACGCCGGCTATCGGCGAGTCGACTGTGACATCCCCCATATGGGGGAGGCGGTGGGGATTCGGTGAGGTCAGCTAAGAATTCGCTGAGGGCCGGGCCGGGCTGTCGATCACGGTGCGGGATCGGCCCGCGGTTATCCACAACAGTCGTGTCGTCCCGGCCTACTGACTGCACGACGACGGGCTCGGGCGGGGCCGCCGCCTGTGGATAAACCTGTGGAAACTGTGGATACCTGGTAGTAGCTGGACACCGCCCTTCGCACCGCCGCGCAACCCGTGCCAAGATCAACCCCATGGACGGTGAACCGGTGATTGCGCAGACGGGCGTCACCGACCTGCCCGCCGAATTCGGGCCGGCCGCGGTGTTGCTGGACGTGCGAGAAGACGACGAGTGGAAGCGCGGCCATGCCGCGGACGCCCGGCACATTCCCATGGGTCAAGTGTCGGCTCGGCTCGACGAGATCGATCGGTCGGCGACGTTGTATGTCATCTGCAAGGCCGGCGGCCGCTCGGCGCAGGTCGCCCAGCTGCTTGCCCGCAACGGGTACGAGCCCATCAACGTCACCGGTGGGATGCTGGCCTGGGCGCAGGCCGGGCGCCCGGTCGTCACCGACGCCGGCGATCCCGGAAGCATCTGACCCGGCCCCGCTGGCGTTGGATCGCCAGGTTCGCCCCCTCGCCGCTTCGCGCCTGGGGGTGCCCCCACCTCTCGCCGCTACAGCGGCGCGCATCGCCGCCCGGCTAGGCTGTTTCCGTGATTCAAGTGTGCTCCCAGTGCGGCACACGCTGGAATGTCCGTGAACGGCAGCGTGTGTGGTGTCCGCGCTGCAACGGGACGCTGCTGGCGCCGTCCGAGGCCACAGTGACAGCGGGCGCCGAGTCCGGCTGGAGCACCGGCCCGGCCACACCGCCGCGGCTGCCGCCGGGCTATCGGTGGATCGCGGTACGCCCCGGGCCGCCTCCGCCGCCGCGTCGCCGCCGCCGTCCGCTCGGGCCGACACCGCGTTACACCGCGATACCGCGGTGGGGCTTGGTGGATCCCGCCGACCCGGGCGGCGCCGAGCCGGGTCGTGCGGTGCGGGAAGCACCGCCGGCCGGTCGTGTTCGTACGGCGTTCTTCGTGACGGCAGTGACGCTGGGTGTGGCTGCGCTGGTGCACCTGGTGCGGTACCTGTTATTGGTCATCAACCGCAACATGTTGCTGAACTGGCTGGTCGCCGACGCCGCGGCGCTGCTGAGTGTGATGGCGAGCCTGGCCGCGATCGCCGCGGTGATCGGCTGCGCCGTGGTGTTGACGCAATGGTTGATCGGACGTCGCGCCGCGGCCTTCACACATGCAGGCAGGCCGGAATCCCGGTCGCCCTGGGCGCTGCGGCTGGGCACGCTACTGCCGCCGGCCGCCGCGATGGCACTGGCCATCACCGTCGCCGTGGTGCTGGCAACGTCGAGCCGATCGGCCAGCTGGGCGACGATGGCCGGGTTCGTGGCAATGTGTTGTCTTCCCCTGCTCGGCGCGGTCTGGGCGCTGGTCTACGTCATCGAGCTGGCCCAAACCGAGGAGCACTACGCCCGGTTACGCGGGGTGATCTGGGGCTGGTGGCTGTTGTGGCTGCTCAGCAGCGTGACGTCAGTCTTCGCGTCGGTCACCAGCGGCGCACAGGACGCGCAGGGCATCGCCAACAACACGGTGGCGATGATCGTCGCCTATCTGCTGGCGTTGGCCGCGATACTGGCGACCGCGCGGCTCTTCGAGGGATTCGAGCAAAAGCCGGTCGAACGTCCCGCCCACCGCTGGGTGGTGGTCGCCGACGACAGGCACGACGCATCAGGATCTGCGGTACCGGTTGAGTTGACGGGTGAAGAACCGGCAGCATAGGGGCATGACACGGGCCGACGAGGTGGTCTCTCGTCACCCGTTCGTGGTGGCCCATCGCGGCGCCTCGGCTTCTCGACCCGAACACACCCTGGCCGCATACGATCTCGCGCTGCGGGAGGGCGCCGACGGCGTGGAGTGCGACGTCCGGCTCACCCGTGACGGGCACCTGGTCTGCGTGCACGACCGCCGGCTCGACCGGACGTCCAGCGGGGCCGGTCTGGTTAGCACCATGACACTGGCCGAGCTTCGAGAGTTGGAATACGGCGCGTGGCATGGGAGTTGGCGCGCCGACGGCACGCACGGGGATACCGGCCTGTTGACGTTGGACGCCCTCGTCGAGCTGGTGCTGGACTGGAAGCGGCCGGTCAAGATCTTCATCGAGACCAAGCACCCCGTCCGCTACGGCGCGCTGGTGGAGAGCAAGGTGCTGGCGCTGCTGCATCGCTTCGGCATCGCCGCGCCCGCATCCGCCGACCGGTCGCGGGCGGTAGTGATGTCGTTCTCCGCGGCTGCGTTGTGGCGGGTCCGGCGGGCGGCACCGCTGCTACCGACGGTGCTGCTCGGCCGCAGTCACCGGTTCCTCACCAGCAGTGCGGTGAGCACCGTCGGCGCCACCGCGGTGGGGCCGTCGATCGACACCCTGCGTGAACACCCGGACCTCGTCGACCGGGCGGCGGCCCAGGGTCGGGCGCTGTACTGCTGGACGCCCGACGAGTACGACGATGTCCGATTCTGCCGCGACATCGGCGTGGCGTGGCTGGCCACCAACTACCCGGGCCGGGTCAAGGCGTGGCTGGAGGACGGCCTTACCGGGGCCGACCCGCACTAGCGCCCGTCGACGATGCGCGCCGTGGCGCGGCATGAGGTGGGGGTACCTCCCAGCGGCGAAGCGGCGAGGGGGGCAATCAGCGTCAGAGCCGGCCCCCGGCGGCGCCCGGCGCGTCGGACCCGCCGCTCGGCGAGCCGATTTCGCGTGCGACGAAATCCTCCAGGTCGAACAGGTTGGCTCCGGCACGATCGGCGACCCGCACCAGCGAGGTCATCAGCGCCATCTCCTCGACCTGCTCCTTGAGGAACCACTGCATGAATTGTTCGCCGAGGTAGTCGCCCTCGTCGCGGGCGACCGCGGCCAGCCTGCTGACCTGTTCGGTGACGACTCGCTCCTGATCCAGCGCCGATGCCAGCGCATCGCGCGGGGTGTCGAACGCGTTACGCACCGCATCGACCCCGGGGATCTCGAACCGCACGTCGCGATCCAGCAGATACCGCACCAACATCATCGCGTGGTTACGTTCCTCAACGGCCTGGCTGTAAAAGTGTTTCGCCAGCTGTCGGAGGTCGGCGCCGTCGAAATAGACGGCCATCGAAATATATTGCTGAGAATTGGTGAATTCGTGCCGAACCTGTTCCTGAAGTAATGCGTGAAATTTTGTCTTGTGGGCGTCGTAATCATTCATGAAATCCAAGGTAGTGCAGCTCAGAGGGCATTGTCATCCAAGGGGATGCTTACTCAGGCGAGCTTTCCCTAAGTAAAGCAAGGCTACGTTGATGAAATGTCCTAAGCCATTTTCTGGAATGAGGTACAGGTGTTTGAGCAATTACGGTTACTCGCCCAGGACAGACGCCGGTGGCGGCTCGTCGGCCGCCAGCGCATCGAACAATGCGGCGGCCTTCTCGTGATCCCACACCACCACCGAACCCGAGTCGCTGGTGGTGAGCTCGCCGATCGGTACGGTCAGCGCGGTCGTCGATCCGTGCAGCGCCCAGCCCAGCCGGGCCAGGTCCCAGACGTGATCGCCGTGGTCGACGGTCAACGCGTTCACCGCCGCGTGCGGAACCGAATACCACCGCCACGGATTGAGCCAGACCGCCGGGCTGGCCGCCCGGTGCAACAGCGCCGACATGAACCGCCGCTGGTCAACCATGCGATCCAGATCGGCCCGCGGGGTGGCCCGGCTGCGGACATACCCGAGCGCGTCGCGGCCGGCCAGGTGCTGGCACCCGGCGGGCAGGTTGATGCCCGCGAGCGGATCGTCGATCGGCGCGGCGGGGCAGACGGTGACCCCGCCCAGGCCGTCAACCAGTACCGCGAAGCCGCTGAAACCGATCTCCGCGTAGTGGTCGAGTCGCAGGCCGGTGGCTTGCTCGACCGTCTGGGCCAGCAGCGGCCCGCCGCCCATCGCGAACGCGGCGTTGATCTTGTCCCGGCCGTAACCGGGGATGGGCACGTAGGAGTCACGGGGAATGGACACCATCGTCGTCGGTGTGCTCGACCCCAACGCCGGCACGTGCACCACCAGTATCGTGTCGGTTCGGCCGTTGCCGGTGTCGCCGCCGGTCGCCAGGGCCTGCTGCTGCTCGACGGTGAGGCCCTGGCGGCTGTCAGAGCCGACCAGCAACCAGGTGGAGCCGTGTCCGGACGCCGGGCGGCCCGGGTAGTCCGTCAGCACCGCCTGACGGTGCAGCGCCGTTTCCAGCCACAACGCACCACCCAGGCCGGTTGCGCAGATCAACAGCACGGCGATCACCAGGCTCAGCGAAATCACCTGCCCCCACGCGCGTTTCCGCCGCGGCGCCCGCCGCCTTTGCTGCTGCGCCGAGCGCTGCCGCGCCCTGGGCGACACCGGCCTGGGCGGTGGTGGCGTGGGCGGCGGCGGCCGCCGGGGTCTGCTGGGTGGCGCGGCGCCGGGTTCGCGGCGGATGACCTGGGAGGGCTCGGGCCGGCGGGGGTCAGTCATGTGACCTCAGTGCAGCCATCGCAGGTGGCCGGCCAGCAGGGCGTACCCGACGAACGCCACGGTGTCGATCAGCCCGTGGGCGATCACCAGCGGCCACAGCCGCCCGGTGCGCTGCCAGGCATACCCGAACACCAGACCCATCACGAGGTTGCCCAGCCCGGCGCCGAAGCCCTGATACAGGTGATAGCAGCCGCGCAGCAGGCTGGACCACACCAGCGCCGTGCGGCCGCCGACCCCCAGTTGCTCCAGCCGGGTCAGCAGATAACCGACCACGATGATCTCTTCGGCCCAGCCGTCGGCGAAAGCGATGACGACCAGCATCGGAACCCGCCACCACGTGTCGCCCAGGCCGGACGGGATCACCGAGGCGTTCATCCCCAGCGCCCGCGCGGCGAGATAGAACGCCAGCCCGGGCAGTCCGATCACAGCGGCCAAGCCGAGGCCGCCGAGCAGGTCGGGCCGCCACTGCAGCCGCGCCAGCCCGACGCGGGCGGGGCTGAGTCCACTGCGCCACAACAGATAGAGGCCCAGCCCGCCCCAAGCGGCCGATTGCACAACGACCGTCGCATTCAAGCCGAGGTCGATCAGGTCGAAATGAGACCGCTGCGGGTTGAGCGGGATCTTCTGAGCGCTCAGATTCCGCAGGACCGAGTCGGCAAGCTGCAACACCGCGGTGACGGCGCTGAGGCCGAACGTCACGCTCAACACGATCGCGAGCTCTATGCGAAGCGGACGGCGTTCGGCCAACCGGCCGTCGGCGTCGCCTAGGGGCGAGACCACCCCGACACGGTAGCCGGTGGCGGCTCAGTCCCGGCGCGCTCGCAGGCCGTTCACGAACGGGCAGCCCATCAGCACCCGGATGGCCTGGCTCAAGCCGGTGACATCGTCAACTGGCGTGCGGAACGGCAGCCGGACGTCGCTATCGCCGTCGGCGCTTTCCACCCGCAGCCGTACGCCGTACCGGTCGACGCCGAGCGGGCGGACATCGCCGCGCCGCAGCCGCGCCGGCAGCCGGGCGGCCAGCCTTGCGACCACGTCGCGGTGAGCGGTGTCGAGGTGTCTGATCCAGCACGATTCGAACGCGCAGAACGGGTCGGGGCGCGCGGCCAGCAACGCCGCGGCATCGACGGCCTCGGCGCCGGTCGAGTCGGTGACGACCACCGACTCGATCTCCAGCCGCGCCAGCAGGTAGCGGGTGTCATCGGCGGAGGTCGGGGTGGACGTCGGCGTCTGCACCTGCAGCAGCGCGGGGTCCGGGTTGTCGGCCGCAATCAGGTCGAGCACCCCGTGCACCGCCGACGGCGAGACCTGGTGCAGTCGGCCGCGGATCCAGACCAGCGAACGGACCGGCTCGCGCAACGGCAACGGCGCGTAGTCGGCCAGCTCCAGGACGGCCTGCGTTCCGGTGGCACTGCTGTCACCGAGCTGCGCCGCCACTGCGCCGCCGACCGGAACGCCGACGGCGAACGATCCGTCGTCCAGCAGATGGTGCAGGGGTGTGGTGAGCGGCTCCGCGCGCTCGACTGCGAGCAACGCGCCGCCGGCTCGGACGCAGGTGCTGCGGATCCGCTCGGCCGTCGTCGGGGCCGGGCAGTCGGTAAGAGCCATTGTGGACCGTCCTAATAAATAAGGTAAGCCTAACTTAACTACAGACGATCTGACGGCGCAAGAGGTTCGACCCGATAGGGTTTTGGTCGTGGCCAGCATCGCGTATCTCGGTCCTGCGGGAACTTTTACCGAAGCGGCGCTACTGCAGATGATCGACGCCGGTGTGGTTCCGCAGCACGGTGCAGAGCATCGGCATCCGATGCCGGTGGACACCACGACGGCTGCGCTGGACGCCGTCCGCGAAGGGCTGGCCGAGTTCGCCTGCGTGCCGATCGAGAACTCCATCGACGGGTCGGTGACGCCCACGCTGGACAGCCTGGCGATCGGGACGCCGCTGCAAGTGTTCGCGGAGCACACCCTCGACGTGGCCTTCAGCATCGTCGTCAAGCCCGGTCGCACGGCCGCCGACGTGCGCACGCTGGCCGCCTTCCCGGTGGCGGTGGCGCAGGTGCGGCAGTGGCTGGCCGCCCACCTGCCCGCTGCCGAGCTACGTCCGGCCAACTCCAATGCCGACGCTGCGCAGCAGGTCGCCGACGGACGCGTCGACGCCGCGGTGTGTTCCCCGCTGGCCGCCACGCATCGGGGCCTGTTGTCGCTGGCCGACGGGGTGGTCGATGAAGCCAATGCGCGCACCCGCTTTGTGCTGGTCGGTCAACCGGGGTCGCCGCCGGCCCGCACCGGCGCGGACCGGACGTCGGTGGTGCTGCGGATCGACAACGCGCCGAGCGCCCTGGTGAGCGCGCTGGCCGAGTTCGGGATACGCGGTATCGACCTGACCCGCATCGAATCTCGGCCCACCCGAACCGAATTGGGCACCTACATGTTCTTCCTGGACTGCGTGGGCCACATCGAGGACGACGCGGTCGCCGAGGCACTCAAAGCGCTGCATCGGCGTTGTACCGATGTGCGTTATCTGGGTTCCTGGCCGACGGGAGAGGTTGCCGGCGCGCCGCCGCCGCAGCTCGACGAGGCGTCGCGCTGGCTGGCGGGGCTGCGCGACCGCTCGCTCGGCTTCCCGGTCGATGGGCCAGCGCGGTGAGCGGTCGGCTGGTTTTGGTGCGGCATGGTCAGTCCTACGCCAACGTCGATCGTCGGCTGGACACCCGACCGCCGGGGACAGAGTTGACCCCACTGGGCCGCGAGCAGGCGCGCGATTTCGCGCGGGCTGCGACGTCGCGGCCCGGGCTGTTGCTGCATTCGGTCGCCACCCGGGCGGTGCAGACCGCCGCGGAGACCAGCGCCGAGGTCGACGTGCCGGCCAGTGAGGTGACCGGCATCCATGAGGTGCAGGTCGGCGACCTGGAAGACCGCAACGACGACGACGCGATCGCCGAATTCGACGCCGTCTACCGGCGGTGGTTCGCGGGGGAGCGGGACGTGCAGCTGCCCGGCGGGGAATCCGCTAACCAGGTGTTGGACCGCTACCTGCCGGTGGTGACCGACCTACGCGCCCGCTACCTCGACTACGACGACTGGACCAGTGACATCGTCGTCGTCAGCCATGGCGCGGCAATCCGGCTGACGGCGGCAATACTGGCCGGCGTCGAGAGCAGCTTTGCGCTCGAACATCACCTCGCCAACACCGAGGCGGTGATACTGACGCCGGTCACCGCTGGCCGGTGGACCTGTGTGCAGTGGGGAAGTCTGACGCCGCCGTTCGACCCAGTGCCGGACGCCAGCGCGCTGTCGGACACGGTGGAGTCGAGCGCGGACCCGATGGGCTAACCCCGGCGGGTCGCCTCAGATCGCCACAGCCGCCGAAGCGTCGGCGGTGGCTAGGTGAGCGCAGTCGCAGCCGACCGCGTCACAGTCCACGGCGAAGCTGTGCCGGAACAGCTCCGGGCTGGTGCAGCCCACTTCGGTGCATTCCGACCGGTGCAGCCAGTGGCGAATGATCGTGCCGTGGCAGTGTTCCAAGCCTGTCCGACATTCGCGACATTCCATCGGTGCCACTCTCCCCCGCAAGCGGGTGGGGGTACCCCCACCCGCGTAGCGGCGAGGGGGCGTACCCCCACGCCATCGCTCACTGTCAATTCGTCGTCGGCGCGCCATGCCGCAGTTTTAGCACTGCCGATAGACAACTTCGCGGTGCCGCGCCCGGCTAGTCCCAGCCGAGTTCGTGCAGCCGGTCGTCGTCGATGCCGAAGTGGTGGGCGATCTCGTGCATGACGGTGATCTTCACCTCCTCGACGACCTGCTCGTCGCCGTCGCAGATGTCCAACAACGCGTCGCGGTAAATCGTGATGGTGTCGGGCAGCGAGCCCGCGTAATGGGAATCGCGTTCGGTCAGCGCCACCCCCTCGTAGAGCCCGAGCAGATCCTCGTCGGGGTGACGATCGGCGACCAGCACCACCACGTTGTCCATCACGGCAGCGAGCCGCGCCGGGATCAGGTCGAGCGCGTCGGACACCAGCTCGTCGAACCGTTGCGGATCCATCCGCACGGCCACTCGGCTATGTTCCCGGTGCGGGTGGCGGAGGTTCCGCCGGAGCGGGCGCCGGTAAGGGGAATGGCGGCGGCCCCTCGGGAGCCACGGGCGGCGCTTGCGGCGCGGGCTGCTGGGGGGCGGGGGCGGGCTGTTGCCCCGGAAGGTGTTGGTTGCCCTGCCGCTGGCTGCCGGACGAGCTGCTCGATCCGCTTGAATCGGACGCACCGCTCGACCCGGACGCACCGTTCGACCCGGTCGAGGCTGCGCCGCCACCGGTGCTCGGGGTCAGCGGGATTGGCGGCAGGTTGAGTCGCTCTTGCGGGATGTCCGGCGGCGGGATCGGGGGTTGGCCGTTGATCTTCAGCGGCCCCTTGGCGCTGTTGAGCAACGTCGCCCAGCCACCGTTGCCCAGCGTCGCCCCGATGCTGCAGGCAACCTGGCGGTCGCCGGCCGACCAGCTGGGCAACGACAGCGTGCTGTAGATCAACGTCAGCGTGGTGCTGCGCAATTGCACCGGCGCCAGGTAGGCGTCGGTCTGCTTTGTGCAGGAGTCCTTGATGAAGCCGTCCTGCTCGGGCTCCGCAGGCAGCGCTTCGGGAAACTTGGCCAGCAGGTTGACCGTGCCGGTGACCTCCATCGCGTGCGGTGCGGCGCAGTCGACCGGAATGTCGGTGGGCTGGTTGGTCGAGGGGTCGATGCCCAGGCAGGTGCCGTCCGGCCAGACCTTGGACTGGTCGCCGACGGTGACCTTGCCCTTGTAGGCGATCTGCTCGTTGCCGGACCCCGGCAGCTGCAATCCGCACAGCATCCGTCGCTCGCCGAACTGCCGCCACGCTTTGTCGCCGGACCACAACATGCTGATGATGAATTTGCTGTTGGGGTCGAACTTGGCGCCCAAATAGCGGCGCACCGCGGACTCGCACTGCTCCTGGCTGATCTGCTCGATGCGGGTGGCCGTCGGAGGCGGGGCGGTGGGGCCGTACTCCGAACCAGGGAAGGTGCGCATGTCGATGGACTCCGCGACCTCGAACCGGTGGTCGTCTTTGCAGTCGACGATGGAGGCGGCCTCGGGCATCCGATCCGGCCACATCAGGCAGTTACCGCTGGTCGCGCGGTTGAAAGCGTCGTTTCCCTTCGCGCCCGTGGGGGGCACCGGGTCGATGTAGCCGGTCAGCCGTCCGGGGCCGCCGCCGATCGGCAGGGCGGTGACCAGTCCGGCGATCAGCAAACCGCCCAGGGCGGTCAGCAGCAGCGCGCGCCGGGTGGCCGAGGCTTGCAACGTGCCCTGCAAGCTGGTCATCCACTCGGCCCGCGGCAGCCGGCGTCCCCGGGGCCGACCGGCCCCTGACGCTTGCCGGACGGCGGGCTCGTCGCGCTCGGTTTCATGCCACATTGGCTCCATTCTGACAGGCCCGCCCGGCCGAGTGACAGCTGTTGCGCAAGTTACTTCATGTGGTTGCCGCTGATGGTCGCCGCACGCGTAGGGTTCTAGCCCGTGATCGACCTGAAGTTGCTCCGGGAAAATCCCGACGCCGTCCGCCGTTCGCAGACCAGCCGGGGCGAGGATCCGGCTCACGTCGACATCCTGCTGGCAGCCGATGCCGCCCGTCGGGTCGCGATCTCGACGGCGGACTCGCTGCGCGCCGACCAGAAGGCCGCCAGCAAGAAGGTCGGCGCGGCATCGGCCGATGCGCGCCCGGCGCTTCTGCAGCAGGCCCGCGATCTGGCCGAGGAGGTCAAGGTCGCCGAGGCGCAGCAGGCTGATGCCGAAGCGGCCTTCACCGCCGCCCACTTGGCGATCTCGAACGTGATCATCGACGGCGTTCCCGCCGGCGGGGAGGACGACTACGCCGTCCTCGACGTCGTTGGTGAACCGGCCGCGATCGACAATCCCAAGGACCACCTCGAACTCGGCGAGGCGCTGGGCCTGATCGACACCGAACGCGGCGCCAAGGTCTCCGGTTCGCGGTTTTACTTCCTGACCGGCCAGGGTGCGCTGCTGCAGCTGGGTCTGCTGCAGATGGCGATCCGGCTGGCCGCCGACAACGGTTTCGTGCCGATCATCCCGCCGGTGCTGGTGCGTCCGGAGGTGATGGCGGGCACCGGCTTCCTCGGCGCGCACGCCGACGAGGTGTACCGGGTGGAGGCCGACGACCTCTACCTGGTCGGCACCTCGGAGGTACCGCTGGCCGGCTACCACGCCGACGAGATCCTCGACCTTTCCGGCGGCCCGCTGCGCTACGCCGGCTGGTCGTCATGCTTTCGCCGCGAAGCCGGTAGTTACGGCAAAGACACCCGCGGCATCATTCGGGTGCACCAGTTCGACAAGGTCGAAGCATTCGTCTACTGCACACCCGCCGACGCCGAGGCCGAGCATGAGCGGCTGCTGGGCTGGCAGCGGGAGATGCTGGCCCGCATCGAGGTGCCCTATCGGGTCATCGACGTGGCCGCGGGCGATCTCGGCTCGTCGGCGGCCCGCAAGTTCGACTGCGAGGCGTGGGTGCCCACCCAGCAGGCCTACCGCGAGCTGACGTCGACGTCGAACTGCACGACATTCCAGGCCCGCCGGCTGGCCACCCGCTACCGGGATCCCAGCGGCAAACCTCAGATCGCCGCGACGCTCAACGGCACGCTGGCCACCACCCGCTGGCTGGTCGCCATCCTGGAGAACCACCAGCGACCCGACGGCACTGTGCGGGTGCCCGAGGCGCTGGTGCCTTTCGTCGGCACCGAGATGCTGGCGCCGGCCTAGCGGCTTTGCGGTCATCGCCACAGCAAAGTTCAGCTGGCGGCTTTGTCCCTGGCCTATCATTCGTTGACCGCGGCCGTCCATGAGTGGGTCAGGGCAACCGCGTCGAGGGGCGAAAGAGAGTGCGATGGATTGGCTGAAGCTGTGGTGGCGCCAGTCCGATCACTATGACCGGCTGAGTGCGCACCTGCAGGCCCGCGGCATGGACACCCTCATCCGAGCCACCATCTCGCTGATCGGCTTGTCGGCGGGCTTGGTCTCGGTGGGGACGATCTGGAGCGAGACAGGACCTCGCGGAGTCGTTCAGGTCAGCTGTGCGCTGGCCGGCGGCAGCGGCGCCGCCATCGCGGCGCTGCTGTGGGCGCGGCGCTGGCCAACCCGAGTGCAGGCAATTCGGTACGCGGTGCTGTGCAACGCCAGCATCGCGCTGGCTACGCTGGCCCAACACGAACCCAACGCGGCCATGCTGGCCTGTACGACCTTCGCGACCCTGGCCGGCTATATCGCGCTGTTTCATACCGCGCCGCTGATGGTGTACAACTTCACGATCGCCAGCATGATCGGCGCCGTCGAGGGGGTACGCGTAGCGACGCAATTCAACGTCGCCGCCGCCCTGTGCGCCTACGCGCTGCTGCTACTGCTCAATCTGGCGGTACCCTTCGGCATCCAGGTGGTCGCGCACGTGCTCGGCACCGACGCTGTACGGGCTGAACACGACCAGCTCACCGGCCTGCTGACCCGGCACGCATTCCAACGGCGTGGCAAGGCGCGGCTGGAGATGTGTCGCGAGCAGTGTGGACATTTCGTCATCACCGTGATCGACCTGGACCGCTTCAAGGAGCTCAACGACAACTACGGACACAGCACCGGCGACGACGCGCTGGTCTCGGTGGCCCGTGCGCTGCGCGACATCAACGATGACACCGCGGTCATCGGCCGGTCGGGCGGGGAAGAATTCGTGATCGCCGACATCTGGCACCCCGATGACGTGAACCGCAGAGCACAGCAACTGTGCGACGTCATCGCCGCGCTACCGTTCGGCATCACCGCCAGCGTCGGCACTGCCGGCGTCCACCCTGCCCACCGGGCCGGCGAGCGCGGCGACTTCATACTCCTCGAGCTGATCGCGGCGGCCGACGCTGCGATGTATTCCGCCAAACGAAAAGGTGGAAATCAGGCCGGCCACCACGAGTGGCCGCTCCCGCCGCCCCTGGAGCTTTTTACCGAAGGCGAAACCGACTCCCGCAGCGACGGAATCAGCGCCTAACTGACAGGCACCGGCGCTTGCGCGTGCCGACGCTGCCGCTCGATGGTCGCGAAGTAGAACGCGAACGGGAACGCGAAGCTGGTGAAAAAGCTGGAAACGAAGAACAGCCACGGGCGCCGCAGCCCCCGTCGGTATCCGTCGATGATGGTAAACACTGGCATCAGAATGACATTCGCGATCATGTAGTCCTGGTTGCCCGAGCCGCAGGCCGGGGTGGCGAACTGCCCTTTGATGAATTCCGGATAGCTAGCCGGGCCCGAGATGAGATTTCCCTGCCCGTGCGCGTCGAGCACGAAGTGGATGTTGAACCAGTAACCGAACGCGATCGACGCGATACCGGCGGCGTAGTACACACATTCCAGTGGGGAAAGCCACCCTCCTTCCGCCGGTTTGGCGTAGATCTTCGGATTCGACGCGACGATCCAGCCGATGCAGCCAAGCCCTAGGAGAAAGTGGATGACGATGGAGACCATCGCCGCAGTCTCACCCCGCGCCCGAAGTTTTGTCAATATTGACATAAAGCCGGGTGGGGTAATTTACAGACATGGTCCGGCCGGCTCAGACCGTGCGCAGCGAGCGCACCCGCGAGGCACTGCGCCAAGCGGCTCTGGTGCGTTTTTTGGCTCAGGGTGTCGAGGACACCTCGGCCGAGCAGATCGCAGCCGATGCCGGAGTCTCACTGCGTACTTTCTACCGCCACTTCTCTTCCAAGCACGACTTGTTGTTTGCCGACTACACCGGACTGCACTGGTTTCGCGCGGCGCTGGCCGATAGGGCGCCCACCGAATCGATCATCGATTCCGTGCAGGGCGCTATCTTCGCGTTCCCATATGACGTTGACGCCGTGGCGAAAATCGCTGCGTTGCGAGACGACGAGATCGATCCGGGCCGCATCGTCCGGCATATCCAAGACGTGCAGGCCGACTTCGCCGATGCCATTGCCGCCCAGCTGCAACGCCGTAGCTGTGCGGCTGACTCGACGCCGGATGACCGGGTGCGCGTCGCGGTGACGGCACGCTGCATCGCGGCCGCGGTCTTCGGCGCGATGGAGGTCTGGATGCTCGGCGAGGATCGGTCGCTCGGCGAACTGGCGCGGGTGTGCCATCTGGCTTTGGAGTCCCTGCGGTCCGGCATCACCGACGCATGGGCGGACGACGTTTCGTCATAATTGACAAAACTTTGTGTGCGTGTCAGCCTGCATTGCTGGAGGGCATGGAGCATGACTGAACGCGAAACAAGCTATGACGCGATAGTGATTGGCGCCGGACACAACGGGCTGGCCGCCGCGGTGCTGCTGCAGAAAGCGGGGCTGCGGACCTTGTGCCTGGAATCCAAGCTCTATGTAGGCGGGATGGCCTCCACCGTGGAGCTTTTCGACGGCTACCAGTTCGAGATCGCGGGTTCGGTGCAGTTCCCGACGGCGGCCGTGGTCAGGCAGGAGTTGGGCCTGGATACCCTGCCGACAATCGACCTGGAGGTGATGTCGGTCGCGCTGCGCGGCGTCGGCGACGACCCGATGGTCCAGTACAGCGACCCGATCAAGCTGTTCACCCATCTCAACGAGGTGCACGGGGCCGACGCTGTCAACGGCATGGCCGGGCTGATGGCCTGGGCACAGGCGCCGACCCGGGCCCTGGGCCGGTTCGACGCCGGTGCACTGCCCAAGACGCTCGACGAGATGTATGCCTGTGCCACAAACGAATTCGAGCGCTCGGCCATCGATGACATGCTATTCGGCTCGGCCATCGACGTGCTGGACCGCTATCTTCCGGACCGCGAGAAGCACGGCGCGCTGCGCGGCTCGATGACCGTGCTGGCGGTCAACATGCTTTACCGCGGGCCGGCCACCCCGGGCAGCGCGGCCGCGCTGGCCTTCGGGCTAGGCGTTCCCGACGGCGACTTCATCCAGATGAAGAAGCTGCGCGGTGGCATCGGCGCGCTGACCGCGCATCTGGCCGACGCGTTGGTGAGCGGCGGCGGCGAGGTTCGGCTGCGCACGAAGGTGGCCGAAATCCTGGTCAGCGGCGGCAAGGCGAGCGGCGTGCGCACCGAGGCGGGGGAGACCCTGACCGCCCCGATCGTCGTCTCCGCTATCGCGCCCGACCTGACGGTCAACGAGCTGATCGATCCTGCAGCGTTGCCCGCCGGCATCCGGGAGCGTTACGCGCGGATCGACCACCGCGGCAGCTACATTCAGATGCACTTCGCGCTGGACGAGGCCCCGGTGTTTGCATCGCCGTATGAGGCGCTCAACGACCCGAGCATGCAGGCGTCGATCGGCATCTTCAGCACGCCCGAAGAAGTTCAGCAGCAATGGGAGGACTGCCGCCGCGGGATCGTGCCCGCCGACCCGACGGTCGTTTTTCAGGTCCCTTCGCAGAACGATCCCGATCTGGCGCCGCAGGGTAAGCACGCCGCGTCGGCGTTCGCGTTGTGGTTCCCCATCGAGGGCGAGGTGGACTACGGCGCGGCGAAGCTCGAGATGGGTCAGCGGGTGATCGACAAGATCACCCGGTTGGCGCCGAACTTCGAACGCAGCATCAGCAGGCACACCACCTTCACCCCGAAGCACATGGGCGTGATGTTCGGCGCACCGGGCGGCGACTACTGCCACGGCTTGTTCCACGCGCAGCACGTCGGGCCCAACCGTCCCGGCCCGAGAGGCTTTCTCGGGCAGCCGATTCCGGTCGAGGGGCTGTACCTGGCCAGCACCGGATGTCATGGGGGGCCGGGTATCACATTTATCCCGGGGTACAACGCCGCGCATCAAGCGCTGGCCGACGCCGGGCGCTGAGCTAATCCCGCTCGTCGAGCAACCGATCCAGCAGCGCGGTGAAACCGTCGGGTTCCGCCGGCGTGAACGCCGGGCTCGGTCTGGTACCGGGCACATCCAGGGTGATCAGGGTCGACCGCAGCGGCCGCCCCACATCCAGCGGCAGCCACCGCCGCAGGTCTGAGCTACCCCAGATGCGGAATCGGTGCAGCAACAGGCCCAGCGGTTCAGCGCGGTAGCCACGAACTTTGCTCAGCGCGATGATTTTCGAGGTGCCGGACGGAAAATGGTAGCGGCGCAGCGTGATCGCCTCTCGGTCCAGCTGGACCAGGCCGTCATCGTAGGAGTCGACGTTGGACGCACTCATGATCGCGCGCACCGCAGGTCGTGACCGCGGGCGGTGAGGCAGCGACCGTTCTCCAGGTTCCATTGCCAGCCGTGCAGGTTGCAGGTCAGGGTGGTCCCCTCGACCACACCGAACTTGGACAGGTCCGCCTTCAGATGCGGGCAGCGGCGCTGAATGTCCCAGCCGTCCATGGTGATCGACGCCGTGTCGTCGTGGGTTTCGGCAAACCACCCGTCGGCATAGGCGATCCGCTCTCCGGTCAGGCATTTGAAAAAGGTGTAGAGGTACTCGTTGTAGCCGCCGACTCGCCATGCCTTGAAGCGGGTGGACAAGAAGATGGTGTTGACCCAGTCCGGTTCGTTGTCCCGCAGCACCGTGCGCACCAACTCGGGTGCAATGGCGAAACCGTACCGGAAC
Organism: uncultured Actinomycetota bacterium; assembly: GCA_963833935.1. Classification (GTDB taxonomy): domain Bacteria; phylum Actinomycetota; class Actinomycetes; order Mycobacteriales; family Mycobacteriaceae; genus Mycobacterium. The sequence goes on along the minus strand of CAWIAC010000013.1, from coordinate 8,644 downwards.
TTCTCATCGGGAACCGCTTCTCGGACAGCGCGTTTAGGGAAGTCCAACACCACCAGTTCGGACCCCATCACGAGCTCGACGGGGTAGCCGATACCGTCGCAGATCTCGTCGCTGGCTAGCATGATCGGCTCGAACACCGCCCGTAGCGGCTCCAGCAATGATTCTCCGGCCGCCGGCGCCCAGCCGGCTTTCTCGGCCGCCAGCACAGGCTGCATGCGGGCGGCGTAGTCGGCGATGTAGGCCGCCTTGCCGGTGGTGAAGATGGCCTCGACTCCCCCGCAAGCGGGTGGGGGTCCCTCCCTCTGGGGACGTGCCCCCAGCTCGGTCGGCAGCGGGTGTCGCAGTGAATGCAGTTGTGCGCCGGCGAATTCGGCCGTCGAACCGGGCATCATCAACAGGCCGCGGTCGTGGCCGTTGACGCGCAGCTGGTCGAGGAACACCATCTGGTCGGGGAAAATGTTGGCCGGGTTGCCGTGGTCGTCGTTGAGGTCGCGCAGCTCGGGATCCAGAAAGCACGGCGGGCCGGCCGACGGGATCACCCAGGTCGCCCCGACCTGCGCGATGTACTGACGGGCCCGATCCATCCCACGTTGCCGCTTCTGGACGGCGAACGCCTCCTTGGCGCGCGCCGGCATGTCGTAGACCATCGGGTACCAGATCGCGCCGGAGTACTGCAGCATGTGCACGTCGACATGACCGAACTCGCGCGTCAACACGTCCAGGTCGACCGGGCGGGCATCGTTCATGTTGAACGCTGTCGTCACCCCGTCGGACACCACCAGCGCCGAATCGCCGAGCGGGCCGTCGGCGGGCGCGCGCAGCGCGATGACCATGACGTCCAGGTCGCCTTTCGGCCCGCTGACGCGGTGCTTCACCGAATCGGTGGTCTCGACGAAACGATGGAACCCCAGCGTCTGCAAAGCATTCTTCATGTCCGGCACCGGAAAGTCCGGCAGCAGGACCACGGCGTCCTTGTTGACGTGCTGAGCCAGCAACTCGGCGTCGAAGTGGTCCTTGTGCAGATGCGAGACGTAGAGGTAGTCGCAGTCGCCGAGGCTGTCCCAGTCCAGGCCGCTGTTGTCCGGGAAGGGAAACCAGGACCCGAAGTAAGCCGGGTTGACCCAGGGGTCGCACAGAATGCTGCCGGCTGGAGTCTCGATCCGAAAACCGGCATGGCCGATGCTTGTGACCTGCACTGACATCCTTCAAGAACTGTGTCGCGACGCTCGTCTGCCGTCCCGAGCTTAGCGGCAGCGCGGGGTGGCCACCGCGGCCGGATATTCGGTGAGCCCGACTCGTCGCGCCGGTCTGGACGGGAACACTAGGGTTGATCATCGTGGAACCGGTATACGGAACGGTCATCGCACTGGTGCGGACTGTGTGGCGAGTGCAGGGTTTGCGTTTCACGGTCATCGGACAGGAGAACATCCCCGCCACCGGTGGCGCCGTCATCGCCATCAACCACACCGGCTACATGGACTTCACCCTGGCCGGGCTGCCGACCTACCAGGAGCACCGCGCGCGCAAAGTCCGGTTCATGGCCAAACAAGAGGTCTTCGACCACAAGATCACCGGCCCGATCATGCGGGGTTGCCGGCACATCCCGGTGGACCGGTCCAGCGGCGCTGCGTCATACGAGGCCGCCGTGGAGCGGCTCAAGGCCGGTGAGCTGATCGGCGTCTATCCCGAAGCGACGATCAGCCGCAGTTTCGAGATCAAGGAGTTCAAGTCCGGCGCCGCCCGGATGGCGATCGAGGCCGGCGTGCCGATCATCCCGCACATCGTCTGGGGTGCCCAGCGGATCTGGACCAAGGACCATCCCAAGAACATGTTCCGTCCGAAGGTGCCGATCGTGGTGATGGTCGGCGAGCCGATACTGCCGACCCTGCCCGCAGCCGAACTGACCGCATTGCTGCACTCCCGGATGCAGCATCTGCTGGAACGGGCGCAAGACGCGTACGGCCCCCATCCGGCCGGAGAATGGTGGGTTCCCCACCGGCTCGGTGGCAGCGCCCCCACCCTGGCGGAGGCCGCCCAGATGGACGCCGAGGAAGCCAGCCAACGCGCCGCAGCGAGAGCGGCCCGCGGCCGCGCCGATCCGGCGGGCGCCGCGGAGTAAAGCCTGGGGGTGACGACATGGAGCCCGTTTTCCGCACGCTCGAGATCACGGCCAAGGCCTTGGTCAGGGCCACCGGCACCGAGATCACCTACCAGCACCTGGAGCGCATTCCGTGCACCGGTGGCGCAGTGGTCGCGATCAACCACACCAGTTACGTCGACTGGCTGCCGGCCGCGCTCGCCCTGCATTACCGGGGCCGGCGCGTCCGCTACATGATCAAGGCGGAGATGCAGCAGGTGAAGGTGGTCGATTTTCTGATCAGGCACACTAAGACGGTCCCGGTCAATCGCGGCGCCGGGGCGCGGGCCTACGCCGACGCCGTCCGGTTGCTGCGGGCCGGCGAGGTGGTCGGCCTGATGCCGGAGGCGACGATCAGTCGCAGTTTCGAGCTCAAAGACTTCAAGACCGGCGCAGCCCGGATGGCCCTGGAGGCCGGCGTTCCCACGGTCCCGCTGATCGTGTGGGGCGCCCAGCGGATCTGGACCAAGGACCACCCGCGACGGCTGGGCCGCGCAAAGATCCCGGTGATCGTGGCCGCGGGCCAGCCGTTGTCGCCGACCGGTGACGCCGAGCATCTCGACGCCGCGCTTCGTGAGGAAATGACATCGTTACTGCACCGCGTGCAGGACGAGTATCCGCACCCCGAGGGGGCGTTTTGGGTCCCACGGCGGCTGGGTGGCAGCGCACCTACGGTGGCGGAGGCCAAGATTATTGAGGAAAATGAGAAGACCGAGCGTGCCCGTAAGCGGGCGAACCATCCTCGGTGATCGCGGTAGCAGGCTAAGCGCGCGTGCGACGACGCGCAGGGCGGGCGGGTTGCGCGTAAGGAGGGGCGAGCATGGCAGAGCCGTTTTACCGGTTGGGTGAGTGGATCGTGCCGCCGGTCGTCGCGATGAACGGAACCAAGTGCACCTTCCGCGGACTGGAGAACATTCCGCAGCGCGGCGGCGCGCTGCTTGCCCAGAACCACACCAGCTACCTGGACTGGCTTCCGCCGCTGTTCGCCGCACGTGAGCGAGGCCGGCGGATGTACTTCATGATCAAGGCCGAGATGGCGGACGTGAAGGCGGTCAACTACGTCATCAAGCACGCCAGGCTGATACCGGTGGACCGCACACGGGGCCACGACGCTTTCGACATCGCTGTGCAGCGACTGCGTGAGGGCGAACTCATCGGGATGCATCCCGAAGCAACCATCAGCCGCAGTTTCGAATTGCGGGAGTTCAAGACCGGGGCGGCCAGGATGGCGTTGGCCGCGCAGGTGCCGATAGTTCCGCTGGTCGTCTGGGGCGCCCACCGAATCTGGCCGAAAGACCAGCCTAAGAAGGTATTTCGCAACAAAGTGCCGGTCACCGTGGCTGCGGGGCCACCGCTGCCACCGCGAGGCACGGCCGAGCTACTCAACGACGCGCTACGTGAGGCCATGAATCGGTTGCTGTACCAGGTGCAGGAGGAGTACCCGCACCCACCGGGCGAGTTCTGGGTGCCGCGGCGGCTCGGCGGTAGTGCGCCCAACCAGGACGACTCCAGGGCGATCCGGTTGGCAGAGTTGCAAGAACGGATGGCGAAGTACGGCAGCGACGGCGTGACACGACCCGGACAGATCCAGAGCGGACTGCATTGAGCAGGCCGGGTCGGTCCGACCGTAGATTGGGCACAGTGGCCTGCACATGACCCTGCCCGCGCTGATCGCCTGTGACGTCGACGGCACCCTGGTCGGCGACGACGAGAAGATCACCCCGCGCACCCGCAAAGCCGTGCAGGCCGCTGTCGAGGCGGGGGCCCAGTTCGTCCTAGCCACCGGCCGCCCGCCGCGCTGGGTTCCCCCGGTGGTCGACGAGCTCGGGTTCGCGCCGATGGCGGTGTGCGCCAACGGCGCCGTGATCTACGACCCCGCGACGGACAGGGTGCTGACCGCCACGATGCTGTCCGTGGACACCCTGGCCGAACTGGCGGAGATCGCGGCACGCGTGATTCCGGGGGCAGGGCTGGCGGTCGAGCGGGTCGGTCGCAGGGCGCACGACACCGCGACACCGCAGTTCGTCAGCTCGCCGGGCTACGAACATGCCTGGCTCAATCCCGACAACACCGAAGTGTCCATCGAGGACCTGCTCAGCGCGCCCGCGGTGAAGCTGCTGATCCGCAAGGCCGGTGCCCGCAGCGCCGACATGGCCGCAGAGCTTGCCAAGCACGTCGGCATCGGGGGCGATATCACCTATTCGACCAACAACGGGCTGATCGAAATCGTGTCGGTGGGCGTGAGTAAAGCCACCGGTATCGCCGAAGTCGCGCGGCCGCTCGGCATTACCGACGACCAGGTCATCGCTTTCGGTGACATGCCCAATGACGTGCCGATGCTGCTGAGCGCCGGACACGGGGTGGCGATGGGTAACGCGCACCCGGAGGCGATCGCGGCGGCCGATGAGGTCACCACATCCAACACCGACGACGGCGTGGCGCGAGTACTGGAACGTTTGTGGCTTTAGCAGGGCGATCGGGTTCAGCGGGGCAAGCTCACACCGCCGGATGCACGGGTGAGAACCGCTCGAGCTGAACCGGTGGTCCGCTTGCGGCCGGCGGCGGCAGTTCCTCGACGACGCCGTCGACGACCCGGCTGACCCGGCCGCTGAGCCGGTCGAAATTCAACGTGCCGTGCTGGAAGTTCTGCTTCACCCATTGCGGCTCTTGGAATTCGGCGCTCGTCGGCAACCCCAGGGCCCCCCGCTCGTAGCCGAGCGAGGCCCAGGCGTCGTAGATGGCTCCGGTAACCGGCTGCGGGCCGGTGTCTGGGGACCAGTACATCGCACCGTTCTCGAAGTTGGCGTAGCGCGCCGCGTCCGCACCGGTCGCCTCGGGTGATGTCGGCGCGCCCAGCGCGCTGTTCACGCCGCCGATCGCCTGCCAGCGGTCATAGATAGCTCCGCCCTGCAGCGACATTGCCAGATCCTCGGGTCTGGGCGGGCCGCTGAAATGGGCTGCAGTATCGCGAATCTCGTCCAGCAGTCCATACGCGACACTGCCCGGGCAGTCGGTGGCGCCGACGTCGCGGTGGCTGAAGATGGTCGGCAGCGTCGCGACGGCGTCGACGGGATAGTTGGTGTTAGGGCCGCCAGCCGAGGCCAATGCGACTGTGCCCCTGGGGTCGACGTGGTCCAGTCTTAGCCGCCAGCCGAGCAGCCGGCCGAGGTTATGCAGCTGGATCGGGGTCGGCGCCACGTCGTCGAAGTTGCCGATCATCGCCACACCCCAGCTGTCGCGGTTGAAGCCGCCGGTGTGGTCGCCCTGCACCGGGCCGGTCAACGCGCCGGCCCGGCCCTCGAACACCTGGCCGTACTTGTCGACCAGTGCGTTGTACGCGATGTCGCACCAGCCCAGGATCTGGGTGTGATACGCGTAGATCGACGCGACGATCGCGGCCGAGTCCTGCGGCTGGTAGTCGTTGCTCTCGGCGGTGTGATGGACGACCGCGGCGCGGATGGGCTGGTCGAACGGCCGGTTGCCGCAGCGCACGGCTTCGTCGGCGCCCCACCGCGCGCGAGGGATGATGGTGGGCGGCTGACCGGCCGCGATGACGGCGGTGGGCGGTGACCACTGGGTGTCCGCCGGTGCCTGCGGCGGCGAGATCAGGATCGCCGAGATGTTCTGCGCCAGCGGTTGTTCCGTGGTTGCCGGGATGTAGCCCAGGTCGGCGGCCGGCGTTGCGTTGGGCGGTGCAGTCCGCGGTGCACCGGGCGGGCGGCGGACTGCGATCTGGACGGTGGTGGTCTTGCCGACGAACACCGGATCGGTGCCGTGCGGACCCGGTGTCGAGTCGCGGCCGCCGGAGCTCAGCAGGGTCTCGGTCTGATACCACGGGCCCCACGAGCCGTCGGCGTGCCGGGCGCGGACCCGGGCGGTGGTGCCGGTGAGGTCTCCGCCCGTCAGCGCCACCATGGAAAACGTTGTGGCTTGGCTGATTTCGCGGACCGTGACGCCGCCGCCGAGTCCGATCAGCGGCTGCCGGGCAAGCTGGGTATCACCGGGGCGGGCCTGCTGATCCTGGTGTCCGGTGGCCGGCCCGGTCGCCCACGGCAGGATCACGGCGGTCGCTGCGATCGCGGTGAACAGCAGCGTCGGCGCGGGACGGCGGGACGGCACCATCCGATGTTACGTATGTGCCTAATGGTGCAAATGTTCCGACACGCTGGTTAAGTGAACAAAGTGAATCGGCGCGGCACGGCACCGCAGCCTCTGGGCGACCCCGGTCAGACCGGCTTGGTCAGACCGAGGCCGCAATTCTGCGGTGCCGTTTTGGGTGACGGGTCCGATGGGCCTCGAATAGCCGTCGTTCAGCTGCCGCCGAGATCAGGGGATGGGCGGTGCCGGGACAGGCGGCGGAGGGGCCGGAGCCACCGCGCCGTGCGCCGCTTGCGTCAGCCCCGGCATGATCATGCCCTTGAGCAAGTCAATGGCCTGGCCGGCGCCCAGCTGGTTGGCTGCGCTCATCATGTCGCTGACCAGCCCGCCGCTTCCGCCCGACGGCGCCGCACCCAGCGACGGGTCGCCGAGGATCGGGTAGGTGCCGCCGGCGCCGGGGTCCAAGCCGATCGGGTCGCTGATGGGAAGTTCGCTCGGGTTCGACAGCCCGCCGGCACCGGCCGGACCGAAGCCCGTCGGGCTGGTCAGCCCTGGTGTGAGGCCGGGGGTGGCCAGCGAGGGATCGGTCAGCCCGGGGGTCAGGCCCGGCGTTGCACCCGGAGTGAGGCCCGGCGTTGCACCCGGAGTGAGGCCCGGCGTTGCACCCGGAGTGAGGCCCGGGGTGGTCAGACCCGGCGAGGTCAGACCGGGGCTGGTCAGGCCGGGTGAGGTCAAGCCCGGTGAGGTCAAACTGGGGCTGGTCAATCCCAGGCCCGGTGACGACAGGCTGTTGGAGCTGGTGGCACCGGTGAGGCTCGGCACGGGCGGAAGGGTCACCCCGAACTGGGACAACCCCTGCGTCAGGGCGCCGATCAACTCGCCGGGCAGGTCGGTCATCTCGGCCGCCCGGACGAACTCGCGGTGCTGGGGTGCGGGCTTGATGTCGGCTGACAAGTTGCTGAGGGCAACGAAAGCGAAAGGACTCGCGACCGCCAGAGCGGCGACTGCGCTCGTGGCTGTCGAGAGCCTGCGTCGACGTCGGTTCGGCACGGAAGTCTCCTCAATCTGGACTATGCGGTACTCGGTCTCGTGCCCGCCGGTCTGGGCGGCCACGGCGCCTGCTCGGTCGTTCTCAGGACACATGGCCGATGGTACTGACGTGATTGATGTGACTGGAGTGACGAGATCGAATCGTGAGCCAATCGCGACCTTCGTCACCAAAATTCGCTCTACCGCTACCCGCGGCGCCGGTATTCCAGCATCGGGCGAAGAAGACCCGAGCGCAACGCCGCCGCCAAGCGGGCTGCGCTCGCGCAGTCGGATACCCTAGGCAACCGATGACTTCTCTGTCCGGTCGCTTTGACCTCTATGTCGTCGGTTCCGGATTCTTCGGTCTGACGATTGCCGAGCGCGTGGCCACTCAGCTGGACAAGCGGGTGCTCGTCGTTGAAAGGCGCCCGCATATCGGCGGAAACGCCTACTCCGAGGCCGAGCCGCAGACCGGTATCGAGGTGCATAAATACGGTGCGCATCTCTTCCACACCTCCAACAAGCGGGTGTGGGATTACGCGCGGCAGTTCACCGACTTCACCGGCTACCAGCACCGCGTTTTCGCCATGCATGACGGGCAGGCATACCAATTCCCGATGGGCTTGGGCCTGGTGTCGCAGTTCTTCGGCCGGTACTTCACGCCCGACGAGGCCAAGGCGCTGATCGCCGAGCAGGCCGCCGAGATCGACACCGCTGACGCGCAGAACCTCGAAGAGAAGGCGATCTCGCTGATCGGTCGCCCGCTGTACGAGGCGTTCGTCAAGGGTTACACCGCCAAGCAGTGGCAGACCGACCCCAAGGAGCTGCCCGCGGCCAACATCACCCGGCTGCCGGTGCGCTACACCTTCGACAATCGCTACTTCAACGACACCTACGAGGGGCTGCCCGTCGACGGGTACACCGCGTGGTTGGAGAACATGGCCGCCGACGGCCGCATCGAGGTCAGGCTGAACACCGACTGGTTCGACGTCCGCGACGAGCTGCGCGCGGCCAGCCCGGACGCCCCGGTGGTGTACACCGGTCCGCTGGACCGCTACTTCGACTATGCGGACGGCCAGTTAGGCTGGCGGACTTTGGATTTCGAGTTGGAAGTGTTGCCGACCGGCGATTTCCAGGGCACACCGGTGATGAACTACAACGACCCCGAAGTGCCCTATACCCGCATCCACGAGTTCCGGCATTTCCACCCGGAGCGGGAATACCCGACCGACAAAACGGTGATCATGCGGGAGTTCTCCCGCTTCGCCGAGAACGACGACGAGCCCTACTATCCGATCAACACCGAGGCCGACCGAGCGGTGCTGGCCGCCTACCGGACCAGGGCCAAGCAGGAAACCGATTCGGCGAAGGTGCTTTTCG
>CAWIAC010000012.1:0-15106 GCA_963833935.1 uncultured Actinomycetota bacterium | reverse complement strand
CCGTACGGCGATGTCAGCACTCGCGCAAGACACGAACCGATATCTCGGTGGTCGACCACCGTACGGTTATCGGCTCGTCGATGCCGGCCCCCACCCGAACCCTGCCAAGGCAAATCTTGGGCAGCGGCTTCACCGCCTCGAACCCGACCCTGCGACATCTTCAGTGGTCGAGCGGATGTACCGCATGTATGCCGACGGCGCGGGCCTGCGCTACATCGCGCAACAGCTCACCGACGATGGTGTGCCGTCACCGAGCGAGTATGACCCGGCGCGGAATCGTCACCGTGACCCGCGCGGATGGTCGCATTCGGCGATCCGCGCCATACTCGACAACCCGACATATCTAGGTATCCGCGTTTGGGGCAAGCAGGAGAAATACGAGGTCTTCGTCAACCCTGACGATGTCGCCGCAGGGTACGAGACACGCATGCGGTGGCGTAATCAGACCGACTGGATCGCACCGGACCGCCGCGGCCACGAGGCGCTGATCCCTGACGATTTGGCTCAGGCCGTTCGTCTTCGGACACAGGCGCGGCGGGGTCCCGGTCTCGTCTGCAGCAGAGAATCGACGGTGCCGTATGCGCTGCGTGGGCTGCTGTTCTGCGCCGCATGTGGACGGCGGATGCAGGGCGCCGCCCGCGTCGGGAAGCGAACGACCCGCATCCTGTACCGCTGTGAGCTAGGTAAGTCGCGTTCTGTACCTGCAGACCTCAGCGATCACCCGCGCACCGTCTACCTCCGTGAAGACGAGGTGACAGCACGACTCGACGAATGGATCGCCACCCTGGCCGATCCGGAAGACCTGGCACGCGGGCAGGACGCGGACCCGGTAGCAGGAACTGGGTACGCCGCACTGCAGCGCCAGCTCAGCGAGGCGAATGGCAAGCTTGCTGCCCTAGTTACCGCCCTGGAGTCTGGTGTGGCCGTCGAGGACTTGACCGCTGCATTGCTTCGCCGCACCGCCGAGCGCGACGAGCTGAAGGTCCGCCTTGAGCGAGCCGAAAGACCCCGCGCCATGTCTGCCGCGCAGATCAGCGAATTGGTCGAGGAGTTGGGCGGGCTGTCGGCCGTACTTGGTGAGGCAACCGGGGCGGAACGCGCACAGGTGTACGCAAGCCTAGGTTTGCGTCTTGACTACGATCCCTATCTGCGACGGGTCAAGGCGACGGCCGACCTGAGTCGTGTCGCCGGATGTGTCCGAGGGGGGACTTGAACCCCCACGCCCATTAATAGGGCACTAGCACCTCAAGCTAGCGCGTCTGCCATTCCGCCACTCGGACCAATCAATTGGCAGCTAAGGCTATCGGATTGCCTGCTCGCACCCAAACGGGACGGGTTGGGGTATGAGCGCCGCGCGGCCGTAGCGACGTCAGTGGTAGGAAAGGTGACTGTGACCGTGCCGACCGAGACTCCGATGGACGACGTGGTGGACGTTGTCAGCAGGCTGATCCGGTTCGACACCACCAACACCGGTGAGCTCGACACCACCAAGGGCGAGGCCGAATGTGCCCACTGGGTGGCCGCTCAATTGGACGACGTCGGCTACCAGGTCGAGTATCTGGAGTCCGGAGCGCCCGGTCGCGGCAATGTGTTCGCCCGCCTGACGGGCGCGGACAGCTCGCGCGGCGCGCTGCTGATCCACGGCCATCTCGACGTGGTGCCCGCGGAACCGGCCGAGTGGAGCGTGCACCCGTTCTCCGGCGCGATCGAGGACGGCTACGTGTGGGGGCGCGGCGCAGTCGACATGAAAGACATGGTCGGCATGATGATCGTGACGGCGCGGCAATTCCGCCGGGCCGGTGTGGTGCCGCCGCGCGACCTGGTGTTCGCGTTCCTCGCCGACGAAGAAAACGGCGGCAAGTACGGATCGCATTGGTTGGTGGACAACCGGCCCGACCTGTTCGACGGCGTCACGGAGGCGATAGGAGAGGTCGGTGGGTTCTCGTTGACGGTGCCGCGCCGCGACGGTGGCCAACGTCGGCTCTACCTCATCGAGACCGCGGAAAAGAGCATGCACTGGATGCGGTTGACGGCCCGCGGCCGGCCAGGACACGGCTCGATGGTCCATGACCATAACGCGGTCACCGCGATCGCCGAGGCGGTCGCGCGGCTGGGCCGGCACCGCTTCCCGCTGGTGGCGACCGACGCCGTCGTGCAATTCCTGACGGCTGTCGGCGAAGAAACCGGATACACCTTCGATACCGATTCGCCAGACCTGGACGGCGCCGTCGACAAGCTCGGACCGATTGCCCGCATCGTCAAGGCCACGCTGCGCGACACCGCCAACCCCACGATGCTCAAGGCCGGCTACAAAACCAACGTCGTACCGGCGACAGCCGAGGCCGTGCTGGACTGCCGGATACTTCCCGGGCGGCTGGCGGCGTTCGAGGCCGAGGTCGACAAGTTGATCGGCCCCGACGTCACCCGCGAATGGATCAGCAGCCTGCCGTCATACGAGACCACGTTCGACGGTGACCTGGTCGACATGATGAACTCGGCGCTGCTTGCCGTCGATCCCGACGCCCGGACGGTGCCCTACATGCTGTCCGGCGGGACCGACGCGAAAGCGTTTGCGCGCTTGGGTATTCGCTGCTTCGGCTTTGCCCCGCTGCGGCTGCCGCCCGATCTGGATTTCTCGGCGTTGTTCCACGGCATCGATGAACGGGTACCCGTCGACGCATTGAGGTTCGGCACCGAGGTGCTGGCACACTTCTTGACGCACTGCTAGTCGCACACGAGAGGGGATCGACCATGACCACACCGCCCGACCCTTACGCCGCACTGCCCGCGCTGCCATCGTTTCACCTGGAATCGGCGTCGATCACCGACGGGCAGACGTTGGCGACGCCGCAAGTCAGCGGGATCATGGGCGCCGGCGGCGAGGACGTCAGCCCGCAACTGTCGTGGTCGGGATTTCCGGACGAGACACGCAGTTTCGCGGTGACCGTCTATGACCCCGACGCCCCGACGGGGTCGGGCTTCTGGCACTGGGCGGTGGCCAACCTGCCCGTCTCGGTAACCGAGTTGGCCGCCGGCGTGGGCGACGGCAGCAACCTGCCGGGGGACGCCGTGACCCTCGTCAACGACGCCGGCGCCCGTCGCTACATCGGCGCCGCGCCGCCGCCGGGACACGGACCGCACCGCTACTATGTCGCCGTGCACGCGGTCGACGTCGACAAGCTCGACCTGAGCGAGGATGCCAGCCCGGCGTTCCTGGGCTTCAACCTGTTTCAGCACGCGATCGCGCGGGCTGTGATCCACGGAATCTACGAACAGAAGTAGTGCGCCGGCGCCGTTGCCGACCTGTCGTCAGCTCCGAATAACAGGCGTGGTCTCAGACAGCGCAATGCGCGGGTGTGTGGTGGTGCTGCCGGGCGGCCGGGTGCGCAGCGAGCAGGCGTCCTCACGATGGCAGCTGGCGAACGTTCGCATGGCCTTCGTCGCGCGCGCATTGCGGCGCCGACTGGGGTCCGGGGTAGAAGTGCGACAGGTGCGATACCGGCTGCGCGGATGGAACAGCCCCCGGATGGATCCGGTGGCCGACGCCAGGCAAGTTCTTGACGGTATCCAGCACAGGTTCGAACCGGAAAGAATTGTGCTGGTTGGACATTCCATGGGTGGGCGTGTCGCGGCACACCTGGCCGCGGGTGGGGGCGTCGGAGCGGTGGTGGCGCTGGCGCCGTGGTGGGAAGCCCAGGACGGTGACCTGATCCCCACGCGCACACGGCTGCTGGTCGTGCACGGCACCGCGGATATCACGACCGACCCGGCCAGCTCACATGCCGGAGCCAGTCGGGCTCGCCAGCGCGGGCTCGATGCCGAATGGGTAGGCCTCGAGGGTGTCGGTCATCACATGGTCCGTCGATGGCGGGATTGGCACCGTTTGACTAGCGAGTTCGTCGCCGGTCATCTGGCTAACGCCGGGCGTTCGGAGCACTGAGCTCAGCTGGGCGGGCTGCCAGGCCGAGGTGTTGCCGAGCCGACGGCGTCACTCAGCGACGTGAATCCGCCATCGCGCAGCCGAGCAGCGAGGCCGTCGTGAATGTGTTTGGCCCACAGGCCTCCCCCGTAGATGAAGCCGGTGTAGCCCTGCAGCAACGAGGCTCCGGCGGTGATCCGGTCCCACGCGTCGTCGACGGTCTCGATGCCGCCGACGCTGATCAGCGCGAGCCGGTCACCGACGCGGCCGTAGAGCCGTCGCAACACCTCGCCGGCTCGGCGCGCCAGCGGCGGCCCGGAGATGCCGCCGCTGCCCAGTCGGTCGACGTCCGGCGTGTTCAACCCGTCACGCGACACCGTGGTGTTCGTGGCGACGATGCCAGCCAGGCCGAGTTCGACTGCCAGGTCCGCGATGTCGTCGATGTCGGTGTCGGCCAGGTCGGGCGCGATCTTCACCAGAACCGGCGCCGAGGTCTCGGCCAGCACCGCGGACAAGATGCCGCGCAGCGACTCGATTCCCTGCAGATCGCGAAGCCCCGGGGTGTTCGGCGAGCTCACATTGACCACCAGGTAAGCGGCCCGCGACCCGACCAGCCGGGCACTGGCCCGGTAGTCGTCCGCGGCGTCCTCGGGCGCCGTCGTCTTCGTCTTGCCGATGTTGACCCCGATAGGTACGTCGGGCCGGTGGCGGGCCAACCGGTGGGCCAGTTCGGCGGCGCCGTGGTTGTTGAAACCCATCCGGTTGAGCAGGGCGCGGTCGGCGGGCAGCCGGAAAAGCCGCGGGGCCGGGTTGCCAGGCTGCGGGTGCGCGGTAACGGTCCCGACCTCGGCGTAGCCGAAACCCAGCGCGCCCCAAGCATGGAGCCCGGTGCCGTCTTTGTCGAAGCCGGCGGCCAGGCCCAGCGGCCCGGGGAAGTGCACCCCGAACACGGTGCTGGCCAGCACCGGGTCAATCGGCGCCAGCCGGCGGCTCAGTTGCCGTCGGAGCGGCGCGGCCGCGGTGGCGCCGCGCAGCGTCGCGAACGCCAGCCGGTGGATACGTTCGGCGGGCACCAGGAACAGCAGGCCGCGGAGCTTTTCGTACATCGCGGGACGCTCGTCACGCGGCGGGCCTGCCGTCACAGATCCGGTTGATCAGGCCGGGCGCTGTTAAGACCGTTGGCACGAGACTTCTTGCGGCGCAACAATACCCGCCTGCTGCCGTCGGTGTAAAGCCGCACCCGGGTCAATTCCCAGCCGCGGTACTCCGCTTCGATGGACAGTCGGGTCGAGGCGCTGAGCCTGGTCACCTCGGGCGGAAGACGCAACGGCACCCACTCGTAGTCGTCGGACAACTCGGTGTCCCAACCCGCCGGCATGCGGCCATGTCGCGCCGCCGTCAAGGCCGGCCCGTCGCTGCGTGTTCGATGACCTGAAGACCTCCGCCGTCGCCGGAAACCACATACAACGTGCCCGCGGCATCGTCGAACGCAAGCGTGTCGGGTTGCCGCACGGTTGGGTACCGTACCTTTTCCAGTGGTATTCCGGTCGACAGATCGTAACCAATGACGAAATTTGCCGAAGTCTGCGACACCCAGGCCAGCTCACGGGATCCGACCACGCCGTAGGGAGACTGCGCCACCGGGTAGGCCTGACGCAGGATCAGCGGATCGACTCCGAACGCCAGCAGCTGACCGCCGCGGGTGTCGGTCACCAGCAGCCGGCCTGCCGGATCGGTCACCATGGTGGTCGCGCCCAGGCCGGCTCGTAGCGACTGCCCGACTTTGCCGTCGGTGCCGACCGTGGTGACCGACGTCTGCCCGCGATCCAACACCGCGATGGTGTTGCCTTGTGCTGCAAGGGAATCGATGTGCGCATGGACCCGTGTCCGGCGTGCGTCCGGCGCGCCGGGTGTGACCGTGTACAACGTTCCGTCGGCGCTACCCAACACCAGCGTGCCGTCGGATGGCCGGGTGATCGCGCTGAACTCGACGTTTGCCGTATCGCTGACGCTGACCCGGACGGCCCGCCCGGCCGACAGGTCGACCACGAGGTAGCCGCCGCGGGTGGACAGATACGCGGTGCCGTGGTTGTCGCCGGTCAGTCCGGTCGCCGGGCCGGGCAAATCGACGACGCGCTGAGATGTTTGCTGAGGGCCCAACAGGGTGACGCTGGCAGGTGCCGAGGGGGTTGACCCGGGCGTCACGATCACCAACTGCGCGGTACGGCGGTCGAATATCGCGGCGTGTGGTCGACCGTCCAGCGGACGGACCGTACCGGCTGGGGCCTGCGACAGCGGCGGGGATTGCGCCGGCTGGGCCGCTGCCATCGCCGGCGGGGTGTGGTCGCGGTTGTTCGCCGAACACCCGGCCGCCAGTGACAAGGAAAACAGCAGGCCAATGGCTGTTAGCCGGGACACGTACGCACCGTGTTTGCGATGTGCTGGCACAGGGTAACTCTCAGATACTTTCAGGGGGGCAGCCCGGGTATAGCTTTCAGGGGGCAGCCCGGGAATAGAAGGTGTAGTCCGCGTGGTGTTCGATCCTAGGGAACATTGTCGGGTATGGCCCAGGCCCATTGCGGTTGCCGGGCACGGGCACCGAGGTATGGTCGCCTCATGAGCGTCGCCGAAGACAGCCAATCCTCAGACGACGAGTTTGCTATCGAGGATATGTGGCTGGGAGTCTTCTCCGCCAAGGTCCTGGCCAGCGGTTTCGGGCAGGTCGGCGACGGGCGGAGTTTCGCTTTTTGCATCGAGGGTCGGTGGCTGGTTGTCGAGGTGTACCGGCCCCGGCTGCGAGGCCCGGTTCCCCAGCGCGAAGACGTGGTCGCCACGATTCGGCGCAACGTCGTCGGCGTCGACATCACCGACGAGCGCAGCCTGGCCGCGACCGTGCGTGACGCGGTTGCCCTCGCCGAATCGTCCACCTAGATCCGACCGCGGGGCTGTCCGGCACAGCCGAGGCGGGCACCCGGTACGGTCGTCGTCGTGACTGCGGCGCCGGCGATGTCTTGGTGGCAGGTCGTGGTGTTGGCCATCGTGCAAGGTCTGACCGAGTTCCTGCCGGTGTCTTCGTCGGGCCACCTGGCGATCGTGTCGCGCGTCTTCTTTGCCGGGGATGCCGGTGCGTCGTTCACTGCCGTAACGCAATTGGGCACCGAAGCCGCGGTGCTGGTGTACTTCGCGCGAGACATCGTGCGGATCGTCAAGGCCTGGTTCAACGGCCTGGTGGTCGCCGCGCATCGCACCGCCGACTACCGCATGGGTTGGTACGTGATCATCGGGACCATCCCGATCTGTCTCCTGGGTCTGTTCTTCAAAGACGAGATCCGCTCGGGCGTGCGTAATTTGTGGGTGATCGCGACGGCGCTGGTGGCGTTTTCCGCGGTGATCGCCCTGGCTGAGCATTTCGGTCGGCAAAGCCGCGGGGCCGACAAGCTGAACTGGCGGGATGCAGTCGTCGTCGGCATCGCCCAGACGCTCGCGCTGGTGCCCGGGGTCTCCCGATCGGGCTCCACCATCAGTGCCGGGCTCTTTCTCGGTCTCGAGCGCGAGTTGGCCGCTCGGTTCGGATTCTTGCTGGCCATTCCAGCGGTATTCGCCTCGGGGTTGTTCTCGCTGCCGGACGCCTTCCATCCGGTGCTGGAGGGCATGAGCGCCACGGGCCCGCAGCTGCTGGTGGCGACCGTGATCGCGTTCGTGGTCGGCCTTGCTGCCGTGGCGTGGTTTCTGCGGTTTCTGGTGCACCACGGCATGTATTGGTTTGTCGCTTACCGGGTGCTGGCCGGTACCGCAGTGCTGATCCTGCTGGCAACAGGGGCGGTGAGCGCGGTATGACCGTCTTGTTGTTGCGGCACGGCCGGTCCACGTCCAATACCGCGCACGTGCTGGCTGGTCGCTCCGAGGGCGTCGACCTCGACGACAAAGGCCGTCAGCAAGCCGCGGCGCTGGTCGATCGCATCGGTGAGCTACCGATCCGGGCGGTGGTGCGCTCACCACAGCTGCGGTGTCGACGCACCATCGAGCCGCTCTCCGCCGCATTGGGCATAGAGCCGAGCGTCGACGACCGGTTGGCCGAGGTCGACTACGGCGAATGGACGGGCCGCAAACTCGGCGACCTGCTCAAGGAGCCGCTGTGGGCGGTGGTCCAAGCGCATCCCAGCGCGGCGGTGTTCCCCGGCGGCGAGGGATTGGCCGAGGTGCAGACCCGCGCCGTTGCGGCGGTGCGTGAGCATGACGCGCGGCTGGCCGAGCAGCACGGCGGCGACGTGCTGTGGGTGGCGTGCAGTCACGGCGACGTCATCAAGGCGGTTGTCGCCGACGCGCTCGGCGTACATCTGGATGGCTTCCAGCGGGTCTCCGTCGACCCCGCATCGATCAGTGTGATCCGTTACACCAAGCTTCGGCCGTTCGTGCTGCACGTCAACCACACCGGCGAGCGGCTGACGAGCGCGTTGACGCCTGCTCCGGCAACCAACGGTGACACGCCGCCCGACGATGCCGTCGTCGGCGGCTCCACCGACTAGTTGACCCCGAAGCGAGTCGAGGCGCAGGATTTACGACTCCGCAGCAACTGCCGGTATTTTGGAATTGCTATGTCTCGCGCGATCCACGTTTTCCGCTCACCCGACCGATTCGTCGCCGGGACCGTTGGCCAGCCCGGAAATAGGACGTTTTATCTGCAGGCGGTGCACGACGCCCGGGTGGTGTCGGTGGTCTTGGAAAAGCAACAAGTGGCGGTGCTCGCCGAGCGCATCGACGCGCTGCTGCTGGAGGTCAACCGCCGGTTCGGTACGCCCGTCCCGCCGGAGACCGCCGACGTCGAAGACCTCAGCCCGTTGATCACGCCGGTCGACGCGGAATTTCGGGTCGGCACCATGGGTTTGGGCTGGGATTCCGAAGCACAGACCGTGGTCGTCGAACTGCTGGCCGTCAGCGACACCGAGTTCGACGCGTCCGTGGTGCTTGACGACACCGACGAAGGTCCTGACGCCGTGCGGGTCTTCCTGACGCCGGAGTCGGCGCGAGAGTTCGCCAGTCGGTCCAACCGGGTCATATCCGCGGGCCGCCCGCCGTGCCCGTTGTGCGACGAGCCCCTGGAAGCCGAGGGGCACATCTGCGCACGGAGCAACGGCTACCGGCGCAGCGCGCTGCTCGGGCCTGACGATGACGCAGAGCCCTGACAATCGCGAGGTCCTGCGGCGCGGTGAGCTGACGGTCCTGGGACGCATCCGGTCGGCGAGCAACGCGACCTTCCTGTGCGAGGCAACGCTGGACGACCACGCCGCGCACTGTGTCTACAAACCGGTGTCCGGTGAGCAGCCGCTATGGGACTTTCCCGACGGCACCCTGGCCGGGCGCGAACTCAGCGCGTATCTGGTGTCGACACATTTGGGTTGGAACATTGTGCCCTACACCATCATTCGGCACGGACCTGCCGGTCCGGGCATGCTGCAGTTGTGGGTGGATCAGCCCGGTGACGCTCCTGATTCAGACCCGGGGCCTGAACTTGATCTGGTCGACCTCGTTCCCGCTGATCGGTTGCCGCCCGGCTATCTGCCCGTGCTGCGGGCCTATGACTATGCCGGCGAGCCGGTCTCGCTGGTTCACGCCGACGACCTTCGTCTGTGGCGGATGGCGGTGTTCGACGTGCTGGTCAACAACGCCGACCGCAAAGGCGGCCACGTACTGCGAGGTGTCGACGGCGAGGTTTACGGTGTCGATCACGGGCTGTGCCTGCACGTCGAGAACAAGCTGCGCACGGTGCTGTGGGGATGGGCCGGCAAGCGGCTCGACGACAACATGCTGGAGAGAGTGTCGTGCCTGGTCGACTCGTTGGCCGGCTCGTTGGGGGAGGTCCTGGCCGAGCAGATCACCCGCGCCGAGCTCGCAGCTCTGCGCCTGCGTGCGAGCGTGCTGCTGAAGCATCCGGTCATGCCCGGCCCGGACCGGCACCGTCCGATTCCCTGGCCAGCTTTCTGACGTAACCTCCGGTGCTATGCCGCGTTCATTCGCCTTGTCGGTGGAGTCGCCGGCCGGAGTCGAACACATACTTGCGGCGTTCGGTGACCGGCAGTACTGGAAAGCGCGGCTGGCCGCCTTCGACAACGGCACTGCCACGCTGGACGGGTTGACCGTCGACGCAGACGGGGTCGTGACCGTGGCACTGATGGTCAGCCTGTTCGCCCACCGGTTACCGAAACTGATCACCGCGTTGGTGCCCGGCGAATTCGAGATGGCGCGCACCGAGTCGTGGCGCCCTACCGGTGATGGCCACGCGCGCGGCAGGATCGAGGTGGCAGTTCCCGGAGCGCCGGTCGATGCGGTCGGGCAGGTGCGGTTGGCCCCGATGGACAGTGGTTCGCGACTCGAGTTCAGCACCACCGTGCAGGTGGACATTCCGCTGGTGGGCGGCCAGGTCGAAAACTTCATTCTCGGACGACTCGGCGACGAGATCAGCGCAGTACAACGCTTCACCAATCGCTGGATCGCGGAAAACCGCTGAGCGTCGGCGATACTTGACTCCGATGAACCCCGAAGTCACGGATGCGGCGTTGGCCGCTGACCTTGCCGACGAGGCAGGCAAGCTGTTGCTGGCGGTGCGCGATCGCGTCGGCTTCCACCACCCGTGGCTGCTCGGCGATGAAGGCGACAGCCAAGCCAATTCGTTGTTGCTGAAGCGGCTGCATGCCGAGCGCCCAGGCGACGCGGTGCTCAGCGAAGAGGCCTACGACGACCTGGCCCGGTTGCGGGCCGACCGGGTCTGGATCGTCGACCCGCTGGACGGAACACGCGAATTCGCCGTGCCGGGATGCGACGACTGGGCCGTACACGTGGCGTTGTGGCAGCGCCACGGCGGCGCAGGCGGTGCGATCACCGACGCCGCGGTCGCCTTGCCCGCGATGGGGGAGCTGCACCGCAGCGATACCGTCAGCGCGCCGACGGCAACGCATTCCGGGCCGATCCGGATCACCGCCAGCTCCAACCGTCCGCCCGCCGTGCTGTATTACCTGGCCCGGCAACTGGATGTGGAATTCGTGCGGATCGGTTCGGCCGGAGCCAAGGCGATGTCGGTGGTGCGCGGCGACGCCGATGCCTATATCCATGCCGGCGGGCAATGGGAGTGGGATTCGGCTGCTCCGGCAGGGGTGATTCTGGCGGCGGGCATGCACGCCTCGCGGCTGGACGGCTCGGAGATGATCTACAACCGTCCCGACCCCTATCTGCCCGACTTCTTGATGTGTCGCGCCGAACTCGCCGACCTGTTGCTGGGTGCTATCCGGTTGGCCAGCTGAGCCGGCCGCATAAAGTCGACGATATGCAGTCCTGGCCTTCGGCATCCTTACCAGCGCTGCCGGGACGCGGCCCGGAGCTACGGCTCTATGACAGCTCCGACCGACAGGTACGTCCGGTCGCAGCGGGACCAACCGCCGCCATGTACGTCTGCGGGATCACGCCGTACGACGCCACTCACCTCGGCCACGCCGCCACCTATCTGGCGTTCGACTTGATTCACCGGTTGTGGCTGGACCTCGGCCACGACGTGCACTACGTCCAAAATGTCACCGACGTCGACGATCCTCTGTTCGAGCGGGCCAACCGCGATGGTCTTGACTGGCGCGAGCTGGCGGCCCGTGAGGTTGCGCTGTATCGCGATGACATGACCGCACTGCGGGTACTTCCGCCCCGCGAATACGTGGCGGCGACTGAGGCGATATCCGAGGTCGTCGAGCTCGTGGAGAAAATGTTGGCCGCCGGGGCGGCCTATGTCGTCGACGATACCGAGTTTCCCGATGTGTACTTCCGCGCCGACGCCACAACGCAGTTCGGCTACGAGTCCGGTTACGACCGCGACACCATGCTCGCGCTGTTCAGCGAACGCGGTGGCGACCCGGACCGGCCGGGCAAGACCGATCAACTCGACGCTCTGCTGTGGCGTGCCGCGCGGCTCGGAGAACCGCATTGGCCGTCGCCGTTCGGTCCGGGCCGACCGGGCTGGCACGTCGAATGCGCCGCGATTGCGCTCAGCCGCATCGGCAGCGGCCTGGACATCCAGGGCGGTGGCAGCGATCTGATCTTCCCGCATCATGAGTTCACTGCCGCCCACGCCGAATCTGCCAGCGGGGAAAGGCGATTCGCCCGGCACTATGTGCACGCGGGCATGATCGGCTGGGACGGGCACAAGATGTCCAAAAGCCGCGGCAACCTGGTTCTGGTGTCGGGTTTGCGTGCCCAAGGTGTCGAACCGGCAGCCATCCGACTGGGCCTGCTGGCCGGGCACTACCGGGCCGATCGCGACTGGGGGCCCCACGTGCTGGAGGAAGCCGAAAAACGGCTGCAACGGTGGGGCGCCGCGACCATCTTGCCCGCCGGCCCGGGTGCCGCCGACGTCATCGCCCGCGTGCGCCGCTACCTTGCCGACGACCTTGACACGCCCAAAGCGATCGCCGCACTTGATGGTTGGACCACCGATGCACTGGAATACGGTGGCCACGACGCCGACGCCCCGCGGGCGGTCGCGACGGCGGTGGATGCGCTGCTGGGAGTGGACCTGTCAGCAGCGCGGCGCTAGGGGGTAGGTTGCCGCCATGACGTCTGTTAGTCCCCCGCAAGCGGGCGGTACCCCCACACAAGTCGTATTCATCACCGGCGGCGGTCATGGTGTCGGGGCCGAGGTGGCCCGCCGGTTGCACGCCAAGGGCGCCAAACTGGTCCTGACCGACCTGGACGAGGCCGCTCTGGCAGCAAGGTCGGCCGAACTCGGCGGCGACGATCACGTGCTGACGGTGGTTGCCGACGTCCGTGACCTTGCCGCCATGCAGGCCGCAGCCGAGGCGGCCGTCGAGAAGTTCGGCGGGATCGACACCGTCGTTGCCAACGCCGGGATCGCGAGTTACGGCTCGGTGCTGAAGGTGGATCCCGACGCGGTCAAGCGGGTGCTGGACGTCAACCTGCTTGGCGTCTTCCACACGGTGCGAGCCACCTTGCCGTCGATCATCGACCGCCGTGGCTACGTGTTGATCGTCTCCTCGCTCGCGGCGTTCACGGCGGCGCCCGGCATGGCGCCCTACGATATGTCCAAGGCCGGCAACGAGCATCTGGCCAACGCGCTTCGCCTCGAGGTCGCGCACCTGGGCGTCGCCGTCGGCTCGGCACACATGTCCTGGATCGACACCGCGCTGGTCCGCGACACCCAGGCCGACCTGCCCACGTTCCGCGAGCAACTGTCGAAGTTCCCGTGGCCGTTGAACAAGACGACATCGGTGGACAAATGCGCCGAGGCCTTCGTCGACGGCATCGAGGGCCGCAAGACACGCGTGTACTGCCCGGGCTGGGTGGGTGCGTTCCGTTGGCTGAAGCCGTTGTTGTCCATGCCCTTCAGCGAATCTCTGGCCCACAAAAATACTGCCGTTCAGTTGGAGCGGATGGACGCCGAAGTGGCCGCCCTCGGGCGCTCCACCAGCGCTCACACCCAAGCGCTGGAGAAGTCTTAGCGCCACGGAATGTGGGGCCGAACGGGGTGACTTGTGAAAGTCCCTGGGCTACCTACACTTCGGTCTATGGAACATCACCTTCACGTCGACACCGGAGCCGTGCGGGTCATGGCAGCGCGGTGGCAGGGCTTGGCCGCCGATCTGAGCGCATGCCGCGAGCCCGAAGCGATGTCGGGCTTGGCGTGCCAGGCCAGTGCCGCGGCGGTGAACGTCGGCCATGGCGACGTCACGGCAGGGACAACAGCCTTGGCCGCCCGACTCCGGGAGGGGGCCGCTCAGGTCGCTGCGGCCAATGCACGGTTTGCTGGCCACGAATCTGATTCGGCGGCCTCGCTCTCCACGGTCGTGGATCCGGTGAGGGACGTATAGCCATGTCGGGTGTCGCAGCATTGCCAGGTTTGTCGGAGCTGCTGGCGTGGCCGACCGACCACTTGACTGAAGGGGCCGAGTACTGGGAAGTCGTTGCCGGTCGGTGGTACGAGGCATTCACGCGGGTCTGGCAGGAATCGCTGTCGGCTGACTGGAAGGGGGAGGCTGCCGACGCTCTTCGCGCCCGGACCTACGCCAACAAGCTTGAAGTCAGCGGTTTAGTCGACCAGTTACAAGAGGGCGCCACGGTCGCTCGCAAGGGGGCATCGGATTTGTCAGCGGCTCGTTCAAGAGCGCGATACGCGGTCGAAGTGGCCCGTGCAGCCGGATTTGAGGTTGGAGAAGATCTTTCCGTCACGGACCGCTTGACTGGCGGAACAGCCGCCCGACACGCACAGGCGAATGTACTTGCCGCCGAAATCCGCGGGCGCGCAGTGCAACTCATCGTTGTCGATCAGCGAGTCGCCTGCGGCGTGAGCCGTGCCCTCAGCGGAATACGCGATGTCGGCTTTGCTGAGGCTGCCGCCTCCGCCGAAACCGTAAGACGACCGGCGCAGCTGGCCCACAACGAGATTGAGCCGGTGGACAGCCTGCAGCAAGACTCGCCCCCGCACAACGGGCAGGGGATCCCTGATGGCCCGAATTTGATCTATTGTTACCCGAGTGCTCGTCCAGATCATTGGTGGTGTGAGGGGTACGAGGAAGGCAAAGGCCCCTATGCCTTTTTCTCACCTTTCGACACGTCAGGGGTCGCATAGATGAGCGATTCGGACATGCGTCACATCTGGCGATTCCTCATCGAAACCGAACAGCTCGGCGACGGTACCTGGCGTGCTTGGTCACCGAGCCGCGCCTGGTCGGTGAGCGGTAACACGGAGCAGGAGGCGCAAGACAGCGCCGTCGACCAAGCCATCGAACGCGGCGAAAACCCTGATGAGTTGGTGCGCCGCGCACCGCGCAACCCCATAGCGTTCGAACGCGATGATCCCCGGGTGGGGTGGGTGTGGCGATTCCACCCGCAGACCGAAGAATTCAGCGACGGCTCCTGGCGGGCATGGTTCGCCAGCGGTGGGTGGACGGTGGCGGCTTCTACCGAAAAGGACGCCATCGACAAAGCGAATCTCGAGTGGTTCCGTCGTCGGGAGGACCCCGACGAGGTCGCCCGCAGAATCGCGATGATGAGGCGCCACCTCTCCACACCGGTCCCCGGCGTCGAGAACTTTGACAGCTCAGTCCTGGACTCCGCATGGAAGAGCGACAACCCAGGCCAGGCCGTGCGCTCAATAATCGCGGGACTTGGTGATTAGCGCCCGAATCCCGGCCG